>NZ_JAQQBV010000001.1:0-375454 GCF_046030735.1 Paraburkholderia xenovorans
GGGCGCCTTCCCAAAAAGCGACACGAAACCCGCCAGCTCACGAAAGCGGGATTCTGCGTATTGGCGTCCTGATGCGCGGAAGACGCCAGTCTGAAAAAGCAGCAAAAAAACCGCCGCTTCCCCTATCAATTCCCCTTCGACTGCCCGTCCGCCAAAAACCGCTGCGCCAGCCGTACCCAGTAAGTCGAACCAATCGGCAATAGCTCGTCGTTGAAGTCATAGCTTGCGTTATGCAGCATGCAAGGGCCTGCACCGTGGCCGGCATCGCGATGGCCGCCGTCGCCATTACCCAGAAACGCATAGCAACCGGGCTTCGCGAGCAGCATGAACGAAAAGTCCTCCGCGCCCATCGTCGGTTCAACTGCATCGTCGACGTTTTCAGTCCCCACAATCTCCTTCATAACCGACGCGGCAAAACGCGCCTCCTCAGCGCTGTTAACGGTCGGCGGATAGTTGCGATGAAAATGGATATCGACGGAGCAATCGTAAGCCTCGGCAGTGTTTTCGGCGATCTTGCGCAAACGCGCTTCAATCAGATCGAGCGTCTCGGTAGTAAAAGTGCGAACGGTGCCGGCGATCCATGCGTTATTCGGGACGACATTGACTGCATCGCCGGCGTGAATCAACACCGCCGTATCGAGCGGCTTCTTGTTCCGGGTGATGATGCTTTGCAGTCCATTGGCAATCTGCACCGCAGTAAACACGGGATCGCGGCCGTTGTGCGGCAATGCCGCGTGTGATCCTACTCCTTTGATTTCAATGCGGAATTCATTGCTGGAGGCCATGATCGGCCCTTCGGTGACGCCGAAGTGTCCCGCCGGCATTCCCGGCCAGTTGTGAATTCCGAACACCGCGTCGACGGGAAACCGTGTGAACAGGCCGTCGTCGATCATCGCCTGTGCGCCCGCGCCACCTTCTTCAGCCGGCTGAAAAATGAACACGATCGTGCCGTCGAACTCGCCGTGCCTCGCCAGATGTCTGGCTGCGCCAAGCAACATCGCGGTGTGTCCGTCATGGCCGCAGGCGTGCATTTTTCCATCGTTCTGCGAGCGATGGTCGAAGCTATTCAGCTCCTGAATGGGCAGCGCATCCATATCGGCGCGAAGACCGATCGAGCGCGAGCCTTTGCCCCGTTTCAATATGCCAACCACGCCAGTCTTGCCGAGCCCCCGGTGAGTCTCGATACCCCAGGATTCGAGGCTTTGGACAACCAGATCCGCGGTAGCCGTTTCCTCGTAACGCAGTTCTGGGTGTGCATGAATCGTTCGTCGAAGAGTCTGGATTTCTCCGTGTGCAGCCTGAATTTCGGGAATAAGTTTCATGATGGGATGTTTGAGCGCTTGTGTTCTGCTTCGCGTGGGATTGCTCGGGGCAATAACACCGGGCACGGTGACAACCAATTCTACGCCGAAGCCATTTTTGAAGGCACCAAGGGCCGGGTCCCCGCCACCGTATAAAATTCGAAGTTGCCCCGCCCACCGATCCCGCCAGACGGCTCACTAATGAATGCTCCGACAGAATTCGCCCGCGCGGTCTGCCCGCACGACTGCCCCGACACCTGCGCAATGCGCGTCACGGTGCAGGATGGGCGAGCGATCAAGGTAACAGGGGACCCCGATCATCCATCGACACAAGGCGCGCTTTGCGCCAAAGTCAGCCGCTATGCCGACCGCGTGCATCATCCGCGTCGACTGACCACGCCGATGAAGCGCGTCGGCCGCAAAGGCGAGGGTCGTTTCGAACCGATTGGTTGGGACGAGGCGCTCGAATTGGCCGCCGCGCGTTTGTCGGACATTGCCAGCCGCGCGCCGGAAGCCATCGTTCCATACAGCTACGCGGGGACGATGGGCCTCGTCCAGGGCGACAGCATTGCGCAGCGATTCTTCCACAAGATTGGCGCGTCGCAGTTGGACCGCACGATTTGCGCGGCCGCCGGCGCGGCGGGTTTGAAGTACACCTACGGCGCGAGCATCGGCATGCACACGGAGTTTTTTGCCGAGAGCGAGCTCATTCTGATCTGGGGCGCGAATCCTATCGCGTCGAACCTGCATTTCTGGACCCGCGCGCAGGAGGCCAAGCGTCGCGGCGCGCGCTTGATCGCGATCGATCCCTATCGCTCGCTGACGGCGGAGAAGTGTCATCAGCACATCGCGCCGAAGCCGGGCACCGACGGCGCGTTGGCGCTCGGCATGATCAACGTGCTGATCACGGAGAATCTGCTCGATCACGCTTACATCGCGGCTCACACGCTCGGCTTCGACGAACTCAAAGCGCGCGCACTCTGTTATCCGCCGTCTCGCGTGGCTGGAATTTGCGATGTCGACGAGCAGGTCATCGTCGATCTCGCACGGCTTTACGGCACCACGAAGAGAGCCGCGATCCGCCTGAACTACGGTTTGCAGCGAGTGCGCGGCGGCGGCAATGCCGTGCGCGCGATTGCGTGCCTGCCGTCGCTGACTGGCGCGTGGCGCGAGCGTGCGGGCGGCGTTTTGTTGTCGTCGGGCGGATGGGCTCCGGTTAACTCGCACGCGTTGCAGCGGCCGGATCTGATGCCGGGCTGGCCGGCAAAAGCGTCGCGCGTGATCAATATGAATGCGATCGGCGACGCGCTGCTGCATCCAGGCGATCCCACGTTCGGCCCGAAAGTGGAAGCAATCGTTGTCTACAACTCCAACCCCGTGGCCGTCGCGCCGGATTCCGAAAAAGTCGCTGCCGGTTTCGCGCGCGAGGATCTATTCACGATCGTGCTCGAGCATTTTCAAACGGACACCGCGGACTACGCCGACCTGCTGTTGCCCGCAACAACGCAACTCGAACATCTCGACGTCCACAAATCCTACGGTCATACCGACGTGATGGTGAATCTGCCCGCGATCAAACCCGTCGGTGACGCTCGCCCGAACACGGAGATTTTTCGCGGCATCGCGCGGCAGATGGGACTCGATGAGCCGGCACTCTACGACAGCGACGAAGCGGTCGCGCGGGCCGCATTCCGCTGGGAAGACAAGACGCTGGAAGGCACTGACTGGGACACGTTGAAAAACATCGGCTGGGCGAAGCTCAAGTTGCCCGACGCCCCATTCGCGGAAGGCGGCTTTCGAACGCCGTCCGGCAAGTGCGAGTTTTTTAGCGCACGCCTCGAACAGATGGGACTCGACCCGCTGCCCGACTACCTACCGCCGTACGAATCTGCCGAAGGCGCACCCGAACTCGCGGCCCGCTATCCGCTCGCAATGATTTCGCCGCCTGCCCGCAACTTCCTGAACAGTACGTTCGTGAACATCGAGAGCCTGCGCGCGACCGAAGGCGAGCCGCATCTCGACATCCATCCGGCCGACGCGTCGAGGCGAAACATCGTCGACGGCAAGCTGGTTCGCATCTATAACGATCGCGGCTCGATGCAGGCGCGCGCACGTGTCAGCGACAAGGCCCGCAAGGGGCTCGTCGTCGGCCTCTCGATCTGGTGGAAGAAGCTCGCTCCCGACGGTCGCAACGCCAACCAGGTCACCAGCCAGGCGCTCACCGATCTGGGCGGATCGGCTACGTTTTACGACTGTCTCGTTGAAGTCGAAGCCGTTTGACGCCGACCCCGAAAACCTCGCAACCCTCGGCCACTCAAGGTTGGAGGCTGCAGTCTAACCCAGCCGCTTTTAGCGAATAGTCACCAGGTCCGCATGCTACGATGCGTTTTTAGCACGACCATTCGAAAATAAAGGAGGAGACGCTGCATGGACAAAATCTGGCTGAAATCCTATCCGCCCGGCGTTCCCGCTGAGATTGACCCGAGCCGTTACTCGTCAGTCGCCGAACTGCTTGAAGAGGCGTTCCAGGAGCACCGTACGAAGCCCGCTTTTGTCTGCATGGGCAAGCAGATCAGCTACGGCGAACTCGATACACTGTCGCGCAAGCTGGCCGCCTGGTTGCAGTCGAAGGGACTCGCCCGCGGTGCGCGTGTCGCGATCATGATGCCGAACGTGCTGCAGTATCCGGTCGCGATCGCCGCGATTCTGCGCGCGGGTTACGTGGTCGTGAACGTGAATCCGCTCTACACGCCGCGCGAGCTCGAGCATCAACTCAAGGACAGCGGCGCGGAAGCGATCATCCTGCTGGAGAATTTTGCCGTCACGTTGCAGGCAATTGTGCGCAATACGGCGGTGAAGCATGTCGTCGTCGCGGCGATGGGCGATCTGATGGGCGTGAAAGGCGCGCTCGTGAACTTCGTCGTACGGCGCGTGAAGAAGATGGTGCCTGCGTGGAATCTACCAGGGCACGTCAAGTTCAATAGCGCGGTCGCTGAAGGCGGACGGCAGGTTTTCAAGCCCGTCAAGCAGGGCCCGGATGACGTCGCGTTTCTTCAGTACACCGGCGGCACGACCGGTGTGGCCAAGGGCGCCACGCTGTTGCATCGGAACCTGATCGCCAACGTGTTGCAATCGGAGATCTGGCTCGACCCCGTGCGTGCAAACCGCAGCGATATCGACCAATTCATTACCGTTGTCGCGTTGCCGCTGTATCACGTGTTTGCGCTGACTGTTTGCGGTCTGTTGACGATCCGCACCGGTGGTCTCGGCATCCTGATTCCGAACCCGCGCGACATCCCCGGGATGATCAAGGCGCTGGAGGGCTACGCAATCAATACGATTCCGGCCGTCAACACGTTATACAACGCGCTTCTGAATAGCCCAGATTTCCACAAGCTGGATTTTTCGAAGCTGCTCACCGCGAACGCCGGCGGCATGGCGGTGCAGGAGGCCGTAGCCAAACGTTGGTACGAGCTGACTCATACGCCGATTGTTGAAGGGTACGGCTTGTCGGAAACGTCGCCGAGCGCCACATGCAATCCGGTCACGATCACCGAATACAACGGAACGATCGGCTTGCCGTTGCCGTCGACGGAAATCTCGATTCGCGACGACGAAAACAACGAGGTTCCGCTCGGCCAGCCGGGCGAGATCTGCATTCGCGGTCCGCAGGTGATGGCCGGCTACTGGAATCGTCCTGACGAAACCGTGAAGGTCATGACGGCGGACGGTTTCTTCAAATCCGGCGACATCGGGCTGATGAACGAACGGGGCTTCGTCAAGATCGTCGACCGCAAGAAGGACATGATTCTGGTGTCGGGCTTCAACGTCTACCCGAACGAGATCGAGGACGTGGTCGCGAAACTGCCGGGCGTGTTCGAAGTCGCGGCGGTCGGCGTGCCGGATCAGCATTCGGGTGAAGCGGTCAAACTTTTCGTCGTAAAAAAAGACCAGGCACTGACGGACGCGGACATCTTTGCATATTGCAAACAGCAATTGACCGGCTACAAGCGGCCGAAGATCGTCGAGTTCCGCACCGAATTGCCGAAGAGCAACGTCGGCAAGATCTTGCGGCGAGAGCTACGCGACGGCCGCGCCTAAGTGCGGTAAAGAACGCGTGGCAACGGAGCGAATACTTTTCGATCCGATCCACACGGAGCATGCAGAAAGGGCGTAACTCATCAAAGGAAGCAGGAAAGGCCCGTCAGACGAAAGTCTGCCGGGCCTTTCTGTTGGGGCATGAAGTGCAATGCCGATCAGCCACGATACGCGCCAAGCCATAAAAAAAGGCGCCCGAAAGCGCCTTTAAAGCAAACTGCTTTTTTACGACTTATTAGAACTTGTGGCGGATGCCGACGCGAGCCGTGAACTGGTTCTGGTTCGACGAACCCGTCAGGCCGTTGATGCCTGCCGTTGCATCGACAACACCCGTGCCCGCCGTATTCAGCACTTCACCCAGAGCGTGTTGGTACACACCCGTCACGTACACGTCGGTACGCTTGGACAGGAAGTAGTCCACGCCAACTGCGCCTTGGTGGTACTGAGCGCGCGATGCGCCCTGGATGTCCGCGCCGCGCGTGTAGTCATACGCTGCGCCGACCAGCAATGCCGGGGTCAACTGATACTTGAAGTTCAGTTCGGCGTTGTTGAACGTAGCCGATTGGCCGCGGACTGCCGGCTGTGCGAATGCCACGCCGAGGTTGCCGAACTTGATGTTCGAGTACGTCAAGCCGATCGTTGCCGCGCCGAACGTGTACGCACCACCCGCACCGATCACCTGGTACGTGTTAGCCGACGTGTAAGCGCCATAGACCGGCGACGTCACTGCAGCGTTTGCTGCCGGCAGCGGCGACTGGCCACCGTTGTTGAACAGACCGCCCGAAGCTGCCGGCGTACGTGCGTTCAAGTAACCAACGCCCACGACCAACGGACCGTTGTTGTAGCCAGCGCCCAACGACCAGATCTGGTTGCCGGTGATGTTGCCTGACTGGCCGCCGAAGCTGTACGTGCCGCCGAACGTCAGGCCGCCGTAGTTTGCGCTCGTGAACTTGACCGTGTTGTTGGTGCGGTATGCATTGTTGAAGTTGTCGATGTCGCCCGGGTGAGCAGCGATGTAGCCGCCCCACTGGTCGCCGGCTTCCAGCGGACCGACGTAGTCGACGACGGAGTCGTACTGACGACCCAACGTGACCGTACCGAACTGGGCGGTCGACAGACCGACGTAAGCTTGACGACCGAACATCAGGCCGCCTTGACCCAGCTTGCCGTTGTTCACGTCAAAGCCGTTTTCCAACACGAAGATTGCCTTCAGACCGCCGCCCAGATCTTCCGTGCCGCGCAGGCCGAAACGCGAGCCTTGCAGAACACCGCTGGACAGGTTGTACAGGTGCTTGCCACCCGAGTTGGTGTTGATGTTGAAGCCTTCATCAATAATACCGTACAGGGTCACGCTGCTCTGAGCATGCGCGACGCCTGCAAATGCGCCCAGTGCTGCGAGAGCGAGAAGCGACTTTTTCATCGAATGATCTCCAAGGATTACGAATCTTTTGTACAAGGCGAATATTTATCTAGCGTTGAGGCCTTGCTTGTCCAACTTCGCGAGAAGTTGCACGTAATGTAACAAAAGGCATACATGGCACAAAGAAAAAGGAGATGGCCTGGAAGGCTCCTGTTTCGTTTACGCAACATGGTCTAGAATCCAGAATTGGCCGCCAAATTTATGCGAATCAGCGGTGCCCGCGAAGCCGGTTTTGCCCCGCAAAGCCTTGTCGCGCGGACCGGTTGGCGTGGCGCCGCAGAAGTCGAATCAGGGAGTGCTGAATGTTTCTGGACGAGTTGATTAGCGAGTTTGATCGGGGTTTACGCTCAATGACGGGCGTGTCGCGGATGAGTCGTCCGTTACCAGTTCCGCAAGAATCGTCAGCCGAGGCCGTCGAACTTTCGCCGGAGGAGCGCGCTCATTCCGCAGGCTTGATGCGTGTGAATCATGTCGGCGAGGTGTGCGCGCAAGCGCTGTATCAGGCGCAGAAACTCGCGACCCGCTCGTCGTCGTTGCGAGCCGTTTTTGATCACGCCGCAATCGAAGAGGAAGACCATCTCGCGTGGACTGCGAAGCGCCTCGAAGCGCTCGATTCGCGTCCGAGTCTGTTGAATCCGTTGTGGTACACCGGCGCGCTCGCGATCGGTCTTGCCGCAGGCCGACTCGGCGATCGCGTGAGCCTCGGCTTCATGGCGGAAACCGAGCGCCAGGTCGAGCAGCATCTCGACAGTCATCTGGACCAGTTGCCGACGGCCGATCGCGAATCGCGCGCCATCGTCGAACAGATGCGTGTGGATGAAGCAGAGCACGGCAAATCCGCAATGGATGCCGGCGGCGTCGAGTTGCCGCTTCCCGCGCGCGCGCTGATGCGCGCAGTGTCGAAGGTCATGACGCGCACCGCCTATTACATATGAGGCATATATGAGCGGCGGCATTCATTTGCCGTCCGCCTGAAGTGGGACGGCGCAGCGCGCGCCGTCCGTCTAAAATCCCCGCAACACTCGCGATACGCTCCTTATCCCGCTTCACGATCTCTTTCATTCCGCGCGTTTCCCCCACACTTTTCACGTATCACCTTCACAAGTTGCACTAGTTCATTCATTTATAACGGTTTTCCGTTTTATGTCTGACGTGAAGGAGTCGCGCTAAGTCCTTGTTCTAACAAACAAAATTCACTCGAAAAGCGTGTATCTCCCTTGACCCCTGTTTAGCGTTCCTCTAAAGTGGGAGACAGTGTGAGAAAGTGTATTTTTGTGTGATCTCACGGGCGGTTTCGGGTAGATTTTCACGAATCGGGCATGAGACCGGAGTAACGCGCTAAAGCGCCAACTCCGGTCGGCACAGGGAGATCGAAGTGTTCCAAGGGGCGTCGGCGCTGACGCTCGATGCGAAAGGGCGGATGTCGATTCCCTCTCGCTATCGGGATGCGCTGCAAACACAGGCAGAGGGCCGGGTGACGATCACCAAGCACCCGGACGGCTGCCTGTTGCTCTTTCCGCGCCCGGAATGGGAAATCTTCCGCGACAAGGTCGACAAGCTGCCCATGAACGCAGCCTGGTGGAAGCGCATTTTTCTCGGCAACGCGATGGACGTCGATATGGACGGCGCGGGCCGCGTGCTCGTGTCGCCGGAATTGCGCGCGGCCGGCTCGCTGGAAAAAGAAGTGAACCTGCTCGGCATGGGCCGTCACTTCGAGTTGTGGGACGCACAAATTTACGCAGCAAAGGAACAGGCAGCGATCGCCGAGGGCATGCCCGAAGCGTTAAAGAATTTCACGTTCTGATCGCGGACTACAGATATGGCACCTGCGATGAGAAACGAATTGCAGCATCGCACGGTGCTGCTGGAAGAGGCGGTCGAGGCGTTGATTACACGCGCGGACGGCGTTTATGTGGACGGTACGTTCGGGCGCGGCGGTCACAGCCGTCTGGTGTTGGAGAAGCTGGCAGAGTCGGGGCGCCTGATCGCGTTCGACAAAGACCCGCTTGCCATCGCCACGGCTCAGCAGATTGCCGATCCGCGCTTCGGCATCGTGCACGAGAGTTTTGCTTCACTGCGTGACGCGATCGCGGAGCGCGGGGTAGGGCGGGTGTCGGGTGTTTTGCTGGATCTGGGCGTGTCGTCGCCGCAAATCGACGACCCGGAACGGGGCTTCAGTTTCCGTGCCGACGGCCCACTCGACATGCGGATGGACCCGACGCGCGGCGAGTCCGCGGCTGACTGGCTGGCGCGGGCCACGGTGCAGGAACTGACGGAGGTCATACGAGATTATGGGGAAGAACGGTTTGCTTTTCAGATTGCAAAGGCGCTTGTTGCTCGCCGGGCAGAGTCCGACCGTCTTGGGCCTCTCGTCAGCACGGGCGAGCTTGCCCAAATCGTGGCTAACGTCGTCAAGACCCGTGAGAAGGGCAAGGATCCGGCAACCCGCACCTTTCAAGCTATACGGATTCACGTCAATCAAGAGCTTGCGGAGCTGCAAGTCGTTTTAGAAGCAGCGTTGTCGCTGCTGGAGCAAGGGGGGCGGCTGGTGGTCATCAGCTTTCATTCGCTCGAGGACCGGATCGTCAAACGATTCATGCAGGCGCACGCGAGTACGCCGGCGGTGGATCGCCGTCTGCCGATTCGTGCCGTCGATCTGCCGAGTCCCCCGCTCAAAATCATCGGCCGTGTGTTCGCAGGCGACGCCGAAGTCGCTGCCAACCCGCGCGCCCGTTCTGCCGTGATGCGTGTGGCGGAGCGGATCGCGCCATGAATCGCCTCAATATCTTCCTGCTGATTATCGTGATGGGCTGCGCTTTGTCTGTCGTCAATGCAACCAATCAGCAGCGTCAGATCTTCATTCAGTTGCAGCGCGCTCAATCGCAGGAGCGCCAGCTGCAGCAGGATTATTCGCAGCTTCAATATCAGCAGAGCGCGCTGTCGAAAACGTCGCGCATCGAGCAACTCGCGACTGACTCACTGAAAATGCAATCGGTCACCACCGGCCGCACCCAGTATCTGACGCTCGATCCGGGCGCGGTCAAGGCCGAGGATGCGCCGATTCCGACGTCCGGTCCGGCGTCGGCGCCGGCGGCAAGCCGTCGCGGAGGTGTGCGATGAAAAAATCGTCTACCCGCAAGAGCGTGGCGTTTTCGGCGAACCCGATTCTGTCGGTGCGCCTGCCGATGTGGCGCTCGAAACTCGTCGTGTTCATGCTGTTCATGGCGTTCGTCGCGCTGACCGCGCGCGCGTTCTGGATTCAGGGGCCGGGCAACGCGTTCTATCAGAAGCAGGGCGAAATCCGTTATCAGCGCCGGCTCGAACTGCCGGCCACGCGCGGCAAGATTCTCGACCGCAACGGTCTCGTGCTGGCCACGAGTCTGCCGGTGCGCGCGATCTGGGCGATTCCCGATTCCGTACCGGACGACCTCGGCGCCGACAAGCTGAACCAGCTCGGCAAGCTGCTCGACATGACGAACAAGGAGCTGCGCGCGAAGCTGTCGGAGGACAAGAACTTCGTCTACGTGAAACGCCAGGTGCCGGTCGACATCGCGGACAAAGTAGCCGCGCTGGATATCCCGGGCATTTACGCGCGCGACGAGTACAAGCGCTTCTATCCGGAAGGCGAGATCACGGCTCACCTGATCGGCTTCACCAATGTGGAAGACGAAGGCCAGGAGGGCGTCGAACTCGGCGACCAGAAGCTGCTCGCCGGCATGTCGGGCAGCCGTCGCGTGATTAAAGACCGCATGGGCCACATCATCGAGGACGTGGACGAGCAGGTTGTGCCGCACAACGGCCAGGACGTGGATCTGTCGATCGACAGCAAGATCCAGTACATCGCCTATACGAACCTGAAGGCGGCCGTCGAGAAGTTCAAGGCGAAAGCCGGCGCGGCGATGGTGGTCGACGTGCGCACCGGTGAAGTGCTCGCGCTGGTCAACTATCCGACGTACAACCCGAACGACCGTTCGCACCTCACCGGCGATCAACTGCGCAATCGCATCCTGACGGACACGTTCGAGCCGGGCTCGATCATGAAACCGTTCACGATATCGCTCGCGCTGGATTTGCATCGCGTCACGCCGACTACACTGGTTGATACGGGCAATGGCCGTTTCGTGCTCGACGGCGCGCCGATTACCGACGACAGCGGCTTCGGCGTGCTGACTGTGGGCGGCGTGATCCAGAAGTCGAGCAACATCGGCGCGACGAAGATCGCGATGCAGCTCAAGCCGGAAGAGATGTGGAACATGTACACCAGCATCGGTCTCGGCCAGGCGCCGAAGGTCGGTTTCCCGGGCGCGGCGGCGGGCCGTCTGCGTCCGTGGAAGAGCTGGCGCCGCATCGAGCAGGCCACCATGTCGTATGGCTACGGTCTGTCGGTGTCGCTGTTCCAGTTGGGCCGCGCATATACCGCGATCGCGCACGACGGCGAAATCATGCCGGTGTCGATTTTCCGTTCGCCGGGCGACCAGCCCGCGGTAGGGCCGCAGATTTTCGCGCCGACTACCGCCCGTGAAGTGCGCGCAATGCTCGAAACCGTGACGGCGCCGGGCGGCACGTCGCCGGATGCGGCCGTGCCGGGCTATCGCGTCGGCGGCAAGAGCGGTACCGCGTACAAGCACGGGCCGCATGGCTACGATCATTCGAAATACCGCGCGTCGTTTGTCGGCATGGCGCCGATGCCGAATCCGCGCATCGTGGTGGCCGTGTCGGTCGACGAACCGACGGCCGGCAGCCACTTTGGCGGTCAGGTATCGGGGCCGGTGTTTTCGGCCATCGTCGGCGATACGTTGCGTTCGCTGAATGTGCCGCCGGATATGCCGGTCAAGCAGATGGTGGTGTCGGACGATTCAGCGCCGGCTGCGCCAGGCGCACCGCCCACCGTGGCGACGGCGAAGAAGCTGTCCACCAGCGCCGGCGCGAAGAAAATGACGATCGCGGCTAACGCGAAAAGCCATCCCGGAGTGGTGCGATGAGCGCGCTGCGTAACCAGCATCCGGCGCAACGGCAAATTGCCGACGCACTCAACTGGCTGCACGCTCACGTGCAGCCAGGCGCGCATCTGCATGCGGATACGCGCTCGCTCGCGGCCGGCGACGTGTTCTTCGCGTACGCGGTCGACGGTGCGGACAACCGTGCGCACATCGCGGGCGCGCTCGAGCGTGGCGCTGCCGCCGTGCTGGTTCAAACGGAAGGCTTCAGCGGGGTGATCGATCCCGCCACGACGCTGGCTGTGCCGGCGCTGAACGAGCTTGCCGGTGCGATCGCGAGTGCCTGGTACAAGGATCCGAGCGACGGCATGCTGACGATCGGTGTGACCGGCACGAACGGCAAGACCTCGTGCAGCCAATGGATTTCGGCAGCGCTGACGGCGCTCGGCACGCGCTGCGCAATCATCGGCACGCTCGGCACAGGACTGCCGGGACAACTCGTCCAAACGGGATTCACGACGCCCGACGCGCCGCAATTGCAACGCAGTCTCGCGCAACTGCGCGACGCGGGTGCGCAGGCGGTCGCCATGGAAGTGTCGTCGCACGCGCTGCATCAGGGCCGCGTGAACGGCACCGCGTTCGACATCGCCGTGTTCACGAATCTCACGCAAGACCACCTCGACTATCACGGCACGTTTGAAGCATACGAGGCCGCGAAGGCGCGTCTGTTCGCGTGGCCGGACCTGCGCGCCGCCGTGATCAATCGCGACGATGCGGCCGGCCGCCGTTTGCTGGAAAGCACGCAAGGCCACGCGCGCACGATCGCGTATGGGATCGGCGGCACGTTGCAGGACGCACCGCAAGCCGACGCATTGCTGCTCGCGTCGAATGTGCGCGCGACCGCCGCCGGCACCGCGTTTCATCTGACTACGTCCGAATGGGGCGACGCCGAAGTCGAAGTGCAGACGCTCGGCGCGTTCAATGTCAGCAATCTGCTCGGCGTGCTCGGCGCATTGCTGGCCGCGGGCGTGCCGTTCTTCGTCGCGCTTGCCGAACTGGCGAAGCTCGAATCGGTGAACGGCCGCATGCAGCGCCTCGGCGGCCGTTTGCAGAACGACGAACCGCTCGTCGTGATCGATTACGCCCACACGCCGGACGCGCTGGAAAAAACCCTCGAGGCGTTGCGCCCGATTGCCACCGCGCGCGGAGGCGAACTGATTTGCATGTTCGGCTGCGGCGGCGATCGGGACGCGACCAAGCGTCCGTTGATGGGCGCTATCGCTGAAAAATTCGCCGACGGCGTCGTCGTCACGAGCGACAACCCGCGTGGCGAAGATCCGCTGTCGATCATCGAGCAGGCCGCAGCAGGTATGAAAGACGCGTCCAAGGCACGCCGCATCGAAGACCGCGCGAGCGCGATCCTGCAAGCGATCCGCGGCGCCGCGCGTGAAGACGTCGTCTTGCTGGCCGGCAAAGGCCACGAAGCAACACAGGAAATCATGGGCAAGAAACGCGCTTTCTCCGATCAGGATCACGCTCGCCTCGCGCTGGCCGCACGCGCGACGCAGGCACGCGGAGGTGGCGAATGAGCATGTTCTCGCTGCGTGAAGCCGCCGCGCTGATTTCCGGCGCCACCGTGTTGGGCGATGGCGACGTCACGTTCGAACGCGTGTCGACCGACAGCCGCAGCGCGGGTCCGGGCGATCTGTTCGTCGCGATCAAGGGCGACCGTTTCGACGCGCACGACTTTCTGCCCGACGTTGCCGCGCGTAACGTCACGGCCGTGCTGGTGTCGCGTACGCCGGAAAACTGGAACGTGCCGAGCTTGCGCGTGACCGATACGCGCGTCGGCCTCGGCGCGCTCGCGCGGGGCTGGCGTCGCAAGTTCACGTTGCCGCTCGTCGCCGTGACGGGCAGCAATGGCAAGACCACGGTCAAGGAAATGATCGCGTCGATTTTCGCCGCTGCGGTCGGCGAGCCGGCGCGTCTCGCGACTGCCGGCAACTTCAACAACGACATCGGGTTGCCGCTCACGCTGTTCCGTCTGCACGCCGCGCATCAACTGGGCGTCGTCGAACTCGGGATGAACCATCCGGGTGAAACCTCGTTGCTCGCGAAGATCGCCGAGCCGACCGTTGCCGTGGTGAACAACGCGCAGCGCGAGCATCAGGAATTCATGGCGACCGTCGAAGCAGTCGCGCTCGAACACGCAAGCGTGATTCACGCGTTGTCGCCGGAAGGCGTCGCCGTGTTCCCGGCCAACGACGCGTACGCGAGCATCTGGCGCGTCGCCGCGACCGGCAACCGGATCATGGATTTCGCGCTGAACACGCCGGAAAAGTCCGTTGAAGCGGCCGTCACCGGTACGTTCACCGGCAACGTTTTGAGCATCGACACACCGCAAGGTCACGTCGACGTGAAGCTGCAAGTGCTCGGCGACCACAACGCGCACAACGCGTTGGCCGCGACCGCAGCCGCATTGGCCGCCGGCGTGTCGCTCGACGCGATCAAGCGTGGTCTCGAATCGTTCGGCGCGGTGAAAGGCCGCCTGCAGGTGAAGAAAGCGGCGCTCGGCTCGCTTGCCGGCGCCGTCGTGATCGACGACACGTACAACGCGAACCCCGATTCCATGCGCGCCGCGATCGACGTGCTCGCTGCGCAAGCGTCGCCGCGCGTGCTGGTGATGGGCGACATGGGCGAAGTCGGCGACAACGGTCCGGCGTTCCACCGAGAAATCGGTGCGTACGCGAAAGAGCGCGGCGTCGACGCGCTGTACGCAATGGGCGACGCGTCGCGTGACGCCTGCACCGCGTATGGCGCCGGCGCACACCACGTCGCCGACGTCGGCGCGCTCGTCGCTCAATTGCAGCAGGCCGGTTTCGGCGCCGCTGCAACGTTTCTCGTGAAAGGCTCGCGCTTCATGCAAATGGAGCGCGTGGTGGACGCCGTAACGAGTCCACAACCCAACGCAGCGGGCCATGCGCCCGCTGCACATTGAAATAGAAGGACCGAAGCATGCTACTGGCGCTGGCGCAATGGCTGCAGAATGACGCAAGCTTCTTGCGCGTGTTCAGTTATCTGACTTTCCGCGCGGTGATGGCCACCATCACCGCGTTGCTGATCGGGCTCGTCTGCGGCCCGGCGGTGATCCGCAAGCTGACCGCGATGAAGGTCGGTCAGGCCGTTCGTAAAGACGGCCCGCAATCGCACCTCGTCAAGTCGGGTACGCCGACGATGGGCGGCGTGCTGATTCTGCTCGGCATCGCGGTGGCGACGCTGCTGTGGGCCGATCTGACCAACCGTTTCATCTGGATCGTGATGCTCGTCACGTTCGGTTTCGGCGTGATCGGCTGGGTCGACGATTACCGCAAGGTGGTCTACAAGGACCCGCGCGGTATGTCGTCGCGCGAGAAGTATTTCTGGCAATCGGTGATCGGTCTGTTCGCCGCGGTGTATCTCGCGTTCAGCGTGTCCGAAGCGAGCAATGTGCGCGTGTTCGATCTGTTTATGGCGTGGGTGCGGAGCGGGTTGTCGATGGGCTTGCCCGCGCGCGCCGACCTGATGCTGCCGTTCGTCAAATCGATCAGCTATCCGCTCGGCGTGTGGGGCTTCATCGTGCTCACGTATCTGGTGATCGTCGGCGCGAGTAACGCGGTCAATCTCACCGACGGCCTCGACGGCCTCGTGATCATGCCGGTCGTGCTGGTCGGCGCGTCGCTCGGCGTGTTTGCGTACGTGATGGGCAGCTCGGTCTATTCAAAGTACCTGCTGTTTCCGCATATCGCCGGCGCGGGCGAACTGCTGATTTTCTGTTCGGCGATGGGCGGGGCAGGGCTCGCATTCCTGTGGTTCAACACGCACCCGGCGCAGATGTTCATGGGCGACGTCGGCGCGCTCGCGCTCGGCGGCGCGCTCGGCACGGTCGCGGTGATCGTGCGTCAGGAAATCGTGCTGTTCATCATGGGCGGCATTTTCGTCGCGGAAACGCTTTCCGTGATGTTGCAGGTCACGTGGTTCAAATTCACCAAGCGCCGTTTCGGCGAAGGGCGGCGTCTCTTCAAGATGGCGCCGCTGCATCACCATTTCGAATTGTCGGGATGGAAGGAAACCCAGGTCGTGGTGCGCTTCTGGATCATCACGTTGATGCTGTGTCTGTTCGGTTTGTCCACGCTCAAGTTGCGTTAAGCAGGTTCTAAGGGAAGCAGGCGATGTTCGGCGAGAAGTTTCGGGATCGGCAAAAGCCGATGGTGCTCGTGCTGGGACTGGGTGAATCCGGTCTCGCGATGGCGCGCTGGTGCGCGCGGCACGGCTGTCGGCTGCGTGTGGCCGATACGCGCGAGGTGCCGCCGAACCTGTCCGCGCTGGAAGCGCACAGCATCGACGCCGATTTCGTCGGCGGTCCGTTTGCGCCGGTGCTGCTCGAAGGCGTTGAACTCGTGGCGATCAGCCCGGGTTTGTCGCCGCTTGCCGCCGACCTGCTGCCGCTGATCACGGCGGCGCGCGAGCAGGGCATCCCCGTGTGGGGCGAACTCGAATTCTTCGCGCAAGCGTTGAAGACGCTCGGCGAAAGCGGCTATGCGCCGAAAGTGATCGCGATCACCGGCACCAACGGCAAGACCACGACCACGAGCCTCACCGGCCTGCTGTGCGAACGCGCGGGCAAGAAGGTCGCGGTGGCGGGCAACATCAGCCCGGCGCTGCTCGACAAGCTCACGGAATCGATCGACGACACCGCATTGCCCGACGTGTGGGTGCTGGAGTTGTCGAGCTTCCAGCTGGAGACCGCGCATACGTTTACGCCGGATGCGGCGGCCGTGTTGAACATCACGCAAGATCACCTCGACTGGCACGGTGGACTCGATGCGTACGCTGCTGCGAAGGGCCGCATCTTCGGTACACAAACCGTGCGTGTGCTGAACCGCGACGACTCGCGCGTGATGGCGCTGACGCCTGCGGCGGACAGCGAAGCCGCGCTGATCACGTTCGGCGTGACTGAACCGAAGAGCGTCGGCGATTACGGATTGCTGCGCGATAACGGCATGGTGTGGCTCGTCGAAGCGCACGACCGTGACGCGAGCGACGAACCCGCGCCCACGCGGCGTCGCAAGAATGAAGTCGCCGCGGTGCCGAGCATCGCGTACAAGCGCCTGATGCCGGCGGACGCTTTGCGTATCCGCGGTCTGCACAACGCGGCCAACGCGTTGGCGGCTTACGCATTGACGCGCGCTGTCGGCCTGCCCGGCGCGCCGTTGTTGCATGGCTTGCGCGAATACCGTGGCGAGCCGCATCGGGTGGAGTTGATCGCGTCGATCGAAGGCGTCGATTATGTAGACGACAGCAAGGGCACGAATGTCGGCGCAACGGTCGCCGCGCTCGACGGCCTCGCGCAGCGCGCGGTGCTGATCGCCGGCGGCGACGGCAAGGGCCAGGATTTCGATCCGCTCGCCGAACCCGTTACGCGCTGGTGCCGCGCGGTGATGCTGATCGGCCGCGACGCGCCGCGGATTCGCGAAGCGCTCCAGGACACGGGCATCGCGATGACCGATCACGCGACGCTCGAAGAAGCGACGCGCGCCGCAACCGCGCTCGCGCAACCGGGCGACGCTGTGTTGCTGTCGCCGGCCTGCGCGAGCTTCGACATGTTCAAGAACTATGCGCATCGCGCGGCGGTGTTTCGCAGCACGGTGGAAGACATCGCAGCCGAACGGGGGACGTTGATATGAGCTGGTCGGAACGATTCGGTTCGCGCCTCGCCGGTTCGCGCGCGGGCAGCGGCGATAGCGGCGGCGCGACGCGTGCCACGGGCCGCAGCGGCGGCAGCGGTCTCGCGAGCGCCGTCAACGGCGTGCGCCCGCTGCGCTCGCGGATGCTCGACTACGATCACTCGCTGCTGTGGGTGGTGGTCGCGTTGCTGGGGCTCGGCGTCGTGATGGTGTATTCGGCGTCGATCGCGATGCCCGATTCGCCGAAGTACGCGTCGTACCGCGATTACGCGTTCCTCGTGCGCCAGCTCATTTTCGTGGTGATGGGCTCCGTGGTCGGCATCCTGTCGTTCCGCATTCCGATCTCGACTTGGGACAAGTACGCGCCGAAGCTCTTTCTGATCTCGCTGGCCGCGCTGGTGATCGTGCTGATTCCGCACGTCGGCAAGGGCGTGAACGGCGCGCGCCGCTGGATTCCGCTCGGCATCACGAACATGCAGCCGTCGGAAATCATGAAGCTCGCCGTGACGATCTACGCGGCGAACTATACGGTGCGCAAGCAGGAATACATGCATAGCTTCGCCAAGGGTTTTCTGCCGATGGCGGTTGCCGTAGGTCTCGTCGGCGCGCTGCTGCTGCTCGAGCCGGACATGGGCGCGTTCATGGTGATCGCCGCGATCGCGATGGGCGTACTGTTCCTCGGCGGCGTGAACGGCAAGCTGTTCGGCGGCCTCGTGGCTACCGCGGTGGGGACGTTCAGCTTGCTGGTGTGGGCGTCGCCGTGGCGTCGCGAGCGGATCTTCGCTTACCTCGATCCGTGGGACGACCGTTACGCGCAGGGCAAGGCCTATCAATTGACGCACTCGCTGATCGCGTTCGGCCGCGGCGAGTGGTTCGGCGTGGGCCTCGGCGGCAGCGTCGAGAAGCTCAACTATCTGCCGGAAGCGCATACCGACTTCATCCTCGCGGTGATCGGCGAGGAACTTGGTTTTGTCGGCGTGCTGGTCGTGATCCTGATGTTCTACTGGATCGTGCGCCGCTCGTTCGAGATCGGCCGCCAGGCGCTCGCGCTCGACCGCACGTTCGCGGGTCTGGTTGCGAAGGGCGTCGGCATCTGGTTCGGCGCACAGACCTTCATCAACATGGGCGTGAACCTCGGCTTGCTGCCGACCAAAGGTCTGACGCTGCCGCTGGTGAGCTACGGCGGTTCGGGCATCTTGCTGAACTGCGTGGCGGTGGCCGTGCTGATGCGGGTGGATTACGAGAACCGGGTGTTGATGCGCGGAGGAAAAGTATGACCGCTGCGGCACAACGCACGCTGATGGTGATGGCCGGCGGCACCGGGGGACACGTGTTCCCGGGGCTCGCGGTCGCACACCTGATGCAGGCGTGGGGCTGGAAAGTGGTCTGGCTCGGCAACCCCGCAGGAATGGAAGCGACGCTGGTGCCGAAGCACGGCATCGCGATGGAATACGTGCGTTTTGGCGGCGTGCGCGGCAAGGGCATGAAGACCAAGCTGATGCTGCCGCTGAATCTGCTGCGCGCGTGTTCGCAGAGCCTCGGCGTGCTGCGGCGCGTGAAGCCGGATGTCGTGCTCGGCATGGGCGGCTACATCACGTTTCCGGCTGGCCTGATGACCGCGTTGAGCGGTCGCCCGCTGGTGTTGCACGAACAGAATTCGATCGCGGGTCTCGCGAACAAGGTGCTCGCGAAACTCGCCAAACGCGTACTGGTTGCGTTCCCGAACGCGTTGCCGCACGGCGAATGGACCGGAAATCCGATTCGCGCGGAACTTGCTCGGGCAATTGCACCCAAAGCACGCTACGCGCAACGCAGCGGTCCGTTGAATGTACTGGTGGTCGGCGGCAGTCTCGGTGCTGCGGCCTTGAATGAAGTGGTGCCGCGCGCGGTTGCGCTGCTGGCGCCGAACGAGCGTCCGCGCATCGTGCATCAGGCGGGCGCAAAGCATATCGATGCGCTGCGCGAGAACTACGCGGCAGCCGGTTTGCAAGCCGGCGCCGACGTCGAACTCGTCGCGTTCATCGACGATATGACGAGCGCGTACGAACAGGCCGATCTGGTGATCTGCCGTTCGGGCGCGATGACGGTGTCGGAGATTTCTGCGGTGGGCGTGGCGGCGTTGTTCGTGCCGTTCCCGTATGCGGTAGACGATCACCAGACCACCAACGCAGCGTTCCTCGCCGACAACGGCGCGGCGCTGCTCGTGCAGCAACGCGATCTGTCGGCGGAAAAACTCGCCGACTGGTTGCGCAGCCAGACGCGCGAGACGCTCGCGGATATGGCAGAGCGTTCGCGCTCGCTCGCGAAACCCGACGCCACGGAGCAGGTCGCGCAGATTTGCGCGAGCGTGGCGGGTTCGATTTCGGGCGCGAGCCCAGAAGGAAAGCAATGAAACACATCGTCAAACATATTCACTTTGTCGGCATCGGCGGTGTCGGCATGAGCGGCATCGCGGAGGTGCTGGTCAATCTCGGCTATCAGGTGAGCGGCTCGGATCTGTCGAGCAACGCGGTCACCGATCGCCTCGCCGCGCTCGGCGCGCGGATCGCGATCGGCCACGCGGCGGAGAACATCGATGGCGCGAATGCCGTGGTGGTGTCGACGGCCGTGCGCAGCGACAACCCGGAAGTGCTGGCCGCGCGTCATCGGCGCATTCCGATCGTGCCGCGCGCGGTGATGCTCGCGGAGTTGATGCGCCTGAAGCAGGGCATCGCGATTGCCGGCACGCACGGCAAGACCACGACCACGTCGCTGGTGGCGAGCGTGCTGGCCGCGGGCGGGCTCGATCCGACCTTCGTGATCGGCGGGCGTCTGATCAGCGCGGGCGCGAATGCGCGGCTCGGCACGGGCGATTTCATCGTTGCCGAAGCGGACGAGTCGGACGCATCGTTCCTGAATCTGTTCCCGGTGATCGAAGTCATCACGAACATCGACGCCGATCACATGGACACCTACGGCCACGACTTCGCGCGGCTCAAGCAGGCGTTCATCGAGTTCACGCACCGGCTGCCGTTTTACGGGATCGCGGTGTTGTGCGTCGACGATCCGAACGTGAAGGAAATTCTGCCGTTCGTGTCGAAGCCGATCATCCGCTACGGTCTCGCGCCGGATGCGCAGGTGCGTGCGGTCAACGTCGAAGCGCGCAACGGCCGCATGCATTTCACCGCGATGCGCGAAGACGCGGCGCCGCTCGACATCGTGCTGAACCTGCCGGGCGAGCACAACGTGCAGAACGCTTTGGCTGCGATTGCGATCGCGACCGAACTCGAAGTGAAAGACGCCGACATCCAGCGGGCGCTGGCGGATTTCAACGGCGTGGGCCGGCGCTTCCAGCGCTACGGTGAAGTGCCGGTGGTGACTGAAGGCAAAGCCGCGGGCGCGTACACGCTGGTCGACGACTACGGTCATCACCCGGTCGAGATGGCGGCGACGGTGGCGGCGGCGCGCGGCGCGTTTCCCGGCCGGCGTCTGGTGCTGGCGTTCCAGCCGCACCGCTTCACGCGCACGCGCGACTGTTTCGAAGACTTCGTGAAAGTGCTGTCGACGGTCGACGCCCTCGTGCTAACCGAAGTCTATTCGGCCGGCGAAGCGCCGATCGTTGCGGCGGACGGCCGTGCGCTCGCGCGCGCGCTGCGCGTGGCGGGCAAGGTCGAACCGGTGTTCGTGGATACGGTGGATGAAGTGCCGGACGCGCTCTCAGCAGTGGTGCGCGACGGCGATGTGGTGATCACGATGGGCGCGGGTTCGATCGGCGGTGTGCCGGGTCGCCTCGCGCAAGAAACGAAGGCATGAGATGAGCAGCATCGATCCCAAACAATTCGGCAAGGTAGCCGTCCTGCTCGGCGGTGTGTCCGCTGAGCGCGAAGTGTCGCTCACGTCCGGGCGACTCGTGCTGCAAGCGCTGCGCGACGCCGGCGTCGACGCGCATCCGTTCGACCCGTCCGAGCGTCCGCTCGCCGAGTTGAAGGAAGAAGGTTTCGACCGCGCGTTCATCGCGCTGCACGGCGGCTATGGCGAGAACGGCCAGATCCAGGGCGCGCTCGATTTCTACGGCATCAAGTACAACGGCAGCGGCGTGCTGGGTTCGGCGCTCGGCCTGGACAAATTCCGCACCAAGCTCGTGTGGCAGCAACTCGGCATTCCGACGCCGCCGTTCGAAACCGTGCTGCGCGGCGACGATTACGCGGCACGCGCGCCGGAGATCGTCGCGAAACTCGGGCTTCCGCTATTCGTGAAGCCGGCGAGCGAAGGGTCGAGCGTCGCGGTGATCAAGGTGAAAAGCGCGGACGCGTTGCCGGCGGCGCTGGCCGAAGCGGTGAAGTACGACAGGATCGTCGTGGTGGAAAAGAGCATCGAAGGCGGCGGCGAGTACACCGCGTGCATCGCCGGCGATCTGGACCTGCCGGTGATCCGCATCGTGCCGGCCGGCGAGTTCTACGACTACCACGCGAAGTACATCGCTAACGACACGCAGTACCTGATTCCGTGCGGTATCGCGCCGGAGGAGGAAAAGCGCCTAAAGGTGCTGGCGCGCCGTGCGTTCGACGTGCTCGGCTGCACCGATTGGGGCCGCGCCGATTTCATGCTGGACGCAGACGGCAACCCGTATTTCCTCGAAGTGAATACGGCGCCTGGCATGACCGATCACTCGCTGCCGCCGAAAGCGGCGCGGGCGGTGGGCATCAGCTATCAGGAACTGGTTGTCGGCGTGTTGGCGCTGACGCTCGAGGACTAACGAAAGACTTAAGCGGGGCAACCCGAAAGCAACACCATGTGGAACAACGTTCGCCAGCTCAATTTCGCCGCCAACGCATTGCATGCGTTGCTGGTGCTCGTGCTGCTGGCGGCAGGCGCTTACTGGCTGATCCAGCGGCCGAATTTCGCGCTGCGCGAAATCCAGATCGACGGCGACACCGAGCACATCAATTCGCCGACGGTGCGCGCGGGCGTAGTCGGGCGCCTGAAGGGCAACTTTTTCACGGTGGATCTCGACGTCGCGCGGCAGGCGTTCGAGCAGATGCCGTGGGTGCGTCACGCGAGTGTGCGGCGCGTCTGGCCGAACGCGCTGGCTGTCACGCTGGAAGAGTACAAACCGCTGGGAACGTGGGGCAGCGATCAGCTGGTGAGCACCGACGGCGAGCTGTTCACCGCGAACCAGGGCGAGCTCGAAGCCGAGTTGCCCGCGTTCGACGGGCCGGACGGTACGGCGAAAGAGGTGGTCGCGCGTTATCACGACTTCCAGAAATGGTTTGCGCCTTTGGGCGCGACGCCTGACGAAGTGACGCTGTCGCCGCGTTACGCGTGGACGGTGAAGTTGTCGAACGGCACGCAGGTGGAACTTGGGCGCGAGCGCAATCAGGACACGCTGCTGGATCGCAGCCGGCGCCTGACTGCGGCGTGGAACGCGGTGACGCAACGGTGGGGAAAGGATATCGAGTATGCGGACTTGCGCTATCCGAACGGTTTCGCGATTCGTGCCGCTGGCATGCGCTTCATCAGCGAACCCGACAAGGGCAAGAAGTAAACGGACATCACACGCAATGAGCACGCTATGAGTAAAGACTATAAAGATCTGCTGGTCGCCCTCGACATCGGGACGTCGAAGGTGGTGGCCATCGTCGCCGAGTTGAAGGGCGAGGGTCACTACGAGGTGATCGGCCTCGGCCAGAGCGAATCGAAGGGGCTCAAGAAAGGCGTGGTGGTGAACATCGAAGCCACCGTGCAGTCCATTCAGCGCGCGCTCGAGGAAGCCGAGCTGATGGCCGATTGCAAGATCACGAACGTGTTCACCGGGATCGCCGGCAGCCATATCCGCAGCTTCAATTCGAGCGGCATGGTGGCGATCAAGGAGAAGGAAGTCACGCAGGCCGATGTGGCGCGCGTGATCGAGACCGCCAAGGCGATCAACATCCCGACCGATCAGCAGGTGCTTCATATCCTGACGCAGGAATTCATCATCGACGGTCAGGAAGACGTGCGCGAGCCGATCGGCATGAGCGGCATTCGCCTCGAAGTGAAGGTGCATATCGTGACCGGCGCGGTGAGCGCGGCGCAGAACATCGTCAAGTGCGTGCGCCGTTGCGGGCTCGAAGTGAACGATCTGATTCTGCAGCCGCTCGCGTCGTCGCTCGCGGTGCTGACCGAAGACGAGAAGGAACTCGGCGTGGTGCTGGTCGATATCGGCGGCGGCACGACAGATATTGCGATCTTCAGCGAAGGCGCGATCCGTCACACCGCGGTGATTCCGATCGCCGGCGACCAGATCACCAGCGACATCGCGATGGCGCTGCGCACGCCGACGCCGGACGCGGAAGACATCAAGGTCGATTACGGCATCGCGAAGCAGGCGTTGGCCGATCCGGATGAAATGATCGAAGTGCCGGGTCTCGGCGAACGCGGTCCGCGCACGCTGTCGCGCCAGGCGCTGGCGGCGGTGGTCGAACCGCGCGTCGAAGAACTGTTTTCGCTCGTGCAGCAGGTGGTGCGCGAGTCGGGTTACGAGGAACTGCTGAGCTCCGGCGTGGTGCTGACCGGCGGCGCGTCGATGATGCTCGGCATGGTCGAACTCGGCGAGGACATTTTCCTGAAGCCGGTGCGCATCGGCGTGCCGGAATACGCGGGCGGTCTGGCTGACGTGGTGCGTAACCCGCGTTATTCGACGGCGATGGGTCTGCTCGTCGAAGGGCGCTCGCAACGGATGCGCGGCCGCAAGGTCGCGGTGCAGTCGGGGTCGATGGGCCAGGTCTTCACGCGGATGAAAGACTGGTTCCTCGGCAACTTCTGACGAATTGGCGGGACACGAAGCATTTTTAGAAAACACGCGCTGGTGCCGGCGGCCGGCGCGCGACAGGAGGTTGCCCGATCTCCTGCCGAATAACGGCCGAAGTGGCTGTAATTTTTTATCTTGACGGAGGCATCATGGATTTCCAAATGCTGGAAACCGAAACGAACGGCACCATCATCAAGGTGGTCGGAGTAGGTGGCGCTGGCGGCAATGCCGTTCAGCACATGATCAACAAAGGCGTGCAAGGCGTCGACTTCATCGTGATGAACACGGACGCGCAGGCGCTGTCGCGTTCGCGCGCCACCGCGGTGATCCAGCTCGGCAACACGGGTCTGGGCGCCGGCGCGAAGCCGGAAATGGGCCGCGCGGCAGCCGAAGAAGCACGTGAGCGCATTGCCGACGCACTGCGCGGCGCGCACATGGTGTTCATCACCGCCGGCATGGGCGGCGGCACGGGCACGGGCGCAGCACCGGTGGTCGCGCAGATCGCCAAGGAAATGGGTATTTTGACTGTTGGCGTGGTCAGCAAGCCGTTCGAATTCGAAGGCGGCAAGCGCATGCGTGTGGCAGAAGCCGGTTCGCAGCAACTGGAGGATCACGTCGACTCGCTGATCGTCGTTCTGAACGACAAGCTGTTCGAGGTGATGGGCGATGACGCCGAGATGGACAAGTGCTTCCAGTGCGCAGACGACGTTCTGAACAACGCAGTTGCCGGCATCGCGGAAATCATCAACGTCGACGGTCTGGTGAACGTCGACTTCGAAGACGTGAAGACGGTAATGGGCGAGCAGGGCAAGGCGATGATGGGCACGGCGACGGTTGCCGGCGTCGATCGCGCGCGTCTGGCCGCCGAGCAGGCTGTCGCCAGCCCGCTGCTGGAAGGCGTGGATCTGTCGGGCGCGCGTGGCGTGCTGGTCAACATCACGTCGAGCCGTTCGCTGCGTCTGTCGGAAACGCGCGAAGTGATGAACACGATCAAGAGCTACGCGGCGGAAGACGCCACGGTGATCTTCGGCGCGGTGTACGACGATGCGATGGGCGACGCGTTGCGCGTGACGGTCGTGGCAACGGGTCTGGGCCGTGCGGCGAAGAAGCAGCAATCGGCACCGATGACGCTGCTGCGCACCGGCACCGACAACCAGCCGATCAGCACGCACGCGGCTTACGCACCGCAAACGTCGCACGCCAGCACGGCCGATTACGGCGCGCTGGATACGCCGGCTGTGTGGCGCACCTCGCGCGATACGGCGGCTTCGCACGTGCAGGCGCTGCAGGAAAAGGGCGTCGATACGTACGACATTCCGGCGTTCCTGCGTAAGCAGGCGGACTGAGCGCGAGCAGGCTTTCGTTGCCGCGCTGCGGTTGTCGAGCAGTGCAGCGCTGGCGGACGAATGCACGAGCGTGGCGGGTGAACGGCGAACAAGCCGCGTATCGTCAGATTCGCGGCAAGGACAACTGCCCTCTTCGGATTCGCGAAGCGGATTGGGCGACTGTCGCCGAACGGCGGACCCTTTAAGTGGGCGAACGCTGAAATTCACTGCGGCACGACAACGTGCGAGCGATGCTTCACATCGATGCAAAGGACTGAGCATGATTCAGACAGGTGAAAAGCTGCCCGACGCGACGCTCTTCGAATTCGTCGAAGACGCGCGGGCGGGCTGCACGCTGGGGCCGAACAGCTTCAACGTGCGCGAGCAGACGGCGGGCAAACGCGTGGTGATCTTCGGATTGCCGGGCGCGTTCACGCCGACCTGCTCGGCCAAACATGTGCCGGGTTACGTCGAGCACGCCGAGCCGTTGCGCGCGGCGGGCGTCGACGAAATCTGGTGCGTGTCCGTCAACGACGCGTTCGTGATGGGCGCGTGGGGACGTGATCAGCACACCTCGGGCAAGGTGCGCATGATGGCGGACGGTAGTGCGGCTTTCACGCGGGCGCTCGGACTGGAGCAGGATTTGTCGGCGCGCGGCATGGGAATCCGTTCCCAGCGCTACGCGATGGTTGTCGACGACGGCGTGGTCAAGACGTTGAACGTCGAGGCTGCCGGCAAATTCGAAGTCAGCGATGCAGCGAGTATTCTCGCCACGTTGAGCTAGTTACTTGCGTTGAAAACCTTGCCCGGCTGCTTCGTTGTATCAGGGCAACGGTAGATGCGACGCTTTTGTGACAGGCCGTTACGCGGGCCGATGACCGGAAACGCCTCCGTTCCGGGCATCGGCCCGTCACGCTTTCCCTGACGGACGCCCATTTGGGTAATGCAGCGAAACAGACTGATACTTTGTACACGAAGGCGTTTCTTAGGGTATTGGAGTATAATTCGCGCTATGGAATAAAAAGTCCCGATTGGGATTTTCAATCGAATAGAAGATCACCATGTTGAAGCAGCGCACTATCAAATCGATCGTCAAGACAGTCGGCATCGGCCTGCACTCCGGCCGCAAAGTCGATCTGACGCTCCGCCCTGCGGCGCCGGACACCGGCATCGTGTTTTCGCGCGTGGATCTGGCCACGCCGGTGGACATTCCCGCGTCAGCCATGTCGATTGGCGATACGCGTCTCGCTTCCGTGTTGCAGAAAGACGGCGCGCGGGTTTCGACGATCGAGCACTTGATGTCCGCGTGCGCCGGTCTCGGTATCGACAATCTTTATGTCGACGTCACCGCTGAAGAAATTCCGATCATGGACGGCAGCGCCGGCTCGTTCGTGTTTCTGATCCAGTCGGCCGGCATTGAAGAACAGAACGCGGCCAAGAAATTCATCAAGGTCACGAAGCCTGTCGAAATTCGCGACGGCGACAAGTTCGCGCGTCTCGATCCGTATTTCGGTTTCAAGCTCAAATTCACGATCGATTTTCGTCACCCGGCTGTGGATAAAACCGGCCAGGCGCTGGAGGTGGATTTCGCCAATACGTCGTATGTGCGCGAAATCGCGCGTGCCCGCACGTTCGGCTTCGCGCATGAAGTGGAAATGATGCGTGAGCTCGGTCTGGCTCGCGGCGGCAGCATGGATAACGCGATCGTGCTGGACGAATACCGCATTCTGAACAACGACGGCCTGCGTTATGACGACGAATTCGTGAAGCACAAGATGCTCGACGCGATCGGCGATCTGTATGTGGTCGGCCATCCGTTGCTGGCGTCGTACGATGCATACAAGTCGGGTCACGGTCTGAACAATGCGTTGCTGCGCGAATTGCTGGCGCACGAAGATTCGTATGAAATCGTCACGTTCGACGATACGCAGAAGGCGCCGCGAGGCTTCGCGTATGAAACGCAAACGGCGTTTGCGTGAGGCTGGAACCGGGCGCGGCGTTTGACAACAACGCGTAGCGACAAATAAAAAGCGGCCATGATGGGCCGCTTTTTATTTGCGCGAAAGCTTTTGCGCAGCTATTCAATCGCTCAACGATTCTTCCGATGCCGCGCGGCCATTTTCGCCAGCGCTTCCTGCAACGGCGACGGCGCAAGCGTCTGGCTCAACGCATGCAGCGCGTCGGCGCCGGTCGGCGTCATGCGCGCCTGTTTGACCGGCGGCGGCTCCTTCACAGCTTGCGGTCGCACGCGAATCCTCAGCGAATTCACCGGCCAGCCGCGCTGCTGTAAATCCGCCAGCAGCCGCGGCTCCAGATGCCGCAGCCGCGCCGCGAGCGCGTTGTGCGCGGCAAACAGTGCCAGCACACCCTCCTTGATGAAGCTCGGCTCGACGCTGGTCGCCAGGTAATCGGGCAGCAACTCACGCAGATCCTTTTCGAGCGCCGCGATCTGTTCGACGCCCGCGCGCAGGGCCGCGAACGCGTCGGTGCGCTTGAGCACCTCGGCGAGCGGCTGCGGACGGCGCGCGTTGAACTGCTTGGGCGGCGGCCTTGAAAAGGACGGAATACGGCTCATGTTCTATCGTGACGGCGCGTTCGCACCCCATGTGCGTTCACGTCGCGATTGTACCGTGCGGGATGCATGCGGACCCGCCTCATTGTCTGGCGTCAAAGGTCGCTGCGACGGGCTCGGGACCCCTTGCCGCCGTCGCACCGCTGACACAGGCGTGGCCGGGGGCGCGTGCTAAAATGCCCGATTCGAATTCACTCTTGGACTAAGCCGCCGAGGCCCTTCCGACCCCGGAGCGCACGTGCAATCACTGCACGCCGCGAACCCAGCCGAAGCCGCGACGCAGACACCGATCCGATGACCACCGGTTTTCTACAGAAGATTTTTGGCAGCCGCAACCAGCGGCTAGTCAAGCAATATCAAAAGACCGTCGCGGCGATCAATGCGCTCGAGCCGCAGATCGAGCAATTGACGGACGATCAACTGCGCGCCAAAACGGGTGAATTCCGCCAGCGCGTCGCGAGCGGCGAATCGCTCGACAAACTGCTGCCGGAAGCCTTCGCGGTGTGCCGCGAAGCGAGCAAGCGGGTGCTGAAAATGCGCCACTTCGACGTGCAGTTGATCGGCGGCATGGTTCTGCACTACGGCAAGATCGGCGAAATGCGCACCGGCGAAGGCAAGACGCTCGTCGCCACGCTGCCGGTATACCTGAATGCGCTGTCCGGGCGCGGCGTGCACGTCGTCACGGTCAACGATTACCTCGCACAGCGCGACGCGGAATGGATGGCGCGCCTGTACAACTTCCTCGGTCTGTCGGTCGGTATCAATCTCTCGCAGATGGATCACGCCGCCAAGCAGGAAGCGTACGCCGCGGACATCACGTACGGCACCAACAACGAATTCGGCTTCGACTACCTGCGCGACAACATGGTCTACGAGACCGATGCGCGCGTGCAGCGAGCGCTGAATTTTGCGGTGGTCGACGAGGTCGACTCGATCCTGATCGACGAAGCCCGCACCCCGCTGATCATCTCCGGTCAGGCCGAAGACCACACCGAACTCTACGTGCGCATGAACGCGTTGCCGCCGCTGCTCGAACGCCAGATCGGCGAAGAGAAGGCCGACGGCACGGGCGTCGAAAAAGCGGGCGACTACACGCTGGACGAAAAAGGCCGCCAGGTGTTCCTGACGGAATCGGGCCACGAAAAGGCCGAGCGTCTGCTCGCCGAGTGGGGCCTGATCGGCGAGGGCGAAAGCCTGTACGCGCCGCAAAACATCACGCTGATGCACCACGTGTACGCGGCGCTGCGCGCGCACACGCTGTTCTTCAAAGACCAGCACTACGTGGTGCAGAACGGCGAAGTCGTGATCGTCGACGAATTCACCGGTCGTCTGATGGCAGGGCGCCGCTGGTCGGACGGCTTGCACCAGGCGGTCGAAGCGAAGGAACACGTGAAGATCCAGAGCGAGAACCAGACGCTCGCTTCGATCACGTTCCAGAACTACTTCCGCATGTACGCGAAGCTGGCCGGTATGACCGGTACGGCGGACACCGAAGCGTACGAATTCAACGAGATCTACGGTCTCGAAACGGTCGTGATCCCGACCAACCGTCCGCCGAAGCGGATCGACAAGCAGGATCAGATCTACAAGACCGCGAAGGAACGCTACGACGCCGTCATTCGCGACATCCGCGAATGCTACGAGCGCGGTCAGCCGGTGCTGGTCGGCACCACGTCGATCGAAAACTCGGAATTGCTGTCGCATCTGCTGAAGCAGGCCGGCTTGCCGCACGAGGTGCTGAACGCGAAGCAGCACGCGCGTGAAGCGGAGATCGTCGCCGAAGCCGGGCGTCCGCAGCGCGTCACGATCGCGACCAACATGGCCGGTCGCGGCACCGACATCGTGCTGGGCGGCAACGCCGAAAAGCAGGCGTCGTTCATCGAACAGGACGAAACGCTGTCCGACGACGAAAAACAACGTCGTATCCAGAAGCTGCACGACGAATGGCAAGCGCTGCACGATCAGGTGAAGACTGCGGGCGGTCTGCACATCATCGGCACCGAGCGTCACGAATCGCGCCGGATCGACAACCAGTTGCGCGGCCGTGCTGGCCGTCAGGGCGATCCGGGTTCGTCGCGCTTCTATCTGTCGCTGGAAGATCCGCTGCTGCGCATTTTCGCCGGCGACCGCGTGCGCGCGATCATGGACCGCCTGAAGATGCCGGAAGGCGAGGCGATCGAAGCGGGCATCGTGTCGCGCTCGATCGAATCGGCGCAGCGCAAGGTCGAAGCGCGTAACTTCGACGTTCGCAAGCAATTGCTCGAATACGACGATGTGTCGAACGATCAGCGCAAGGTGATCTATCAGCAGCGCAACGAATTGCTCGAAGCGAACGACATCACCGAAACCATCGGCGCGATGCGCGGTGGCGTGATTGCCGATATCGTTCATCAGTTCGTGCCGGCCGGCAGCATCGAAGAGCAATGGGACGTGCCCGAGCTCGAAGAAGTGCTGCGCAACGAATGGCAGCTCGACCTCGCGATCCAGGAAATGATCAACGAGTCGAACTCGATCAGCGCGGACGAAATTCTCGAAGCCGTCGAAGCCGCCGCCAACGAAGCGTACGAATCGAAGGTCGAGCAGGTCGGTCGCGAATCGTTCAGCGCGTTCGAGCGTTCGATCATGCTGCAAACGTTGGACCGTAGCTGGCGCGAACATCTGGCCGCGCTGGATCACTTGCGGCAGGGCATCCATCTGCGTGGTTATGCGCAGAAGAACCCGAAGCAGGAATACAAACGCGAGGCGTTCGAACTGTTCGCCGCGATGCTCGACGCCGTGAAGCTCGAAGTCACCCGCGTGGTGATGAACGTGCAGATCCAGTCGCCGGAACAGCTGGAACAGGCGGCCGAGCAACTGGAAGAGCAGGGCGGCCACCTCGAGAACGTCGAGTTCCGGCACGCCGAATTCGCCGAAGCCGCGGCAGCAGCGCCCGCAGCCGCCGAAGCGGCCACCGCCGCAATGATCGGCGAAGCGATGAGCCACGGCTCGTCGTCGCAAGGCGTGGCTGCGAACGTCAGCGCGGACAACGTGCCGAAGGTCGGCCGTAACGATCCGTGCCCGTGCGGTAGCGGCAAGAAGTACAAGCAGTGTCACGGAAAGATCGTTTAATGCCGAAGGCGGCGCGCGTTAAGCGCGCCGCGTCGTTTTGAACGATGTTTGCCCGTTGATTTCGCGGTGGTGCGGCTTGCCGGGCCACCAGTTCCCGTTTCCCCCGATGCCGGCACCTTGCCGGCATTTCTTCGACAGGTCGCGACCATGGCTGTCAATTTCCCTTCGATCGATCCCGCTCAACTCCATCCCGTCGCCGGCGTCTCGCTCGGCTGGGCAGAGGCGAATATCCGCAAGCCGAACCGCAAGGACGTGCTGGTCATTTCCGTTAGCGAAGGCGCGACGGTAGGCGGCGTGTTCACGCAGAACCGTTTTTGCGCCGCGCCGGTTACCGTGTGCCGCGAGAATCTGGAGCGCGTGCGTCAAGGCGGCAAGCCGATTCGTGCGCTGGTGATCAACACCGGTAACGCGAACGCCGGCACCGGCGAGCCCGGCCTCGTGGCCGCGCGTGAAACCTGCGTCGAACTCGCGCGTCTCGCGGAGATCGCACCGGAGCAGGTGCTGCCGTTTTCGACGGGGGTGATTCTGGAGCCGCTGCCGGTGGATCGTCTGAAGGCGGGTTTGCCGGCCGCGCTGGCGAATCGCAAGGAAGCGAACTGGTACGACGCGGCCCACGCGATCATGACCACGGACACATTGCCGAAGGCCACGTCGCGCCAGGTCACGATCGACGGCCATACGGTCACGCTCACGGGCATCAGCAAGGGCGCCGGCATGATCAAGCCGAACATGGCGACCATGCTCGGCTTCCTCGCGTTCGACGCCACCGTCGCGCAACCGGTGCTCGACGCGCTGGTCAAGCATGTGGCAGACCGCTCGTTCAACTGCATCACGATCGACGGCGACACGTCGACCAACGATTCCTTCATCCTGATCGCGTCGGGCAAATCGAGCCTGCCGGCGATCACCTCCACCGATTCGCCCGCTTACGCAGTGCTGCGCGACGCGGTGACCGAAGTCGCCCAGACCCTCGCGCAACTGATCGTGCGTGACGGCGAAGGCGCGACCAAGTTCATGACCGTGCATGTCGAAGGCGGCTCGAGCGTCGGCGAATGCCGCCAGATCGCGTATGCGATCGGCCACTCGCCGCTCGTGAAGACGGCCTTCTATGCATCGGACCCGAACCTCGGCCGCATTCTCGCGGCCATCGGTTATGCCGGCGTGGACGATCTCGACGTCGGCAAGATCGATCTGTATCTGGACGACGTGCTGGTTGCGACTGCCGGCGGCCGCAATCCGGCCTACCGTGAAGAAGACGGCCAGCGCGTCATGAAAAAGAGCGAGATCGGCATTCGCGTGGTGCTCGGCCGCGGCGATGCGCAAGCCACGATCTGGACTTGCGATCTGTCGCACGACTACGTGAGCATCAACGCCGACTATCGTTCGTAACCAGGTTCATTACGCGGCTGTTTCGGCCGCATACCTCATAGCCATGGACAAACTCGAACAGTTTTTGACCCGCGCCGAAGCGGTGCTCGTGCGCCTCGAAGCAATGCTGCCGCCGGCCGCGCCGGATATCGACTGGTCTGCCGCCGTCGCGTTTCGCTGGCGCAAGCGCCAGGGGCGCGGCTACCTGCAACCGGTGCCGGCCATTTCGTCGATCACGCTCGACGACCTGCAGAACATCGATCGCCAGAAAGGGTTGATCGAGCGCAACACGCGTCAATTCGTCCACAAGCAGCCGGCCAACAACGTGCTGCTGACGGGCGCGCGCGGCACCGGCAAGTCGTCGCTGATCAAGGCCTGCCTGAACGCGTACGCGAAAGACGGGCTGCGTCTGATCGAAGTGGACAAGGACGACCTGCACGATCTCGGCGACATCGTCGACCTGATCGCGCAACGGCCGGAGCGCTTCGTCGTGTTCTGCGACGACCTGTCGTTCGAAGACGGCGAATCGGGCTACAAGGCGCTGAAAGTCGCGCTGGACGGCTCGATCGCCGCGCAATCCGACAACGTGCTGATCTACGCGACGTCCAACCGGCGCCATCTGCTGCCGGAGTACATGAGCGACAACGAGACGTACAAGCACACGTCCGACGGTGAAATTCATCCGGGCGAACTGGTCGAAGAAAAGATTTCGCTGTCCGAGCGTTTCGGGCTGTGGGTCAGCTTCTATCCGTTCAAACAGGACGACTACCTGTCGATCATCGGCCACTGGCTGCGTCACTTCGGCTGCGATGAGGCCGAAGTCGAAGCGGCGCGCGGCGATGCGCTGGTGTGGGCGCTGGAGCGCGGCTCGCGCTCGGGGCGTGTTGCGTGGCAGTTCGCACGCGACTGGTCCGGCCGGAAGACCGAGGAATGAGCGACGCGCAGAAAAACGCCGCCGGCCGCCCGGTGACGGAAGTCGCCGTGGGCGTGCTGATTCAGCCGGACGGGCGCTACCTGTTGGCGCAGCGCCCGGCGGGCAAACCGTACGAGGGTTACTGGGAGTTTCCGGGCGGCAAGCTGGAAGCCGGGGAATCGGTCGAGGCTGCGCTCGCACGGGAACTGCACGAAGAACTGGGTATCGACGTGAAGGCGAGCCATCTGTGGCATACGCTGGAGCACGACTACCCGCATGCGTACGTCCGGCTGTTTTTCTGCAAGGTAACGGAATGGACCGGTGAGCCGCATGGCCGCGAAGGCCAGGCCTTTGTCTGGCAGACGCTGCCTGCCGACGTCGCACCGCTGTTGCCGGCGACCATTCCCGTGCTGGAATGGCTCGCGGCCGAGAAAGACTGAGGATTGCCGGCGCTGCTTTCCCCAGCGCCGGTCCCCGCATTTGTCAGGCTAAGCGAGCCTAGTGTGGGTTGTAATCGCTACCGGGTGATTCATCCGACGGCGCTTCCTGATCGGTGCCGCCGATCCGATACTTCTCAGCGGCCCAGGCACCGAGATCGGTCTGTTTGCAGCGTTCCGAGCAGAACGGGCGGAAGCGGTTTTCAGGTGTCCAGCGGACATCCTTTCCGCAAGTGGGGCATTTGACGACGGTAGGCATACGGTCAGGCAATCAATCGCGAAACGGAACAAGTAACGAATATAGGGGCATTTTCCGCCGCTTCAAAGGCGTGCCCCACGATCCGGTTCAAACAGGCGAACGTGACAAGCGGTTTTACAGGCTGCACAGCGTGAGCTGGAACGGTACGTCGACATCCACCGCGCGCGGGCGCAAATCGCCGTCCTGCACCGTGAACCGTACCCACAGCATGTACTTGTTGGCGCTCGCCTCCGGGATTACGCGCAATTCAGGTGCCACGCGGACCTGCATCAGTTGATACGAGCGGCCTGACAGCATCTGCTGATAGCTGCCTTGCATGGCCATTACCTTCGACGCCTGACCCGATTCGCGTGCAAGACGCAGCACGATCGTGGCGGCGTCGCGCAACGGCAGCAACGGTGTGACCCACTTCGCGATGTCTTGCCGGCGCTGATCCGGATGAATCTGCTGCCATGCGTAGTACGAGGGTAAATCGAACTTGCAGGTGCCGCCGGGAATGATCGCGCGGCTGCGAATGCTGGCGAGCCACTCGTTGTCCGCGAGATGCTGGCCGGTCTTGCCTTGCATTTGCGAGAGCCCCGAGAGGGTTTGCTCGATCTCGCCGAGCACGGCTTCCAGCGCGTTCTGCTCGATGCCCGGATTGCCGCGAAACGGCGCCAGCGTTTGCCGTTGACGCTCGAGCTCCTTCATCAGATCGGACTTCAGATCCGCGCGACCCGCAACCTCGGAGATTTCGAACAACGTTGTCAGTGCGACGTGATGTTCCCTGGCGTCTTCCTGAGTCAGAAAGAACGTGAAGCGCTCGAACAGATCTTCGAGGCGCAATAGCGTCCGGATTCGCTCGTTGAAGGGATACTCGTAAAGGATCAAGCGGGCTCGCCTCGGACGTGGTCGGTGAACGGAATGCAGAACATTCTAATGCCGTGAGACTACCCTAGCAATCACGCACTTTTTCAGCGTGCTTTCGCAACTTTTTTCGCGTGTATCGAGCGATTTTGTGCGGCCTTCGGCCTGTTTGCTGCGGCAAAGTTCAATGGGGGCGGGTGGCTCCTGGGTCGCCTTGTGTCACCGGTTTTCGCCTGTTGCTTGCGTGAGCGGCTTGCATGGGCCGTGCTGCGTTCAAACGACTGCGAGCGACAGATACATGCGATGCAGTACGCCGACTTGCGACGTCAGTGCATCGAGCGACGTGTTGTCGTTGTCGACAACGTCGTCGGCAGCGGCAAGCCGCGCTTCGCGCGTGGCTTGCCGCGCGATGATCGCCAGCACCTGTTCGCGGCTGAACGCATTGCGGCGCATCACACGCGAGATTTGCGTCTCCACGCTGCAATCGACGGTGAGCACGCGATTCACGCGTGTTTTCCACGTGCCCGACTCGACGAGTAACGGCACGACGACAATCACATAAGGCCCTCGCGCCTCGCGCTGCTCGCGCTCGGTCTCCGCGCGGATCAACGGATGGGTGATGTTTTCGAGGCGTTTGCGCGCGCCTTCGTCGCTGAACACGAGCGTGCGCATCCGGGCGCGATCGAGCGAGCTGTCTGCTGCGACGAACGCTTCGCCGAACTCCGCGGCGATCAGCGGCATCGCGATGCCGTGCGGTGCGGTAATACGATGCGCGATCAGATCCGTGTCGACGAGCGGTACGCCCTCTGCGGCGAACAGGTCGGCGACGGTCGATTTGCCGCTGCCGATGCCGCCGGTCAATCCCACGACGAACATGCTTCAGCCTCCCAGAGCCAGGTAAAGCGGTGTGCCGACAAACAGCGTAACAGCGCCGCCGGCGGCGAGAAACGGTCCGAACGGCAGCGGCTCCTCGAAGCGCATGCGGCCGCGCCAGGTGGCCGCGAGACCGACCGCCGCGCCGGCCACCGCCGCGATCAGCACGATCTGCGGCAGCGCGGCCCAACCGAGCCACGCGCCGAGCGCCGCCAGCAGTTTGAAATCGCCGTAACCCATACCGTCGATGCCGCGCACCAGCCTGAACACCCAGTGCACGACCCACAGCACCAGATAGCCGAAGATCGCGCCGAGCACCGCATCGTGCAGACTCGCGAACATCCCGTTGAAATTGACGATGAGGCCGGCCCACAGCAGCGGCAGCGTCATATTGTCGGGCAGCAGATGGGTGTCGATGTCGATCGCGCTCATCGCGAGCAGCGCGGCGCACAGTCCGAATGCGGCGAGCGCCGTGCCGCTCGGACCATATAGTGCGAGCGAGCTTGCCGCGAGTGCGGCGCTGGCGATTTCCAGCAACGGATAACGCCAGCTTATGTGCGTCTTGCACGCGCTGCAGCGGCCGCGCAGCAGCAGATAGCTGAATACGGGCAGGTTCTCCGCGGCGCTCAGCACGTGTCCGCAATGGGGGCAGGCGCTACGCGGCACCCACAGGTTGTAGCGAGCGGGCAGACCGTCTTCTTCGAGCGGTTCGTCGGCGGCTTCGCTCACTTCCTCACGCCATGCGCGCTCGAGCATGATCGGCACGCGATGCACGACCACGTTCAGGAAGCTGCCGATCACCAGCCCGAACACGATCGCGAAAGCGAACTGCGCACTGGTGGGCAAGCTGCCGAACGCGAGGCTCAGGGCCGCGGTGAAGTTGCCTGGAAGCAGGCCGGGCAGCAGCCCCGACAGCACGCTGGAGGAAGTTTCTGACACGAGTGGGAGGGTAGCCTGCATGGCGAAAGAGTTGGATTCGGCTGCGATGCTACACCACGTTGCCGAGTTGAATAATGGGAAGATACATTGCGATCACAAGGCCGCCGACCAGCGTGCCCAGCACGATGATGACGAGCGGTTCGCACAGGCTCGACAGCGTGCCGATCTTCTCGTCGACCTGACGATCGGCGAGCGACGCCACGTCGATCAGCATCGTGTCGAGCGCTCCGGATTCCTCGGCAACCGCCACCGGCTGCACGACCTCGGGCGGAAAGCAGTGCGCGGCGCGCATCGCCGCCGCGAGCCGCTCGCCGCGCCGCAAACGTGCCGCGATTTCGACGGTGGCGCGGTCGAAGAAAGCATTGCCGGTAGCGTGTGTGAGTGAATCGAACGCGTCGGCGAGCGGCGTGCCGGCCGATAGCAACGTGCCTAGCGCCCGGCTCCAGCGCGCCGCGCAGAGCGTGCGCAGCAGCGGACCAGCGACCGGCATTCTCAGCGACGCGCGCGCAAAACGGATGCGCGCCGGTTCTGAACGCCGGAGTAGAAACGTCACAACCGAACTCGCCGCGCAGACCATCACGAGCGCAGGCACACTCCATCGCGCGGCACCCGCCGACAAAGCCAGCACGAACTGCGTGGGCGCCGGTAGTTGGGCGCCGAAGCCGTCGAAGATCTGTTTGAAAGTCGGCACCACCCAGATCAGCAATGCCGCGGTGATCGCGATCGCGAGCAGCAGGATCGCCACCGGATAGGTCAGCGCGCCGCGTACCTTCGCGCGCTGCGCGGCGGCGCGTTCGCGGTCTTCTGCGATTCGCGCGAGTACGGTGGCGAGCGCGCCGGCCGCTTCGCCGACCTCGACGAGCTGGCAATACAGCGCGTTGAATTGCGCGGGGTGCCGTTGCAATGCCGCTGAGAAACGCAGGCCGCCGGTGATGTCGCGCGCCAGTGCACCGACGATGCGCGGCATGCCCGACTGCGTCGCGCTCTGGTTTTGCGCCAGCAGATCCAGCGCCGGAGCGAGCGGCAAACCGGCGCGCAACAGGCTGGCGAGCTGGCGGGTGAATAGCGTGACGTCGGCGGCACGTGCTTTCGGACGCGGCGCCGCTCCCCGAGCGCTGAGTTCGACGATGAACAGTTTGTCGCGCTTGAGCATCGCGCGTGCGGTGCTCGCATCGGGCGCGATGAGGGCGCCGCTCTTGCGCGTGCCGTCGGTGTCGACGCCGCGCCATGTGAAACGCAACTCGCCGGTTGCCGCTCGCCCGGTTGTCACGGTGCTCATGCGACCTCGGTGGCGGCGAGCGCTTCGGCAAGACTCGTCGTGCCGTCGCGGACGCGGGCGAGCACCGCATCGCGCAACGTGGCGACGTGTTCGTTCTGCGCGAGCCGGGCAAGCGCGTGCGTGCCTGCGCTCGCCACGATCAGCTCACGCATGGCATCGGACACGGCCATCACCTGATGCACGCCGACGCGCCCCCGATAGCCGATACCGTGGCAGGCCGCGCAGCCGGTTGCGTCGTAGGGTTGCCAGCCGTCGAGCTGGTTGTCGGCGAAACCGGCCGCGCGCAGTGCCGCCGACGTTTGCGGCGCCGGTTTGCGGCACACGACGCAGAGCCGCCGCACCAGCCGCTGTGCGGTCACCATCCGCAACGCTGCGGCCAGGTTGTACGGTTCGACGCCGATGTCGATCAGGCGCGCGATCGCCGCGGGGGCGTCGTTCGTGTGCAAGGTGGACAGCACGAGGTGACCGGTTTGCGCGGCTTTGACGGCGACGTCGGCGGTCTCGTCGTCGCGGATCTCGCCCACCATGATTACATCGGGATCCTGACGAAGAAACGCGCGCAACGCTACTGCGAAAGTCAGCCCGGCTTTCTCGCGGACGCTGACCTGATTGATCCCGGCCAGTTGGATCTCGGCCGGATCTTCGACCGAACACAGATTGCGCGTCTCGCCATTGAGCAGTTGCAGGAAGCAGTACAGCGACAATGTTTTGCCGCTGCCGGTCGGCCCCGTCACGAGCACGAGGCCATGCGGCGCGTGTATCGCGGCGTCCACCGCAGCGCGTTGCCGCGGATCGAGCCCGAGCGAGTCGAGCGAAAGATCGGTAGGCAATGCGTCGAGCCTGCGCAGCACCAGCTTTTCGCCGAACAGCGTGGGCAGCGAGTTGACGCGATAGTCTTCCACCCGGCCGGGCGACGTCGCGATGCGCAACCGGCCATCTTGCGGCACGCGCCGCTCGGCGATGTCCATGCGCGCCAGCACCTTGACCCGTGTAATGAATGCGTCGCGCAGATGCGCGGGCGGTGCGGGGATTGCGTGCAGCACGCCGTCGATCCGCAGCCGCACGCGCCAGCCATGTTCCGCCGGCTCGATGTGCAGGTCCGATGCGTTGCGGCGAGTCGCTTCCTGCAACGTGTCAGTGAGAAGGCGAACTGCCGGGGCGTTGTCCGGATCGGTGACGTTTGAACTTGCCGCGGTGTCTGCCGCGAACGCCTGCGCTTTGGCCGCGTTGTCGCCGTCGAAGCTGATCGGTCGCAATGTCGGAGCCGATGTTGCCGCGGGTCGAAAAGAAGCTTGCATGAAAGACCGGTGATGAGCCGCCTGTAGGACACGACGGGCTCATCATCACGCAACGCGGTGCGGCGCGCCATTCGGCCATTCGGCTAATGGCGCGCGCGGCGGCGCCATGCGATGCTGCGGTTGAAGAACTTAACCGCGCGCCGCTTTCGCGACTTTGAGGCCCGCGCGAGTCGGCGGCTGGAACAGCTTGACGGTGCGGATCGCCTGATCGTCGCTACGCATCACTTCGAGCTTCACCTCGCCGATCTGCACGCATACGTCGCCGTCCGGAATGTCTTCGAGAATTTCGAGGATCAGGCCGTTGAGCGTTTTGGGCCCGTCGGTGGGCAGCGTGAGATGCAGCCAGCGGTTCAGTTCGCGCAACGGCATGCTGCCCGCGACGATGCACTCGCCGTCTTCATTCCAGCCGCCGCGCGAATTGGCGCTACGCGGAATCGACGTGGTGAATTCGCCGATGAGTTCTTCGATGATGTCTTCCGGCGTGACCAGACCTTGCAGTTCGCCGTATTCGTTCACGACCAGCGCGGTACGGTGGCGGCTCTCCTGGAAGTACTGCAACTGCTGGAACACCGGCGTGCCCGTCGGCACGAAATACGGCTCGGCGAGCAACTCGCGCAGCGTCTCGCGCTCGAGTTCCTGGTTGTGCAAAGCCGCGAGCGTCTTGCGAACGTGCAGCACGCCGAGAACCCGGTCGATGTCGCCCTGATAGACGATCAGCTTGTTGTGATAGCAGGTCTCGAGTTGATGGAGGATCTGCTCGAACGGCGCGTCGAAGTCGAGCGCCTCGATGCGGCGGCGCGGGATCATCACGTCGTCGACGGAAATGTTTTCGAGGTCGAACAGGTTCAGCAGAATGCTGCGGTGTTTGGTGGGCATGAAGCTGCCCGATTCGAGCACGATGGTGCGCAGTTCCTCCGTGGAAAGCCGCTGATTGTGCGCGCCCTGGGTGTTGATACGCAGCATCCGCAGGATGCTGTTCGCGAGCAGATTGACGAACCACACGAGCGGCTTCGCGATCCGCATCAGCGGCGCGATCAGCAGGCTGGCCGGCAGCGCGATTTTTTCGGGGAACGTCGCGCCGACGATTTTCGGCGTGATTTCCGCGAACACGATGATCAGGAACGCGACGATACCGGTTGCGATCGACAGCACCAGGTTGTTACGGCCGAACGTGTGCAGCGCGATCGAGGTGGTGAGCACCGGAATGATCGTATTGAACAGGTTGTTGCCGATCAGCACGACGCTCAGCAGCTGATCGGTGTGCGCCAGCAGGCCCAGGGTGGTCTTCGCGCCGAGCGCGTTCTGGTTGGCAAGGTGTTTCAGGCGATGGCGGTTGAGCGCCATCATCGCCGTTTCAGAAATCGAAAAGAAGCTGGAGCAGACGAGCAGCAGAAAGACGGCGCCGATCTGCGCCCATAAGGGAAGTTGTTCCACGCGCGGTGAGAGGTAGGGTACGGGATGGAGAGAATATAGCAGAGGGGCCGGGCGTGCCGCTCCAGGGGGGGGGCGTCCGCCGTCCGCATGGCCCCACATGACCGAAATGTCGTCTTCGCGTCATGTTCGCACCTCGGCCACGCGGCAGCATGGATTGACCGTCACGCTCGCCCATCTTTCCATGCTCATCCGCCACCTTGCCGCCGCATTGGCGATTATCGCGGCAATCCCCGTTTGCGCCCAGTCGATGCCGGGATCGACGCCTGCGGGTAGCGACTATCCACCGTCGTCGCCCGTTGCTTCCGGTACCGGCGGCGAACTCGCACCGGCGCCGTTGTCGCTCGACGACGCGCTCGGAATCGCGGCGCAGAACAACCCTTTGCTTCGTGGTGCGCGCGCCGATGTGGACGCGTCCGCGGGCGCGTTCATGCAAGCCGGGGCCCGGCCGAATCCACAGCTATCGCTCCTGCAGGAGGGCCTCGGGGGACGCGAACGGACCTCGACTGCGCAGCTGAACCAGACCATCGAGCTGGGCGGCAAGCGTCAGGCGCGGCTCGATGTCGCCTCGTATGGGCGTGAAGCTGCACTTGCCGCACTCGACGGGCGCGGCGCGACGTTGCGCGCGGACGTCGTGTCGGCGTTTTACGGATTGCTCGCGGCTCAACGTCAGTTATGGGTCGCGCAGGAATCCGCGGATATCGCCAATCGTTCCGCGGACCTTGCCGACAGGCGTGCGCGTGCCGGCAAGGTGTCGCCCGTCGAGGCAACGAAAGCGCGGGTTGCCGCAACAGGCGTTCAGATCGAACTCGCCAACGCCAGAACGCGTGTTGCGACGGCGGCGGAAAAGCTCGCCAACGTCACGGGCAGTCCGCTCGTGCTGGAGCGGCGCGCGGTGGGCGACATCGAGACCGTGCCCTCCGTCGAACCGTTGTCCGGGCTTCTCGCACGCCTGCCCGACTCGCCCGTCTCGCGGGGCGCGCGGGCAGAAATGCTGCGCTCCGACGCCCGTATCTCGGTGGAGCGTGCGAAGCGGATTCCCGATGTCACATTGAGCGCAGGAATGAAGCGCGTCACGAGCGCCGGCGTTCGCTACAACCAGGCGGTCGTCGGCATTTCGATACCGCTGCCCCTATTCGACACGAATAAGGGCGCGCTTGTAGAGGCCGTTCACCAAGCCGAGAAGGCGAGTGCCGACTTCGACAGCGAGAACGCCCGTTTGCGCCTGGAACTGACCCAGGCCTACGCGAGCTACGAGCGCTCCACGCAGGCGGCGAAGCAACTGAAGACCGCTGTTTTGCCGGGCGCACGCGAAGCACTCAACGCGGTGTCGCGAGGCTTCGAGCTGGGCAAGTTCAGCTTTCTCGACGTGCTGGACGCCCAGCGCACTTTTTTCCAGAGCCAGTCGCAATACGTGCAGGCATTGAGCGACGCCTATCTGGCCTATGCCGACATCGGACGCCTTGTCGGCATGCCTTTGCGCACCGACGCCGGCCAACCGGCCAACCCACGTTGAAGGACTCGTTATGCTGCGCAGAAAACGCCTGATTGCCACTGCGGCCACTGTCGGCGGCGTAGGTATTGCGCTCGCCGCGCTCGCATGGACACGTACGTCGACGACGGCGGAGCCGGTTCTGGGCACGCCTGGAATTTCGCAATCGACTGGAGCCGGCGTGGGCCGATATGGCGGTACCGTGCTGAAAAATGGCGCGCTGGCCGTCGAAATCCTGCTGTCGGAGAAGTCCGGCGATGCCCGCCTCGTCGTTTATCCGACGATCGATGGCAAGCCGTCCGCCGATCAGGAGACGACCGTATCGGGCATCCTCACGCGCTACGACGGTTCGAAGGAACCCCTGCAGTTCGCGCGCGCAGGTCAAAGGTTCACGTCCACGCAACCGCTCGCCAAACCTCATGTCTTCGATGTGTCCATCGATCTTAAGCGGCGAGGGCAATCCGCATCGTTTGCCTTCTCTCGCGCCGACGACATGGTCGCGCTCAGCACCGAGCAGATAAAAGCCGCCCGGATTGGGCTTGCTCAGGCCGGACCCGCGCAGGTCGTCACGTCGTTCCAGCTTCCCGGCGAAATCAAGTTCAACGAGGACCGCACCGCTCACGTCGTGCCGCGTGTGGCCGGAATCGCCGAGCGGGTTCCGGTATCGATCGGCGAAAAAGTCGCGAAAGGACAGTTGCTGGCGGTCATCGCGAGTACGGACCTGGCCGACCGCAGAAGCGAGCTTCTCACTGCAGAGCGCCGGCTCTCGGCCGCCCGCGTCGCGTATGAACGGGAGAGAACGCTCTGGCGGGAGCGGATTTCTGCGGAGCAGGACTATCTGCAGGCTCAGGTGCAGTTGCGCGAAGCGGAGATTGCCACGCAGAACGCTCGCCAGAAATTATCCGCTCTGGACGCACCGGTTTCCGGCGGCCCGCTGAACCGCTACGAACTGCGGGCGCCGTTCACCGGAACGATCGTTGAAAAGCATGTGACCCCTGGTGAAGCCGTTGCGGCGGATGCGAACGTTTTCGTCCTCTCGGATCTGTCGTCCGTGTGGGCGGAGATGGCGGTGCCCGCCCAGCGGTTGAACGAGGTTCGCGTCGGACGTGACGCAACCGTCAGCGCCGCGGCATTCGAGTCGAAGTCGAGCGGCCCCATCGCCTACGTAGGCACGTTGCTCGGAGAACAGACGCGCACGGCGCCGGCCCGTGTCGTATTGCCGAATCCTGACGGCGTGTGGCGGCCGGGCATGTTCGTCAATGTGTCGGTGGATGCGGGCCAACAACGTGTGCCCGTTGCCATAGCGAGCGACGCGTTGCAGGACATCGACGGTGTGCCGGCGATCTTCGTGCAGTCACCCAAGGGGTTCGTCGCTCAAGCCGTCGAGATCGGGCGCCGCGACGCCCGCATGGTCGAGGTGGTCAAAGGGCTCAAGCCGGGTCAGCGGTATGTGGATTCCAACAGCTTCGTACTCAAGGCGGAACTCGGGAAAGGCAGCGTGAAGGACGAATAACGCTTCCTGCCCCGCCGCTTCGTCAGCCAACCACGGGCGCGCTGCGCATTCTTCATCCGGTTTCATAGGACCATCTCAATGTTTGAGAAACTGATTCGCTTCGCGATCGCACATCGCTGGCTCGTCATGCTGGCGGTCGTCGCTGTCGCAGGGTTCGGTATTTACAGTTACCAGCGGCTTCCGATCGACGCGGTTCCTGACATCACGAACGTGCAGGTTCAAATCAACACGTCGGCATCCGGCTATTCGCCGCTCGAGGTCGAGCAGCGCATTACCTATCCGGTCGAGACCGCGATGGCGGGGCTGCCCGGTCTGGAACAGACGCGTTCCATCTCGCGCTACGGCTTATCGCAGGTCACCGTCATCTTCAAGGATGGGACCGATATCTACTTCGCGCGCCAACTGGTCAACGAGCGCGTTCAGGAGGCAAAAGACAAGTTGCCGCCGGGCGCCACGCCGACGATGGGGCCGACCTCGACCGGGCTCGGAGAAATTTACCTGTGGACAGTCGAAGCCGACGCCGCCGCGCGCAAGCCGGATGGAACACGCTACACCCCGATGGACCTGCGCGAGCTTCAGGATTGGGTCATCAGACCGCTGCTTCGCAACGTACCGGGTGTCACCGAGGTGAATACCATCGGCGGCTACGTCAAGGAGTTCCGCGTCGCGCCCAACCCGACCCGGCTGATGTCATACGGTCTGACACTGGCCGACGTGGTTCGCGCGCTCGAGCGCAACAACGACAACGTCGGCGCCGGATACATCGAAAAGCGCGGTGAGCAATATCTGGTGCGGGTGCCGGGGCAGGCCGGTTCAGTCGACGATATCGCCAACATCGTGCTGACGAATGCAGGCGGCGTACCGGTTCGGATGAAGGATGTCGGGCAGGTCGATGTCGGTCGCGAACTGCGAACGGGCGCGGCGACCGTGAACGGGGAGGAGGTCGTGCTCGGCACGGTGTTCATGCTGATCGGGGAAAACAGTCGCGCTGTCGCCACGGCTGTCTCCGCCAGGATAAATGACGTCAATCGGACGCTGCCCTCGGGGGTGCGCGCGATTCCTGTCTATGACCGCACCGTGCTGGTCGAAAAAGCCGTATGGACAGTGAAGAAGAACCTCCTCGAAGGCGCGGTTCTCGTGATCGTCATTCTGTTTCTGTTTCTCGGCAACATCCGGGCAGCGCTGATTACGGCGCTCGTTATTCCGCTCGCGATGCTGATGACGTTTACCGGCATGGTCAACGCGAAAGTGAGCGCCAATCTGATGAGCCTCGGCGCGCTCGATTTCGGGATCATCGTGGACGGCGCGGTCGTGATTGTGGAGAACTGCGTGAGACGGCTCGCGCACGCGCAGGCGCTCGCGGGCCGGCCGCTGACGCGCGAGGAGCGCTTCGGCGAAGTGTTCGGCGCATCTCAGGAAGCGAGGCGCGCGCTCGTTTTCGGGCAGCTGATCATCATGGTGGTTTATCTGCCCATCTTTGCGCTGACTGGCGTCGAGGGCAAGATGTTCCACCCGATGGCGACGACTGTCGTGATGGCGCTCGCGGCAGCCATGCTGCTGACGGTCACCTTCATTCCCGCGGGCGTTGCGCTGTTCATCGGTCAGCGCGTCGAAGAGAAGGAAAACTGGCTGATGGGCTGCGCGCGAAGGCTTTACGAGCCCGCGCTCGCGGCCTTCATGGCGCGCCCGAAGCCGGTGCTGATCGGTGCAGTCGTGATCGTCGCGTTGACGATGGGGCTGGCGACGCGCCTCGGCAGCGAATTCGTTCCCGGCCTGAACGAGGGCGACCTCGCCGTTTCCGCGTTGCGCATTCCGGGCACGAGTCTCTCGCAATCGATCGACATGCAGAAGTCCATTGAAAAAGCGCTCAAGCAGCGCTTCCCGGAGATCGACAGGGTTTTCGCGCGCACGGGCACGGCGGAAATCGCCGCCGATCCGATGCCGCCGAATCTGTCGGACGGTTACGTGATGCTCAAGCCGACCGACACGTGGCCTGACCCGAACAAATCTCGCGACACGCTGATACAGGAAATCAAAGTGGCGCTCGCGCAATTCCCAGGCAACGCGTACGAGTTCTCGCAGCCCATTCAACTGCGCTTTAACGAGTTGATTTCCGGGGTGCGTAGCGACGTCGCGGTCAAAATTTTCGGCGACGACATGGCCGTACTCAACCGGACTGGCGAGAAGATTGCGGCCGCGCTTCAGAACGTGCCCGGCGCGTCGGAAGTGAAGGTCGAGCAGACTACCGGCTTGCCCGTTCTCGCCATCAACCTGCAGCGCGACAAACTTGCCCGATACGGCGTGAGCATCGGAGATGTTCAGGACACGGTGGCCGCGGCCGTCGGCGGTCAGAAGGCGGGCACGCTGTTTCAGGGTGACAGGCGCTTCGACATCGTGGTCCGGTTACCCGAGGAGCTCCGCTCGGATATCGAAGCCATCAGGCGTTTGCCGATTGCGTTGCCTTTTTCGTCGCGTGGAGCCGCGAGCGCTGCGGCGGGGCCGGCGCCGTATGTGCCGCTGGCGGAGCTTGCAACGGTCGACGTGACGCCAGGCCCCAATCAGATCAGCCGGGAAGATGGCAAGCGGCGTGTCGTCGTGAGCGCGAATGTGCGGGGGCGTGACGTGGGCACGTTCGTCGCGGATGCACGCGAGCGGATTCAGCAAGATGTTCAGGTGCCGTCGGGTTACTGGTTGTCGTGGGGCGGCCAGTTCGAGCAGTTGCAGAGCGCGAGCGAGAGATTGAAGATCGTCGTTCCGCTCGCGCTCTTCATGGTGTTCGTTCTCCTGTTCATCATGTTCAATAACGTGAAGGACGGTTTGCTGGTATTCACCGGGATTCCTTTCGCACTGAGCGGCGGCGTGGTGTCGTTATGGATGCGAGGGATTCCGTTGTCCATCACAGCCGCCGTCGGGTTCATCGCGCTGTCGGGCGTCGCGGTGCTGAATGGGCTCGTGATGATTTCCTTCATCCGGAACCTGCGCGACGAAGGCATGGAGTTCGACGCGGCTGTTCGCGACGGTGCGTTGACGCGGCTCAGGCCGGTGCTGATGACAGCGCTGGTCGCGTCGCTCGGCTTTCTGCCGATGGCATTCGCGACGGGCACCGGCGCCGAAGTGCAGCGTCCGCTTGCAACCGTGGTGATCGGCGGCATCCTGTCGTCGACGGTGCTGACACTGCTGGTTCTTCCCGTGCTGTATCGGGTCGCGCATTCGACGTCGTTACGTGTGCTCGTCAAGGCCGCGTGGGTGAAACGCGTGCGTCGCTCAACGACGCCACTCCAGTAATCCGTGCTGCGTTTTCCCGTGTGTCTTGCTGCGTGCTGCCGTCACGATCGTTGACGATGCGGCTCGGTGCTCACGTTCGACTTCGCGTCGCGACCCATTCCCATTGAGGCACTTGCGGCGCTACCGCATAAGAATTTCGTCACGTTCGCGTCACCTCGGCGCAGGGGCCGCGGCGCAGGATGCTTTCAGGGTGTCGTTACGGTCGCCTGATCGCCGACGCGTCTTCCCTCCGACAGCCCATCGCTTCGAAACATGCTCGTGCAGTTCGTTTCGCCGCCGGTTCGACAGACGCGGCCGGCAGCGAGGGCGCCTCCCTATTGTGGTGAACTATGCGCGCACTGTTATTGACGTCCCTTTTCGCGATTCTGATTGGCGCAAACCTCGCGGGATGCGCGACGGCCGCTCACCAATCGCCGGTAGCCGGCACGACTTCGCTTCCGGCGCAAAAGCAAAAGACGCCGACCGACCTGGCGCCTGGAGAAAAGGTGGACTATGCGGGGCATCGCTGTGGAAATCCGAATCTCCACGTCAAGACTCATCTGTGTCTTTTTCCGCGCTGACGCTGATAGGCGCGCGGCTTCTTCATAACGATGGAGGCGGTGCGGGTGCTTCTGGAAGCGTCGCGGAGGCCGAAAGGGCAATCGGTTAGTCGCCGTATCTTTCGCGCAGATTCGGACCGTAAACAAAAAAAGCCCAGCTAGTGCTGGGCTTCATGTCCTTGCTTGACAAGGAGAAATCTGGTCGGGGTGAGAGGATTCGAACCTCCGGCCTCTACGTCCCGAACGTAGCGCTCTACCAGGCTAAGCTACACCCCGATTTGGTACTGCAGAACTCGATTCAGACTAACTCGGCTTTTCAGTCCCGTTCAGGACTGTCTTGCCGTCGAGTAAGAACATAATTCTAGCAGGCTCTCTTTAAAAATGGAATCGGGAAATGAAGAAATTGCTGCTGCGGCAGCCTGCGCTTCCTGCTTTGCGCATTCCAATGTGTGGTCCAGTGCGCCGGAGCGCGTGATCGCTTCGAAAATCGTGTCGAACCGGTCCGTGCCGCCTTGCTCGATCGCTTCGCGCGCGAGTGCGGATTGTTCCGGCGTGCCGCGTTCGATCAGATAGATCAGCGGCAGCGTGGGTTTGCCTTCGCGCAAATCGTCGCCGGCATTCTTGCCCATCGATTCGGCCGTGCCCGTGTAGTCGAGCCAGTCGTCCATGATCTGGAAGGCCGTGCCGATGCGTCGGCCGAACTCCGCCGCCGCCGCTTCGGTCTTCGCGTCCGAGCCGGCCAGCACCGCGCCGAGCTGGGCCGCAGCTTCGAAGAGCTTCGCTGTCTTGTAGCGGATCACCTGCATGTAGCGCGCTTCGTCCACGTCGGCGTCGTGCATGTTCAGCAGTTGCAGCACTTCGCCTTCGGAGATGATGTTGGTCGCCTCCGACAGGATTTCCATGACGCGCATCTTGCCCACGCCCACCATCATCTGGAACGAGCGGGAATAGAGAAAATCGCCGACCAGCACGCTCGCGGCGTTGCCGAACAGCGCGTTGGCGGTTTGCCGGCCGCGCCGCAGATCGGATTCGTCGACCACGTCGTCGTGCAGCAGCGTGGCTGTGTGAATGAATTCGACGACCGCCGCCAGTTCATGCCGATGCCCGGTGGTCTCGCCCAGCGCGCCTGCCACCAGCAGGAGCAGCGCGGGCCGCAGCCGCTTGCCGCCCGCGCTGATGATGTACTCGGAGATCTGATTGATCAGCATCACGTCGGACGCCAGACGGTGCCGTATGACGCGATTGACCTGCTGCATGTCTTCGGCGATCGGAGCAAGCAGGCTGGCGGCGTTGGAGGAGGGGGTGGCGGTCGACGACATGATGGCTGAGTTGGGTAGTGCCGCGAATTATAAGGCGAATCGGGGCAGATCCGGGTCGCGGGCTGCGGCGCGACGCATGAGAATCCACGGCGGCCCCCACGGGGCGAGGCGCCAGGCGGTGCGCGCGCTACACTTCAATGAGCGCTGAATGAGTTTTGACCGGGTAGCTAACTCTATGTATAATCACGGGTTTCCGCGCGCGGTGCGTGGGAAAAATGAACACAGAGTGAGGTTCTCAATGTACGCGGTCATAAAAACCGGTGGCAAGCAGTATAAAGTTGCTGTCGGCGAAAAACTTAAAGTAGAACAGATACCGGCAGACATTGACGCTGAAATCACGCTCGACCAGGTTCTCGCAGTGGGCGAAGGCGAATCGATTAAGTTCGGTGCGCCGCTGGTCAGTGGGGCTTCCGTCAAGGCTACCGTCGTGTCGCAAGGTCGTCACAAGAAAGTGACCATCTTCAAGATGCGTCGCCGGAAGCACTACCAGAAGCATGGCGGCCACCGCCAGAACTATACCGAACTGCGCATCGACGCGATCAACGCGTAAGCGCAACGGTTAAGGAGCAAATCAAATGGCACACAAAAAGGCAGGCGGATCGTCCCGGAACGGCCGCGACTCTGAATCGAAGCGCCTCGGCGTGAAGGTTTACGGCGGTCAGGCCATCAACGCTGGCGGCATCATCGTTCGCCAACGCGGCACGCGCATGCACCCGGGCGAAAACGTCGGCATCGGCAAGGATCACACCTTGTTCGCGCTGACGGACGGCCACGTCAATTTCTCGACGAAGGGCGCAGCGAAGAAGCACACGGTCAACGTCGTCCCGGCAGCAGTCTGAGTTAAATCAGGCACGGGCTTCAGGACCGGAAGAAGGCCCCGCGAAGTTAGCGGGGCTTTTTTTATTGCCGCGCTTTGGACCCGGCGCATGACGGATCGCGTCACCCTGCACGGCGGCTAGCCGTTCGGCTGATTGCTCACGTTGCGGCGAGCGCGGCAAAATAGCAGTACCCGACAGCATCAAATCTGGCAGCACCATCTGGCAGTACACCACGGAACGGAGTTACGCATGAAGTTCATTGACGAAGCGAGGATTGAAGTCATCGCCGGCGACGGAGGGGATGGCAGCGCGTCGATGCGCCGCGAGAAATTCGTTCCGTTCGGCGGCCCGGATGGCGGCGACGGCGGACGGGGCGGCAGCGTGATCGCGGTCGCGGACCGCAACATCAACACGCTGATCGACTACCGCTACGCGAAGAAACACTTGGCGCGCAACGGCGAAAACGGCCGCGGCGCGGACTGCTACGGCAAAGGCGGTGACGACATCACGCTGCGCATGCCGGTCGGCACGACCATCACCGATATGGAAACCGGCGAGCTGATCGCCGATCTGACCGAACACAACCAGAGCGTGCAGATCGCGCAGGGCGGTGCGGGCGGTCTCGGTAACCTGCATTTCAAATCCAGTACGAACCGCGCGCCGCGCCAGAAAACCGACGGCAAACCGGGCGAGCGCCGTATGGTGCGTCTCGAGTTGAAGGTGTTGGCCGACGTCGGTCTGCTCGGCATGCCGAACGCCGGCAAGTCGACGTTCATCGCGTCGGTGTCGAACGCCAAACCGAAGATCGCCGACTACCCGTTCACGACGCTCGCGCCGAATCTCGGCGTGGTGCGCGTCGGGCCGAGCCGCAGCTTCGTGATCGCCGATATCCCCGGCCTGATCGAAGGCGCGGCGGAAGGCGCGGGCCTCGGTCACCAGTTTTTGCGTCACTTGCAGCGCACGGGTTTGCTGCTGCATATCGTCGATCTCGCACCGTTCGACGAAGCCGTCGACCCGGTCGCCGAGGCCAAGGCAATCGTCAACGAGCTGCGCAAGTACGACGAACTGCTGTATGAAAAGTCGCGCTGGCTCGTGTTGAACAAGCTCGACATGGTCCCCGAAGACGAGCGCGAAGCGCGCGTGTCGGCGTTCCTCGAAGGATTCGGTTGGGACGGCCCGGTGTTCGAGATTTCGGCACTCACCGGTCAGGGTTGCGAGAACCTTTGCTACGCGGTGTTCGATCACATTGCCGCGCATTCGGACGCGCAGCGCGCGGCCGAAGCAGAAGACCTCGCCGCCGACGTGCGCTTCCGCGAAAAGCCGGAAGCACCGGCTGCCGCATCGGATAGCGCCGAACCGCAGGAATAACAACCAGCCTGAGCGTCGTCGGCCCGAACGGGCTGACGGCAAGCACCACGCGTCATCTTGGGAGACCGCGCACAATGCGTTCCGTCATCGCAGATTCACGGCGATTGGTAGTCAAAGTCGGCTCGAGCCTCGTCACCAATGACGGGCGCGGCCTCGACCACGCGGCGATCGGCCGCTGGGCCGCGCAAATTGCGGCGCTGCGCGCGCAAGGCAAGGAAGTGGTGCTGGTCAGTTCGGGCGCGATCGCGGAAGGCATGCAGCGGCTCGGCTGGACCAAACGTCCACGTGAAATCGACGAGTTGCAGGCGGCCGCGGCGGTGGGACAGATGGGGCTCGCGCAGGTCTATGAAAGCCGCTTCGCCGAGCATTCGATCCAGACCGCGCAGATTCTCCTCACGCACGCCGACCTCGCCGATCGCGAGCGCTATCTGAATGCGCGCTCCACGTTGCTCACGCTGCTGCGCTTGGGCGTCGTGCCGATCATCAACGAGAACGACACGGTCGTCACCGACGAAATCAAGTTCGGCGACAACGATACGCTGGGCGCGCTGGTCGCGAACCTGATCGAAGGCGACGCGCTGGTGATCCTCACCGACCAGCAAGGTCTCTTCACCGCCGATCCGCGCAAGGACCCGAACGCCACGCTCGTGCAACAGGCCGACGCGGGCGCGCCGGAACTCGAGGCGATGGCGGGCGGCGCGGGTTCGAGCCTCGGTCGCGGCGGCATGCTCACCAAGATTCTCGCCGCCAAGCGCGCGGCGCACAGCGGCGCGAACACGGTGATCGCAAGCGGCCGGGAGGCGGACGTTTTGTCGCGTCTGGCTTCGGGCGAGGCGATCGGTACGCAGTTGATCGCGCGCACTGCGCGTATGGCGGCGCGCAAACAATGGATGGCCGATCACCTGCAGGTGCGCGGCCATGTCGTGATCGACGACGGCGCGGTCGAAAAACTGACGTCAGGCGGCAAGAGTTTGCTGCCGATCGGTATCGTCGGCGTGCAGGGTGCGTTTGCGCGCGGCGAAGTGATCGCCTGTCTGAGCGCGGCCGGACTCGAAGTGGCGCGCGGTCTGACGAACTACAGCAGCGCGGAAACCAAGCTGATTCAGCGGCGTCCGAGTGGCGAGATCGAGTCGGTGCTCGGCTATATGCTGGAGCCGGAGCTGATCCATCGCGACAACCTCGTGCTGGTCTGAGCGGGTCGACGTTCTTCGCGGCATACAAAAAAGCCGTTCCAGCGAGAGCTGGAACGGCTTTTTTACGTCCAGGAGGGTTCGCCCCATGCTCAGGCGGCCCACCTTCCCTCAATGAATCAGCGAAGCCGCCGTCCGCTTGAACCGGATGTTGTCGACGATCTTCTGTGCGTTACCTGTCGGCATCTTGTTCGCACACATGTAGTCCTGATACAGCGCGGCCTGATAAGCGTTCAGCGTGCCGTTCTCGATGCGCGTGAAACCGTTCGCGACTGTCTGATCCCAGCCATCGTGATCCGCATTCAGGCCCGCATACTGACGCCATTCATACGTATCGCAGCGAATCCCTTCGTAGTTCACATTGCGCGCGCCGCTCGGACTCGTGACCACCACCACGTAGCGCACCACGCCGTCATTGCCGACAGTGAGCGATTTACTGTCGACCGCGAAGTGCAGCGGCGTATTGCCGGACACTTCGAACGGCAGCAGATTCGCATCTTGCGGCAGCGGCGGCAACGAGTCCACCTTGTTTTCCACCCAGTTGCTCTGCCGGTCCAGCAGGTAGGTGAACGCGCTGTCGTCTTTATTGGTAGGTTTGCCGGCGCTCGAACAGCCAGCCAGCAGGGCGCCGGTGGCGACGCACGCCACGACGAGAGCAAGTGCTTTCAATATGAAGTCCTCGAAACACTGACGCGACTCGAAAGTCGCGCCAGTTGCGGCGGCGTGAATAGCCGCACAGAGTTGTTAATTGCGCATGCCCGGGCGGAACAGCGAGCCGGCGGTTGCGCGTTCCGGTTCGTCTTCACGTTCGGAGCCGGCACCCACCTCGGCCGCCGATTCCGAACGCTGGCCGCAATCGGACGCGACCGTTGTATGAACCGATGTTTCGATGGTGACGGTCGTGACAGAGGTGACCGTCATCACCGTGGAATCCGGCGGACTTTCCATCGACGACGCTATCCGGGGATAACGCGGCCCATGGTGCCCGCCAGGTTTTTCCGCACGCGGCGCATCCCGGCGCATGAAGCGGGATAGCTCCGTCAGCGCCAACTGATACACATCCCGCTTGAACTCGATCACACAGTCGAGTGGCACCCAGTACTCGTTCCAGCGCCATGCATCGAACTCCGGGTGGTCGGTGGCGCGCAAGCAGATGTCGCAATCGCGTCCAACCATCCGTAGCAAAAACCAGATTTGTTTCTGGCCGCGGTAATGACCGCGTACTTCGCGCTTGATGAACTTGTCAGGCACCTCGTAACGCAACCAGTCGCGCGTGCGACCAATCACCTTGACGTGCTCAGGAAGCAGACCGGTTTCTTCGTGTAACTCCCGATACATCGCTTGCACGGGGGTCTCTCCGTACTTGATGCCCCCTTGCGGAAACTGCCAGGAATGTTCACGGAGCCGTTTGCCCCAAAACACCTCGTTGTGCGCGTTCAAGAGGATGATGCCGACGTTCGGGCGAAAGCCTTCACGATCCAGCATACAACCACCTTCGAATCCTTTAAAATTGCTTTGATTATAAACAGATAACGGACCCGACGCACCGATTCGCACCAGAATGGAACGATTCGCCGCAAAAGGCCTGTGTTTGCGGTAGCCTGTCAGTCTTTCCGTGCCTTATCCCTTGCTGCAAAGGCTTGTGCGCCGGCTTCAGCGGCGCGCGTGGGGCGTCGGTTTGCCTGGATTTGCGCGGCGTGTTTGCGTGGCTTTGTCAGCGCTGCGAAAGCGCGCTTCGGGCGAGCGTTCGGTACGCTCGCGGCGGCCGCATCGCCGGGTCTGTTTGATTTCCCTACCGTTTCACCTTTCGGGCGGTCCCTCCGGCGCCGCCGCTTTTGGATAATCTGAATGAAAGCTTCCCGTTTCTTTATCGGCACCCTGAAAGAAGCTCCGGCCGACGCCGAGATCGTCAGCCACAAGCTCATGGTGCGCGCCGGCATGATCCGGCGCGTGGCCGGCGGTATCTATAACTACCTGCCGGTCGGCCTGCGTTCGATCCGCAAGGTGGAAGCGATCGTGCGCGAAGAAATGAACCGGGCAGGCGCGATCGAACTGCTGATGCCGGCCGTGCAGCCGGCCGAGCTGTGGCAGGAATCGGGCCGCTGGGAAAAGTACGGCCCCGAGCTGCTGCGTTTCAAGGACCGCAAGCAATCCGATTTCGTGATCGGCCCGACGCACGAGGAAGTGGTCACGGACATCGCGCGCAATCAGATCAAGAGCTATCGCCAGTTGCCGGTGAACTTCTACCAGGTTCAAACGAAGTTCCGCGACGAGATCCGTCCGCGTTTCGGTGTGATGCGTGGCCGCGAGTTCATCATGAAAGACGCGTACTCGTTCGACAAAGATGTCGACGGCCTGCGCGAGTCGTATCGCAAGATGTACGACGCGTACGTGCGCATCTTCACGCGTCTTGGGCTGGACTTCCGCGCGGTGGCGGCGGACAACGGCTCGATCGGCGGCAGCGGCTCGCATGAGTTCCACGTGATCGCCGACACCGGCGAAGACGCGATCGCCTATTGCCCGACCTCGGATTTCGCGGCGAACGTCGAAGCGGCCGAAGCATTGCCGCTGCACGCCGAGCGCGCGGCGCCCGCCGAGGAAATGAAAAAGACGGCCACGCCCGGCAAGGCCAAATGCGAAGCGGTCGCCGAGCTACTGAACATTCCGCTCGAACGCACGATCAAGTCGATCATTCTCGCCACGGAAAACGAAGGCGCCGAGCCGACCATCTGGTTGCTGATGCTGCGCGGCGATCACGATCTGAACGAGATCAAGGCAAGCAAGCTGCCGGGTCTCGCCGAGTTCCGTATGGCGACCGAAGCTGAAATTATCGAGACCTTCGGCACGCCGCCGGGTTACCTCGGCCCGATCAACACGAAGAAGCCGGTCAAGGTCGTCGCGGATCGCACGGTCGCGAACATGAGCGACTTCGTGGTGGGCGCGAACGAGGTGGATTACCACATCGCCGGCGTGAACTGGGGCCGCGATCTGCCGGAACCGGTCGTCGCGGATATTCGCAACGTGAAGAAGGGCGATCCGTCGCCGGACGGCAAGGGCGTGCTCGACATCTGCCGCGGTATCGAAGTCGGCCACGTGTTCCAGCTCGGCATCAAGTATTCGGAAGCAATGAACGCCACGTGCCTCGACGAAACCGGCAAGCCGCGTCCGATGGAAATGGGCTGCTACGGGATCGGCGTCACGCGTATTCTGGGCGCGGCGATCGAACAGAATTTCGACGACAAGGGCATCATCTGGCCGGAATCGATTGCGCCGTTCGAAGTCGTGCTGTGCCCGATGGGCTATGACCGCAGCGAAGCCGTGCGCGAGCAGGCCGACAAGCTGTACGCGCAGTTGGTCGAAGCGGGTGTCGACGTGATTCTGGACGACCGCGGCGAGCGCCCGGGCGTGATGTTCGCCGACTGGGAACTGATCGGCGTGCCGCATCGCCTCGTGATCGGCGATCGTGGTCTGAAGGACGGCAAGCTGGAGTATCAAGGCCGCCGCGATGCGGAAGCTACGCTGCTGCCGGTCGATGACGCCGCTCAAACGGTGATCGGCAAGGTTCGCGCTGCGCTGGCAGGCTAAACGGAGCGCATGTGCAGTACACCTTCGCGTCTGCAACGGTTCTGCTGATTCTGATCACCGATCCGCTCGGCAACATTCCGCTCTTCATCAGTTGTCTGCGCGCGGTGTCGCCGCAGCGTCGCACGATCGTCATTCTCCGTGAGGTGGCGATCGCTTTCGCGATCCTGCTGGTGTTCATGCTGGTCGGCGACCGCTTCCTGCGCATGATGAACCTGACGGACCAGTCGCTGCGGATCGGCGGCGGGATCGTGCTGTTCCTGATTGCGCTGCGGATGGTGTTTCCGCATCCGGACGGACCGCTCGGTGGCGATACGCGCGGCGGCGAGCCGTTGATCGTGCCGCTTGCCATTCCCGCGCTGGCGGGTCCGTCGGCGTTGGCCACGGTGATGCTGCTGACGTCGCAGGCGCCGGGCAAGACGCTCGAATGGATCGGCGCGCTGACCGTCACGATGATCGTCTGCGCGATCGTGCTGATGCTGGCGGAGCGGATTCAGGCGTGGCTCGGCGAGCGCGCGATGATGGCCTTCGAGCGCCTGATGGGTCTCGTGCTGGTGGCGATCTCGGTGGAGATGATGTTGGGCGGCATCCGCTCGTTCGTGCATCAGTTGTGACCTTTGCACGTGCCGGGCGCCGCTCGGCGCTCGGCCAGCGCTCGACCGGCGCGAGGCAAACAAAAAGCGGCCCGTGTTTGGGCCGCTTTTTTACATTGAGCCGCGTCTAATCGCGCAGAACACGCAACGCTGAAATGCCGCTCACGCGCCTTCGGTCAACGCGCGGATCGTCGGCAGGTTGCGCCAGTATCCCTTCGCGTCCATTCCGCAGCCGAACACATAACGGTCCGGCACTTCGAAGCCGCAGTAATCGGGGCGCAGCGGCTTGGCTTTCGGAATGATCTTTTCGCACAGCACTGCGCTCAGGAAGCGCTTCGCGCCCATCGCGAGAATGCGGTCGCGGATCGCGGCCATCGTTTCGCCTTCGTCGAGAATATCGTCGAGCACCAGCACGACGCGATCCTTCACCGATTCCGCCGGCGCCACGCGCCACTGCATCTCGTTGCCGCCCTTGGTGGTGTTGCGATAGCGGGTCAGGTGGATGTAGTCGAACTCGAGCGGGAAATCGAGGTGCGGCAACAGCATGCCGGTGAACACCGCCGCACCGCCCATTACCGACAGCACGAGCGGGAAGTCCTCGCTCATCTCGTCGCGGATGGCGGCCGCCATGCCGCTGATCGACGCGTTGACGTCGTCGGCCGAAACGATTTCTTCGGAGTGGCTAAAAATGTGGAGAGCTTCTTCGCGGTTCATGACGTCTGACGGGCGGTAACTGTATACATAGTGTGGGTGAGAACGCCACGACGGACGTTCCCGTGCTTCTAGCTTAGCGCATGCCGGGCAACATGCCCTTCATGCCGCGCATCATCTTTTGCAGATTGCCGCCCTTCAGCTTTTTCATCATCGTGCGCATCTGGTCGTACTGATTCAGCATGCGGTTGACTTCCTGCACCTGGACGCCCGCGCCCGCAGCGATGCGGCGCTTGCGGGTGGCCTTGATCAGGTCGGGCTTCGCGCGTTCGAGCGGCGTCATCGAGTTGATGATGCCTTCCATGCGGCGCATCTGCTTTTCTGCCTGACCCATGTCGGCGCCGGCGGCGGCTTGCTGGAATTGTGCGGGGAGCTTGTCCATCAGCGACGACAGGCCGCCCATCCCCTTCATTTGCGTGAGCTGCGCGCGGAAATCGTTGAGGTCGAAGTCGCCGCCTTTCTTGACCTTGTCGGCGAGCTTCTGCGCGGCTTGCACGTCGACGCCGCGCTGCGCCTCTTCGACGAGCGCGAGAATGTCGCCCATGCCGAGAATCCGGCTCGCCATCCGGTCGGGGTGGAACACTTCGAGACCGTCGAGCTTTTCGGCGACGCCGACGAACTTGATCGGCTTGCCCGTCACGTGACGCACGGACAACGCCGCGCCGCCGCGCGAATCGCCGTCGAGCTTGGTGAGCACCACGCCGGTGAGCGGCAGCGCGTCGCTAAATGCCTTGGCGGTGTTCACCGCGTCCTGGCCGAGCATCGCGTCGACCACGAACAGCGTTTCCGCCGGCTTCAGCGTGCTGTGCAGCGCGGTGATTTCCGCCATCATCGCTTCGTCGATACCGAGACGGCCGGCGGTGTCGACCAGCAGCACGTCGTGATAGTGACGCTTGGCCCAGTCGACCGCGGCGATCGCGATGTCGACCGGTTTCTGATCAGGTTCCGACGGGAAGAAATCCGCGCCGACCTGTTCCGTGACTGTTTTCAACTGCGCGATAGCGGCAGGGCGATAGACGTCGCACGAAACAGTCAGGACTTTTTTCTTGTATTTCTCGCGCAGCAGCTTGGCGAGCTTGCCGACCGTGGTAGTTTTACCTGCGCCTTGCAGACCCGCCATCAGGATGACGGCCGGCGGCGTGACCGCGAGATTCAGCTCGGCAGCCTTGCCTTCGTAGTCGCCGCCGATGATCGCGGTCAGCTCGCGCTGCACCACGCCGACGAGCGCCTGACCCGGCGACAGACTGCTGATGACCTCCTCGCCGAGCGCCTTTTCCTTCACCTTGGCGATGAACTCGCGCACGACGGGCAGCGCCACGTCGGCCTCGAGCAGCGCGAGGCGAACTTCGCGCAACATTTCCTGGGTGTTCGCCTCGGTGAGCCGGGCTTCGCCGCGCAGCGTCTTGACGACGCGCGCCATCCGTTGAGTCAGATTGTCGAGCATGGGGAGCGATGAACAGTGCGGCCCGCGCAGCACGCGAAGTAGAAGACGTCGCGGAGTTGGGGCCTAGTGTAAACTTCGAATATGGATATTGTACTGTATGCCCTCACTGCGCTCCTCTACGGTGGTCTTGCCGTAGCCGGCTGGCGCTCGCACCGGCAAGCCGCGTTGCGCCCCATGCTCGAAAGCGTGCCGCCGATGCCGGTCGCCGCAGCGTCGTCGACGGTGTCGGCGGCGTCCGGCATGAGCACGTCGGGCCGTGCGCTGCTGTGCGTCGCGCTGCTGGCCCACGGTGTGCTGCTCCATACCACGATCTTTCCGCAGAACGCGATGGTGTTCGGTTTCGCGTTCGCGCTGTCGGCGATGTTCTGGCTCGGCGCCGGCATCTACTGGATCGAGAGTCTGTTCTTTCCGCTCGACGGGCTGCGTCTGCTGGTGCTGCCGCTCGCCTGCATCGCCTCTTTATTGCCGCTGGCGTTCAACGGTGTGCGCGTGCTGCCGTATTCGGCCGCGCCGATGTTCAAGCTGCACTTCCTGATCGCCAACATTGCGTATGGTCTGTTCGCGATCGCCGCGCTGCACGCGATCCTGATGCTGCTGGTGGAGCGCCGTTTGCACGCGATGCGCGGCGGTGTCGCGCAGCGGCATGCGGCCGCAGCGGGGAACGGCTGGCTGTCGAGCTGGCTCGATACGCTGCCACCGCTGCTGACTTTGGAGAAGCTGCTATTCCGTCTGATCGGCGCAGGCTTCGTGCTGCTCACGCTCACGCTGGTGTCGGGCATTCTGTTCAGCGAGCAACTGGTCGACCGCGCATTGCGGCTCGATCACAAAACCGTTTTTGCGATTCTTTCCTGGGTGATGTTCGGCGCGCTGCTGACCGCGCGCAAGGTGTCCGGCTGGCGCGGCCGTGCGGCGTTGCGCTGGGTGCTGGCGTCGTTCGTCGCGTTGCTGCTGGCGTACGTCGGCAGCCGTTTCGTTTTCGAGGTGCTGTTGCACCGTGCTGTAGTGTGAGTCTCCTGACATGCGACAAATTTTTCTGCTGATCCTGTTATTCTTCGTCGGCCAGTGGCTGGTCAAGGCGCTGCGTCGTCATGACGCGCAAACGGCCCAACGCACCGGTGCCGGTGCCGGTGCAAAAGGTCCGAACGGTCCCAACGGTCCGAACGGCGCTCCTCGCAGCCCCAACGCGCCGCAAGCGCAGCCGCAACTCGCCGAGCCGATGATCCGTTGTGCCGAGTGCGGCGTGCATGCGCCGAAGAGCGACTCCGTGGTGGTGGCGGGGCAGCCGTTCTGCAGCGCCGCGCACGCGCAGCGTTACGGCGCGCATCCGACCGGCCGCGACGCTCGATGAGCGTCGAGTTCACCGTCGATGCCGACGGTTGGGTCGCCGCCGCACGCAAACTGCCATCGCCGAATTTCGAAGCGCGACCTGAAGGGGCCGTGCCGACGCTGATCGTCGTTCACAACATCAGCTTGCCGCCCAACGAGTTTGGCGGCACGGCGATCGCCGAACTGTTCCTCAATACGCTCGACTGCGACGCTCACCCGTACTACGACACGCATCTGCGCGGCGTGCGAGTGTCCGCGCATTTCGTGATTCATCGCGACGGCGCGCTCGAACAATTCGTGTCCTGCAACGAGCGCGCATGGCACGCGGGGCCGTCGAATTTTTTCGGCCGCGAACGCTGCAATGATTTCTCGATCGGCATCGAACTGGAAGGCAGCGACACCATCGCTTTCGAAGCCGCGCAATACACCACGCTCAGCGCGCTCGTCACAGCGCTGAAGGCTCGCTATCCGGTCGAGGCGCTCGCGGGTCACTCCGACATCGCCCCCGGTCGCAAGACCGATCCCGGGCCCTATTTCGAGTGGCTGCGCCTGCAGGAAGACACCGCGCTCGCCGCTCAGTATTTCCCCTATCTCAAGTTTTCCAAAACACCGTAACGACCCTTCGCGCGCGCTCGCGTGATGCGTGGAGAACGAGGCGCCATCTCGTTCTCCGGGGAGTCGGCTGGGCGCGCCGCTATCCAAAAGTCAAGCTATCGAAAGCAAATAAATCGGTTTGACCTGTCTTGAAACTCCACTATACTTGGTGCCACAAAATCAGTTTCGCACTATATCTTGTGTTGTGCTGTGCATAACCGTGTGAATAAGTGGGTGCGCAACTGGTGCATAAGTTAGCGGCGCCCCGCTCCCGGAGCATGGCGCCGCAAGCATTTCAGGCAGCGAAAAAATTCCTGCGGCGCGGCCGGTGGATATCTCCGGCGGCACCCAGAAGTATTCAGGAAAGGGGCTTGGCAAAGTGATCGCGACATACACGGTGAAGACCGTCATCAATTCGAATCAGGCTTCATCGCAGTCGCATCCCGCTAACCGGCCCGGCCGGTCCCGTCGGCTCTTTTCCTTCTCCCAATCGCTCGCCGTCGCGCAGCGTTCGTTTTAATCCGCAACATTTCCAGGACCAGGAGCTTTGCACATGCAAACCACCGACAACGTGACGACCCGCTACGAGGGTTCACCGACTGGCCAGGCTTTCGGCCAGGCACAAGGCGCACAGTCGCTCGCGCCGCAAGCGACGTACGCCGACTACAAGGTGATCCGTCGTAACGGCAGCGTCGTGTCGTTCGAACCGTCGAAAATCGCCATCGCCGTGACGAAGGCTTTTCTGGCCGTGAACGGTGGTCAAGGTGCGGCATCCGCACGCGTGCGCGAACTGGTCGAGCAACTCACGCAGAACGTGGTGCGCGCGCTGCTGCGCAGCCGTCCGAACGGCGGCACGTTCCATATCGAAGACATCCAGGATCAGGTCGAGCTCGCGCTGATGCGCGGCGGCGAGCACAACGTCGCGCGTGCGTACGTGTTGTATCGCGAGAAGCGCACGCAGGCGCGCGGTCATGACGACCAGATCGTCGCCAACACGCCGGGCCTGAACGTCACGGACAACGGCGTCACGCGTCCGCTCGACATGGCGGCACTGCGCGGCATCATCGAACTGGCGTGCTCGAACCTGGGCGACGCGGTCAGCGCCGATCCGATCATCGCGGAAACGGTGAAGAATCTGTACGACGGCGTGCCGATGGGCCAGGTCTACGACTCGGCGATTCTGGCTGCCCGCACGATGATCGAGAAAGACCCGGCATACAGCCAGGTCACCGCGCGCATCCTGCTGCACACGATCCGCCGCGAGATCCTCGAAGAGGAAGTCACGCAAACGGAAATGGCCGACCGCTATGCCGAGTACTTCCCGCAGTTCATCAAGCGCGGCATCGGTGCCGGCCTGCTCGACGACAAGCTCCAGCAGTTCGACCTGAAGCGCCTCGGCGCCGCGCTCGACAACAGCCGCGACCTGCAGTTCGGCTACCTCGGTCTTCAAACGCTGTATGACCGCTACTTCCTGCATCACGACGGCGTGCGCATCGAAATGCCGCAGGCATTCTTTATGCGTGTCGCGATGGGTTTGTCGCTGAACGAGATCGACCGCGAAGCGCGCGCCATCGAGTTCTACAACATCCTGTCGAGCTTCGACTTCATGTCGTCCACGCCGACGCTGTTCAATTCGGGCACGCATCGCTCGCAACTGTCGTCGTGCTACCTGACCACGGTCGACGACGACCTCGACGGCATCTACGAAGCGCTGAAGGAAAACGCGCTGCTGTCGAAGTTCGCCGGCGGTCTGGGCAACGACTGGACGCGCGTGCGTGCATTGGGTTCGCACATCAAGGGCACCAACGGCAAGTCGCAAGGCGTGGTGCCGTTCCTGAAGGTGGTCAACGACACGGCGGTTGCCGTGAACCAGGGTGGCAAGCGGAAGGGCGCGGTTTGCGCGTACCTGGAAACGTGGCACCTGGACATCGAAGAATTCCTCGAGCTGCGCAAGAACACCGGCGACGACCGTCGTCGCACGCACGACATGAACACGGCGAACTGGATTCCCGATCTGTTCATGAAGCGCGTGCACGAAGGCGGCGACTGGACGCTGTTCTCGCCGTCCACCTGTCCGGATCTGCACGACAAGTTCGGCGCTGAATTCGAAACGGCTTACACGGCTTACGAAGACAAGGTCGCGCGCGGCGAGATCAAACTGTTCAAGAAGATTCCGGCGGCGCAACTGTGGCGCAAGATGCTGGGCATGCTGTTCGAAACCGGCCACCCGTGGATCACGTTCAAGGATCCGTGCAATGTGCGCTCGCCGCAACAGCACGTCGGCGTCGTCCATTCGTCGAACCTGTGCACGGAAATCACGCTGAACACCAGCGACGCCGAAATCGCCGTCTGCAACCTGGGCTCGGTGAACCTCGTCGCGCACCTGAAGGAACAGGCCGACGGCACGCTGGTGCTCGACCACGACAAGCTGAAGCGCACGGTCAGCGTCGCGATGCGCATGCTCGACAACGTGATCGACATCAACTACTACGCGGTCGCCAAGGCGCGTAACTCGAACCTGAAGCATCGTCCGGTCGGCTTGGGCATCATGGGCTTCCAGGACTGCCTGCATCTGCTGCGCACGCCGTATGCGTCGGAAGAAGCGGTCAAATTCGCCGACACGTCGATGGAAGCGGTCTGCTACTACGCTTACTACGCGTCGACGGAACTGGCGCAGGAGCGCGGCCGTTACTCCAGCTACCGCGGTTCGCTGTGGGATCGCGGCATCCTCCCGCAAGACTCGGTGAAGCTGCTGGCCGAAGCACGCGGCGGTTATGTCGAAGTCGATTCGAGCGAATCGATGGACTGGACCGAACTGCGTTCGCGCATCGCCACCTACGGCATGCGCAACTCGAACTGCGTGGCGATCGCGCCGACGGCGACGATCTCGAACATCATCGGCGTGTCGGCTTGCATCGAACCGACGTTCCAGAATCTGTATGTGAAGTCGAATCTGTCGGGCGAATTCACGGTGGTCAACGACTACCTGGTGCGCGACCTGAAAGAACGCGGCCTGTGGGACGAAGTGATGGTCGCCGACCTGAAGTATTTCGACGGCACGCTGTCGCGTATCGACCGCATCCCGGCCGACCTGCGCGCGATCTACGCGACCGCGTTCGAACTCGATCCGGTGTGGCTGGTTGAAGCGGCATCGCGTCGTCAGAAGTGGATCGACCAGGCGCAGTCGCTGAACATCTACATGGGTGGCGCGTCGGGTAAGAAGCTCGACGAAATCTACAAGCTCGCCTGGGTGCGCGGTCTGAAGACCACGTACTACCTCCGCACGATGGCGGCGACGCACGTCGAGAAATCGACCGTGGCGCACGGCGCGTTGAATGCGGTGAGCTCGGGTGCGGGTTCGGGCGGCGAAGGTTCGGGCGGTGCTGCAGGTGGCGCGGCAGGTGGTTTCGGTGCGAACAACGGCGCGGCTGGTGGTGCCGCGGGCGGCTTTCAGGCTGCAGCGGCCACGTCAGCAGTCGCGGTTGAAGCAGCGCCGGAAGCGGATGGTCCGGTGTGCATGATGCGTCCGGGCGACCCGGGCTTCGACGAATGCGAGGCTTGCCAGTAAGCGCGAGTCGGGCAGGCGGCGCGCAGCAGGATCGTTGCTTGCTGACGGGTTGTAGGTAATGACCCGCATGCAGCGAGCAGCGAACCTGGCAGATGCGCTGTTGAAGTGAGGTCGCTGAATGAAGTCGATGAGTGAAGTAGAAGCGCGGTGCGGCGATGCAGATAAAAATCGCGCCGCTCTTCGAAAACGAGGCGACAGATTCAGACAGACGAAAGCAGCTCGGTAGTCGGCAGGCAGCAGCAAGCATCCGGCAACACACACGAAGCGCTCGACATGAAGCGCTCAGCAAACGGCGCGATCGAAGGTTCGATCAACAGCGCGATCAATCCAACCCGCGACATGCATCGCTCGACATTGCATTGAACTTCACTTCGCCGACGCTGACGAACCAGCAGACGAAGGCAAGCGCAAGACACTGCAAACGCGCTCCGCAATACAGATAGATAGAGCAGCGAAATGTCGCTTCGACACGTTGCTCTTCGAGTTCGTGAAGCACCTCGACGACACACGTTCAACACGCTTCACACGAGGCAACGCACAGGGTCTCTCGAACAAAGTGTTGTATGAACGTAGCAACGCGAATCGAAAACAGGATTTTTCATCAGCGAAGGCTTTTATCGCTCGTGAAAAGATGGTACAAACCGTTCTAAATTGATGGTGACATTTATGCTCAACTGGGATGACGAGATCACTGCCGTAACTCCCTCGAGCGCTACGCAACAGAACGTGTTGCGCAACGCTGCGGGATCGGCTGTCGGTTCGCAAGTCGGAACACGTTCCGCTCCCCACGCTCCCTCGGCTCAAGAAGTGTTCGCGAACGACATCGCTGTCGCTCCCGCTGCTTCCGTTTCTCCCGCTGCTTCCACCGAAGCGCGAGTCAACGTTGCCGACAAGCGCATCATCAACGGCCAGACCGACGTCAATCAGTTGGTGCCGTTCAAATACAAGTGGGCCTGGGAAAAGTATCTGGCTGGTTGCGCCAACCACTGGATGCCGCAAGAAGTGAACATGTCGCGCGACATCGCCCTCTGGAAAGACCCGAACGGTCTGACCGAAGACGAGCGCCGCATCGTCAAGCGCAACCTGGGCTTCTTCGTGACGGCCGATTCCCTCGCCGCCAACAACATCGTGCTGGGCACCTACCGCCATATCACGGCGCCCGAATGCCGCCAGTTCCTGCTGCGCCAGGCATTCGAAGAGGCGATCCACACGCACGCTTACCAGTACATCGTCGAATCGCTGGGTCTCGACGAAGGCGAAATCTTCAACGCGTATCACGAGGTCTCCTCGATCCGCGCGAAAGACGAATTCCTGATTCCGTACATCCACGTGCTGACCGATCCGGGCTTCAAGACCGGCACGCTCGAAGCAGACCAGACGCTGCTGCGTTCGCTGATCGTGTTCGCCTGTGTGATGGAAGGCCTGTTCTTTTACGTCGGCTTTACGCAAATCCTGGCGCTGGGTCGCCAGAACAAGATGACCGGCGCGGCGGAACAGTACCAATACATCCTGCGTGACGAGTCGATGCACTGCAATTTCGGCATCGACCTGATCAACCAGATCAAACTCGAAAACCCGCAACTCTGGACGGCTGAGTTCCGCGCGGAAATCCGCGAGATCTTCCAGCAAGCGGTCGAACTTGAATATCGTTACGCCGAAGATACGATGCCGCGCGGGGTGCTCGGCCTCAACGCGTCGATGTTCAAGAGCTATCTGCGTTTCATCTGCAACCGCCGTTGCCAGCAGATCGGTCTCGATCCGCTGTACCCGAACGAGGAAAACCCGTTCCCGTGGATGAGCGAGATGATCGACCTGAAGAAGGAACGCAACTTCTTCGAGACGCGAGTGATCGAATATCAGACTGGCGGCGCGCTGACCTGGGAGTGATCCGGGTTCGCGTCGTCGATGTATTCATCGATGGGGATGCCGTGGGCTTCGGCCGCGGCAATTATGCTTAGGAGCAGAATCGCCTGATGCAAAGCATGCCCGGTGCGCCGCGCGAGGTCGCGGCCCACAACCATGACTGGCACTTTGCGAACCCTTCAGTGGGATGGGCAAACTTCCCCCCGGAAAAAGCCGCTGGCGTCGCTGCCGGCGGCCCGATCAAGCAATTGCCGGCGCTGGGTTCCAGCGCCGAACAGATCTGGCGCGCGGTGTCCATGGACCCCGCGCGCCTTACCGCATTCATTAGCGTAAGCGCGCAGCACCTGCGTACGCCGATGAATAGCCCGCTTCGTAGCGCGCGCCCTGAGAAGCGTCCGCGGGAAGCGGGTTTTGACGAAGGGTGTAGTTTGAACTGATCTCATCTGAAAACCTGAAGGAGAAAATGATGGCAACTGCAAAAAAAGCCGCAGCTAAGAAACCCGCAGCGAAGAAGGTTGTAGCCAAGAAGGCTGCACCGGCTAAGAAGGCTGCTCCGGCAAAGAAAGTCGCTGCAAAGAAAGTCGCAGTGAAGAAGGTCGCAGCTAAGAAGGGAGCACCGGCGAAGAAGGTTGCAGCGAAGAAAGCTGCTCCGGCCAAGAAGGTTGCAGCCAAGAAAGTCGCAGTGAAGAAGGTTGCGGCGAAGAAGGCAGCACCGGCAAAGAAAGCTGCAGTGAAGAAGGTTGCAGCGAAGAAGGCCGCACCGGCGAAGAAGGCTGCAGCCAAGAAGGCCGCGCCGGCTAAGAAGGCTGCTGCGAAGAAAGCCGCACCTGCGAAAAAGGCTGCTGCCAAGAAAGCTGCGCCTGCGAAAAAGGCTGCTGCTAAAAAGGCTGCGCCTGCCAAGAAGGCTGCTCCTGCGAAGAAGGCTGCCGCTCCTGCGAAGAAGGCTGCCCCTGCGAAGAAGGCTGTCGCCAAGAAGGCGGCTCCCGCACCCGCAGCGACTTCCGTCTCGAGCGCACCGGCGGCGACGGTGAAGACCGCGCTGAACCCGGCAGCGGCATGGCCGTTCCCGACGGGCAGCCGTCCGTAATTGGCGGACAGGCAGTCGAGCACTTCGACACGTTGTATCAGGTGTCGATGATCGAGTAGCGCTTAAGTAGCACCAGCAGTACGACCGAGCGCTACTCGGTCAGGGTCCCGTTGCCGGGTTTCCGGCGACGGGATTTTTTTCGTCCTGTGATTTTGTTAGCACTCGCGAACGGGCGCCCGAAGAGGACGCCCCCTGCGAGACGCTTGCCGACGGCGGCATCAAAACGTACAGACGAAAAAAACGCATGCACAGGGGAGGGCATGCGTGTGAGGTCGCCGCAGCGGCGCGTACAGCGCGGCCGCGCGAGAGGGGAAAGCGTTAGTGCGTGACGCGCGTCACGCCGCCACTGGAGAGCAGACGGACACGTTCGCCCGCGCGGAAGATTTCGCCGGTGGCGCTCTGCGTGATCGCGCGCAGGTCGCCGTTGTCGAGTCGCACGGTGATCTCGAGACCGTCGTGTACCGCGACGCCGTTCTCGACCGCATTGCCCGCCACCGCACCAGCGAGACCGCCGATGATCCCGGTGACGATCGAACCACGGCCGCCGCCGATCGCACTGCCGGCGACCGCGCCGAGAGCGCCGCCGCCGATTGCGCCGAGACCGCTCGGCTGACCGTTGTTCGAGCTGATCTTCACGGCGCGGACGCTGTCGACCGTGCCCATGCGAACCGTCTCTTCACGTTGAGCCTGCGACGCCGTGTAGACGTCTGCAGAGCTGCTGTTGTACGCGCACCCGGACATTGCCAGTGAACCGGCAATCAAGGCGGCCACTATCAGGCGGCTGGTTGTTTTCATTCCCTAACTCCAATAGCTCCCGGTATTACTGCAGGTCGTATCCGAACGCCTGCTTGAACCGTTCGTTGATCTCCGCCCGGCTGGGCGCGTAGTTTTGCGGACCTTGCTGTTCGATCTTCAGCGCACCCATCAGGCTCGCGAGACGCCCGGTGGTCGCCCAGCCGAGCTTGTTCTCGATGCCGTACAGCAGGCCGCCGCGAAACGCGTCGCCGCACCCTGTAGGGTCGAGCACTTGCCGTGCCTTCACTGCCGGAATGTCTTCGATGCCGCCCGCGTGATGAATCCGCGCACCTTCTTCGCCGAGCGTGACGATCAGCGCTTCGACCTTGCCGGCAATTTCTTCGATCGACCAACCCGTTTTGTTGCTCACCAGTTTGGCTTCGTAATCATTGACTGCTACGTAAGTAGCAAGTTCAATCACGCGCCGCAGCGTCGGCCCATCGAAGAGCGGCAGACCCTGACCCGGATCGAAGACGAACGGCACGCCGGCCGCGGCCAGATGCTCCGCGTGCTGAACCATCGCGTCGAAGCCGTCCGGTCCGACGATGCCGAGCGTGATGCCCTTCGCTTCGTCCGCGCGGTTCAGATGCGCCTGCATCATCGCGCCGGGGTGGAACGCGGTGATCTGATTGTTTTCGAGGTCGGTGGTGATCATCGCCTGCGCGGAGTAGGTGTCCGGCACGACCAGCACGTTTTCCGTCGACAGGCCGAGCTGCGCGAAGCGCTCCATATAGCGCTGCGCGTCGATCGCGCCGAGCGCGCCCATGATGCGCGCGTTGCCGCCGAGCAGATGCAGCGAGTAAGCGATGTTGCCCGCGCAGCCGCCGAATTCGCGGCGCATCGTCGGCACCAGAAAACTCACGTTCAGGATGTGGACCTGCTCCGGCAGGATGTGCTCCCGGAAGCGGCCTTCGAAGGTCATGATGTTGTCGTAGGCGAGCGAGCCGCAAATGAGCGTAGCCAAGGCGAGCGTTCCCGTAAAAATCGATGGATGAAATGTGCGCGACGATGTGACAGCGCCGCGCACGAAGCGCGGCGCCGGGGTTCGTGCGCGAAGGTTTTACTTCAGCGCGGCGAGCGCTGCGTCGTAGTTCGGCTCGTTCTTGATTTCGCCGACCAGCTCAGCGTGCACGACATTGTCGTTTTCGTCGACGACCACCACCGCGCGTGCCGTCAGGCCCGTCAGCGGGCCGCTCGTCACGTCGACGCCGTACGCTTGCGCGAACTCGTGGCCGCGGAACGTCGACGCGGTGACGACGTTCTCGATGCCTTCGGTCGTGCAGAAGCGCGACGCGGCGAACGGCAGGTCGCCCGACACCACGATCACCGCGGTGTTGCTCAGCTTGGCTGCGGCTTCGTTGAACTTGCGGGTCGACGTTGCGCAGGTCGGCGTGTCGAGGCTCGGCACGATGTTCAGCACTTTGCGCTTGCCGGCGAAGTCGGTCAGCGACAACGTCTTCAGATCCTTGCCGACCAGCGAGAAGGCGGGCGCTTTCTGGCCCACCGACGGGAACGTGCCGGCTACTTCGATCGGGTTGCCACCCAGCGTGACTTGACTCATGGTGTTGTGCTCCGGAAAGTCGTCAGAAATGACGGTGAATGCGCCCGGTCGAGGCCGGACGCGCGAGAGTGCGTTACGGATAAAAGATCTGTACGCGGAAATTGGAGGCGACCGCGTTGCCTGTGTCGAGGTGCACGATCATGGTTTGCGTCGTGTGCGCGGGCAGACCCGCGGCGATCGGCGTGCCGGGCGCGACGTAGTCTTGCGGCCACAGCACGCGGCGCACGGCGACATTGTTCTGCTCGTCGAGCAGCGTGAGTTCGATCGCAGGATAAGCCAGTGCGACGTTGAAGCGATTGCGCAGCGGCATCTTCAGTTCGAGCTTGTGCGGGCCATCGATCTGGCGCAGATCGGACGGTTCGACCTGCAAGCCGTCGATGTCGTGCGGCGGCGTGACCTGGCAGCCGAACTGCGCGCAAGCCTTCACGTAAAGCGACTGCGAACGCGGGAAATAGACCAGCACCGTTTCGCGCTGCCACCACGCGAGTTGCGCGAGCAGCGCGATCACCAGCAGCGCCGCGACCACCGAGCCGAGAATGATCCAGCCGACGCGGCGTGGTTCCGCCGGCCGGGTTTCACGAACCACGGGGAACGGATCGACGCCGTCCTGGACCGGCGGCCTGACCGTGAACGGCTCGCCGCTGGAACCGGCGGCGGGTGGCGCTGAAGCGGCTGTGCCGAATGCGCTCGTACTCGCGTTCGAGCTTACCTCGGCCCCGGCGGCCGTGCCGAACGCTGCAGTGCTCGCTCCCGCCGCGGTGCCCAAACCTGCTTCACTCCCGGTGGAGGAACTCGCGCCGAAATGCGGTTCGTTGTCCGGAATGCCGCCATGCAAGCTCGCCGCTGCACCGAGCACAGGCTCATCATCAGCATGTTCGGAAGGGCGTTCGGTTTTGTGCCAGACCCGTGGCGCTTCGTCAGCCGATGCGGGTTCGACCGGCCGCACAAAAGGCTCACGCGGTGCGTCCGACGGCGGATCTTCCGCATAGGCGAACGGTTCGAGCGGTGCATCCGCGAGAATGGGTTCGTGGTCGGCAGGAATCGGCGCAGTGAAGGCGCTCGGCGGCAGTTCGGGCTCGATGGCGTGACGCGGCGTGACGGCGACGCCCGCACCGGTGGAAACCGGCGTGAGCGGCACATTGCCTGCGTTGTGCCGCAGACGGTTGTCGATTGTGGCGTCGGGGGCGGCCGCCCAGGGGTCCCACGCTTCCGCGCTGAAATCGGGGCCTTGCGGACGTATGCCCGACAAAGACTCGATCGCCGCAGCCGCGGCGATCGGCCTCGCGCTGGCGAAGTCGCCGTTCTCGTTCAACTCGAACAGGCTGCTCGACGCGTCGAATACTTCATGGCAATGCCCGCAGCGCACAAGTCCGCGGCGCAGCGCGAGCTGCGCCGGTTGCAGGCGGAAGACGGTTTCGCAGAAGGGGCAGCGCGTCGCCAGGAGCATATCGAGCCGGTAAGCCGAAAGGCTGTTGATTGGACAATACGCCCTATTCTAATGGCTTTCGCGGCGCGTTCCGGTGAGACATACCCAGCCTTCGTGTTCGCGCCATACGCCGATGTCGATCCAGCGCGCGTAGACCTGCGCCACTTCATCCGCTTGCCGCGCGAGAATGCCCGACAGCGCGATGCGTCCGCCCGGCTTCACCTTCGACGAAAGCATCGAAGCCATCAGCTTCAGCGGATTGGACAGGATGTTGGCGACCACGATATCGAACTCGCCGCTCGGACAATCGTCAGGCAAACCGTACGTGACTTCCGCGCGATTGCGCTCGCTGTTGTAGCGCGCCGATTCGACCGCTTGCGGGTCGATATCGATGCCGTACACCGGATTCGCGCCGCACTTCTTCGCGAGGATCGCGAGGATGCCCGAGCCGCAGCCGTAGTCGAGCAACGACTGCTCCGGCTTGACCGACTGTTCCAGCCATTCCATGCACAACCGCGTGGTAGGGTGGCTGCCGGTGCCGAAGGCGAGGCCCGGATCGAGTTCCAGCACGAGGGCGGTGGGGTCCGGCGCGTCGTGCCAGGACGGCACGACCCAGATGCGTTCGCCGATCGAAATCGGATCGAATTGCGACTGCGTGAGGCGCACCCAATCCTGTTCTTCGACTTCCCGCACCGTAAATGCAGGCGCGGCTTCCAGCCCGATTTCGTTGGCCGCCGCGGTGAGCAGCACCGCCGGCTCGTGTTCCGGAGCCAGCAGCGCGATCACGCGCGAACGCTGCCATGCAGTGCGATCCGGCGTGAGACCGGGCTCGCCGAACAGCGGCTGTTCGTCGGGCGTGTCGGCATCCGCATCTTCAACCGACACGGACAGCGCGCCCAACTCGAGCAGTGCGTCGGAAAACTCCTCCGCGTGCTCGCGTGCCAGCTCGGCGATCAGTTCCCGGTAGCTCATGGGTTACGCTTCTTCCGGCGCGGCCTGCAGCTTCGCGGCCAGACGGTTTTCGAGGTAATGGATGCTGGTGCCGCCTTCGACGAACTTCGCGTCCAGCATCAGCTCTCGGTGCAGCGGGATGTTGGTCTGAATGCCTTCCACCACCATTTCCGACAGCGCGATGCGCATCCGCTTGATCGCCTGCTCGCGCGTTGCGCCGTAAGCGATCAGCTTGCCGATCATCGAATCGTAGTTCGGCGGCACGAAATAACCATTGTAGGCGTGCGAATCGACGCGGATGCCGGGGCCGCCCGGCATGTGCCACGACGTCAAACGTCCCGGCGACGGAATGAACTTGAACGGATCTTCCGCGTTGATACGGCATTCGATCGCGTGACCCTTGAACACGATGTCGCGCTGACGGAACGCGAGCTTTTCGCCGGCCGCGATACGGATCTGTTCCTGGACGATGTCGACGCCCGTGATCAGTTCGGTGACCGGATGCTCGACCTGCACGCGCGTGTTCATTTCGATGAAGTAGAACTCGCCGTTTTCGTACAGGAACTCGAACGTACCCGCGCCAAGATAGCCCATCTTCTTGCAGGCGTCCGCGCAACGATCGCCGATGCGGTCGATCAGGCGGCGCGCGATGCCCGGCGCCGGCGCTTCTTCGATCACTTTCTGATGGCGTCGCTGCATCGAGCAATCGCGCTCGCCCAGCCAGATCGCGTTCTTGAACGAATCGGCGAGGATCTGGATTTCGATGTGCCGCGGGTTCTCCAGGAATTTCTCCATGTAGACCTGCGGGTTGCCGAACGCACGGCCGGCTTCTTCGCGTGTCATGTTGACCGCGTTGACTAGCGCAGCTTCCGTGTGGACCACGCGCATGCCGCGGCCACCGCCGCCGCCGGCGGCCTTGATGATCACCGGATAGCCGACCTGGCGGGCAATTTTCACGATCTCTTTCGGATCTTCCGGCAACGCGCCTTCAGAACCCGGCACGCAAGGCACGCCGGTCTTGATCATGGTTTGCTTCGCGGTCACCTTGTCGCCCATCATCCGGATCGTTTCCGGGCGCGGGCCGATGAAGGTGAAGCCGGACTGCTCGACGCGTTCCGCGAAGTCCGCGTTTTCCGACAGGAAGCCGTAGCCGGGGTGAATCGCTTCGGCGTCCGTCACTTCGGCCGCGCTGATCAGCGCCGGCATGTTCAGGTAGCTCAGATTCGAAGGCGCCGGGCCGATACAGACGGCCTCGTCGGCGAGCTTCACGTACTTGGCTTCCTTGTCGGCTTCCGAATAGACGACGACGGTCTTGACGCCGAGTTCGCGGCAGGCGCGCTGGATACGAAGCGCGATCTCGCCACGATTGGCAATGAGGATTTTTTCAAACATAGCGGGTTTTCGACTCATCAATGGGTACCGGGTTGATCGCAACGCCGGCTACCTCAGAGGATCGGTCGCGCGCCCCAAAGGCGGACGCGCGGACGGCAGGCGCACATGAAGCGCAAAGCGTGCCGCGTCAGCCAACCACGAACAGCGGTTGGCCGTACTCGACCGCCTGGCCATTTTCGACGAGGATTTCCTTCACCACGCCGGACTTGTCCGACTCGATTTCGTTGAGCAGCTTCATCGCTTCGATGATGCAGATCGTCTGGCCTTCCTTGACCGTGTCGCCCACCTGGACGAACGGATCGGCGCCCGGCGACGGTGCGCGGTAGAACGTGCCGACCATCGGCGAGGTCACCACGTGGCCTTGCGGCGCTGCGGCGGCCGGCGTAGCGGCTGCGGCTGCTGCAGCCGGTGCTTCGCCGCCGACGGCCGGCGCCGGTTGCGCGTACTGCGGCGCGTACGAAGCGGACGGTTGCACGTAAACCGGCGGCGCATTCTTGACGATGCGGACCTTGCCCTCGCCCTCGGTCACTTCGAGTTCGGAAATACCGGACTCGGAGACGAGGTCGATCAGAGTTTTCAGTTTACGTAGATCCATCAGGAAGCCCCTTTCAATGCGTGAAGTGCCGGCGCGTGCAAGCGTGCAGTACCCGGCTCAAATTAGACGTGTTTGGAATCAGCCGCGCGACGACCCGGCGGCGAGCCGGTCGAGCGCGAATTCGAGCGCGTATAGATATCCCTTCCAGCCGAGGCCGCAAATGACGCCCTCTGCCTGGTCGGAGAAATACGAGTGATGCCGGAACGGTTCGCGGCGATGTACGTTCGACAGATGAATCTCGACGAACGGGATGCCGACCCCCGCCAGTGCGTCCCGAATGGCCACGCTGGTGTGCGTGTACGCGGCGGGATTGATCAGTATGAAATCGGTTTGTTCGGTCCGGGCGGATTGGATGCGATCGACCAGAGCGCCTTCGTGATTGCTCTGGAACGACGCGAGCTCGACACCGGCATCCGCTGCGCGGTCCGCCAGCGCCTGATCGATCTGCGGCAGGGTCACCCGACCATAAACCTCGGGTTCCCGGGTGCCGAGAAGGTTGAGGTTAGGGCCGTGCAGTACCAGCAGTCGCGTCATGGTCGCTTCTATTTCCGTGGAGTTGGGCGCACTTTAGCGCTGATTAGAGAAACTTGTCTAGTTTCCCGCGCGTTCGGATCGATGTTGGCGGCTTTTTGCCGCCGCGCCGGGCGCCCATCTTCTCTCAAATCTGCGCGAATTGCGCCTAATTTCGCGCGTCTCGCCAGCATTCAAGCGTTAAAAGATTGTGAAATTTAAAGGGCGTCGAGCGTCTGTTTTAGGTCTTTCGGGACGATTTGGCCTAATTTTGTCGAGCGAACGTTGCCTTTAGCGTCGATTACGACGGTGAAAGGCAATCCGCCCGCGTTATTGCCGAACGCGCGCGCGAGGTCGGCGCCGCCGAAGCCGGTGACATAGACCGGGTAGGCGACCTTGACCTTCTGCAGGAACGCCTGGACGTTTTTGTCCGAATCGACGCCAAGTCCGACGAACTGGATTCCTTTCTTCGCATAGTCGCGCTGAAGCTGTGACAGCGCGGGCATCTCTTCGACGCACGGACCGCACCACGACGCCCAGAAGTTGACGACGATCGGGTGACCTTTGAGGATGGCCAGCGATTGCGGCTTGCCGTCGACGGTGGTCACCGGCGCGGCCCAAAGCTGGTCGACCGCGCTCGCCGACGATGCGGGTTGCGCTGCGTGCGCGACTTCCGGGTCGCCGCCGCTCAACCAGTGATTGGCCAGCACACCGCCGCCCGCGGCGGCTATCGCGATCACCGCGCCTGCCAGAATCCGTGTCGTGTTCATCGTGGTCTATCTAATTAGGTGAAGGAGTGACGTCGCTGCTGTCGAGCAGCATCCGCACGGCCTGGAGATTGGCGCGAGCGGTGCGGCCGCGTGCGTCGGCCCGGACCGCGCCGCGCAGGTCGTCCGTTTCGTACAGCGCGACGTGGATGCCGACCGGCGCCGCGTCGGCCTTTTCGTTTTCGGGGCGCCACAGGAAGCTGAGCGTTTCCACATAGCCGCGTCCGGCGAAGTGCCGTGTTTCGGACACGTCGTATTGAATGTTGGCGTTCAGGAAGTAGATCGCGACTTCTTTCGGGTTGTCGCAGAACGCCTGAAGGTGAATGTCCGAGTGTTCGCCGGCTGTGCCGCCGAGTACCGCGCCGGTCAGATACGGATTGAAGGGCGCGAGACGCTGCATCCAGTCGATGGCGACGCGCCGCAGGCGGCGTAGCAGTTCGGGCTGGCTGTCGCCCTGAAACAGCGATTGATACTCGCGGATTTCTTCTTCGATCTGGTCGTTATCCGGCAGCCATTCGCCGGCAACACGGCTCTCGCCGACTACCTGCCGTGCCGCTTTACGCTTGGCCGTGGCGTAGTCCAGACCGTCTTCGGCGATCATCCGGGCAGCGGCGATGGCGATTTCCTCGCGTACCCGCTGGGGATCGAAATGAGATTTGCGAACCATCCCGGAATCATACTAGAGAATGATGACAGGCCTTTCTGGAGGGGCATGCGGGAGGCGGGCTTCCGGCCGCCGGGCGGCAGCGGGTTCACAGGGCAAAACCCGCGGGCTTGCCCGTTGTCCTGTTCGCGGGGCGAGCGGAAGGCGTCGGTTACAATAGCGTCCTTTGCGGACGGTCGTTTCGGCCGTTCCTGCGCACTCACATCCCTCGCAAAAAACGCCCGCGCGGCACGACAGGCTTATGCATATCCACATCCTCGGTATCTGCGGCACGTTCATGGGCGGACTCGCGGTCCTCGCGCGCGGCGCGGGCCACACGGTGACGGGCTGCGACGCCGGCGTCTATCCGCCGATGAGCACACAGCTCGAGGCGCAAGGCATTCGTCTGATCGAAGGTTATGGCGCGGATCAGTTGGGCGGGCTGAACGCGGATCTGTTCGTGATCGGCAACGTGGTCTCGCGCGGCAATCCGCTGATGGAAGCGATTCTCGATCGAGGTCTGCCGTATGTGTCCGGCCCGCAATGGCTCGGCGAGCACGTGCTGAACGGCAAATGGGTGCTGGCCGTGGCCGGCACGCACGGCAAGACCACCACCAGCTCGATGCTGACCTGGCTGCTCGAAGACGCGGGCCTCAATCCAGGCTTCCTGATCGGCGGCGTGCCGTTGAATTTCGGCGTGTCGGCACGGCTGACCGATTCGAGCTTTTTCGTGATCGAAGCCGACGAGTACGACACCGCCTTCTTCGACAAGCGCTCCAAATTCGTTCATTACCGGCCCAAAACCGCGGTGCTGAACAACCTCGAGTTCGATCACGCCGATATTTTCCCGGATCTCGCCGCGATCGAAACGCAGTTTCATCATCTGCTGCGCACGGTGCCGGGCATCGGCCGGGTGGTCACGAACGGTCGCGAAGATGCGCTCGAGCGTGTGCTCACGCGCGGCTGCTGGAGCGAGGTCGAGCGTTTCGGCGTGCAGGGCGGCTGGGAAACCTTGCCGGCGGAAGACGGCGTGCCGGTCGACGAGCGTTTTGCCGTGTATCACAACAGCGAACGCGTCGGCGTGGTCGAGTGGCAGGTGCAGGGTGAGCACAACCGGCTGAACGCGCTTGCCGCGATTGCCGCCGCGCGCCATGTCGGCGTGCCGCCGGCACAGGCCGCGAAATCGCTGACGAGCTTTCGCAACGTGAAGCGGCGCATGGAAGTGCGCGGCAGCGTCGACGGCGTGACCGTCTACGACGACTTCGCGCACCATCCCACCGCGATCGACACCACCGTGGCCGGGCTGCGGGCGCGCGTCGGCCGCGAGAATACGCGGATCCTCGCGGTGCTCGAGCCGCGCTCGAACACGATGAAGCTCGGTGTGATGAAAGCGCAATTGCCGGCGAGTCTCGCCGACGCCGATCTGGTGTTCGGCTACGGCGCGCCAACCGGGCGCGACGCGCTCGGCTGGGATCTTGGCGAAGCGCTCGCGCCGCTCGGCGGCAAGGCGCAAGCTTTCGACAATCTCGACGCGCTCGTCAAAGCCGTGGTGCACGCGGCGCGCCCCGGCGACCAGGTTCTGGTGATGAGCAACGGCGGCTTCGGCGGCGTGCATCAGAAGCTGCTCGATGCACTTTCCGCGCGAGGCGCCTCGTGATTCTCTATCTGCACGGTTTTCGCTCGTCGCCGAATTCGTTCAAGTCGCGTGTGCTGGCGGCGCGGCTCGCCGAACTCGGCCGCAGCGACGAATGGTGTTGCCCGATGCTGCCGGTTTCGCCGCTCGAAACCATCGCGCTTGCCGAATCGCTGGTGGCGGCGGCAAAGCCCAACAACGTCGTGCTGATCGGCAGTTCGCTGGGCGGCTTTTTCGCCACGCATCTGGCCGAGAAACACGGCTGGCCGGCGGTGCTGCTGAATCCGGCGGTGGTGCCGCAGCGCGACCTGAGCGCGTATCTCGGCGAGCAGCCGTTGTGGCAAGGCGGCGGCAGTATCGTCGTCGAGCCGCATCATCTGGACGAGTTGCGCTCGCTCGGCGTCGCCGCGATCACGCGCCCGGAACGCTATTATTTGCTGGCCGCCACCGGCGACGAAGTGCTCGACTATCGCGAAATGCTCGCGCACTATCGCGGCGCGCGCACTACGCTGATTGAGGGCAGCGACCACGCGATCAGCGAGTTTCCGCAATACGTCGACGATGTGCTGGCGTTTTGCGACGCCGAAGACATCGAGCCGCCGGCGCCGCGCGAAGCTGCCTGAGCCTGATTAGCTGACGGGCAAGCCGTCGATCACCAGTTTCATCCCGCCGGCGCGCGCGTATCGCGCCGCGGAGCCACTACCACGAACACGTTGCCGAGCCGCGCGGGCAGCGACCGCCAGTCGGGCTTTCGACCAGGTTGGACGCGTCGGCAGATGCAAGTCAGAACGAGAGTATTGAGTGAACGTTTTCTTCGAGGAATCGGGCAGTTTCAAGGCGGGCAGCGTGCTGTCGCGCCAGGGCGACGCATTTCAGGTCGAGTTGCCGGGCGGCCGGCGCGCCAAGGTGCGCTCGAAAGATGTGTTGATCGAGTTCGAAAAACCGAGTGCCGCTGAACTGATTCAGCAGGCGGATGCCGCCGCGCAGGAGATCGATCTGGACTTCCTGTGGGAATGCGCGCCGGAAGACGAGTTTCCGTTTGCGACGCTCGGCGCCGAATACTTCGGCGAGGGCTTCGGTGCGATCGAGCGTGCCGCGCTGGTGCTGCGCATGCACGGCGCGCCGGTGTATTTCCGTCGCAAAGGCCGCGGCATGTATCAGCGCGCGCCGCAGGAGCAACTGCAGATGGCGCTCGCCGGTCTCGAGCGCAAGCGGCAGCAGGCGCTGGTGCAAGCCGGTTACGAGGACGAGCTGAAGGCCGGCCGTCTGCCCGAAGGGTTCAGCGGCAGCAAGGCGCTGGCGTTGCTCACGCGGCCGGACAAGAACACGATCGAATACAAGGCGCTCGAAGGCGCGGCCGCCGCGCGTGGTATTTCGCAGGCGCGTCTGATGCTGGAGTGCGGCGCGATTCCGTCTGCGCGCGCACTGCATGAGGCGAAGTTCCTGTCGGAGTTCTTCCCGCATGGCACTGGCTTTCCGCCGGTCACCGTCGGCGCGTTGCCGGAAGATTTGCCCGAAGCCGACGTCGAGGCATTCTCGATCGACGACGTCACCACTACTGAAATCGACGACGCGTTCTCCGTCGAGCATCTGGCCGACGGCCGCGTGCGGATCGGCGTGCACATCGCGGCGCCGGCGCTCGGCATCGAACGCGGCGACGAAGTGGATGCGATTGCGCGCACACGTCTGTCGACCGTTTATATGCCGGGCGACAAGATCACAATGCTGCCGGACAGCGTCGTGGAAGCGTTCACGCTGGCCGAAGGCGGCTTGCGGCCGGCGCTTTCGCTGTACGTGATCATCAATCGCGAGACGCAGGAGATCGTGGCGAGCGAGACGCGCGCCGAGCGCGTGTTCATCAAGAACAATCTGCGTCACAACACGCTCGACGAACTGGTTACTGAAGAAGCGCTCGCTGCCGGCACCGGCGACTATCCGCACAAGGAAGACATCGCGGTGCTGTGGCCGTTCGCGCTGGCGCTGTTCGAGAAGCGGCAAACCGCGCGCGCCGGTTACGGCCTGCGTCGCGAAGTGCAGCGCAACACCGATTTCAATTTCTACGTGGAAGGCGAGCACATCACGATCACGCCGCGCCGGCGTGGGTCGCCGCTCGACACGATCGTGGCCGAGCTGGCGATTCTGGCGAACTCGTCGTGGGGCGCGTTTCTGCACGACCACGGCGTGCCCGGCATCTATCGCACGCAGCGCGCGTTCGGCGCGCCGACCGGCCCGAAGCGCACGCGCATGCAGACCAACGCCGCGCCGCATGAAGGGCTCGGCGTCACGCAATACGCGTGGAGCACGTCGCCGCTGCGTCGTTACGTCGACCTGGTGAATCAGTGGCAATTGCTCGCGTGCGTGCAGCATGGCGTGACCGCGAAGCTCGCCGCGCCGTTCAAGCCTAAAGACGCGGATCTGTTCGCCGTCGTGCAAGGTTTCGACGACACCTACACCGCTTACGCCGATCATCAGCGTCGCATGGAGTACTTCTGGTGTCTGCGCTGGTTGAAGCAGGAGAACCGCAAGCAGGTGGTGGCGTCGGTGGTGAAGGGCGATCTGGTGCGGCTCGAAGAGATTCCGCTGCTGCTGCACGTGCCGGGTCTCGGCGTGCATGCACGCGGTACGCGTTTGCAGATGGAAGTGATGTCGCTCGACGAGCTCACGGTGGAAGCGTCGGTACGCTTGCTGCACGTGCTCGACGCGCCGACCGTGACGAGCGGCGGCGAGGCTGAGGAAGCCGATGACGGCGACGACAGCGAAGAAGAAATCATCGACGCCGCTGACGAAAGCGCCGAAGGCGAAGCTGAAGCACAGGCCGAGGCTGACATCGAAGGCGGCGCGGCAGCGGAAGGTGAAGGCGGTGCGGACAACGACGCGGACAATGCCGTCGACAACAACGCGGATGCCGGCGACGTAGCGGCCGATCAGCAGCACGTCGCGGAGCCGGGACGATGAGCGGACACGAGGTACGCGATCGCTATGCGGTGATCGGCAATCCGGTCGGCCACAGCAAATCGCCGTTCATTCACGGCCGCTTTGCCGCGCAGACTGGCGAGCCGGTCGAGTATGGTCACCTGCTCGCGCCGGTGGATGCATTCGTGCCGCACGTGCGCGCGTTCATCGAAGCGGGTGGCCGCGGTCTGAACGTGACGGTGCCGTTCAAGCTCGACGCGCACGCGTTTGCCGACACGCTTTCGCCACGTGCCGCGGCTGCGGGTGCGGTGAACACCTTGCGTTTCGATGCAGACGGCGTCTATGGCGACAACACGGATGGCTTCGGCCTCGTGCGCGATATCGAAGTGAATCTTGGCGTGCCGTTGAAGGGCGCGCGCATTTTGCTGCTCGGCGCGGGCGGCGCGGCGCGTGGCGTGGTGCTGCCGATGCTAGACCGTGCGCCGCATACGCTGACGATCGTCAACCGGACGGCGCAGAAGGCGGACGCGCTGGTCGAGCAGTTTGCGCCGGCCGCGCGCGAAGCGGCGTGTCGTCTGACCGGCGGCAGTGCGCGCGCGATCGACGCGGGCGCCTACGACGTGATCGTCAACGCAACGGCGGGGAGCCTCGATGCGTCGCTGCCTGAATGCGACGACCGCGCGTTCGGTGCGGGCACGCTTGCTTACGACATGATGTACGGCGCTCATCCGACCGTGTTCATGGAGCATGCGCGCAAGCTTGGCGCGCGTGGGGCGGACGGGCTCGGGATGCTGGTTGAGCAGGCGGCCGAATCGTTTTATGTGTGGCGTGGTGTGCGGCCTGATGGTGCGCCTGTGCTGGCGGAATTGCGTGCGTTGCTGAGTGCGCCGTCGCACGCGTAGAACGTCGCACGGATTTCCGGAATTCACCGACTCGGAGACTGAGACCACGATGACAGCAACGCGGCGCGCGAGCCGGGCGAGTCCGGCGCGATGGGTGTTTTATCTGGGCGCTGTGGTGGCGATTGCGTGGGTGGCGACGCAGGCGTTTTACTTTGCGCAGATTGCGGTTTGGAATGATGTGAATCCGCAGTCGACGGCTTTCATGCGTTCGGATGCATGGCGTTTATCGCAGGATCGGCCCGATCTTTCTGTGCAGCATACGTGGGTGCCGTATGAGCGGATTTCGCGCAATCTGAAGCGGGCGATTATCGCGTCTGAGGATGCGAATTTCGTGAACAACAACGGGTACGAGACCGACGCGATTTTGCAGGCTTGGGAGCGGAATAAGGCCAAGGGCAAGATTGTGCGTGGCGGGTCGACCATTACGCAGCAGTTGGCGCGGAATCTGTTTTTGTCGCGGGAGAAGAGTTATATCCGCAAGGGGCAGGAGCTGATCATTACGTGGATGCTCGAGACCTTGATGGATAAGGAGCGGATCTTTGAGATTTATCTCAACTCCGTTGAGTGGGGGAATGGGGTTTATGGTGCTGAGGCGGCGGCTCATTATTACTATAAAACGTCTGCCGATAAATTGACTGCTGCGCAGTCGGCCAGGTTGGCGGTGATGCTGCCGCAGCCTAAGTATTTTGATGAGCATCGAGGGTCACCGTATCTTGCGCAGCGCTCGCGGGTTATTGCGCGGCGGATGGGGGCTGCTGAGTTGCCGGAATAAGGGTTTTTGTCTTGCCTACGGCGGTTTTGGGTTTCTTCGTTTCGTTTCATTTCTTATCTTTTTGGTCCATTAGCGTTGCCCCTGTGCGGGGCGGCACTTACTTTCTTTGCCGCGGCAAAGAAAGATAAGCAAAGAAAGCCGCTCACACCGCCAGTGCTATGAGTTATCAGTAGCACTTATCTGCCAGTGGCCCGGGAGCATCCGGGTCATCGCGCATTCCGCGTGAGTGACAAGGCCATCGCACATCCCGTCTCGCACTGCGTGCTCACCGGACCGGTCCGCGCAAACCGAAGGTTTGCATGGGGCATCGCGCCGAGCGAAGCGACGGCTCGCGCTAACGCGCGGCGAAGCGAGTGGTTGATGAAGTACCGCTCCGGCGCGCGCAGCGCCGCCGGAACTGATGAGCGCCTTGTCACTCACGCCGAATGTGCGACACGCCGGATGCCCCGGGGCCACTGGCAGTGACGTGCTCCGCGCAACTTCTAGCACTGGCGGTGTGAGCGGCTTTCTTTGCTTATCTTTCTTTGCCGCGGCAAAGAAAGTAAGTGCCGCCCCGCACAGGGGCAACGCTAATGGACCAAAAAGAAAATAAACCGAGCCGCCGCAGGCAAACCAAAACCAGCCCGGCAAGGGTAAAAATCCCATTATATGAATCCAACACTCACATATTGGAGATTCAAAGAAAACCGCCCTACAATCACCTCAACACACCGCGCCGCGAGCATCGAAGCCGCGAGCAGCGAAAGCAAAAAAACCGGAGACAAAACCCAAACCATGCCGAATTTGAAAAGGCATCCCCCGCACGCCGCATGCGTTGCGAGCCATCAGGTCGACCTCTCCGGTCCCGCGCTGTAAGCGCAAAAATTCATCCAGAAGCGAATCGCCATGAACAAAGCGATGCCCACTCACGCCGCAGGCGCATCCGAAGCCGAACTGGCTCCGCATGCTGACCTCGCGCCCAGGCAGGCCGCAACGACCGCAACGACCGTCGCCAAAGCGCAGCCGCCCGGCACCCAGCAACAACCCCCCGCGGCGAACGAAATCGCACTCCCCAGCACGCTTCTCGACATCACCCCGCAACAAGCCGGCACCCAAACCCTGCTGCGCGGTCTCGCCATTCTCGAAGCGGCAGCCGCCGGCGTACGCGATCTGCGCACCTTCGGCGCAGCGCTCGGCACGACCCGCAGCACCACGCATCGGCTCGTCAGCAGCCTCGTGCAGGCGCGCTATCTGCGACAGGTTCAAGGCGGCTATCTGCTCGGCCCGAAGCTGATCGAACTCGGCACCATCGCGCTCGAACAGATGCCGCTCACCGCCGTCGCGCGTCAGCATCTCGAATCCCTTGCTGAACAAACGCTCGACACGATCCACCTCGGCGTCCGCGATGGCGACGACGTCCTCTATATCGACAAAATCCCCGGCACCCGTGGCCTCGAAATGCGTTCGCGCGTCGGTCATCGGATGCCGCTGGCGTCCACCGGAATCGGCAAAGCCATGATGCTCGACCTCGCGCCGGACGTCTGGCAGTCGCTGTTCGAAGCGTCGCGGCGCGCGCTAGCCGGCGTCACGTTCAAGCCGGATAACCGCCCCGACGCGCCAACCTTCATGCAGCGCATGACCCATTACGCAGCCGGCGGCTACACCTTCGACCTCGAAGAAAACGAAGCGTCGATCCGCTGCGTCGCGGCCCCGGTGCGCGATGCGTCGGGCGCGGTGGTGGCGGCGCTGTCGGTGGCGAGCACGATTCCCTACATGTCCCTGGAACGCATGGACGAACTCATTCCGGTCGTGCAGCGCGAAGCGCGCGCGATCTCGGAAGAACTCGGTTGGCGCGCGCCGCAACCGGCAACCCGCAGGATCAAGCGATGAAGCAAGCGGGTTCTCCCTCGCAGGCAACCAATCAGGCCGCGGCCGGCACCGTCGACGCCAATCCCGCCGCGCCGGCGCAGCCGGCATTGATCGCGCTTGATTGGGGCACGACGTCGCTGCGCGCCTATCTGTTCGACGCGGACGGCAACGTGCTGGCCACGCGGGCATCGACGGCCGGCATCATGAATCTGCCGAAGAGCGCGGAGCAGGGCGGCTTCGACGCCGCATTCGACGCCGTCTGCGGCCCCTGGCTCGACGCCGCGCGGGCGCTGCCTGTGATCGCGGCGGGCATGGTCGGCAGCGCGCAGGGCTGGCTCGAAGCGCCGTATGTCGACGCGCCGGCGAACGCCGATGCGCTGGTGGCCGGCATTGTCCGCGTGAAAGCGGCGAGCGGCGTGACAGTGCACATCGTGCCCGGCGTGCTGCAACGCGGCGAGCTTCCGAACGTGATGCGCGGCGAAGAAACGCAGATCTTCGGCGCGCTCGGCGAGGAAGCGAACGCCAAAGACGTAGAGACCAAAGCCGCGAACGCAGCGAACACAACGACCGAAGCCGCAACCCCGGCCGACACCAGCAAGCGCGCACTGATCGGCTTACCCGGCACGCACGCGAAATGGGTCGTCGTGCAAGCCGGCCGGATCGAGCGTTTTCACACCTTCATGACCGGGGAAGTGTTCGCGGCACTGCGCGATCACACGATCCTCGGCCGCACGATGCTCACGCCGGATCGTCCGGATACCGATGCATTCGTGCACGGCGTGAACATCGCCCGCGAGAAAGGGCAGGCCGGCGTGCTGGCGACTATTTTCAGTTCGCGCACGCTCGGTCTCACCGGACAACTTTCGCGCGAACAGCAGCCCGACTATCTGTCGGGATTGCTGATCGGTCACGAACTGGCCGGCCTCGACGCCGTGCTCGTGCAGCAACAGGACTCGCTCGCCGCGCAAAGCCTGCGTCTGATCGGCAATGAAGCGCTGTGCGAGCGCTATCGCCTCGCATTGGCGCAATTCGGCTGCCATCGCGCGGAGCTGGTCAAGCACGCGACCGAACGCGGCTTGTGGCGTGTCGCCACGCAGGCGGGGCTCGTCGAGCCGGCGCCCCATGCGGCGCACGCCGGCTAGGCGCAGCGGCGCTGCCTACGATAGAACGGATACAAGGAACCGACATGCAACCTCATATCAACCTGCCCGCCCCGTACATGCCGCACGCGGGTCTGATCGCCGCATTCGACGCGTGTCCGCTGATCGCGATCCTGCGCGGCGTGACGCCCGCCGATGCCGCCGAACACGGCCAGGCACTGTACGAAGCCGGCTTCCGGATCGTCGAAGTGCCGCTGAATTCGCCGCAGCCGTTCGACAGCATCGCGGCGATCCGCCAGGCGCTGCCGGCTGACGCGATCGTCGGCGCGGGCACGGTGCTGCATCCGAGTTTCGTCAACGACGTGAAGGCGGCCGGCGGCGAACTGATCGTGATGCCGCATAGCGATCCGGACGTGGTCTGCGCCGCGAAAGCGCAGGGGCTAGCGTGCGCGCCGGGCGTCGCGACGCCGAATGAAGCCTTCATCGCATTGAAGAACGGCGCGGACGTGCTGAAGATGTTCCCCGCCGAGCAGCTTGGCTGCCACGTGGTCAAAGCCTGGCGCGCGGTAATCGCGGCGCAGGTGCCGCTGGTGCCGGTCGGCGGAATCACGCCGGACAACATGGGACCGTTCCTGAGCGCCGGTGCGAACGGCTTCGGTCTCGGCTCGGCGTTGTACAAGCCGGGTCAGAGCGTTGCGGCTACCTCGTCGCATGCGAAGGCGTACGTCAACGGGCTGCGCATCGCTCGCGCGGGCGCGAAGAAATGAAGCGCCTCGCCGACAAGGTCGCATTGATCACCGGCGCTGGACGCGGCATCGGCGCTGCGATCGCGCTCGCTTTTGCGCGCGAAGGCGCGGCGGTCGTATTGGCCGAACTGGATCTCGACACCGCGCAACGGACGGCCGCGCAGATCGAGGCCCAAACGCAAGCACGGGTGTTGGCGGTGCGCACCGACGTGACGCAATCGGCGTCGGTACAGCACGCGGTGAGCGAGGCCGAAAGCGCATTCGGCGCGGTGAACGTGCTGGTGAACAACGCGGGCATCAACGTGTTCTGCGACCCGTTGACGATGACCGACGACGACTGGCGCCGCTGCTTCGCGGTCGATCTCGACGGCGTGTGGAACGGTTGCCGCGCAGTATTGCCGGGCATGGTCGAACGCGGCGCGGGCAGCATCGTGAACATCGCGTCCACGCATTCGTTCAAGATCATTCCGGGCTGCTTCCCGTATCCGGTCGCGAAGCACGGCGTGATCGGCCTGACGCGCGCGCTCGGCATCGAATATGCACCGCGCAACGTGCGTGTGAACGCGATCGCGCCGGGCTACATCGAAACGCAATTGACGCAGGACTGGTGGAACGAGCAAGCCGACCCGGCCGCGGCCAGACAGGCGACGCTCGCCCTGCAACCGATGAAGCGCATCGGCCGCCCGGAAGAAGTGGCGATGACAGCGGTCTTCCTCGCATCGGACGAAGCGCCGTTCATCAACGCGAGTTGCATCACGGTGGATGGCGGGCGCTCGGCGCTGTATCACGACTGAGTTGAATCCGGAGCAAAGGGTTTCGCAGTAAGCAGCATGGTTTCACCGGACGACGCGCTGGCCGCGTGTGTCACAGCCGGTACAAGAAAACGCGGCCGATACCTTCTCGTTAACAATTAGTCGGGAGACACGCATCATGAAACGCAGAATTTTTCTCACGCTGGCAGCCGCGGCGACGGGTGTGCTCTTCAACGCACCCATCGCGCAAGCCGCCGATCCGGTCAAGATCGGCTTCCTCGTGAAGCAGCCGGAAGAACCGTGGTTCCAGGACGAATGGAAGTTCGCCGAAATCGCCGCCAAGGAGAAGGGCTTCACGCTGGTGAAGATCGGCGCGCCGTCGGGCGAGAAGGTAATGAGCGCGATCGACAACCTGTCGGCGCAAAAGGCACAGGGCTTCGTGATCTGCACGCCGGACGTGAAGCTCGGACCGGGCATCGTCGCGAAGGCGAAGGCCGACGGCCTGAAGATGATGACGGTCGACGATCGTCTGGTCGACGGCGCGGGCAAGCCGATCGCTTCGGTGCCGCATATGGGCATCTCGGCCTACAACATCGGCAAGCAGGTCGGCGACGGTCTGGCTGCGGAAATCAAGAAGCGCGGCTGGGACATGAAAGACGTGGGCGCGATCGAGGTGACCTACGAACAGTTGCCGACCGCGCATGACCGCACCGGCGGCGCGACCGACGCGCTGATCGCCGCGGGCTTCCCGAAGGCGAACATCATCGCCGCGCCGCAAGCGAAGACCGACACGGAAAACGCGTTCAACGCCGCCAACATCGCGCTGACGAAGAACCCCAACTTCAAGCACTGGGTGGCTTACGCGCTGAACGACGAAGGCGTGCTCGGCGCGGTGCGCGCAGCGGAAGGCCGCGGTTTCAAGGCGGACAACATGATCGGTATCGGCATCGGCGGTTCGGATTCGGCTTTGAACGAATTCAAGAAGCCGACGCCGACGGGCTTCTACGGCACGGTCATCATCAGCCCGAAGCGTCACGGCGAAGAAACCTCGACGCTGATGTACGACTGGATCACGCAAGGCAAGGCACCGCCGCCGCTGACGCTGACAACCGGCATGCTGGCAACGCGTGACAACGTGGCCGACGTGCGTCAGAAGATGGGCCTGGCAGCCAATTAAGCGGGTGTTGCACTGAAGTGAGCTGCCGGTGCGTGTCGCTCTTTTGCTCAGGAGCACGCGCGCCGGCGGCAGTAGTACAAGATGAGTAGTTGAGACAGACCGTGTTTGCCGATGGCGTCAGCGCCTCGCGAAACGTCACGGTTCAAACGAAGTAAGAGGAGGCGAAGTGTCAGCGACGCTACGTTTTGACAATATCGGCAAAGTCTTTCCAGGCGTGCGCGCGCTCGACGGCGTGTCCTTCGACGTCAACGTCGGCCAGGTACACGGCCTGATGGGCGAAAACGGCGCAGGGAAATCGACCCTGCTGAAGATACTCGGCGGTGAATATCAGCCCGACTCGGGCCGCGTGATGATCGACGGCAACGAGGTGCGCTTCACGAGCGCGGCTTCGTCGATCGCGGCGGGGATCGCGGTGATTCACCAGGAACTGCAATACGTGCCCGACCTGACGGTCGCGGAAAATCTGCTGCTCGGCCAACTGCCGAACTCGCTCGGCTGGGTCAACAAACGCGAAGCGAAACGCTTCGTGCGCGAACGGCTCGAAGCGATGGGCGTCGCGCTCGATCCGAATGCGAAGCTGAGAAAGCTCTCGATCGCGCAACGGCAGATGGTCGAAATCTGCAAGGCGCTGCTGCGCAACGCGCGCGTGATTGCACTGGACGAGCCGACCAGTTCGCTGTCGCATCGCGAGACCGAAGTGCTGTTCAAGCTGGTGCGCGACCTGCGCGCGGACAACCGCGCGATGATCTACATCTCGCACCGGATGGACGAGATCTACGAGTTGTGCGACGCGTGCACGATCTTCCGCGACGGCCGCAAGATCGCGTCGCATCCGACGCTCGAAGGCGTGTCGCGCGACACCATCGTCAGCGAGATGGTGGGGCGCGAAATCGCGGACATCTACAACTATTCGGCGCGACCGCTCGGCGAAGTGCGCTTCGCGGCGAAAGGGATCGAAGGCCACGCGCTTGCACAACCGGCCAGCTTCGAGGTGCGGCGCGGCGAGATCGTCGGCTTCTTCGGTCTGGTGGGGGCGGGCCGCAGCGAACTGATGCACCTCGTGTACGGCGCCGATCACAAGAAGGGCGGCGAACTGTTGCTCGACGGCAAACCGATCAAGGTGCGCAGCGCCGGCGAAGCGATCCGTCACGGGATCGTGCTGTGTCCGGAAGACCGCAAGGAAGAAGGCATCGTCGCGATGGCGACCGTGTCGGAGAACATCAACATCAGTTGCCGCCGTCACTATCTGCGCGCGGGCATGTTCCTCGATCGCAAGAAGGAAGCCGAAACCGCCGACCGCTTCATCAAGCTTCTGAAGATCAAGACGCCGAGCCGCCGCCAGAAGATCCGCTTCCTGTCGGGCGGCAACCAGCAGAAAGTGATTCTGTCGCGCTGGCTCGCCGAGCCGGATCTGAAAGTGGTGATTCTCGACGAACCGACGCGCGGGATCGACGTCGGCGCGAAGCACGAGATCTATAACGTGATTTATCAGCTCGCCGAACGCGGCTGCGCGATCGTGATGATTTCGTCGGAATTGCCGGAAGTGCTCGGCGTGTCCGACCGCATTGTCGTGATGCGTCAGGGCCGGATTTCCGGCGAACTGGCGCGCAAGGATGCAACGGAACAATCGGTGCTGAGCCTCGCGTTGCCGCAAAGCTCGACCGCATTGCCCGGCACCGGAACTGGAACCGCCGCCGCCCAGCAGGCGGCCTGAACATTATCTGGACGAAAGTCCGGCAACCCGTGGGGAACGGGAGGAGTCTTCAACATGCAAGCCAGAGAAAACCTCGCGCAGCAAGCCGCCAAAAGCGCGGCCGAAGCGCTGATTCCGCAGTCGAACGACAAGGCGAAATGGTGGCAGCAGATCACTGAGTACAGCCTGATCGTGATCTTCGTCGTGATGTTCGCGACGATGTCGCTCACCGTCGAGCACTTCTTCTCGATCGAGAACATGCTCGGTCTCGCGCTGTCGATTTCGCAGATCGGCATGGTCGCGTGCACGATGATGTTCTGTCTCGCGTCGCGCGATTTCGACTTGTCGGTGGGTTCGACGGTCGCGTTCGCCGGCGTGCTGTGCGCGATGGTGTTGAACGCCACCGGCAACACGTTTATCGCGATCGTCGCCGCAGTCGTGGCGGGCGGCGTGATCGGCTTCATCAACGGCGCCGTGATTGCGTATCTGCGCATCAACGCGCTGATCACCACGCTCGCGACGATGGAAATCGTTCGCGGTCTGGGCTTCATCGTGTCGCACGGCCAGGCAGTCGGCGTGTCGTCGGATACGTTTATTGCGCTCGGCGGCCTGTCGATGTTCGGCGTGTCGCTGCCGATCTGGGTCACGCTGCTGTGCTTCATCGTGTTCGGCGTGATGCTCAACCAGACCGTGTACGGCCGCAATACGCTCGCGATCGGCGGCAATCCGGAAGCGTCGCGTCTCGCGGGGATCAACGTGGAACGCACGCGCGTCTACATCTTCCTGATTCAGGGCGCGGTGACTGCGCTGGCCGGTGTGATTCTGGCGTCGCGCATTACGTCGGGTCAGCCGAACGCGGCGGGAGGGTTCGAGCTGAACGTGATTTCGGCGTGCGTGCTGGGCGGCGTGTCGCTGCTCGGCGGCCGCGCGACGATCTCCGGCGTCGTGATCGGCGTGCTGATCATGGGTACCGTCGAGAACGTGATGAACCTGATGAACATCGACGCGTTCTATCAGTACCTCGTGCGTGGCGCGATCCTGCTCGCCGCCGTGCTGCTCGACCAGTTGAAGAACCGCGGTTCGCGCGATTAAGTGCGACCAGGCGCAACTCACTTACCCGCTTTAAAAGGAATCGAACGATGTCGTCTCCGGCCAATGCAAACGAGCGTCTCGCGGACAACGCGTTCGCGCGCTATCCGAGTCTCGTCGACCGTACGGTGCTGATCACGGGCGGCGCGACCGGTATCGGCGCGTCGTTCGTCGAGCATTTCGCGGCGCAGGGCGCACGCGTCGCATTCTTCGATATCGACGCGAGCGCGGGTGAAGCGCTCGCCGACGAACTCGGCGATTCGAAACACAAGCCGCTGTTTCTGCGCTGCGATCTGACCGACATCGACGCGCTGCAAAAAGCGATCGCCGACGTGAAGGCCGCGCTCGGTCCGATCCAGGTGCTGGTGAACAACGCGGCGAACGACAAGCGTCATTCGATCGGCGAAGTGACGGCCGCATCGTTCGACGCCGGCATTGCGGTGAATATCCGCCACCAGTTTTTCGCGGCGCAGGCCGTGATGGAAGACATGAAAGCGGCGAACGCGGGGTCGATCATCAACCTGGGCTCGATCAGCTGGATGTTGAAGAACGGCGGTTATCCGGTGTACGTGATGTCGAAATCGGCGGTGCAGGGTCTGACGCGCGGTCTGGCGCGCGATCTCGGTCACTTCAATATTCGCGTCAACACGCTGGCGCCGGGCTGGGTGATGACGGAGAAGCAGAAGCGTTTGTGGCTCGACGACGCGGGCCGCCGCGCGATCAAGGAAGGCCAGTGCATCGACGCCGAGCTGCAACCGGCCGACCTCGCGCGCATGGCGCTGTTCCTCGCCGCCGACGACAGCAGGATGATCACCGCGCAGGACATCATCGTCGACGGAGGCTGGGCGTGAGCGCTGTGCCGCGTACGCCCGGTACGCCCGGTAAGTCCGGTACGCATCCCGCGACGTTGCTGCTCGACACGCAATGCGCGCTCGGCGAAGGCGCCACCTGGTGCGCGAACACCGGGCGCTTTTATTGGACCGACATCGAAAGCGCGCAACTGTGGCGCTACGACCCGAGCGACGGCAGCAGCACGTTCTGGCGCATGCCGGAGCGGCTCGCCACCTTCGCGCTGTGCGCCGATCCGAATGTTCTGCTGCTCGGCCTCGCGTCGCATCTCGCGTTTTTCGATCTGACCACGGGCGAGACCCGGCATATCGTCGACGTCGAACCCGGTCTGAACACGCGCGTCAACGACGGACGTTGCGACCGCCAGGGCCGCTTCGTGTTCGGCACGAAAGACGAAGGCGCGCCGCTGAGGACGGTGGGCGGCTTCTATCGCCTGAATCATGATCTGTCGCTTGAACGTCTTCCGCTGCCCGCGCCGGCGATTTCGAACAGCATCGCGTTCAGTCCGGACGGCACGACGATGTACTACTGCGATTCGCCGACGCGCGAAATTCGCGCCTGCGACTATCGCGCGGACGGCAGCATCGCGAACGACCGTCTGTTCACGACGCTCACCGACGCGACCGGCGAGCCGGACGGCTCGAGCGTCGACAGCGACGGCGGGCTGTGGAACGCGCAATGGGGCGGTAAGCGGGTGGTGCGATACGGCCCCGACGGCGTCGCAACCGAACGTGTCGATGTACCTACAGCGCAGCCGAGTTGCGTCGCGTTCGGCGGGGCGCAACGGGGCACGCTGTACATCACGAGCGCGCGCGTCGGCCTCGATGCCGCCGCACTCGCCGACGATTCCCACGCGGGCGGTGTGTTTGTAGCAACGCCAACGCGGCACGGTTTGCCCGAACCGGTATTCCAGGGCGCGCCGGCTTAGCGCAGAATGACGCTGCCTCGATCGCCATGCACTACCGGGAGGAGGTCGAGCCGAGTGTTTGATGGTGAATCAGAAGTCGATGTCGCATAACCCCTTGCAGCAAATTCGGCAGCAAATCGGCAGCAAGCAGTTCGGACCCAGAGGCGACCCGTACAAAAAATCGCCCAATAACGTACCCGTCGACCACGACGGCCAAGTCCTACGCCTCTCGATGGAGCCAGATATGACTGTTGCGAATCTTGTTTCCGCTTCTTCTCAAACCCGGCGCGCGCGACTCAACGCGGCAGCCAATCCGGTGCTTCCGGGTCCCAGTACGTCGGCCGTCGCGGTCGGCGAAACGAGCGGCGGCGACGTCGCCTGCATCACGCTGGCAAATGCGCATTTGCGCCTCGACGTCGCGCCGACGCTCGGCGGCGGCATCACCCGTTTCGACTGGCGCGCCGACGGCGCGCTGACGCCGATCTTCCGCCGTTGCCGGCACGTCGCCGCGGACACCCCGCCGAATCAGCTAGCCTGTTATCCCTTGCTGCCGTATTCGAACCGGATCGGCGGCGGCCAGTTCAACGTGGCCGGACGGCGCGTCGAGGTGCCGCGCAATCGCGCCGACGAACCGCTGCCGATTCACGGCGACGGCTGGCTTTCCGCGTGGCAGGTCGCCGAGTCGGAGCGCGAAACCGTGCGCCTGACGCTCGATCGTCACGACGGCAAACCGTATGCATTCCGCGCGACGCAAACCTATACGCTGGACGGCCCGACGCTGGTGGTTGCACTGGAAATCGAGAACGCCGGGCGCGAGCCGATGCCGTTCGGCCTCGGCGTGCATCCGTTCTTCGTGCGCGACACCGACACGGAGTTGTCCGCCGCCGCGGGCGGCCTGTGGCTTTCCGGCGACGACTGGCTGCCGGTGCGGCACGTGCCCGCGCCGCCCGCGTGGCAATTCGGCGTGGCGTATCCGCTGCCGGAAACCATCGTCAATCACGCGTTCACCGGCTGGAGCGGGCAGGCGGCGGTGGTGTGGCCGAAGCGCCGCCTGTCGCTGAACATCGCGGCCGATACCGACTACTACGTGCTTTACACGCCGCCCGGCGAGGACTTCTTCTGCTTCGAACCGGTCGATCATCCGATCAACGCGATGAATCTTGCCGGCGGCGCGAGCGAGAACGGGATGACCCTGCTCGCGCGCGGCGAGCGGCTGACGCGCACGTTCCGCTTCACCGTCGAGCGGACGGGTTTGCGTTCGATGCCGGGCGCGCGCGGGTCGAAGCGGCGGCAGTAGTCGCCGGGACGGCGCACGGGACAGGTAAAATACGCGCCTCTTCCGTTATCGGCTCGCCGCGAGACTCACCATGTCCCATTTCATCCAGACGCTCAACGACGCCTGGCAGCGCACCCACTCGCTGCTGTGCGTCGGCCTCGACCCCGAGCCCAGCAAATTCCCCGGCGCGCTCGCCGGCCGGCCCGACTCGATCTTCGATTTCTGCCGCACGATCGTCGATGCGACCGCGCCGTATGCGTCGTCGTTCAAGCCGCAAATCGCCTACTTCGCGGCGCATCGCGCGGAAGATCAACTCGAGCAGTTGATCGCGCATATTCATACGAACCATCCGGGCCTGCCGGTGATTCTGGATGCGAAACGCGGCGACATCGGCAGCACCGCCGAGCAGTACGCGCGCGAGGCGTTCGAGCGCTATCAGGCGGATGCGGTGACGGTGAATCCGTATATGGGCTTCGATTCGATCGAGCCGTATCTGGAACACGAAGGCAAGGGCGTGATCGTGCTGTGCCGGACTTCGAACCCCGGCGGTTCGGATCTGCAATTCCTCGAAACCGGCGGGCGTCCGCTGTATCAGGTCGTCGCGCAACTGGCCGCGCAGAAGTGGAACGCGAGCGGGCAGTTGAGTCTCGTGGTCGGCGCGACTTTCCCGAAGGAAATCGAAGTGGTGCGTGGGATTGTCGGCGACATGCCGCTGCTGATTCCGGGCATCGGCGCGCAGGGCGGCGACGTGCAGGCGACGGTCAACGCCGGGCGCACCGCGAACGGCACGGGCATGCTGATCAACTCGTCGCGGGCGATCATCTATGCGGGCAAGGGCGACGATTTCGCCGAAGCCGCCGCGAAAGCCGCGCTGGAAACGCGAGACCGGATCAACGCGTTCCGGTGATGAAGGGCTGTTGTTGGTGACGGCCGCTCTATGCAGCGGCCGCCGCTAGTCGCGCAATCAACGCCGCGTGCTGCGGATGTCGTGCCTTCAATGCATCGGCATCCGCCAGTTCGAATTCGCTGAACTCGAACCCCGGCGCTACCGTGCAGCCGACCAGCGCGAACGTCGCCGGGTCGGCGCATTCGGCAGCGAACCACAAACCCGCCGGTACGACGGCCTGAAATACGGCGTTGGGGTGGGTCAGCGTGTTGCCTAACCGATGCGTGACCAGCGTGCCGTTTTTGTCGAGTACGTGGACGTTCAGCGGCGCGCCGGCGTAGAAATGCCAGACCTCGTCGGACTTGATCCGATGCCACGCGGAATGCGCGCCGTCGCAAAGCAGGTAGTAGATGGCGGTGGACGCCGAGCGCGTGTCACTCGATTCGCGTGGATCGTCGCCGCGCGTGACACGTGCGAAGGACCGATACGTCTCGCTAAAAAATCCACCTTCCGGATGCGGCTTCAGATCGAAGCGGCGGATCAACTCGTTTTTGGCTGTGTTCGGATCGCTCATATCGCGCGTGATTTCAGAAGCTCGAACGACGGTTAATCAATGTTCGCGCTCGTCGAGCAGCGCGAGTACGCCGCGCAACGCGTGCGCCGCGGCCTGCACCCGGATCCTTTCGCGATCGCCTTTGAAAATCTTCGTTTCGACCGACGTATGCAGCCGGTTGCTCCAGCCGAACGAAACCATGCCGACCGGCTTGGTTTCGGTGCCCCCGCCCGGCCCGGCCACGCCGGTGATCGACAGCGACACCTGCGCGCGGCTGTTGCGCAGCGCGCCTTCGGCCATCGCTTTCGCGACCTGCTCGCTGACCGCGCCGTGCTTGTCGATCAGGTCGGCCGGCACGCCGATCATTTCGCACTTCGCCTGATTCGAATACGTGACGAAGCCACGGTCGAACCAGCCGCTGCTGCCGGAGATGTCAGTGATCGCGGTCGCCACCATGCCGCCCGTGCAGGATTCGGCGGTGACCAGCAGCAGGCGCTCGTCACGCAGCCGGTTGCTCACGCGAATCGCGAGTTGATGAACCACTGAATCGGTAGGCATGGCGTGAATCCGGAAAGCGCAAAAAGCAGATAGGCAGAGAAGCTGGCAAATAGGCGAAGGCGGCGCGCCGAGGCCCGCTCAGACCGACATGCGCCACAGCGCGATCACGAGCAGCGTGAAAAACGCGGCGACCAGGTCATCGAACATGATGCCAAAGCCACCTTTCAGACGCCGGTCGAAATAGCCGATCGGCGGCGGCTTCACCATATCGAAAAAACGGAACACGACGAACGCCCAGAATTGCCCGACCAGCGTGAGCGGCGTGACCATCAGCAGCACCAGCCAGAACGCGACGATCTCATCCCATACGACCGGCGACGGATCGTCGGTGCCGAGCTTCTTCGCGGTGAAGCCGCAGATCGCGATGCCGCCGATGAAGCCCGCGACGATCAGCACGCCCCATTCGATCACGGTCAGATAACGGCTCAACACGGCAAACGACGCCCACGCGAACAGCGTGCCGACCGTGCCCGGCGCGACCGGCGACAAACCGCTGCCGAATCCGAGCGACAGCAGATGCAACGGATGCGACAGCATGAACCGTGCGGTGGCGCGGCGTGGCTGCGGGCGCGGCGCGCGCGGACCGGAGGCGCCGGGCGGCGGGTTGCCGATGAGTTTGTCGGCGGGGCCGAGCGGGGGATCAGTCTGCATGAAAGTGATCGAAGCCTTGCAACGTCAGAGTGAGCGGCGCGCCGGCGGCGTCGCGCCAGCCGATCGCCGGGCGGTCGGCCGCCGATTCAAGTGCGCTTATTGTACCGATGCGGGTGACCGCCACGGCCGCCTCGCGGCCGGCATTTTCAACCTGCGCGCGCGCCGCGACCGGCGCGGTGAAGCACAACTCGTAATCGTCGCCGCCGGCGAGCGTGCAGCGCCGCTGGATGTCCGGCGCGAGGCGTCGCAGCGCTTCCGAGCGCGGCACCGCGTCGACATCGACGGTGGCCTGTACTTTCGAGCGTTCGAGGATGTGCAACAGGTCGCCGGCAAGGCCGTCCGACAGGTCGAGCGCCGCGTGCGCGATGCCGCGCAGTGCGAGGCCGAGGACTACGCGCGGCTCCGGGCGCTCGAGGGCGCGACGAAACGTCGCAGTGTCGCCGGCATCGGCTGCCCACTCGCCGCGCAGCACGCCGAGCCCTGCGCGCGCGTCGCCGAGCGTGCCGGAAATCCAGATGTCGTCGCCCGGCTGCGCGGTGTCGCGGCGCAGCGCGGCGTGCGGCGGCACGCTGCCGAACACCGTGATGCACAGATTCAGCGGACCGCCGGTCGTATCGCCGCCGACCAGATCGCAGCCGTAGCGCTCGGCCAGCGCAAAGAGGCCGTTGCTGAACGCGGCGAGCCACGCTTCGTCGGCTTTCGGCAGCGAGAACGCCAGCGTGAACGCCTGAGGCTTCGCCGCCATCGCCGCCAGATCCGACAGATTCACCGCGAGCGCCTTGTGGCCGAGCGCCTCCGGATCGACATCCGCGAAGAAGTGACGGCCTTCCACCAGCATGTCCGTCGATACCGCCAGCATTTCGCCCGGAGGCGGCGCGAGCAGCGCGCAGTCGTCGCCGATGCCGAGCGTGCCCTCCGCGGGGCGGGGCGATTGAGCGGCGGCGCGCCGGGCGAAGAAGCGGTCGATCAGCGAAAACTCGGAGAGCATGGTGGTAATGGTTGAACGGGTAGGTGCCGCGAAAAATCCGCTAACCGCGCGCATTCCGTGCGCAGCGTTGCGGGTCAACACGCGATTTGGCTTCGATGCCCGCCTGGTTTGCGGTCGGGTCGGAATGTGCCGCGTCGGCCTTTCGGATTATTTCGGTCGCGGCAGTTGTACCCGTATTGAAGGGATTGGGCTGGCAATTGGGGCTACAATGCCGTCGAACATCTATTCTAATCCGCACTTCGAAGCCCGCCTTATGTCGACCCCCGTCAATAGCAAACTCCGCGAAGCCGCTCTCGATTATCACGAGTTCCCCACCCCCGGCAAGATCGCGATCGCCCCGACCAAGCAGATGATCAACCAGCGCGACCTTGCGTTGGCCTATTCGCCCGGCGTGGCGTTTGCTTGTGAAGAAATCGTCGAAAACCCGCTGAACGCCGCACGCTTCACCGCGCGCAGCAACCTGGTCGGCGTCGTGACGAACGGCACCGCGGTGCTGGGTCTCGGCAACATCGGGCCGCTCGCGTCGAAGCCGGTCATGGAAGGCAAGGCCGTCCTGTTCAAGAAGTTCGCCGGCATCGACGTCTTCGACATCGAACTGAACGAATCCGACCCGCACAAGCTGGTCGAAGTGATCGCGGCGCTGGAGCCGACGTTCGGCGGCATCAACCTCGAAGACATCAAGGCGCCGGACTGCTTCATCGTCGAACGCGAATGCCGCAAGCGGATGAAGATCCCGGTATTCCACGACGACCAGCACGGCACCGCCATCGTCGTCGCGGCGGCGATTACCAACGGCCTGAAAGTGGTCGGCAAGGACATCAAGAAGGTCAAGCTCGTGTCGTCGGGCGCGGGCGCCGCCGCGCTGGCCTGCCTGGACCTGCTGGTCGACATCGGCCTGCCGCTCGAAAACATCACCGTCACCGATCTGGCCGGCGTGGTCTACAAGGGCCGCGTCGAACTGATGGACCCGGACAAGGAACGTTTCGCCCGCGAAACCGACGCGCGCACGCTCGCTGAAGCGATCGGCAACGCGGATATTTTCCTGGGTCTGTCGGCCGGCGGCGTGCTGAAGCAGGACATGGTCAAGCAGATGGCGGACAAGCCGCTGATTCTGGCGCTCGCCAACCCGACGCCGGAAATCCTGCCGGAACTGGCGCTGGAAGTGCGCCCGGACGCCGTGCTGTGCACCGGCCGCACGGATTACCCGAACCAGGTGAACAACGTTCTGGTGTTCCCGTTCCTGTTCCGCGGCGCGCTGGACGTAGGCGCGACGACGGTCACGCGTGAAATGGAAATCGCCGCGGTCAATGCGATCGCCGAACTGGCGCGTCAGGAGCAGAGCGACATCGTCGCGACGGCTTATGGCATTCAGGATCTGTCGTTCGGCCCGGAATACCTGATTCCGAAGCCGTTCGACCCGCGCCTGATCGTCAAGGTCGCGCCGGCCGTGGCCAAGGCCGCGATGGATTCCGGCGTCGCCGAGCGTCCGATCGAAGACATGGACGCGTACGAACAGCATCTTCAGCAGTTCGTGTATCACAGCGGCACCACGATGAAGCCGATCTTCCAACTGGCGCGCGGCGTCGAGCCGGAGAAGAAGCGCATCGTTTTCGCCGAGGGCGAAGAAGAGCGCGTGCTGCGCGCCATGCAGATCATCGTCGACGAAAAGCTCGCCAAGCCGATCCTGATCGGCCGCCCGGCGGTGATCGAGCAGCGGATTGCGCGCTACGGTCTGCGTCTCGTCGCGGGTCAGGACTACACGGTCGTCAATACCGACCACGACGAGCGCTACCGCGACTTCTGGCAGGAATATCACAAGATGATGTCGCGCAAGGGCATCAGCGCGCAGATGGCGAAGCTCGAAATGCGCCGCCGCACCACGCTGATCGGCGCGATGCTGGTGGAGAAGGGCGAAGCCGACGGGATGATCTGCGGCACGGTGTCGACCACGCATCGCCACCTGCACTTCATCGATCAGGTGATCGGCAAGAAGGCGGGCGCGAACGTCTACGCGGCGATGAACGCGCTGGTGTTGCCGAACCGCCAGATTTTCCTCGTGGATACGCACGTGAACGTCGACCCGACGCCTGAAGAGCTGGCCGAGATCACGATCATGGCCGCGGAAGAGGTGCGCCGCTTCGGTATCGAGCCGAAGGTCGCGCTGCTGTCGCATTCGAACTTCGGCACGAGCAACGCGCCGAGCGCGCAGAAAATGCGCGACACGCTGGCGATCCTGCGCGAGCGCGCGCCGGAACTGCAAGTGGACGGCGAAATGCACGGCGACATCGCGCTCGACGCGAATCAACGCCGCGAAATCATGCCGGACTCGACGCTGGAAGGCGACGCGAACCTGCTGGTGCTGCCGAACATCGACGCGGCCAACATCTCGTACAACCTGCTGAAGACGGCTGCGGGCAACAACATCGCGATCGGCCCGATGCTGCTGGGCGCGGCGAAGCCGGTGCACGTGCTGACCGCTTCGGCGACGGTGCGCCGCATCGTCAACATGACGGCGCTGCTGGTTGCCGACGTGATCGCCGCCCGCTAAGCGGCTGGCTGCGTGAACACGGCGCCAGCCAGCCGGGCGCCGGGCAAAAAAAAGGCGTGCCCGCAATGGGCACGCCTTGGGTGAACAGGGGAAAGCCACCCAAAAAAAGGCTGAATGAGACCATTCCGCCTCCGAGGCACTCGGAAATCCACACAGCGACAAAAGAGAAGAACGGCATGCCGGCATCGGCCGTATGCGTGCTGATCGGGCTCGTTACGTCCGCAGAACTCTTCTGCTTGCATCGATGAGCTAATTTTAGCCTGAGCAGGCTAGAAATTCTGTCAAAAGTCGTCAAAGCCTGTACGGTGGCGCTTCCCCGCATGATTGGGGCGCTTTGCCTGTCTGGCGAACGTTGATTCCGGGGGGCTTTAGCGATACCCTTACGACTTTCATGGTCGTCAAACTCGTGATCTAACAGCGGGGAACCTTGATTCATGGCACGCAAGTGGCAGCGCATGAAGGGCGTGCTGATCGGTGCGTTGACGCTTTGTGTTCTATCCGGCCCCGTGCCGCACGCGTTTGCGCGCGACTACGCGGCGCCCGCCGGACCAGAAGCGCAAGTGCAGGGCACCGTCGCGCTGGCGCAGCTGCCGCGCGAAGCAGTCAACACATTGAACTTGATTGCCGCCGGCGGGCCTTACCCGTATGAGAAGGACGGCGTCGTATTCGGCAACCGCGAACGATTGCTGCCGCCACAAAGGCGCGGCTATTACCACGAATACACCGTTCCCACGCCTCGTTCGCGTAATCGCGGGGCGCGTCGCATCGTCTGCGGAGGTCCGCTACGGCGAACCGATAACTGCTACTACTCGGACGACCACTACACCAGTTTTAATCGTATTGTTGAATGACATCGGGATGAACGGCATGAGCGACAACGTCTACGCGCACGACTCCGGAGTCGCGACGGATCTTTTCGCGGCCGGCGACGGCAATTTGTTCCAGCGCGTCATGAAGATGCGTGCCGGCGATCAGGGCCGGGATAACCAGGGCGAAGACAGCACTGCGCTCTCATCGAACGAGGAGCCCATGAGTCTTTTCAAGACCGTACGACCGAACATCGTACAGTCGATCCGCGCCTTTCGCGTGCAGGATCTCGCCGACGAAGCCAATCAGCTCGGGCAGCATTTCCTGTATGCGTACACCGCGAATGCACAGAGCAAACAGGAAGTCCTCGAGACCATCGCGACGTCGTTCCTGTTTCCCAAGCATTTCGGCAAGAATTACGACGCGCTCTACGACTGCCTGACCGACCTGGTTCACAAGGCAGGCGCGCAGCCCGGCTTTGTGATCGTGCTCGATCAACTGCCGGTCGCGCAGAAATTCGACAAGGAAGGGCGCGAGACGCTGCTGGACGTGTTCCGCGAGGCAGCCGAATTCTGGGCTGAGCGCAAGATTGCGTTCCGGGTGTTTTACTCGTTTGCGTGAACGCGCGGTGCGTTGAAGCGCTAGAAGCTCAAGCAGGTTTAGAAAGCAAAGGCCCGCCAACTGGCGGGCCTTTGCTTTTACCAGCCTCCCCAACGCGCAGCCAGAGCGGACAGAACCGCGATGCCCGCGGTTTCGGTGCGCAGCACGCGCGGTCCGAGTCCGACAGCCGTAAAGCCTTGCTCGATCGCGGCCGCTTCTTCTTCCGCCGACAAACCGCCTTCCGGACCGATCAGCACCGTCACGCGACCGGACGGCGGATCGGCCGGCAGTGCCGCGAAGCCGATGCTCGCACGCGGCGACAGCAAGATGCGCAACTCGCCGTCTTCGGCTGCGGCGGGCAGCGCGTCCAGCCAGGCGGCGATGTCGCGCACCGGCATGATTTCCGGCAGACGATTGCGCCCGCACTGTTCGCACGACGCCCGCACGATGCCTTGCCAGTGCGCATGGCGCCGCTGCGCGCGTTCACCGGCAAGCCGCACGACGCTGCGCGTAGCGGTGAGCGGCATGAAACACGATGCGCCCAGTTCAACCGCCTTCTCGATCAGCCAGTCCATCTTGTCGCCGCCAGCGATGCCTTGTGCGAGCGTCAGCCGGTAGGGCGGCTCCGCTTCGTGATCGCGAAACTCGCGGATGCGGACGGTGGCCGAGCGCCGCTCGACTTCGAGGAGTTCGGCGCTGTATTCGCCGCCTTCGCCGTTGAACAGCGTGATCGAATCGCCCGGCTGCAAGCGCAGCACGAGAACATGGCGGGCGACGTCATCGGGCAACGGCAGGATGTCGTCGGATTGAAGAGCGGCGCCGACGAAGAAACGAGGCATCGAAAAATACTCACTAGTTCAGGAAAGATGGCGAGCGAGCGCCCAACGGTAGCCGTCCAGATCTTCGACCTGGGCGAACCGGTCGCCCCAGAACTGATCCTGTGGCTCGCTCAGCGATTTGGCGCCGGCAGCCAGTGCCCGCGTATAGACCGCGTCGACATCGTCGACGTAGACGTAGAACGATTGCGGCGCGATCGCGCCCGAGCTTTTGGGCGTTTTCGCCGCCGAGCCGAACGCGCCTTCGGGCGCGAACATCACGATCAACTGGCCTTGATAGGTCATCTCGACATGCATGACGACGCCGTCGTCCTGCACGCTGTCGCGCACTTCGAAACCGAATGCCGCCGTGAAGAAGGCGCTGGCGGCACGGGCGTCGCGCACCGTCAGATAAGGGGTCAACCAGGGCACACCGGCTGGGCGGGAGGCGGTCATGGAGTTCTCCGGATCGATGGGTTGGCGGGGCGCGACGCGTGCGGCAAGGCGTGCGGTCGGGCGCGTATCGGTGCCTCTTCAGCGCGTCGGCGGACCGCGCATTTTGCACGCGCGTCAGCTCGACGGCTTGAAGAACTGACTTAGTTTATCGCGCACCGCGCGCGATGCCGAGAAGAGTGCGGGATGCAGCGCGGCGTCGTAGTGCTGCAACGGTGGGATGCTTCGCCCAGCCATGCGCGATTCGAGTTCTGCGACGCCGGGCGATGTGGGGTCGAGCGTGTCGCTGGCGGTCGCCATCATCCAGAGCGAGCCGTAGAGCGGGATGAAGGTGCTCATCGTGCGAACGATCGTGAATGCGTCGCGTAGATCGCTCAACAATCGATTAATGCGTTCTGCGTGGAAGTACGGCGAGCCGAGGTGCAGCGACAGCGCGGCGTTCGGGTTCATCGCCAGTTTGAGTTGCGTGTAGAAGGCCGGCGTGTAGAGACCGGCGGCGGGCGAATCGGGCGGCGTCAGGTCGAAGACGACCAGATCGAATCGCGCGGCAGGGTTGGAAGCGGCAGCCTTCACCGCCCCAGTCACATACTTCGCGGCGTCGCCGATCACCAGTTCCACGCGCGGATCGTCGAAAGCACCGCCGTGTACTTGCGGTAGATGCTCGCGCGTCAGGCGCACCACTTCTGCGTCGAGCTCCGCTACCACGATCCGTTCGATGCCCGGATGCTTCAGCAATTGCCGCGCGGCGCCGCCATCGCCACCGCCCAGCACCAGCGCCGAGCGGGGCGCCGGATGCGTCAAGGCAGCAGGATGCACCATGCATTCGTGATAGATGAATTCGTCGCCGGTGGAGGTCATCGGCCGACCGTCGAGCGTGAACAGACGGCCGAGCTGCGGCGTGTCCCACACCTCGATGTGCTGGTACGGCGAGGTCACGCTCGCAATGCGACGCGCATTGTCGAAGCCGTAGACAGCGCCTTGACCAGGATGGAACAGCAGCGAATCGGTCATAACGAGCGGGCTCCGTGCGCGGCACAGCGGCAGGTTGGCAAAGTGAATCGAGGTGGTCCGATTGTAAAGGGCGGACGCGCTCCGCATCCGCGACCGGCGCGCACCGCCGCCGCATCCGGCCGCACGAACAGCTGCAATCCCACTCTGCTTTGCAAGCAGAACGGCAACAACGTTCTGTTAGAATGGCACGCTTTCAGCCTTGTCCGTTTGCTCTGCCCGTTTCGCGTCTCCTGGCGCCGCACCGTGCGCCGAAGCGAACCGGCATGCGAGCATCCGGTCCTCGAGCGCGCACCGCTTTCTGACTCTGTCTCCGGACTCGACATGACGACCCCGTCTCCTGCACCCACTTCCCTGATGGCCAACGCGATCCGCGCGCTGTCCATGGATGCCGTTCAAAAAGCGAATTCCGGCCACCCCGGCATGCCGATGGGCATGGCCGAAATCGGCGTGGCCTTGTGGTCGCGTCATCTGCGCCACAACCCGAAGAACCCGCAATGGGCCGATCGCGACCGCTTCGTGCTGTCGAACGGCCACGGCTCGATGCTGCTGTACTCGCTGTTGCATCTGACCGGCTACGACCTGCCGATCGAAGAGCTGAAGAACTTCCGTCAGATGCATTCGAAGACGCCGGGCCACCCGGAATACGGGATCACGCCGGGCGTCGAAACCACCACCGGCCCGCTCGGCCAGGGTCTGGCGAACGCAGTGGGCATGGCGCTCGCCGAGTCGCTGCTCGCTACCGAATTCAACAAGCCTGACGCATCGATCGTCGACCACCACACGTATGTGTTCGTCGGCGACGGCTGCCTGATGGAAGGCATCTCGCACGAAGCCTGTTCGCTCGCGGGCGTGCTGAAGCTGAACAAGCTGATCGCGTTCTACGACGACAACGGCATCTCGATCGACGGCGAAGTGGTCCACTGGTTCCACGACGACACGCCGAAGCGCTTCGAAGCATATGGCTGGAATGTGATCCCGAACGTGGTCGGTCACGACGTCGACGCAGTGGACGCCGCCATCAAGCAAGCGAAGCTGTCGGACAAGCCCACGCTGATCTGCTGCAAGACCGTGATCGGCGAAGGTGCGCCGACCAAGGCCGGTAGCCACGACTCGCACGGCGCGCCGCTCGGCGACAAGGAAATCGCGGCCACCCGCGAAAAGATCGGCTGGAAGTGGGAGCCGTTCGTGATCCCGCAAGAAGTCTATGCGGCATGGGACGCGAAGGAAGCGGGCGCGCGCATCGAATCCGAATGGGACAAGGCGTTTGCAGCGTACGCGGCCAAGTACCCGCAGGAAGCCGCCGAGTTCAAGCGTCGCGACGCGAAGCAGCTGCCGGCCGACTGGAAGGAAAAGGCGAAGGCGATCATCGCCGGCGCGAACGAACGCGCGGAAACCATCGCTACGCGCAAGGCGTCGCAACAGGCTATCGAAGGTTTGTCGGCTGTGCTGCCGGAACTGCTCGGCGGCTCCGCCGACCTGACCGGTTCGAACCTGACCAACTGGAAGGCCGCGAAGCCCGTGCGCGTGAACGCCGAAGGCAAAGCCGCCGGCAACTACGTGAACTACGGCGTGCGTGAATTCGGCATGAGCGCCGCGATCAACGGCGTCGCGCTGCACGGCGGCTTCAAGGCCTTCGGCGGCACGTTCCTGACGTTCTCGGACTACAGCCGCAACGCGCTGCGCGTGGCCGCGCTGATGAAAGCGCCGTCGATCTTCGTGTTCACGCACGACTCGATCGGCCTCGGCGAAGACGGCCCGACGCACCAGTCGATCGAACATGTTGCGAGCCTGCGTCTGATTCCGCACCTGCAAGTGTGGCGTCCGGCTGATACCGTCGAAACCGCGGTGGCCTGGACCCACGCGGTCGAGCATCACGGCCCGTCGTGCCTGATCTTCAGCCGTCAGAACCTGTTGTTCTCGGAGCGCACGGACGCGCAGATCGCCAACATCGAGAAGGGCGGTTATGTGCTGCGCGACTGGAACGACGAGATCGTCGCACGCAAGATCATCCTGATCGCCACCGGTTCTGAGGTTGAACTGGCGTTGAACGCGGTCGAGCCGCTGGCTCGCGAAGGCATTGCGGCACGGGTCGTGTCGATGCCGTCGACCACCGTGTTCGACAAGCAGGACGCCGAGTACCGCGAACGCGTGTTGCCGCAAGGCGTGCGCCGTGTCGCGATCGAAGCGGGCGTGACGGATTTCTGGCGCAAGTACGTGGGTCTCGAAGGCGGCGTGGTCGGCATCGACACGTTCGGCGAATCGGCCCCGGCTGGCGTGCTGTTCAAGCATTTCGGCTTCACCGTCGAGCACGTCGTAGAGACGGCTAAAGCCGCGCTCGGCTGATCTTCGGCCACGAGCGTTGCCGCTTGCGTGCGAACGCGCGGCAACGCGGCCAGTCAGACGAACTGTGACGTATTTTTTCAGCCATCAGGAGATAGACCATGACGATTCGCGTCGCAATCAACGGCTACGGCCGGATCGGCCGCAACACGCTGCGCGCCTTCTACGAAAACGGCAAGAAGCACGATATCGAAATCGTCGCCATCAACGATCTCGGCGATGCCAGGACCAACGCTCACCTGACGCAATACGACACCGCGCACGGCAAGTTCCCGGGCGAAGTGTCGGTGGACGGCGACTACCTGGTCGTCAACGGCGACAAGATCCGCGTGCTGGCCAACCGCAACCCGGCCGAACTGCCGTGGGGCGAACTGAATGTGGACGTCGTGCTGGAATGCACGGGCTTTTTCACGACCAAGGAAAAGGCGAGCGCGCACATCAAGGGCGGCGCAAAGAAGGTGATCATCTCGGCGCCGGGCGGTAAAGACGTCGACGCGACGGTTGTCTACGGCGTGAACCACCATGTGCTGAAGGCTTCGGACACGGTGATCTCGAACGCATCGTGCACGACCAACTGCCTCGCACCGCTGGTCAAGCCGCTGAACGACAAGATCGGCCTCGTGAACGGTCTGATGACCACGATCCACGCGTACACGAACGACCAGGTGCTGACGGACGTGTACCACGAAGACCTGCGCCGCGCGCGCTCGGCCACCCACAGCCAGATCCCGACCAAGACCGGCGCGGCTTCGGCTGTCGGTCTGGTGCTGCCGGAACTGAACGGCAAGCTGGACGGCTACGCGATTCGCGTGCCGACGATCAACGTGTCGATCGTCGACCTGTCGTTCATCGCCGCGCGCGACACGACGGTCGAGGAAGTCAACGCGATCATGAAGGAAGCGTCGGAAGGCGCGCTCAAGGGCATCCTCGGCTACAACACGGCGCCGCTGGTGTCGATCGACTTCAACCACAACCCGGCTTCGTCGACGTTCGACGCCACGCTGACCAAGGTGTCGGGTCGTCTGGTGAAGGTGTCGAGCTGGTACGACAACGAGTGGGGCTTCTCGAACCGCATGCTCGACACGGCTGTGGCGCTCGCGAACGCGAAGTAAGTCGTTTGCCTGGTCTGCCCGGCGGCCGCGGTTGGGCTTTGCCGGGCGATTACACGGCGACTGCAAGAAGAAACCGCTCCTCGGAGCGGTTTTTTTATACCTGCGGCGTCGGAAAATACACGCCGGCGCGTTGCGCGGCGTTCGAGATATGCGTTTCGATCGCCTTGCCGGCCGCGGTGGAGTCGCGGGCCTTGAGTGCATCCAGAATCACGCGATGTTCGTGGTACGTGGACAGCACCAGCTCGCGCCGATAGAACGGCATCCGCTGGCTTTCCTTCATGATCTCCGCGCTGCTGCTCAGGATCGACTCGATCGCCGCGTTGCCCGCAATACTGACGATGCGCATGTGGAAGTCGTAGTCGAGGCGGGCGGCTTCATCGAGTTCCTCGTGTGCCAGCGCCGTTTGCAGCGCCGCGATATTGTCTTCGAACCACGCGAGGTCGGTGTCGCTCACGGCCAGCGCCGCCATGCGCGCGATAAAGCCCTCAAGCGCATAACGCATCTGATAAGTGTCGGGCAACGACGACTGCTCGGCGAAGCGCCACGATTGAGCGGCGTTGGCCTGCGCACTTTCCACATATACGCCCTTGCCGGGGCGAATCATCAGCAGACCGAGCGCTTCCAGCGTGGACAGCGCTTCGCGCAGCGATGCACGGCTGATCGCCAGTTCCTCCGAAAGCTGACGCTGCGCCGGCAGCAGACTGCCCACCGGATAGACGCCTGCCTCGATCCGCTCGCGGATCGTCGCGATGGCGGCGTCGGTGACGGTGTGCGGGGCGTTTTTCATCGTTTCTCACTCGGTTGTCGCGGTCTGACCAGCATTCTAATACGTGTACCGGGTGCTCTTGCGAGAGCTTGTCCACAAGCCTCGGCAAGCGCCGCAACGCTTTGACGGAACGGGTAAACATTCCAATATGAATCCTTGACGCCAGTATATCGGCTTCCTATTATTCGCCATAACGATACTGGTCGGACCAGTCTGAACAGATGTGGCTCGCAACACGCATGCCGCAAGGTTCATCGGCATCGTGCGCGTGCTGACCGTCTGATCGGCAACCGCGTCGCGACGGCGGTGTCGCCGTGTCGGGCATGCGCGCATCGTGTGCTGAATCGAGACACCCGCACGCGTCGCTTTGCCGGCAGATGACCACGCTCTGCCGGGTATTCCTTAACCCTTCGTCGCTCACCCGAGACTGCGAGACCACGAAATTATGGCCAATCCGATCCTCGACCCCAACGCTCCCGCCTTCACGCGTCGCTACATGAATCTCGCCGACCCGCGTCTGGGCGCACAAGCGCTTTACGCCAGCGACGAATTCTTCGCGCCGAAGGAACGCATGCTCGAGCCGCAACCGGCGGTGTTCATCCCCGGCAAATACGACGACCACGGCAAATGGATGGACGGTTGGGAAACGCGCCGCAAACGCACCACCGGCCACGATTACTGCGTGATCCGGCTCGCGCGGCCGGGCGTCGTGCATGGCGTGGATCTGGATACGAGCCACTTCACCGGCAATTTCCCACCGGCCGCGTCGATCGACGCGTGTCACGTGGAAAGCGATACGCCGCCGGACGACGCCGACTGGCAGCCGCTCGTGCCCGCCACCACGTTGCAGGGCAACCAGCACCACTACGTCGAGGTGAGCGACGCCCGCGCGTTCACGCATCTGCGCGTGAATCTGTATCCGGACGGCGGGCTCGCCCGTTTGCGCGTGTACGGCCAGCCGAAACGCGACTGGCAGCGGGTCGGGCGCGGCACGTTGCTGGACCTGGCGGCGATCGAAAACGGCGCATACCTCGTGGCGGCCAACAACCAGCATTTCGGCGCAGCCTCGCAGATGCTGATGCCGGGGCGCGGCGTGAATATGGGCGACGGCTGGGAGACGCGGCGCCGTCGCGAGCCCGGCAACGACTGGGCGATCGTCGCGCTCGCCCGGCCCGGCGTGATCCGCCGGATCGAGGTCGACACCGCGCACTTCAAGGGCAATTTCCCGGACCGCTGTTCGCTACAAGCGGCCGCGGTAACGGGCGGCACCGACGACTCGCTCGTCACCCAGGCGATGTTCTGGCCGATGCTGCTCGACGAGCAGAAGCTGCGGATGGACCACGTGCACAGCTTCGAGGGCGGACTCGCCGCGCTCGGCCCGGTCACCCACGTGCGTTTCAATATCTTCCCCGACGGCGGCGTGTCGCGCTTGCGTCTGTGGGGCGAGATCGCGTGACGGAGCGGCATCGATGAAAACATTGCAGATGGAGCGCCTGACGCGCGCGGCTTTCGCGCCGTTCGGCGACGTGATCGAACTGGACGGCGCGCGTCATTTCGCGATCAACGGCGGCACGACCGAGCGTTATCACGACCTCGCCACGGTCGACGTGACAGCGCACGGCGGGCGTCCGTTGATCAACCTGTTTCGTGCGCAACCGCGCGCGTGGCCCGTCGAGATCGCGATGATGGAGCGTCATCCGCTCGGCAGTCAGGCTTTCATCCCGCTATCGGCGCGCCGCTATCTGGTGGTGGTCGCGCCGGCGGGAGAGTTCGATCCGTCACGCCTGCGCGGGTTCTGGAGCGACGGCTGGCAGGGCGTGAACTATGCGAAAGGCGTGTGGCACCATCCGCTGCTCGCGCTCGACGAGGTGAGCGATTTCATCGTGGTCGATCGGGGCGGCGAGCAGCCGAACTGCGACGAACTGCCGTTGACGCAACCGTGGCGGCTCGCGTTCGAGACCCATCCGGAACTCGTCGAATAGCGCGAAAAGTCACCCGACAAGCACCCGAAGACTTACCGTAAGGCAACGGCATTCGCGTGTAATAAACCGCGCGCGGACGCAAAAAAACCCGGCTCGATTTGCATCGGCCGGGTCTTTTTTTGCCTGCGGAGCGCGTACCCCCGACGCGGCCCTGCTGCGCTAACGTGACGTCAGTGCTTGCGATGCGGGCAATTTTCCTTCGTGCACGCGCCATACAGCGCCAGCGCGTGTTCCTGCAGCTTGAAGCCGCGCTCCTTCGCGATGGACTGCTGGCGGCTTTCGATTTCGGAGTCGAAAAACTCTTCGACGACTCCGCAATCGAGGCATACGAGGTGGTCGTGGTGCGACCCTTCGTTCAGTTCGAACACCGCCTTGCCCGACTCGAAGTTGCTGCGCGAGAGCAGGCCAGCCTGCTCGAACTGCGTGAGCACGCGATACACGGTGGCAAGGCCGATATCGAGTTCTTCATGCAGCAGGTTGCGGTAGACGTCTTCTGCAGTCAGGTGACGCACGGGGCTATGCTGGAAAATCTCAAGGATTTTGAGGCGCGGAAGGGTCGCCTTGAGCCCGATATTCTTGAGATCGGTTGGATTGGTCATGACAAGGGATCCCTAGAGTACAATGCTGGGCTCTCATAGTAATGTGTTTTTGCCGTTCTGGTCATCTTCGATGGAATGAAACTCGCGCGGCTCGTCAGCGGGCCCGCACGGTGAGTGAAATGATTTCAAAATCTCAATTGATCTACCGGGGGAGCCGCATGCGGGGTACCTTGATCGCTGTTGCGACTGTCGCGGTTCTTGCCGGATGTTCCACTTACGACAGCCTGACACAGCGCATTGCCCAAAGTATTACGCCGTACCGTATCACGGTGGTGCAAGGCAATTTCGTTTCGAAGGAAGCGGCCGCGCAATTGCAAGTCGGTCAGTCGCGCGCGCAGGTGCGCCAGTTGCTCGGCACGCCGCTGCTCTCCGACATGTTCCACGCAGACCGCTGGGACTACGTGTTCTACTTCAAGCGCGGCTCGACTAACGTCGTGCAGGAGCGCGACTTGGTGCTGATCTTCGCGGGCGATCGTCTCGCGAGCTGGTCGGGCGGTGAAGACCTGCCTTCCAACCTCGAATTGCTGGCCGAAATCGACGGCGACAAGCGCGGCAAGAAAGCCGCAACGCCAGTCGTGGCGAGTGCTGCCGGTGCCGCAAGCGGGGCGGTGGCGTCCACATCCGCGCCGGTTGCGACGGACACCACGCGCTCGCCGTCCGTCGATGGCGCAGCCGCAGCGGCTGCCCCGTCTACCGACGCGAACGCCGAAGCCGCGCAAGCCGCCAATCGTGCGACGAATGCGGTGCAGGCGCCTACGGGCAAGACCACTTCGTCGGCACGCGCCGCGGCGCCAACCGCGAACGGCGGCGGTATTCCGTCGCAAGGTCCGACGGCCGCCGGTCAGCCGCAGTTCCAGTTCCACCGGCCGCCGCCGCCGCAAACGCAGGGCAACCAGGACAATCCGGTGGGGCCGACGGGCCCGCAAGGCAACAGCGGCGGTCCGACGCTCAACGCGCCGCTTACCGCCCCGGTTCCGGCTTCGGGAACGGGCGGCTGATCGCGCTGTCCCTGTCTTAAGACGGGCGCTGCATGCGGGCAACGCGCCGCGTGCAGCGCCCGTCAGGCTTTCTGCAGTCGCTGTGCCGTAGTCGTGCAGTACCCGTTCTGTGCGGCGCGCCCGGGTCTCAATCCAGCGCCGTCGCTTTCGCCCGCGTTTGCCGGGTTTTGCCTCTCCGAACCCTCGTAGCCATGAAAATTGCCATTGCTGGCGCATCGGGCCGTATGGGCCGCATGCTCATCGAAACCGTCCTCAACGATTCCAACGCCACGCTGTCCGGTGCGCTCGACCGCGCGGGTTCACCGCAACTCGGTCAGGACGCCGGCGCATTTCTCGGCAAACAGACCGGCGTGCTGCTCACGGACGACATCGAGCGCGTGTTCGCCGAATCCGACTACCTGATCGACTTCACGCGCCCCGAGGGCACGCTCGCGCATCTCGAAGCCGCGCAGCGCCACAACGTGAAAATGGTGATCGGCACGACCGGTTTCGACAATGAACAGAAAGCGCAACTGCGCGCGGCGGCGGAGAAAATCGCCATCATGTTCTCGGCGAACATGAGCGTGGGCGTGAACGTCACGCTGAAGCTGCTGGAGTACGCCGCGAAGCATTTCGCGACCGGCTACGACATCGAAATCATCGAAGCGCATCATCGTCACAAAGTCGACGCGCCGTCCGGCACCGCGCTCACGATGGGCGAGGTGATCGCCGGCGCGCTGGGCCGCAATCTCGACGACTGCGCGGTCTACAGTCGCGAAGGCGTGACCGGCGAGCGCGATCCGTCCACGATCGGCTTTTCGGCGATCCGCGGCGGCGATATCGTCGGCGACCACACGGTTCTGTTCGCGGGCATCGGCGAGCGGATCGAAATCACGCACAAGTCGGCGAGCCGCTTGTCTTATGCGCAAGGCGCGCTTCGTGCTGTACGTTTCCTCGAAGGCCACAAGAACGGCTTCTTCGATATGCAGGATGTGCTCGGTTTGCGTTGAGCATGTCGCCGGGCCGTTCAAGGCCCGGCTTGCGCCCCTGTAATCACGTTCCACTAGCAAGAATTGCGAGGTCAGATGGCGGGCAGCGGCATCACCCATTACCTGCAAACGAGCGACGCGATCACGCATGGCGTCGCGTATGTGCTGCTGGCTATGTCGATTGCGAGCTGGTGCTTTCTGATCGTCAAAAGCTGGATTCTCACGCGCGCGAAACGTCAGGCGGCGCGCGCGATCGCGCAGTTCTGGCAGGCTCCCACGCTCTCCGAAGGCGTCGCGGCGTTGAAGCGCGTGGATCGCGAACGGGTTTTCACGCCGCTTGCCGAAGCCGCGCTATATGCCGCGGAAGTCGATATTCCGGGCGCGCTGCTCGCGCGCGTCGAGCGCGGCGAGCGAGTGCTGCGCGCGTTGCGCCAGGCGCTCAATGCGTCGCAGCGGCGGCTCGAATTCGGCCAGGTGCTGCTTGCCTCGGTGGGCAGCACGGCGCCGTTCGTCGGCCTGCTCGGCACCGTGTGGGGCATCTATCACGCGCTCGGCAGCATCGCGGCGAGCGGCCAGGCGCAGATCGAGAATGTCGCCGGGCCGGTCGGCGAGGCGCTGATCATGACGGCGTTCGGCCTCGTGGTCGCGATTCCGGCGGTGCTCGCCTATAACGTGCTCGGGCGGCTCGTGCGGCAGTTGTCGGAGGAACTCGACGGCTTCGCGCACGATCTGCACGCGTACGTTTGCGCGCCGGCGGACGACGCAGCACGCCACGCACCGCGCGCGATCGCAGACGAAACGCGCTGAGCGGCGGCGTTCACGCGAAAGGAGGCAGCAGCATGGCATTCGGCGGACTTGAAAAAAAGCAGACAGCCGCGCCGATGGCGGACATCAACATGACGCCGCTGATCGACGTGATGCTGGTGCTGCTGGTGATTTTCATCATTACCGCGCCTTTATTCACGCACGCGATCCGGTTGGACTTGCCCAAGGTCGCGGCCGCTCCGGCACGGCAAACGCCGCAAACCATCTCTCTTTCCATCGACGCAGCCGGCAAGCTCTACTGGAACGGCACGGTCATCACGCTGCAGCAGATGCGCGCGCAATTCGCTGAAGCGGGCAAACAGGCGGATCAGCCCGAAATCCAGCTGCGCGCCGAGCGTTCCACGCGCTACGAGGTGATCGCGCAGGTGATGGGCGCCGCGCAGCAGGCGGGCCTCGAGCGGATCGGTTTCGTGACGGATCCGCCGCCGCCGGGCGCCGCGCAGTAAGCCTCGCCACGCGGCGCACCGGTCCGCGAACGGTATAATCAGCCCTTTCCCCCGCAGAAGGGGAATCGAAGCCATTTCATCCAGCAGAGCACCAGGCCGGTGCGAAAGCACCGAACCCAGCGATCCCATCACACCATGCACGAAAAATACGTTCCCTCCGACGTCGAATCCGCCGCGCAAGGGCAATGGCGCGCCATCGACGCGTACAAGACGACGGAAACCTCCGACAAGCCCAAGTACTACTGCGTCTCGATGCTGCCGTACCCGTCGGGCAAGCTGCACATGGGTCACGTGCGCAACTACACGATCAACGACGTGATGTACCGCTATCTGCGGATGAACGGCTACAACGTGCTGATGCCGATGGGATGGGACGCGTTCGGCATGCCGGCGGAAAACGCGGCGATGGCGAACAACGTGCCGCCCGCGAAATGGACCTACGACAACATCGCTTACATGAAGAAGCAGATGCAGTCGATGGGCCTCGCGATCGACTGGTCGCGCGAAGTCGCCACCTGCAGCCCGGATTACTACAAGTGGAACCAGTGGCTGTTCCTGAAGATGCTGGAAAAGGGCATCGCGTACAAGAAAACCGGCACGGTGAACTGGGATCCGATCGATCAGACCGTACTCGCCAACGAGCAGGTGATCGACGGCCGCGGCTGGCGCTCGGGCGCGCTGGTCGAAAAGCGCGAAATCCCGATGTACTACATGCGCATCACGCAATACGCGGACGAACTGCTGAACGATCTCGACGGCCTCGGCTGGCCCGAGCGCGTGAAGATCATGCAGCAGAACTGGATCGGCAAGAGCTTCGGCGTAAACTTCGGCTTCCCGTATGAGATCGACGGTGAACAGAAGCTGTTGCGCGTGTTCACCACGCGTGCCGACACGATCATGGGCGTGACCTTCTGCGCGATCGCCGCCGAGCATCCGCTCGCCACGCGTCTCGCGCAGGACAAGCCGGAATTGCAGGCGTTCATCGAAGAATGCAAGCGCGGCGGCGTGGCGGAAGCCGATGTCGCGACGATGGAAAAGAAGGGCCGGGGCACCGGCTTCTACGTCACGCATCCGTTGACGCAGGAGCAGGTCGAAGTGTGGATCGGCAACTACGTGCTGATGAGCTACGGCGAAGGTGCGGTGATGGGCGTGCCGGCGCACGACGAGCGCGACTTCGCGTTCGTGAAGAAATACGGTCTGCCGATCAAACAGGTGGTGGCCGTGGAAGGCAAGCCGTTTTCCACCGAAGCCTGGGAAGAGTGGTACGGCGAGAAGACCGGCACGCTGATCAACAGCGGCAAGTACGACGGTCTCGCGTACGAGCAGGCGGTCGACCGGATTGCCGCGGACCTGAAGGAACTCGGCCTCGGCGACAAGCAGATCACGTGGCGTCTGCGTGACTGGGGCGTGTCGCGCCAGCGTTACTGGGGCACGCCGATTCCGATCATCCACTGCCCGACCTGCGGCGACGTGCCGGTGCCGGAAAAAGATCTGCCGGTGGTGCTGCCGGAAGACCTCGTGCCGGACGGCACGGGCAACCCGCTCGCGAAGTCCGAAGCGTTCGTGAACTGCGTCTGCCCGACTTGCGGCGGCGCGGCGAAGCGCGAAACCGACACGATGGATACCTTCGTCGATTCGTCGTGGTACTTCTACCGCTATGCGTCGCCGGATGCGAAGACCATGGTCGACGAGCGCACCGACTACTGGGCGCCGATGGATCAGTACATCGGCGGCATCGAGCACGCGATTCTTCACCTGCTGTACTCGCGCTTCTGGGCGAAGGTGATGCGCGACCTCGGTCTGATCAAGTTCGGCGAGCCGGCGAAGAATCTGCTCACGCAGGGCATGGTGCTCAACGAAACCTATTACCGCGAAAACGAAGTGGGCAAGAAGACGTGGTACAACCCGGCCGACGTCACCGTCTCGTTCGACGACAAGGGCCGCCCGGTTGGCGCCGTGTTGAACTCGGACGGCCAGCCGGTGGTGCTCGGCGGCGTCGAAAAGATGTCGAAGTCGAAGAACAACGGCGTCGATCCGCAATTGCTGATCGATCAGCATGGCGCTGACACCGCGCGTCTGTTCGTGATGTTCGCCGCGCCGCCCGAGCAGCAGCTCGAGTGGTCCGGCTCGGGGGTGGAAGGCGCGAGCCGCTTCCTGCGTCGTGTGTGGAACTTCGGTCAGGCGAACGAGGGCGCGCTGCGTACAGGCGGCAACGGCGGCACGTTCGACGCCGCGAAGCAGAACGATGCCGACAAAGCGCTGCGCCGCGAAATCTACAGCGTGCTGAAGCAGGCGGACTTCGACTATCAGCGTCTGCAATACAACACGGTGGTGTCGGCGGCCATGAAGATGCTCAACGCGCTCGACAGCGCGAAGAGCGCGCAACCGGCGGTGCTGCGCGAAACTTACAGCGTGATGCTGCGCGTGTTGTACCCGGTGGTGCCGCATCTGACGTTCCAGTTGTGGCAGGAGCTCGGTTACGCCGACGAATTCGGCTCGCTGCTCGACGCGGCGTGGCCGAAGGTCGACGAACAGGCACTGGAACAGGCTGAAATCGAACTCGTGCTGCAGGTGAACGGCAAGGTGCGCGGCGCGCTCACGGTGGCGAAAGACGCGTCGCGTGAAGCCATCGAAAAGCTCGCCGCCGCTCACGAGGCGGTCGAGAAGTTCAGCGAAGGCCGTGCCCCGAAGAAGATCGTCGTGGTGCCGGGCCGACTCGTGAACGTGGTCGTTTGACGGCGCATGCCGACATGGCGGCGGGGCGGTGCCCGTCCCCCGCTGCGCAATCCACTGCGAACCCAGGAGCCAATGTGACTCGCAGATTGTTTCTGACGCTGGCTTGCAGCGTGATGATGTTGTCCGCTTGCGGCTTCCAGCTGCGCGGCCAGCAGGACTATGCGTTCAAACGCCTGTTCATCGCCGGCGGCTCGGCGGCGGGCAGTGCGCGTCTCACGCGTCTCGTGCAAGGCGGCAGCGACACCGTGGTGGTGACTTCGCCGGCTAATGCCGATGCGACTTTGCAGATCACCGAAAGCCGCGGCTTGAGTACGCTGACGTTGAATTCGCTGGGGGTTGTCGAAGAGTACCAGGCGAATCTGTCGATGCAATACACGCTGATCGGCAAGGACGGCACGGTGCTGATTCCGCCGAGCATCATTGCGCTGAACCGCGCGATGACTTATAGCGACCAGTACTCGCAGGCGAAGGTGGCGGAATCCGACCTCCTGTTCGCGGACATGGAAAGCGACGCGATCGATCAACTGTCGCGGCGTCTTTCGCTGGTGAAGTCGATGCATCCGGCGCCTGGGCAGGAAGTGCCGGGAGTGGCGCCGCGTGCGCCGTTGCCGCCGCCGCCGCTGTGAGTGTCGTGGCCGATTCATACCGGGTTTGCCGCCTTTGTCTTTGTTCAACCTCGCCGATCGGTAGCCATGCAACTGCGACTTGACGCGCTCGAAGCGCATCTCGCCAAGGGACTCGCCGGACTGTACGTCGTGTTCGGCGATGAGCACCTGCTCGCCCAGGAAGCCGGCGATCGCATTCGCGCCACGGCGCGCGCGGCCGGCTTCACCGACCGATCGGTGTTCACCGTCGAGCGCGGCTTCGACTGGAGTTCGCTGCTCGGCGCGAGTCAGTCGATGTCGCTGTTCGGCGATCGTCAACTGGTCGAGTTGCGCATTCCATCGGGCAAGCCCGGCAAGGAAGGCGGGGATGCACTGAAGGCGCTCGCCGCCGCCGTCAACGACGACGTGCTGACAATGATCACGCTGCCGCGGCTCGACGCGGCCACGCAGAAGTCGGCGTGGTTTGCCGCGCTGTCCGAAGCGGGTGTCGCGCTGAAGATCGATCCGGTCGAGCGCGCGCAATTGCCGAACTGGGTCGGCCAGCGGCTCGCGGCGCAAGGTCAGCGCGTGGCGGCCGGAGAGGAAGGGCGGCGCGCGCTGGCGTTTATCGCCGAGCGCGTGGAAGGCAACCTGCTCGCCGCGCATCAGGAAATCCAGAAGCTCGGGCTGCTGTATCCGGCCGGATCGCTCAGCTTCGAACAGATTCACGACGCCGTGCTGAACGTCGCGCGTTACGACGTTTTCAAGCTGAACGAAGCGATGCTGGCGGGCGATGTCGGCCGCCTGTCGCGCATGCTCGACGGCTTGCGCGGCGAAGGCGAGGCCGCGGTGCTGGTGCTGTGGGCGGTCGTCGAAGAAGTGCGCACGCTGTTGCGAATCAAGCGCGGCGTGTCGGCGGGCAAGCCGCTCGCGGTGCTGGTGCGCGAGAACCGCGTGTGGGGTCCGCGCGAGCGGCTGATCGGCCCGGCGCTGTCGCGTGTGACCGAGGGCACGCTGGAGAAGGCGCTCGCGTTGGCCGCGCGGCTGGATCGGCAGGTGAAGGGGCTGTCCGGCGGCACGCCGGGCAACCATCGCAACGATCCGCCGCCCGATCCGTGGGACGGCCTGTTCGAACTCGCCATGACGGTGGCTGCGCCGAAAACCGCGGCCGCACCGCCGCCACGACCTCGTACGGCGCCGGCAGCGTCGGCACGAAGGCCAGTCTGATCAAAGGCGGCCGGCGGTAGGTTCACAGGTTGATCGAACCGTCGCGCCAACGTGTCGCAGCCGGCGCCGATTGCGCAGTCCGGTGCGTGATTGGCCGGCATCGACGGCCCGAGCGAGCCGGCGTCAGCGGTGCTCACGGCCGCCGCCGCGGCAAGCACAGCGCCTTCTCCCGACTTACAATCGCTTGATCTTTCGCTAATTCTGTCCGTCCGCTGCACGTGAACGTGCGCGGCACCACGAGAATCACCATGGATATCGACCAGTACATGACCGACCTCGGCCGCCGCGCGCGCCACGCTTCGCGTGCGATGGCGCGGGCGTCGACGGCGGCAAAGAATGCGGCGCTCGCGGCGGTGGCCGAAGCGATCGAGCGCGACGCGGCGTCGCTGAAAGAGGCCAATGCGCGCGACCTCGCGCGAGCCCGCGACAAAGGTCTCGACGCGGCGTTCATCGATCGCCTGACGCTGTCGGACAAGGCGTTGAAAACGATGGTCGAAGGCTTGCGGCAAGTCGCCGCGTTGGCCGATCCGATCGGCGAGATCAGCAACCTCAAATTTCGCCCAAGCGGCATCCAGGTCGGCCAGATGCGCGTGCCGCTGGGCGTGATCGGCATCATCTACGAATCGCGGCCGAACGTGACGATCGACGCAGCCGCGCTGTGCCTGAAGTCCGGCAACGCGACGATTCTGCGCGGCGGTTCGGAAGCGCTCGAATGCAACACCGCGTTGGCGAAGCTGATCGGCGAAGGGCTGGAGGCCGCCGGTTTGCCGCAGGACGCGGTGCAGGTGGTGGCCACGTCCGACCGCGCCGCGGTCGGCAAGCTGATCACGATGACCGAATACGTCGACGTGATCGTGCCGCGCGGCGGCAAGAGTCTGATCGAGCGCTTGATGAAAGAAGCGCGTGTGCCGATGATCAAGCACCTCGACGGCATCTGCCACGTGTACGTCGACGACCGCGCGGATCTCACCCGCGCGTTGACGGTGTGCGACAACGCGAAGACGCACCGCTACGGCACCTGCAACACGATGGAAACGCTGCTGGTCGCGCGCGGCATCGCGGCGGAAGTGTTGCCGCCGCTGGGCAAGCTGTACCGTAGCAAAGAGGTCGAATTGCGCGTGGACGCCGCCGCGCGCGCGGTGCTCGCCGAGGCGGGCGTGGGTCCGCTCGTCGACGCGACCGACGAAGACTGGCGCACCGAATACCTGGCGCCGGTGCTGGCGATCAAGGTGGTCGACAATCTCGACGCGGCGATCGAGCACATCAACGAATACGGCTCGCATCACACCGACGCGATCGTCACCGAAGACCACGACCGCGCAATGCGCTTTCTGCGCGAAGTGGATTCGGCAAGCGTGATGGTCAACGCGTCGACGCGTTTCGCCGATGGTTTCGAATTCGGTCTGGGCGCGGAAATCGGCATCTCGAACGACAAGTTGCACGCGCGCGGGCCGGTGGGGCTGGAAGGGCTCACGTCGCTCAAGTACGTCGTGCTTGGGCATGGCGAAGGGCGCCAGTAATTCCTTTGAGTAACACCACGAACGCGCCACGAAGAGTGCGGACCTTCACGATAACGAGCCGCACAAGGACAACTGATGCTTTGGGTAAAAACGTTTCACATCGTTCTGGTTGCCTCATGGTTCGCCGGCCTGTTCTATCTGCCGCGCATCTTCGTCAATCTGGCGATGGAAACGGAACCCGCGGCGACCGCGCGTCTTCTGACAATGGCCCGCAAGCTGTTTCGCTTCATGACGTTCATCGCGGTGCCGGCGCTCGCGTGTGGGCTGTGGCTATGGCTCGCGGTCGGCATCGGCCGCGGCCAGGGCTGGATTCACGCGAAGGTCGGTGTGGTCGTGCTGCTGATCGTTTATCACGCCTATTGCGGCGTGCTGCTGCGGACCTTCGAGCGCGGTGAGAATCGTCGCACGGACAAGTGGTATCGGATGTTCAACGAATTGCCGGTGCTGGGGATGCTTGCGGCAGTGGCGCTGGTGGTGATCAAGCCGTTCTGAAGCAAAAACGCGGACCCGTTGTCGCGGTCCGCGTGTCACATCTGTTCAACGCAATAGTTCGTGCGCTACGCGCCCGTCGCCGGGTCCTGAATCCGCCGCCGCGACAAGACGTCCTTCGCCTGCGCCAGTTTCTCGACCAGCTCCGGTCCGCGGCTCAGCGCCACTCCCACCGCCAGGATATCGCCGATCGCCAGATGCGATACGCGCGAGGTCATCGGCGAAAAGATGTCTGTGTCTTCATCGACGTTGGCAAACAGGCCGACGCTCGCCAGCCGCGCCAGCGGCGAATTGCCGTGCGTGATCGCGATCACCTTCGCGCCCGCCGCCAGTGCCGACTTCGCCGCGTCGACGATATCGCGCGTGCGGCCCGTGTTCGAAATCGCCACCACCACGTCGCCTTCGCCCAATAGCGACGCCGACATCAGAAACGTGTGCGGGTCCGCATACGCGACGCTCGGCATGCCCAGCCGAAAGAACTTGTGCTGCACATCCAGTGCGGCGATACCCGAGCCGCCCGCGCCGTAAAACTCGATACGCCGCGCCTTCGCCAGCAAATCGATGGCCGCCGCCACGCTATCCGACGACAGATTGTTGCGCACCTGGATCAGTGCGCCGATGGTCCGGTCGAGCACCTTCGCGGCGACGCCGGGCGCTGGTTCGTCGGGACGCACGTCGCGGTAGACAACCGGCACTTCGGCCGCAATGCCCTGTGCAAGCCGGATCTTGAACTCGCGAAAGCCCGAAAAGCCGAGCGCATGACAGAACCGCGCGATGGTCGGCTGGCTCACGCCGGCGCGCGCGGCCACTTCCGTCATCGACAGATCCAGCACCTCGCGTGGCGCTTCGATCACGTAATCGGCCAGCTTGCGCTCGGACGGGCGCAACTGGTCGCGCATCTCTTCCACCTGGGACAGCATCATCGGAGAACTCGCACTATGCTGAAGAATGCGTGGACTATATCCGATTGCCGAGGAAGGTACAAAAACTACATATCGTGATGTAGGTGTAATCCCTAGGTTCGGCCCTAAATGCCGCATAAGGCCAGCCTGTAAGGCGGTAAGGCCCGTTGACAGATGCCGCATCGCAGCAAGACTCGTCATTGCGATCGTGTAGTTTTTCTACTAAGATTGCGGCGTCGACTGATTCGACATTCCCCCGCGATACCTACCTGGCATAAAGCGCGCGCATTGAACGAGCACGTGTCGCCAGCGACGAAGGAGCTCCGATGGTTTCCCCGCATTCGCAATTGTTGAAGGTCACGCAACGCGTGATCGAGCGCAGCAAGCCCACGCGCGAGGCCTATCTGGCCCGCATCGAACAGGCGCAGGGCAAATTCCCGGCGCGCGGCGCGCTGTCGTGCGCGAACCTGGCGCACGGTTTTGCCGGCCTCGAAGGCAACGACAAGCTGGTGATCAAGCAGATTCGCCAGCCGAACATCGGCATCGTCTCCTCGTACAACGAAATGTTGTCGGCCCACGCGCCGTACAAAAACTACCCGGACATCATCAAGGACGCTGCGCGTGAAAACGGCGGCGTCGCGCAATTCGCGGGCGGCGTGCCGGCCATGTGCGATGGCGTCACGCAGGGCAACGCGGGGATGGAGTTGTCGCTGTTCTCACGCGAAGTGATCGCGATGAGCACGGCGGTCGCGCTCACGCACAACATGTTCGACGCGGCGCTGTGCCTCGGCATCTGCGACAAGATCGTGCCGGGCCTGTTGATCGGCGCGTTGCAATTCGGCCATCTGCCGACGATTTTCGTGCCGGCGGGTCCGATGGGCAGCGGCCTGTCGAACGACGACAAAGCGAAGACGCGCCAACTGTTCGCCACCGGTCAATGCGGCCGCGACGCGCTGCTCGAAGCGGAAGCCGCCGCGTATCACAGCCACGGCACCTGTACTTTCTACGGCACCGCCAACAGCAACCAGATGCTGATGGAAGTGATGGGCCTGCATCTGCCGAGCGCGGCCTTCGTGCATCCGCACACGCCGCTGCGCGACGCGCTGACCGCGCAGGCCGCGCGGCGCGTGCTCGATCTGACGGTGGAGCGCGGCAATTACACGCCGATCGGCCATGTGGTCGACGAGAAGGCGATCGTCAACGGCATCGTCGCGTTGCTGGCGACGGGCGGCTCGACCAATCACACGCTGCATCTGGTCGCGATCGCGCGGGCGGCCGGCATCGTGATCGACTGGGACGACTTCGATACGTTGTCGCAAGCGGTGCCGCTGCTCGCGAAGATCTACCCGAACGGCAAGGCCGACGTGAACCACTTCCACGCGGCGGGCGGCGTCGCGTTTCTCGTGCGCAATCTGCTGGAAGGCGGCTTGCTGCACGAAGACGTCAACACGGTCGCGGGCAAGGGCCTGCATCACTACACCGAAGAGCCAAAGCTGCTCGACGGCAAGCTGCAATGGGTGCCGGGCGCGGCGCAAAGCGAAGACACGACGGTGCTGCGCGGCATCAAGGAACCGTTCCAGCCGGACGGCGGTTTGCGTCTGATGCAGGGCAAGCTCGGTCGCGGCGTGATCAAGATTTCGGCGGTCGCGACGCAGCATCGCAAGGTGAGGGCGCCGGCCATCGTGTTCGATTCGCAGGAAGCCGTGCAGGCCGCGTTCGACAACGGCGAGCTGAAGCGCGATTTCATCGCCGTGGTGCGCTTTCAGGGCGCGCGCGCAAACGGCATGCCCGAGCTGCATCGTTTGACGCCGCTGCTCGGTGTGTTGCAGGATCAGGGTTTCCACGTCGCACTGGTCACCGACGGCCGCATGTCGGGCGCGTCGGGCAAGGTGCCGGCGGTGATTCATCTGTCGCCGGAAGCGTTGCTGCAAGGGCCGATCGGCAAGGTGCGCAGCGGCGACACGCTGGTGATCGACGCCGATGCCGGCGTGCTCGACATCGAAATCGACGCGGCTGAATGGGCGGCGCGCGAAGGCGCTTTGCCGCAGCACCAGGCGGAAAACGAAGTCGGCTTCGGCCGCGAGCTGTTCGGCGTGTTCCGGGCGGCAGCGGCGCCGGCGGAGTTGGGCGCGTCGGTGTTCGGTCCGCTGGTCGGCGAGCACGCGACGCGGCACGGCGAACCGGCGAGCGCGAAGACCCACGCCGAAGAACACGCGAAAGCACACGGCTGAAAGCACGAAGGGCACGAAAGGCTCGACGGCCAAGCCGCAAAACACGTGAACGAACGAACACCCAAGCACCACTCAAGCCAGCTAAACGCTGCAGAAACAAGGAGTCTGACTATGACGTCGAAAACAGTAAGCGATATCGTGCGCCTCGGCCCGGTGATTCCGGTGCTCGCGTTCGACTCGGTCGAGCAGGGCGAAAACGTATCGCGGGCACTGCACGCGGGTGGCGTGAAGGTGCTGGAAATCACGCTGCGCACCGCAGCGGGCCTCGAAGCGATCGAACGCGCGAGCCAGTTGGCCGAAGACATCGTGGTGGGCGTCGGCACGATCACGAAGCCCGAGCACTGCGCTCAGGCGAAGAAAGCGGGCGCGCAGTTCGGCGTATCGCCGGGCCTCACGAAAGACATGCACAAGGCCGCACAGGACGCCGGCTTGCCGCTGCTGCCGGGCGTGATGACGCCCACCGACATCATCACCGCGCTCGAACTCGGCTACGAGATCGTGAAGTTTTTCCCGGCCCAACAAGCCGGCGGCGTGCCGATGCTGCAAGCTTTTCACGGTCCGTTTCCGACGCTGAAGTTCTGCCCGACCGGCGGCATCACCGCGGAAACGGCCACGCATTTCCTGTCGCTGCCGAACGTGGTGTGCGTCGGCGGTTCGTGGCTCACGCCGAAAGCCGCGCTGGCCGCGCAGAACTGGGACGAGGTGACCCGTCTCGCGCGTGCCGCCAGCCAGTTGGCCGCGCCTTCGCACTGAGTCGAAACAGCCGGCGTTCAGGTCTTTTTTCGCAGGACTTGATGAAGGAGCCTCGTCGTTGCAGCCGTTCAGGTTGTCGCGACGAGGCTTTTTTATGCGCGACGCACCGGACTCGCGCACGTTCCAAGGCTACAGACAGTAAAATTCAGCGTCCGCGCGGCCTGACCGGTTTCACGCACTGCAGCAGGCCGCCGTGAGACAGACGCCAGCCGCGTTTCACATACACATACGAAAACGCTGGGTCGCCGCAAGGTTTCTGGCGGTCCCCGACGGGGCCGCCACGAAGCGCCAGCTTGGCGGCGCCCACAATCAATAACGCAAAAGGAGGAGCTTCATGGAAGCTGTCCACGGCAGCACGCTGCTGGTCTTCGCAGTGATCGCCATCGCCTTGCTGATTTTGCTGATCACGCGCTACAAGGTTTATCCGTTCCTCGTCCTGATCATCGTGTCGCTGCTGCTCGGGCTCGCGTCCGGCATGCCGATCGGCACCATCGTCAAATCGTTCGAAACGGGTAACGGCAACACGCTCGGCCACATCGCGATCGTGGTGGGCCTCGGCACGATGCTCGGCAAGATGATGGCCGAATCGGGCGGCGCCGAGCGTATCGCCACCACATTGATCGACAGGTTCGGCGAGAAGAACATTCATTGGGCGATGATGGTCGTCGCGATCATCGTCGGCTTGCCGGTGTTTTTCGAAGTCGGTTTCGTGCTGCTGATTCCGATTGCGTTCAACGTCGCGAAGCGCACCGGCAAGTCGCTGCTGCTGATCGGCCTGCCGATGGTCGCGGGTTTGTCCGTCGTGCACGGTCTGATTCCGCCGCACCCGGCCGCGATGCTCGCGGTGCAGGCGTATCACGCCGACATCGGCAAGACGATCGCGTACGGTCTGATCGTCGGCATTCCGACGGCGATCGTCGCCGGTCCGCTGTTCGCGCTGCTGATCAGCCGCGCGATCAAGCTGCCGAAAGACAACGCGCTCGCCGCCCAATTCCTCGGTTCCGCCGACAGCGCGAAAGACGCCGACGGCAACGCTGCGCCGAAACGCGAACTGCCGAGCTTCGGCATCACGCTGTTCACGATTCTGTTGCCGGTGATCCTGATGCTGATCGGCAGCTGGGCAGACCTCGTGTTCGCGCCGAAAACGCTCGCCAACGATCTGCTGCGTTTCGTCGGCAACTCCGACGTCGCGCTGCTGATCGCGGTGCTGGTCAGCTTCTGGACCTTCGGTGCGAGCCGCGGCTTCAATCGCGAGCAGATCCAGAAATTCTGCGGCGAATGTCTGGCGCCGATCGCGGGCATCACGCTGATCGTCGGCGCGGGCGGCGGCTTCGGCCGCGTGCTGATGGACAGCGGCATTTCGAAGGAAATCGTCAATGTGGCCACGGCGATGCATCTGTCGCCGCTGCTGTTCGGTTGGCTCGTGGCCGCGCTGATCCGTCTCGCGACGGGTTCGGCGACGGTGGCGATGACCACCGCGTGCGGCATCGTCGCGCCGATCGCATCGGCGAGCGGCGTGCAGGTCACGCCGGAATTGCTGGTGCTCGCCACCGGCTCGGGCTCGCTGATCTTCTCGCACGTGAACGACGGCGGCTTCTGGCTGATCAAGGAATACTTCGGTATGACGGTGGGGCAGACCTTCAAGACATGGTCGCTCCTCGAAACCATCATTTCGCTGATGGGCTTGGGTTTGACCTTCGCGCTAGCGACGGTCGTGTAAGGAGTTTTTGATGATTCTGATCGCAATGGGCGTGTCGGGCGCCGGCAAAACGAGGATTGGCGAAATGCTGGCTGAACGCCTGCAGTGCGCCTTCACCGACGGCGACGCATTTCACAGCGCCGCGAACAAGGAGAAGATGCACAAAGGCATTCCGCTCACCGACGAAGACCGCTGGCCGTGGCTGAAAACGATCCGCGCGGCGATCGAGGAAAAGCAGAAGGCGGGCGAGACGGCGGTGTTCACGTGTTCGTCGCTGAAGCGCTCGTATCGCGACATCCTGCGTAACGGCGACGAGGACGTGATCTTCGTGTACCTCAAAGGCTCGCGCGAAGTGCTGGAAGAGCGGCTGACTACGCGTACCGGTCACTTCTTCGATCCGTCGCTGCTGCAAAGCCAGCTCGACACGCTCGAAGAGCCGGGCGAGGATGAGGCGATCACGGTGAGTATCGAGCTGTCGCCGGAAGCGATCGTCGAAGAGGTGCTGGTGCAGGTGGAAAAGCGCTGAGGTTTCCGGCTCGCGCCTGGTTGGCTTCGGCGATAAAAAAGGCGCTCCGTTCACACGGAGCGCCTTTTTTCATGCGGTCAGCTTAGGCGGGACTTCAAGCAATCCGCTTGGCCAGTTCAACCGCCTTGCCGATGTACGAAGCCGGCGTCATTGCGAGCAAACGGTCTTTCGCGTCTTGCGGAATCGCGAGGCCGCTCACGAACGTTTGCAGCGCTTCGCGCGTGATGCCCTTGCCGCGCGTCAGCTCTTTCAACTGCTCGTACGGGTTCTCGATGCCGTAACGGCGCATCACCGTTTGCACCGGCTCGGCCAGCACTTCCCAGCAGTTGTCGAGATCTTCGTTCAGACGCGCTGCGTTCACTTCGAGCTTGTCCAGGCCGCGGATCAGCGAGTCGTACGCAAGCAGCGAATAACCGAACGCGACGCCGATATTGCGCAGCACGGTCGAGTCGGTCAGATCGCGCTGCCAGCGCGAGATCGGCAGCTTGTCGGCGAGGTGGCGCAGCGTGGCGTTCGCGAGACCCAGGTTGCCTTCCGAGTTTTCGAAGTCGATCGGGTTGACCTTGTGCGGCATCGTCGACGAACCGATTTCACCGGCCTTCGTGCGCTGCTTGAAGTAACCGACCGAGATGTAGCCCCACACGTCGCGGTCCAGATCCAGCAGGATCGTGTTCGCGCGCGACACCGCGTCGAACAGCTCGGCCATGTAATCGTGCGGTTCGATCTGGATCGTGTACGGATTGAACGTGAGCTTTAGGCGCTGTTCCACCACGTCGCGCGAAAACCCTTCCCAGTCGAATTCCGGATACGCGGACAGATGCGCATTGAAGTTGCCGACCGCGCCGTTCATCTTGCCGAGCAGCTCGACCTTCGCGATGCGCTGGATCGCGCGTTCCAGACGCGCGGCGACGTTCGCGATTTCCTTGCCGAGCGTGGTCGGGCTCGCCGGCTGACCGTGCGTGCGCGACAGCATCGGCTGTTCGGCATGCGCATGGGCCAGCGCGACGAGACGCTGATGCACCGAGCGCAGCGCCGGCAGGATCACGTGTTCGCGGGCGCCCGCGAGCATCAGACCGTGCGACGTGTTGTTGATGTCTTCCGACGTGCACGCGAAGTGAATGAATTCGCTCGCGCGCTCCAGTTCTTCCTGACCCTTGACCGACTCCTTCAACCAGTACTCGACCGCTTTCACGTCGTGATTCGTCACGCGTTCGATTTCCTTGATGCGCGCGGCGTCGTGCGCGGTGAAGCGCTCGGCCAGTTGCAGCAGGAATTGTTCGGACGCTTCGGAAAAGCGCGGCACTTCGGCGAAACCGGCGCGCGACAGTGCGATCAGCCAGTGGATTTCGACGGTCACGCGGTTGCGCATGAAAGCGGCTTCCGAGAGCCACTCGCGCAGCGCTTCGGTTTTCGACGCGTAACGGCCGTCGAGCGGGGAGAGCGCGTTCAGCGCGAACAGGGTATCGGGGCGGGTGTCGGACATGATTGGGCGCTTATTGGGCCGGACGGGCCGAATTGGGTCGATGGACGCTCGGCGAGCGCGCAAGGACCGGTTCTGGAACGGAGGGAATCGCGAATTTTACCATCCAACCCGGCGCGTTACGCCGCGCCGTTAGAATGCTGACTTCTTCCTTCTCGCCGGCAGCAGGCTTCGCATGGAACTGAAATGGCTCGAAGACTTCGTTTCGCTCGCGGAGACGCGTAGTTTCAGCCGCTCGGCCGAACTGCGGCACGTCACACAGCCGGCGTTTTCGCGGCGCATCCAGGCACTCGAAGCGTGGCTCGGCACGGAACTGATCGACCGTTCGGTTTATCCGACGCGTCTGACCGCGGCCGGCCAGGTGTTCAACGAGCAGGCGCTCGCGATGCTGTCGCAATTCCACGAGGCGCGCACGCTGCTGCGCGGCCATACGGCGACGCCGCAGGCGACCATCGAATTCGCGGTGCCGCACACGCTGTCGCTCACTTACTTTCCACGCTGGCTGCAACGGATCGAAGCGCAGATGGGCCCGATCCACACGCGGCTGCGCGCGCTGAACGTGCACGACGCAGCGCTCGCGCTGGTGGAAGGCGGCTGCGATCTGATGATGGGCTATCACCATCCGAGCCATCCGGTCGCGCTCGATCCGGGCCGCTACGACATGCTCACGCTCGGCAACGAGCCGATCAGTCCGTTCTCCGCGCCGGGCCGCGCGGGTCGTCCGCGTCACACGCTGCCGGGCACCGCCGACGCGCCGACGCCGTATCTGTCGTACACGCCGAACGCGTATCTGGGCCGCATGACCGAAGTGATTCTGGCCAACGCGCCGGAGCGGCTTTACCTCGATCGTCTGTACGAAACCGACATGGCCGAAGGGCTCAAAGCGATGGCGCTGGCCGGCCACGGCGTCGCGTTCCTGCCGCATAGCGCGGTGGAAGACGCGGTCGCGGACGGCAAGCTGATCCGCCTCGATCGCGCGACGCGCGGTACACCCGAAGGCCAGCTCACGCTGAGCATGGAGATCCGCCTGTACCGCGACAAGCTCGCGGCAAAGAGCGACGATGCGCGGCAGATACTCGTGCGCCAGCTGTGGGACGTGGTCACCGACGAGCTCAAACAAAGCCCGGACACCGCGTGAATTTCCTGCTCGCGCACGACGCAAAATTGCGCGTTTTCCAGGGTTATGCAAAAAAAACATAATCGGATAAGGAAACGGCATTGGATTTCAAAACGGCGTTTTTCGACAATGCTGTTACCCGATCAACGCCGGAGCGTTCATGTCATCCCAGCAACAAGCCGCACAAGCTGCACAAGCCGCATCAACGTTGCAGTCCGTTCCCTCCTACCTGAATAAAGACGACCTCGGCCCGTGGGGCAACTACCTGCGTCAGGTCGATCGCGTCGCGCCGTATCTCGGCTCGCTGTCCCGCTGGCTCGAAACGCTGAAGCGCCCGAAGCGCATTCTGGTCGTCGACGTGCCTATCGAACTCGATAACGGTACCGTCGCGCACTTCGAAGGCTATCGCGTGCAGCACAACGTGTCGCGCGGTCCCGGCAAGGGCGGCGTGCGGTATCACCAGGACGTGACGCTGTCGGAAGTGATGGCGTTGTCGGCGTGGATGTCGGTGAAGAACGCGGCCGTGAACGTGCCGTACGGCGGCGCGAAGGGCGGTATCCGCGTCGACCCGCGCACGCTTTCGCGGGGCGAGCTGGAGCGCGTGACCCGCCGCTATACCAGCGAAATCGGCATCATCATCGGACCGAACACCGACATTCCCGCGCCGGACGTGAACACGAACGAGCAGATCATGGCGTGGATGATGGACACGTACTCGATGAACCAGGGCCAAACGGCCACGGGCGTCGTGACGGGCAAGCCGATCGCGCTGGGCGGCTCGCTGGGCCGTCGTGAAGCGACGGGCCGCGGCGTGTTCGTGGTGGCGTCGGAAGCGGCACGCCGCATCGGCGTCGAGATCGAAGGCGCGCGCATTGCCGTGCAAGGCTTCGGCAACGTGGGCGGGATCGCCGCGCGTCTGTTCCAGGAAGCCGGCGCGAAGCTGGTCGCGGTGCAGGATCACACCGGCTCGCTGTACAAGTCGACGGGTATCGACGCGGTCGCGCTGCTCGACCACGTGGCGAAGACGGGCGGTGTGGGCGGTTTCCCGGAAGCCGACGCGGTCACGAACGAAGAGTTCTGGAACGTCGAATCGGACATCCTGATTCCGGCCGCGCTGGAAAACCAGATCACCGAAAAGAACGCCGGCAAGATCAAGACGAAGATCGTCGTGGAAGGCGCGAACGGCCCGACCACGACCGCGGCCGACGACATCCTGAACGATCGCGGCATCCTCGTGATTCCGGACGTCGTGGCCAATGCGGGCGGCGTGACGGTGTCGTACTTCGAATGGGTGCAGGACTTCTCGAGCTTCTTCTGGACCGAAGACGAAATCAATCAGCGCCTCGAACGCGTGATGCGCGAAGCGTTCGCCGCGGTGTGGCAGGTGTCGAGCGAGCAGAAGGTGTCCGTGCGGACCGCGGCGTTTATCGTCGCGTGCAAGCGGATTCTGGAAGCGCGCGAATTGCGCGGCCTGTACCCCTGATTTTCTCCAGATTGTTTGCGCGAAACGGCGGCCCGCTCACTCGCGGGCCTTGCCGACTTTAGCTTCGACGCGGTTCACGAGACCGCGTGCTGGGCCCGGCGGGCGGCATCGGATCGATGCCGCCCGCCTTCGCCTATCCGGCAACAGATCGACGGATCTGACCGGCGCGCAACAAACATGGTTTATAGCCATACTTTCAGAATAATTACTTTGCTAAACTGGCGCCGGTTCTTGCCAAGGAGATCACACATGAAGGTTAAAAAAGCTGCGCTGCTGCTCGCGACTCTCGGACTGTTTACGGTTGGCGCGCACGCGCAAGACGCTGGTACGCTGAAAAAGATCAAGGACACGGGCGTCATTTCGCTGGGGCATCGTGAATCGTCTATCCCGTTTTCGTATTACGACGACAAGCAGAACGTTATCGGCTATTCGCAGGAATTCGCGCTGAAAGTCGTCGAGGCGGTGAAGCAGAAGCTGAACATGCCGAACCTGAAGGTCAAGCTGACGCCGGTTACGTCGCAAAACCGTATTCCGCTGGTGCAGAACGGCACGGTCGACATGGAATGCGGCTCCACCACCAATAACGCCGAGCGCCAGCAACAGGCTGCGTTCTCGAACACGATCTTCGTGATCGGCACGCGTCTGATGACCAAGAAAGACTCGGGCATCAAGGATTGGGCCGACCTGAAGGGCAAGACGGTGGTGACCACCGCCGGCACGACCTCCGAGCGCCTGCTTCGCAAGATGAATCAGGACAAGAGCATGGGCATGAACATCATCAGCGCGAAGGATCACGGCGAGTCGTTCCTGACGCTCTCCACCGGCCGTGCTGCCGCGTTCATGATGGACGACGCGCTGCTCGCCGGCGAACGCGCGAAGTCGAACAACCCGGGCGATTTCGTGATCGTCGGCACGCCGCAATCGCACGAAGCTTACGGCTGCATGATTCGCAAGAACGATCCGGAATTCAAGAAGGTCGTCGACGACGCAATCGCGAAGGTCGAAACCTCGGGCGAAGCCGATCAGATCTACAAGAAGTGGTTCGAATCGCCGATTCCGCCGAAGGGCCTGAACCTGAACTTCCCGGAAAGCGACGACATGAAGGCGCTCTTCAAGAGCCCGAATGACAAGGCAATCGATTAAACCTTAGCTGTTTTTTTGAAATGCTGAACGAAACGGAAGGGGCCATGCGCTTCTTCCGTTTCTTTTTGCTGGAGTCTTGCTCATGTCATATCACTGGAACTGGGGCATTCTGCTGAGTCCGGTCTCGACCGGCGAGCCGACCACTTACCTGGGCTGGCTGCTGTCCGGCTTCTGGGTGACGATTACCGTGTCGCTGTCGGCCTGGGTGATCGCGCTGATCGTCGGTTCGTTTTTCGGCGTGCTGCGTACCGTGCCGAACAAATGGGCGTCGGGTATCGGCACGCTTTACGTCGCGATTTTCCGCAATATTCCGCTGATCGTGCAGTTCTTCATCTGGTATCTGGTGATACCGGAGTTGCTGCCCGTATCGATCGGCAACTGGTTCAAGCAACTGCCGCCGGGCGCGCAGTTTTTCTCGTCGTCGATCATCTGTCTCGGGCTGTTCACTGCCGCGCGCGTGTGCGAACAGGTGCGCTCGGGCATCAACGCATTGCCGCGCGGCCAGCGCGCCGCCGGTCTCGCGATGGGTTTCACGCAATGGCAGACGTACCGCTACGTGCTGTTGCCGGTCTCTTACCGGATCATCGTGCCGCCGCTCACGTCCGAGTTTCTGAACATCTTCAAGAACTCGGCGGTCGCGTCGACGATCGGTTTGCTGGATCTGTCCGCGCAGGCGCGTCAACTGGTCGACTACACGTCGCAAACGTATGAGTCGTTCATCGCGGTCACGCTCGCGTACATGCTGATCAATCTGGTCGTGATGCAACTGATGCGCTGGGTCGAAGCGAAGACCCGGTTGCCCGGCTATATCGGAGGTAAGTGATGCATCATTTCGACTGGAGCGGTATTCCGGGCGCACTGCCTACGCTGTGGACCGGCGCGCTCGTCACGATCAAGATCACGCTGATCGCGATCGTGTTCGGCATCATCTGGGGCACGATTCTCGCGATGCTGCGGTTGTCGTCGTTCAAGCCGTTCGAGTGGTTCGCGAAAGGCTACGTGACGATTTTCCGTTCGATCCCACTGGTGATGGTGCTGCTGTGGTTCTTCCTGATCGTGCCGCAGGTGCTGCAGAACGTGCTGGGTTTGTCGCCGGATATCGACATTCGCCTCGCGTCGGCCATGGTCGCTTTCTCGCTGTTCGAGGCCGCGTATTACTCCGAGATCATCCGCGCCGGTATCCAGGCGGTGCCGCGCGGACAGGTCAATGCGGCGTTCGCGCTCGGCATGAACTACTGGCAGGCGATGCGCCTGATCGTATTGCCGCAGGCGTTCCGCGCGATGGTGCCGCTGCTGCTCACGCAAGGCATCGTGCTGTTCCAGGATACGTCGCTCGTCTATGTGATCAGCCTCGCCGATTTCTTCCGCACCGCCACGAATATTGGCGATCGTGACGGCACGAACGTCGAAATGGTACTGTTCGCGGGCGCGTGTTATTTCGTGATCTGTGTGATCGCGTCGAGCCTCGTCAAAGGTCTTCAGAAAAAGGTCGCAAGATGATCTCTATCAAGAATGTTTCGAAGTGGTACGGCCAGTTTCAGGTGCTGACCGACTGCACGACGGAAGTCAAAAAGGGTGAAGTGGTGGTGGTGTGCGGGCCGTCGGGTTCGGGCAAGTCCACGCTGATCAAAACCGTGAACGGTCTCGAGCCGTTCCAGAAAGGCGAGATCGTGATCAACGGGCAGTCGCTCACCGACAAGAAAACCAATCTGTCGAAGCTGCGCGCGAAGGTCGGCATGGTGTTCCAGCACTTCGAGCTGTTTCCGCATCTGTCGATCGTGCAGAACCTGACGCTCGCACAGGTCAAGGTGCTTGGCCGTTCGAACGACGAAGCCACGGCCAAGGGATTGAAGCTGCTCGACCGCGTGGGTCTGCGCGCGCATGCGGACAAGTTTCCGGGGCAGTTGTCGGGCGGTCAGCAACAGCGTGTGGCGATTGCGCGCGCGTTGTCGATGGATCCGATCGCGATGCTGTTCGACGAGCCGACTTCCGCGCTCGACCCGGAAATGATCAACGAAGTGCTCGACGTGATGGTCGAACTCGCGCAGGAAGGCATGACGATGATGTGCGTCACGCACGAAATGGGCTTTGCGAAGAAGGTCGCGCATCGCGTGATCTTCATGGACAAAGGCTTGATCGTCGAAGACGACCGCAAGGAAGACTTCTTTGCGAATCCGAAGTCGGATCGCGCGAAGGACTTTCTCGCGAAGATCCTGCACTGAGGCTCCGATATTCAAGCGTGAATTCCGGCGCTCAAACAGAAAACCGCTTCGGAAGAAGCGGTTTTTTCGTTTATGGCTTAGATGCGCGTGGTCAGGATTCGAAAGCGGCGGCGTCGTCGGCCGCTTCCAGGTCGACGGCTATTTCTTCAGTGGCGACTTCCGGCACGGTAGGCGCAATCGTCACCGCAATCGTGCTTGCCGACGCCGATGCGTCCAGCGCGGGATTGCGCAGTTTCTCGAGCACCGAGGCCGGCACGGGAATATTCACGCGGCCGATCACTTCGCCGTGCTGGAACATCAACAGGTCGCCGGGTTTGAACGCGGTCCACACTTCGTTGTCGGTGAGCGGCTTGGTTGCGATCACCGCGACGCGATCTTCCGGCGTCGTGTATTTGGCGAAATCGATCGACACGTCGGCGTCGACCAGATGCGCGGTCGAGAAGGGCCAGCGCCGCACGATGTAGTGCAGATGCGTGGAGCAATGCGCGAACTGCGCCTGCCCATTCGACATCAGGAAGTTGAATACGCCGAATTGCGTAATCTCGCGCGTGAGAACCTTAAGTGCCGCGAACAGTTCTTCGAGCGGCGGCTGACAGCTGGGAAAAGCCTTGCGCAAACCTTGCAGCAGCGCACAGAACGCGAGCTCGCTATCGGTCGTGCCGACCGGCTGGTACACGCCGTTGAGCGTTGGCGAATAGTCCTTCAGGTCGCCGTTGTGCGCGAAAATCCAGTGGCGTCCCCACAATTCGCGCATGAACGGATGGCAGTTCTCGAGCAGGATGTGCCCTTGCGTCGCCTTGCGGATATGCGCGATCGTGTTCTTCGATTTGATCGGGTAGCGCTTGACCATTTCGGCGATCGGTGAGGTGGCCGACGATTGATGGTCGATGAACAGGCGGCAGGCTTTATCTTCGAAGAAGGCGATGCCCCAGCCGTCGGCATGGTGATCGGTGACGCCGCCGCGCGCAGCAAAGCCGGTGAACGAGAACGTGACGTCCGTCGGCGCGGCGCAGTTCATTCCGAGAAGTTGGCACATGTTGCGGGTAAGCCTGTGAACGGGGCGAGCCGTTACAATGATGATTTTCGAAGCATATCACCGAGCCCGAAACGCCAAATAGCAAAATTGACGTGTGTTTGTGCTGCAAAGTCGCGGTTTGAACATGTTTGTCGATTGCGTCGGCGGTTTTTTGCTCGATCTCGTCCCCATCTCGCCATGACCGCTCCTAACGCTTCCATCGATTCTGTCGATTCCGATTCTGTCGATTCCATTACGCTCGCCCGCCCGGACGACTGGCACCTGCACGTCCGCGACGGCGCGATGCTCGCGGCCGTGTTGCCGGACACCGCGCGCCAGTTCGGCCGCGCGATCATCATGCCGAACCTGAAGCCGCCGGTCACCACGACCGCGATGGCCGCGGCGTACCGCGAGCGGATCGTCGCCGCGATCCCGGCCGGCGCGAAGTTCGAACCGCTGATGACGCTCTATCTGACCGACAACACGCCACCTGACGAAATCCGCCGCGCGCGTGAGAGCGGCTTCGTGCATGGCGTGAAGCTGTATCCGGCAGGCGCCACGACGAATTCGGACGCGGGCGTGACCGACATCATGAAGTGCGCGAAGACGTTGGAGGTCATGCAGGAAGTCGGCATGCCGCTGCTGGTGCACGGCGAGGTGACGGATTCGTCGATCGATCTGTTCGACCGCGAGAAGGTGTTCATCGACCGGGTGATGACGCCGCTGCGCGCCGCGTTCCCGGCGTTGAAGGTGATATTCGAGCACATCACCACGAAAGACGCAGTCGACTACATCCGCGAAGCCGGCGTGGCGCCTGGCCTGCTGGGCGCGACGATCACCGCGCATCACCTGCTGTACAACCGCAACGCGATCTTCCAGGGCGGCATTCGTCCGCACTACTACTGCCTGCCGGTGTTGAAGCGCGAGAAGCATCGCGTCGCGCTGGTCGAGGCAGCCACGTCGGGCAATGCACGCTTTTTCCTCGGTACCGATAGCGCGCCGCATGCGAAGGGTTTGAAGGAGCACGCCTGCGGTTGCGCGGGCTGCTATACGGCGCTGCACGCGTTGGAGCTGTACACCGAGGCCTTCGACAACGTTGGTGCGCTCGATAAGCTCGAAGGCTTTGCGAGCTTCTTCGGCGCGGACTTCTACGGTCTGCCGCGCAGCGCGGAGAAGGTCACGCTGCGTCGCGAAGAGTGGACGCTGCCGGCCGAGTTGCCGGTCGGCGATACGCCAGTCGTGCCGCTGCGTGGCGGCGAGTCGATCGGTTGGCGCCTCGTCTGAGGCTGCTGTAAATGCAGGTGCAAGCGGCAGCGCGTGCGGGTTTGGAGTCAGGCTTCGCCGACATCGACTGGACGCGCCCGTGGTTCGCGCAATTCGCGGCGCGCGGCGAGCGCTGGCAGCGCGCGGCGTTAGCGAGCTACGCAGCGTTGCTCGCCGAAATGAACGCCGATGCCGGCCAGATGCAGCAGCGTACCGGCCGCGGCGAGCGGCTTGCGTTCATCGCGCAGGACGATCTGCCTGCGGGCGCGGCCTACGAAGCGCATATCGCGGCGACCGGTTGCGTGCCGACGCGTCACAACCTGCACGACTTCTTCAACGGTTCGATGTGGTTTGCGTTTCCGCGCATCAAGGCGGCGCTGAACGCGCGGCAGTCGGCGGCGATCGATGTGCTCGGCGTGGGGCCGACGCGCGGCGGCGTGCGCGACACGCTGACCTTGTTCGACGAGAATGCGTTGCTGTTCGCGTGCGCCGATCCTGCTTTGAGCGCCGCGTTGCGGGGTTTCGACTGGCAAACGCTGCTGGTTGCGCAGCGCGATGCGTGGGGCGTGCGTTGCGAAGTGCGCTCGTTCGGTCATGCGCTGCTGGAGAAGCTGATCGTGCCGTTCAAGGCGTGCACGGGGCATGCGTGGATCGTCGATGTGCCCGCGGAGTATTTCGGCTGGGACGCCGCGTCGCGCGATGCATGTCTGGACGAGGCGGTCAGCGCGACGCTGCTGGACACTGACGCGCTGACGAGCCGTATGTTCGCGCCGCTTCCCGTGCTGGGGATTCCGGGCTGGTGGCCTGAGAACGAGGCGCCTGCGTTTTACGACGATGTATCGGTGTTTCGGGCGGGGCGTCGCGCGCGTTAGCGCGTGTTGTTTCGTATCGCCTCGCCAATTCAGGCGACACGGGAGCGTTTTCGCAGCGTTTCCCTCGGCAACCCGATCCGTTTAATCAGTTAGCCAGCTTCGGACGCGCGTGCTGTTCCAGCTATTTCTGCCGCAGCGGCGGGCTACCTGGCGTCGTGGATGTTAAAATCCGCCGCAGCAAAGCAGGCTAGGCAGTCGCGGCCTCCGAGGTTTCGGCCGAAGAGGGCGAGGAAAGTCCGGACTCCATAGGGCAGGGTGATGGCTAACGGCCATCCGTGGCGACACGCGGAACAGGGCAACAGAAAGCAAACCGCCGATGGCCCGGCGCAAGCCGGGATCAGGTAAGGGTGAAACGGTGCGGTAAGAGCGCACCGCGGCTGCTGCAAGGCAGACCGGCAAGGTAACCTCCACCCGGAGCAATTCCAAGTAGGCAGGCTAGCATCTTCGAGATGCAGGACGGGGCCCCCGTCACGTCTGCGGGTAGGAAGCTTGAGCGCGTCAGTAATGGCGCGCCTAGAGGAATGACTGCTACGCGCGCCACGTCTTCGGACGAGGCGCGTGCACAGAATCCGGCTTATCGGCCTCGCTTTGCCACTCGACAAAAAATGCCGGCATCCTGGTGGATGCCGGCATTTTGCTTTGGTGATCCGTCCCGCGCGGCAGGCGCAGCGATGATCCGCGCCGAAGCGGCCAGGCCGCGCTTACCCCGCGACGATATCGAACGAATGTGTGAGTTCGGCGGTCTTCGCGATCATGATCGACGCCGAGCAGTATTTGTCGTGCGACAGATTGATTGCGCGCTCCACGGTCGCCGGGTTCAGATTTTTGCCGGTCACGGTGAAGTGGAAGTGGATCTTCGTGAACACCTTCGGATCTTCGCTGGCGCGTTCGGCTTTCAGCGTGACCGAGCAGCCGGCGATTTCCTGGCGGCTTTTCTTCAGGATCATCACGACGTCGTAAGCGGTGCAGCCGCCCGTACCGAGCAGCACCATTTCCATCGGACGCGGCGAAAGATTGCGGCCACCGCCTTCCGGCGCGCCGTCCATCGTGACCAGATGACCGCTGCCCGTCTCGGCCGCGAAAGCCATTCCGTCTTGCCCCATCCAGCTAACTTTGCATTCCATGCTGTGCTCCACCGCGCTGTGCTTAATATCGAAACGGCATTGTAGCCCGGTGTTTGCGTGTCCGCCCGAAGGTACTTTTGCCCGAATTTATGCCAAATAGCCGCTTGCGTGTTGCAGTGCGGCATGTTCGGCCACTTCGGGATTGCCCTGACGGATTTAGGGGTTTTACTCTAGGACAAGACTGCTGAAAGAGCCTTGTGGCGAGTGGAATGCATATGATTTTTAAGGGGAAATGGAGGTGAGGTGGTGTATCCTGAACTTTTTACATTATGAGAATGCATTTCGCAATGCAAATGTTCTTGCGTTGCACAAGGGTGCCTCATATAATCTGCTCCATCGGTTGCAGCAGTGTGCAACCTCCGCTGTCTCCTCCACCTCCTCCTTTGGTGGATTAAACCCGAACCGCTCGTTCGGGTTTTTTTTCGCCCGTGGATTGCCGTCGCCGATTCCGTTTTGCGGCTTCGGAACGGGCCAAGCTACCGTCTCAGGCATGCGGATCGGACGAATTCGGGCGTGAGACGCCGCAAGTTTTGACTCGTCGCCGCAAATTCCTCTATAATTCAAGGCTTTTCCGCATCCGCGCCCGCGGAGGAAGAACCAGGGAGAGCCTGCACGCGCCTCGATGCGCACACTACAAGCAGGAAAAAATACATTGGGCGCAGCAATTTTTTTGGATCGATCATGAAGACGTTTTCCGCAAAAGCCCATGAGGTTACGCGTGAATGGTACGTGATTGACGCGACGGATAAGGTTCTCGGGCGTGTCGCCAGCGAAGTGGCACACCGTCTTCGCGGCAAGCACAAGCCTGAATTCACTCCGCACGTCGACACCGGTGATTTCATCATCGTTATCAACGCCGGTAAGTTGCGCGTCACGGGCAACAAGTCCACGGACAAGAAGTACTACCGTCACTCGGGTTACCCGGGCGGTATTTATGAAACGACGTTCGGCAAGATGCAGGAACGCTTCCCGGGCCGCGCGCTCGAGAAAGCGGTCAAGGGCATGCTGCCGAAGGGCCCGCTCGGCTACGCGATGATCAAGAAGCTGAAGGTCTACGCTGAAGCAACGCATCCGCATTCGGCGCAACAGCCGAAAGCGCTCGAGATCTAAGGGGAGCCCACATGATCGGTAACTGGAATTACGGCACGGGCCGCCGCAAGAGCGCCGTCGCACGTGTGTTCATCAAGGCAGGCAAGGGCGATATCGTTGTGAACGGCAAGCCTATCGCCGATTACTTCTCGCGCGAAACGTCGCTGATGATCGTGCGTCAACCGCTGGAACTCACGAACCACGCTGCCACGTTCGACATCAAGGTCAACGTGACGGGCGGCGGTGAAACGGGTCAAGCCGGTGCGGTTCGCCACGGCATCACCCGCGCGCTGATGGACTACGACGCAACGCTGAAGCCGCAACTGTCGCACGCTGGCTTCGTGACGCGTGACGCTCGTGAAGTCGAACGTAAGAAGGTCGGCTTCCACAAGGCACGTCGCCGGAAGCAATTCTCGAAGCGTTAATCGCTTCGGTGCGATCCGGTTTTCGGGCCGGAGCGCTGCAAAAGCCGCCAACGCTTTCGCGAAGGCGGCTTTTTTATGGTCGCGCGAATATTGTGTGGCCGAGGTTCGGGGCGCCTCGATAGCATTTCGGCGCGCTCGGGCAGACTGGCGGCGGCGCTGGCGGCGTCGACGGAGTTTCGATAAGAACCCATTGATTTTGTGGGCTTCAGCACGATATCGAGATCAGCCCTACAATAGCGGCAAGATGCTTTTTGGAGAGTTCGAATGAACGCAGTCACCGATACACCCGTGACCGAGATGCCCGCCCCCTTCGTTTTTACCGACGCAGCGGCTGACAAGGTCAAGCAACTGATCGAAGAAGAAGGCAATGCGGAGCTCAAACTGCGCGTTTTCGTGCAGGGCGGCGGCTGCTCGGGCTTTCAGTACGGCTTTACTTTCGACGAAGACGTCAACGAAGACGACACCGTCATGAACAAGAGCGGCGTCCAGCTGCTGATCGATTCGATGAGCTACCAGTATCTGGTCGGCGCTGAGATCGACTACAAGGACGACATCAACGGCGCGCAGTTCGTCATCAAGAATCCGAATGCGAGCACCACGTGTGGTTGCGGTTCGTCGTTCTCGGTCTGATGAGCCGTTAAAGGCGTTGAAACAGGTAGTATGAAAAAACGGGGCCTCGTCGGCCCCGTTTTTTATTGCCCGCGTATTTGCCCACGCATAGGTTCATGTGTTCAGCGCGGATAGATCGCGCCCAGCACGCGCTCGGCGGCCGCACCCGTGACCGCCGGCAAATTGCCCGACAGACGCGCCACGCAGCGCATGGCCAGCCACGCGAACGCCAGCGGCTCGACCTGGCTCGGCGGCACGCCCAGAGCGTCGGTGGTCATCACCGGTACGCCGCTCACGCCGCTTTCCTCCAGCGCTTCCTGCAATGCCCGCAGAATCTCCGGGTTGCGCGCGCCGCCGCCGCATACATACACCGCCTTCGCGTCCGAAGCATGTCGCTCGATTTCGCGCGCGACCGTTACCGCGGTCAGTGCGACCAGCGTCGCTTGCACGTCGGCGGGGGCGAGGGTGGCGAACGGCTGCAGCTTCGCATCCAACCATTCGGCATTGAACAGGTCGCGGCCCGTGCTTTTCGGCGGTTGTTGCGCGAAAAACGGCTCGTCGAGCAACGCGTTAAGCAGCGGGCGATCGACCTGGCCGCTCGCCGCGAAATGACCGTTTTCGTCGAAGGGTTTGCCGATGTGACGCTGCGCCCACAGGTCGAGCAGCGCGTTGGCCGGCCCGCAGTCGAAGCCGCGTACGCTGCCCGTCGCGTTCAGGATCGTGATGTTGCTGATCCCGCCGAGATTGCAGACGACCCGCGTTTCGTCTTTCGCACCGAACACCGTGGCGTGAAACGCCGGCACGAGCGGCGCGCCCTGGCCGCCGGCCGCGACGTCGCGGCTGCGGAAATCGGCGATCACGTCGATGTGCATCATTTCCGCGAGCAGCGCGGGGTTGTTGATCTGCCGCGTGTAGCCCTTTTCCGGCCGATGCCGCACCGTCTGCCCATGCACGCCGATCGCGCGCACCTCGGTCGCGGATACGCGGCACTCGCGCAGCAGTTCGTGACAGCACACCGTGTAGCGCGTGGCGAGTGCATTGGCGGCGAGCGCCTCGCGCTCGATTTCGTTGTCGCCCGATTGTTGAAGCGCGAACAGCGCGTCGCGCAACCCTTGCGCGAAGCCGACGAACGCCTCGGCCAGCACCACCGGCGGTTTCCCCTGGGCAAATTTGACGGCCACGCCGTCCACGCCGTCCATGCTCGTGCCGGACATCAGTCCGAAGTAGACGCCGTCTGCGGTGTCTTCTGCCACGTTGCTGCTCCTCTCGAGGTTCGTTGCGATCCGTTTTAGCAGATTATCGACGCAAGCGCGGTTGAATATATTGCGCGGCGACGCCGTCGATAGGGGTGGGTGCAGGCAAAGCAAGCGCGGCATGCTGCTTAACGCGGCGCTTCGAAGCGCGCTTTGCGCGTGCCTCGAACTCCTTCAGTGGGCGCGGCGGCGCGCATCTATGGGACAATCTCTTTTTTCGCGACTTCACGTTTCCAGCATGAGCACCGAGTCCAACAAGCCGAACCCCGCTTCCGCCCTCCCGATCACCGACGAAGTTCGTCACGCGCTCGCAGTCACCAAACGCGGCGTCGACGAATTGCTGATCGAGGACGAATTCGCGCAAAAGCTCGCGAAGAGCCAGGCGACCGGCACGCCGCTGCGCATCAAGCTCGGGCTCGATCCGACCGCGCCTGACATCCACATCGGCCACACGGTCGTGCTGAACAAGATGCGTCAGTTGCAGGACCTCGGCCACACGGTGATTTTCCTGATCGGCGATTTCACGTCGCTGATCGGCGACCCGTCGGGCCGTAACGCGACGCGTCCGCCGCTCACGCGCGAGCAGATCGAGTCGAATGCGAAGACGTATTTCGAGCAGGCCGCACTCGTGCTCGACCGCGAAAAGACCGAGATCCGCTACAACAGCGAATGGTCGATGCCGCTCGGCGCCGACGGCATGATCAAGCTCGCATCGCGCTACACGGTGGCGCGCATTCTCGAACGCGAGGATTTCACCAAGCGTTATCAGAACGGCCAGCCGATCTCGATCCACGAATTCCTGTACCCGCTGATGCAGGGCTACGACTCGGTCGCGCTCAATGCGGACCTCGAACTCGGCGGCACCGATCAGAAGTTCAACCTGCTGGTGGGCCGCGAGTTGCAGAAGCAGTACGGTCAGGAACAGCAGTGCATCCTGACGATGCCGCTGCTGGAAGGGCTCGACGGCGTCGAGAAAATGTCGAAGTCGAAGCACAACTACATCGGCATCAGCGAAAAGCCGACGGACATGTTCGGCAAGCTGATGAGCATCTCCGACGTGCTGATGTGGCGTTACTTCGAACTGCTGTCGTTCCGTCCGATGGACGAGATCGCCGGCTTCAAAAAGGAAATCGAAGCCGGTCGCAATCCGCGCGATTTCAAGGTGATGCTCGGCCAGGAAATCGTCGCGCGTTTTCACTCGCAAGCCGACGCCGAGCGCGCGCTCGAAGACTTCAACCATCGTGCGAAGGGCGGCGTGCCGGACGACATTCCGTCGGTCACGCTCGCGGGCGCACCGCTCGCCATCGGCCAGTTGCTCAAGCAGGCGAACCTCGTGCCGTCGACGAGCGAGGCGGCGCGCAACATCGAGCAGGGCGGCGTGAAGATCGACGGCGCGACCGTGTCCGACAAGGGCCTGAAGATCGAGGCCGGCGAATACGTGGTGCAGGTCGGCAAGCGTCGCTTCGCGCGCGTCACGTTGACCGCATGAAGCTGAAGCCAGTACCCGCAGCGGAATCGAGCCGATGATCGCGCTGATCCAGCGCGTGCGGCGCGCTGAAGTGCGGGTGGGCGAACGCGTCACCGGCGCGATCGAAGCGGGCCTGCTCGCGCTCGTTTGCGCCGAGCGCGGCGATACCGAGGCGGCGGCGGACAAGCTGCTCGCGAAAGTGCTCGGCTACCGCGTGTTCAGCGACGCGGCCGGCAAGATGAATCTCTCCGTGCAGAACCTCGACGGCGCGGGACAGGCGGGCGGTCTGCTGCTCGTCTCGCAGTTCACGCTGGCCGCGGACACGAATAGCGGCTTGCGTCCCAGCTTTACGCCGGCTGCGCCCCCCGACGAGGGCAAGCGTCTGTTCGACTACTTCGTTTCGGCGGCGCGGGCAAAGCATCCGATCGTCGAGACAGGCGAGTTCGGCGCCGATATGCAGGTGTCGCTCGTCAACGACGGGCCGGTCACCTTCTGGTTGCAGACGAACGCCTGAGATTCGGGCCGCGTTGCTGCAAGCGCTCGCGACGCAGTGCTCCACTCCCTTCAGCCGTTTTTGCGACAATGGCGGCTCGGCACAACCGGCGAATGGCGCCCCCTCTCCTTCCATGACCACGCAGATCCTGTTCATCCGTCACGGCGAAACCGACTGGAATCGCATCAAGCGCATTCAAGGTCACATCGATATTCCACTCGCAACGAGCGGTCTCGAGCAGGCTCAGTGCCTTGCGCGCCGCATCGCGCGGGAGGCTAAGGAAGGCGCGCGGCTCGATGCGATTTATTCGAGCGATCTGCAACGCGCGCAGCAAACCGCGCAACCCATTGCCGATGCGCTCGGTTTGCCGCTGCAATTGCGTGAAGGTCTGCGCGAGCGTTCGTACGGAGCGTTTCAGGGCCACGACAGCGACGAGATCGCGATTCGCTTTCCGGATGAATACGCACACTGGCAAACGCGCGATGCGGGCTTTGCGCCGCCCGACGGCGAATCGCAACGCACGCTGTATCACCGCGTGCTGCATGCGATCGAGCCACTGGTGGCCGCGCATCCTGGCGGGCGGATTGCGGTTGTCGCACATGGTGGAGTGCTGGATTGCGTACGCCGTTTCGCGGCTGGCTTGTCGCTCGATGCGCCGCGCGATTACGCGTTGCTGAATACGAGTGTGAATGTGGTCGACTATGCGGACGACGCGCACAGCGCGACGATCGTCTCATGGGCGGACGTGTCGCATCTCGACGCGCCGAGTGCCGACGACAGTTTCAAGAAGGTCCCGGAGCCGGGGCGTTAAGCGCTGCCGATTTCATTCGCGTGAAGGCAGGGCGCTTCACGCGTCACGCCTGGCACTTCTCGCAACTCAGCTCAGGTCGCCGCCGAATCCCACAAACTCGGCAGCGTGCTGGAAGCATCCGGTGCGGCAAGGCCGAAATGCCGATAGGTCAGCAGCGTGGCGACGCGACCACGCGGCGTGCGCTGCAAGAAGCCCTGCTGGATCAGATACGGTTCGAGCACGTCTTCGATCGTGTCGCGCTCTTCGCCGATAGCCGCCGCCAGATTGTCGACGCCGACCGGGCCGCCGTCGAACTTGTGCAGGATTGCCTCGAGCAGCTTGCGGTCCATCAGGTCGAAGCCGACCGCGTCCACGTCGAGCATTTTGAGCGCCGCGTCAGCCACTTGCGCGGTGATGTTGCCGTCGGCTTTCACCTCGGCGAAATCGCGCACGCGGCGTAGCAGCCGGTTCGCGATCCGCGGCGTGCCGCGCGCGCGCTTGGCGATTTCGAATGCGCCGTCCGGGTGAATCTGCGCATTCAGCAACGACGCCGAGCGCGTGACGATGCGCGCCAGTTCCTCGGCGTTGTAAAACTCGAGGCGCGCGACGATACCGAAACGGTCGCGCAACGGATTGGTCAGCATGCCTGCGCGAGTGGTCGCGCCGACCAGCGTGAACGGTTGCAGATCCAGCTTCACGCTGCGCGCGGCCGGTCCTTCGCCGATCATGATGTCGATCTGATAATCCTCTAGCGCCGGATACAGAATTTCTTCGACGACCGGCGAGAGCCGATGGATTTCGTCGATGAATAGCACGTCGTTGGCTTCGAGATTGGTGAGCAGCGCGGCGAGGTCGCCCGCGCGTTCGAGCACCGGCCCTGAGGTTTGCCGCAGATTGACGCCCATTTCACGCGCGATGATGTGCGCGAGCGTGGTTTTGCCGAGACCCGGCGGCCCGAACAACAGCACGTGATCGAGCGATTCGGAGCGGCGCTTGGCGGCCTCGATGAAGATTTCCAACTGGCCGCGCACTTTTTCCTGCCCGACATATTCTTCGAGCTGGCGCGGGCGCAACGCGCGCTCGAACGCTTCTTCGTTCGGCGACACGGGCGTGGCCGCGATGATGCGCTCGGCGGCGAGTTTGTCGGTTTCGATCATCCGTGCATTGTACCGCGCCCGCCTCGTTGCGAAACTCGGCCGAACGGCCAGGGTGCGCGGCGCGTCGCGGTGTGCGAAGCTTTATCCCACGGCGCGCAAGGCCTGAACGTCAGCCTTTGGACAATGCCTTCAGCGCGAGCTTGATGCCCTCGGAAACGCCGGTGCCGGCCGGCACGTTCTTGACGGCCGCCAATGCTTCTTTCTCGGAGTAACCCAATGCGAGCAATGCATTCAGGATGTCGGACGCGTGGTCGGAAGCCGACGCTGCACCGGCCATCGCGCCCAGGTCGGCGCCGATCTTGCCCTTCAGTTCGAGGAGCAGCCGCTCCGCCGTTTTCTTGCCGATGCCCGGTACGCGTGTGAGCCGCGCCGCGTCCTGCATCGTCACGGTTTGCGCGAGTTCGCCCACGCTCATGCCCGACAGCACCGCCAGCGCCATGCGAGCGCCGATCCCGCTGATCTTCAGCAATTCGCGGAAGGTCATGCGTTCGTCGGCGGTGCCGAAGCCGTAGAGCAGGTGCGCGTCTTCGCGCACGATCATTTGCGTGAGCAGCACGACGCGCTCGCCAGTCGACGGCAGGTTGTAGAACGTGCTCATCGGCACGTCGACTTCGTAACCGACGCCGTTGCAGTCGACGAGCAGATGCGGCGGGTTTTTTTCCAGCAGAACGCCGGCAATGCGACCGATCATGGCGGATTCAATCGTGAGAGAAAGGGCGAGTGTAGCGCAGCAGGTGAGCGGAGTGGCGCGGCGTACGGGGGGAGGGTCGACACTTTCTGGCGACGCTCGCGAGGAAGCGGCAACGCGCGCAAAAGCGCTGCGTTGGCGCGCCTATCCAACCAGGCGTCCGCGCCGCACGCGTAGTCCCTTTTTCGCGAGCGAAGGCGCGATGCCGCCGAGCGTGCTCAGCGTGCCGCCGCCGTGCGCGTGGCAGATCGCCATGCCGAGCGCGTCGGCGGCGTCGCTGCCGGGAACGCCCGAGAGGTTCAGCAGGCGCACCACCATCTGCTGCATCTGTTCCTTGGTGGCGCGGCCATAACCGACCACTGCCTGCTTCAATTGCAGCGCCGTGTACTCGGCCACCGGCACGCCGCCCGCGACCAGGCCGCAGATCGCCGCGCCGCGCGCCTGACCGAGCAGCAGCGTGGACTGCGGATTTACGTTGACGAACACTTTTTCGATCGCAGACTGGTCGGGCGAGTGCAGGCGGATCAGCGTCGAAATGCCTTCGAAGATGGTGCCGAGACGCGACGGCAGATCGGCGTCGGCGGTTTTGATCGTGCCGCTCGCGACGTAGCTGAGCTTATGGCCGTGCTGATCGATCACGCCGAAGCCGGTCACGCGCAAGCCGGGGTCGATGCCGAGAATTCTCATGAGGTGCCGCACGTGCGGTAGAAACTGGGTGCTTGCGATACTACAACGAACGCGTCATGCGGCGGGCGGCGTGGCGCGCGGGCGGGGAATAAAAACTGCTGTGGTTTGGGCGGAACAGGGGGCAATGTAGCGGGACCGGCGCAGCGGACGGCATCACGCGCAACAGGTGCAACTGGCGCAACTGGCGCAACAGGCGCAACCGGAGGAATCGCTGATGGAGCGCTATCGGAATCTCCGCGGCGACTCAGGCGTCGTGGCCTACGAGATCGGCGACGACTTCGTCGCGGTTCGCTTCAGACCTGGCGTCACGTATTGGTACACAGCGGCGAGCGTCGGCGCAAAACATGTCGCCATACTCAAGCGTCTTGCCCAGCGAGGGCAGGGGCTCAGCACCTACATCAGCCAGCACGCGGACGTCAGCGGCGGTTATGAACGCAAGGAGCCGGAGGACTGAGCGCGGCGTCGTCCAAAGCCCAGGCTCAAAAACAAAACGGCCCGACGGAATCTCCGCCAGGCCGTTTCACCGCAAGCCAGTTTCAACGAATGCTGCGTAACACCCGCACCACCCGCGTGCCGCAAATCAAATCAATGCCGGAAGTGACGCACGCCGGTCAACACCATCGCGATATTGTGCTCGTCCGCGGCGCTGACCACTTCGTCGTCGCGCATCGAGCCGCCCGGCTGGATCACACAGGTCGCGCCTGCGGCCACCACCACGTCGAGGCCGTCGCGGAACGGGAAGAACGCATCCGACGCTACCGCCGAACCCGTCAGCGTCAAACCGGCGTTCTGCGCCTTGATGCTCGCGATGCGCGCCGAGTCCACACGGCTCATCTGGCCCGCGCCCACGCCGAGCGTCATGCCGTTGCCGCAGAACACGATCGCGTTCGACTTCACGTACTTCGCGACGCGCCATGCGAACAGCAGATCGTCCATTTCCTTCGGCGTCGGGTGACGCTTGGTGACCACGCGCAATTCGCGCGGCTGCACGTTCTTCGAATCGAGCGACTGCACGAGCAGACCGCCGCCCACACGCTTCAGATCGAACGCGTTATGGCCTTCGCCCAACGCGATTTCGAGCAGACGCACGTTCTGCTTCGCCGTGAACACCTGGCGAGCCGCCGCGCTGAACGACGGTGCGATCAGCACTTCGACGAACTGCCTGGCCACAGCTTGCGCAGTGGCTTCGTCCACTTCGCGGTTGAACGCGATGATGCCGCCGAACGCCGAGGTCGGGTCGGTCTGGAGCGCCTTCGCATAGGCTTCGTTCGCGTCCGCGCCCACTGCCACGCCGCACGGATTCGCATGCTTGACGATCACGCAGGCCGGCACGTCGAAGGTCTTCACGCATTCCCACGCTGCGTCGGAGTCCGCGATGTTGTTGTACGACAGTTCCTTGCCTTGCAACTGGTGGTAGTTCGCCAGTGCGCCCGCCGGCACCGCGAGGTCGCGGTAAAACGCGGCGCTCTGATGCGGGTTTTCGCCGTAGCGCAAATCCTGCACCTTGTTGAACGCCAGGTTGAAGGTGGCCGGGTAAGCATTGCGCGACGCGTGCTGCAGTTCGTCGGTCAGGCTGGTCAGGTAGTTCGTGATCGCGCCGTCGTACTGCGCGGTGTGCGCGAACACCTTGGTGGCCAGACGGAAGTTGGTCTTGTACGACACCGCGTTCGCGTTCGCGCGCATTTCGTCGAGCACGACTGCGTAATCCGCCGGATCGACCACCACGGTCACGTCGCGATGATTCTTCGCGGCGGAGCGCAGCATGGTCGGGCCGCCGATGTCGATGTTCTCGATCGCGTCTTCCAGCGAGCACTCTTCTTTCGACACGGTCTGCACGAACGGGTACAGATTCACGACCAGCAGGTCGATCGTCGGGATGTCGTGCTTCTCAAGCGCTGCCATGTGTTCCGGCAGGTCGCGGCGCGCAAGAATGCCGCCGTGCACCTTCGGATGCAGCGTTTTCACGCGCCCGTCCAGCATTTCCGGGAAGCCCGTGTAGTCGGCGACCTCGGTGACGGACAGACCCGCGTCCGCGAGCAGTTTCGCGGTGCCGCCGGTCGACAGGATCTTGACGCCGAGGTCCGACAGCGACTTGGCGAAGTCGACGATGCCGGACTTGTCGGAAACAGAGATGAGCGCTTGCTTGATCATGATGAAGACGAATAGCCGAAGGGAAACGTGGCAGGGCGCCAGAAATTACAACAAACCGTGCTGTTGCAGCTTCTTGCGCAGCGTATTGCGGTTGATGCCGAGATACTCGGCGGCCAGCGACTGATTGCCGCCGGCCTGCTCGAGCACCACTTCGAGCAGGGGTTTTTCCACGCATGAAATGACCATGTCGTAGACGTCGTGCGGATTGGAGCCGTCGAGATCCTGGAAGTACATGCCCAGGCTGTCGCGGACAGATTGTTCGATATTGTTCTTGCTCATGCTGCTAGTCGGTCGGTATGGTCCGGCTCACCGTCGTTCTTGTTGAGCGTTTCGTCGACATAGACGAGGCGGTCTGAGATCGCCTTTTGGGCGTCGAAGAACTCGTTGACGGCGAGGAGTTGTTCGCGCGTGGTGTCCAGCGTATTCATGCGATGCCGGAACGTGTTGGCGCCAGAAAGGCCGCGAGTGTACCAGCCGATGTGCTTGCGCGCAGTGCGCACGCCGGTAAATTCGCCGTAGAACGCGTAGTGATCTTCGAGATGCTCGTTCATCACCTGCTGGATTTCGTCGATGCGCGGCGGCGGCAGCAACTCGCCCGTTTGCAGGAAATGCTCGATCTCGCGGAACAGCCACGGGCGGCCCTGCGCGGCGCGGCCGATCATGATCGCGTCGGCGCCGGTCGCGGCAAGTACTTCGCGGGCTTTTTGCGGCGACGTGATGTCGCCGTTGGCGACCACCGGAATGCGCGCCGCCGCTTTGACGGCGGCGATGGTGTCGTATTCGGCGTCGCCGTGATACAGGTCGGCGCGCGTGCGGCCGTGCACGGTCAGCATCGAGATGCCGGCGGCTTCGGCGAGGCGCGCGACCGCCAACGCGTTTTTGTTCTCGCGATTCCAGCCGGTGCGGATCTTCAGCGTGACCGGCACGGCATCCGGTCCGACGCCCACCGCGCCCACTACCGCCTCGACGATGCGCTGTACGAGCGGCTCGTTCTGCAACAGCGCCGAGCCGGCCGCCACGTTGCAGACTTTCTTGGCCGGACAGCCCATGTTGATGTCGATGATCTGCGCGCCGTTCGCCACGTTGTAGCGAGCGGCCTCGGCCATCATTGCGGGATCGGCGCCGGCGATCTGCACCGCGATCGGTTCGACCTCGCCGGTGTGGTTCGCGCGCCGCATGGTCTTTTCGCTTTTCCACAACTGCGCGTTCGACGCCACCATTTCCGACACCGCATAGCCCGCGCCAAGCCGTTTGCACAGCTGGCGGAACGGCCGGTCGGTCACGCCGGCCATGGGCGCGACGAACAGGTTATTACGCAGATTGTGGGAGCCGAGAGTGGGCATGACGTGGACGCGCGCGCGACCGATTGTTCAGAGGCTGTCAATCGGAGCGTTCGCGAAATGCGAGGGAAAACCGCTATTTTAGCGTTAACGGCTAGCCGGCACCCGACTAGAGTCTGTCGTAACTCATTAAATCTTCTATGAAAGTGGCTGTTTTCATAGAAGCGGTTCGGTGCGGCTCGCGTCAACCTTCATGCAACGTGACGGCGACGCGAGCGGGCCGGCGGCGCCGTTTAGCGGCGTTGGCCGAACATCATCTGGCGGGCGAGCGCGGTTTTCACCGGCGGCAGGAATTCGAGCGCGGTGAGCGCAAGTCCGCGCACGAGCGCCAACGGCGGGAAATCGATCGTGAAAAGGCGTGCGAGCGTGTCGGTCGCACCGATCGTCAGACGCCGGTCCAACGCGCGGCGTTGCGCAAAACTCGCCAGCGCGAGCGGTGTCGGGCCTTCGGTCGACAGCGCGTCGACGAGCGCGTGCGCATCGCGCAGACCGAGATTCAGACCCTGGCCGGCCACCGGATGCAGCGTTTGCGCCGCGTTGCCGATCGCGACCACGCGACCCTTCACCAGCGTATCGACCGCGTTCAGACCGAGCGGGAACGAGGCGCGTCCGTTGATCCCGGTAAAGCGGCCCATCCGGTCGCCGAACGCGGCGCCGAGTTCGGCGAGCAACGCTTCGTCCGGAAGCTGCGCGCGGCGCGCGGCTTCGTCGGGCGCGCAGCACCAGACCAGCGCGTAATTCGCGCCGCGCACGCCGCCCATCGGCAACAGCGCGATCGGCCCTTGCGACGTGAAGCGCTCCCACGCCACGTGCGGCCGCGGCGCCGACACGGTGACCGTGCCGACCAGCGCGGTTTGCCCGTAGTCACGCGAGTCGCGCTCGCCGGTCTTGCCCTGATCGCCGAACAGGCCGCCCTCGGCATTCACCAGAATTCGGGTGCGCAGCGTGCGCGTGACCCCGGCGGTGTCGATCGGCAGCGTGACGCCGTCGTGGTCCTGAACCGGCGCCGCGGCCGACGTGGAACGAAACCAGTGCACGGACGTGGCGTGCACCGCCTCGGCAAGCCCGTGCACGATCGAGCCGTAGCGCAACACGTAACCGAGCGCCGGCAAATCGTGCTCCTTGTGATCGATCAGCGTGCGGCCAAAATGGCCGCGCTGCGACACGTGGATGCGCTCGATCGCGGTGGCGTCGGCGGGCCAGCGCAGCGGTTCGAGGATCATCCGGCTGCCGTGCGACACGGCGATCGCGCGCGGATCGGCGATCGAATCTTCCGGCTCGCGCGCGTCGATTAGCGCGATCTTCAGCGGCGCGGTCGCGCTGCGGCGCGCGAGCCAGCCGGCCAGCGCGAGCCCAACCGGGCCGGCGCCGACGATCGTCACGTCGAAATCGAAGGATTGATCGGACGCGGCGGGTTTCAGAATCACCGTCGACGGGGAGACATCGTTCATTGCGGATTACTTCCTTGTTTCATGGGCCGCGCGGGCTTCCTGCATCAGCGCCTCGATCTCGCTTGCGGCCACCGGCACATCGCGGGTGATCAGTTCGCAGCCGCCCGGCGTGACGATCGCGTCGTCTTCGATACGGATGCCGATGTTCCAGTAGCGCTCGGGCACGCCTTCGGTCGGCCGGACGTACAGGCCGGGCTCGATGGTCAATGTCATCGACGCCTGCAGCGTGCGCCACGGCAGCGCACCCGCTTCGTCGCGCGGCGCGCCGCGCTCGCGGTAGTCGCCCACGTCGTGCACATCCATGCCGAGCCAGTGGCCCGTGCGGTGCATGTAGAACGGCGCGTACGCGCGCTCGGCGATCACGTCGTCGACCGACGCGAATTTCGTGCGGTCGACGATGCCTGTGTCCAGCAAGCCTTGCGACAGCACGCGCACGGCCGCCTGGTGCGGATCGTCGAAGGTGGCGCCGGGGCGCGTCGCGTCGACGGCGGCCTGCTGCGCGGCCAGCACGATGTCGTACAGCTCGCGCTGCGCCGGCGTGAAGCGGCCACTGGCGGGGAAGGTTCGGGTGATGTCGGACGCGTAGCCGTCGAGCTCGCACGCCGCGTCGATCAGAATCAGGTCGCCGTCCTGCGCGATCGCGTTGCCGGCCGGGTAGTGCAGCACGCACGCGTTCGCGCCTGCCGCGACGATCGACGTGTAGGCCGGCGCCTGCGCGCCGAACTTGCGGAACGTGTACAGCAGTTCCGCTTCGAGTTCGTATTCGCGCACGCCGGGGTGGCAGGCCGCCATCGCGCGACGATGCGCTTGTGCGGAGATCTGGCCGGCGCGGCGCATGATCGCGAGTTCGTGGTCGTCCTTGAAGAGGCGCAGGTCGTCGAGCAATGGGATCAGATCGCGCGCGGCGGCCGGCGCGGCCACACCGCCGCGGCTCTGCGCGCGCACCGCGTCGAGCCAGCCTCGCACCTGCGCGTCCAGTTCCGACGACGCACCCAGCGCATAGTGCAGCGCCGGTTTGTCGGCCAGCAGCCGCGGCACCTGCACGTCGATTTCGCCGATGGCGAACGCGGCGTCGAAGCCGAACGCGTCGCGCGCGCCTTCCGGCCCGAAGCGGACGCCTTCCCACGTCTCGCGTTCGACGTTTTTCTCGCGGCAGAACAGCACGGCGGCCGGCTCGTCGGGCGCAGCGCTGGCGTCGAGCACCAGCAGCGCGTCGGGCTCGGTGAAGCCGGTCAGATAGTAGAAGTAGCTGTCATGCCGGTACGGATAATCGGCGTCGCGGTTGCGCAGCTTTTCCGGCGCGGTCGGGACGATGGCGACGCCGCCGCCCGCGGCGCGCAGCGCGGCGAGCACGCGCTCGCGGCGCTTGCGGTAAACGTCGATGGCGATGGTGGGTTCGGTCGGCTGGTTCATCGTGCGATTGTAGCGCCCAATGAGAGGACTTATTTTCCGCGGATACTGGGAGTAAAGACGGTGCCGATGAAAGCCGGCGGCGCGATTGCGCGGCGTGGGCGCGGCCGCTTTGGCCATTCGGCCGGCTAGACGGCGAAGAAGCGACGCGGCAATGTTGCAATCCATCCACAGCGAGCGCTCAAGCGGCTCGCGAAGCGGCGGCGCCGCACTCGCGAGCGCGCCAGGCACTTATACTTTCGCCGAATTCAAAAAGAGGCAGATGGAATGATGAAACTCATCGGTGCGCTCGCCAGCCCGTTCGTTCGTAAAGCGCGGATCGTGCTGGCCGACAAGAGGATCGACTACGAACTGGTGCTCGAGAACGTCTGGGCGCCGGACACTTCTATCCACACTTTCAATCCGCTTGGCAAGGTGCCGTGCCTCGTGATGGAAGACGGCGAGGCCGTGTTCGATTCGAGGGTAATCTGCGAGTACGTGGATACGCTGTCGCCGGTCGGCAAGCTGATTCCGCAGTCGGGGCGCGAGCGCGTCGAAGTGCGCTGCTGGGAGGCGCTCGCCGACGGCATTCTGGACGCGGCTGTGCTGATCCGTCTCGAAGGCACGCAGCGCGCGCCCGAACATCGCGTGGATGCGTGGATCGCGCGGCAGCAGCGCAAGATCGACGAAGCGTTGATCGCGATGTCGCAAGGTCTGGGCAGCAAGACGTGGTGCGCGGGCAATCACTACACGTTGGCCGATATCGCACTGGGTTGCGCGCTCGGCTACCTCGATTTCCGCATGCCGGAGTTGAACTGGCGCGAGCCGCATCCGAATCTGGACAAACACTTCCAGAAGCTGTCGCTGCGGCAGTCGTTTATCGATACGGTGCCGACGGATTGAGCGTCTGAACGTAACGCGTTGCCCGATATGAAAAACGCGCGCACCGGATTGCCCGGAGCGCGCGTTTTTCATTTTGAGCCGGAATTTCCCCGGCTCGACTGCACGTTACTGTTTGCCGTTCGCGCGCCGTGTGATCCCCGGCCCGAACGCAAAACCGAACGCCAGCAGCAGCAACGAAACCGCCAGCACCGTGTTGTTGCCGCTCGTCACATACGGCGTGTTGCCGGTGGTGCCTTGCACCGTCACGTCGAGCGAGCCGATCGTGTACGGCGTCAAGCGGCCGATCACCTTGCCGCTCGCGTCGATCGCGGCGGTCATGCCGGTGTTCGTCGCGCGCAGCATCGGCCGGCCGGTTTCCAGCGAACGCATCCGGGCGATCTGCAGATGCTGGTCCAAGGCGATCGTGTCGCCGAACCATGCGAGGTTGGTCGAGTTGACCAGCACGCCTGCGGGCGTCGAGCTTTCGCGGATGTTCCGCGCGATTTCCTCGCCGAAAATGTCCTCATAGCAGATGTCGACCGACACCGGCTGGTTGTGCACGATGAACGGCTTCTGCACCGGCGCACCGCGCGCGAAATCGCCGAGCGGAATGTTCATCAGATTCACGAACCAGCGGAATCCCCACGGCACGAATTCGCCGAACGGCACGAGGTGGTGCTTGTCGTAGCGATAGATGTCGCGCGTGCCGGGCGTCACGCCGAACAGGCTGTTCGTGTAATCGGTGACCTGGCCTTCCGGCGTGATCGTGCCGCCGATCGCGCCGAATATCACCGCGCTGCCGGTCGTGTCCGAGAAGTTGCGCACCGCCTGTGCGAACTGCGGCGGCAATTGCTGCGCGAGCACCGGGATCGCGGTTTCCGGCGTGACGATCAGGTCGGCGGGCTTCGACGTGATCATCTGCTGGAACTGGTCGATCGCGGCACGCATGCCGGCTTCTTCGAACTTCATTTCCTGTTTGACGTTGCCTTGCAGCAGGCGCACGGTCAACGGCGCGTTGGCGGGCGTCGTCCATTGCGCGAGCGGCAGTAGCAGGCCCGCCGCGATCAGCGCGAGCACCGCCAGCGCCGGCACCGCGACACGTGTGCCGCGCTTCGCGTCGTTGGCGGCGCTGATCGGTTCGCGCACGCGGTGCAGTGCCTGCACGATCAGCGCGGCGACCAGCGCCAGCATCCAGCCGACCCCGTACACGCCCGCGACCGGCGCGAAACCGGCCAGCGGACCGTCCACCTGCGCATAACCGCTTGCGAGCCACGGAAAGCCGGTGAATACGAAGCCGCGTAGCCATTCGCCGAGCGCCCACGCGCTGGCGAACGCGAGCGCGCCGTGCCAGGTCGGTGAAAACGGTGTGTTGTCGTCGAATGCGCCATTGCGCGCGTGTCCGGCGCAGAACGACCACACGCCCGCAGCGAGAGCCGGATAAATCGCCAGATAAAGCGAGAACAGCACCACCGCCGCGCCCGCTAGCGGCGCGGCCATGCCGCCGTAATCATGCATGCTGACGTACAGCCACCACACGCCGGTGACGAAGTTGCCGAAGCCGAAAGCGCCGCCCGTCAGCGCGGCGCTTTTCCAGCTGGTGGTGCGCGTGAGCCACGCGAAGAAGAACGCGAAGATCGCAATCTCGAGCCAGCCGCCGTGCGGCGTCGGCGCGAACGACAGCGTGTTGGCCGCACCGGCGGCCAGTGCGACGAGGTAGTGCCAGCGCGGCAGCGCGCGGCCACGCGTCGGGAGGATCGCGAGGGTCGCAGAGGTGGCGTCACTCACGCCGCGGCGCGAACGGGAAGTTATCGGGTCGGCCATTGTTGCGCGGTCGGCGTGAGGAGTTGAAAAGGCGATTGAGAAAGCGAAATGACGACGCTCAGGTTTGCACGTGCTGCGCTTCACGCTCGCGCTGACCGGCGAGCGGATCGCGGCGCACCAGCAGCATGTGAATCTGGCGGGCGTCGCCGCGCAGAATTTCGAAGATCAGATCGTCGAGACGGACTTTTTCACCGCGATGCGGCACACGCCCGAAATGATGCGTGACGAGGCCGCCGATCGTGTCGACTTCGTCGTCGGAATAATGCGTGCCGAATGCCTCATTGAACTGTTCGATCTCGGTCAACGCGCGCACGCGGAAACGGCCGTCCGGCGACGCGATGATGTTGCCGCTTTCCTCGTCGAAGTCGTATTCGTCTTCGATATCGCCGACGATCTGTTCCAGCACGTCTTCGATCGTGATCAGGCCGGCCACGCCGCCGTATTCGTCGACCACCACGGCGAGGTGATTGCGATTCACGCGGAAGTCGTGCAGCAGCACGTTCAGGCGTTTCGATTCCGGAATGAAGACGGCCGGGCGCAGCATGCCGCGCACGTCGAATTCTTCTTCGGCGTAGTAGCGCAGCAGGTCTTTCGCGAGCAGTACGCCGATGATGTTGTCGCGATTGCCTTCGAACACCGGGTAGCGCGAGTGCGCTTTTTCAAGCACGTACGGGATGAATTCGGCGGGATTGTCCGCGATGTTGATCGCGTCCATTTGTGCGCGCGGCACCATGATGTCGCGGGCGCTGAGTTCGGACACCTGGAACACGCCTTCGATCATCGACAGCGAGTCGGCATCGATCAGGTTGCGTTCGTGCGCGTCCTGCAGAATTTCCAGAAGTTCGGCGCGCGAGTCGGGCTCGGGCGAGATGAAGTCGGTCAGACGCTCGAGGAGTGAGCGCTTTTCCTGCGGTTTGTCGGTTTGTCGTCGACTGGGATACGTGTCGTTCATGTTAGTGCGCCCGGCGAGACTGGGCGCGCTGTTGCAGAGCATTAAGGATACACCAGGCACATGGCAGGACCGTGTCCCGCCGGGCTGGGCGATGGGTGACGCAGGGTGAAAACGCCCAGCCGCGTGGGCGTGGCGTGGGTCAATCCTAACTGATTACGCGCGGAAAAGCGTTGTGGAGCAAAAAAGCGCGGCGGCGGTGGTGGCGTGGCGTTGGCTTTGGCGGTGCTGTCGGCGTCAGCGGTGGGGATACGTCGCGGTCGGCTCGCGGTTGCGCCATAGCTGCGTTGGTAGCCGCCGCTATTTCCGCGCGGCCTCGCGGCTTTCCGCATGACACCGCTCGAGCAGCGCTTCCAGCGCCCGGTCCGGCATCCCGCTTTCGCGCAGCGCATGCACGGTGCGGCTCACGTAATCCAGCGTGGTGCCGTAGCGGCCGCACGCGCAGCCGAACACGGTCTTGACCACGTCGTCGCGCAGCTTGCCGGTGTAGGTCGGCACGTCGCGGCGCATCACGAACGCGAGCGCGTCGACCCGGCGGCCGTCGGCGAGCACGCACGGCAGCCACGCCGGGCGGTACGAACCCATCGCCATTTCACGGCGCCACAGCGCGTCCAGATGCGGCATCGCGCCCTGCGCGGAAAGACGGAACGCGATGCCGGTGCACGAGCCGCCGCGATCGAGCGCGAGCACGAGGCCCGGCTGTTCGGGCGTGCCGCGATTCACGCGCGACCACAGATACAGCCCGCGGTGATAGCCGTGCACTTTGGAGCGGGTCGCTTCGACGGTCGGCAGGCCGGGGTTCCAGATCAGCGAGCCATAGCCGAACAGCCACAGATCGCTCTGGCGATCCCAGTCGCGCAACGTGCAATCGAGCGACGCGCGCAACTCTTCGTCTGTCAGCAGCCGCGATTCGCCGAGCGCCGGTGGGTAGTCCGGGCAGGGCGGGCGGTTGTTGGCATCGGCATCGGCGTCGGCGTCGGCGGAAAAGGTGCTCACGGTGGCTTCTGACGTGTGTTGAGTTGAGGACGGTTACGACGGTTGCTGATACGGATCGGGAAAACCGAGCTTGCCGAGGATTTCGGTTTCGAGCGCTTCCATTTCCTCGGCTTCTTCTTCGACCTCGTGGTCGTAGCCCTGCGCGTGCAGCGTGCCGTGCACCAGCAGATGCGCGTAATGCGCAAGCAGCGGCTTGCGCTGCTCGGCGGCTTCTTTTTCCACCACAGGACAGCACAGGATCAGGTCGCCCGTCACCGGATCGTCTTCCGATTCGGCGTACGCGAAAGTCAGCACGTTGGTGGCGTAATCCTTGCCGCGATAGGTGCGGTTCAGCGTGCGGCCTTCTTCGGCGTCGACGAAACGCACGGTCAGTTCGCCGTCCGCGAACAGCGCCGCCTTGATCCAGCCGGCCACGGTGGTGCGCGGCAGCAGCGCCTTGTGTTCCGGCCAGGCCCTGGCAGCGGGAAATTGCAGATTCAACGTCAGTTTCGGAATGCGGCTCATGCGTGATCGCTGGGGTGCTTCGTTTTCAAAGCCTGGTTTCTGATGCTTCGTTCCGGCGTTGCGGTTCAACCGTGCCGCCTAGCGCGAATCCGCGGGATTGGCGGTTTTCTGCGAATGCGCATCGTATGCCTCCACGATTCGCGCCACTAGCGGATGCCGCACCACGTCTGCGCTGGTAAAACGCGTGAGCGCGATGCCGCGCACGTCCGCAAGCACCTGCTGCGCTTCGATCAGGCCGCTCTTGTGGCCGCGCGGCAAGTCGACCTGGGTCGTGTCGCCGGTGACCACCGCCTTCGAGCCGAAGCCGATCCGCGTCAGGAACATTTTCATCTGTTCGGGCGTGGTGTTCTGCGCCTCGTCGAGGATGATGAACGCGTGATTCAGCGTGCGGCCGCGCATGTACGCGAGCGGCGCGATTTCGATCATCTGCCGCTCGAACATCTTCGCGGTTTTGTCGAAGCCGAGCAGGTCGTACAGCGCGTCGTAGAGCGGACGCAGATACGGATCGACCTTCTGCGCCAGATCGCCCGGCAGGAAACCGAGGCGCTCGCCCGCTTCGACGGCCGGCCGTGTCAGCACGATGCGCTTGACCTGGTCGCGTTCGAGCGCATCCACCGCGCAAGCCACCGCCAGATACGTTTTACCCGTGCCCGCCGGGCCGATGCCGAAGGTCACGTCGTGCGCGATGATCTGCTTCAGATACTCACGTTGCGCCGGCGTGCGGCCGCGCAGATCGGCGCGCCGCGTGTACAGCTTCGGGCCGAGTTCCGCGAGGTCGTCGTCGGCGCTGTCGGCCGGCTGGTCGAACGGGTGGTCCGGATTGCCGGGGAAACGCGGATCCGGCGCTTCCGTGCCATTACCGTTGCCGTTGCCATTTGCGCGAGGCCGGGCCGGCTGACGCACTTCGACGAGCGCGAGCTGGATGTCGTCGACCGACAACGGCTTCTGCGAGTTGTCGTAGAACTTTTCGAGCGCGGTGAGCGCGAGTTTCGCGCCGCGCCCGCGGATCGTGATGCGGTGGCCGCGGCGTTGCAGCGTCACGTCGAGCGCCTGCTCGATCTGCCGCAGATTTTCGTCGAGCGGGCCGCAGAGGTTGGCGAGCCGCGCGTTGTCTTCGCGCGGTGCGGTGAATTCCAGATGCTGCTGAGTGGTCTTCAAGGCGGTGGATCGATCCTGTCGGTTTCGATACAGCTTAATGGGTCGCGGCGGTTGCGTCGTCGTGAACCAGCACGAGTTCGCCACGCAGCGAATGTGGGTACGCATGGACGATTTTCACGTCCACCATCTGACCGATCAGCCGCGCGTGCGACGCGAGCGGCGCCGGGAAATTCACCACGCGGTTGTTTTCGGTGCGGCCCGCAAGCTCGTTCGGGTCTTTGCGCGCCGGGCGTTCGACCAGAATCCGCTCGACCTTGCCGACCATCGAATCGCTGATGCGCTGCACGTTTTCTTCGATCGTGGCTTGCAGATGCTGCAGGCGTTTGAGCTTCACGTCGCGCGGCGTGTCGTCGTGCAGATTCGCGGCGGGCGTGCCGGGACGCGGGCTGTAGATGAACGAGAAGCTGGTGTCGTATTGCATGTCGTGCACCAGCGCCATCATCTTGTCGAAGTCTTCTTCCGTTTCGCCGGGGAAGCCGACGATCATATCCGTGGACAGCGACAGATCGGGGCGGATCGCCCGCAGCTTGCGGATCACCGACTTGTATTCGAGCACCGTGTAGCCGCGCTTCATCGCCATCAGAATGCGGTCGGAGCCGTGCTGCACCGGCAGATGCAAATGGCTGACGAGCTTGGGCACCTTCGCGTAGGTGTCGATCAGGCGCTGCGTGAATTCCTTCGGATGCGACGTGGTGTAGCGAATCCGTTCGATGCCCGGAATATCCGCGACGTACTCGATCAGTTGCGCGAAGTCGGCGATTTCGGTCGAGCCGAGCGTGATGCCGGCGCGGTACGCATTCACGTTCTGACCGAGCAGCGTGACTTCGCGCACGCCCTGGTCGGCGAGGCCGGCGATTTCGGTCAGCACGTCGTCGAGCGGGCGGGATACTTCTTCACCGCGCGTGTAGGGCACGACGCAGTAGCTGCAATACTTGCTGCAGCCTTCCATGATCGATACGAACGCGCTCGGGCCGTCGACGCGCGCCGGCGGCAGATGGTCGAACTTTTCGATTTCGGGGAACGAGATGTCGACTTGCGCGCGGCCGCTCGCGCGGCGCTGGTCGATCATTTGCGGCAGACGGTGCAGCGTTTGCGGGCCGAACACCAGATCCACATACGGTGCGCGCGCAACGATCGCCGCGCCTTCCTGACTCGCCACGCAACCGCCGACGCCGATGATCAGGTCCGGATTCGCTTCTTTCAGTTCGCGCACGCGGCCGAGGTCGGAGAACACTTTCTCCTGAGCCTTTTCGCGCACCGAGCAGGTATTGAACAGAATGACGTCCGCGTCTTCAGGCGTATCCGTCTTGACGAGTCCTTCGGCCGCGCCGAGTACGTCGACCATCTTGTCGGAGTCGTACTCGTTCATCTGGCAGCCAAAGGTCTTTACATAAACTTTCTTGGTCATCGATTTTCGCCGGTCGCAGTGGTTACCTGGGGGCGTCTTAAAAGGTGAAGAGGGACTGCGCTTGCGGGCGGTGTACGGGACAGCCGCGATTGGCCGAGGGCGGCCGGGGTGGCCATTCAACGGCGCTTTCAGGTTCGGCGACCTTGCCCGACAACCCTGCCGAAGCGGGTTTGCAGCATAGCTCGACATTATAGCCCTTCATGACGATGCGGTTTTCGCCGCGCCGCGCGCCGACGGCGCTTGCGACGGCAAGCCCAGCAAGCTTTCCAGTTCGCCCGACACCTGCGCGAAACGCTCGCTCAGAAAATCCAGCAGCACGCGCACGCGCGGCGCCATGAAGCGGTTGCGGTGGTACAGCGCGTGCAGCGGCGCGTCCGGATAACGCCATTCGGGCAGCAGGATTTTCAGGCCGTCGGCGCGCAGGTCCGCTTCCACGTCCCACATCGACTTGATCACGATCCCGTAGCCGCGCAGCGCCCATTCGCGGGCTACCGCGCCGTCGTTGGTCTCGCGCGCGGCGTCGAGCGGCACCGTGTAGTTCTGCACCTCGTCGCCACGCGTGAAGCGCCATTCGTTCGCAATGCCGGAGGCGGTGCCGAGCACGATGCAGTCGAAATTCGCCAGATCGTGCGGGTCTTCCGGTTCCCCCTTGCGCGCAATGTAATCCGGCGACGCGCACAGCACGCGCCGGTTCGGCGCCAGTTTGCGGGCGACCAGCGAGCTGTCCTGCGGCACGCCGAAGCGGATCGCGAGATCGATGTCCTCCTGCACCAGATTCGCGAGCGAGTCCGACAAGGTCAGCGCGAACGTCACCTCCGGATAGTGCGCGTTGAATTCGTCGAGCCAGTGCATCAGCAGGTTGCGGCCGAAGTCCGACGTCGCGGACACGCGCACCTTGCCGCGCACCACGCCCTGGCCGGCTTGCAGCGCGGCTTCGGCGTCGTCGAGCGATTGCAGCGCCTGACGGCAGCAACTCAGGTATAGACGGCCCTCATCGGTCAGCCGGAGCTGGCGGGTGGTGCGCTCGAACAGCCGCGCTTTCAGGCCGGCTTCGAGCTTGGCGAGGCGCGCACTGGCGGCGGCGGGCGTCAAACCCATCTTGCGGCCCGCCGCCGACAGGCTGCCTTGTTGCGCAGCTTCGACAAAGAGCCGGATGTCGCCGAGGTTATCCATGGTGTTGGACTTTCAAGCAGAATTTGAAAATGCTTCAAATGCTACGCCAATTATCAAATTGGCGCCGTCCGCCGACAATGCGTGCCTCGAAATCCTTTTTGCCTCAGGCCGCCCGGCCGTCAAGGCAAGCCCTTGGGGAGCTCACCATGCAACTCGATCACGCGACGATCGTCACCGCCGACCTTGCTACCGCCCGACGGTTTTTCGTCGAGGTCGCGGCGCTGGAGGAGGGCGCGCGGCCGCCGTTATCGATCGACGGCTACTGGCTCTACGCGGACGGCCGCGCGGTGATTCATCTGGTCGACGCGACCGTGCCGGCGCACGTGGGACGCACTGCGCCTCGCATCGACCACATCGCGTTCCGGCTCACGAGCGCCGCCGAATGGCAGGCGTTGCTGCAACGCCTGCGTGCGACGGGCACGCGTTACCAACTCGCCGACGTGCCGCCAATGGGACCGCAGGAAGCGCAGATGCAACTGTTCGTCGCGCTCGCGCCGGGTGTCGTCGTCGAATTCGTCACGGCGCGGCAGCACGCTCAACACGCTTAACTTTCAGAACCTGGAGAAACACGATGCCCATTCCACTTCTTGCGCTGGCGATCAGCGCTTTCGCGATCGGCACGACCGAGTTCGTGATCATGGGCCTGTTGCCCGAGGTCGCGCACGATCTGGCCGTGTCGATTCCGTCGGCCGGTTTGCTGGTGAGCGGCTATGCGCTCGGCGTCGCGGTCGGCGCGCCGCTGCTCGCGGTGCTCACCAGCAGGATGCCGCGCAAGCTCGCGTTGCAATTGCTGATGGGCGTGTTCATCGTCGGCAATACGTTGTGCGCGATTGCGTCCAGCTATTCCGTGCTGATGGTCGCGCGCGTGGTCACCTCGTTCGCGCACGGCTCGTTCTTCGGGATCGGCGCGGTGGTGGCGGCGTCGCTGGTGCCGGCGGAAAAGCGCGCGAGCGCGATTGCGCTGATGTTCACCGGCCTGACGCTCGCCAACGTGCTCGGCGTGCCGTTCGGCACGTTCATCGGCCAGGAGTTCGGCTGGCGCGCGGCGTTCTGGATCGTCAGCGCGTTCGGCGTGGTGTCGCTGCTCGGCGTGACCGCGCTGGTGCCGAATCGTCACGATGCCGGACCCGTCGGCCTTGGCCACGAAGTGCGCGTGCTGAAGGATCCGCAAGTCTGGACCGCGCTCGCGATGACAGTGCTCGGCTTCGGCGGCGTGTTCGTCGTGTTCACCTATATCGCGCCGATTCTCGAACAGGTGAGCGGTTTCTCGCCGCGCGGGGTGACGCTGATTCTGGTGCTGTTCGGCGTCGGCTTGACGATCGGCAATACGGTGGGCGGCAAGCTCGCGGACCGCGCGCTGATGCCTTCGCTGATGGGCATTCTGGTCGCGCTCGCGGTGGTGATGGCGATCTTCGCGCGCACCAGCCACTCGCAGGTGGCCGCGGCGATCACCATTTTCGTGTGGGGCATCGCGGCCTTCGCGACCGTGCCGCCGTTGCAGATGCGCGTGGTCGAGAAGGCCGCGAAGGCGCCGAATCTGGCCTCGACGCTGAACATCGGCGCGTTCAACGTCGGCAATGCGGGCGGTGCGTGGCTCGGCGGTCTGGTGATCGGCCACGGTTATGCGCTCGATACGCTGCCGTGGGTGGCCGCGGCGGTCAGCGTGGCGGCGCTGCTGCTCACGTGGTTCGCAGCCCGTACGGATGCGCCGGCAACCACGGTGGCGCAGCGCGCGTGAGGCTGGTGGCGATGAGCGCGCGGGCGCGCGCTCCGAACGCTTATGAAAAATTCGCACAAGCATTGCCAGAATCGCCCTCCGCAATACTGATAACAGTGTGAAGATAACTTCGTTGGGCGCAGCGGGACCCGATGCTATCTTGCTTCCACTAACCGCTTGCCCCGCCATTCGGCGGCGCTACTGGAGGCAATCATGCATTCCCCGCTTGCGCTGGTTCGCGATCCCGCAGCCGATGCCGACGCGTCGCCGCGTGCCGCAGAACCTTTCGATGCACTCGAACATCTGGTCGGCGTGAATCTCGCGCGTTTGCGCGCCGAGCGTCAGTTGTCGCTCGATGCTTTGGCCCGTGCGTCGGGTGTGTCGCGGGCCATGCTCGCGCAAATCGAATCGGCGCGCAGCGTGCCGTCGATCAAGGTGCTGTGCAAGGTCGCAGCCGCGTTGAAGGTGTCGGTGGCGGCATTTCTGCGCCGCCACGCGACGAACGGCTTCGAGCATCTGCCGGCTGAGCGTTCGTCGCGCATCGTCAGCGCGAATGGACGTTACTCGGCCCGCCCGCTGTATCCGGATGCCGAACCGACCGTCGCCGAGTTTCACGAGCTGCGCATCGCGCCGTTGCATACCGAAGCCGGCACGCGCCGCGCGCCGGGCACCACGGTCAATCTGGTGGTGAGCGAAGGCACGCTGGAAGTCAGCGTGCACGACCAGCGCCAATTGCTGGCCACCGGCGACGCGATCGTATTCGACGCCGACCAGCCGCACACACTGCGCAATCCCGGCGACACCGAAGCACGCGCGTTTCGCGTGACGTTGAAAGCGGAAACGCCGCCGCGTTGGGACGTGCCCGCGCCGCAGGATGTCGCGCGTACCGCTGCGCCGGTTTGACGAGTTTGACGAAACAGGTTTATCACGCGGGTGTTCTGTGTTGAGCGCCGGGATGTCCGCCTGATCAGTATGGGTTGCGCTGCAGGTCTCGCGCGACTGCTGTATGCTTCGCCAGCCGGTCGATCCGGCAATCAGTGCGTCTTCAGGGCGGGGTGAGATTCCCCACCGGCGGTATGCCGGCAGCGCGAAAGCGTGAGCCGGTGAGCCCGCGAGCGCCCGTGTCGTCAGTGTTTTGGACATGGGGTCAGCAGATCTGGTGAGAAGCCAGAGCCGACGGTTAGAGTCCGGATGAAAGAAGATGTGCAGATAGTCATGTTCGTTTCCGTAGCGCCGCTCGTGGTTCAGGTGGTGCGCGAGCGTCGCATCGCGCGGCGTTCAACGGCGCGTCTTTGTCTGTTTGCAATGCCCTGAAACGTTTCTCGCCCAACTTTTGCGATGAGCGTTTCAACTATGTCCTTTGCTACTTTTCCTGCCCCGTCGGTGATTGCGGATAGCGCAGTTCTCGACCTCCCATTGCTCGCCACCGAGCCCGTTCCGCCGCGTATCGCCGCCGCCTTGCAAGCGATGCGCGATGGCCGTGCCGTCGTGTTGCAAGACGATCACGACCGTGAGAACGAAGCCGATCTGATTGTTTCCGCCGAGCGTCTTTCCGTTGAAACCATGGCTTTGCTGATCCGCGAATGCAGCGGCATCGTCTGCCTGTGCCTGCCCGACGAGAAAATCCGCGCACTCGAATTGCCGCCGATGGCCGTCAACAACGAAAGCCGTCACGGCACCGCGTTCACGGTTTCGATCGAAGCGCGCGATGGCGTGACGACCGGCGTATCGGCGCTCGACCGCGTGACCACGATCCGCGCCGCGATCGCCGATACGGCGAAGCCCGCCGACATCGTGCGCCCGGGCCACGTGTTTCCGCTGCGTGCGCAGCCTGGCGGCGTGCTCGCGCGTCGCGGCCACACCGAGGGCACCGTCGACCTGGCGATCCTCGCGGGTCTGCAGCCGGCTGGCGTGCTGTGCGAACTGATGAACCCCGACGGCACGATGACGCGCGGCGCGGATGTCGAGCGCTTTGCGCAGCAACACAATCTGCCGATCCTGACGATCGCCGAGCTGGTGGAATTCCGTCAGGCGCTGGCGACGGCGCGCGAATGCGTAGCCGACGAGGCGTGACGGATCGAACGCGCACATACGTAAGCACATGCCATTGAAAAAGCCGGCTCTCGTGGCCGGCTTTTCTTCGTGTGCGCGAAACATGTGCTAGACACGCTTGCTCGAACTACGACTGCACGTCGCCGAATTCACCGCGCACACCGGCTTCGATCAGCGCCGGCAATTCATCCATGTGCTTCATGATTCGTGTGATCCCCATCTTGCGTAACGCATCGGCGTAACCGTCGGGGATATGGCTCGCGCCGACGAACGCGATCGTCTTCATGCCGGCCGCGCGTGCCGCGTTCAACCCCGCCACGCTATCCTCGACGACGACGCAACGCGACGGCTCCACGCCCAGCGTTTTCGCGGCGAACAGATACACGTCGGGATACGGCTTCGGCCGCGCGACCTGTTCCGCGCTGAAGATCCGCTCGCCGAAAATCTGCTGCAAGCCCGCGCGCCGAACCGACGCGTTCACGCGCGCCATCCGGCTGTTCGACACGACCGCGGCCGGCAACGTGACGCGTTGCAACGCGTCGCGCACGCCGTTGATCGGGCTCAGCGAAGCCGCGAGTTCGAGCTCGACGTTGTGCTCGATGGTGTCGATGAAATTGGCCGGCAGTGTGATGTCGAAGGTTTTCTCGATGCCTTCGAGAAAACGCGAGGTCTGCTGGCCGAACGCCGTTTTGACGATGGGTTCGAAGTCGAGGCCGGGGAACGTGGCGCTCAGCGTTTCGAACATCACGCGGTCCGCAATGATTTCGCTGTCGACGAGCACGCCGTCGCAGTCACAGATGAGGTGGTCGATCATGCCTGAGAACGTAAAGCGGAAAGCGCGCGAGCAAGGGATTCGCAAGCTCGCGCGCGGAGATTGAAAGCGTCATGATACGTGCTTTGACGCGGGCTGCCTCGCGCCAAAAACATTGGATCTCGCGTTTCCCGGGCCTGAGTCGACCGGTTCAATGCGCGTGCAGCGACAGGAACAGGCCGGCCGCGACCGAACCGCCGAGCAACGGTCCGAACACCGGAATCCATGCATAACGCCAATCGCTGTCGCGCTTGCCCGGAATCGGCAGAAGCGCGTGCATCAGACGCGGCGACAGATCGCGCGCGGGGCTCATCGCGTAACCGGTCGGGCCGCCGAGCGAGATGCCGATGCCGAGCACCAGCAGGCCGACCGGCAATGCGTCGAGCGCGCCAAGTCCGACTTGCGGCGACGCGAGATACAGCACGCCGAGAATCAGCACGAAGGTCGCGATCATTTCGGTGAGCAGGTTGTGCGGCACGCTGCGAATTGCCGGCGACGTGCAGAACACGCCGAGCTTCACGTCCGCGTCGCTTTCTTTCGCGAAGTGCTGGCGATACGCGATCCACACCAGCAACGCGCCGGCCATCCCGCCGAGCATTTGCGCCGCGATGTAGCCGGGCACCTTTGCCCATGCGAATTTGCCGGCCAGCGCGAGGCTGATCGTCACGACCGGATTCAGATGCGCGCCGCTGTACGAAGCGGTGACGTACACGGCGATGAACACGGCCATCGCCCAGCCCATCACGATTACGATCAGGTCGGCGCCTTTGCCCTTCGTGCGGGCGAGCAGCACGTTGGCGACCGCGCCGTCGCCCAGCAGTACGACGAGTGCGGTGCCGATGAATTCCGCAATGTAAGGCGACATGGTTTGTTATCCGAAATATATGGGTTGAAGAAACCGCCTGGAAAGGGCGGTTTCGTTATGTCTGGAGGAGGTCTAAGCGTTGAGCGGATTGAAACGCTCAGGGCGTATCGGCCCAGGCCTTCGCGGCGCGAATCGCGCGCTTCCAGCCGTCGAGGCATGCTTTGACTTCAGCGTGCGGCAGCGCCGGTGTAAAGCGGCGGTCGAGCTTCCACTGGCTTTGCAGTTCGTCGACGTCTTTCCAGTAGCCCACCGCGAGTCCGGCCAGATACGCAGCGCCGAGAGCGGTGGTTTCCGCTACCTTCGGGCGCACTGCGTCGACGCCGAGAATATCCGCCTGGAACTGCATCAGCAGATTGTTCGCGCAGGCGCCGCCGTCCACACGCAATTCGCCGATGCGAATGCCCGAGTCGGCTTCCATCGCCTTCAGCACGTCGAGCGATTGATACGCGATCGAATCGAGCGCGGCGCGCGCGATATGCGCGGAACTCGTGCCGCGCGTGACGCCGAACAGCGTGCCGCGAGCGCGCGCATTCCAGTGCGGCGCGCCGAGACCCGCGAACGCCGGCACCAGGTAGACGCCGTCGGAGTGCGGCACGCTGCGTGCAAGCGCTTCGATTTCCGCAGCGTTCTTGATGATGCCGAGGCCGTCGCGCAACCATTGCACCACCGCGCCGCCGATGAAGATGCTGCCCTCGAGCGCGTAGTTGATCTGGTCGCCGATTTGCCACGCGATCGTGGTGACGAGGTTGTTCTTCGATTCGATCGGTTTGTCGCCGGTGTTCATCACGAGGAAACAGCCGGTGCCGTAGGTGTTTTTCACCATGCCGGATTCGGTGCACATCTGGCCGAAGAGGGCCGCGTGCTGGTCGCCCGCGATGCCCGCGAGCGGAATCTTCGACGCGAATACGGTGGTCTTGGTCGGCCCATAGACCTCCGACGAAGGCCGCACTTCCGGCAGCATGCTGCGCGGAATCTCGAGCGCGTCGAGCAGTTCGTCGTCCCACTTCAGCGTGTGGATGTTGAACAGCATGGTGCGCGACGCATTCGTCACGTCGGTCACGTGCAGGCCGCCTTTGGTGAAATTCCACACCAGCCAGCTATCGACGGTGCCGAACGCGAGGCGCCCTTGCTTCGCCTTTTCGCGCGCGCCGTCGACGTTGTCGAGAATCCAGCGGATTTTGGTGGCCGAGAAATACGAGTCGATCGGCAGGCCGGTTTTCGCGCGGACTTTTTCTTCGAGGCCCTGTTCCTTCAACTGGTCGCAGAAGTCGGCCGTGCGGCGGTCTTGCCAGACTATCGCGTTGTAGATCGGGTGACCGGTTTCGCGGTCCCACACGATGGTGGTTTCGCGCTGATTGGTGATGCCGATCGCGGCGATCGACGTGCCGTTCATGCCGGCGCGCGTCACGGCCTCGGCTGCGACGCCGGCTTGCGTCGACCAGATTTCCTGCGGATCGTGCTCGACCCAGCCCGGACGCGGATAGATCTGCTCGAATTCTTTCTGCGCGGTCGACACGATATTGCCGAGCCGGTCGAACAGCATCGCACGCGAGCTGGTGGTGCCTTGGTCAAGCGCGAGGATGTACTGATCCTGCATTGTGTCTTCTCCATGCGTTTTATGATTCGCCGGACTGCTCCCCGGCGACGGATGCGGCTTTTAGTTTTTGATGGGCGGCGCCGGATTGCGTTCGTGCATTCCGGCGCGCCGAAGCGCAGACGGCGCGAGCGGACTAGGCGTTCTGGCGAGCCGATTCGTGGGCGAACCACGCGTCGATCTCGCGCGTGACCGTGTCGAGCGTGCCGGGCTCGACATGCAAACCGAGTTTTGAGCGGCGCCACAACACGTCTTGCGCACTGCGCGCCCATTCCACGTCGCGCAGATAGACGAGTTCGGCTTCGTACAGTCCTGGCGCGTATGCGCGGCCGAGGTCCGCCACCGAGCGGGCCGCGCCGAGCACGTTCCCGATGCGGGTGCCGTAAGCGCGCGCGAGACGATGCGCGAGATCGGCCGGCAACCACGGATATTGCTGTTTGACGCCGGCAAGAAAGCGCTCGAAGTTCGCCTGCGGTATGTCGCCGCCGGGCAACGGCGCGCCGGCGGTCCACGAAGGCGTGTCGTTTTGCAATGCGCGCGCGAGTTGGTCGACGGCTTCTTCCGCGAGCTTGCGGAACGTCGTGATCTTGCCGCCGAATACCGACAGCAACGGCGCTTCGCCGGCGGGCGCGTCGAGTTCGAGCGAGTAGTCGCGCGTGACCGCCGACGGGTTGTCCGCGCCTTCTTCCTCGAGCAGCGGACGCACGCCCGAATAGGTCCAGCGCACGTCTTGCGGCGAAATCTTCTGCTTGAAGTAGCGGTTGATCGAATCGCACAGGTACTGCGTTTCGTCGGCGGTGATCGCGACTTGCGACGGGTCGCCGCGATACTCGATGTCCGTCGTGCCGATCAGCGTGTAATCGTGTTCGTACGGAATCGCGAAAATGATCCGCTTGTCCGGATTCTGGAAGATGTACGCGTGATCGTGTTCGAACAGCCGGCGCGTGACGATGTGGCTGCCTTTCACGAGGCGCACGCTGTGCGTCGCGGCGCGGCCGAGCGCGCCGTGCAGCAGTTCGCCGACCCACGGGCCGGCCGCGTTCGCGATCGACGCGGCACGCACGTCGAGGATCGTGCCGTCCGCGCGCCTGAGTTGCGCGCGCCACTCGCCACCGGCGCGCACGGCGCTCAGCAGCTTGGTGCGCGTGAGGATTTTCGCGCCGCGTTCCTGCGCGTCGAGCGCGTTCAGCACGACCAGACGCGCATCGTTGACCCAGCCATCCGAATAGACGAAGCCGCGTTTGATCGAATCGACCAGCGGCGCGCCGGCCGGATGGTCGCGCATGACGATGCCGCGCGAACCCGGCAGCAGTTCGCGTTTGGCGAGATGATCGTAAAGGAACAGGCCGGCGCGGATCAGCCAGGCCGGGCGCAGGTCGGGCATGTGCGGCATCACGAAACGCAGCGGCCACATGATGTGAGGCGCCGCGCGCAACAGCGTTTCGCGCTCCTGCAGCGCTTTGCGCACGAGGCCGAACTCGCGGTATTCCAGATAGCGCAGGCCGCCGTGAATCAGCTTGGTGCTGGCCGACGACGTATGTGCGGCCAGGTCGTCCTGTTCGCAGAGCAGCACGGACAGGCCGCGGCCTGCGGCGTCGCGTGCGATGCCCGCGCCGTTGATCCCGCCGCCCACGACGAGCAAATCGTATTTCGAGCCTTGCGTCACCTGCTGTGCCCCTTTGTGCGGTATCCGTATGCTGTTCGCCCGGACAAACTATCGAACCGATAGTGTTCGTTTTCGAACTCTAATGAACATATTCGAAAAAGTAAAGTTCGCTTTGCGGAGACGCCCTCTCCCAGATGGCTAAGGTGGTGGCGCAACGCGCAGCCACGGACGATACTCTCGGCAGCAGCCATAACGAGGTGAATTCATGCGTGGACTAGGGATAATCGGCGCCGCCGTGCTTCTGGCGGGATGTGTCAGCTCGCCGAGCTTGAGCGGCACGGCGGGTGCGCCGTCGTTCGTGGCGTTGCAGCAGATGTGCAGCGCGCAGACGGTGGATTACGGCAACGACGCGCAAGGCGTGTACGCGGCGTTATTCGACGCGTATGTGGCGAACCGGCGCGGCAAACTGTCGAAGGAAGATTTCTGCGGGTTCCAGGCGTCGATCGCGCAGAACTATACGAGTTTGGGAAAGAGCAGCGACGTCCAGACCCGTAACCAGTGGGTCCAGTTCTTTACGGATCAGCGCGCGAAGGCGATTAGCTGGCGCGCCGCAGCCGATCCTACCTTGCGTAGCGGCTGAGCGTTGCGGTAGATCGCACAGCGCTTGCGCTGTGGGTCATTCGGGCGGATGCCGTTCGGGTGGTTAGCCGCGCTGCGGCTGTGCTCCACGCCACAGCATCCGGCGAATTTGCGTCAGCACGGCCTCGCGCGTCGGCGCGTTGCTTGCGGCGGGTTGTTGCGCCTCGGGCAGCGGTAGCTGGTTCGCCAGCGCCAGCATCGTGAATCCGTGAAGGCTTGCCCAGTAAGCGTAGCCGATCAGTCGAGGGTCGCCTTCCAGGATGCCCGCGTCGACGAGACGCTCGAAATGGGCGCCGAGCATTTGCCACGCGCGTTGCGAGGCGTCGGCGAGTTCAGGGTACGCGCCGTCCTGCTGGGTCAGATCGAACATCAGCCGGTAGGCATGCGGTTCGTCGAGCGCGAAGGTCACATAAGCATCGCTGACGGCGGAATGGTGGTGCTCCGGGGCCTGCTTCGCCGCTGTTTCGAGGCGCGCCGCGAAACGGTTGAACGCGGCGGCGCGCACCATCGCCAGGATTTCGTCCTTGTCGCGGAAATAACGGTAGGGCGTCATCGCGCTGCAACCCAGTTCCTTCGCCAGTTCGCGCATCGTCACACCTTCTGCGCCGCGCGTAGCGAACGCGTTCTCGGCCACGCGCCGCATGGTTTCACGGAACTGGTGGATGTCGTCGGAGGAGAGCGTTTTGGGCATGCGCGAAGGCTGGAAATCCGTCGCGTGAATTTACTGTGTAAATGAGTTGGGCACAACAAAGCTTTCGCGAGGAGCGAAAGCCAAGGTTGACGCGAGTGAATGCGCGGCTGGCTGGTGGGCTGGCGCACGTTGATGCGACGATGTGCAAGGGTACGGGCAGCGCGGCGGAACCCGCATAGTCACCGCATGCTCGCGCTGCCGGGCGCATGCCGCTCGGCGCCGCACTCGCACCCCGACATTCCGTTCAGGAAAAACGCTTGATCGCGCGAAGCGCGCTGTCGCCCGATTCGGTCACGCGCCATTGTTCGCTGCCCGATGCGAGCCGTTCGAGTTGCACGAGCTGGCGTTCCAGCAACGCGTCGAGTTCTTCTCGCTCCATGTCGACCTGGTTGGGAGCATCCTTGACGAGCAACAACGTGGCGAATTCATGCGGACTCAGCATCGTTCTCTCCATGTCAAGCAAACGCGGACGGCCTTACAGGCGACTGGCCAGGTAGAGGCCAGAGAAGTCCGCTAAAGGATCGGGCGGGAGGTACGGCTTTTTCGACGGGCTACAGCAGTTTCAAAGCAGATTCGCAGCGCCGACACTCCGCATAACGCGGAACGGACGCTGGGGAACTGGAGTGTAGTCAACCGCACGCGAAAGACCAAAGTCGCCGCAGTAAATTTTCCCTTTGACAACCGCGCCCCGCAGAGGCGGTTGGGAGCCGTGGCCAGATCCTTGATTTCACTTGAAGTTTCGCGTGCGGTGCAGCATGGCGGCGCGTGCCTCGCGTCAGTCCGCCACGTACACCTGGCAGTTCGCGGCGGCGAGCGTTTCGATCATCTCGGCGGGCGGCGCGGCGTCGGTGAAAAGTGCGTCGATCTGTTCCAGATGACCCTGGCGGACCAGTGCGGGGCGGCCGAATTTCGAGTTGTCCGCGGCGAGGAACACCGTGCGCGCATGCTCGATGATCGCCTCGGCCACGCGCACTTCACGCGTGTCGAAATCGCGCAGCGTGCCGTCCGATTCGATCGCCGACGTGCCGATGATCGCGAAATCCACCTTGAACTGGCGGATGAAATCGATCGCCAGTTCGCCGACAATGCCCTTGTCCCACGGTCGCACGATCCCGCCCGTCACGAGCACCTCGCAATCCGGATAGCCGCTCATCATGCTGGCGACGTTCAGATTGTTGGTGATCACACGCAGCCCGCGATGCCGGTTGAGCGCGCGCGCCACTTCTTCGGTGGTCGTACCGAGGTTGATGAACAGCGAGGCCTGGTCGGGAATGTGAGTGGCCACTAATGCCGCGATGCGCCGTTTCTCGTCATGGAACATTCGCTGACGCGCGGTGTACGACACGTTCTCCGAACTGGTCGGCAGGCTCGCTCCGCCGTGATAGCGGCGCAGCAGGTTCATGTCGGCGAGCCAGTTGACGTCGCGGCGGATCGTTTGCGGCGTCACGTCGAAGTGGGCCGCCAGGTCGTCCACGGTCACGAAGCCGTCGCGTTGCACCCACTCCAGCAGTTCCTGTTGCCGGGCGTTGAGAGTCAGGCGGGGGTCTCGGGTCATGGGTCTCGAAGTCGTATGTTTTTGTCGGCGCCTGCTTGGGCCGACGACGCAAAGCGGGGTGCCGGGAAGCGGGCGAGGCGTGAATGGCGAATAGGCAGAGTGGGCTATTGTAAGACCATCGCCGCGCGCTGCCTGCCAACTCTTGCGACATGCATCCGACGCGTGCCGACTCATTCAGGCGATTTGTGCATTTATTCATTTGATAAATGAATTTGTTTTTTGGGCCGGATCGCGCTGCAATCCAAGGTTCCCGTTTTCACCCGTCTTCCATGGCTTACGGCGTTTTACCCACGCCCGGCCGCGCTTTCGAGAGTGTTCGACATGACTGGCTTCAACTGGCAAAACCCTTACCCGACGCCGCGTCTGCCTGTATTCGCGCGCAATATCGTTTCGACGTCGCATCCGCTCGCCGCGCAAGCCGGGCTGCGGATGCTGTGGAAAGGCGGCAATGCCGTCGACGCGGCGATCGCCGCCGCTGCCGCGATCACGGTAGTCGAGCCGGTGTCGTGCGGGCTGGGCGGCGACGCGTTCGCACTGGTGTGGGACGGCAAGAAACTGCATGGGCTGAACGCGTCGGGCGTTTCGCCGGCGGCATGGAACGTCGATTATTTCAAGCGCAAGTACGGCGAGGAAAACGGCATCGCGAAGCAACCGAAGCGCGGCTGGGACGCGGTCACGGTGCCGGGCGTGATCGCCGGCTGGGAAGCGTTGCACCAGAAATTTGGCTCGCTGCCGTTCGCCGACCTGATGGAACCGGCAATCGAGATCGCCGAGCGCGGTCACGCGGTGGCGAGCATCGTCGCGTACAAGTGGGCGGCGGCCGTGCCCGAGTTGAAAGACCTGCCGGGCTTCGCGCAAACTTTCATGCCGCGCGGCCGCGCGCCGGAAGTCAGCGAACTCGTGCGCTTTCCGGGCCACGCGAAGACGCTGCGCAAGCTGGCCGAACAAGGTCCGCGTGCGTACTACGAAGGCGAGATCGCCGAGCGGATCGCCGCGTTCGCGCGTGAAGGCGGCGGCGCGATGACCCTCGACGATCTGCGCAACTATCGCGCGGATTGGGTCGAGCCGATCGGCAAGGATTATCGCGGCTACACGGTGCATGAGATTCCGCCGAACGGCCAGGGCATCGCGGCGCTGATCGCGCTCGGCATCCTCGAAAAATTCGACGTGAAGGAACTGGCCGTCGACAACGTCGAGTCGCAGCATCTGCAGATCGAAGCCATGAAGCTGGCATTCGCCGACGTGTACCGCTACGTCGCCGACCCACGTTCGATGGACGTCACGCCCGAGCAGATGCTCGACGACGCCTACCTCACGTCGCGCGCGAAGCTGATCGATCACAAGCGCGCCACGCAGTTCGACTTCGGGATGCCAAAGGCCGGCGGCACGATCTACATGTCGGTCGCCGACGAGCGCGGGATGATGGTCAGCTTCATCCAGTCGAACTATATGGGCTTCGGCTCGGGCATCGTGGTGCCGGACAGCGGCATCGCGATGCAGAACCGCGGCTGCGGTTTCTCGATGGACCCGAAATCGCCGAATGTCGTGGAAGGCGGCAAGCGGCCGTTCCACACGATCATCCCGTCGTTCCTCACGCAGCAGGTGAACGGCCAGCAGGAAGCGGTGATGAGCTTCGGCGTGATGGGCGGCGACATGCAGCCGCAAGGCCATCTGCAGTCGATCGTGCGGATGCTCGACTACGGCCAGCAGCCGCAGGCGGCGTGCGACGCGCCGCGCTGGAAGGTCAACCGCGACTTCACGATCGACATCGAAGCGACACTCGATCCGAACACCGCCGCGGCGTTGCAGAAACTCGGCCACACGATCAAATCGGTCGACGATCCGTACATGGACTTCGGCTCTGGCCAGTACATCTGGAAGCTCGATCGCAACGATCCTGAGCGCGGCTATGTGGCGGCGAGCGATAGCCGTCGCGACGGGCTGGCTGCGGGCTTCTGATGACGACTACTCCCGCGCCGCATACCGCGACAGCTTCAATTCATTCCGCAGCCGCACCGCTTTCCAAGGCCATGGTGCGGCGAATCGTGTTTTCGTCGTCGGTCGGCAACGCGCTCGAGTGGTTCGACTTCCTGGTCTACGGCTATTTCGCGACCATCATCGCGAAACAGTTTTTCCCGATGCAGGACGAGTGGCTGTCGACGCTCCTCGCGATCGCCACGTTCGGCATCTCGTTCCTGATGCGGCCGCTGGGCGCGATCGTGCTCGGCATCTACGGCGACCGCAAAGGCCGCAAGGCGGCGCTCACGCTCGCGATCGCGCTGATGATGGTCGGCACTTTCACGATGGCCGTGATGCCGCCGTATGCGTCGATCGGTATTGCGGCGCCCGTGTTGATCCTGCTCGCGCGCCTCGTGCAAGGCTTTGCGGTGGGCGGCGAGTTCGGCAGCGCGACGGCCTTCATGGTCGAGCACAGCGCGTCGCGGCGCGGCTATTACGCGAGCTGGCAATTCGCCAGCCAGGGGTTGGCGGCGATCACCGCGGCGGCGTTCGGCTCGCTGCTGACCGCGTGGATGCCGCCCGCGGAGCTCAATAGCTGGGGTTGGCGCATTCCGTTCGTATTCGGCTTGCTGGTCGGGCCGATCGGCTATTACATCCGCTCGCATCTCGACGAGACGCCGGAGTTTCTCGCCATGCGCGAAGAGCGCGAGGCGGCGGCGAAACTCGCCGGCACCCGCGACGTGAAAGAGCCGGGCGCGTCGTTCAGCAACCAGTGGGTCAATCTGTTGCTGGCGGTGGGCATCGTCGCGCAATCGACGGTGGGCGTATATGTGCTGCAGCTCTACATGCCGCTGTATGCGGTCAAACAGTTGCACATGGCGGCTGCGGCGTCGTTCGGCGTGGTGGTGCTCAACGGCGGCTTGCAGTTCCTGCTGTCGCCGGTCATGGGCGCGCTGTCGGATCGCATCGGACGGATTCGCATCATGCTGACCACGTCGATCCTGATGGGCGCGCTGATCTATCCGATGTTCGCGTGGTTGCAGTCGCATCCGACCATCGGTTGGCTGCTGTTGCTGCAAGCGGTGGCCGGAATTTTCAAGGCGGCTTACTCCGGTCCGATGCCCGCGCTGATGTCCGAGATATTTCCCGCGCAGGTGCGCTCGACCGGTCTTTCAATCGGTTACAGCATCGGCGTGACGATCTTCGGCGGTTTTGCGCCGACGATCGTGGAAACCTTCATTCACTTGACCGGCGACAAACTCGCGCCGAGTTACTACGTGCTGATTGCCGCGGTGCTGTCGGGTTTGTCGCTCGTAGTCGTGGCCTGGCGTATGCGGCGCGTGCGGCGGATGGACGTCGTGCAGGCCGCCTGATCTCTTGCGTGGCCGTGACGGTTCGCGTTGCCGCGAGCTTCGATAAGCGTCAGCGAGGACCTTTCGCTCAAAGCAAAAGCCAGCTCCCGAAGCTGGCTTTTTTGCATCTGCTCTGTTGCAGATTATTACGACCGAATGATTCGACTATCGCGAATCCGGAACTGCGGACGCGCGGCACGGTCTGTGCTGGGTTATCTGCAGAGTTGCACAACACCGGCTAAGATGCAGATACACGGGGTTAACTCTAATTCAAGGCGCTGTATCCGACGCAGTGAGCCGTCCCGGCAAAGCGGGCGGCTTCGAGCGGGCTCCACGAGTCGATACAGCTTTCGGAGCAATGACACGATGCACATTGAGCTGAACCATGTGATGCCCTGGCGGATCGAGGATATCGACCTCACGCGCATTGACCGCCAGAAGGCCGCCTCCAACGAAGACTTGCTGCTGCTGCTGTGCGCGTCGTCCTTTATTGAAAGCGGCACCGATCTTTATACGAGCAATCTGAGCACCTTCTTCCACGGCGACCCGGAGGTCTCGGCCTGGCTGAATCAGGAATGGGAGCCGGAAGAAATGCAGCATGGCCGCGCGTTGAAGACCTATATCGCCTACGTGTGGCCCGAATTCGATTGGGACACGGCGTTCCGCAATTTCATGGAGGAGTACTCGCTGACCTGTTCGGTCGAGGACTTCGAAAAAACCCGCGCGCTCGAGATGGTGGCGCGCTGTGTGGTGGAAACGGGTACGGCTACGCTGTATCGCGCGATCAACGAATGTTCGGACGAGCCGGTGCTCAAGCAGATCACCGACAACATCCGGACGGATGAAGTCCGTCACTACAAGCACTTTTTAAAGTTTTTCAAGAAGTACAACAAGATCGAGGGCAATGGCCGTCTTGCCGTGCTCGGCGCGCTGATGCGCCGTGTGATGGAGATCAAGAACGAAGACTCGGAGATCGCGTTGCGCCATGTGTTCGCGGTGCGTTATCCGGAGCGCGTGCACGATTCGGCGTATAACCGCGAACGCGCGGCACGCATCAACGCTTTGGTGCGTCGCAATCTGTCCGCGGACATGTGCGTGAAAATGCTGCTCAAGCCGCTCGATCTGCCGGCGAGAATTCAACCAGGCGTGCATTATCCGCTCGCCAAGATCACGCAGCATGTGTTCTTTCGCTGATGCGCTAGTCTGTTTGAACCGCGTATGAGAATGGCCCGCTCGCGCGGGCCATTTGCGTTTCGACGCCTGATCGATCTTCTTGCGTTAAGCTTGATTCACCGGACCGCCGCGATGAACGAATCCCCCGCACCCTACCGCCCGCTCGAGCAAACCGTGTTCGACGAATGGCCCGCTGCCGTGCGCGCGTTGCTCGACGGTTCTTCGCTGGCGGCCAGGAAGGGCTTTACCGCATCGCTGCTGAGCGTCGACGCGAAGGGTCATATGCGGACGTCGCTGCTGGGTGTCGGCGAGCTGTATGCGCCCGATTCGCGCACGCTGTGCATCGCGTTGTGGCCGCAAGCGAGGGCGGCGCGGGCGATCGGCCAAAGCGGCCGGGCTGCGCTGAGCTTTGTCTGCGACGAAGCGTTCTATCAGGTGCAATTGTTTGCCGCGCCGTTAGCGGGCGTCGAAGGCGACGACAGCGGGCTGCGCTACCTGATCTGCTCGATCGATACAGGTGAAGCGCAAAGTGTGCGCTATGCGCGCCTGACGAGCGGCATCACATTCGAGTTTGCGCAAGGGGAAGGGGAAGCTGTGCTCGATCGTTGGGAACGACAGATCGAGCACCTGAAGCAGGCGGCCGCCGCGGCTCACCGTTAGGATTTCACTGGATTCACTAACGGTTAGCCGTCAAGCGGCCTTGCAGATCAACGGCCGCGCTGGCCGCTGCGCGACGGTTGGCCGCCACGCGGCGCGTCGTTGCGCGGCTTGGCGCCGCCCAGCAACGCGCCGGGATTGCCGCCTTGCGGCCGGTTGCCCTGCGGCTTGCGCGGCGCGTGCTGCGCGGCATTGCCGTCATGGTTGACCGAGCGCGGCTTGTCGTCGTGACGCTGGCCTTCGCGGCGCGGCTGGCCGCCGCCGCCGTTGCTGGCCGGCTTCGCGCCTTGCGGCTTCGGCTGTTGCTGAGCGCTGCCGTTGCCATTTCCGTTCGACGGACGCTGACCGCCGCCCGTACGCTGCGCCGGCTTCGCAGCCGACGCACCGTCGCGACGGCCGCCTTCGCGCGGCGCGCCATCACGTTTGGGCGCACCGCCACCCTGGCCCTGACGCGGCGAGCGACCACCACCGCCGCCACCACCCTGGCCACGGCGCAGAATCGGCTCCGGCTTCGCGGTCGGGTCCGGCTCGAAGCCGGCGATGACTTCCTGCGGCACCGGACGCTTGATCAGCTTCTCGATGTCTTTCAGCAGTTGCAATTCGTCGACGCACACCAGCGAGATCGCCTCGCCGGTCGCACCGGCGCGACCCGTGCGGCCGATGCGGTGCACATAGTCTTCCGGCACGTTCGGCAGATCGTAGTTGACCACGTGCGGCAGTTGATCGATATCGATGCCGCGTGCGGCGATGTCGGTCGCGACCAGCACCTGCAACGTGCCGTCCTTGAACTCAGCGAGCGCGCGGGTACGCGCCGACTGGCTCTTGTTGCCGTGAATCGCCAATGCGCTGATGCTGTCTTTGGTCAGTTGCTCGGCCAGGCGGTTCGCGCCGTGCTTGGTGCGCGTGAACACCAGCACCTGGAACCAGTTGTGCTGCTTGATCAGATGCGTGAGCAATTCGCGCTTCTTGTCGCGATCCACCGGGTGGATCTTCTGCGCGACCGTCTCGGCCGTCGTATTGCGGCGCGCGACTTCGATCAGCGCCGGCGAGTCGAGCAGGTTGTCGGCGAGCGTCTTGATTTCATCCGAGAAGGTGGCCGAGAACAGCAGGTTCTGGCGCTTCGGCGGCAGCTTCGCGAGCACGCGCTTGATGTCGTGGATGAAACCCATGTCGAGCATCCGATCGGCTTCGTCGAGCACGAGAATCTCGAGGTGCGACAGGTCGATGGTCTTTTGCTGCATGTGGTCGAGCAAACGGCCCGGCGTCGCGACGACGATGTCCACGCCGCTGCGCAGCGCGCCGATCTGCGGATTGATGCCGACGCCGCCGAACATCACGGTCGACTTCAGCTTCAGGTACTTGCCGTAAGCGCGCACGCTTTCTTCGACCTGCGCGGCCAGCTCGCGAGTGGGGGTGAGAATCAGCGCGCGAACCACGCGCTTGCCCGACGCGGAAGTGACGGCGGGCATCGTGTTCAGACGCTGCAGGATCGGCAGCGTGAAGCCGGCGGTCTTGCCGGTGCCGGTCTGCGCGCCGGCGAGCAGATCGCCGCCGTTGAGCACGGCGGGAATCGCTTGCGTCTGGATCGGAGTCGGCGTGGTGTAGCCGAGTTCGTGTACAGCGCGGACCAACGGTTCGGACAAGCCGAGGGAATCAAAAGACATAAAAACTCTTTGCAATGCAGTGTCGCGAACGGCACACAGGGGACTGATCGAGCCCGGGCGGGCTAAAACAGGCACAAGCACGGCATGAACACGCCCGCATGGCGCGTTCGAGGCCGAAGCCCGGTTCCGGTCGCAGAGAAATCGGCGGCACGCGGAAACGCGTGCCGAATGCTTCAACGCGCTATGCAGACACGTTGACTGGCCTTAAGTTGCACTTCGGTTGCACTTCGCCGCCGTGGGATGTCACGCGACATAGCGCGCGACACTGACGAATTGACACAGACTGCCCGCCAGTACGAACAGGTGCCAGATACCATGTCCATGCCGGATGCGCTCGTCGTTGATGAAGAAGTAGATGCCGGCGCTGTAGATGACCCCGCCGGCCACGAGCCAGGCGGTACCCGCTGCTGGTAATGCCTGCACCAGCGGGCGGACGGCAACGAGCGCGAGCCATCCCATCAACACATACAACACCATCGAAACGCTGCGGGTGCGCCGCCCGAGCGTCAGTTCCTGCACGATGCCAAGAATGGCAAGGCCCCAGCTTACCCCGAAAAGCGACCAGCCCCACGGTCCGCGCAACGTAACAAGTGTGAACGGGGTGTAACTGCCGGCGATCAACAGGTAGATCGCCGAGTGGTCGCATTTCTGCAGAACGGCTTTGAGACGTGGGGTGCGTACGCTGTGGTAAAGCGTCGAAATCGTGTACAGCACGATCAGCATCGCGCCGTACACACTGAAACTGACCACTTTGTACGGGTCGCCGGCAAGTGCGCCCATGGTGACGAGCGCGGCAAGACCCGCCACCGACAGTACGGTGCCGACGAGGTGGGTAATGCTGTTGAAACGCTCACCGACATGCACGGCTCTTTCCTCCTGCGCGGTTTCATAAGGGTTTAGCCCTACATGATACCGGTCCTGCAAAAACGAAGGGCGCGGCTGCTTGATTTCGCAGCCGCGCCCCGGATGCCTCGAACGCTGTTTAGTCGAGCGGCGCCGAACGCAAATCCGACACCTGCTGCGGCGACACAGCCGTACCGTGGTTGCCCCACGACATCCGGATGTACGTGACGACCGCTGCCACTTCCGTATTCGACAATGCCTGCGCGAACGGCGGCATGCCGTACGGATGCGGATTGCCATCCGTGCTCGGCGGATAACCGCCGTTCAGCACCATGCGGATCGGGTTGACCGCCGATGGCATCTGGATCGACTGGTTGTTCGCGAGCGGCGGGAACGCCGGCGGCATACCGAGGCCGTTTTCCGCATGGCATTTCGCACAGTTGTCAGCGTAGATCTTCTGACCTTGCTTCAACAGTTCGCCACCGAACTTTTCCGAGGTTTCGAGCTGCAGCGGTTCCGGTGCTTCGCTCTTCTGCGGAATCGTCTTCAGGTACGTGGCCATTGCGTTGATGTCGGCGTCCGACATGTATTGCAGGCTGTTGTGAACCACTTCGGCCATCGGACCGAACACCGCGCCGCGGTTCGACACGCCGGTCTTCAGCAGATCGGCGATGTCTTTGGTTTCCCAGTCGCCGAGGCCGGCTTCCTTGTTCGACGTGAGCGACGGCGCGTACCAGTTCTGCAGCGGGATCAGACCGCCGGCAAACGCGGCCGAGCTGACCGGGCCGCCCATTGCGTTGATCGACGTGTGGCACATGCCGCAATGGCCGAGGCCTTCGATCAGGTAAGCGCCGCGATTCCATTCCACCGACTTGGTCGGATCGGCCTTGTACTCGCCTTCACGGAAGAACAGCGTGCGCCAGCCGATCAGCATGTTGCGCTGGTTGAACGGGAATTTCAGTTCGTGCGGACGGCTCGCCACGTTGACCGGCGCGACCGAGCGCAGGTACGCGTAGATCGCGTCCGAGTCGGCGCGCGTGACCTTCGTGTAGCTCGTGAACGGGAAGCCCGGATACAGCAGGCTGCCGTCTTTCGAGCGACCGGTATGCATCGCGCGATAAAAGTCGTCCTGGGTCCACTTGCCGATCCCGTATTGGTCGTCGGGCGTGATGTTCGGCGTGAACATCGTGCCGAACGGCGTGGCCATCGGCAGGCCGCCGGCGAACTGCTTGCCGCCGCGCACCGTGTGGCAGGCGATACAGTCGCCCGCGCGGGCGAGGTACTCGCCCTGTTTGATCAGCGCGGCCTGGTCGGCGGGCGTGGCCGCCATGGCCGTGCCGTTATGCAGGTGGTCGCCGCCCGACCACAGGACGGGAACGAGTGCGGCAGCTGCAACGACGACGACTGCCGAGAGGGCGAACAAAGACTTGCGTTTCATTTGAGTGTCTCCCGGTGCCTTATTGCGGTTCGCTGCCGCAGGCAAGCGGAGTCTTCATCGAGCGGGCCGGAGCCGGCACGGGATTTTGCGGAGCCTGTTGTGTGGCAAGCCATGACGCGACGGCGTTCACGTCTTCGTCGGTGAGGCGCGTGGCGATGGTGTGCATGCAGTCAGGTGCGATAGCGTGACGCGAGCCCGAACGCCATGCGCCTAGTTGCGCGCTGATGTAGTCGGCGTGCAGTCCCACCAGACCCGGAATCGCCGGTTCCATGCCGGTCAGGCCCTTCCCGTGACAGGCCGCGCAAGCCGGAATCTGCTTGCCCGCGTCGCCGTTCAGCACGATCTGCTGGCCGCGCGCCAGCGTGCTCGACGACACCGTCGGCTTGGCCGGCGGCGGATACGGCGGACGCTGTTGCGAGAAGTACGTGGCGATCTGATGAAGGTAGTCGTCCGAAAGGTACGTGACGAGGTAGTTCATGGGCGGGTAGCGGCGGCGCCCTTCGCGGAAATTCTGCAGTTGGTTGTACAGATAATCGGCCGGCTTGCCCGCGAGACGTGGGAAGTAGTCGTTGTCGGTACCTTGGCCCTTCGAGCCGTGACAGGCCGTGCAGCCCTGCACGCGCGCTTCCATTGTGTCAGGGGCCTTCGGTTGAGTTTGCGCTTTCGCAGCGCTATACACACCCGCGGAGCCGATCAGCAGAAGAGCGAGCAACGGGCGGAAAATGCGTCTTGAAGACACGCGTAACTCCATCAATATCGGGGACCTGACCGAACTTCTAGAGGCTCGGTGTGGAGGGCAGCCGGCGCTGCGGCGACGCGGAATTCTATCATTGAAGGGTGATGATGACTATTTGTCAGCCGTTGTAAGGTTCCCCGCGTGACAGCGATGCGACAGTTTGACGCGCGAAGAATTTTCGCTTGGCGGCAATCCGAAATTGTGTGTCGAATCAACGCGCAAGCGTCGTGCTGGGGGTGTCGCGCGAGAAAGCCGGTTGAACCGACGCGCGTGTCTCCCATCGAAGCGTACACTTCCGGGCGCGCCGGCTTGCGTCACGCATTGACATCCGGCGAAACCCGGCGAAAGCCTACGACGCAAGCGCCCATCGTTTCCCTTTTTTCAAGCTATCGGCCTTACATGAAGCTATTCAATTTCTCGCCTGCCGCATTGCGCGCGTGGGCATTCGGCGCCCTGGCGCTGGCTGTCTCCTCCACGGCTTTCGCGCATGCGCATCTGGTGTCGAGCGAACCGGCCGCGAACGCCGACGTTGCCGCTCCCACCGAAGTGACGATCCATTTCACCGAACCGCTCGAACCGGCCTTCAGCAAGATCGAACTGAGCGACGCAGGCGGCAAGCCTGCCGCGCAGGCCGCGTCGCAAGTCGACAACGGCGACGCCAAGGTCATGCACCTCGCGTTGCCGCAGTTGGGCGCGGGCCGTTACGCGGTGCATTGGACGGCGGTGGCCACCGACGGCCATCGCACCCAGGGTGACTTTGCGTTCAACGTCAAATGAGCATCGACGGACTGTGGATCGGGCAGGTCGCCATGGCCGGGCTCATGAATGTCGCGTTTGCGTTTGCCGTCGGATCGGCGTTGCTCGGCGCGTGGCTCGCGCCGGATGCAAAGGCCAGTATCTCGCCGGCGCGGCCCGCGTGGTTGCGCGCGCAACGGTCGATGCAGACGGCCAGCGTCGTGCTGGTGCTCGCGGATCTCGGCTGGCTGCTGTACCAGGCGGCGTCGATGAGCGGCGTGGCGTTGCCGGCCGCGATCGGCGTGGTGCCCACCGTGCTGACGCAGACCCATGTCGGCTACGGCTGGAGCGTCGCGTTCGCCGGCTCGCTCGTGCTGCTCGGCACCGCGATGGCGAGCCACACCGGTATGCTGCGCAACGCGCTGCTATGGCTCGCGGTGATCGTGGTGGCGGCCGGCAAGGCTTCGCTCGGGCACGCGGCCGATGCCGGCCCGCTATCGGCCGCGATCGCCATGCAGACGCTGCACGTGCTGGTCACGAGCGTGTGGGGCGGTCTCGCGATGGCGGCGGGACTTTCGGTGCTGCCGGCGCTGGGTGCTTCGACCGCGCGCGGCATGCTGATCCGTACCGCGGGGCAGGTGTCGAATGTTTCGGTCGTGGCGGTCGGGTTGGTGCTGTTGTCCGGCGTGTTCAATGCGGTGCGCGGTTCAGGCGGTTCGTTCGAAGCGATCGAAATGAGCACCTGGGGTCATGTGCTGACGCTCAAGCTCGCGCTGGTCGCGCTGGCGCTGGTGCTCGGCGGACTCAACCGATTTTCGGCGCTGCCGCGCCTGCGCCGCACGGCTTCGACGATGGACGCGCACACCTTCGTCAACGTGCTGTATTTCGAAGCATTGGCGATGATCGGCGTGTTCGCCGCGGCGGCCGCGTTGTCGCATAGCGTGCCGGCGTTCGCCGCGTTGGGCTGAGCGGCAGGGTCATAAAAGCAGGCAATAAAGCAACGCCCTAAAAGCAACGCCATAAAAAAGCGCCGCACAGCAAAAGCGTGCGGCGCAATACACACGGTCGCCCGGCGGTGGCCGGCTGATCCGTTACTGCTTCAGGCGGCGAGCGCGTTGCGCACCCGTTCCAGCGTCTCCTCCGGAAACATTTCCTGCTGTAAGTCGCCGTCGGCGTCGAACCACTGGCAGATCAGCCAGTTGCCCGGCGCGAATACCACCGGTCCGCTCCACGTGGCCGTCATCGGACGTCCGCCGGATTTGAGCGCGAGCACGTCGCCGGCGGTGTACGCGGGTCTGGTGGATCGTTTGATCAGTCTGGTCAGTCGCATGCTGAGGGCTCCGGCGCGGGCCGCGCTTATTCGAAGCCGAGCCGATGGCCGAGGATCGGCGCGCAGAACAGCGCGATCGCGCAGCCGGCGGCCTTGCCTTCGAGTTCGGCGCCGGCGCTGTGCGAGCCGTACATATGCGTAAGCAGGTCGAAGAGTTGCGGCGCGCAGTACAGCACCGCCGCGCCGATAAAGCATTTCTCGACCACCGAGATGCGCCAGCCGCGCTCGTAAGCGAGCATCGCCCCGATGATGCGCAGCACGCCGAACACCACCAACGCGCCGACGGCGGCCTGTTCGCGGATCAGATAGTCAGGAAGGAATTCGCCCATGATGCACCCCGTTGCAAATGTCGTTTGATGGCATTTGAGCAAGGAGTGGGCCAAGCGTATGTCCGGTGCCGAACAAAAAGCCTGAAATCCTTTATGGGTAAGGCTTTGCGAGGTGGCGGCCACGGCTAGAAAAGCGGGCCGAAACGGCTGTTCGAGCCGTTTCGGTCCGCTGTGTTACGTAACTGAGACGGCACACGCTACGGCTGCCGTAACGCGCGCGCCGCCGGGCTCCACGCCGCTAGCGGATCCGCTCGATCCGCCCGACCACGAACAGATAGGACAACGCGCCGATCACGCCGACCGCGCTCATGAACACGAGCGCCGGCTTGAAGTCGTTGTTCCTGACGAGGAAACCGATCACAACGGGCACGCAGATCGAAGACAGATTGCCCATCAGGTTGAACATGCCGCCGGTGAGGCCGAGCAATTCCTTCTTCGCCATCGACGACACCAGCACCCACGTGATCGACGAAAACCCGCTGCCGAAGAACGCGATCGCCATGAACAGGATCACCATGGCCGGCGTCTCGACATAATTCGCGCCGACGATCGTCGTGGACAGCAGCAGGCCCGTCACGATCGGCACCTTGCGCGCAACGATGGGCGACACGCCGCGCCTGACCATCCAGTCCGACAGCAACCCCGAACTCAGAATCCCGACGAATGCCGCGAGAAACGGCACGGCCGCCATGAAACCGGCCTTCAGGAAGTCCATGTGCCGGTACTTGACGAGATAGGTCGGGAACCACGTCAGAAAGAACCACAGCGTCGAGGTGACCGCGATCTGGCCGATATACACGCCCCACAGCTTGCGATTGCCGAGTACCGCGCGCCAGTCCGCCGCGGTGTAGCGCGGGCGCGCGCGGCGCGCATCGCCCAGTTCGACGAGTCCGCCGCCTGCCCGGATTGTTTCAAGTTCGGCTTCGTTCACGTCCGTGGCTTCGGACGGTTCGCGATACAGCGCGTACCAGACCAATCCCCACGCAATGCCGATCGCGCCGGTCAGAAAGAACACGCCTTGCCAGCCGAAATGCTGTTGCGTCAGCACGAGCACGGGCGTCAGAAACGCGAGTCCGACATATTGGCCCGACGTATAACTGGCGATCGCGCGCGCCCGTTCGCTATCGGGAAACCAGGTCGTCACGACACGATTGAGCGTCGGATAGGCCGGCGCTTCCAGCGCGCCGAGCAGCACGCGCAGCGACAGCAGCACCGCGAACGCGCTGGCGAAGCCTTGCAGGATGGTCGCGAGCGACCAGAGCCCGATCACCAGCGCGAGCAGCAGGCGAGGCCGCGTGCGGTCGACCAGCATGCCGCCCGGAATCTGCAGCAACGCATACGACCAGCCGAACGCGGAAAACACCAGCCCCATCTGCGCGGGATCGAGTTGCAGGTCCTGCGCGATCGCGGTGGCCGCAATCGACAGATTGCTGCGGTCCAGATAAGTGATGACGACGGTGACGAACAGCATCGCGAGCAGACGGTGGCGCTTGCCGGTCGCTCGCGTTTGAAGGTGGGTTGTCTCCACGAGGTAGTCCTCTTCTTGTTGGATTGTTGGCCGGCGCGCCGCGGCCCGGCCACATGAAAACGCCGCCCACGGGCGGCGTTCAGCTACGCACTTACCATTCGGCGACGCTGCCGTCCTCGTGGCGCCACACCGGATTGCGCCAGCGGTGGCCGACCTTCGCCATCTCGCGCACTTTTTCCTCATTCACTTCGATGCCGAGGCCAGGGCCTTGCGGAATCGAGACGAAGCCATCTTCGTATTTGAAGACTTCCGGATTCCTGATGTAATCGAGCAGGTCGTTGCCCTGGTTGTAGTGAATGCCGAGGCTCTGTTCCTGAATGAACGCGTTGTAGCTGACCGCGTCGATTTGCAGGCAGGTTGCAAGCGCAATCGGGCCGAGCGGGCAGTGCAGCGCCAGCGCGACGTCGTAGGCCTCGGCCATCGACGCGATCTTGCGGCACTCGGTAATGCCGCCCGCGTGCGACGCGTCCGGCTGGATGATGTCGACGTAGCCGCCTGCCAGGATGTGCTTGAAGTCCCAGCGCGAATACAGGCGCTCGCCCAGTGCGATCGGCGTGTTGGTCTGGTTGACGATGTCGCGCAGCGCTTCCGCGTTTTCCGACAGCACCGGTTCTTCGATGAACAGCAGCTTGTACGGGTCGAGTTCTTTCGCCAGCACCTTCGCCATCGGCTTGTGCACGCGGCCGTGGAAGTCCACGCCGATGCCGATGTTCGGCCCGACCGCCTCGCGCACCGCTGCGACGTTGTTGATGACGCCCTGCACTTTGTCGAAGGTGTCGATGATCTGCAACTCTTCCGAGCCGTTCATCTTGACCGCCTTGAAGCCGCGTTCGACCACCGCGCGCGCGTTGTTCGCGACGTCGCTCGGACGGTCGCCGCCGATCCACGAATACACCTTGATCTTGTCGCGCACCTGGCCGCCGAGCAGCGCGTGAATCGGCACGCCGTGATGCTTGCCCTTGATGTCCCACAACGCCTGGTCGACGCCGGCGATCGCGCTCATCGTGATCGGGCCGCCGCGGTAGAAGCCCGCGCGGTACATCACTTGCCAGTGGTCTTCGATCAGAAGCGGGTCTTTGCCGATCAGATAGTCGGACAGTTCCTCGACGGCGGCGGCCACCGTATGCGCGCGGCCCTCGACCACCGGCTCGCCCCAGCCGACGATGCCTTCGTCCGTTTCGATTTTCAGGAAGCACCAGCGCGGCGGAACGATGAAGGTTTCGAGCTTGGTGATTTTCATGACGCGTCTCCTTGCGGCCTCGGCCCGTGCGAAATATTTCGAGGGTTCCCATGCTACAACAAAAGCGCGTTTAAGTACTATTAATAGTACTATTTGCCAGATAGTGAGCGGCGGCCCCTTCCGGCGCGGGTGCCGATCCAGTGGGGATTCATGCCGGGATACCGGATAATCGCGCTCGTTCCAGCTTCGGAACGGATATCCATTCACGCCGCGAGGCGGCTGGGAGAGAGCTATTCAGCACGATCTGCATGGGCGCGTCGCCCATCTGCTGGCGACCGCGATTCTGCGCGGCGACTACGCGCCCGATTCGATCCTGCCGCGCGAGGCGGAGTTGATGGACACGTTCGGCGTGAGCCGCACCGTGTTGCGCGAGGCGTTGCGCACGCTGACTTCGAAGGGGCTGATCGAATCGCGGCCGCGCGTGGGCACGCGGGTGCGGCCGAAGATCGCGTGGAATCTGCTCGACGTCGACGTGCTCGACTGGTACTCGCGGGTCGCCGAGCCGATGGCTTTCGCGCTCAAGCTGCAGGAAATGCGCGAGATGATCGAGCCTTACGCGGCGGGTCTCGCGGCGGCTTCGTACTCGGACGAGACTTTCGACGCACTGGCGGCGTCGCATGCGGCAATGGTGGCCGCGCGTAATGTCGACGAATGGGTGCGCGCCGATCTGCAATTTCATCTGAGCGTGTTGAGCGCGTGCAGCAACGAGTTGCTGATTCCGCTCGGCACGCTGATCGAGCGCACGCTGGAGGCGCAATTGCGTTTGAACGCGAAGCGCGCGGACGTGTTCAATGCGTCTTTGAGCGAGCACACGGCGGTGTTCGAAGCGATTCGCGAGCGCAACTCGACTGCGGCGCGCGACGCAATGGCAAGTTTGCTCGGCGTGACGCGCGGGCGGATCGAAGGGTAAGCGCAGCGCGTCGGGCGGATCAGCAGCAGCGACGGAATCATCAGCAGCGTCGCCATGAACATCAGCTTGAAGTTGTTCAGATACGCGATCATCGACGCCTGCTGCGTGATCGACACATCGAGCACCGCCATGTTGTAGTTAGAACCGCTGTTGAGCATCGGCTGGATCGAGCGCACCGCCAATCCGGAAGATCGCCGCGAACGCCAGGTGCACATGACGCCCAAGGCCGAGCGCACGCTCGGCAAGGCGCGCAAGGTGGGCGACGAAGTCGCGCTGGAAGCGCTCGACGGTTTCAGCGACGCGGAAGCGAAACAACTGATCGCGCTGCTGCAACGTGTTCGGGGCAATCTGAGCCGGCTGGTGGATCGCTGAAGCCGCACTGGCTTTACAAAAGCTAAAGCCTTTCGTAACGAAGTTGCCACGCAACGGTAATCGCGAGTACCGATACTGATAGTCAGGATCGCGAACTTCCGTTCGATCAAGGCGAAACCTCATCTTGTGTCTGATTTCCAACACTTTTTCTGCGTGTGGCCGATGTACGGATAATGCGCCCTGCATCGCGATAAGCACTGTCGGCGAGTAAAACGCTACCCGTGCTGACGCATAGACGAAAGGAGCGCGTGGACGGCCGCCTTTTTCACAGATCAAACCGTCCATACCAGATCAAACCAATGAATAAGAAACAGCTCACCGTCAAAGCGAAGCTGACGACGGCGTTCGGGGTGCTCGCGTTAAGCGTATTGCTCGTTGCGGGCATGGCGGTCAAATCGCTCGACGACGCGGACCAGCGCTTCGCCGATTACATCTCAGGGAGCAGTGCCCGTGCTGAACTGGCCGGGCGCGTGCGTACCGCGGTCGACCGGCGTGCGATCGCCGCGCGCAACCTGGCGCTCGTCACGAAGGCGGAAGATTTCGACGTCGAGAAAGCCGCCGAAGCGCAAGCCCAACAGGACGTTACCTCCCGTCTTGCCAAACTCAACCAGATGGCCGATGCCGCCGCCGATCCGTCCGGCAGAACGCATGCACTGGTGGGGGAAATGAATCGCATTGAAGCCGCTTACGCGCCCGTGGCGCAAGCCATCGTGGAGCTTGCGGTAGCCGGCAAACACGACGAGGCGGCGGCCAAACTGACCAACGATTGCCGCCCGTTGCTTGCCGCGCTGATCAAGGCGACCAACGACTACCTGGCGTACACGAATCAACAGGCGGAGCAGAGTGTGCGCGACGCAAGCGAGCGCAACGCGAATCAACGGAACTTGCAGATCGCAATCAGTCTGTTCGCGGTCGCGGCGGCCGTCGCCGCGGGCGTGTCGATCACGCGCGGTTTGACGCGCGCATTGGGTGCCGAGCCGGGTGAGTTGAGCGACATCACGCAGCGCGTCTCGGCGGGCGACCTGAGCTCGGTGCCGGGTGCGCAGCAAGCGCCGGCCGGCAGTGTGCTTGCGTCGATGGGCGGCATGCAGCAAAGCCTTGTGCGCCTGATCGGCCAGGTGCGCGCCGCAGCCGACGGCATCGCGACCGGTTCCAGCCAGATCGCGGCGGGCAACGTCGATCTGTCGTCGCGCACGGAGCAGCAGGCCTCGTCATTGCAGGAAACCGCGGCGAGCATGGACCAGCTCACCGCGACCGTGCGGCATAACGCCGAGAGCGCGCAGCAGGCGAGCGTGTTGTCGACTAGCGCGTCGGACATCGCGCATAAGGGCAACGAAGTCGTCAGCCGGGTTGTCGACACGATGGGCGATATCAGCGAGAGGTCGTCGAAGATCGCGGACATCACCGGGATCATCGAAGGCATTGCGTTTCAGACCAATATTCTTGCGCTGAACGCCGCAGTGGAAGCGGCGCGCGCAGGTGAGCAGGGGCGCGGCTTCGCGGTGGTGGCGAGCGAGGTTCGCAGCCTCGCGCAGCGTTCGTCGGTGGCTGCGAAGGAGATCAAGGATCTGATCGGCGCGTCGGTGGACAGGATCAGGGACGGCTCGTCGTTCGCGCAGGAGGCCGGCAGCACGATGGCGGAGGTCACGCAAGCGGTGGCGCGCGTGACCGACATCATGGGTGAGATCGCCGCGGCGACCGGCGAGCAGAGCCGTGGCATCGAGCAGGTCAATCAGGCGCTCACGCAGATGGACCAGGTGACGCAGCAGAACGCGGCGCTCGTCGAGGAGGCCGCGGCTGCTTCACAGTCGCTCGAGGATCAGGGGCGGCAGCTCAACCAGTCGATCGCGTTTTTCAGGCTGGAGCCGGCGCGCGCGTAGGTTTGTGGGCGGCGCGGCCGAATGTCTGCGACGACGGCGCGCCTGTTGGCCATGCGCGATGCGTCGGCTTACTTTGCGTCGGGCGCCGGGCCTGATGGCTGAACCAGTTCGAAGCAGGCTGCTTTCGTTCGGGCGTCGGGCTGCTGCGGATCGATGCATTTGAACGCGCTCTGGTCGCGCTGGACGAAGATCGTGTCGGCCATGCCCGCGTTGCCGCGCGCGCCGTTCACTACCGCGACGATCTTGTAGCCGTCCTGCAGCAGGTTGGACAGCGTGAGTGGGGTGGGGCGCCATTGGCTTGGACTGTCCGGTGCGGCTTGAGCAACGGCAGTGAGCGGAGCCGCGGCGACCAGCAGCGAAACCGAGACGGCGAGCAGGGTGGGGCGGAACGTCATCAAGAAAACCTCCTTGAAGTTGCGGTGCGGGAAGCCGAAAACGAAAAGCTGAAAACGAAAAGCCAAAACAAAAAAGCCGCTGAACCTTACGGATCAGCGGCTTTTTCTTGCAACTGGTGGCGAATCAGGGACTCGAACCCCGGACCTGCGGATTATGATTCCGTCGCTCTAACCAACTGAGCTAATTCGCCGAAAGAAGCGAGATTATGCGGACGGTGCCGGAGGCTGTCAACCCCCGGCGCGCAACTTTTTCAGCTTGCGCCTCGTCCACGCGTTGCATCAGTCCTGCGCGTAAATATCCGAGTCCTTGGTTTCCTTCACGAACAGCATGCCGATCACGAAGGTCGCGACCGCAATCACGATCGGATACCACAGCCCCGAAAAGATGTTGCCCTTCGCCGCGACGATCGCGAACGCGGTCGCCGGCAGGAAGCCGCCGAACCAGCCATTGCCGATGTGATACGGCAGCGACATCGACGTGTAGCGAATCCGCGTCGGGAACATCTCGACCAGCATCGCGGCGATCGGGCCGTACACCATCGTCACGTAGATCATCATGATCGTCAGGATCACGATGCTCATCGGCCAGTTGATCTGCGACGGATCGGCTTTGGCCGGGTAGCCGGCGGCTTTCAGCGTCGTCGAGATGGTTTTGTCGAACGCTTTGCCTTGCTCCTTGGCGTCGGCGGCCTTGCCGTCATACGTATTCACCACCGTATCGCCGACCTTGATCTCCGCGAGCGTCCCCGCCGGCGCGGCGACATTCTCGTAGTTCAGGCCGGCCTTCGAAAGCGCGGCCTTGGCGATGTCGCACGAACTCGTGAACTTCGACGTGCCCACCGGGTTGAACTGGAACGAGCATTCGTCAGGGTTCGCGATCACGACGATCGGCGCCTTCGCGCTCGCGGCTTCCAGCGCCGGGTTGGTGTAGTGCGCGAGTGCCTTGAACAGCGGGAAGTACGTGCACGCAGCGATCAGCAGGCCGGCCATGATGATCGGCTTGCGGCCGACGCGGTCCGACAGCGAGCCGAAGAACAGGAAGAACGGCGTGCCGATCAGCAACGCGACCGCGATCATGATGTTGGCGCTGCTGCCGTCGACTTTCATCGTCTGGGTCAGGAAGAACAGCGTGTAGAACTGCCCCGTGTACCAGACCACGGCCTGGCCGGCGGTCAAGCCGACCAGCGCGAGAATCACGATCTTCAGGTTCTTCCATTCGGCGAACGCTTCCGTCAGCGGTCTCTTCGAAGTTTTGCCTTCGGCCTTGATGCGTTCGAACACCGGTGATTCATGCAGTTGCAGACGAATCCACACCGACACGCCCAGCAGGATGATCGACGCGACAAACGGAATGCGCCAGCCCCAGGCGCCGAATGCGTCTTCGCCCATGGCCGTGCGTACGCCGAGAATCACCAGCAGCGACAGGAACAGCCCGAGCGTGGCGGTTGCCTGAATCCACGACGTATAGAAGCCGCGACGTCCCGCCGGCGCGTGTTCCGCGACGTAGGTGGCGGCTCCGCCGTACTCGCCGCCGAGCGCGAGGCCTTGCAGCATCCGCATCGCAATGAAGATCACCGGCGACGCAATGCCGATCGTCGCGTAGCCCGGCAGGAAGCCGACCAGGAAGGTCGAGAAACCCATGATCAGGATCGTGACGAGGAACGTGTACTTGCGCCCGACCATATCGCCGAGCCGGCCGAACACGATCGCGCCGAACGGCCGCACCGCAAAACCCGCGGCGAAACTGAGGAGGGTGAAGATGAACGCGGCGGTCGGATTGACGCCGGAGAAAAAGCTTTTGCTGATGAAAGCCGCAAGCGAGCCGGCCAGGAAGAAGTCGTACCACTCGAAAACCGTACCCAGCGAAGACGCGAAGATCACCCGCTTCTCTTCTTTCGTCATCGGCACGTGCGAGATTTGCCCGCCAACGGTAGCCATAAGTCGTCTCCAATATTGATATGTACACGCGATTCGCCGGCAAAGGCGTTCCCGTGCGACCGATTATTGGAGTGGAAACTTACGGCGTACTGACGTGGAAGAGGGAATTCGAGAGGTGCCATGTGCCGGACGATTTCGCTAAAAATGCGCTAAGTTGTGGTCAATGGCGTTAATTTTACGGATAAGTTCTCTCTAAATCGCGCTTTCTGAATTTCGCGTGCTGGCCGCGTTAGGGTAAGTCCCGTACCCGTTCCAGTACGTGCAAGCTGACGCGCACGAGCGTTCCTGCGAGGCGCGGCGAGGTTTGATAGACGTTGTCGTCGATGGTGAGTTCGCCGCCGTGCATCGTCGCGATTTCGCGGACGATCGCAAGCCCGAGGCCGCTGCCGTCGCCCTCGCGGCCCAGAATCCTGTAAAAGCGTTCGATTACCCGCGAACGCTCCGCCACCGGAATGCCGAGCCCCGTGTCTTCCACTTCGAGATGGACGAGCCGCGCGGCCGCGTCGTGCCTGACGCGCACGGTGATGCGTCCGCCGGCCGGCGTATAGCGGATCGCGTTGTCGATCAGGTTCGACAGCATTTCGCGCAGCATGACCGGATTGCCGTCGACTTCGACCGGCTGTTCGGGCGCTTCGTAGCCGAGATCCATCTGCTTGGCGAGCGCGGCCTGGACCCAGTCGCGCACCGCGTTGCGCGCCACTTCGGTGACTTCGACCGGCGTGAAAATCTGCCCGGACATGCGGTTTTCCGCGCGCGCCAGCGCCAGCAGTTGCGTGACGAGCCGAGCCGCCTGCTCCGAGCTGGTCGCGATCTGTTCGAGCGAGCGGTGCACTTCCGCGGACGCGTCCTGGCGCAACGCGAGCTCGGCCTGAGTGCGCAGGCCGGCCAGCGGCGTTTTCATCTGATGCGCGGCATCGGCGATAAAGCGCTTTTGCAACTCCATGTTCTGCTCGAGGCGCGTCAGCAGATCGTTGAACGACGTCACCAGCGGTTCGATTTCCGGCGGCGCGCGGCGTGCTTCGAGCGGCGACAGATCGTCCGGCCGACGCGCGCGGATATGCGCCTGCAACGCGTGCAACGGCGCAAGTCCGCGCGACAGCCCGAACCACACCAGCAGGATCGCCAGCGGCAGGATCACGAACTGCGGCAGGATCACGCCTTTGATGATGTCGTTCGCGAGCTGGCTGCGTTTGTCGAGCGTTTCGGCAACTTGCACCAGCACCGGCTGCGCGCCGGGCGTCTGCGGGAACTCGACGGTCGTGTACGCGACGCGGATATCGTTGCCGCGCAGCACGTCGTCGCGAAACTCGACGAGACCGGGTTGCGGCCGGTCTTCCTCGTGCGGCAGCGGCATGTCGCGTTCGCCGCCCACCAGTTCGCCACGCGTGCCGAGCACCTGATAGAACACGCTGTCGACGTTATCGGTGCGCAGGAAGTCGCGCGTGGAGTCGGGCAGCGACAGCTCGGCCACGCCGTTGACCGGATGGATCTGCCTCGCGAGCACGTAGGCGTCGGTTTCGAGCGCGCGGTCGAACGGTCCGTTGGCGATCGACTTGGCGACCAGGTAGGTGACTGCGAGGCTCATCGGCCAGAGCAGCAGCAGCGGCGCCAGCATCCAGTCGAGAATCTCGCCGAATAGCGAGCGCGGACGCGCTTCGGCGGCGGCCTCGGTCTCGTCGGGCGGCGCGAAGGGATTGGCGTAGCGCTCGTCGCGCGCCTCGTCGAGGTCCGCCGCGTGCGCCGGGGCGCGGTTTGCGCGTGCGGACATGGTGCCTTCTATTTGTAGTGGTGGCTCGCCGGCATCGCGCCGGACGGCGGCTCGGGCGGGGCGGCGGGCGGTGTGGCGCCTGCGTCGGTGCTGGCGTTCGCCGGCAGGTTCGCAGCCGAAGCGGCTTTTTCCAGGCAATAGCCGAGGCCGCGCACGGTGATGATGCGCACGCCGCTCGGCTCGATCTTTTTACGCAGCCGGTGCACATACACCTCGATCGCGTTGTTGCTGACTTCCTCGCCCCATCCGCAAAGATGGTCGACCAGCTGTTCCTTCGACACCAGCCTGCCGATCCGCTGCAGCAGCACTTCGAGCAGGCCGAGTTCGCGTGCGGACAGGTCGATCACCTGCTCGTTGACATAGGCGATCCGGCCGACCTGGTCGAACGACAGCGAGCCGTGGCGCACCACCGTCGGACCGCCGCCGGCGCCGCGCCGGGTCAGCGCGCGCACGCGGGCTTCGAGTTCGTTCAGCGCGAAGGGTTTGGCCATGTAATCGTCAGCGCCGAGATCGAGGCCTTTGACGCGCTCGTCGACGCTGTCCGCGGCAGTCAGGATCAGCACCGGCACCGTCGAATTGCGCGCGCGCAGGCGGCGCAGCACCTCGAGACCGGACATGCGCGGCAGGCCGAGATCGAGGATCAGCAGGTCGAAAGTCTGCAATGACAGCGCGGTGTCGGCCTCGACGCCGTTCTTCACGTGATCGACCGCATAGGCCGATTGGCGGAGTGATCGAACCAGACCGTCCGCGAGTATGCTGTCGTCTTCGGCAATCAGAATTCGCATGATGCGCAGCCTGGCCTTGCCGGCACCGTGGGGAAAGCCCCAGGCGCACAGCGGTCTCCGGATTAATTGTGGGTAGTTGGGCGGCGCGACTGTAAAAATGCGCGTTCGCATGAGAATCGCGCTTGCCAAAACTACTGTTTTTTTATACAGTGTCTGGGTTTCGTGTGCTGTTGTTCACGAGTCACTTGAACTCGGGGCTGCACACCTGCCTCAGACGCCGTTCATCATAGCAAAGGACGATTCATGGAAGAAAGCAAGAAAGGCTCGGCTGGACTGACTGCTGAAAAGAGCAAGGCACTTGCTGCCGCACTCGCGCAGATCGAAAAGCAGTTCGGCAAAGGGTCGGTCATGCGGCTCGGCGCAGGTGAGGTAGTCGAAGACATCCAGGTGGTCTCAACGGGATCGCTCGGCCTCGACATCGCGCTGGGCGTCGGCGGTCTGCCGCGTGGCCGTGTGGTCGAAATTTATGGCCCGGAATCGTCCGGTAAAACCACGCTGACGCTGCAGGTCATCGCCGAAATGCAGAAGATCGGCGGCACGGCGGCGTTTATCGACGCGGAACACGCGCTGGATATCCAGTACGCGGGCAAGCTCGGCGTGAACGTGAACGATCTGCTGGTGTCGCAGCCGGACACGGGTGAGCAGGCGCTTGAAATTGCCGACGCACTGGTGCGCTCGGGCTCGATCGACATGATCGTGATCGACTCGGTCGCGGCGCTGGTGCCGAAGGCTGAAATCGAAGGCGAAATGGGCGACTCGCTGCCGGGTCTGCAAGCGCGGCTGATGTCGCAAGCGCTGCGCAAGCTCACCGGCACGATCAAGCGCACGAACTGCCTCGTGATCTTCATCAACCAGATCCGCATGAAGATCGGTGTGATGTTCGGCAATCCGGAAACCACCACCGGTGGTAACGCACTGAAGTTCTACGCGTCGGTGCGTCTGGACATTCGCCGGATCGGCTCGATCAAGAAGAACGACGAGGTAATCGGCAACGAAACCCGCGTGAAGGTCGTCAAGAACAAGGTGTCGCCACCGTTCCGCGAAGCGATTTTCGACATCCTGTACGGCGAAGGCATTTCGCGTCAGGGTGAAGTCATCGACCTGGGCGTGCAAGCCAAGATCGTCGACAAGGCCGGCGCCTGGTACAGCTATAACGGCGAACGGATCGGTCAGGGTAAGGACAACGCGCGTGAGTTCCTGCGCGAAAATCCGGACATCGCCCGTGAGATCGAAAACCGCATCCGTGAATCGCTGGGCGTGAACGCAATGGCGGAAGCGGCGACCGGCGTCAGCGCGGAAGTCGCGGACGAAGAAGAGTAAGCGTCGCGTGATACGTAAGGGCCGGTCGCTGTCCAACGCAGCCAATACTGGACGCTACGCGAACGGCCCGCGCGGCAATGCGCGTGGCGGCAATTCCGCGGATTCATTCGATCCGCCTGATTCTTTGGATCCGCTTGATCTACCCGATCCATTCGAATCGTTCGACGCACATGATCGGGCCGCAGGCCGAGGCCGGTCGCCCGATTCTTCCTCTGAGTCCGCCGCGGACCCATCCGAAACGACCTACACCCGCTCGCGTCGCACACCTGGTGAAGCGAAGCCGGAGCAGGCCGATTCGAAAAAATCGCAACGCCCAGCCCGTTCGCTAAAAGGACGCGCGCTCGGCTATCTGTCCCGGCGTGAATACAGCCGCACCGAACTGGCGCGCAAGCTGAAGCCGTTCGTCGAAGAAACCGATTCGCTGGACACCTTGCTCGACTCGCTCGAGGCCGAAAACTGGCTGTCCGACTCACGTTTTGCGGAAAGTCTGATTCATCGGCGCTCGTCGCGGCTGGGCGCAAGCCGGATCGTCGGTGAACTGAAGCAGCATGCGGTCGACCAGACGCTGGTCGAAGAAGCCAGCGCGCAATTGCGCGAAACCGAGCTCGCGCGTGCGCAGGCCGTGTGGCGCAAGAAATTCGGCAAGCGCCCCGAAACGCCGGTCGAGCGCGCCAAACAGGCGCGATTTCTGGCGTCGCGCGGCTTTTCCGGCGCCACGATCGGCAAGATCCTCAAAGGTATCGACGAGGAATGGAGCGGCGAGTAGCCGCGTCGCGTCGCCGGCCGCCGGCAACAGCGCTTCAAAAACAAGCTTTAAAGATAAGGTCCCCCGCGCGCAGCCCCACGGCTCGTGGCGCTGCGCATTCCGGCCTGTCTCAAATACCCAGTATGCTAAAATTCGTGGGTTTTCCAATCCGGCCTTTCCTTTCCGCATGCCGCTCCCCTCGCCCGTGTCCCGTCAGTTGCGCCACCGTCGCGCAATCCGAGCGGAAGCCTATGAGAGAGCCGATGGCCTGTGGGATGTGGAAGCGTGCTTGACCGACGAAAAGCCGCGCGACGTGGTGCTTGCGTCGGGCGTCCGGCCCAATGGCCAGCCGATCCATGAACTCTGGCTTCGCATCACCATCGATCGCAAGCTCAATGTCGTCGACGCCCAGGCGTCGTCTGACTGGGTGCCCTATCCTGGGCTCTGCGAAGCCAGCAATCCCGCCTACCGTGCCCTCATCGGGCTCAATCTGTTCCATCACTTCCGTCGCGATGCCGCCCGTTTGCTGGCCGGCACCGCGGGTTGCACGCATCTCACCGAGTTATGCGCGCTACTGCCTACGGCCGCGATTCAGGCGTTCGCCGGCGAAGTATGGAACACCCATCAAGGCACGCCGGGCGCGAGCGAAGGTTCGGGAGACGAGTCGTCTAACAGCACAGGCGAGCATTCCAACGACAAACCGCCATTCCAGCTGGGACGCTGCCACGCGCTGCGTTTCGACGGCGAGGCGGTGCAGCAGTTTTATCCGCGCTGGTATGGCCGCGCTCCTTATACAGCAAACCGCGCAGCGGACCGCGCGGCCTCGTCAGGCGACGCGGCGCCTCGCCAGCAAAGCGAGAGCGGCAATGCGTCCGGCATGGACGGCAGCGGAAACGATGTTCAATCCAACTCTCAGACTGAAGGGAATCACGCATGAAGATTCACGAGTACCAGGGTAAGGAAATCCTGCGGAAATTCGGCGTCGCGGTACCGCGCGGCAAGCCGGTCTTCTCGGTGGATGATGCGGTCAAGGCCGCGGAAGAGCTTGGCGGCCCGGTATGGGTCGTGAAGGCTCAGATCCACGCGGGTGGCCGTGGCAAGGGCGGCGGCGTGAAGGTCGCCAAGTCGCTGGATCAGGTTCGCGAGTATTCGCAACAGATCCTCGGCATGCAGCTCGTCACGCACCAGACCGGTCCGGAAGGCCAGAAGGTGAATCGTCTGCTGATCGAAGAAGGCGCTGACATCAAGAAGGAACTGTATGTCGGCCTCGTGATCGATCGCGTTTCGCAGAAGATCGTCGTGATGGCGTCGAGCGAAGGCGGCATGGACGTCGAAGAAGTCGCGGAAAAGACGCCTGAGCTGATCCACAAGATCGCCGTCGACCCGGCTACCGGCCTGAAAGACGCCGAAGCCGACGAGCTCGCCACGAAGATCGGCGTGCCCGCCGCTTCGCTGCCGCAGGCACGCGCGATCCTGCAAGGCCTGTACAAGGCATTCTGGGAAACCGACGCATCGCTCGCGGAAATCAACCCGCTGATCCTGACCGGCGACGGCAAGGTCATCGCGTTGGACGCCAAGTTCAACTTCGATTCGAACGCGCTGTTCCGTCATCCGGAAATCGTCGCGTATCGCGATCTGGACGAAGAAGATCCGGCTGAAGTCGAAGCGTCGAAGTTCGACCTCGCGTACATCTCGCTCGACGGCAACATCGGCTGCCTCGTGAACGGCGCAGGCCTCGCCATGGCGACGATGGACACCATCAAGCTGTTCGGCGGCGAACCGGCGAACTTCCTCGACGTTGGCGGTGGCGCCACGACCGAGAAGGTCACGGAAGCGTTCAAGATCATGCTGAAGAACCCGAACCTGACCGCGATTCTGGTCAACATCTTCGGCGGCATCATGCGCTGCGACGTGATCGCGGAAGGCGTGATCGCGGCGTCGAAGGCCGTGTCGCTGAAGGTGCCGCTCGTCGTGCGCATGAAGGGCACGAACGAAGACCTGGGCAAGAAGATGCTCGCTGAATCCGGTCTGCCGATCATTGCGGCAGACAGCATGGAAGAAGCGGCCCAGAAGGTCGTCGCGGCCGCTCAAGGCAAGTAAAGAGCGCTCGGTTATCCAATTAGCCAGGATTAACCAGGATTACGAATGGCGGCGCGCGAGCGACGCGGGCGGAGAACATCCCGCCCCGTGGCGCAACAGCGCGACGCCAAACGAACAGAGGTCAATACATGTCGATTCTGATTAACAAAGACACCAAGGTCATCACGCAGGGCATCACCGGCAAGACCGGTCAGTTCCACACGCGTGCTTGCCGTGAATATGCAAACGGTCGTGAAGCGTACGTTGCGGGTGTGAACCCGAAGCGTGCGGGCGAAGACTTCGAAGGCATTCCTATCTACGCTAGCGTCGCTGAAGCCAAGGCTGAAACGGGCGCGACCGTGTCGGTGATTTACGTTCCGCCGGCAGGCGCTGCTGCTGCGATCTGGGAAGCGGTCGAAGCCGACCTGGATCTGGCGATCTGCATCACGGAAGGCATTCCTGTGCGCGACATGATCGAGCTGAAGGCACGTATGCGCGCTGAAAACCGCAAGACGCTGCTGCTCGGACCGAACTGCCCGGGCACGATCACGCCGGACGAACTGAAGATCGGCATCATGCCGGGTCACATTCACCGCAAGGGCCGCATCGGCGTCGTGTCGCGTTCGGGCACGCTGACGTACGAAGCAGTCGGTCAATTGACGGCGATCGGCCTCGGCCAGTCGTCGGCAGTCGGTATCGGCGGCGACCCGATTAACGGTCTGAAGCACATCGACGTGATGAAGATGTTCAACGACGATCCGGAAACGGACGCCGTCATCATGATCGGCGAGATCGGCGGTCCGGACGAAGCGAATGCTGCTGAGTGGATCAAGGACAACATGAAGAAGCCGGTGGTCGGCTTCATCGCCGGCGTCACGGCGCCTCCGGGCAAGCGCATGGGCCACGCCGGCGCGCTGATCTCGGGCGGTGCGGATACGGCCGAAGCGAAGCTGGAAATCATGGAAGCCTGCGGTATCAAGGTCACGAAGAACCCGTCGGAAATGGCGCGTCTTCTGAAGGCGATGCTGTAAGACAAAATTCGCGCGCTGTCACGGCGCGTTTTTTGATACGCTTACGAGACCCTTTCGTGAGCGGGCAGTCCCAAAAGCGGGGGAGTCGAAAACTCCCCCGCTTTTTTATTGGCTGCGCGTCGGATCCCTTCTTATATTTCCAGCCATGCTCGAATTTTTCGCCACGCTCCACTGGGGCGCTGTCATTCAGATCATCGTGATCGACATCCTGCTGGGTGGCGACAACGCGGTCGTGATCGCGCTGGCGTGCCGCAACCTGCCGGCTTCGCAGCGCACGAAAGGCGTGCTGTGGGGCACCGCGGGCGCGATCGTGTTGCGTATCGCGCTGATTGCTTTCGCGGTGGCGTTGCTGGATGTGCCGCTGCTCAAATTCGCGGGCGGTCTGCTGCTGTTGTGGATCGGCGTGCGGCTGATGGCGCCCGCGCACGACGTGCACGAAAACGTCAAACCGGCGGACAAACTGATTTCGGCGATCAAGACGATCATCGTCGCCGATGCCGTGATGAGTCTCGACAACGTGATCGCGATTGCCGGCGCGGCCGAAGCGGCCGATCCCGAACACCGGCTCGCGCTGGTGATTTTCGGCTTGCTGGTGAGCATTCCGTTGATCGTGTGGGGCAGCCAGATCGTGCTCAAGCTGCTCGACCGTTTTCCGATCGTCATTACGCTCGGCGCCGCGCTGCTCGGGTGGATCGCGGGCGGTCTGATCATCAACGACCCGGCCGGTGACCGTTGGCCGATTCTCGATTCGCCGCTGGCCGAATACGGGATGAGCGTCGCCGGCGCACTGTTCGTCGTGTTGCTGGGCTATGCGCTCAAGCGCCGCAATGCGCGCCGTGAGGCGGCTTCGAATTGAGTGAGCGTGAACGGCGCATGAACGAAGGCTGCTTGCCGCTGTAGAGTTAGCCATCCGGCTGACTGCCTGATTCCGGTACTGCTGGCTACGATAGGAACGCCTGTCCCCGAAACACGGGGCAGGCGTTTTTCGTTTCAGGAGCCTGCCTATGATCGTTACTTTGCCGTATTCGCTTCACCGTCAATCCACGTCGTGCACGACCTTCACGCGACTCGCAGCCGGCCGGACGCACTGGGCCGCGCGATTCGCGCTGGTCAGCCGCAGGCTTGGCCGCGGTTTCACCCTGATCGAGCTGATGATCGTGCTGGCGATCGTCGGCGTGATCGCCGCTTATGCGATTCCCGCGTATCAGGACTATCTGGCCCGTAGCCGTGTGGGGGAGGGCTTGTCGCTGGCTTCATCCGCGCGGCTTGCGGTTGCGGAAAACGCCGCGAGCGGAAACGCGTTCGGCGGGGGTTATGCATCGCCGCCGGCCACCCGCAATGTCGATTCGATTCACGTCGACGACGATACCGGCCAGATCACCGTCACCTTCTCCACGCGCGTGGCGCCGGCCGGCTCGAACACGTTGACGCTGGTGCCGTCGGTGCCGGACAACATGGACGCGCCGACCGCGCGGATCGCGTTGGCCAGGGGCTCCTCGCAGCCGGGCGCACTCACGTGGGAATGCTTCGCCGGCAGCAAAACGGCGTCGTCGTTACCGGCGCCGGGCGCGGGACCGACTCCCGCCGATGCCCCGACCTTGCCGTCGAATCTGGCGCCGCCGGAATGTCGTGCGTGAGGGCCGGCAGCCCGGTGGGCATGAGTAGTGCCGTCCGCGCGTAAAACGCTGATTTTTGGGATATTTCAGCCCAGCCGGCGCACAGCAGGAGGATTTTTTTGTATAGTGCGCCGGTTGCTGACGCCCACCGGTTCCTCGATGCCCACCCCATTTGCGCGCTACTTTTCACTGATTCTGTTGGCTCTCGCGTTGATGCTGCCGTACGCAGTCGTCAACCACACCTATCCGATTCCGACTTTTTACGCCGAGTTCACGGCGCTGGCGCTTTATCTGCTGACCGGTGCGGGCGTCGTGTTCATGATCCTGAGTTCGACGCCGCGCATTGCGTTCGCGTCACCGGTAGTGGCGCTCGTGCCGTTGTTGTTCGGGCTCTTGCTGGTTGCGCAGTCGGTGCTATTGCCGGTCACGCAGCCGACGATGAACTGGCTCGGCGGCGGCTACCTGCTGGCGGCGCTCATGGCGACGCACGCCGGTTATGGATTCGCGCGCGCGAGGCTCAACGAAACCGCGTTGCGTTGGGCGGCGGGCGCGTTGATCGTCGGCGGGCTGTTTGCGGTGTTCTGTCAGGTGATCCAGCTGTTTCACCTGGAGGTGCGCGTGTCGCCGTGGGTGGTGGCCTATAACGTGACCACCGAGCGCCGGCCGTTCGGCAATATGGCGCAGGCGAATCACCTCGCCACCTATATTGCGTTCGCGACGGCGGGGGCGATGTTCCTCGTGCAAACGCGCAAGATCGCCGTAGCGATCTGGTTGCTCGTGTCGACCCTCTTCGCGGTCGGACTCGCGTTGACCGTGTCGCGCGGGCCCTGGTTGCAGATGGGCGTGATCGTGGTGGCAGGTTTCTGGATGGCGTTTGCGCAGATTCGCAGCCAGCCGCTGCTGCGTCGCAGTCATCGCGAATGGCTGATTCCGATCGCGCTGGCGGTGCTGTTCTTCGTGGTCAATGCGTTGATCCGCTGGGCGAACGTGCGCTATCACCTGGAACTCGGGCAATCCGCGGCCGAGCGTTTCAAGGACGCCGGCCAGATCGCGCCGCGTCTCGCGCTGTGGAAGTACGGCTGGACGATGTTCAAGGCCCATCCGCTGCTGGGCGTCGGCTGGGGCGAGTTTCCGCACTACCAGTTCGACTATGCAAAGGCGCTCGGCTCGGTCGAAATCGCCAACAATTCGCACAACATTTTCATCGACCTGCTTGCAAAGACCGGCCTGATCGGCCTCGCGATCGTGTTGTTCGGGCTGGTTGCGTGGCTGGTGCGAGTCTTACGCGCACCGCAAAGCGCTGCGAGCGTGTTCGGTATCGCGCTGATCGGCGTGCTGGTGATGCACGCGTTGGTCGAGTATCCGCAGCAATACATGTTCTTCCTGCTGCCGGCGATGTTCGTGTTCGGCCTGCTCGAAACGCGGCCGTTGCGGCTCGTGCCGGGCCGGCTCTCGTTCGGTGTGTTCGTCGTGGTGGTGTTCGGCGGGATCGCCGCGTTGTATCCGGTGTACCGCGACTACGCGCGCGCCGAGGTGCTGTATTACGGCTCGCGGCCGGCCGAGCAGTATCGTGCGGACCCGTCGCATCTGTTCAGCGCGTGGGGCGAGTACGGTCTCGCGACGCTGTTGCCGATGAATCAGACGGATTTGCCGAACAAGCTCGCGATGCACAAGCAGGCGATGGCGCTGCTGCCGGGCGAAACCGTGCTGCGCCGCTATGCGGTGCTACAGGCGTTGGGCGGCGACACGGCCGGCGCGTTCGACACGGTTGAGCGCCTGAAGCTTTTCGCACTGGAATTGAACGACTGGCCGTTGCAGCTCGGCTATCTGTACGAACTGCTCGACGAGCAGAAGACGCTCGCGGGCTTCAAGGCGGAATTGGTGAAACGCTACGGCGCGGCAGCGAGCGGTAGCGATCAGGATGACGATAGCGACGAGGATTGAGGTCGAGAGCTATCGTTCGGATCCACCCCGAACCGACGTGTAGACGCCCGGCCGATTCGATTCATGTCTGCGGCCATTCCTGAGTGCTACGGAATGTTGGCGTCGACTTTCTCAGGTTGGCTTCAGTCGATCGCAGTCACCGCAGCATGCAGGCCAGCAAAAAACGCGCGATCGGGAGCGAAGGTGCCAAGCGACGCAGCCATGTCGTGCAGAGTGGCATCGTCCGGAAAGCCGTCGCCGTGTGCGCGCTGCTTTTCCGTAACGGAACGGGTTGCACACGTGGGCGCTTCCGTCGTTGCGTCGCTAGCCGCCCCAGCATCGGAAGGGCGCTGCGCCCCCGCTGCCGATGCCGCCTCTCCCGGCTCATGCGCCACAAAATCGAGCGCGGCGACGAACGCACCGTTCGTCAGCGCCGCATCCGCATCACGCAACGCCGAGCTTGCCTGCCGCTGATTCAGGTATTTCACGATCAGCGCGGCCATACCGGTGCCGAGGTCGCGCCAGATCGCCGGCTGTTGTTCGGGATCCTCCTTCTTGCGCGTGTTGACCAGTGTGACGATCATGTCCTCGCTGAACGCGCTCGCAGCGCTCGATAGCAGCGACACGCCGAGCAACCCGAGGTAGCCGGGCAGCGGCACCTTCGATGCCCCGCCGGCGAGGCCATTGACGAGGCGTGGAATGAGCTGTGCGCCGGCCGAGCCCAGAACACCCAACTGGAACGACTTGCAGAAGCTGCGCATCATCTCGTCGGTCATTTCGCGGCGCGTCCATTTGGCGCCGATTGCCGCACGCCAGAGCCCACCGCCCGAAGCATGACGCGCGACATCGACGGCGCGTCCGCTGATCTCGGGGTGCGCCGCGCCGTCTCCGGAGCGGGCCAGCCAGTCGAGCCGATCGGCTTTCCAGTCCTTCAGCGCCTGATCGATGACCCGCCGGCGTTCCGGCGGATAACGGTCGAGCGCCAGCTCGGTCGCCTTGAACGCGCGTTCGAGCATGGCTTCGGCCGGCGAGACCACGAGCTTGCGCAGCTTGTTCTCGTCCATGTCCTCGGGCGCCAGAGTCAGGCCCGCGTCGATTTTGGCGCGGCTCTCGGGTTTGACCACATCGGCGAACAACGCATTCAGCCGATGCTTCGCGTCTACCTTGCGCTTCTGGTCGCGCGGCGCAAGCAACAGAAACTGGACGACCAGGCTGGCGAGCACGATGCCGATCGACACGAACAGCACTTCGCGTGACGACAGCAGATTGGTCCGGTGCGGGCCGAGCAGCGACGCGACGGCCGCCAGTGGCGGGCGCGAGATTCTCAACAGCGCCTGGCTCCTGTAACCCGCGCTCTGGCGCAGCAGGCCCGTCATGACCATCATCAGCGTGGCTGCGTTGTTGCTGGCCTGCTTGCCGGTGTCCGCGACATGTCGGTATGCGCTGATGAGCCGAGCCCGCTGTTCGGGCGCGAGAGCGGACAGCCTTGTGTGGATGTCGGGTGCGTCAGCCGGCACGTCCGGTCCGAACGCTTCGTCGAGGCACTGGCGCAACGCGTGGTTGGCCGCGTCGAGTTGCCGTGCAGCTTCGCGCGTGTTCGCGGCCTCGATCGGCATCCGGTGCTTGAAGTTGACCGATTTTTCATCGAGCTTGATCGACGGACCGCCGCGCGCCTGGATGAACTCCGAGGTGCCGGCCGTGACCGGCTGCATCATCGCGTTGATGACGAGATTCGCGATCGACAGCACCGCGCTTGCATAAAAAGTCTTCATCGGATCGCCGGTCGCGATGCCGACTGCCGGTACGACGCCGTATTGCAGCGCACTCGGCGCAAGACGCGCGACCAGCAGCAAGTGGTTTGCGCTCCGCTGAGCACGCTGCTGCGCGCTCAGATCTTCCGGTTCCATCCCGAGCGCCTTGCGCCAGCGGTCCAGATACTGTTCGTCGACCCGGGCGAGCAGCGCTTCTGCGGAGAGCGCCAGTTTGTCCTCGCGGATCGCCCGCGCCCCGGTCCCGCGTACCTCGTTGACGATCGCCGCGACCTCGGCTGTATCGATCGGCCGGGAGCGCGCGGCCGTGACCTGTGAGCGCAGGCCCGCCCAATCCTTCGGCAGCGTATCGAAGAGCGGGCGGCGATTCGCTTCGAGATCGCCATCGGGTGGGCGCGGCGACCTGGCGCGCGAACTTGATGAGCCGCGCGATGAGCCGCGGGACGGGTCGCGCGATGGGCTGCATGAGGAGCCGCTCAGCTCGCGCAGACGGATGTCGGTCGCGGGGCGCGAAGACGGCGTTTCCGGCGACGGGCCAGCAACTGCGTTGCTATTGCCGGCGTCGCCTATATCGACGGATGTCGGGGTTCGGACTGAGAGGATGGAAGGCAACGGATCTCCGATAGTGGGTCGAGTGAACATTTGCGACCTGCCTATCGAACTTCAGGAGTTCCTGGGTACTAGCGCAATCTTGGCCCGAGCGTGCCGGGCGTCATGACTCAGTCAACATAGTCGACGCCGGAAGAGCGAGCCGGTTCTGGCGCGAAATCATGGTTCGCATGACGAAGCAGATAACGACTGCGATCGCAGCAATATCGCGAGCGTCCATTCGCCGGCGAGTTCGCAAATCGACTTCCCGTTTCGTGATCCCGATGCGAAGCGAACACCGGGACACGTAGTGTTCACCCGATATTTTTTTCCTCGCTCAATCCAGACTCGCCATGCCATCCTCGATCCGCTCCATCTCTCCGCCTCCTGTCACGCACGCAACTCAACCCGACGGCGGCCCGCTCGAAACCGCGCCCACCGCTGATGTGGGCCGTTCTTCACGCGGCCGCTCGGAAGCAGCGTCGATGCAATTTTCCACGCTAAAGTCGCGTCGCTCGGGCGAGAGCCCGGATGCACGCTCAGGCGAAAGCAAGACAGCTTCGTCGCGCAGGAGAACAGGCGCGCTGCCGACAGATCATCGGTCAGTATCTCCCGATGCCGCCCACGTGCTCGGCAGCGGACAGTCGATGGAGATGACCAACCTCTCGCGCACGAACTCTACGGCCGCCTCACAAGTCAGCAAAGTCAGCACGGAGTCGGGCGACGACGACATCAAGCTGAAGTTGCCTCCCCCTTGCGGCGGTACGCTGAGCGTGGGCGACGATGGACGCTTGCGCTGCGAGCAGGATCACGGTGTACAGGGCCTGCTCGATCTGATGGCCGAGCTGGATTCAACGGCCATGAGAGAACTGACCGTACCGCCGGGCACGCAGATCCACATCGGGTGGGACGAGAACCTGACGGGCAAGATGGGTGAATTCAGGAAATTTGCCGGCGGCAATCTGCTGGTTGCCACCGATCTGCTGCGCGATGCAATTGGCAAGGGTGAGAGCGCATTTACACCCGAGGCCCGCATCCCGGGTACGAATCAGCACCCACTCGAATTCCTGCGTGGCATCGGCATGCGCGTTCACGTCACTCCGGACACCGGAATTGGCGCTCGCCTGCAATCCATATTGGAGCGTCAGTCCAACGATCCGGCCAACAATGCACGGATAGCAAAATTCCGCAGCGATTTCGGCGCGATGTCGCTGCTCTCGCTCGCCACCAACAAGGACTTCAACAAGGGGCTCGCCTATGGTCTCGGTGCCAGCCTGATCGGTACCGGTGCGATCGGCGCGACCTTTGACTACGGGGTGTGGCGCAGCGTCAAGAATGCGATGGGCGCCGAGAACGCGGCCAAATACGGCCCGCTGATCGATTCGCTGACGCCGCTGTTCGCGGAAACCTTCGACTCGATGGTGATCAAGCGGCTGATGGAGGTGATGAAGGGCGGCAACTTCATGCCGGACGACATCGCTGCGGCATTGGGCGACCTGAAGGGCGCGGCGTTCTCGGGTTCGATCGCGGCGGTCGGTTCGATTCCGAACAACTTCGTGCGCGAACTGGCCAAGGCGGCGAGAGATAGCGGCAACACCAGTCTTGCTATCGGCCTGCTGGTGGCGAAGCAGTTCACCAACCTGCTGGCAACGTGGACCTCCGGCGCGATGGTGCCACTGGAGGTGATGGAAGACCACAAGGCGCTGGTCGACGCCAAGATGTCGATGATCGACGCCGGGGCCATTCCGCGTCCTGATGTAGCCGACGTGCGCAAGCATGTCAGTGACGAGGCGCTCAACACGTTGCGCGCGGCGCGTGGCACCGGATCGTCGATCCGGTCGATGGCCACGGGTGGCGAGATTGCCGCGACGCTCGGGCTGACGCTCTCGCTGCTCGAACACAACGGCCTGATTTCGAGTTCGGTCGAACAGTTGATCACGTTGATGTACTCGACACCGACCGAAGTCATCAGCATGTTGTCGACGATGGCGGCCGAGAAGTGGGTGGGCGCCGACGCGAGCGAGGCGAACGCGCGCATTACCACCGACGCCGCCAAGCAGAGCGGCATGCTGGCCCAGATTTCCAGATCGGGCTCGACGACGCTCGCCGACCTCGACCGGGGAGCCCGGCCGTATGGTGAGCGCAATGCGCAGATCGGCTCTGCCGTCACCGTTGCACTCGGCACGGCAATGGGGCTGGTGGAAAAGGGCGGCGAGCTCGGTGCGCAATACGCCAGCACCCTGGGGCAGGGCGTGCAGGCATGGTCGGGCGCTGCATACGAACATGCGCTCAAGCCGGTGGGCCAGGGCATCGCGTGGACGGCGCAGAGAACAGCCGAAACAGTCGGCCCGATCCTCGCCCCGGTCGGAGGCGCCGCGATGGCGGCGGCATCGGCGGCCGGAACCTACGCGCTTCAACCGACGGCCAATGCGACCGCAATGGCATTCGACGGGATCGTGCGAGCGCCAGGCGCGGGAGCGAAACTCGTGAGCCAGGCCGTGTCGAGCGGAACGGAACTGGCCATGAACCTCGCGAAATCGAGGCATCGTCGTCAGGACAACGAGCCGACGGGTGACGAGATGGTTTGACGACGCCTTGGGATCGGACCTGGGGACACGCACGACGGGATTCCATGATCAACGCCGCATGCCATGGGCGGCAGGAACCTGTCGTGCTCGCCGATGCGAGATGTGAGGGATTCTTTGCGTGACTGCATCGACCGGCTTTAACCCGCCACCCAATCCCCCGACTTCCCACCATGCTTCTCCAGCACTTTCACGTCGGTGATGGTCATCCCCCGATCCACTGCCTTGCACATGTCGTACACCGTCAGCAAACCCACCTGCACGGCGGTGAGCGCTTCCATCTCCACACCCGTTCGCCCAAGCGTCTCCACCTGCACCGTGCAATGCACGCCAGGCAGTGTTTCATCGAGTTCGAAGTCCACTTTGACGCGCGTCAGCGCGAGCGGATGACATAGCGGAATCAGATCGGCGGTGCGCTTCGCGCCCTGGATCGCGGCGATACGGGCGATGCCGATCACGTCGCCCTTTTTGGCGTTGCCGTCGCGAATCAGCGCGAAGGTGTCCGGCAGCATGCGAATCGAACCGCGCGCGAGCGCAATACGCTTCGTCTCCTGTTTGCCGCCGACATCCACCATATGCGCCTGTCCGGCGGCATCGAAATGAGTGAGTTCAGGCATGGTCGGGCTCCTTCAGAGGGCGCCATCATAGCAGCGTGGCAGAGCGGGCCGGGATGATTACAATTGCCCTATGCCCGCTATCTTAGTCCGAGCGGCGGGCCTCGCTTTTCGACCTGGTACTATCGACCTCGCCAACCTCGCGATGCGTTCAAAACGGATTCTTGCCGCGTTGTTATCCGCCGCGCTGATCGCGCCGCCGGGCGCGTTCGCGCAAACGCCCAGGAGCCCGCCCACGAGTCTCGCGCTCAACATGCCGTCCGCGGAACCGCCGCTCGAAAGCGGTCCGATCGAATCCTTCGCCGACCCGATCGTGCCGCCCGACATCGCGCGCGGCGTATTCGGCGTGTACGGCGGCGCGCAGAGCCGCTTCTCCGGCAACACGGGCGTGAGCGGCAACTGGCGCACGCCGATCGTCACGCAGCAATTGCCCGATCTCGGCAACGGCGGCTCCAGTTCGCTCACGCCGCAAGCCGAACGCAAACTGGGCGAGCGTGTGATGCGCGAACTGCGCCGCGACCCCGACTATCTCGACGACTGGCTGGTGCGCGACTACCTGAACTCGATCTCCGCCAAACTGGCCGCGGCGGCGAGCGCGCAATACCTCGGCGGCTATCGTCCGGACTTCGACCTGTTCGCCGTGCGCGATCCGCAGATCAACGCGTTTTCGTTGCCGGGCGGCTTCATCGGCGTGAACACCGGTTTGATCGTCACGACGCAGACGGAATCCGAATTGGCGTCGGTGCTTGGCCACGAGATGGGCCACGTATTGCAAAGGCATATTTCGCGGATGATCTCGACCGGCGAACGCAGCGGCTATGCCGCGCTTGCCGGCCTCCTGTTCGGCGTGCTGGCGGGCGTCCTCGCGCATAGCGGCGATCTCGGCAGCGCGATTGCGATCGGCGGTCAGGCGTACGCGGTCGACAACCAGTTGCGCTTCTCCCGCTCCGCCGAACACGAAGCGGACCGCGTCGGCTTCCTGCTGCTGGCCGGCGCCGGCTACGACCCGTACGCGATGTCGAGTTTCTTCGGCCGTCTCGATCGCGCGGCGATGAGCGACACGGGCATCCCGGCCTACGCGCGCACCCACCCGCTGACGGGCGAGCGCATCGCCGACATGGAAGACCGCGCGCGCCGCGCGCCCTACCGGCAGCCGCGTCAGTCGTCCGAATACGGTTTCGTGCGGGCGAGGGCGCGTTTGCTGCAAGACCGTTCGCGCGGCGAATACGCGGATGAGATTTCGCGCATGCGCTCTGAAATCGAAGATCGCACGGCGGTCAACGTCGCCGCCAACTGGTATGGCATCGCGTATGGACAGTTGCTGCTCGAGCGCTATGACGAAGCGTCGTCGTCGTTGATGAGCGCGCGCGGCGCTTTTGTGGCCGGCGAGCGCAGCGAGGGCGACGCGACGCGCAGTTCGCCGAGCCTCGACGTGCTGGCCGCCGACATCGCGCGGCGCGCCGGCCGCGACGACGAAGCGGTGCGTCTGGCCGCGCTGGCGCAGCAACGCTGGCCGCAGTCGAACGCTGCTATCGATATGCATATCCGGACGCTGCTCACGTTGCGCCGCTTCACGGACGCGCAAGCGCTGGCCTTGCAGGAGACCCGCGCGCATCCTGATCAGCCGGACTGGTGGCTCTATCTCGCGCAGGCCAGTGCGGGCAGCGGCGATGCGTTGACGCGGCATCGCGCGTTGGCCGAGAAATTCGCGCTCGACGGCGCGTGGCCGTCCGCGATCCGGCAGTTGAAGGAAGCGCGCGATATGAAGACGATCGGGTACTACGATCTCGCGACGGTCGACGCGCGGCTTCATGAAATGGAAAACCGCTATCAGGAAGAGCGGCTCGACGAGAAAAGTTAGGTTGCCTGAGGGCGATCGCTTAGCTCGCGGTCTTGCCGCTTGCCCGGTCAGCCGGGCTGGCGACGAACCCGAAGCGCTCGCCCACTTCCGCCTGCCGGATGCTCTGGATCGGCAGTACCTGACCGCGCCACGTGAATCCTCCGCTCGCCGCGCCGTCGTCGGCGATTTCCGCGTGTTCGGAGAACACACCCAGATCGTGATCGTGCAAAACCGCGACTCGCAGCGGCTTGGCTTCATCGCTGCGACCTTCGGTGAACAGAATGCCGCCTTCGTCGTCGATGAACACGGCCGAAGGCTCGAAAGCACTGCCCGCCTGATCGCTCAACGAGAGCAAGCCGTCGGCGGCTGCGGACAACCTGACCACCCACGGCGTATAAGCCAGCTCGACATACACCCGCTGCGGCCCGTTCTGGAAGAACCACTGTCCGCGCTCATCGGCGTCGTAATTCCGGTTGATGAAGCCGAGCAACGCTTCATGCCGGATCGGCTCGCCGAGCGCGCCGCTCGCCTGCGCGGCCTCGTCCCGCATGCGCCAGTTGCCGCGCCGGTCGAGCAGCAGCCAGCCTGTGCAACTCGGGACGTTCGGCCATTTGGCCAGTGCCTGCCTGACGATGTCATCCATGATCGATGTGCCGCTCCAGATAGCCGAACACGCGCCGCGAGAGCCAGTCGATGCGGCCCGGAAACGGGCCGGTCATAAAGCCGGCGTGGCCGCCGTGTTTGGGTTGATCGAGTTCCACAGTAGCCGACACTTCGTGCCGGGACGGTAAAACTTCCGCGGGCAGGAACGGGTCGTTGCGCGCGTTCAGCACCAACGTGGGCACGGCGATTCCGGGCAGCAAAGGCCGCGTGGTCGCGGTGCTCCAGTAGTCGTCGGTATTGCGGAAACCGTGCAGCGGCGCAGTCACCACGTTGTCGAATTCGTACATCGTGCGGCTTGCGATCATTGCGTCGCGATCGAACAGGCCGGGGAACTGCACGAGTTTCTGCGCGGCTTTCTGCTTGAGCGTTTTCAGGAAGCTGCGCGTATAGATCATGCCGAAGCCTTGCGACAACGCGCGGCCGCCCGCGTGCACGTCGATCGGCGTGGAAATGGCCGCAGCCGCCGCGATCACCGAAGCCGCGTCCTCGCGCCGCTCGCCGAGCCAGCGCAGCAGCACATTGCCGCCGAGCGACACACCCGCTACGACGATCGGGCCGCGATGCGTGGCGCGCAAACGCCGCAGCACCCAATCGACCTCGTCGCTGTCGGCGAGGTGATAGAAGCGCGGCATCAGATTCAGCGAGCCGCTGCAACTGCGGAAGTGCGGCACCACACCGTGCCAGCCGGCGTTGCGCGCGGCGGCCATCAAGGCCAACGCATAGTGCGAAGTCGAACTGCCTTCGAGGCCATGGAACAACACGAACAGCGGCGCATCGGGCGCGGGAAGTTGGGGCGCGGCGGCAGGCAATGCCGATGGCGCGGCCGATGAGCCGTCGTGCACGACCCAGTCGAGATCGATGAAGTCGCCGTCCGGCGTATCCCAACGCTCGCGCCGGAAACTGACCGCCGGGCGGCGCGCGAACAGCGACGGGACGATGGTCTGCACATGCCGGTTCGGCAACCATAGCGGCGCGCGATAAAGCAGGTCGACGCTCGCCTCGACGGCCGCTGCCGCCGCGCGCACCGCGCCGGACGAAGCGGACGGGTCGGGGGGCGTCGCCCGGCTGCCCGCCAGGGCTTCCTGCGAAGCGGGGGAGTTCCTGCGAGGCGTGCTCATGCGTGCGCTAAAGCAAAAGAATAAAACAGGTGAAGCACGGCAAACGACGCCCGCGCTTTAGTGCAGCGACCCTTGGCCATGGCGCATTTTCGTGGCGAACTGGCTGGCGGTCTCGTTCGGCATCGGGCTCGCGTGAATATGCGCGATGCGCCATTCGCCGCGTTCGTGGACCATCACGTAAGTCGTGAACACCATGTTGGGTGCGGCTTTCGGATCGACCGGCCGATGCACTTCGGCAATCGCGTAGACGACCGTGCCGAGGCTGTCGTACACGCGGATATCGAGCGGCTCGATCGAAACCGGCGCGGTTTCCAGCTGGATCTGCAAGCCCGTGCGGATGCTCTCGAGCCCGTGCAGGTGCGAGCCGTCCGCACAAATGCAACTGACGAACTCTTCATCGATCCACAGGCCCATCAAGCTGTCGATATTTACCTCGGCGACTGCCTGGTAATAGGCGTTCAGCGTGTCAGCGGCGGCTTCGAAGATATGGGCAAAACGTGGCATGGCTCGTCAGTCTCTTGTGCGCGGCGCGCGGTTGCGGGGCAGCGGTCAGCGGGACAGTCCGGAGCACCGGACAATCGCTTCCAGAACGCGAGAATGCCCGCGCCGCGAGGCGTGAACATGACGCAACGCGTTGAGGGGCGTGCGGTGTTGCGTGTCTGCAATCGATTTGCAGGGACCCGTGCAGAATCAGGCCATTGTACCTGTGGAGGTTGGCGCTTGGGGTCTGGGTGGCGAATGACGGTTGCTGCGGATTAAGTGAGGGTGCGCGCGAGGGTCGCGTTGGGAGCAGGTTATGGCGAGGGAGGCAGGCGTGCCGGATTCATTCAGCGGGCCAACGGGCGTTGGCCGCGGTCGAATCTGCCGACGGTGAGCACGGAATCATGCAGGCACTACGTCTTGGGTGAATTGCAAAATAATGAACTCCGCAGGGCGCGTAGCGGCCATTCCGACTTGAACGATCATCTGACCTTGCGCGATGTCGTCGGCGGACATCGTGATGTCTTTGCCGATCTTGACGAAATAGGCTTGCTGTTCGGTTGTGCCGACCAATGCGCCTTGTCGCCATAAGCCGTACAGGTAGTTGTTGATCGCGGAGCGTACCTTTTCCCAGGTGGGTTGGTTATTTGGCTCGAAAACCATCGACCGCAACGAGGTTTTTATGTCTCTTTCTGCGCTGTTGAACAGGCGTCGTACTGAGATATAGCGCCATTCGTCGCTGTCTTCCAGCGTTCGTGCGCCCCAGACGAGGAGCCCGCGATCGTCGATTTGGCGGATCATGTTGATCGCCTTGCCCGTGTTGTATTTGCCCTGAAGATCATCAGTGACGATGTATTGCGGAGTGTAGCCGGCTGGTAAAGCAATATTGGCAGGTGCCTTCCATATGCCGCGTGTGCGATCGGACACGCAATACATACCTGCCATTACGATGGCTGCTGGAATGTTTCCTGCGTTCCAGGGCGCTTTGAGCCACGGATAATAAGTGGCAGCAAAAGGCGTTTCGGGGTAGTCGCTCGCTGCCGTGCTGTTGGTGATTTCAGTCGCGGGTCTGTCAAGAAGAGCAAACAAACCTCTACCAGGCTGACAGAGTGCGGCGACATCGCTGTTCATGTCGTGTTTTCTGGCGTTAACCAGGAGTGTCACGTCATCGTGCTTGGGCACCTCGGTTAAAAAATCTTTATAGGACACAACGTAGCAGGGTCCGCCACCACATTCGAAATAAGAATGCATGTCAATATCGTCATCTCCATTCGTATCGTTGTGGGATAAAAAATCGGCATAACTATTCAGCTTTTGCGCTGCACCGGCTGGCCATCCCTCCAGTCCAATTATCGGAACGGTAGTTTCATTTGAGTAAACAACGGGAGAGGTTGAGGTTATTTCTTTAACGTATACACCGGGGTAGCTGGTTGGATCGGACACTTTAAGTACTCCAGATATTGAATGTAAAGCCGATGATTGCGCGAATCACAGAAAGGCCGGCACCTGTAATGATCTTCGTTCGGGTTATTGGGAATATCTAATCGTAAAATACTGGTGGAAGAGCGCGGGCGCAAGAATTATTTTATCTGGATTGTTCGGAAAGTCGATTTGAAAATTGTAATTCTATTTAAATCCGAAACAGTCGAAATAATCGGTGTCTTTATTGCGGATTGCAACTATGTTGCGGATTCGTGGCCACGTAATCCGTAAATGTAATGCCGGGAGTGTTTCAGAGACCCGTGGGCGAACGGTTTCGCTGCTGTCGGCATTCCGGCCGTGGAGATTCGACCCGGCGCACCGAGCGTGCGCCGTCTGCCAAGTCGGTCAAGTTTGCAGTTCGTTCGCGGACCTGGAGCGCTCTGTAGAGATTGAACCGGAAAGCGCTGACCCTATGCTGCGTCAGCACCCCCACATTCACCGCTGCGCCAGCAACATCCCCCGCAAATCGCCAAACACCTGTTCGGCGCTCAACTGCTTGAGACAGTTCAAATGCCCAAGCGGACACTCCCGCTCAAAACACGGGCTGCATTCCAGATGAAGCCACTGCACCTTCGCCAATTCCGACAACGGCGGCGTGTGGCGCGGATCGGTCGACCCATACACGGCCACCAGCGGCCGGCGCAACGCAGCGGCCACATGCATCAGCCCGGAGTCGTTGGTGACCACCGCATTAGCCCGCGAAATCAGCGTACAAGCCTCGCCGAGCGCGGTCTGGCCGCACAGATTGCGCACATTCGGCGCTTTCTCGGCGATTGCCTGCGCGAGCGGCGCATCCTTCGGCGAACCTAACGCGACGATCTGCGTATACGGAAACGACTGCCCGACCATCTGCGCGAGCGCCGCGAAATGCTCCGGCGGCCAGCGCTTCGCCGGACCGTACTCGGCACCCGGACAAAACACCAGCAGCGGCACGCGCGTATCCAGATTGAAGCGCGCCGACACGCGCGACGCTTCGTTCAGGTCGGCGTCGAGCCGCGGCATCGGCAGGTCGTCGGGAATCCTGGCGCCGGGCGCGTACGCGAGGGCGGCGTAGTGGCCGACCATCGGCGGGCGCTCGTCCTTGCGCGGATTCGCGTGACGCACGTTCAACAGGCCGTAGCGGCTCTCGCCGGTGTAGCCGATGCGCAGCGGAATACCCGCCATCCACGGAATTAGCGCCGATTTGAGCGAGTTCGGCAGCACATAGGCAGCGTCGTAGCCCACATCGCGCAAATCGCTCGACAGTTGCCAGCGGCGCAGCATCTGCAGCTTGCCGTGCGCGAGGTCGGTCGCGTAGACGTCGCGAATCTCGGGCATGCGTTCGAGCACGGGCGCGACCCACGAGGGCGCGACCGCGTCGATCACGATGCGCGGATGCAATTTCACGAGGCGCGCAAACAGCGGCTGCGCCATCAATGCGTCACCGATCCAGTTCGGTGCGATAACCAACGCGCGACGCATCAGAGTGAGTGTCCGGTGTCGAAACGAAACGCCGCGCATGTCGTATGCGCGGCATTCGGATAGGTAAAAGGGAAGGAGCCGCGAGCCGGGAGACGCGAGTCCGGTAAAACCGGAAGCGCGTCTGCGCCGACGGCCAGCATGCAATGCGCTCGCCCGCTCGCCATGGGCCGCCGCATGCGCGAAACCGGCCGGTGCAACGAAGCACCGGCCCAGACAGCGGGCAGCAGAACGGTCGGCAAATCCGGCAAGCCGCGTTGCACGCGATCAGCGCTCAGTGTTCAGGTCCAATCAATGACCTCTGACCACTTCGCCGTCGCGCAGCTTGTACCGCGTGCCGCAATACGGGCAACGCGCTTCGCCGTGCGTGACATCGATAAACACACGCGGATGCGCGCTCCAGCGCGCCATGGCCGGGTTCGGACAGTACGCCGGCAGGTCTTTCGCCGACAGTTCGACCAGCGGCATTTCCTTGATTTCGCTCATGTGGACTTTCTCGTTGTATGCAGGGTGCGTGCGTTGCGCGACGTGCGTCAGATTTTGGTGAGCCAGTGCGCGTACTTGTCGCTCTTGCCGTTCACGATATCGAAGAAGCCCGATTGCAGCTTCTCGGTGATCGGGCCGCGTGCGCCGGAGCCGATCGTGCGGTTGTCGAGTTCGCGGATCGGCGTGACTTCGGCGGCGGTGCCGGTGAAGAACGCTTCGTCGCAGGTGTAGACCTCGTCGCGCGTGATGCGCTTTTCGATCACCTGAATGCCGGCGTCGCGCGCGAGCGTGATGACCGTGTCGCGCGTGATGCCGTCGAGGCACGACGACAGATCCGGCGTGTACAGCTTGCCGTTGTTCACGAGGAAGAAGTTCTCGCCCGAGCCTTCCGACACGTAGCCGTCCACGTCGAGCAGCAGCGCTTCGTCGTAACCGTCGGCGATCGCTTCCTGGTTCGCGAGGATCGAGTTCACGTACCAGCCGGACGCCTTCGCGCGAACCATCGACACGTTCACATGATGGCGCGTGAACGACGAGGTCTTCACGCGGATGCCCTTGGCGATGCCGTCTTCACCGAGGTAAGCGCCCCACGGCCACGCGGCGATCGCCACGTGAATGGTGTTGCCCTTGGCCGACACGCCGAGCTTTTCCGAGCCGACCCAGATGATCGGGCGCAGATAGCAGGACTCGAGCCTGTTTTCGCGCACGACTTCGCATTGAGCGGCGGCCAGCGTTTCGTGGTCGAACGGCACGTCCATCTGGAAAATCTTGGCCGAGTTCAACAGGCGCTTGGTGTGCTCCTGCAGACGGAAAATCGCGGTGCCGCCGTCGGCCGTCTTGTACGCGCGGACGCCCTCGAAAACGCCCATGCCGTAGTGCAGGGTATGGGTGAGCACGTGGATCTTGGCGTCGCGCCAGTCGATGAGCTTGCCATCCATCCAGATCTTGCCGTCGCGGTCGGCCATTGACATACGGTTCTCCAGCAGGAATTTTGTGGGTGCCCCAAACCCGCGCGCTTGCGTCAGGCCCCCGAGGGGAAAGAAAACCAGGGCGGCCCGGCAGTTTCTTTTTGAGGTGTAGGGTGAAGGCCGTTATTTTAGCGTCTTTTGCACATGAAACGGGCATTTGGCCGCACGCCGGGCGCTATAATTCGGCGCACGCATAATTCAAATCCGGATGCGCCAGCGGGTGCTTGACGACCTGGCGCCGACTTCCCATCGTTGCGGCGCGCCTCGCGCCGATGCGTTTCGCCTCATGCTCTCTCGCCTGTCAGACATCGATCGCCGCGCCTTCCGACAGGGGGCACGCGACTATTCGCCCACGCTGATGGCGATTCTCTCGTGGGGGCTCGTCACCGGCATCGCGATGAGCAAGTCGGTGCTCACGCTGCCGCAGTCGCTCTCGATGTCGCTGCTGTGCTACGCCGGTTCGTCGCAACTGGCCGTGTTGCCGCTGCTCGCGGCCAAATTGCCGATCTGGACCGTGCTGCTCACCGCGGCCATGGTCAATACGCGTTTCGTGATCTTCAGCGTCGGCCTCGCGCCGCATTTTTCCTATCTGCCGATGTGGCGGCGCATCCTGCTCGGCTACTTCAACGGCGACGTGATCTATCTGCTGTTCCAGAAGAAAAGCTTTGCGACCGGTCACGTGCCGGGCAAGGAGGCGTACTTCTGGGGGATGGCGAGTTGCAGCTGGGTGTCGTGGCAGGCGTCGTCGATTGCCGGCATTCTGCTCGCGAGCCTGATTCCCGATAACTGGGGCCTCGCGCTCGCGGGCACGCTCGCGCTCCTGCCGATCATGGTGTCGGCGATCGCCACGCGCTCCACGCTGGTGGCGGTCGGCATTGCCGGCGTCGTTGCGCTGCTCGCGTTCGATCTGCCATACCGGCTCGGCCTGCCGCTCGCGGTGATCGCCGCGATCCTCGCCGGCAGCGCGGCCGATCTGATGGTCGAGCGCGCCGATCTGCGCCGCATCCGTAGTAACGCCGGAGATTCCCGATGACTTCCACGCAAATCTGGATCGCGATTGTCGGCATGACCTTCGTCACCGCCGTGACACGCGCGATGTTTCTAATCGGCGGCGAGCGCACGGTGTTGCCGGCGCGGGTCCAGCGCATGTTGCGCTACGCGCCCGCCGCGGCGCTGGCGGCGGTCGTGCTGCCCGACGTGCTGTCGACTCCGGACGGGTTGTCGTTCGCGCCGTCGAACCACGAGTTCTACGCGACGCTGGCGGGTCTCGTGTGGTTTTTGTGGCGCCGCACCATGCTCGGCACGATTGTCGTCGGGATGGTGGTGTTCACGCTGCTGCGGCTCTTCATGTGATTGGCCGAGTGGCAAATGTTGCATTGCGGCAAGCGTGGCGCTATCCGCCGCGCCTCCATCAGGCAACCATCAAATACGGGACATTCGCCCGCCGGCGGGTCAGAAGGGAGTGGGGATCAGTTAAAATGCTCGTTTCCGGGATAAGCGCGCAGCAGCACCGCGCGAGCGCCGCGGCCCACGCCGCCGGCCCCCGATTCAGTGGAGCCGCTGCCATGTCGAAGCGCTGGAGTCCGTTGCGCTGGCTGGCGGCGCGTCGTCCGCCACCGCCTTCCCATCAACTCGCACACAAACGCCCATGAACAAGGTATTGCGTCTCTCCGATCTGATCGCCGAAGGCAAACTGTCCGGCAAGCGCGTGTTCATCCGCGCCGATCTGAACGTGCCGCAGGACGACCAAGGCAACATCACCGAAGACACCCGTATCCGCGCCTCCGTGCCGGCCATCAAGGCCGCGCTCGACGCAGGCGCCGCCGTGATGGTCACCTCGCACCTGGGCCGCCCGACCGAAGGCGCGTTCAAGCCGGAAGATTCGCTCGCGCCGGTCGCGAAGCGTCTGGCCGAACAGCTCGGCCGCGATGTGCCGCTGGTCGCGAACTGGGTCGAAAACGGCGTGAACGTGGCGCCGGGCCAGGTCGTGCTGCTGGAAAACTGCCGCGTCAACCAGGGCGAAAAGAAGGATTCCGACGAGCTCGCGCAGAAAATGGCGAAGCTCTGCGACATCTACGTGAACGACGCGTTCGGCACCGCGCACCGCGCGGAAGCCACCACCCACGGCATCGCGAAGTACGCGCCGGTCGCCTGTGCCGGTCCGCTGCTGGCCGCCGAACTCGAAGCGCTCGGCAAGGCGCTGGGCGCGCCGAAGCGTCCGCTGACGGCGATCGTCGCCGGTTCGAAGGTGTCCACCAAGCTGACCATTCTGAAATCGCTGGCCGACAAGGTCGATCAGCTGATCGTAGGCGGCGGGATCGCCAATACGTTCATGCTGGCCGCGGGCCTCAAGATCGGCAAGTCGCTCGCCGAAGCGGATCTGGTGGAGGAAGCGCGCGCCATCATCGAAGCGGCGAAAGCCCGCGGCGCGTCGGTGCCGATTCCGGTCGACGTGGTCACCGCGAAAGAGTTTTCGCCGACCGCCAAGGCCGAAATCAAGGCCGTCGCCGACGTTCAAGACGACGACCTGATCCTCGACATCGGACCGGAAACCGCGAAGGTACTGGCCGCGCAACTCGAAAAAGCCGGCACGATCGTGTGGAACGGCCCGGTCGGCGTGTTCGAATTCGACCAGTTCGGCAACGGCACGAAAACGCTGGCGGACGCGATCGCGAAGTCGTCGGCATTCTCGATTGCCGGTGGCGGCGACACGCTCGCGGCCATCGCCAAATACGGGATCCACGACAAGATCAGCTATATCTCGACGGGCGGCGGCGCCTTCCTCGAGTTCCTCGAAGGCAAGAAGCTGCCGGCGGTCGAAGTTCTGGAATCGCGGGCTTAACGTGGCAACGCGCTCCCCAACGGCAAAGTCTGCAAAAGCGCGCGGCGCGAAGTCGCCGCGCAACACCGCGGCTGCAACGAGTGGGGAGCGCGCGGCGCGCTCCGCCGCCGCTCCAGGCGCGGCCGAAGCCGAAGTCATCGCTCATCGGCAGGAACCCGGGTCGCCCGGCGAGTCCATCGAGTCAATCGAGCCCGTGGAGTCGACCACTGCCGGTGCGGCAGCGAACTTGCCCGGCACGAACGCCGCGCAAGCCGTGCTGGCGTCAGCAGAACTCCCGGACGGCGAAATTACGCTCGCCCCTCCATCGGCCTCTCCGGTGCTGGTATCGAACACCGCTTCACCCCATAAAGCGACGCTGGTTTCAACCGGCGCGCAACCCCTGGCAGCATCTTTCGGTGCGCAGCCTCCGCATCCGACTCGCAGCGCTTATCCCAGCGATCCTATCCAGACGAGGAGACTCATGCATCGCGCCACCAAGATTGTCGCAACCATCGGCCCGGCTTCCAGTACGCCGGAAATCCTGCTGCAAATGATTCAGGCAGGTCTCGACGTGGTGCGGCTCAATTTCTCGCACGGCACCGCCGACGACCACCGCCAGCGCGCCGAATTCGTGCGCGAGGCGGCCCGTCAGGCTGGCCGTGAAGTCGCCATCATGGCCGATCTGCAAGGCCCGAAGATCCGCGTCGGCAAGTTCGAAAACGGCAAGATCACGCTGGTCGCTGGCGAGCCGTTCATTCTCGATGCCGACTGCGAACTCGGTAACGAACAACGCGCCGGCCTCGACTACAAGGATCTACCGCGCGACCTGAAAGCCGGCGACGTGCTGCTGCTCAACGACGGTCTGATCGTGCTGAACGTGGCCCGCGTGATCGGCAACGAGATCCACACGATCGTGAAGATCGGCGGCGAGCTGTCGAACAACAAGGGCATCAACCGCCAGGGCGGCGGCCTGTCGGCGCCGGCGCTGACCGCGAAAGACATGGAAGACATCCGCACCGCGATGTCGCTCGGCGTGGATTTCGTCGCCGTGTCGTTCCCGAAGAACGCCACCGACATGGAAATGGCTCGCCAACTGGCGAACATCGCCGGCGCGCCGTTCGGCATCAAGCCGAAGATGATCGCGAAGATCGAGCGCGCGGAAGCGATTCCGGCGCTGCAAGGCATTCTCGACGCGTCGGACGGCATCATGGTCGCGCGCGGCGACCTGGCTGTGGAAGTGGGCAACGCCGCGGTGCCGGCGCTGCAAAAGCGCATGATCCGGATGGCGCGCGAATCGAACAAGTTCGTGATCACCGCGACCCAGATGATGGAGTCGATGATCTACGCGCCGGTGCCGACCCGCGCTGAAGTGTCGGACGTCGCGAACGCGGTGCTCGACGGCACGGACGCGGTGATGCTGTCGGCGGAATCGGCGGCGGGCAAGTATCCGGTGCAGACGATCGAAACCATGGCGGCGATCTGTATCGAAGCCGAGAAGTCCGAGCAGTCGGAACTGGACAAGGATTTCCTCGACCGCACGTTCACGCGGATCGACCAGTCGATCGCGATGGGCGCGCTGTTCACGGCGTTCCATCTCGGCGCGAAGGCGATCGTCGCGTTGACGGAATCCGGCTCGACCGCGTTGTGGATGTCGCGCCACTGGACCCACGTGCCGATTTTCGCGCTGACGCCGCGGGTCGGCAGCGAACGGGCGATGGCGTTGTACCGCAACGTGACGTCGCTGCATCTCGATACCAACACCGACCGCGATACGGCATTGCAGCAGGCGTTGGAGACCGTGGTGAGCAAGGGTTATGCGTCGCGCGGCGATATGGTGGTGCTGACGGTCGGCGAGCCGATGGGGCAGGCTGGTGGCACCAATACGCTGAAGATCGTGCGGGTGGGTGAGCCGTATTGATTGGGTGGTGGTTTTGCGTGGGGCTGGAGTAGGCGCTGAAGCGCTAGCTCTGGTCGACTCGCTTTGCGTGGGGTCAGAGTAGGCGCTAAAGCGCTAACTCTGGCCGACTCGCTTTGCATGGGACAGAAGTAAGCGCTAAAGCGCTAACTCTGGCCGACAGGCACGGCTCGGATCGGGTGAAGCGTTGCTGTGATGCCCCGCGAGAGGCGGCGCACAGACTTCAATCGCGCATCGAAGGACACTGCGCTTTAAAGACTGCGCGCAAACGGGCTGGCAGTTTGCTTCGCGATCGGATCGCCATAAAAAGATGCCGACGACAAAGATTTCGTTTCAATCTATGGAGTTTTAGATGCCTCTCGTATCAATGCGTCAACTGCTGGACCATGCCGCCGAAAGCGGCTATGGCATTCCGGCATTCAACGTGAACAATCTGGAGCAGGTGCAGGCGATCATGGCGGCGGCCGACAAGGTCAACGCGCCGGTCATCATGCAGGCGTCGGCCGGCGCGCGTAAGTACGCGGGCGAGCCGTTCCTGCGTCATCTGATCGAAGCGGCGGTCGAGTCGTATCCGCATATTCCGGTCGTGATGCACCAGGATCACGGCCAGTCGCCGGCGGTCTGCATGGCCGCGATCCGCAGCGGTTTCACCAGCGTGATGATGGACGGCTCGCTCGAAGCCGACGGCAAGACGGTCGCCTCGTACGAATACAACGTCGACGTGTCGCGTAAAGTGGTGGAAGCGGCGCACTCGATCGGCATCACGGTGGAAGCGGAACTGGGCGTGCTCGGTTCGCTGGAAACCATGAAGGGCGACAAGGAAGACGGCCACGGCGCGGAAGGCACGATGACCCGCGAGCAACTGCTGACCGACCCGGAGCAGGCCGCCGACTTCGTCAAGCAGACGCAGTGCGACGCACTGGCCATCGCGATCGGTACGTCGCACGGCGCGTACAAGTTCAGCAAGAAGCCGACGGGCGATATCCTGTCGATTCAGCGCATCAAGGAAATTCACCAGCGCATTCCGAACACGCACCTGGTGATGCACGGTTCGTCGTCGGTGCCGCAGGACCTGCTCGCTGAAATCCGCGAATTCGGCGGCGACATGAAGGAAACCTACGGTGTGCCGGTCGAAGAAATTCAGGAAGGCATCAAGCACGGCGTGCGCAAGGTCAACATCGACACCGACCTGCGTCTCGCGATCACCGGCGCGATCCGCCGCTACATGGCGACCAACCCGGGCAAGTTCGATCCGCGCGATTACCTGAAGCCGGCGCGCGAAGCGGCCATGAAGATCTGCATCGAGCGCTTCACGCAATTCGGCTGCGAAGGCCAGGCCGGCAAGATCAAGCCGGTTTCGCTTGATAAAATCGCGGAGAAGTACAAATCGGGCGAGCTCGCACAGGTTGTCCGCTAAGCTATAAGTAAGCTCAGGCCTGGCCGAAAGGCCAGGTTGTCGTTAGACCGCCGTTCCCGCATCATCCGGGGAACGGCGTTTCCCTTTTGTTCCGGCCATACTTTTTGCCCCATTTTTAGCGAACCACGACGATGTCTACCCTTTACGAATCCACGCTCCGCTCGCTGCCGCTGCTCGGCCGCGGTAAAGTCCGCGACAACTATGCGGTGGGCAACGACCAGTTGCTGATCGTCACAACCGACCGGCTGTCGGCGTTCGACGTCATCATGGGCGAGCCGATTCCGAATAAGGGCCGGGTGCTCAACGAAATGGCGAACTTCTGGTTCGACAGGCTCAAGCACGTGGTGCCGAACCACCTGACGGGCGTCGCGCCCGAATCCGTGGTGGCGGCGGACGAAGTCGAGCAGGTGAAGGGCCGCGCGGTGGTGGTCAAGCGCCTCGAGCCTATCCTCGTCGAAGCCGTGGTGCGCGGCTATCTGGCCGGCAGCGGCTGGAAAGACTACCAGGCCACCGGTTCGGTATGCGGCGTGGAACTGCCGCCGGGCCTGCAAAACGCGCAGAAGCTGCCCGAGCCGATCTTCACGCCGGCAGCCAAGGCCGAAATGGGCCATCACGACGAGAACATCACCTACAACGAGATGGAACGCCGGATCGGCACCGAACTGTCGGCCACGATCCGCGACATCTCGATCAAGCTGTACAAGGAAGCGGCCGACTACGCGGCCACGCGCGGCATCATCATCGCGGACACGAAGTTCGAATTCGGTCTGGACAACCACGGCAAGCTGTACCTGATGGACGAGGCGCTGACCGCGGATTCGTCGCGATTCTGGCCGGCCGATCAGTACCAGGTCGGCACCAACCCGCCGTCGTTCGACAAGCAGTTCGTGCGCGACTGGCTCGAAACCCAGCCGTGGAAGAAAGAACCGCCGGCGCCGAAGCTGCCGGACGACGTCGTCACGAAGACGGGCGAAAAGTATCAGGAAGCGCTCGAACGCCTGACCGGACAGAAGCTCGCTTAAGTGCGTCGACCAGAGAGAAGGAAGCCGTAACATGAGTGAAGCTCAAACCGCCCATACCCATGCGGCGCCGGTCGTCGGCGTGCTGATGGGCTCCAGTTCCGATTGGGACGTGATGAAGAACGCGGTCGCGATTCTGCAGGAATTCGGCGTGCCGTACGAAGCGAAGGTGGTGTCCGCGCACCGCATGCCCGACGAAATGTTCGCGTACGCCGAAAGCGCGCGTGAGCGCGGCATTCGCGCGATCATCGCCGGTGCCGGCGGTGCCGCGCACCTGCCGGGCATGCTGGCCGCCAAAACCACGGTGCCGGTGCTCGGCGTGCCGGTCGCGAGCAAGTATCTGAAGGGCGTGGATTCGCTGCATTCGATCGTGCAGATGCCCAAGGGCGTGCCGGTCGCCACCTTCGCGATCGGCGAAGCGGGCGCGGCCAACGCGGCGCTGTTCGCGGTGTCGATCCTGAGCGGCACGGGCACCGACTATGCGGAGAAGCTCGCAGCGTTCCGCGTGCGCCAGAACGAAGCGGCCCACGCGATGGCGCTGCCCGCGCTGTAAGCGCGACAATTTTTAGACGTCCCCTGTCTGACCCCCGGCCGGGTGTTTCGCATGAAGGCATGCGTATCCGGCCGCGACCGACCACTAAGATGAACCCAGACAACACACCGGTTTCACCGATTCTGCCCGGCGCATGGCTTGGCATGGTCGGTGGCGGCCAGCTTGGCCGCATGTTCTGCTTTGCCGCCCAGGCGATGGGCTACCGCGTCGCCGTGCTCGATCCGGACGAAACCAGTCCGGCGGGCGCGGTGGCCGACCGCCACATCCGCGCGGCTTACGACGACGAAGCGTCGCTGACCGAACTCGCTCGCCTGTGCGCGGCGGTGTCGACCGAATTCGAGAACGTGCCGGCCGCGAGCCTCGATTTCCTCGCGAAAACCACCTTCGTGAGCCCGGCCGGCCGTTGCGTCGCCGTCGCGCAAGATCGTATCGCCGAGAAGCGCTTTATCGCGTCGTCGGGCGTGACGGTGGCGCCGCATCTGGTGATCGAGTCGTCGGACGCGCTCGCCGCGCTCGACGACGCGAAGCTCGACGCCGTGCTGCCCGGCATTCTCAAGACCGCGCGCATGGGCTACGACGGCAAAGGCCAGATCCGCGTACGCAACGCCGAGGAAGTGCGCGCGGCGCATGCGTCGCTGGCCGGCGTGCCGTGCGTGCTGGAAAAGCGTCTGCCGCTGAAGTTCGAGGTGTCCGCGCTGATCGCGCGCGCGGCGAACGGCGCATCGGTGGTGTATCCGCTCGCGCAGAACACCCATCGCGACGGCGTGCTGTCGCATACGATCGTCCCTGCGCCGGACGCGAGCCCGACGCTGGTCGAGCAGGCGCAACAAGCCGCGCTGCAGATTGCCGACAAACTCGGCTATGTGGGCGTGCTGTGCGTCGAGTTCTTCATTCTCGAAGACGGCTCGCTCGTCGCCAACGAAATGGCGCCGCGTCCGCACAATTCCGGTCACTACACGGTGGATGCCTGCGCGACCAGCCAGTTCGAACAGCAGGTGCGCGCGATGACCGGCATGCCGCTCGGCGACACGCGCCAGCATTCGCCGGCGGTGATGCTGAACATCCTCGGCGACGTCTGGTTCCCGGACGGCCCGAAGGGCGCAACGCTCACGCCGCCGTGGCACGAAGTCGCGGCGATGCCGGCGGCGCGTTTGCATCTGTACGGCAAGGAAGAGGCGCGTTGCGGCCGCAAGATGGGTCACGTGAACTTTACGGCCGCGACGCTCGAAGAAGCGCGCACGGCCGGCCGCGATTGCGCGCGGCTGCTGCATATCGTCACGAGCTGATACGCACGCCATGCCCGAGCAAAACAAACCTGCCGAAGCCGGCGCGCCGCGCGTCTTGTCCGTGAGCGCCGAGCAGATCGCGCACGCGGCGGCGCTGCTCGACGCGGGCGGTCTCGTCGCGTTTCCGACCGAGACCGTGTATGGGCTCGGCGGCGACGCGGAAAGTCCGGACGCGGTCGCACGCATCTATGCGGCGAAGGGAAGGCCCGCGAATCATCCGGTGATCGTGCATCTGGCGCCGCAGGGCGATCCGAACTATTGGGTCGACCAGTTGCCGGAGCAAGCGCAGCGTCTGATCGACGCGTTCTGGCCAGGGCCGCTTACGCTGATTCTGAAGCGTGCGGCGCGGATTAATCCGGCGGTGAGCGGCGGGCAGGATTCGGTGGGTTTGCGCTGTCCGTCGCATCCGGTTGCGCAGGCGCTGCTCGAAGCGTTCAGCGCATTGCGCGGCGGACATGGCGGGGTGGCGGGGCCGTCGGCGAACCGCTTTGGGCATGTCAGTCCCACCACTGCGCAGCACGTGCGCGACGAGTTCGGCGGTGCGATCCACGTGCTGGACGGCGGCGCGTCGGATGTCGGGATTGAATCGACGATTCTGGATTTGTCGCGTGGTTTTCCCGCGTTGTTGCGGCCGGGGCGTGTGACGCCGCAAGACATCGCCGACGTGCTCGGCGAAGCGCCGCGTTTGCCGGACGGTTCGGATGCGACTGCGCCGCGAGCGTCCGGAACGTTGAAGGCGCACTACGCGCCGCGCACGCCGCTCGCGTTGTTGCCGTTCGCTGCGCTCGAGCCGTTGCTCGCCACGCGCGAAGCGGGCGAGCGTGTCGCGCTGGTCGCGCGGGCGTCGCGTGCCGGGCATTGGGCCGATGCCGACGGCGTGCATTTCATCGCCGCGCCGGAAGACCCCCACGTCTATGCGCGTGAGTTGTATGGCTTGCTCAGAGCGCTGGACCGCGAGAACGTCACGCGCATTCTGATCGAGAAGCTGCCCGACACCATCGAATGGATCGCGGTCAACGATCGGCTTGGGCGGGCTGCCGCAGCTTTTGAGTCACAAGGGTAGAAGGGTAGGGCAGCCGATTTCGCGTGACCACAAAAAACGCCCCGGCTCGACCAGCGAGCGAGGGCGTTCCTCACAGCCTCTTTCTACTACCGCCAGACGGCGGCAATCCGCTTACTTCCCCAGACCCGTAGCCGCGATCTGCTGCTGGACATACTGCGCGAACAAAGCATGCGTGTGCGTGCTCGGATGGACCGTATCCGCGAACATGTAGGTTTGGTCCGCACCGGCCACCGTATAGGTCTGCGGCGAGCAGAATAGCGACGAACCGAACTGCGCGCCGTACTGAGCCGGAGTCAACCCGTTCGTCGCGCCCGGATTGGCGGTGGCGTAGGCGGTTGCGTTGCTCACCATCGCTGCCAGGTTGCATGCCGTGCCGGTGTTGGAGACCGTGAAGCCCAGCGCCTTGTAGTTCGGCAATTGCTGATCCAGCCACGTGAATGCATCGGCGACGATAACCTTGCCCGCACCCGTACCCACGAGGCCGAGCGCCGTCATGTTCTGGACCAGCAGATAGTTATACGCGGCGGTAATGCCTGTCAGCAGTTTGGACGAGCCCGGCGTGGCCGCTTCGGCCGCAACGCCGAGCGGTGTATTGCCGATGTCCGGCACCGTCGACACCACCACATGGGTCGCGCCCGAGTTGACGATGGTCTGGACTTGCGCGGCGAGTTGGGTGGCGGCTTGCGCGATTTGCGGGTTCGGCAGTTGCTGCAGATAACCGACGATGAACGCGACCTGGCCCGCCTGCGAGTTCGGCAATTGACCGGCTTGCACGAGCAGCGGGTATTGCGTCGCCAGCGCCGTGGCGAGTGCGGTCAGATTGGCGGTGGTTCCGGCAAACTGGAAGATGTCGTTCGCGCCGCCGTTCACCAGCACGAGCTGATTCGCGTTGAAGTTCGTATGCGCGGACAGGTAATTCGCCACCTGAGTCACGACCGGCACCGTGGTCGCCGCCAGGTTGTTCGGCGCCCAGCCCTGACCTTGCGGATTGACGACGTCCGAGCCGCCCTGCGCGTAACCGAAGCCGCCTGTCGCGACCAGCGGCTGGCCGAAACCGCCGACGTAAGCCGGCGTCAACGTGCCGCCGTAGTATTCCGCCACCTTCTGCGTCCACACTTCGCCGGGGTTGGTCGTGAAGCGGCCGCCGCCGAAGCTCGACTGGATCACCGGCGAATACGTGCCGACGTCCGACAGGCTGTCGCCGAACGACACCACCTGCAGTTTGACGCCGCCTGCCGGCGTGCTGCTCGCATTGTTGTTGTTGTCGCTGCCGCCGCCGCAAGCCGCGATCAGGGCAAACGCAGCGCTAGCCATGGCGATCTGCGTGACGCGAATGAATTGACGCTTCTTCGATGCTGTTTGATTCATGTTGACTACATCTCCTCGTATGTGTGGCCCTGATGCCATGTATTGCAGGCGGCGCCCACCGCGTCGGCGGTATGACACAGCTTACAGAATCTTCTACGGCCTGCGAGTCGGGTGAAACGCGGCTGTATGGTTTTCTTCGATGCCTATGTCGCGAACTGTGGAGGCCGCAGCGCCCGCGCGCGACGCGTGATATTGCGCGGCCCAGGCCGGCGGCGCGAACAGCGCGCGCAGCTTGTTGCGCCAGCCGTGCACGCTCGCGAAATCGGCGGCCATCGATTGCCATTCGTGGAACGTCGCCTTCAGCGGGTTATACGTGTGCAGCGGCTCGACGATGCCGTACACCGGCGCATCCTGCGGATCTTCGTCGACGTAACTGCCGAACAGGCGGTCCCAGATCACCAGCACGCCTGCGTAGTTGCGATCGATATAGCGGTCGTTGCGCGCGTGGTGCACGCGATGAATCGACGGCGTATTGAACACGTACTCGAGCCAGCCGAGCTTGCCGAACGCCTGCGTGTGCACGAAGAACTGGAAGCCGAGATTGATCAACACGACGGCGACGATCTGCTTCGGCGGGAAGCCGAGTACCGCGAGCGGAATCCAGAACAGCCACATGCCTGCGACCGGATACATCAGGCTCTGACGGAACGCGGTCGAAAAATTCATTCGCTCCGACGAGTGATGCACGACATGCGCGGCCCACAGCCAGCGCACCCGATGGCTGCTGCGGTGAAACCCGTAGTAGAGCAGATCTTGCGCGATGAACAGTACGACGAACGAAACCCACGTGGACGGCCACGTGGCGATGCGGTAACGATCGTAGAAGAACGCGTAGACGGGAATGATCGCGAGCCACGCGAGTTTGTCCGCGGCTTGCTGCATCAGCGCGAGCGCGGCGTTGCAGAAGGTGTCGCGCCAGCTATAGATTTGTGCGCCCGGGCGGGTACGCCGCAGGTGCCACGCCTCCCAGCCGATGCATGCGAGAAAGACTGGCGCCATGGCGAGCAGCAGCAATTCGGCATCGAATTGCATCGTGTCTTCCTCCGTGGTCCCGGGGCCGCGGCGTTGGTCGCCGCGGACGTTGTCGTTATCGTTTGATTGGGCCCCGCTCTTGCAGCCGATGCGCGGTTCGCGCACTACGCATCGTGTTTCACGTGCGCCTCAATCACTGCCCGACAGCGTACACGCTTGGACGCGATGAGACGCACGGCTTCTATAGAAGGAATATTCAATGGCCCGCGCGCTTGTGCGGGTTTTTCCTGGGCTTGGCGCGCGCCGGTTCGGCCGGATCGGAGGGCGGCGCGGAGACTTTCGTGGAGACCTTCGTGAATCCCTGGGACGGACCCTGGTAGACCCATTCGAGCAACGCATCATGCGCGGCGCGCGCGGCTTCCGAATGCGGGTCGTTGATCAGGCTCACCACCACGTAGCTGTTGCCGTCCGCCGACGCGACATAGCCGGCGATCGCACGCACGTCGCGCAACGTGCCGGTCTTGATGTGCGCGTTGCCGCCCGCGCCCTGGTTCGTCAGACGGTTGCGCATCGTGCCGTCCACGCCCGCGATCGGCAGCGATTCGACGAACACCTGAGCGACCGGGCTCGCGTTGGCCCGTTGCAGCAGATCGGCGAGCGCGAGCGCGGTGACGTGTTCGTCGCGCGAGAGGCCCGAGCCGTTGTCGAGCGTCAGGTATTCCATGTCGATGCTGTCGCGGCGCAGAAACGCTTCGATCGCGCGCGCCGATTTCTCGGGCGTGGCCGGCGGTTTTTCTTCGGTGGCGCCGATCGTCAGGAACAGGTTGCGCGCCATCGTGTTGTTGCTGAACTTGTTGATGTCGCGAACGATGTCGGACAGCACCGGCCCCTGGTGTGTCGCGACCAGTTTCGCGCCCACCGGCACCGCGCCTTCGCGAGTCGCGCCGCTGAAGGTGCCGCCGGTTTGCTGCCATAACGCGAGGAAGCCGCCCGCGAAGAACGCCGAGTGATCGAGCACGGCGACGTTGATCGTGCGCGGGCCGCAGCGCACCGAATACTCGCCGGCAAACGACGCCACCACGGTGCCGTTCGGCTGCGGCGTGACGCTCGGCGACACGGCTGCGGCGTCGCCGCGGCATGGGCCATTGACCGCGTGCATCTGATTGTCGATCTGCAACTGCGCGAGCGCGGGCAGCACGTCGATCGCGACGCTGCCGTTGGACGACGGCGTCAGCGTGAACGACAACGACTTGAACGCGTACAGCAGCGGATCGGGGCCGACGTTGTACGGCGCGCTCGCGTCGTCGTCGAATGGCGGCAGGTCGCGCGTCGACGGATCGAAGTAGCGCTTGTCGAGCACCAATGCGCCGTCGATACCGTTGATGCCCGCCTTGTGGATCTTCTGCACGAGGTCGATCAATTCTTCCGGCACCAGCTTCGGGTCGCCCGTGCCCTGGATGTATAGATTGCCGTGCAGCACGCCGTTGCCGTCCACGGTGCCGTCCGAGTACGCGCTGGTGCGCCAGCGATAGTCGGGGCCGAGAATCGACAGCCCGGAATAGGTGGTGACGAGCTTCATCGTGGACGCGGGCATCATCGGTTTGCCGGCGTTCAGCGCGAGGATCGGCGTGCGGTCGCCTACTTTTTCCACGACCACGCTGATCGACGACAGCGGCACATGCGCGCGCTGCAAGCCCACCATCACCGCTTGCGGCAACACCGTGGTGACGTTGACGCTCGGATGCGCGGCCTTGACGCGCGCCTGGGCCGCGAGCGGCACGGACGCGCCGCTCACGAGCGCGATGCCGGCAAATATCAGCGCCGCGCTGCGAGGAGCGAAACGGCGCGGCACGCAAGTGTGGGCAGCAGTGACAGCGGCGGGAGCGGAGCCAGGCGAACGCAATACCGGAAGGTGAACCAGACGGCGTGCGAGGGAAGACAGAAAAGCGTGCGTCATGAACGGGCGGGCAGAATTTCAGGGCTTCGGACACATCGACAGCCGGGTGCCGCGAAGCAAAGCGCCCATTGTAGAGACATGCCGCGGCGCTGCGGTGAAAAAGCATCATGCCTCGCGCCCGCCCGCGCGGACGCTAGAATGCGGCATCGATGAATGTTTCAGGACCGTCATGTCATGCGCATATTGCTAGTCGAAGACGACCGGATGATTGCCGAAGGGGTGCGCAAAGCGTTGCGCGGCGAAGGCTTCGCGGTGGACTGGGTGGAAGACGGCGAAGCGGCGCTCAGCGCGGCGTCGAGTCAACCTTACGATCTCGTATTGCTGGACCTCGGTTTGCCCAAACGCGACGGCCTCGACGTGCTGCGCACGCTGCGCGCGCGCGGCCACGCGCTGCCGGTGCTGATCGTCACCGCGCGCGATGCGGTCGCCGATCGCGTGAAGGGGCTCGACGCTGGCGCCGACGATTACCTCGTCAAACCCTTCGATCTCGACGAACTCGGCGCCCGCATGCGCGCGTTGATTCGCCGCCAGTCCGGCCGCAGCGATTCGACGATTCGCCACGGCAACCTCACGCTCGATCCCGCGTCGCATCAGGTCACGCTCGACGGCGCGCCGGTCGCGTTGTCGGCGCGCGAATTCGCGCTGCTCGAGGCGCTGATCGCGCGGCCCGGCGCGGTGCTGTCGAAGAGCCAGCTCGAAGAAAAAATGTACGGCTGGGGCGAGGAGATCGGCAGCAACACGGTCGAGGTCTATATCCATGCGCTGCGCAAGAAGCTCGGCGCGGAACTGATCCGCAACGTGCGTGGCCTCGGCTACATGATCGCGAAGGACGCCTGAGCCGATGCGTTCGATTCGCCGTCAATTGCTTGTGTGGCTGCTGGCGCTGGTGTTGCTCGGCGTCGGCATTGCGGGTTGGCTGATCTACCGGCAGGCGCTGGCCGAAGCCAACGAACTGTTCGATTACCAGCTGGAGCAGATCGCCGCGGCGCTGCCGTCGGAACCGTTCTCGCAGGTGCTCGGTTCGCGCGACACCGGCGACGAAGGCATCGTGCTGCAGATCTGGAATCGCAACGGCGTGCTGATGTACTACTCGCGTCCGCGTGCGCCGCTCGCGCCGCGCGCCGAACTCGGCTTTTCGACCGAACGCACCGAGCGCGGCGACTGGCGCGTGTATGGCGCGATCGTCGGCGATAACGTCGTGCAACTGGCGCAGCCGATTTCGGTGCGCAACCGGCTCGCGGCGAACGTCGCGCTGCGCACGTTGTGGCCGCTGCTCGTGCTGTTGCCGCTGATGGGCGTGGCGGTATGGATCATCGTCGGTCGTGGACTCAAGCCGTTGCGCCGCGTGACCACCGCGCTCAACGCGCGTCATCCCGAAGCGCTCGATCCGTTGCCCGACCAGCGGCTGCCGCTCGAAGTGCAACCGCTCGTGCGCGCGCTGAACGGTCTGCTGCAACGGCTCGCGACTGCACTCGATATCCAGAAGGCTTTCGTCGCCGATGCCGCGCATGAGTTGCGCACGCCGCTCGCCGCCGTGCAGATCCAGTCGCAACTGGTGGCGCGCGCGAAAGACGACGTCGCGCGCGGCGAAGCGCTGGCCGATCTGCAGGCCGGCGTCACGCGGGCGACCCGTCTTGCCGAGCAATTGCTGGCGCTCGCGCGTTCGGAGCCGGATGGCCTCGCTGTCACCGACGCAATCGACTTGCGCGCGCTGCTGCGCGACTGCGTGGCAGCTTACGCGCCGCTTGCGATGAATCGCGGCGTCGATCTGGGTATCGACGCGAGCGAGTCGGCCACGGTGATCGGCGACCCGGAAGCGCTGCGCGTGATGTTCAACAACCTGGTCGACAATGCGGCCAAGTACACGCCGCACGGCGGTCACGTCGACGTCAGTCTGCATGTCGAAGACGGGCATCCGGTGGCGCGCATCGCCGATAGCGGACCCGGCATCGCGCCGTCCGAACGCGATCGTGTGTTCGATCGCTTTTACCGCGCCGGTGCGGGCGAAAACCGGGTGCGCACGGACGTCGGCGGCACCGGCCTCGGCCTCGCGATCGTGCGCCGCATCGCCACTCAACATCGCGCGACGGTCACACTCGACGAATCGCCTTCAGGCGGTTTGCAGGTGAGCGTGCGTTTCTGAAAAAAGCACCGTTTGCGCGGTGCTGCGGCTGGTTCGGAAAGAGGCTTAAAACAGCCTTAAAACCGACTCTAACGACTAAAAACCGGGCAAAAAACGATCTGTCGCTGCTTAAGACTCATTTAAGCGACGGTCCGTACGCTTCACGTCATCCCGAAGCCTCTTTCTGCCAGTCAGGAGTACACGATGAACGCGAAAACCTTGTCCCGCAGCGCGGTTGCTGTAGCTGTCGCCGTGGCGCTGTCCGCCGGCTATGTGGCGGGGCATCGCGACGTGCCGCCGCCGCAGGTCATCACGCAGGCGCAAGCCGCGATGATGCCCGCCGAAGCCGCCGCCAAAACCGGTGTCCCCGACTTCTCGGGTCTGGTCGAAACCTACGGCCCGGCCGTCGTCAACATCAGCGCGAAGCACGTGGTCAAGCAGGCCGCGTTGCGCGGTAACGGCAATGGCGGCGCCAGCGGCAACCAGTTGCCGATCGACCCGAACGATCCGTTCTACCAGTTCTACAAACGCTTCTTCGGCGGCATGCCGGGCATGCAAGGCGGCGACGGCGGCGATGCGCCCGATCAGCCGAGCGCGAGTCTCGGCTCGGGGTTCATCGTCAGCAGCGACGGCTATATCCTGACGAATGCGCATGTGGTGGACGGCGCGAACGTCGTCACCGTCAAGCTGACCGACAAGCGTGAATTCCGTGCGAAGGTGGTCGGCGCCGACAAACAGTCCGACGTCGCGGTGCTGAAGATCGACGCGAGCAATCTGCCGATCGTGAAGATCGGCGATCCGCGCCAAAGCAAGGTCGGCCAGTGGGTGGTTGCGATCGGCTCGCCTTACGGCTTCGACAACACGGTGACCTCGGGCATCATCAGCGCGAAGTCGCGCTCGCTGCCGAACGAAAACTACACGCCGTTCATCCAGACCGACGTGCCGGTGAACCCCGGCAACTCCGGCGGTCCGCTGTTCAACCTGCAAGGCGAAGTGATCGGCATCAACTCGATGATCTATTCGCAGACGGGCGGCTTCCAGGGTCTTTCGTTCGCGATTCCGATCAACGAGGCGATCAAGGTCAAGGACGACATCGTCAAGACCGGCCACGTGAGCCGCGGCCGTCTCGGCGTCGCCGTGCAGGGGATGAACCAGACGCTCGCCGATTCGTTCGGGATGCAGAAGCCGCAAGGCGCGCTCGTGAGCTCGGTCGATCCGGGCGGCCCGGCTGCGAAGGGCGGTTTGCAACCGGGCGACGTGATTCTGTCGGTGAACGGCGACCCGGTCGGCGATTCGTCGGATCTGCCGGCGCAGGTCGCGGGTCTGGCGCCGGGCAGTTCGGCCACCGTCCAGGTGTGGCGCGACAAGGCGACCAAGGATCTGAAGGTGACCATCGGTTCGCTGTCGGATGCGAAAACCGCTTCCGCGGACAAGGCCGATCAACCGACGCAGCTGCAAGGCCGTCTCGGCGTGGCCGTGCGGCCGTTGACGCCGGCGGAGCAGAGCGGTGCGTCGGTGTCGCACGGTTTGCTGGTGCAGCAGGCGGGCGGCGCGGCTGAAAGCGCCGGCATTCAACCGGGTGACGTGATTCTGGCGGTCAACGGCCGGCCGATCTCGAGCGTCGATCAGTTGAAGCAGATGATCGCGAGCGCCGGCAACAGCATCGCGCTGCTGATCCAGCGCGACAACGCACAGATCTTCGTGCCGGTCGATCTCGGCTGAAATCCCGTGGTCCGACCGTTCGACCGGGCCGTGTGGAAATCGAAGTAATAGATGCCGGTCCCTTGCACTTACTGCACGCGGACCGGCTTTTTTACATGCAGCCCAACGTATTCAGCAGACGTAAACCGCAGCGGCGCGCCTCGTGCGGCGGCAAAGCAGCGGTTTCCCGACGGCGCGATCTGCCCGGTGGCACGCAGGTTGCGTCTCCATGAACCCGGGCTCGTGAAGAACCCGGAGCAGTCGAAGAAAGCGACAAGGACCTTAACAAGGAGCGAACCGATGAAAACCCAACGCAATCAGCGAAGGATCGTAGCCGCTGCACTCTGCGCAGCGCTCACGCTCGGTCTGGCGGGCGGCGCGTATGCACAGCAGGCGAGCGATGTAAGCGGCGGCTCGACCGCCGACGACAGCAGCGCAGGCAACGCGAACGGCGGCGGTCTGCCGCAAATCCAGCACCACGGCGACGTCTCGTTCGTGTCGGGCGGCGTCGGTCAGGACGAATCGAAGGCATTGCAACACGCGCAGAGCCAGTGGCCGCTGTCGCTGCGCTTCACCGGCCCCGGCTCGGACTTTCTCGCCGACGTCCACGTTCGGGTGGTCGACGCGCACAACGGCGAAGTGTTGAGCGCCACGTCGCGCGGGCCGTACATGCTGGTGAAGCTGCGTCCGGGGCGTTACACCGTGCACGCGCAATATAAGGATCGCGACCAGACGAAGCCGGTGACAGTGCCGGCCAAGGGCACGGCGAAGGCCGCGTTCTACTGGAATACGCAGTAAACAACGCGGCCGGCCGGGCGCTGAAAGGCGCGCAGGAAGGCCGCGCGCTCGGCGGGAGTTTGGCCGATAATGAAGCCACGGGCGCGCCCGTGGCTTTGCTCTATGTGCCGCCGCGCCCTTGCACGACCGTAGACGCCACTTGAGCACGTCGATCGAACACGCCGCTTGCACAGGCGCTTGCACATGCGCTTGCACATGATTAAGGAGCCGGGACATGAGCGATGCCTTGACACCTCACGGACACCCCGGCTCCGGGGCCGGCGCGAGCGCGGGCGGCCACACGATCACGATTTCTGGCAACAACCATCGGGTGCGCGTGATTCACGGCGGCGTCACGATGGCCGATACGCAAGCGGGGCTGACGCTCAGCGAAACCGGTCTGCCCGACGTGTTTTATTTCCCGCGCGAACACGTGAACATGGCGCGGCTGGAACGCTCCGCGCACACGTCGCATTGCCCGTTCAAGGGCGACGCGTCGTATTTTCACCTGCGCACGGAAGACGGTCTGATCGAGAACGCCGTGTGGAGCTATGAAACACCGCTCGAGCCGGCAAAACAGATAACAGGGTATCTCGCGTTTTACTCATCGCGCGTCGACCGCATCGATCAGACGTCCTGATCCGCTGTCGCGCGTTTATCGGGGAGGCTGCCATGGAGCTGAACGACGCGTTACGTATTCCGCTTGCGCCGTCCGACGTTTGGGACGCGCTGCAGGACCTCGCGCTGTTGCGTGCCAGCCTCGACAACTGCGAATCCTTTACGCGTCTCGCCCACGGCGAGTACGAGTTGACCATGACGGTGCCGCTCGGGCCGCTACGGGCGCGTTATCAGGCGCGGGCCCACGTCGCCGGTCAGGATTCCGGGCCGGCTGACGCCGAGCGCCGCACCATCAACTTCAAGGCGCGCGCCGAGGGCATCGGCGCGCTGCGCGGCCAGATCGAAATAAAATTGCGCGCCGACGACCACGGGCACGGCGCCGGCAAGGAACATGGCACGCGCATCGACTATACGATCTGGGCGACGTCGTCCGGCCCGCTCGCCGAACTGCCGACACGCCAGCTCGAAAATGCGCTGCGCGAGCTGGCGGATGACTTTTTCACCGAATTCGACGCCGTCGTGCGCGCGAAGCATGGACAAGGACCGAACCGCGCGCGCGGCGGGGCGCCGCGGCGTCAGCACGTGTTTCTGCGGCCGATCACGCTAGGCGGCATCGCGCGGCGCACGCGCGTGGATCACGGCAACGGATTGACCGGCCGCGCGGCGAGCGCGTCGCACGGGGTGTCGCATGGAGTCTCGCATCGCGAGCCGAGTCCGCATGTGGTTCCGAACTGGGCGTGGGCCGCGATGATTTTCGTGGTCGCGCTGCTGCTTTATGTGGCGCGGTGGATCAGCGAGCACTGACGCTGTCGCGTTCACGCGACTACGAAATCACGTTGGCTCCTTACGAAACGGCGGTGCCTGAGCTTCCTGCCTCCCACGCAACGCATCGCACATCGCTCACACCCCGCGAAACTCGCGCCGCCACGCGGAGGGCGACGTGCGGAACGCTTCCGCGAAATGTTGACGAAGCGAAGCCGTCGAACCGAAACCCGCCATTCCCGCGATCGCTTCGACCGACTCGTCGGTGGTCTCGAGCAACTGCTGCACGCGCGCGAGTCGCTGCGACAACAGCCACGCGCCGACGGTGCTGCCGGTGGCGAGGCGAAAGCGTCGCGTGAACGTGCGGCGGCTCATCAGTGCGCGCCCGGCCAGCGTGTCGAGCGTGTGCGGCGCGTCCAGATTGCCGCTGACCCATTCCAGCAGGCACGACAGCCGATCGCCGCGCACGTTCGGCGCGACCGGCTGCTCGATGAACTGCGCCTGCCCGCCTTGCCGATGCGGCGACACCACCAGCCTGCGCGCCACACGATTGGCCGCCTGCGCGCCGCACATCTTGCGCAGCACGTGCAGACAGCAGTCGAGGCCGGCGGCGGTGCCGGCCGAGGTCAGCACGTTGCCGTCGTCGACGTAGAGCACGTCGGGGTCGAGCCGCACGCGCGGATAGCGGCGCGCGAAATCGTCGGCCCACGCCCAGTGGGTGGACGCCGGCCGGCCGTCGAGAATCCCGGCGGCGGCCAGCACGAACGCGCCGAGGCACAGGCCGACCAGCTGCGCGCCGCGCGCGTGGGCGGCACGCAACGCGTCGAGCAGCGCGGCGGGCGGTAGTTCGTCCGGATCGCGCCAGCTCGGCACGACGATCGTGTGCGCGTCGGCGAGCGCCTCGAATCCGTGCGTGACGGCGATCGAAAAGCCGGCGGTGGTGGTGAGCGCGCCGGGCCGCTCGGCGCAGACGCGAAAGTCGAAATCGGGCAAGCCGTCGCGACGGCGGTCCTCGCCGAATACCGCGCACGGCACGGCCAGATGGAACGGGCTGATCTGATCGAATGCGATTACCGCGACGACGTGTGGCTGCGGGTCCGCGGTCGCGGTGTCGGAGGATGCGGGTGTCGCCATCGGTGGCTCCCTGGATTCGACGATGGCCCGATTCTAGCGAATCTTGTCATTCGGGTCGCTGTCGGCGATCGCGACGCGCGGCAACAATGCATCCATCGCTGCTGCCTGTTCGCGGCCCATTCCGGGCCGCGCAGCACGAACATTATTCACCGAGGAGTCTTGCCATGTCCGCACCGCGCCGCGCGCTGATCGTCATCGATGTGCAGAACGAATATGTCACCGGCGATCTGCCGATCGAATATCCGCCGGTCGAGACCTCGCTCGCCAACATCGGCCGCGCGATGGACGCGGCGCGCGAGGCCGGCGTGCCGATCGTGGTCGTGCAGAACTTCGCGCCTGCTACTTCGCCGCTGTTCGCGCGCGGCGGCGCGATGGCGGAGCTGCATCCGGTCGTGGCTTCGCGCCCGCATGACCACTACGTCGAGAAGTCGCTGCCGAGCGCCTACGCCGGCACCGATCTGGGCGCATGGTTGCGCTCGCAGCAGATCGACACGCTGACGGTAATCGGCTACATGACCCACAACTGCGACGCGTCGACGATCTTCCACGCGGTTCACGACGGGCTCGCGGTCGAATTCCTCGACGACGCGACGGGTTCCGTGCCGTACGAAAACAGCGCGGGGTCGGCTAGCGCACAGGAGATTCACCGGGTTTTCAGCGTGGTGTTGCAGTCGCGCTTCGCGGCGGTGGCGAGCACGGATCAATGGATCGACGCGGTGAAGGGCGGGGCGCCGCTCGAGCGCGGCAATATCTATGCGTCGAACCAGAAGGCGCGGGCCAGCCGGCAGGCCCGCTAACTCTCGGCAGGATCGGCCGACGACGCTCCATGCCCCGTGCGCAACGCGGGGCTTAGCAGCAACGCGTCGAAAATCCCGGCGACCATCTGCTCGGCATGTTGGCCGAAATCGGTCGCGTCAGGCAGGAACAGCATGTCGCGCAGCGAGCCGCTAATAAACGCATGCACCATCGCCGCGGCCATTTTCGTGTCGAGATCGGCCGGCAGTTGTCCTTTGGAGATCGCGTTGCGCAGGCCGCCTTCGATCTTGGCGAGCCCTTCGCGCATATTGGTCTGATAGCGGATCATCACTGGACCCATCTCCTCGACGAGTTCGCACTTCAGAAACAGGATGTCGAACACGCGGCGGCGGCGCGGGTCGTTGGCGGTATCGCGCAGGCAGACGATGCAAATCTCTCTGATACGCCCGAGCGGATCGGGCTCGCTGGGATTCTGCGAAGCGGCTTTGAGTTCGTCGAGCGGCAGCAGCACGCGATCGAACATCTCGGTGAACAGGTCGCTTTTGTGCGAGAAGTGCCAGTAGATCGCGCCGCGCGTGACGCCGGCTGCCTGCGCGATGTCGGCAAGCGACGTGCGCGACACGCCCTTCTCGAAGAAGACCCGTTCGGCTGCGTCGAGAATGCTGTTGCGCGTCTCCAGCGCCTCTTCTTTGGTTCTTCTGACCATAATGGATGCGACCTCCCCTCTGGTGGGAGTTTTCTCGAGCCGTTTTAAGTCTGCTCGATGACAATCTGACTACAGTTAAGCAAATTACGAACCAATCTTGCGAGCCCACCGCTAACAAGAGAAGAGATTGCACTTATACATGCATTCGTGAATGTATATATAATAGCATCCCACGATCGGATAGCCCAAGCCGTGACGACCGGTTAATATCCGTCACTGTTGCCTTTCAAAACGCTATTGCGCCGTGCCTCGATGGCGGCGTCGCGCGGCATTTCCCAGATATGGCGCATTGCGCTCAGGACGCCCTTCCGGTTCGGTGTGCGTTCATGGGCTTCCGGTCAGCGTCGCAAGACGCATGTGTGCGCTGTCGTCCTGCGGAAGGATGCGCGCACTTTTTCATTCTCAGTCTTAGACAGAGGTCGCTCCATGCGCGTCGAACGGGTTCCATTCCGCTTAATCAGTGCCGCGACGGCTGCCGTATTGCTGGCAGCGTGCGGACCAAAACAATCGGCCCCGCCGCAACAGACGCCCGAAGTGGGTGTCGTCACCATCCAGCCGCAGGCTGTGCCCGTCGTGACCGAGTTGCCGGGCCGCACCAGCGCCTTCCTCGTGGCGCAAGTGCGCGCGCGGGTCGACGGCATCGTGCTGCGTCGCGAATTCACCGAAGGCGGTCAGGTCAAGGCGGGTCAACGCCTGTACAAGATCGATCCGGCGCCGTACATCGCCACCTTGAACAATGCGAAGGCCACGCTCGCGAAGGCGCAGGCCAACCTCGCGTCGGTTACCGCGCAGGCCAACCGCTACAAGGTGCTGGTCGCGGCGAACGCGGTCAGCAAGCAGGACTACGACAACGCGGTGGCCGCACAAGGCCAGGCAGTGGCCGACGTCGCTGCCGGCAAGGCCGCGGTCGACACGGCGCAGATCAACCTCGGCTACACCGACGTGACCTCGCCGGTGACCGGCCAGATCGGCATCTCGCAAGTCACGCCGGGCGCTTACGTGCAGGCGAGCGCCGCCACGCTGATGTCGACGGTCCAGCAGCTCGACCCGGTCTACGTCGATCTGACGCAATCGAGCCTCGACGGTCTGAAGCTGCGCCGCGACGTGCAGGAAGGCCGTCTGAAGACGTCCGGCCCGGATGCCGCCAAGGTTTCGCTGATTCTCGAAGACGGCCGCACCTATTCGGAGAAGGGCAAGCTGCAGTTCACCGACGTGACGGTCGACCAGGGCACCGGTTCGGTCACGGTTCGCGCGGTCTTCAAGAACGCGGACAAGGTGCTGCTGCCGGGCATGTTCGTGCGCGCGAAGATCGAAGAGGGCGTCAACGAAAACGCGCTCGTCGTGCCGCAAGTGGGGATCACGCACGACCAGAAAGGTCAGCCGACCGCGCTGGTCGTCGGCAGCGACAACAAGGTCGTGTTGCGTCAGCTGACGACGTCTGGCACCTACGGTCCGAACTGGGTGGTCGAAAGCGGCCTGAAGCCCGGCGATCGCGTGATCGTCCAGGGCACCGAGAAGGCGCACCCGGGTCAGGAGGTCAAGACCGTCGCCGCGCAACTTCCCGCCACACCCGCTTCCGGCGCATCCGCTCAGGCTGCGCCGGCCGCCAGCGGTGCTGCGCAGACGGCACAACCTGCCTCCGCTGCATCGGGCGCGTAATAACAGGGAGCCCGCCTCATGGCAAAGTTCTTTATCGATCGCCCGATTTTTGCATGGGTGATCGCCATTATTCTGATGCTCGCGGGTATCGCGTCGGTGTTCACACTGCCGATCGCTCAATACCCGACGATCGCGCCGCCGGCCGTGCAGATCAGCGCAACGTACCCGGGCGCATCGGCGAAGACGGTGGAAAACACTGTCACGCAGGTGATCGAGCAGCAGATGAGTGGTCTCGACCACTTGCTGTATCTGTCGTCGACTTCTGACGACTCGGGTACGGCAACCATCACGCTGACGTTCGCGGCCGGCACCAATCCTGACATTGCGCAGGTGCAGGTGCAGAACAAGTTGCAACTGGCCACGCCGCTGCTGCCGCAAGCCGTGCAGCAACTCGGGACGAAGGTCACCAAATCGAGCAGCAGCTTCCTGCTCGTGATGGCGTTCAACTCCGAAGACGGCAGCATGAACAAGTACGACCTGGCGAACTACGTCGCGTCGAACGTCGAAGATCCGATCAGCCGGATCGACGGCGTGGGTACGGTGACGCTGTTCGGCTCGCAGTACGCGATGCGGATCTGGCTGGACGCGAACAAGCTGACCAACTTCGGCCTCACGCCGGTGGATGTGCAGACTGCGTTGACGAACCAGAACGTGCAGGTTGCGGGCGGTTCGCTCGGCGGTACGCCGTCGGTGCCGGGTCAGGTGCTGCAGGCCACCATCACGGAAGCCACGCTGTTGAACACGCCTGAACAGTTCGGCAACGTGCTGCTGAAGGTGAATCAGGACGGTTCGCGCGTTCGTATCAAGGACGTCGGGCGCGTCGAGCTGGGCGGCGAAAACTACAACTTCGACACCAAGTACAACGGTCAGCCGACCGCGGGCTTCGGTATTCAGCTCGCCACCGGCGCGAACGCACTGGCTACGGCCAAGGCGGTGCGCGCGAAGGTCGACGAACTGTCGAAGTACTTCCCGCACGGCCTCGTTGTGAAGTACCCGTACGACACCACACCGTTCGTGCGCCTGTCGATCGAAGAAGTGGTCAAGACGCTGCTCGAAGGTATCGTGCTGGTGTTCCTGGTCATGTACCTGTTCCTGCAGAACCTGCGCGCCACGCTGATCCCGACGATCGCCGTGCCGGTGGTGCTGCTGGGCACGTTCGCGATCATGGGTCTGGTGGGCTTCTCGATCAACACGCTGTCCATGTTCGGGCTCGTGCTGGCGATCGGCTTGCTGGTGGACGATGCGATCGTGGTGGTGGAAAACGTCGAGCGGGTGATGCAGGAGGAGGGCTTGTCGCCTCGAGACGCGACCCGCAAGGCGATGGACCAGATCACTGGCGCGCTGGTCGGCGTGGCGCTCGTGCTGTCGGCGGTGTTCGTGCCGGTGGCGTTCTCGGGCGGTTCGGTCGGCGCGATCTACCGGCAGTTTTCGCTCACGATCGTGGCGGCGATGGTGCTCTCCGTGCTGGTCGCGTTGATTCTGACGCCGGCATTGTGCGCGACGATCCTGAAGCCGATCGAGAAGAATCACGCGGAAAAAACCACTGGCTTCTTCGGCTGGTTCAACCGTACCTTCAACAAGAGCCGCGACAAGTATCACTCGGGCGTGCACCACGTGATCAAGCGCTCGGGCCGCTGGCTGATCATCTATATGGTGGTGATTTTCGCGGTCGGTCTGCTGTTCGTGAAGTTGCCGAAGTCGTTCCTGCCTGACGAAGACCAGGGCACGATGTTCGTGCTGGTGCAGACGCCGTCGGGCTCGACGCAGGAAACCACGGCACGTGCGCTGAAAGACGTCTCCGACTACCTGCTCAACGGCGAGAAGTCGATCGTCGAATCGACCTTTACCGTGAACGGCTTCAGCTTTGCCGGCCGCGGCCAGAACGCGGGTCTCGTGTTCGTGCGGATGAAGGACTATGCGGAACGTCAGCACTCGGACCAGAAGGTTCAGGCGCTGGTGGGCCGTCTGTTCATGCACTTCGCCGGCTACAAGGGCGCGCTGGTGTATCCGGTGAATCCGCCGTCGATTCCTGAACTCGGCACGGCCGCGGGCTTCGACTTCGAATTGCAGGATCGCGCGGGCATCGGTCACGAGAAGCTGATGGAAGCACGCAACATGCTGCTCGGTATGGCGTCGAAAGATCCCACGCTGGCTCAGGTGCGTCCGAACGGGCTGAACGATACGCCGCAGTTCAAGGTGGACATCGACCACGAGAAGGCTTCGGCGCTCGGCGTGTCGCTGTCGGCGATCGACCAGACTTTCTCGATCGCGTGGGCGTCGCAGTACGTGAACAACTTCCTCGATACGGACGGCCGGATCAAGAAGGTGTACCTGCAAGGCGACGCACCGTTCCGCATGAACCCGGAAGATCTGAACGTCTGGTACGTGCGCAACGCGTCGGGTGGCATGGTGCCGTTCTCGTCGTTCGCAAGCGGCTCGTGGACCTACGGTTCGCCGAAGCTGGAGCGCTATAACGGTATTTCCGCAGTGGAAATCCAGGGCGCGGCGGCACCGGGCAAGTCGACCGGTCAGGCAATGACGGCCATGGAAGCGCTCGTCGCGAAGTTGCCGGCGGGTGTCGGCTACGAATGGACCGGCTTGTCGCTGCAGGAACGTCAGTCCGGTTCGCAGGCGCCGATTCTGTACGGCATCTCGATTCTCGTCGTGTTCCTGTGTCTCGCGGCGCTGTACGAAAGCTGGTCGATCCCATTCTCGGTGATCATGGTGGTGCCGCTCGGCGTGATCGGCGCACTGCTGGCCGCCACGCTGCGCGGTCTCGAGAACGACGTGTTCTTCCAGGTGGGTCTGTTGACCACGGTGGGGTTGTCGGCGAAGAACGCGATTCTGATCGTGGAGTTCGCCCGCGAGCTGCAGCAGGGTGAAGGAATGGGGCCGATCGAGGCCGCGCTGGAAGCGGCGCGTCTGCGGTTGCGTCCGATTCTGATGACCTCGCTCGCGTTCATTCTCGGCGTGATGCCGCTCGCGATCAGTAACGGCGCAGGCTCGGCGAGCCAGCACGCGATCGGTACCGGCGTGATCGGCGGGATGTTGACGGCGACCTTCCTCGCGATTTTCATGATTCCGATGTTCTTCGTCGTGATCCGCGCGAAGTTCGGCGGCGAGAAGGAAGACCCGGATGAGGCGCTCGCACACTACAACCAGCACCACCCGCATGATGGCGGCGGCGCGGCTGGCGAAGGCTCGGGCAAGGACGGACATTGAGATGCAAAAACACTCTTTGATAGCAGTGGCGGTCGCGCTGTTCGCCGCGGGTTGCACGATGGCGCCGAAGTACGAGCGTCCGACGCCGCCCGTGACGAGCACTTTCCCCGCCGGCGGCGTGTACGACACGCAGCCGGGCGCGAGCCAGCCGGACGCGGGCGCGGCGCGCACCGCGAATGGCCAGGCCGCGGCCGATATCGGCTGGCGTGATTTCTTCGTCGATCCGCGCTTGCAGCGGATCATCGAAATCTCGCTGAAGAACAACCGCGATCTGCGTGTGTCGGTGCTGAACATGCAGGCGTCGGCGGCGCAGTACCGGATCGTTCGCGCGGGGCTGTTGCCGACGCTCGACGCGGCCGCGTCGCAGAGCAAGCAGCGCACGCCGACCAATCTGTCGGTCGGCGGTCAGAACATCTCGAACACGTATTCGGTGGGCTTGAATGCGTCGTGGGAAATCGACTTCTTCGGGCGTATTCAGAGCCTGAAGGACCAGGCGTTGGCGCAGTACCTGGCCACCGCGCAGGCTCGCAAGGCTGCGGAAATCGCGCTGGTCTCGCAGGTCGCGAATCAGTATCTGACGGTGCTCGAGCTGGACGATCTTCTGAAGGTCACGCAGAACACGTTGAAGACCTCGCAGGAGTCGTATCGGATCGCGAAGCTGCAGTTCGACAACGGCACGGGTTCCGAACTCGATTTGCGTCAGTCGCAGACGGTGGTCGAGACGGCCAGCGCGAATCTGCAGTCGCAATTGCGTCTGCGGGCTCAGGCGGAAAACGCGCTGGTGTTGCTGGTCGGCGAGCCGTTGCCCGCCGATCTGCCGCCGGGTATGTCGCTGAGCGACGAAAATCTCCTCACGGACATTCCGGCTGGTTTGCCGTCCGATCTGCTGACGCGTCGTCCGGACATCATGGAGGCCGAGGAGAATCTGCTCGCGGCCAACGCGAATATCGGCGCGGCGCGCGCGGCGTTCTTCCCGAAGGTCTCGCTGACCGGCAGTTTCGGTACGCTGAGCCCGTCGCTCGGCGGTCTGTTCAAGCCGGGTTCGGCGGCGTGGAGCTTCGCGCCGTCGATCACGTTGCCGATCTTCGAAGGCGGTCAGAACCTGGCCAACCTCGATCTCGCCAACATCCAGAAGAAAGTCCAGATCGCCACGTATGAAAAGGCGATCCAGACGGCCTTCCGCGAAGTGGCGGACGGACTGGCGGCACGCGGCACGTACGATCAGCAGATCCAGGCGCTGGAGCGCGATACCTTCGCGGAACAACGCCGTCTGGACCTGTCGAATCTGCGTTATACGAACGGCGTCGACAGCTATTTGTCCGTGCTGACCGCGCAGACCGATCTGTATTCGTCGCAGTTGTCGTTGACGACCGCGCGCATGGAGCGGCTGCAGAACCTGGTGACGCTGTATCAGGCACTCGGCGGCGGCTGGATCGAGCGGAACGGCGAACAGCCGCGTCCGGCCGATGCACCGGTGGATTATGGTGCGGCAAGCGCGCCGGTTGCGGCTTCGGCGGCGACGGCGGGTTGAAGGTTTAACTTAAGTCCAACAAAAAACGCCACGGTATGCCGTGGCGTTTTTTATCTGCAGCATTCGCGCGCCCCAACGTTTCATTCACGCAGCGCGGACTTCAATGCAAATCCACCGCCCTCAGCATCTCGTCGCGTGGCGGCTCATTGCCGCCGCGTCCGTCGAAGTCATGGCCGGCTTTGCGAATCTCGCACTGCGCTTTCTTCTCGCTTTTCACGCCGTTGAAGATCAGGTTCAGCACCACCGCCGACACCGACGCCAGCAGAATCCCGCTATGCAGCAGCGGCGACAGCGCCGGCGGCAACTTCGAGAAAAAGTGTGGCGACACCACCGGCACCAGACCCATCCCGATACTCACTGCGACGATGAACAGGTTGTGCTGGTTCTTCACGAAGTCGACCTTGGCGAGCACTTTGATGCCGTTCGCCGCGACCATGCCGAACATCACGATGCCCGCACCGCCGAGCACGAAGGCCGGCACCGACGCGACCACCTGCGCCATCTTCGGAAACAGACCGAGCAGCACGAGGATCACGCCGCCCATCGCGCAGACGAAGCGGCTCTTCACACCGGTCACGCCGATCAACCCGACGTTCTGCGAGAACGAAGTATGCGGAAACGAGTTGAAGATGCCGCCGATCAGCGTGCCGAGACCGTCGACGCGCAGGCCGCGCACCAGCGTCTTCTGATCCACCGGACGGTCCACCATGTCGCCGACCGCGAGAAACATCCCGGTCGATTCGATGAAGGTGACGAACATCACGGTGACCATCGTCGCGATGGAGAGCGGATCGAAATGCGGCAAGCCGAAGTGGAACGGCATCACGAAGCCGACCCACGGCGCGTGCGTGATGCCGTCCATGTTGACGCGGCCGAGCGCCAGCGCGATCACGAAACCGGCGACGATGCCGAGCAGCACCGAGATATTCGCGACGAAGCCTTTGGCGAACTTGTTGATCAGCAGGATCAGCATCAGCACGACCAGCGACAGGCCCAGATAAACCGGATTGCCGTAGTCGGGGTTGCCGACGCCGCCGGCTGCCCAGTTGATGCCGACTTCCATCAGCGAAAGGCCGATCACCGAGATCACTACGCCGATCACCACCGGCGGGAAGAAGCGCAGCAATTTGCCGACCGCCGGCGCGAGCAGGATGCCGATCACGCCGGCCGCGATCGTCGAGCCGAAGATGTCGAGAATGCCGAGCGACGGATTGGTGCCGATCGCGACCATCGGACCGACGGCCGCGAACGTGCAGCCCATGATGACCGGCAGACGGATCCCGAAGATCCACAGACCGAGCGTCTGGATCAGCGTGGCGATCCCGCAGGAAAACAGGTCGGCGCTGATCAGGAACGCGATCTGGTCTTTCGGCAGTTTCAGCGCCGCGCCGACGATCAGCGGCACCGCGACCGCGCCCGCGTACATCACCAGAACGTGCTGAATGCCGAGCGTGAGCAACTGGCCCGCGGGCAGTCGCTCGTCGCACGGATGAACCGTGTTCGATTGCATATCGTCTGTCTCCACCATCTGTTTTGGAATGACTCCAAGGTATCGGGGACGAAAAAGTGCAACAAGACCGCTGGGGCCTATTCCGGCATTCCCGGTGACGATATGCGTGAAGCCCGTTTGAAAGGCAATAGAAATGCGTTGATCCCGCGAAACGCTGCAAACCCCTTTGCAGCGGCGCGGCGCGATCGCGTGCTGTGCGGCGTCGGTGGAGCCGATATGTGTGAGAATCGATGAGGTGTATCTCGCGCGACGCATAGTGCTGTTTTCATGCGGCCCGCGGCGTGGCGGGGTTAACCCGCGATCGGGCGGCCTCGCGCAGAAATACGCGTCGTTCGTGAAGCCACCCGGCCGCGGCGAAAAGCCCTCGTTTCGCGCGCCTTTCGTATGTCTGCACTTATGCTCATCTTCACGTCTACTTACACGTTTTCTCGCCCATGAGTTTTCTCGGCATCGACCTCGGAACAGGTTCCCTCAAAACTGCAATCGTCGACGAAGACGGCCGCGAACTGGCCGCAGCGAGCGTCGCGTATGCGCTCGACACGCCGCAGCCGGGCTGGGCGGAAACGTCGGTGCATACCTGGTGGAGCGCGCTATGCGAAGCGGCCGCGCGTTTGCCCGCCGATCTGCGGCGCGATGTGCAAGCGATCGGCTTCTCCGGACAGATGCACGGCGTCGTGCTGATCGATGCCGATGGCGAAGCCGTGCGTCCCGCGATGCTGTGGCCGGACACGCGTGCGCGGCATCTGCTCGATCAATGGCCCGAGCCGCAGCCGAATCCGGTTGCGCCTGGCATGGCCGGCCCGTTGCTGAGCTGGATCGTGCGCAATGAACCTGAGTCCGCGCGCCGAACGCGTTGGGCGCTGCAACCGAAAGACTGGTTGCGCGTGGCGCTCGGCGGCGCGATCGGCACCGATCCCTCCGATGCCTGCGCGACCGCGCTCGCCGATCCGGCCGGCGTGTGGGACCTCGCGTTGCTCGACCGGCTGCATCTGCCGCACGAGTGGTTTGCGCCGTTGGCGCCTTCGTATGCGGCAGGCGGCACGTTGTCGGAGAAAGCTGCGCTGGCGTTGGGTCTGCGTGCGGGCATCGTGCTCGCAACCGGCGGCGCCGATACGCCGTGCGCGGCGCTCGGCAGCGGACTTGCACAGACCGGCGACGCATTGCTCACCACCGGCACCGGCGGACAGATCGTCGTGCTCGCCGAAGAAGCGCCTGCCGCGGTGCGCGGGCTGCATCGCTATCGCGCGGTGAGCGATCACTGGTATCGAATGGCCGCGATGCAGAACGTGGGCGTCGCACTGGAACGGGTGCGTGGCTGGCTCGGGTATGAATGGGCCGATGCATATCGCGATGCATTCGATACCGGCGCCGACACCGGCCTCACGTTCCTGCCTTATCTGACCGGCGAACGCACACCGTGGCTGAACCCGGCCGCGCGTGGCGGCTGGCTCGGTCTCGCGCTCGACCACACGCGCGGCACGATGATGCGCGCCGCGTTCGAAGGCGTCGCGTTCTCGCTGCGTGCCGGGCTCGATGCGATTCGCGCGAGCGGTGCGAGCGTGACGGCATTGAAGCTGGCGGGTGGCGGTTCCGTCGATGCGCGCTGGCGGCAATTGCTCGCGGATGCACTGAACGTCGAGCTGCATGCGGTCGATTGTCCGAATGCGGCGGCGCGTGGTGCGGCGATCCTCGGTGGCCTCGCGAGCGGACATTGGCATGCGGGCGATCTGCCGAGTCTCGCGCCCGGTGCGACGCGCGTCGCGAGTCCGCAACGCGACGATGCGCTCGGCGAACCGCTTGCTGAACGCTATGCGCGCTTTCTCGACCTGTACGGCCGCGTCGAAAGCTGGTTCGACGAGACGTCGAGCCACTAGCGGCGCCGATGTCCGCTATGGACAATGCCGCGACGCACTTTGCCATACCATTACGTTTTTTTCGCGCTAAGGTCGATGTTCGGCGCAACCTCCGACACGCGGCGCGCATCAGCATTCACTGATACACAGGAGCATTCACGATGAAAACCAAAGCAGCCATTGCCTGGAAGGCCGGCGCCCCGTTGACGATCGAAGAAGTCGATCTGGAAGGCCCGCGCGCCGGTGAAGTCCTGATCGAAGTGAAGGCGACGGGCATCTGCCATACCGACTACTACACGCTGTCGGGCGCGGACCCGGAAGGCATCTTCCCGGCGATTCTCGGCCACGAAGGCGCGGGCGTGATCGTCGATACCGGTCCGGGTGTCGGCACGCTCAAAAAGGGCGACCACGTGATTCCGCTCTACACGCCGGAATGCCGTCAGTGCAAATTCTGTCTGTCGCGCAAGACCAATCTTTGTCAGGCGATCCGCTCGACGCAAGGCAAGGGCTTAATGCCTGATGCCACGTCGCGTTTTTCGCTCGACGGCAAGCCGCTGTTTCACTACATGGGCACGTCCACGTTTTCGAACTACATCGTCGTGCCGGAAATCGCGGTCGCGAAAGTGCGTGAAGATGCGCCGTTCGACAAGATCTGCTACATCGGCTGCGGCGTGACGACCGGCGTCGGTGCGGTCGTGTACTCGGCGAAGGTCGAGGCGGGCGCGAATGTCGTCGTGTTCGGGCTCGGCGGCATCGGACTGAACGTGATTCAAGGCGCGAAGATGGTAGGGGCTGACAGGATCATCGGCGTCGACATCAACCCGGGCCGTATCGAACTTGCGAAGAAATTCGGCATGACCCACTTCATCAACCCGAACGAAGTCGAGAACGTGGTCGATCACATCGTGCAACTCACCGACGGCGGCGCGGACTACTCGTTCGAATGCATCGGCAACACCAAGGTGATGCGTCAGGCGCTCGAATGCACGCATAAGGGTTGGGGGCAGTCGTTCATCATCGGCGTGGCGGCGGCGGGCGAGGAGATCAGCACGCGTCCGTTCCAGCTGGTGACGGGCCGCGAGTGGAAAGGCTCGGCGTTCGGCGGCGCACGCGGGCGCACCGACGTGCCGAAGATCGTCGACTGGTACATGGAAGGCAAGATCAACATCGACGATCTGATCACGCATCGTCTGCCGCTCGAGCGCATCAACGAAGGCTTCGATCTGATGAAGAAGGGCGAGTCGATCCGCTCGGTCGTGCTGTACTAATGCGGGATTGAAAGGAGCATGACGATGCTTGAACTCCTGTCGTCGCATGCCTGTCATGGCGGCGAGCAGCGCTTCTACACGCACGATTCGCAGACCGTCGGGCTGCCGATGCGCTTCTCGGTGTACCTGCCGCCGCAGGCCTTGCAGGCCGGTGCGAACGTGCCCGCGTTGTTCTACCTGTCGGGGCTGACTTGCACCGAAGAAACGTTTCCGATCAAGGCGGGCGCGCAGCGCTTCGCCGCGCAGCATGGGATCGCGCTGATCTCACCCGACACCAGTCCGCGCGGCGCGGGCGTGCCGGGCGAAAGCGCGGCGTGGGACTTCGGTGTGGGCGCGGGTTTTTACGTCGACGCGACTCAAGCGCCCTGGTCGAAGCATTACCGCATGTACTCTTATGTGCGCGACGAGCTGCGTGAAACGGTGCTGGCCAGTTTGCCCGTCGACGGCGCGCGGCTCGGTATTTTCGGCCATTCGATGGGTGGCCACGGCGCGTTGATGCTGGCGCTGCGTAACCCGGAGATCTATCGGTCGGTGTCGGCGTTCGCGCCGATTGCGGCGCCGGCGCGTTGTCCGTGGGGCGTGAAGGCGTTCAGCGGCTATCTCGGCGAAGACCGTGAAGCGTGGAAGCAATACGACGCGAGCGAGCTGGTCGCGCACGCGTCGCGCAAATTCGCGGAAGGGATTCTGGTCGATCAGGGGCTAGCGGATCAGTTTCTTGCCGAGCAGTTGAACCCCGATGTGTTCGAAGCGACCTGCCAGACGGCGGGGCAGCCGCTTACGTTGCGTCGTCATGAAGGCTACGACCACGGTTATTACTTCATCTCGAGTTTCATCGAGGATCATCTCGCGCATCACGCGAAGGTGTTGCTCGGTTGATGCGCGGATAGTCAGTGCGGCGGCGGTGGCGGTGGCGGCAAATCGTGCCGCTGCCGTTTCTTCCCCCGCACACGTTAGCGCCGCTTCAACAGACTCCCGCCATACACCAGCGCCGACAACACCGTGATCCAGAAGCTCGTCGGCCAGTCGGTATAGAACGCCAGCGTCAACCCCAGCCACGCCTGCACCAGCGCGAACACCGCGGCAAGCACGAGACCGGTGGAGAGCCGCGTCGTGACGTTTTGCGCGGCGGCGGCCGGACCGACCATCAGTGTGAACACCAGCAGCACGCCGACGATCTGCGTGCACGCTGCAACCGCCAGCGCGGTAATCGCCAGAAACAGCACCGACACCAGCCGCAACGACACGCCCTTGGCTTCCGCGAGTTCCGGCTGTAGCGAAGCGAACAGCAACGGCCGCATGATCGCCGCCAGCGCGACGAGACTGACGATGCCCAGCACCGCCAGCACGCCGAGCGTAGACGCATTCACGCCGAGCACGTTGCCGAACAGCAGCGCGGTGACCTGCGTCGCGTACGCGGTGAAAAAATGCAGAAACAGCAAACCGAAACCGAGCGACAGCGACAGGATCACGCCGATCGCCACATCGCGTCCGGCGAGCCGCTCGCCTAGCGCGCCCATACCGACGCCCGCCGCCAGCGTGAAGCCGATCATCCCCCAGATCGGCGAGATGCCGATCAGCACCGCGCCGGTCGCGCCGGTGAAGCCGACGTGCGACAGCGCGTGGCCCGCGAAGGTCTGGCCGCGCATCACGAGGAAGTAACCGACCACACCCGCCAGCACCGCGACGATCCCCGACGCGGCGAACGCGTTCACCATGAAATCGTATTCAAACATCGTGCGTGTGTCCGTCGCGTGTGTCGTGAGGGTGGGAGTGGCCGTGCGTGTGGCCGTGATCGTGAGAATGCGCGTGGCCGTGCGTGTGGCCGCCGTTCTCGTCGTGTTCGTGCTCGTGGTCGTGTTTTTCCACTTCGACGTCGCCCGACATCACGAAGATGCGGCCGTTCACGCGCATCACGTCGATCGGCGAGCCGTAGAGACGCGACAGCACCGGCCGCGTGATCACTTCATCGACGGTACCGAGCGCGGCCACGCCGCTGCCGAGGTACAGCACGCGATCGAGCGAGTTCAGCAGCGGATTCAGTTCATGTGCGGAGAACAGCACGGCGATGCCGAGTTCCTGCTGCACGCGCCGCACCAGTTCGACCACGCTCTTCTGATGATGCGGATCGAGGCTGATCAACGGTTCGTCGAGCAGCAGCAGTTGGGGATTGCCGAGCAGGCATTGCGCGAGCAGCAGGCGCTGCCGCTCGCCGCCCGACAGTTCCGACAAAGGCCGCTCGGCCAGCTTGCGGCCGCCGACCAGATCGAGCACGCGTTCGACGTCCGCGCGCGTGGTGCCGTCGGCGTGCGGCAGACCCCAGCGATGACCGTCGGCGGCCATCGCGACGAAATCGCGGCCGCGCACGCGGCGTCCGGCGAGCGCGCTGCGCGTTTGCGGCATGTAGCCGATCGACGCGTTGCCGCGTTCCACCGGCTGCCCCAGCACGCGGATCGCGCCGTTCGTCGCCGGTACCAGGCCGAGCACGGCGCGCATCAGCGTCGTCTTGCCCGCGCCGTTCGGCCCGAGCACGCCGATGAACTCGCCCTGATTGACGACAAAACCGGCGTCGCGCAGGATCGCGCGGCCGCCGAGTTCGAGCGTCACGTGCTCGAGTTCGAGCACGGGCGCGCTGCCCGGCGGATTGCCGGGCGGGTTGGCTGGCGTGCTGCGGCCAGTTTCATTCATTGAGTTTTTCCTTTGCCCGCACCGCTCGCGCCCAGCGCCTTATCGAGCGCGTCGAGCTGCGTCAGCATCCACGTCTGATAGGTCTTGCCGGCCGGTTCGGTTTCGGTGACGCTCATCGTCGGCACCTTCGATTGCTGCGCGAGCTTCAACATGCGTTTGGTCAGGGCCTCGGTTGCCTGGCTGTTATAGATCAGAACGCGCACCTGTTTCTCGCGCAGGTCGCGTTCGAACGCGGCGATATCCGTCGCGCTTGCTTCCGTATCGTTCATCGTCGCCAACTGGAAGCGCAGATTGCGCATCGAGAGGCCCACCGCGTCCGACATATAGCCGAACACCGGCTCGGTTGCCGTAACCGGCAGGCCGGCGTAGCGGCCGTGCAGGTCGGCGACCCGGGCGTCGATCGGCTTCAGCGAATCGAGAAACTTCGCGAGGTTCGCATCGTACGCCGACTTGTGCGCCGGGTCAGCCGCGACGAGCGCCGCGCTCACCGCGCGCGCCACTTTCGGCATCGTCGCCGGGTCGTACCAGAGGTGCGGATTATCGCCGCTTTTCTTGCCGGTCAGGTCGGCGGCCACGATCGTCGCGCGGTTCGTGCCCTTGGAGGCGGCCAGCAGCTTGGCCATCCACGGATCGTAGTCGGCGCCGTTGTAGACCACGATGTTCGCATGCTGCAACGCGCGCGCCGTCTTCGGGCTTGCTTCGAACAGATGCGGGTCCTGATCCGGGTTGCTGAGAATGCTGGTCACGTCGACACGGTCGCCGCCGAGTTGCTGCACTACGTCGCCGTAGAAGTTTTCCGCGGCCACCACCGGGATTTTCGCATCCGCGGCAAACGCGCCGTGAGCGAGCGTCAACGCGGTGGCCCCCGCCGCGACGTACTTCGACAGCTTCAGCGCGTGACGCGCCCCGTTCAACATCGTGCCGATTTTCTTCATTTTCGTTCCTGCTGCGTGAGAGTTGAATGAACCACAAACGTTAGGGATGACCTGCTTCAGTGTTCATGCGCGACGCCGCGCGGGCGCAGCGCGCGCACAGGCCGGTCAGTTCGACCACTTGCCGATGCACCTCGAAACCGTGCGCCGGTCCGCTATGCGACAACTGCTCGGCGAGCTCGCCGCCGGGGATCTCGAGCGTCGCGCCGCAGCCGTCGCAGATCAGAAACTGGCTGCGATGCGGAATGCCGATTTCGCAACAGGCCACGAACGCATTCTTCGACTCGATCCGATGCACGAAGCCGTGAGCGAGCAGAAAGTCGAGCGCGCGATAGACGGTGGTGGGCGGCACCCGTCCGCGCTGCGGCTCGAGTGCGTCCAGCAGTTCATAGGCGCCGATCGCCCGCTCACTGGCGAGAATTGCCGCATACACCTGGCGACGCAGCGGCGTCAGTGCGAGCCCATGTAGCGCGGCGTGCGCCTCGGCATGCGCGAGACGCAGCGCGTGATGTTCTGCGAGCGAAACAGCCATCGGCGGGATTCCCCAATGAGTTGACGAAGCTGGGGACGAACCAGCACACACGCGCAAAGCCGCATCGAAGCGAACAAGCCCTCCAGCGGCGCGCGGTCGAAATGATATAACGTATCTCAAATATTTGTCACCGCCTTATCTAAAAAGCGAATCGATCGATATCGCTATCTCGTATTAGTGTTGACCCGGAGCCCGCCACGCCCAGCCTGGCTCCTGCCGCGCTGCACCATCGAAATCTGTTCGCGCGCCTTGACATGACCGGGTGCGTATCCGATCATTCGATCACAAACAGAGCAATTGTTCGCGCGATGGGCGTTCGCTCACCGCGCCATAGAAAGCGAAACGAACCGGAGACAGGCAGTGGCGGGTCGATTGCAAGACAAGGTGGCAATTCTCACGGGCGCGGCAAGCGGAATCGGCGAGGCGGTAGCGCAGCGATATCTGAACGAGGGCGCGCGCGTCGCGCTGGTCGACGTGAAGCCGGCCGACAGTTTCGGCGGCGCGTTGCTCGCCGAATACGGCGAGCGCGTGCTGACCATCGGCGCCGACGTCACGCGCCGCGACGACATCGAACGCATCGTCGCCGGCACGCTGGCGCGGTTCGGCCGGATCGATATCCTGTTCAACAATGCGGCGCTGTTCGACATGCGCCCGATCCTCGACGAATCGTGGGACGTGTTCGACCGCCTGTTCGCGGTCAACGTGAAGGGCATGTTCTTCCTGATGCAAGCCGTCGCGCGGCAGATGGTCGAGCAGGGCGAAGGCGGCAAGATCATCAATATGTCGTCGCAGGCCGGGCGGCGCGGCGAGGCGCTGGTGTCGCACTACTGCGCGACCAAGGCGGCGGTGCTCAGCTACACGCAGTCCGCGGCGCTCGCACTCGCGCCGCACAAGATCAATGTGAACGGTATTGCGCCGGGCGTCGTCGATACGCCGATGTGGAAGGATGTCGACGCGCTCTTCGCCCGTTACGAAAACCGTCCGCTCGGCGAGAAGAAGCGCCTGGTGGGCGAAGCGGTGCCGCTCGGCCGCATGGGTGTGCCGGACGATCTGACCGGCGCGGCCCTGTTTCTTGCGTCGGCGGATGCCGACTACATCACTGCGCAAACCCTGAATGTCGACGGCGGCAACTGGATGAGTTGAATGGGCTCATTGAACGTGTCGCCGAGCCTGTCATCGAATCCACCTGGACCCACGGTAGAACAAACGCAGTACTACATAACGTACGAGAAAGGAGACAACACATGAAACCAGTCCTCAAATCCGCGTTGAAGGCGGTCAGCGCCGGCGCTGTTGCCTGCTTTGCGCTGAACGCGTCGGCGGCCACGGTGACGATCGCGACGTTGAACAACCCGGACATGATCGAGCTGAAGAAGCTGTCGCCGGCCTTCGAAAAAGCGAATCCGGACATCAAGCTGAACTGGGTGATTCTCGAAGAAAACGTGCTGCGTCAGCGCGCCACCACCGACATCACGACCGGCAGCGGCCAGTTCGACGTGATGACGATCGGTGCATACGAAACGCCGCAATGGGGCAAGCGCGGCTGGCTCACGCCGCTCACCAACCTGCCCGCCGAATACGACCTCAACGACGTGGTGAAGACGGCCCGCGACGGCCTCTCCAGCGGCGGTCAGCTGTACGCGCTGCCGTTCTACGTCGAAAGCTCGATGACGTATTACCGCAAGGACCTGTTCGCGGCGAAGGGTCTGAAGATGCCCGACCAGCCGACCTACGACCAGATCGCGCAATTCGCCGACAAGCTCACCGACAAGGCCAACGGCATCTACGGCATCTGTCTGCGAGGCAAGGCGGGCTGGGGCGAGAACATGGCGTACGGCACGACGGTGGTGAACACCTTCGGCGGCCGCTGGTTCGACGAGAAGTGGCAGGCGCAGCTCACGTCGCCGGAATGGAAGAAGGCGATCGGCTTCTATGTGAACCTGCTGCAGAAGTACGGGCCGCCGGGAGCGAGTTCGAACGGCTTCAACGAAAACCTCACGCTGATGTCGTCGGGCAAGTGCGGGATGTGGATCGACGCGACGGTTGCGGCCGGCATGCTCTACAACAAGCAGCAATCGCAGATCGCGGACAAGGTCGGCTTCGCAGCCGCGCCGATCGCCGTGACGCCGAAGGGTTCGCACTGGCTGTGGGCGTGGGCGCTGGCGATTCCGAAGTCGTCGAAGCAGGCCGACTCGGCGAAGAAGTTCATAACGTGGGCGACTTCGAAGCAGTACATCGAACTCGTCGCGAAGGATGAAGGCTGGGCCTCGGTGCCGCCGGGAACCCGTCAATCCACGTATGCGCGTCCTGAGTACAAGCAGGCTGCACCGTTCGGCGACTTCGTGCTGAAGGCGATCGAAACGGCGGACCCGGATCATCCGACGCTCAAGCCAGTGCCGTACACCGGTGTGCAGTTCGTCGGGATTCCTGAGTTCCAGTCGTTCGGCACCGTGGTCGGTCAGAGCATCTCCGGTGCGATTGCCGGTCAGATGACGGTCGATCAGGCGCTGGCAGCGGGTCAAGCCACGGCGAACCGTGCCGTGCAACAGGCCGGCTACCAGAAGTAACCTGTCTGGATAAGCCGTACTGCAAGTACTGTGACGTAACGTGAAACGCGCCGGCTGACGCCCGTCAGCCGGCTCACGCAGCACAGCGGGTCGTGCCGGCGTGGCCGCGCAAGCGGTCGCGTCGCCGGCAACGGCAGCAGCCACTGCAGCGACAGCCGCAGTGGCGAACGCCGCGTCCCGCGCATTACGAACAGGTGGTCAATCATGCGTCCTCTACGCCTGCCCCTCATGCATGCCCATCCCCAGACCGAGAAAGAACGCGAAGTCCGCAAAGCCAATTCCGCCCGCTGGCTAGTCTCGCCATCGGTCGCCGTACTGGTGCTGTGGATGGCGATCCCACTCGCGATGACGATCTGGTTTTCGTTCTCGCGCTACAACCTGTTGAACCCGGACCTCAAAGGTTTCGCCGGTTTCGACAACTACAAATACCTCGCCACCGATCCGTCGTTCGGCCCATCGATCGGACACACGCTCCAGTTGATCATCTCGGTGCTGGTGATCACGGTGGTCGGCGGCGTGCTGATGGCGATTCTGTTCGACCGCAAGTTCTACGGCCAGGGCGTCGCGCGGCTGCTTGCGATCGCGCCGTTCTTCGTGATGCCGACCGTCAGCGCGCTGATCTGGAAGAACATGATCCTGCATCCGGTGTATGGCCTGATCGCGAGCGGTATGCGCGCGATGGGCATGCAACCGATCGACTGGTTCGCCGACTATCCGCTCACGGCGGTGATCATGATCGTCGCGTGGCAATGGTTGCCGTTCGCGTTCCTGATTCTGTTCACCGCGATCCAGTCGCTCGATCAGGAGCAGAAGGAAGCGGCGCGCATCGACGGCGCGGGTCCGTTCTCGATGTTCTTCTACATCACGCTGCCTCACCTGAAGCGGGCGATCGCGGTGGTGGTGATGATGGAGACGATTTTCCTGCTGTCGATCTTCGCCGAAATCTATACGACGACCGGCGGCGGTCCGGGCACCGCGACCACCAATCTGTCGTACCTGATCTATTCGCTGGGCCTGCAACAGTTCGACGTCGGTCTCGCTTCGGCGGGCGGCATTCTGGCTGTCGTCCTGGCCAACATCGTGTCGTTCTTCCTCGTGCGGATGCTCGCGAAGAACCTGAAAGGGGAGTACGAAAAATGAGCCACGTTGCGTCTACTCCGGCGTCGGGCACGACGCCGATGACCGTGCCGGCCAAGTCGCCGTTCGCCGCGATTCGCCGCGGCATTCCCGGCGTGATCGCCTGGCTCGTCGCGTTGCTGCTGTTCTTCCCGATCTTCTGGATGACGATCACCGCGTTCAAGACCGAACAGCAGGCCTATTCGTCGTCGCTGTTTTTCGTGCCGACGCTCGACAGCTTCCGTGAGGTGTTCGCGCGCAGCAACTACTTCGCGTTCGCGTGGAATTCGATCCTGATCTCGGTGGGCGTGACGGTGCTGTGTCTGCTGCTCGCCGTGCCGGCCGCCTACGCGATGGCGTTCTTCCCGACGCGCCGCACGCAGAAAGTGCTGCTGTGGATGCTGTCGACGAAGATGATGCCGTCGGTCGGCGTGCTGGTGCCGATCTATCTGCTGTGGAAGAACACGGGGCTGCTGGATTCGGTGTCGGGTCTGGTGATCGTCTACACGCTGATCAATCTGCCGATTGCGGTATGGATGTCGTTCACGTACTTCGCCGAAATTCCGCGCGACATTCTCGAAGCCGGACGGATCGACGGCGCGGTGACGTGGCAGGAAATCGTCTATCTGCTGATGCCGATGTCGCTGCCCGGACTCGCATCGACCGCGCTGCTGCTCGTGATCCTGTCGTGGAACGAAGCGTTCTGGAGCATCAACCTGTCGAGTTCGAACGCCGCGCCGCTGACCGTGTTCATCGCGTCGTATTCGAGTCCTGAAGGGTTGTTCTGGGCGAAGCTGTCCGCGGCGTCACTGCTCGCGGTCGCGCCGATCCTGATCGTCGGCTGGCTGTCGCAGAAGCAACTGGTGCGCGGCCTGACTTTCGGGGCGGTCAAATGACGGCGAGTCGGACAGCGGGTACGAGCGCCGGCACGGGTGTGAGTCATTTCGCGCTGATCTGCGATTGCGACGGCGTGCTGATCGACAGCGAAGCCGTGGCGGCGCGCATGCTGGTGCACGAACTCGAAGCGCGCTGGCCCGGCGCCGATGTCGAACCGGTGGTGCTGCCGCTGCTCGGCCTGCGCATCGAGGCGGTGTTGCAAGGCACTGCGTCGCGGCTCGGCAAGAGCCTTTCGGTCGCGGACATCGACGCGATCCGTCGCGCCGTGGAGGCGGCGGCGATGCAGGCGCCGGCGGTCGAAGGGATCGAGACGGCGCTCGCTCAGGTGCCGTTGATCAAAGCATGCGCGAGCAACAGCTTCCGGCCGTATGTGGAAAGCGTGCTGGCGCGCACCGGGCTCGTGAGGTTTTTCGGCGACCGCCTGTTCACCGCAGACTCGGTGCCGAATCCGAAGCCCGCGCCGGACGTTTACCTCGCGGCCGCGGCGGGCCTCGGCTTCGCGCCGTCGGCGTGCCTCGTGGTGGAAGACAGCGTGACCGGCGTCACCGCCGCGACCGCGGCGGGAATGACGGTGCTGGGCTTCATCGGCGGCGGTCATGCGAGCGATGCGCAGATCGACAAGCTGCATGCAGCCGGCGCGCGTCACGTGTTCGACGACATGGAGCAACTGCCCGAACTGGTCGCGCAATGGACGCTCAGCACGACGGCGGCCGCGCCGTAAGCGTGGCCACCGGGCCACGCGACATTGGGATAACGAATTAACGCAGCAAGAGCATTAACGGAGACACATCATGGCAAGCGTAACTCTGCGCAACATCAGAAAGGCTTACGACGACAACGAAGTGATGCGCGACATCAATCTCGACATTCTCGATGGCGAGTTCGTCGTGTTCGTGGGCCCGAGCGGTTGCGGTAAATCGACGCTGATGCGGATGATCGCCGGCCTCGAAGACATCAGCGGCGGCGACCTGACCATCGACGGCACGCGTGTGAACGACGTGCCGCCCGCCAAGCGCGGCATCGCGATGGTGTTCCAGTCGTACGCGCTGTATCCGCACATGACGCTATACGACAACATGGCGTTCGGCCTCAAACTGGCCGGCACCAAAAAGCCGGAAATCGACGCCGCCGTGCGCAACGCGGCGAAGATCCTGCACATCGACCATCTGCTCGATCGCAAGCCGAAGCAACTGTCCGGCGGCCAGCGTCAGCGCGTGGCGATCGGCCGCGCGATCACACGCAAGCCGAAGGTGTTCCTGTTCGACGAACCGCTGTCGAATCTCGACGCCGCCCTGCGCGTGAAGATGCGCCTCGAGTTCGCGCGTCTGCACGACGAACTGAAGACCACGATGATCTACGTGACCCACGATCAGGTCGAGGCGATGACGCTCGCCGACAAGATCGTGGTGCTGTCGGCGGGTAACGTCGAGCAGGTGGGTAGCCCGACGATGCTGTATCACGCGCCGGCGAATCGCTTCGTCGCGGGTTTCATCGGCTCGCCGAAAATGAACTTCATGGAAGGCGTGGTGCAGTCGGTCACGCACGACGGCGTCACGGTGCGCTACGAAACCGGCGAGACGCAGCGCGTCGCGGTGGAGCCGGGTGCGGTGAAGCAGGGCGACAAGGTGACCGTGGGCATTCGTCCCGAACATCTGCATGTGGGCACGACGGAAGACGGCATTTCGGCGCGCACGATGGCGCTCGAATCGCTCGGCGACGCCGCGTATCTGTACGCGGAATCGAGCGTGTCGCCCGATGGACTGATCGCGCGGATTCCGCCGCTCGAACGGCACGCGAAGGGCGAGATGCAGAAGCTCGGCGCGAGCCCGGATCATTGCCATCTGTTCGACGCCGATGGTAAGGCGTTCCAGCGCAAGATCGTTGAAGTGCTGGCTGCGTGATGACGTGATGACGTGATGAGAAAGCGGCGCGCGCCGCTTTCTCCCTTCAGACCTCCAGCGCCGCCCGCGCGCACAACTCGTCGGTCACCAGTCCCGACAGCCAGCCGCCTTTGAGCACCGCGATCAGCGCTTCACGTTTGCGCGCGCCGCCCGCAAAACCGATGGTCGGCCGGCGCGGCGGCGAATCGAGCGCGATGCTGGTGACGCGGCGGCCGGTCGGCGATTCGACGTGCGCGCCGGCGGAGTCGATCGGCAGACCGAGCATTTCGGCCACTGCGCCGTTGTGCATCAACTCCTTCACCTCCGCCGAAGTAATAAAGCCGTCTTCGTGCAGCGGACATTTCGGTCCGATATTGCCGATCCCGACAAACGCGACATCCGCCTCGGCCGACAACGATTCGACGATCCTGTACAGCCGGTGATTGCACCACTGCGCGCGCTCGGCTTCGCTATCGGCGAGCAACGGCGCGGGCAGCAGAAAATGCTTGCCGCCGGTCTTCTCGGAAATGTGCAGCGCGACGTCATAGCGGTTCGAGGAGCCGTCCTGGGCGATCGCCCCAACCATCGATACCAACCGGTGCTGCGGACGCTCCAGCTGCGCGATCTGATCGACCGCGGCCTTCAGCGTCCGGCCGCTGCTTACGGCGACCACCATCGGCTTTTCTTCGCCGAGATAACGCTCCATCACCTGCGCGCCCGCCACCGCCAGTTTGCGGTCGACTTCGTCGGCGTTGTCGCCGTCGATCGGCACGACTTCGCACATCGAAAGACCATAGCGTTTGGACAACTGATCGGCGAGCGCGAGGCAGTCGGCCAGTTTGTGATCGACGCGCACGCGGATCAGATTCTTCTCGACCGCGAAGGCCACCAGCCGTTGCGCGACCGGGCGCGACACCTGCAGTTTTTCGGCGATCTCGTTCTGGGTATTGCCGGCAACGTAGTAAAGCCACGCGGCGCGGGTGGCGAGGTCTAATTTTTCTGTGGACTTGGGCACGGTGACGGTTCGCTGAAAGTGCGCCGATGATAGCAGCCGGTGTCCGCGTCTCGACGGCCACCGGCGGCGGTTGGCCGGTCAGGCGAGCGGCTCGCGCGCCGGGTCGAACAGCGGCCGCACGTGGCGATACAGCGCGCGATACGCGTCGAGCCGGCGGCGCAATTCCGCGTGCCGTTGCGGGTTCGGCGTGAATGCTTTGACCACCGGCGCCTTGGCGAGCACCGTGGCGGGGTCGCCGCCGGCCGCGAGCCAGCCCAGACGCGCCGCGCCCAGCGCCGCGCCGGTTTCGCCGCCGCCGTGCTTGCAGGTGGTGGTGTCGAGCGCGTCGGCCAGCAGTTGGCCCCAGTAGTCGCTGCGCGCGCCGCCGCCCAGCAGCGACAGCGCTTTCGCTTCGGTGCCGGCCGCGCGCAACGCGTCGAGGCCGTCGGTGAGCGCGAGCGTCACGCCTTCGAGCACCGCGTAGCCGAGCAATGCGCGGTCCGTCGCGTGATTCATGCCGAAGAACACGCCCTGCGCGTACGGGTCGTTGTGCGGCGTGCGTTCGCCCGACAGATACGGCAGAAAGAGCGGCGCGGTAGCGAGCGCGTCGGGCGCGAGCGCTTCGACTTCGGCGAGCAACGTGGGCTCGTCGGTGGACGTGAGCTTGCAGACCCAACGCAGGCAGCTCGCCGCCGACAACACCACGCTCATCTGATGCCAGCGATCGGGAATCGCGTGGCAGAACGCATGCACCGCGGACGCGGGATTCGGCCGGAAGCTGTCGCCGATCACGCACAACACGCCGGACGTGCCGAGCGACACGAAGCCGTCGCCCGGCTGCACCGCGCCGATACCGATCGCGCTCGTCGCGTTGTCGCCGCCGCCGGCCGCGACGATCACGCCGTCGCGCAAACCGAATTCGCGCGCCACGTCGGGCAGCAGCGTGCCGGACGGCTCGCTGCCTTCGCAGAGGCTCGGCATTTGCGCGCGCGTCATGTTGCAGGCAGCGAGCAGCGAATTGGACCAGTCGCGTTTGGCGACGTCGAGCCACAGCGTGCCCGCCGCATCCGACGGATCGGACACCTTGCCGCCCGTCAGTTGCAGCCGCAGATAATCCTTCGGTAGCAGCACACAGGCGGTCTGCGCAAAGATCTCGGGTTCATGGCGCGCGACCCACAGCAACTTCGGCGCGGTGAAACCCGGCATCGCCAGATTGCCGGCGACGGTGTGCAGATCCGGCGCGCGCTCGGTCAACTCCGCGCATTCCTTGTCGCTGCGCATGTCGTTCCACAGGATCGCGGGACGCAGCACGCGGTCTTCGGCGTCGAGCAGCACGGCGCCGTGCATCTGACCGGACAGCCCGATGCCGCGAATCTGCGCGAACTCGTCCGGGTGCCTCGCGCGCAACGTGGCGAGCGCCGTGCGCGTGCCCGCCCACCAGTCTTCGGGATTCTGTTCGGCCCAGCGCTGATGCGGGCGCGAAACGGTAAACGGGGAGCCTGCGGTGCCGATCACGCGTCCGTCGGACGCGAGCAGCAGGACTTTCACTTCGGACGTGCCGAGGTCGATGCCGAGATACATGGGCGCGAAACCTTCGTCGATAGGGATGCGCTACTTTAGCCGCACATGGCGCGCGGTGCCATGCGCATTAAGCCTGGCACCGTGGCCGGATAGAGGTGTGGCGCTTCGGGACGCGGCAGCGAGCGCCGCGCCTTTCGTGAGCGCCGTGCCGGTTCAGGCCGCGCCGCGTTTGGCGAGCCACACGTCGACGCGCGCCAACGCGCCGGCCAGCGCCGATTCCAGTTCCGGCGTCTGCGCCATGCTGCCCCACAGCAGCCGGTCGGCTGCGAAGACTTGCAGCGGATCGGCTGCGGCGAAGAAACCGTGCGCGACGCGCTCGTCCATCACGCCGTCCTGATACGCGTACGGCAGCTTGCCCGTGTGCCAGCGTTCGAGGAAGCGGAAGAACAGCGCGGGCAGCATTGCGGTAGCGCCCGGCGTCACGCCGCGCTCGAAGCATTCGGAGAGCGTCGGCGCGATGAAGCCGGGCAGCTTCGAAAAGCCGTCCGCCGCGACGCGCTGATTCGTGTCCTGGATGTACGGATTGCCGAAGCGCTCGAGCACCACGTCGCGATAGCGTTCGAGATCGAGCGGACTCGGCGTGAGGCACGGAATCACGTCTTCGCTCACGTAATCGAACGCGAACCGGTTGATGTCTTTGTCGAGCGTGCCTTCGTGGATGTAGTTCAGCCCGACCAGCGTGCCGGCCCACGCGATACAGCTATGCGTCGCGTTGAGAATGCGGATCTTGGCTTCCTCGTACGGCATCACCGAGTCGACCAGTTCCGCGCCGGCCTTTTCCCACGCGGGACGGCCGGCGATGAAGTCGTCTTCGATCACCCACTGGATGAACGCCTCGCCCATCACCGGGCATCGATCGTCGACGCCGGTCGCGGCCTTCACGCGTTCGCGCACGTCCGGCGTGGGGCGCGGCGTGATGCGGTCGACCATCGAACTCGGGCATGCGGTGTTGTCGTCGAACCATTGGGCCAGATCGTTCGCGCCGCGCCGCTCCAGAAACTCGCTCATGCCTGCATGAAAGCGCTCGCCGTTGCTGCGCAGGTTGTCGCAGGTTTGCAGCGTGACCGGTCCCGCGCCGCGCTTCATTCGCGCGTCCAGAATCGCCGCGAGCGCGCCGTAGATCGTCGTGTGACCGCCGTTCAGATCGGCCGCGAGATCGGCATTGGCCGTGTCGAGCTCGTCTTCGTCGTCGAGGTAATAACCGCCTTCGGTGACGGTGAACGAGATGATCTTGCAGGCCGGATCGGCGCCCGCTTCGATCAGCGCATCGAGGCTTTCGGTCCACGGCACCACGCGCTCGATCGAGCGGATCGTCTCGTACGCGCGCTCACCTTGCGGCGTGACGGTTTCGAGCGTGTAGACGCCGTTTTGCGCGGCCAGCGCGTCGAGCACCGCGTTCATGTCGCTACGGATATTGCCGACCGTCAGCGACCAGTGCGGCTCGCCGGGCACTTTCGCTTCGTTCAGCCGATGCAGATACCACGCCTGATGCGCGCGATGAAACGATCCCGCGCCGATGTGCAGGATCACGTGTGCGGCCGCGCCGCTGCCTTGCCCGCTGTTCATTTGCGTCTCCTGAATGTCCTGAATCGCAGCGCTCGGAGCGTGCGTTTTTTCTGAGGTGGAGCATTTGCTCTGTCTGTGAGCGAATGATCGTACCCGCGGAATCGAATGTCAAGGCGGCGCGCGCGGCTTTTCGTGGCGCAGCGCGGCGTGAGCGGACTCGCAGCAAGACTTGTTGCGCGCCGATGCGTTGTGGGACGCGTCGGGACGCGCGATGTCCGCTCTTTTGCGTTGCAACAAATTTGACTTTTGCCGCGCCAGGACTAACCCGAATGCAAAAAAGTATCGGTCCGCGGTTTCATTTTTAGTGGTGCGGGGCGCGGATGAGGACTACTTTTCGCTATACAAGACGAAGATCAGCGGGCGCCTTCCGGCGAGCCGCTTCATGGAGGAAGACAGTGCAACCCGATCTCGAGCTCGTGGCCGTACGCCGTGACGAATCGTTCAAAGTGTGGTCGCACGGCTATCCGTATCGCACGGTGCGCTGGCACTTTCACCCGGAATACGAAATTCATCTGATCGTCGCGACGAGCGGCAAGATGTTCGTCGGCGACCATATCAGCAACTTCGCGCCGGGCAACCTGGTGTTGATGGGCCCGAACCTGCCGCATAACTGGGTGAGCGAAGTGCCGGACGGCGAGATCATCGCGCAGCGCAATCTGGTCGTGCAGTTCGGTCAGGACTTCGTGTCCGGTTGCCTCGACCGCTTTCCGGAGTGGCGCCAGGTCGAAGCGTTGCTCGCGGATTCGCGCCGCGGCGTGTCGTTCGGCGCGCAAACCAGCGCCGCGATCAAGCCGCTGTTCCTCGAATTGCTGAACGCACGCGGACTGCGCCGGCTCGTGCTGTTCATGTCGATGCTCGAAACGCTGATGAGCGCCGAAGACCGCGAGACGCTCGCGAGCCCAGCGTATCAGGCCGATTCGACCGGCTTCGCGTCGACCCGCATCAATCACGTGCTGTCGTATATCGGCAAGAACCTCGCCAACGAATTGCGCGAATCGGATCTGGCGCAACTCGCGGGACAAAGCGTCAGTGCGTTCTCGCGTTACTTTCGCCGTCATACGGGGTTGCCGTTCGTGCAGTACGTGAATCGCATGCGGATCAATCTCGCGTGTCAGTTGCTGACCGACGACGACCTGAGCGTCACCGACATCTGTTTCAAGTCGGGCTTCAACAACCTGTCCAATTTCAACCGGCAGTTCCTCGCGGTCAAAGGGATGGCGCCCTCGAAGTTTCGCCATTACCAGCAACTGAACGACGCGAGCCGCGATGCGTCCGAAGAAGCGGCCGCGCGTGGCGTGGGCATCGACGGTGTGCCTGGCATCGTGCTCGCGTCAGGTTTGCCAGGTTTGCCGCGCAGCGCCGCTGCTGCGTATCAATCGCGTAGCGCACCGACGTAGCGTTTCACACGCTTCCGACCGAAGCGTTTCATTTCAGCCCTGGTTTTACACGCATCGCGCTGTCTCGCACAGCGCGAGGGACGTGCTTATTCTTTAAAAAATGGAGACAACCATGACGCAATCCTTTTCGAAGATCTTCACGCGCAGCGCCACCGCATTCGCGACGCTCGCCGTCGGTGTGTCGCTGATCGCCGCGCCGGCCGCGCAAGCCGCGCCGCTGAAAATCGGCATGACGTTCCAGGAGTTGAACAACCCGTATTTCGTGACGATGCAAAAAGCGCTGAACGACGCGGCTGCGTCGATCGGCGCGACGGTGGTCGTCACCGATGCGCATCATGACGTCAGCAAGCAGGTCAGCGACGTCGAAGACATGCTGCAGAAGAAGATCGACATCCTGCTCGTGAATCCGACCGACTCGACGGGTATTCAATCGGCGGTGACATCGGCGAAGAAAGCGGGCGTGGTGGTCGTGGCCGTGGATGCGAACGCGAACGGTCCGGTCGATTCGTTCGTGGGCTCGAAGAATTACGACGCGGGTGAAATGGCCTGCGAGTATCTGGCGAAGTCGATCGGCGGCAGCGGCGAAGTGGCGATTCTCGACGGCATTCCAGTCGTGCCGATTCTCGAACGCGTGCGCGGTTGCAAGGCGGCGCTCGCAAAAGTGCCAGGCATCAAGCTCGTGGATACGCAGAACGGCAAGCAGGAACGTGCGACCGCTTTGTCCGTGACCGAGAACATGATTCAGGCGCATCCGAATCTGAAGGGCGTGTTCAGCGTGAACGACGGCGGCTCGATGGGCGCGCTGTCGGCGATCGAATCGTCGGGCAAGGACATCAAACTGACCAGCGTCGACGGTGCGCCGGAAGCGATCGCCGCGATCCAGAAGCCGAATTCGAAGTTCATCGAAACCTCCGCGCAATTCCCGGCCGATCAGGTGCGGATCGCGCTCGGCATTGCGTTGGCGAAGAAGTGGGGCGCCAATGTGCCGAAAGCCATTCCTGTCGATGTGAAGATGATCGACAAGAGCAACGCCAAGGGTTTCAGCTGGTAAGCCGAATGCCTGCCGTCGTGCTTCTTTGAATACGACGGCAGGCAGCAGAGGAGGACCCGATGGACACGATACTCAAGCTCGACAACATCACCAAAAGTTTTCCCGGTGTGAAAGCGCTGCAAGGCATTCATCTGGAAATCGCGCGCGGAGAGATTCACGCGCTACTCGGTGAAAACGGCGCGGGCAAATCCACGCTGATGAAAATCCTGTGCGGTATTTATCAGCCGGACGTAGGCACGATCACGATCGCAGGCGAAACGCGGCACTTCACGAACTATCACGACGCGGTGGCGGCGGGCGTCGGCATCGTGTTTCAGGAGTTCAGCCTGATTCCGTATTTGAATGCGGTGGAGAACATCTTTCTCGGCCGTGAGATGAAGAGCGGCTTGGGTCTGCTGGAGCGCGGCAAGATGCGGCGCGCGGCGGCGGCGATTTTTCAGCGGCTCGGCGTGGCGATCGATCTGTCGGTGCCGATTCGCGAGTTGTCGGTTGCGCAGCAGCAATTCGTGGAGATCGGCAAGGCGTTGTCGCTGGAGGCGCGCATTCTGATTCTGGATGAGCCGACCGCGACGCTCACGCCCGCCGAAGCCGGGCATCTGTTCGCGATCATGCGCGATCTGAAGACCCAGGGTGTCGCGATGATTTTCATCTCGCACCATCTGGAAGAGATCTTCGAAGTGTGCGACCGCATTACCGTGTTGCGCGATGGCCAGTACGTGGGCATGACCGAGGTCGCGCAATCGGATGTGAGCCGCCTCGTTGAAATGATGGTGGGCCGTCGCATCGAAAACAGTTTTCCGCCGAAGCCGCCGTTGCGCGCCGATGCGAAAGTCGTGCTCGAAGTCGACAAATTGCAATTGCTGAAAGACAGCCCGATGCTGAAATTCAACCTGCGCGAAGGCGAGATTCTCGGCTTTGCGGGACTGGTCGGCTCGGGGCGCACGGAAACCGCGCTCGCGGTGATCGGCGCGGATCCGGCATACGTAAAGGAGATTCGCATCGACGGTGCGGCCGCGAAGCTCTCCGATCCCGCCGATGCGTTGCGCGCCGGGGTTGGCATCCTGCCGGAAAGCCGCAAGACCGAAGGCCTGATCACCGATTTCTCGATCAAGCAGAACATCTCGATCAACAACCTCGGCAAGTATCGCTCGCTGCGTTTTTTCATCGACCAGCGCAGCGAAGCGCGCGCGACCGCCGACATCATGAAGCGCGTCGGCGTGAAGGCGCCGACGATGCACACCGAAGTCGCCACGCTGTCGGGCGGCAATCAGCAGAAAGTGGTGATCGCGCGCTGGCTGAATCATCACACCAACATCCTGATCTTCGACGAACCGACGCGCGGCATCGACGTCGGCGCGAAAGCGGAAATCTATTTGCTGATGCGTGAACTCACCGCGCGCGGCTACTCGATCATCATGATCTCGTCCGAACTGCCGGAAATCGTCGGTATGTGCGACCGCGTCGCCGTGTTCCGGCAGGGCCGCATCGAAGCGATGCTCGAAGGCGACGAGATCGACTCGAACGCCGTGATGACCTATGCAACAGCCGGCACTCGTGGAGCCAGTCATGAACACGCCTAATCCTTCTTCATCGCCTGAACCGTCCACGGTCAGCAGCGATACCCCCGGCGCTCCGGTTCGCTTCACGTGGGCCGCATTGAAACGCTCGACGCTGTTCTATCCGTTCATCGGCTTGCTGGTGGTTTGCATCGTGATGGTGTTCGCGAGCGACAGCTTTCTTTCCGGCGCGAACATCGAGAACGTACTGCGTCAGGTGTCCATCAACGCGATCATCGCGGTCGGCATGACGTGCGTGATTCTGACCGGCGGCATCGATCTGTCGGTGGGATCGGTGATGGCTTTGGCCGGCACGCTTGCCGCTGGTTTGATGGTCGCCGGCATGAACGCGGTTGCCGCGTTGGCGGTGGGCATCGCGGTCGGTTTGGGTTTCGGCGCGGCTAATGGGTTCTTCGTCGCGTTCGCCGGGATGCCGCCGATCATCGTCACGCTCGCGACGATGGGAATCGCACGCGGCCTCGCGCTGATCTACACGGGCGGCTACCCGATCGACGGTTTGCCGGACTGGGTCAGCTTCTTCGGCAGCGGCAAGATTCTCGGCGTGCAGGCGCCCGTCGTGATCATGGCGGTGATCTACGTGATCGCGTGGGTGCTGCTCGAGCGCATGCCGTTCGGCCGCTATGTGTACGCGATCGGCGGCAATGAACAGGCGACGCGTCTTTCCGGTGTGCGTGTGGCGCGTGTGAAGCTGATCGTCTACACGATCGCCGGCTTGACCTCCGCGTTTGCCGCGATCGTGCTCACCGCGCGTTTGATGAGCGGCCAGCCGAATGCGGGCGTCGGCTTCGAACTCGACGCCATCGCTGCCGTGGTGATGGGCGGCACTTCGATTTCCGGCGGGCGCGGCTCGATCATCGGCACGCTGATCGGTGCGCTGCTGCTTGGCGTGCTGAACAACGGCCTGAACATGGTCGGCGTGAATCCGTATGTGCAGAACGTGATCAAGGGCGGAATCATCTTGCTCGCAATTTACATCAGCCGCGACCGCAGAAAGTAACTCTCTCCACTGACTCCTCTTTTCAAGCAGGACCATGCAATGACTCAAACTACTCAAGCCAATCAATCCGGTCGGCAGGATATGACGGCGATCGTCTGCCATGCACCGAAAGATTATCGCGTCGAGCAGGTATCGAAGCCGAAAGCTCGGACTCACGAACTGGTGATCCGCATCGCCGCGTGCGGAATCTGCGCGAGCGATTGCAAATGTCATTCGGGCGCGAAAATGTTCTGGGGCGGCCCGAGTCCCTGGGTCAAGGCACCGGTGATTCCGGGGCACGAGTTCTTTGGATTCGTCGAAGAAATCGGCGAGGGCGCGGCAGACCACTTCGGCGTGAAGATCGGCGATCGCGTGATTGCTGAACAGATCGTGCCGTGCGGCAAGTGCCGCTATTGCAAATCCGGTCAGTACTGGATGTGCGAAGTACACAACATCTTCGGCTTTCAGCGGGAAGTTGCCGATGGCGGGATGGCCGAGTACATGCGCATTCCGCCGACCGCGATCGTCCACAAGATCCCTGACGGGATTTCGCTGGAAGATGCGGCGATCATCGAGCCGTTGGCCTGCGCGATCCACACGGTGAATCGCGGCGAACTGCAACTCGACGATGTCGTGGTGATTGCGGGCGCCGGGCCGCTCGGTTTGATGATGACGCAAGTCGCGCATCTGAAGACGCCGAAGAAGCTGGTGGTGATCGATCTAGTCGAAGAGCGTCTCGCACTGGCTCGCGAATACGGTGCGGATATAACGATCAATCCGAAACAGGACGATGCGCTTGCGATCATCCATTCGCTGACCGACGGTTATGGTTGCGACGTCTACATCGAAACCACCGGCGCGCCGATCGGCGTCAATCAGGGCATGGACCTGATTCGCAAGCTTGGACGCTTTGTCGAGTTCTCCGTGTTCGGCGCGGATACGACGCTCGACTGGTCCGTGATCGGCGACCGCAAGGAACTCGATGTACGTGGCGCGCATCTCGGGCCATACTGTTATCCGATCGCGATCGATCTGCTGGCGCGCGGGCTGGTGACGTCTAAAGGCATCGTCACGCACGGCTTTTCGCTGGAAGAGTGGGACGAAGCGATCAAGGTTGCGAATTCGCTCGATTCGATCAAGGTATTGTTGAAGCCGCGCGGCTGATTGGCCGAGTACGAGCGGCAAATAAACGGAGACTGTATGGACTACGTCATCGGCGTCGATATCGGCACGCAGAGCACGAAGGCGCTGCTGGTCGATCAGCATGGCGCGATCGTCGCGCAACACGCGTCGAGCTATCAGCCGGATACGCCTAAGCCGTTGTGGGCCGAACAATGGCCGGCCGTGTGGTTCAAGGCGGTGGTGGAATGCGTGGCCGCGTGCGTCGCGAAAGGCAAGGAGGCCGGCGTCGCGGCGAAGTCGATCAAGGCGGTATGCGTAAGCAGCCTGTATGGCGGATCGGGCATTCCCGTCGACAGCGAAATGCGGCCGCTCTATCCGTGTCTGATCTGGATGGATCGCCGCGCGACCGATCAGGTCGAGTGGGTGCGCGGCAACGTCGATCTCGACCGTCTTTATGCGATCACCGGCAACGGCGTGGACAGCTACTACGGCTATACGAAGATGCTGTGGCTGCGCGATCGTGAACCGGACGTGTGGGCCAATACGCGTTACTTTCTGCCGCCGAATGCTTACGTGATCTACATGCTGACCGGCGAAGTCGCGGTCGATCACAGTTCAGCGGGGAATATCGGCGGTATCTACGATATCGCTAAACGCGACTGGTCCGACGAAGCGCTCGACATGCTCGGCATTCCCGCGACGATGATGCCGGAGCGGCTGGTGGAATCGTCGGATGTAGTGGGTGGATTGTTGTCGCAGTGGACCGGACAGCTCGGGCTGGAAGCGGGCACTGCGATCGTCGCGGGCGGCGTGGATGCGGCGATGGCGACGTTCGCCGCGGGCGTCACGCGTGCCGGACAACACGTCGCGATGATCGGCACGAGCATGTGCTGGGGCTATATCAACCAGACTGTCGACGCGCGTCATGGTTTGATCAGCATGCCGCATGTGTTCAATAGCCAGCGCGATATCTATGTGTTCGGCGGGGCGATTACTGCGGGTGCTTCGGTGACGTGGTATCGCGAGCAGTTCTGCCACGCCGAGATCGAGGCAGCGCGCGCGACGCCGCATGGCGATCCGCATCGGTTGCTGGAGGAGAGTGCTTCACAGATTCCGGCGGGGTCGGACGGCGTGCTGTTCCTGCCGTATCTGATGGGCGAGCGCAGTCCGGTGTGGGATGCGAAAGCGAGCGGCGCGTTTATCGGGTTGAGTCTGTTCCATACGCGCGCGCATTTGTATCGGGCGGTGTTGGAAGGTGTGTCGTTTGCTTTGCAGCACAACATCGAGGCGGGACGAAAGGGCGCGCAATCACTCGACGACAAATTGATCGTAGTGGGCGGTGCCGCGCATTCGGATTTGTGGATGCAGATCATCGCCGATGTGACCGGGTATCCGGTGTATACGATCGAACAGGACGTGGAGGCGGCGATGGGGGCGGCGTTGCTGGCGGGTGTCGGCGTCGGACTGGTTTCGCGTGAAGAAGCGCAGGGCGGCTGGGTGACGCTGGTCGAGCGCGCGCAGCCGGACGCGGCGCGTATGGCGTTGTATGAGCAGCGCTTTGGCGTTTATCGGGATCTGTATCCGGCGTTGAAGCCGGTCATGCATCGGTTGCAATCGTCATGAACGCTACTTTCGATTTTTCCGGGCGCTCGATTCTGGTGACGGGGGCGTCGAGTGGAATAGGGCGCGCGACGGTGGAGGCGCTGTGTACTGCCGGCGCGAATGTGGTCGCGGCGGCACGTAACGTTGCCGAGCTTGCGCGGTTGGCTGAAGAGACCGGGTGTGAGCCTTTGGTGCTCGATGTGGGCGATGAGGCCGCCATCGACGATGCGCTGGCATTGCTCGAACCATTCGATGGGCTGGTGAATTGCGCGGGGATCGCGTTGCTCGAGCGTGCGGTGGACACGACTGCTGCCAGTTTCGATCGTGTGATGGCGGTGAATGCGCGCGGGGCGGTGTTGGTCGCGAAGCATGTGGCGCGGGGGATGATTCAGGCGAAACGTGCGGGGAGCATCGTGAATGTTTCGAGTCAGGCCGGGCTAGTCGCGCTTGATGATCATTTGAGTTATTCGGCTTCGAAGGCGGCGTTGGATGCGGTGACGCGCGCGTTGTGTATTGAGCTGGGGCCGTTTGGGATTCGCGTGAATAGCGTCAACCCGACAGTGACGTTGACGCCGATGGCCGTGATGGCGTGGAGCGATCCTGTGAAGCGCGATCCTGCGTTGCAGGCGATTCCGTTGCGGCGATTCGCGGAGCCGGTGGAGGTCGCGGCGCCGATCATGTTTTTGTTGAGCGATGCGGCTTCGATGGTTAGTGGGGTGAGTTTGCCGGTTGATGGGGGGTATACGGCGCGGTGAATGAAGCCGGGGTACTTGCCGAAATGGAAATTGAAGTAGTCGAACGGATCGGGCTTCAGGACCAGTGTGGCAAAGTCGCCCGTTCCCTTGAACGCCAGCAAGTGGCGGATCAGGTCGAAAAATTTCTGGGTCTGAAGATCGATGGTGTCGAAGTACAACAGGTCCGTCGACGGAACTGTACCCAGATTTTTTACTTCAGTTGTAGCGCGCGTCCACAGAGACAGGAAGTCGGAACGATCGTGAATGAAGTCGATGGTGCTCATGTTCTTTGGTTTGTTATGTAGTGGATTGCTAGTCGATAAGTTTGAAACCGGGAGCGACGTGCACGAGGTCGCGGGTTAGCGTTGCGCGAGCAAATGCGGTGGCTTCATGTGACGAGGCGAAGGCAGCCGTTTCCTTCGAATCGTCTCCATAGGCTATCCACCCACCCGCTTGAGGCATAACCACATAAGCCCAGGTGTTGAAAGCGAGCGCATCGGCCGGGCTACCGCCGGGGTCAGTTTGCAGCTTCGTGCAATAGTCCATTTCATCGTCCTCCGGTTGAAAGACGATCGCAGGGAACTTGGAGAAGTGACTGAAAAAGTATCCGAACGGGTCCGGGCGCAAACCTACGAAAGCAAAGCTATCTGTTGCTGTGTCGGTGAAGCAAAGCAGTTCCCTGACGAATCGATAAAAGTGGCGGGTCGTCACGATCGCTGAGTCGAAATAGACAAGTTCATGTGGGGCATGCTGCTGGAGTGTGTGCATGCCGGCAGTTGCGCGTGACCACAGACTGTCAAACGCAATAGGGTCGTCGATGTAGATCTGTTTTTCCATTTCACTATCGGCCGTAACGTTCGGCCGAGCATTTTCTTAGTCGAAGGTCGGACACTCGGGATTTCCCTGATCGGGATTCTCGTAGAAAGCGAATGACTCTCGTGCGAAAGCCATGACATCTGCGGGTCCAGATAGCACACCTGTTCCACCGTCCCAGTCCCGATCGGCATACATGAACCATTCACCTATGATTGGTAACACGACATATTGCTCGGAATAGAAGCCGATCGCGTCGGCCGGACTGCCTCCAGGGTCCTTCATCAGGATTTCAAAGAAGGCGTCGTCGTCGTGACCGGCTGTGACAATGAATCCCGAGTACTTGCCAAAATGAAAATGGAAGTAGTTGAATGGATCGGGGTGCAAGACGATTACAGCGAAATCTCCATTTCCATTGAAAGATGCGATGCTGCGGATCAGGTCACGGAACCGCTCTATCCCGATGTTTGAGGAGTCAAAGTGGAGCAACTCCGTGACTGGAGTCATCGGCAATTGTTGCTTGCACGCACATGCACGCTGCCAAAGCGCAATGAAGGTGTCGCGATTCTGGATGAAGTTAATGTTGCTCATTTCACCAACCGGATTTTGATGGTCGCGTTCACGGCTCGACGCGGAATCCGCTCGGCGGCTTGATAAAAAACGGATAGAACTCGCGTGCGCATTCCATCACGTCCGACGGCCCGTGCAACACACCGACCTCCCATGAACGATCGCCGAATGCAATCCATTCACCGTCGATCGGCATGATCACGTAATGCTCGTGATTCACCCCTAGTGCGTCGGCCAGACTGTCTCCGGGGTCTTGCATCATGAAGTCGAAGAACTCGACGTAAGTATTCGTTCGTCCGTGAATGAAGCCGGGGTATTTGCCAAAGTGATGGTGAAAGTACGTGACGGGGTCGGGCTTTAAGATCAAGGTTGCAAAGTCGGCGGCACCTTGAAAAATAAGTAATGTCTGTACCAGGTCAAAGAACTTCGGCGTCGCAATGTCAATTGGATCGAAGTAGAGCAGTTCGGCGACGGGTATATCCGTAAGCCGTTGCACACTGGTCTTCGCACGATCCCACAGCGCCGTGAACTGGGAGAAGTCGTGTATGTAATCGAGTTGGTTCATTGTTTAAGAATTCAGCGTCAAACAGGGCGGCCCTTCGTCAGGCCCTGTTAGCGTTTTGCGAGAAATAATCAGTGATGGGACCGATCGAAATTGAGAATTCGCACACTGTGGTTCCGGTGGTGTTCTTCCCTCAAAACGTCGGTCAAGAATATTTGTCGACCGCTTCCTGGTAGTTCGGTCGACGGTCGCGCGTATCGTGAGATTCAGTCAACTATCCGGAAATTTGGTCCGGGGTAGAGGAAGAATGGATAGTGTTCTCGACTGAACTTGAGAACATCCGCCGGTCCGATTAGGGCGCTCATTTCCTTGCTCCAGTTTCCGTAAACGAACCAGCTACCGTTGGTCGGCAGAATTGCGTAACGTTGCGCATTGCTAGCCAATGCATCCGCCAAGCTGTCACCGGGGTCGGCGTTAAGAAATGCAAAGTAGTCGTCGACGCTGTGCTCAGGGCCAACATGGAAGGCCGGATATTTTTGAAAATGATGATGGAAATAGGTGAACGGATCTGGGCGCAGGGCCAGTACCGTGAAGGTATCCGCGTGCTCGAACGCCAGGAGCGCGCGAATAAAGAAGAAAAACGTTGGGGTCGAGATATCGATGGAATCAAAATAAAGGGTTGGCTGAGTTCGCGCCGATTCAGCCAGTGTTTGAACCGCTGCATTAGCCCGATTCCATAGCTGCATGAAATCTTCCAGGTTGTACAAGAAGTTGCTTTTTTGTCGATTGATCATTTTCCGCCCAAGCGAATTTTTACTGTAGCTTTGCCACCACCCACCGCGTAGCCTGCGGACAGCAGGACGCCCTCGCGTAATTCGCCATCCCGCCGGGCGTATTACCGACTACATCCAGTCGACAGGTTTTTGAGCCCGGCGTTGCGCCGGAGTCCGAGTAGAGCTCGAAACAGTCTTTTGCGTTGGTGCCGAACGCGACCAGCAATAACGCGAATGCGGCAAGGAAACGGATCAGCACGCCGGCTGCGCCGTTTTGAGATTTCCTTGAAGTCATTTTTCTCCCTTTAGTTGTTCATTACGCTTGTGTCGGCGTAAAGACTTTTAAGGAGAATGAGTTTTTTGAGGGGGCGAAAATTCCGAAAAGACTATCGAATTGGCTTCATCGCGCGGCGATTACACAGGCTGGCGCTATGGCCTCATGCTCACGCTGATATTCCTGACGCGTGATCAGAAATGCCTTACGTGGTTTTGAACTTAACCGAAGATTGACGGCCGGGATCTCGTCGGCGTCACATGCAGATCGGCAAGTGCCCAACCCGGTACACAAAGATATTTCGGATGCCGACGCATTGCACGCCGGCATCGTAAAGCCCAAAGCGCCCAAAGCGCCTAAAGCATCGTCCTCACATGCCAAAGCTCGGGAAACAGAACCACGTCCAGCATCTTGCGCAGATAAGGCGCGCCGCTGGTCCCGCCCGTACCCTGCTTGAATCCGATAATCCGCTCGACGGTGGTCACGTGTCTGAATCGCCACTGCCGAAACGCATCTTCAAGATCGACGAGTTCCTCGGCCATCTCATACAGGTCCCAATGCTGCGAAGGATTGCGATACACCTCCAGCCACGCCGCTTCGACGGAAGCATCATGAGTAGTAGGTTGCGTCCAATCCCGCTCCAATCTTGCCGGTGAAATCGCAAACCCACGACGCGACAACAGGCGCACGACTTCGTCATAAAAAGAAGGCGCTTCCAGCGAAGCCTTGACCTCGGCAAAAACATCAGCCCGATGCGCATGCGGCTTCAACATCTGTTCATTCTTATTGCCGAGCAGAAACTCGATCTGCCGATACTGATAAGACTGAAACCCAGACGAACTCCCCAGATAAGGCCGCATTGCGGTGTACTCGGAAGGCGTCATCGTTGCGAGAACGCTCCATGCCTGCACGAGTTGCTCGAGTATCCGCGACACGCGCGCGAGCATCTTGAACGCGGGCGGCAACTCGTCCTTATGCACCGCCTTCAACGCCGCCTGCAATTCATACAGCGCGAGTTTCATCCACAACTCGCTCGTCTGATGCTGAATGATGAACAGCATCTCGTTGTGATCCGGCGACAGCGGATGCTGCGCATCGAGCACCGTGCCTAGCGACAAATAATCGCCGTAGCTCATCGATTCCGAAAAATCGAGTTGCGCGTCGTGCCAGCCATCGCCGGAATCATCGGCGGACGGTGCCGCGGTAGCATGACCGCCGTGTCCAAACGGACATCCCTGTGCAGGCTTTTCTTCCGGCAATCCCGGCGTTTGCATGTGATCGGTCATCGCGCGCTCCTCAGGTCACCGCGCCGCGAGCGGCAAATTCAGGGGCCCGCCAGGTCTCGTTGACGAGTACTTCGCGCAGCGTCTCCACGGCATCCCACACATCGACAAACCGCGTATACAGCGGTGTAAAGCCGAATCGCAACACGTACGGCTCGCGATAATCGCCGATCACGCCGCGCGCGATCAACGCCTGCATCACCTCATAACCTTGCGGATGTTCGAAGCTCGCATGCGAGCCGCGCCGCGCATGTTCACGCGGCGTCACGAGCTTCAGCGGGAATTCGCCACAACGAGCCTCGACGAGTTCGATAAACAGATCGGTCAAAGCCAGCGACTTGCTGCGGATCGCCTGCATATCCGTTTGCAGGAACACGTCGAGTCCGCATTCGACCAGCGACATCGACACCATCGGCTGCGTGCCGCACAGAAAGCGGCCGATGCCGTCGTCCGGTTGATACGCCGGGTCCATCTTGAACGGCGCGCGGTGTCCCCACCAGCCGGAGAGCGGTTGCGAAAAATCGTTCTGATGACGCTTGGGCACCCACACGAAGGCCGGCGAACCCGGACCGCCGTTCAGATACTTGTACGTACAGCCCACTGCGTAATCCGCGCCGACGCCATTCAGATCGACCGGCACTGCGCCGGCCGAATGCGCGAGATCCCACAGCGCGAGTGCGCCCTTGTCGTGGATCAGTTGGGTCAGCGCGGCCATGTCGTGCATATAGCCGGTGCGGTAGTTCACGTGCGTGATCATCGCGATCGCCGTGTCGTCGCCGATCGCGGCGGGCAGCTCGGACGGATCGTCGACGAGACGCAGTTCATAGCCGCGGTCGAGCTGTTCGATCAACCCTTGCGCGATATACAGATCGGTCGGGAAATTCGAACGCTCGGACACGATCACGCGACGCTTCGGGTCACGCGCATTCGCGAGCCGCAACGCGGCGGACAGCAGCTTGAACAGATTGATCGAAATCGTATCGGTGACGACCACTTCGTTGTCGGCCGCGCCGATCAGCGGCGCGAGCTTGTTGCCGAGCCGGCGCGGCAACTCGAACCAGCCGGCCGTGTTCCAGCTGCGGATCAGCCCTTCGCCCCATTCCGCGCCGATCACGGTCTGCGCGCGTTGCGCGGCGGCGGCGGGCGGCACGCCGAGCGAATTGCCGTCGAGGTAGATCGTGGTTGACGACAGCGCGAATTGATCGCGTAGCGCGGCCAGCGGGTCGGCGCGGTCGAGCGCCAGTGCTTCGTCACGGTGGTTCATGGTGGTCCAGTCGGTCAGATCAAAGTGTTTGGTGGTGAGGCCCCGCATTCCTTCGCGTTGCCTTGCGTTGCGTCGCCTTGCGCTTCGCTCAGCCAGCGTCGGGCAGCGCGCGCAACACGGCGCGCACCGGACTTGCGTCGAGCGTGGTCAGCTTCAGCGGCAGTGCGATCAGCTCGTAATCGCCGGGCGCGACGGCATCCAGCACGATGCCCTCGAGAATCGCCATCCGATGCGCTCGGATCCGGTGGTGGGCGTCCATCGTCTTCGATTCCTGCGGATCGAGCGACGGCGTGTCGATGCCGATCAGCTTCACGCCGTTGGCTGCCAGCAGGTCGATCGTCTCCGGCGCGACTGCGCAGAACGCGCTATCCCACGCGGTGGTGGGTGCGGTTTTGTAAGTGCGCAGTAAGACTCGGGGCGGCAGGTCGTCGAGCGAGCCGGCCAGGTGTTGTGGCGTCACAACAGGCGTCGCGCCGATGCAATGAATCACGCGGCAGCGGCCGAGGTACGCATCGAGCGGAACGTGGCCGATCGCGGCGCCGCCGGCGTCGTAGTGAAGCGGCGCGTCGGTGTGAGCGCCGGTGTGCGGCGACAGCGTGAGCCGCGCGACGTTGACCGGCGAGCCTGCCTCCATGCGCCACACGCGTTCGATGCCGACCGGCGTATCGCCCGGCCAGACGGGTGTCGTCGTATCGACGGCTGGCGTGATGTCCCAGAGTGTGTCCATGTCTCCATCGGCGAATTGTGTCTATCGGTGAATGATAGGTGGCCTGCCGCGAAATGTGATTGCGAAAAAATCTCCTTCTGCGGCTTGTCTTGGAACATAATTTGATTCAAATGGGAAAGGGAGACCGAATATGAACGCGATCTCGCTCGACGCCACCGATTGCCGTATCTTGACGGTGCTTCAGCAAGAAGGACGGATCAGCAATCTCGATCTTGCGGAGCGGATTTCGCTCTCGCCATCAGCCTGTCTACGACGCCTGCGTCTGCTGGAAGAGCAGGGCGTCATCGAGCATTACCGTGCGTGTCTGAACCGCGAGGTGCTGGGCTTCGAACTGGAAGCGTTCGTGCAGGTGTCGATGCGCAACGACCAGGAGAACTGGCACGAGCGTTTCGCGGAAGCGGTGCGGGATTGGCCGGAGGTGGTCGGCGCGTTCGTCGTGACCGGCGAGACGCATTACCTGCTGCGGGTACTCGCGCACAACCTCAAGCATTATTCGGATTTCGTGCTGCAGCGTTTGTACAAAGCGCCGGGCGTGATGGATATCCGTTCGAATATCGTGCTGCAGACGTTGAAGGAAGATTCAGGCGTGCCGGTTTCGCTGGTCACGAAGACCGGCGGCCATAGCGCCGTGCACAACGACCGCTGAGATCGCGGCGGCGCCGGCGCTTCGGTTCAAAGCCCTTTGAGCCCGTGAAATTGCCCGTTCTGAAACACAAGCGGTGCAATTTCCGCGGCATCCGCACGCACGCCGCAGCGCTCCACTTCACCGACGAAAATCACGTGGTCGCCCTCTTCGTAGCGGCTGCGGTTATGGCATTCGAACCACGCGAGCGCGCCTTCCAGCACCGGCATGCCGGTGTCGCCTTGCGCGTGGGACACCCCTTCGAAGCGATCGCCCTTCACGGTCGCAAAGCGTTTGCACAGATCCAGTTGCGATGCGGCCAGCACGTTGATCACGTAGTGGCTATTCGTGCGGAACACCGGCATCGACGCGGACCGCGTCGCGAGACTCCACAGCACGAGCGGCGGATTGAGCGAAACCGAATTGAACGAACTGGCCGTGATGCCGATCAGTTGACCGGACTCGGCGCGCGTCGTAATGACGGTCACGCCGGTGGCGAATTGACCGAGCGCCTGTTTGAAGGCGGGTTGGTCGAAGTTGGGCGGGCTTGCGCGCTTCATTGGGCGTGAGCCTTCCGCGCAAACCGGCTGAACCCCGGCGTGAACTCAACGCGCGTACGGCTGGAAACAAATGATTCGAAAGTCATAGTGAAAATCGTCAATTTGTTTGGATTTTAACTGCAATTGCAGAGGACCTCGGCTGCGACCCCTGTCGGTCGATGGGAAATCCGTTAAGCTGGAATGCTTGGGCCGTGGCACGAGCGTTGCGCTGAAGAGTAAGCGGCACCGGCCGATTGTGAGTTTCAAGGAGCAAGCAGCATGAGTCAGACAAGCGAAGTCGCCACTCTCGGCGGCGGATGTTTCTGGTGCCTCGAAGCCGTGTATCTGGGCGTCGACGGCGTGAACGCGGTGGAGTCGGGCTATGCGGGCGGCGAGGCGCAGCATCCGACTTACGAACAGGTATGCGACGGCGTGACCGGCCACGCGGAAGTCGTCAAAGTCGACTTCGATCCGGCGAAGATCAGCTATCGCGAGATTCTGGATATTTTCTTCGCGATCCACGATCCGACCCAACTGAACCGCCAGGGCAATGACGTCGGTACGCAGTATCGGTCGGTGATTTTCACGCATTCGGACGCGCAGCGCGAAACGGCGCTACAGGCGATCCGCGAGATTGCCGATCAACGGATTTACGACGGCCAGATAGTCACGCAGGTGCTGCCGCTCGACGGCAACTACTGGCCCGCGGAGGCGTATCACCAGAACTACTTCGCGCAGCACCCGAATCAGGGTTACTGCTCGTTCGTGGTGGCGCCGAAGGTCGCGAAATTCCGGCAGAAGTTCGCGCATCGGATCAAGGCGAGCTGAAGTACTGCGCATCGAGCCGATTGTGGAGATTGTGGAGTGAGTGAGGCAGCGGTCAACCCGCTTCAGGGTCTTCGCTGCTTTCCTCGCTCTGCGGCGATGTGTCCTGCTCACCAGGCGGCGCTTCTTCTGCGTCCTCTTTTTCACGAACGTCTTCATGTTCGTGCTCATGAACCTGGCGCGTGTATGCGTCGACAATCGCGCGCGCCAGTTCCACGCAGCTTAACGGCGCCGAACCCTCCGCCTTGTTGTTGATCGCGATCACCACCGGCTGGCCGGCCAGCGCGTAGCGCGCGGCCACCTCGGCGAGCGACGCACGGGTGGCCGGGTCCTGATCGACCAGCCGGTTGAACGGTTCATATTTGGCCTTCGCCTGCTCGTATTTGAAGCCGCCGTGCAGGCTCCAGCGCACGATCAACGGGCCGGACGGCTCGCCGTCGAGCAGCGCGAGCGCCGCCGCCTGGCGCAGCGGATCCGGCATCCGCGCATGAATCCCCACGCAATACCGCACACCGGCCGCTTTCAGCGTGCGGATGAAGCGCGGCGTCAGCAGACTGGCATCGCGGATTTCGACTGCGTAGCAGGTGCCGTCGGGAAGTGCCGGCAGCGCGTGCAGAAAAGCGCCGAGTCGTTCGATGAACGCCGCCGGCTGCGCAAGCATCTGATCGGGCAACGGCGAAAGCTGAAACACCAGCGCGCCGGCTTTTTTGCCGAGGCCTTCGACGCAAGGCGTGACGAAATCGTCGATGGCCATCTGCGCATTCAGGAAGCACGGATTCAGTTCGACCGGCTCGCCGCGTTCGGCGCGCACGGTGGCGTCGGTGACCGTCATCGGCGCTTTGACGATGAAGCGGAAATGCTCCGGCACCTGCTGCGCGTAACGCAAGTATTCGGTGACCGTGAGCGCCTGATAAAACGACCGGTCGATGCTGACGGTTTTCAGCAACGGATGCGCGCCATAGGCGCCGAGGCCTTCGCGCGAGAGTTTGCTGTTGCTGTATTCGTCGCCGTAGACGATGCCGTTCCAGCCCGGAAACGACCACGTGGACGTGCCGAGGTGAATCTGCGGCGGCAACTGTGCGGCAAGTGCAAGGAGTTCGGGCGACGGCGGGGCGGCGGTGACGTCGCGAGTGCGGCGTTTTTTCGGTGCGTCGGCGTTGTTGGCCGGCGGCTCGGATGATTCAGTTGCGGCGCGCGGCGCTTTGGCATCGCGCTTTGCATCGGCTTTCGCAGGCGCAGCCGCCGGCTCGATCGGCATCCCGAACAGATCGAACTGCACGGCGTCGGCCTGCACGTCCGGTTCGCCGCTTACCGGCTCTTCATCGACTTCGTGTGTCCCGCTTTGGCCCATCGTCGTTCGACCTGCTGTTGAAAGTTGCGCCGCGTCGCTTCGCGGTCACGGCAAAAACGCCGCGGCGCAATCTATCACAGCGTTTTGTCGTACATATAACGGCGCGACCACGGCAGGGTTTTGGCGCTGCGGCCCGCTTTGCGGCATACCACCTGGTAGATCGACACGTCGTCGTTTTCGAACGCATATGCGCAACCGGCCAGATACACGCGCCAGATGCGGAATTTTTCGTCGTCGACGAGCTTGCGTGCTTCGTCCGCGCGCGCCTCGAAGTTTTCCGCCCAGATGTCCAGCGTGTGCGCATAGTGACGGCGCAGGCTTTCGACGTCAACCGCTTCGAGCCCGCCGCGTTGCATCGCTTCGAGCGCGAGGCTGATGTGCGGCAGTTCGCCGTCCGGGAACACGTAGCGGTCGATGAACTCGCCGCCGCCCAGTGCGGTTTCGCCGCTGTCCGAATCGCTCGACGTGATGCCGTGGTTCATCGCGACGCCGTCGTCGACCAGCAGGTCGCGAATCTTCTGGAAGTAGCCCGGCAGATTCTTGCGGCCCACATGCTCGAACATGCCGACGCTCGTGATCCGGTCGAACTGGCCGTCGACGTCGCGATAATCCTGCAGACGAATCTCGATCTTGTCTTCGAGACCGGCGGCCTTCACGCGCGCGGTGGCCAGATCGAACTGGTTCTGCGACAACGTCACGCCCACACACTGCGCGCCGAACTTCGACGCCGCGCGCAGCACGAGCGCGCCCCAGCCGCAGCCGATGTCGAGCAGACGCTGCCCGGGCTGCAACTGGATCTTGGTGAGGATGTGGTCGATCTTCTTGATCTGCGCGGTGGCGAGGTCTTCGTCGCCGTTCTCGAAGTACGCACACGAGTACACCATGTTCTCGTCGAGCCACAACTGATAGAACTCGTTCGAGACGTCGTAGTGATACTGGATCGCCTTCTTGTCCGACGACTTCGAGTGATTGAAGTAGCGTCGTACGCGCGCCAGCTTGCTCGCACTGGTGACGGTGCTGCGCGCAAGCGAATAGCCGATATTGATGATGTCCGACAGCTTGCCTTCGATGTCGATCTTGCCCTTCACGTAAGCCTCGCCAAGATTGTCGAGGCTCGGTTCGAGCAGGTAAGGCAGCGCCGTGGCGCTTTTGACATGCAGCGTGACCCGAGGCGCGGCAAACTGCCCGAAGTCGTGTTGCTGGCCGTCCCACAGCACAAGACGTGCAGGCAGGTTAGCCGTGGTTTTTACGTCTTCCACCCACTGCGCCAGCTTCTTCTCCCAGAACATGTGATTTCTCCGTGTCCGTTGAACTAAAGCAAAGCCTGTGTGGATTGCTGCTCATCGTGCGGCCCGACTCCTATGCCGCGAAGCGCAATCCGGCCGGCGCGCGCGGCTGCTTCGGCTGCGCGCGTACGGTGTTGTATTCAGATTCAAGGCGATAGGCGGGAGATTTGCCAGTCGCTAGTTTCGCTTGAACGTGTGTAGAGCAGACGGTCGTGCAGACGCGACGGCCGGCCCTGCCAGAATTCGATTGCTTCGGGCACCAAACGATAACCGCCCCAGTGCGGAGGGCGCGGCGGTTGGTCGCCGTATTGCAGGCTGATTTCGCGTTCGCGTGTTTCGAGCTGCGAACGGCTTTCAATTACCTGACTCTGATTGGACGCCCATGCGCCGATCCGTGAACCGAGCGGACGTGACGCGAAATAGGCATCGCTTTCTTCCGCGCTCGTTTTGACGACGCGGCCTTCGATACGCACCTGGCGTTCGAGTTCGATCCAGTAGAACAGCAGGCTCGCGAAGGGATTCGCGTTGAGTTCGCGGCCCTTGCGACTTTCGTAATTAGTGAAGAACACGAAGCCGCGTTCGTCGACAACCTTGATCAGCACGATGCGCGCCGAAGGCCGGCCGCGCGAATCCACCGTGGCGAGCGTCATCGTATTCGGCTCGGGTAGCTGGGCGTCGACAGCTTGTTGAAACCATTCGTCGAACTGGCGAAATGGATCAGGGTCGATATCGGCCGCGTCCAGAGAACCCAGTGAATAGTTTTTTCGAAGTTCGGCGAGTGAGGTCATGTTCTTATGCGAACGCTACAGTCAGTCCAGTATAGCTAAGGAGAAAATTTTTTGCGCGCAGCCGGGCCAACGCTTCACCCGGTTTGCCGCTTGTGTTCCGATGCGTGCGGTCATGCGAATCGATGCGATCAGGCAAAATACGGGCTGCGGGCGTGTGCGAGCGCTAGCGCTTTCTGTTTTGCCCACTGTTTTTCCGTATCCACCGAGCCCGTCACCATGTCAAGCACTGCCGCGCAATCCGATCTTACTACCACCCTCGACGGGAGCGAAACCGCCGACCGCGCGCGGCGCTTCGGCGGCATCGCCCGTCTCTATGGCGCGCCCGCGCTGGCCGCATTCGAAGGCGCACATGTCGCGGTGATCGGTATCGGCGGAGTGGGGTCGTGGGTGGCGGAAGCGTTGGCGCGCAGCGCGCTCGGCACGCTGACGCTGATCGATCTCGACAACGTTGCCGAGAGCAACACTAACCGGCAGATCCACGCACTCGACGGCAACTACGGAAAACCGAAGGTCGAGGCGATGGCCGAACGGATCGCGGCGATCAATCCGTTCTGCGATGTGCGGCTGATCGAAGACTTCGTGGAGCCGGATAATTTCGCTGCGACGCTCGGCGGTGGTTTCGATTACGTGATCGATGCGATCGACAGCGTGCGCACCAAGACCGCGTTGATCGCATGGTGTGTCGAGCGCAATCAGCCGTTGATCACGGTGGGCGGCGCGGGCGGCCAACTGGACCCGACGCGCATCCGTATCGACGATCTCGCGCTGACGATTCAGGACCCGCTGCTCTCGAAGGTGCGCGGACAACTGCGCAAACAGCACGGCTTTCCGCGCGGTCCGAAAGCGAAGTTCAAGGTGAGCGCGGTGTATTCCGACGAGCCGCTGATCTATCCCGAGGTGGCCGTCTGCGATATCGACGAAGAAGCGGAACACGTGAGCACGTCGCCGGGCCATACGGGGCCGGTCGGTCTCAACTGTGCGGGATTCGGTTCGAGCGTATGCGTGACCGCGAGCTTTGGTTTTGCCGCAGCCGCGCATGTGTTGCGAGCGTTGGCGAAACAGGCGGCGGGGTGAGGGTTTTGCTGCAGGTGCGGCCAGCGCCGCACCTGAATTTCTGAAAGCGTAAAGCAGCGCTCGGGTTAGTACAGCAGCGCGCTCAGCTTGCGGCGCCATTGCGACACCAGTTGCGGTTGATGCGAGGCGAGATCGAACACCGACAACATCGTCTTGCGGCCGATATCGTCGCGGAACGTGCGGTCGCGTTGCACGATCGCGAGCAGATGCTCCAGCGCGCCTTCGTACTTCAAACGGGCGATCAACGCGCTAGCCAGATCGAAGCGCGCTTCGAGATCGTCCGGATTCGCGGCAACTTTCGCTTCGAGCGCATCGGTGGGCGGCAGATCGGCGGCGGCGTCGACGGCATCCAGACGCGTCTTGATCGCATTGAAGCGCGCGTCGATCCCTTGTGTGGTTTTCGGCGACAGCAGGTCGACTTCGCTGCGCGCTTCGTCGATGCGTTCGTCTTCCAGCAGCAATTCGATGCGGTCCATCCGTGCTTCGTCGAAGCCCGGGTCGTAGGCGAGCGCGGCCTGCAGCGCTTCGTATGCGTCTTCGCGACGGCCTTCGGCGAGCGCCGCCTGCGCGTCGACGCGCGCGGCTTCCGGTCCTTGCGGCACGAGACGATCGAGAAACTCGCGCAGTTGCCCTTCAGGCAATACGCCGATGAACTGATCGACCGGGCGGCCGTCGGCAAACGCCATCACGTGCGGAATGCTGCGCACCTGAAAATGCGCGGCCAGTTCCTGATTCTCGTCGACGTTGACCTTCACCAGCTTCCATTTGCCGGCCGCTTCGGCTTCGAGCTTTTCGAGCATCGGACCGAGCGTTTTGCAGGGGCCGCACCAAGGCGCCCAGAAGTCGACCAGCACAGGGGCCAGGGTCGACGCCGTAATCACGTCCTGTTCGAATGTGGCCAGAGTGGTGTCCATTGCGTCCTCGTGGATAAAACAGATGTTCGTTCAGTTGGGGTCAAAGCGGGGAATTTCAATGGCCCTTGCGCTCGGGCAAAGGAATCCACTCGGTTTCTCCCGGCACCGTGCCCATTTCCTGATGGGTCCACGCGAGCTTCGCGGCCTCGATTTTCTCGCGCGAACTCGCGACGAAATTCCATTCGATGAAGCGCTCGCCGTCCAGTTTCTCGCCGCCCAGCAGCATCACGCGCGCGCCGTTGGTGCTGGCGAGCGTGACGGTTTCGTCGAGTGCCAGCACGGCCATCTGGCCTGCTTCGAGCGGCGTGCCGTCGATTTCCAGATCGCCGTCCACCAGATAGACGCCGCGTTCCTCGTGCTCCGGTTCGAACGCGAACGCGCTGCCCGGCGCGAAAAGTGCGCACACGTACAGCGTGCCGGAGAATGTCGTGACCGGCGAAGTCGCGCCGAACGCGGTGCCCGCGATCACATGCAGCCGCACGCCATTGCGCTCGATCACGGGCAGCGTATCCGCCGCGTGATGCTCGAACGACGGCTCCACTTCTTCGTCTTCGAGCGGCAGCGCGACCCAGGTCTGGATTCCGTGCATGGCGAGGCCGCTCGCGCGGTCCTCCGCGGGCGTGCGTTCCGAATGGACGATGCCGCGGCCGGCCGTCATCCAGTTGACGTCGCCGGGGACGATCTTCTGCTCGGAGCCGAGGCTGTCGCGATGCATGATCGCGCCTTCGAACAGGTACGTGACGGTGGCGAGGCCGATGTGAGGATGCGGACGCACGTCGAGGCCGACGCCCGGTTCGAGCCGCGCGGGGCCCATGTGGTCGAAGAAAATGAACGGGCCGATCAGACGGGCGGCCATGGCCGGCAGCACGCGCCGCACGGTCAGACTGCCGACGTCGCGCAGATGCGGCTTGAGGACGGCTTTGATCGAGGAAGACATGGGCAGGCTCGGCTTGTGGGAGGGGGTTGGATTTTTGGGGCGATTGTCGATTCTACTGCGCTGGGTGGAATGCTGACGGCTCGCCGCCGTTGCCTGTCTCCGGGAACCCGTAGCGTGCGGGTTCGCTGGGCGTTTCCTCGTCCGCTAAACTGGCGGATCGAACAAAAAACTGGAGACCGGGATGTCACCCAGGGACTTGCTGCTCGCGCTGGTCGTGGTCGTTGCGTGGGGCGTCAATTTCGTCGTGATCAAGGTGGGGCTGCACGGTGTGCCGCCGATGCTGCTCGGCGCCTTGCGCTTCACGCTCGCCGCGGTGCCGGCGGTGTTCTTCGTCAAACGTCCGCAGATGCCGTTGCGCTGGCTGTTCGCGTACGGGTTGACCATCTCGTTCGGCCAGTTCGCGTTCCTGTTCTCGGCGATGTATGTCGGCATGCCGGCCGGTCTCGCGTCGCTGGTGTTGCAGGCGCAGGCGTTTTTCACGCTGATTTTCGCGGCGCTGTTTCTGCATGAGCGGTTTCGTTTGCCGAACGTCGTCGGCCTGTTGATCGCCGCAGGCGGACTCGCGGTGATCGGCCTGCAAGGCGGCCATGCGATGACGCTCGCCGGTTTCGTGCTGACCCTGTGCGCCGCGTGCTCGTGGGCGCTCGGCAACATCGTCACGAAGAAGGTCGGCAACGTCGATCTGGTCGGGCTGGTGGTGTGGGGCAGCCTGATTCCGCCGTTGCCGTTCTTCGCGCTGTCGTATGCGCTCGAAGGGCCGCAGCGGATCGTCACGGCGCTTGCCGGAATCAGCGCGATGTCGATCTTCGCGATCGTTTACCTCGCGTTCATCGCGACATTGATTGGTTATGGATTGTGGAGCCGCTTGCTGTCGCGCTATCCGGCGAGCCAGGTCGCGCCGTTTTCGTTGCTCGTGCCGATTGTCGGGCTGGCGTCCGCGTCGCTGTTTCTGGATGAGCAATTGTCCGCGGCGCAGATTGCCGGCGCGTTGCTGGTGATGGCGGGGTTGGCCGTGAACGTGTTCGGTGGTTGGGTGATGCAGCGGCTTGCGCCCGCGCGTTGACCTTGATGAGCCCGATGAACAAGCTTCGCTGCGCGATATGAAAAACGGCCGCGTTTGAGCGGCCGTTTTTCACGTGCTTGCCTCACGTCATGCGACTCTTCGCCAACGGCGGGTTCGCTGCGAAATAGCGCTTGATGCCGGTCATGATCGCATCGGCCATTTTCTCGCGATACGCGTCGTCGTTCAGGCGGCGCTCTTCATCCGGGTTGCTGATGAACGCCGTTTCCACGAGGATCGACGGAATGTCCGGCGCCTTCAGCACCGCGAACCCCGCCTGTTCGACCGAGCCCTTGTGCAGCTTATTGATGCCGCCGATTTCCTTCAGCACGAAGTTGCCGTAGCGCATCGAGTCGCGAATCTGCGCGGTGGTCGACATGTCGAACAGCGCACGGTTGACGGTGGCGTCGGCGGATTTGATGTTGATCCCGCCGATCTGGTCCGACGAGTTCTCCTTGTTCGCCATCCAGCGCGCAGCGGCGCTCGACGCGCCATGCTCCGACAACGCGAACACCGACGAGCCTTTCGCGTCCGGCGTGGTGAACGCGTCTGCGTGAATCGACACGAACAGGTCCGCGCCGACTCGCCGCGCCTTCTGCACGCGCACGTTGAGCGGCACGAAGAAGTCGGCGTCGCGGGTCATCATCGCGCGCATGTTCGGCTGGCCGTCGATCTTCGCGCGCAGTTTCTTCGCGATGTCGAGTGCGACGTGCTTCTCGTACGTGCCCGAGCCGCCGATCGCGCCGGGGTCTTCGCCGCCGTGACCCGGATCGATCGCGACGGTCAACAGGCGCACCGTGTTGCTCTTGCCGGTCTTCGGGTTGGTGAATGCGTAGTTGTCGCCGCCATCGTCGTCGCTGCTGCCGAGGGTGCTGCCACTCGTGCTGCCCGGGGTGCTTCCGCTCATGCCGCCAGCGGCGGCACCCGCGCCGGCGCCCTTGTTGTTGCGCGCGATCGCGACAGGCGGCACGACCGGCGCCGCCAGCTTGCCGAGGATCGGCGGCATGGGCGTGGGCGTCAGATGCGCCGGCGGATGCGGCACGCCGGACGCGCTGCCGCCACCACCGCCACCGTTCTGCGCGTAGCGCTCGAAAAACGCTTCGCTGTTGTCGGCGGTTGGGGGCGTGGTGCCGGGGCCGCTCAGCGTGGCGGGCGGCGCGCTGTTTTCGTCGAGCGTCTGTTGCTTGCGCTCGGTCTGTGCGAGCAGATCCATCAGCGGATCGGGTGCGACGGCGGGGTACAGGTCGAACACCAGCCGGTATTTGTACGCGCCGACCGGCGGCAACGTGAACACCTGCGGCTTCACCGAACCCTTCAGGTCGAACACCATGCGCACCACGTGCGGCTGATATTGACCGACCCGCACCGACTGGATCTGCGGATCGTTCGGCGTGATCTTCGACACGAGGTCTTTCAGCGACTGATCGAGATCGAGCCCGCTCAGATCGACCACCAGCCGGTCGGGACCTTGCAGCAATTGCTGCGCGTTCTGCAAAGGCTGGTCCGATTCGATCGTCACGCGGGTGTAGTCGCGTGCCGGCCAGACGCGCACGCCCAGCACCGAACTGGCCAGCGCAAGACGCGGTGCGACGAGCCCGAGCATCAGCGTGGACGCGCCCGCGCGCAGAATCTGCCGGCGCCGCCAGTTATGCGTTGCGGTAGCCGCCGATTCGATCGAGCGGAACGGTTTGATCAACATCTTTCGAGACATGCCTTTCCTGATTCGCTGTAGGCCCGGGCGACGAGCACCCGGCCGTCCGCCTCGTTGCGGCTGTCCAGCTCGAGTGAGAAGACGAGATCCGGCACGCCTAGAAGACGCCCGGCGCGTTGCGGCCATTCGACAAGGCAGATCGCGCCGCTGTCGAAGTACTCGCGAAAACCCGCGTCGGCCCATTCGGCCGGATCGGTGAATCTGTACAGATCGAAGTGATAGAGCGCGAGTTCCCCTGAGGGTCGTTCGAGCACGTAGGGTTCGACGAGCGTGTACGTGGGACTGCGCACCCGGCCGCTATGGCCGAGGCCGCGCAAGGTCGCGCGCACGAGCGTGGTTTTGCCGGCGCCGAGATCGCCGATGAGCTGGACCTGCAGACCGTCGAACGCCGCCTTGCTGTTTGCGTCCGGCGCGTTGTTCTCGCCTTGCGCGTGTTCATCCGCGTTGCGATGCGCCGCTTCGCGCACGCTTTCGATCGCCTGCGCGAAGCGTGCGCCGAACGCATTCGTGGCGGCTTCGTCCGCGAGCGCGAACGTGCGTTCGAAGAGGACAGGCGCGGACGGTTGGATCGCGAGATCGGGATTGACGGGCATTCTCGTAAAATGGCGTGATGAACCGAAGTCCGGAGTCCCCCGTTGCCTGCACGCCCGCATCTACCGACGATGCGCGTGCCGAGCGTCGTTTCGATGAAGCGGCGCTGAGCACGCTTGCGCTGAACATCAAAACATGGGGCCGTGAACTGGGTTTCGCAGGGATCGGTATCAGCGATACCGATCTCTCTGCTGCCGAAGCGCCGCTTGCAGCGTGGCTGGAAGCGGGGTGCCACGGCGAGATGGATTATATGGCGAAACACGGGATGAAACGCGCGCGGCCCGCCGAGCTTGTGGCCGGTACGCGACGTGTGATTACCGCGCGCATCGCTTATCTGCCCGCGCAGACGTTGAGCGGAAAGCCCGGCGAAAGCGCTTTGGAGGATCGCGGCGCAGAGCATGCGACGCCTGCTGCGGCGCTCCCGCCGCTCCCGCCGCACGACTGGCGCGCGGCCGAACATGCCAGGCTCGCGGATCCGTCGGCCGCGGTGGTGTCGATTTATGCGCGCGGCCGCGACTATCACAAGGTGATGCGCAACCGTCTGCAGCAACTGGCCGACAGGATCGAAACAGAGATCGGCGCGTTCGGCTACCGCGTCTTCACCGATTCGGCGCCGGTGCTCGAAGTGGAGCTCGCGCAGAAGGCCGGCCTCGGCTGGCGCGGCAAACATACGCTGCTGTTGCAGCGCGACGCGGGCTCGCTGTTCTTCCTCGGCGAAATCTATGTCGACGTGCCGTTGCCCACCGACGCCGAAACTTCCCCTGAAACCGCGCCTGAAACACCCGGCGCGCATTGCGGCAGTTGCACGCGCTGCATCGGCGCATGTCCGACCGGTGCGATCGTCGCGCCGTATAAGGTCGATGCGCGCCTGTGCATCTCGTACCTGACGATCGAGCTGAAGGGCAGCATCCCGCTGGACATGCGTCCGTTGATCGGCAATCGCGTGTATGGCTGCGACGATTGTCAACTCGTGTGTCCATGGAACAAGTTCGCGCAGGCCGCGCCGGTCGCCGATTTCGATGTGCGGCATGGGCTCGATCGCGCGTCGCTGGTGGAGTTGTTCGCGTGGAGCGCGGACGATTTCGACACGCGCATGCAGGGCAGTGCGATTCGTCGCATCGGCTATGAGAGCTGGCTGCGCAATCTTGCTGTTGGGATGGGGAATGCGTTGCGGGCCTCGGGTGGAGCGCTGGGCGCGGAGGCTCGCGAGGGTATCGTCGATGCGCTGAGATCGCGTGCTGACGACCCATCCGCAGTAGTCCGCGAGCATGTGGAATGGGCATTGGAAGCAGCGTAAAGTAGCGGGATTCCGGCGGGCGTTTGCTGTTGGCGGCGTACCTGCATCCCATGCAGGTACGCTATCGCGCAACATGACAACGTAACGCAGTGCCGCGCCGCCAGTCACGGAGCAGCAATCATGTTCAACGCAGTAATCGATGCGCCCTTCGGCAAGGTCGGCATCCGCCTCGAGGGCGAGGCTGTGCGCGAGATCGTCTATTTGCCCGAGTCGATGCAGAGCGTCGCGCCCGACACGCCGCTTGCCGAGCAGGCGGTCGCGCAGATCGAGCGTTATTTCGAACTGGCTTCGGCGAAGTTCGACTTGCCGCTCGCGCCGGTCGGCACACCGTTCCAGAAGCGCGTGTGGGACGCGATCTGCAACATCCCGCCGGGCGTCGTGCTGACTTACGGCCAACTGGCGAAGCAGGTCGGCAGCATGCCGCGCGCGGTCGGGCAGGCATGCGGCTCCAACTATTTTCCGATTGTGATCCCGTGTCATCGGGTGGTGAGTTCGAGCGGCCTCGGCGGCTTCGCGCATCATGCTGAAGATGGGTTCTATCTCAACGTCAAGCGCTGGCTGCTGGCGCATGAAGGTCTTCCGTACGCATGAGCGACACCCTGGCTGACGACGCGCCCGTCGCGTCCCCTCTGTTTCTCGCGAGCACGGCATCGATCGATGCATTCTGCGACGCGTTGTGGCTCGAACACGGTTTGTCGCGCAACACGCTCGATGCATACCGGCGCGACTTGCGCCTGTTCTGCGAGTGGCTTGCTCATAGCCGCAATACGTCGCTCGACACCGCTTCGGAAGCCGATCTGAACGCGTACAGCGCAGCGCGTCAGAAAGACAAATCGACTTCGGCGAACCGGCGGCTCTCGGTGTTTCGCCGCTACTACGGTTGGGCGGTGCGAGAACATCGCGCGACAATCGATCCGACAGTACGCATTCGCTCAGCCAAACAGCCGCCGCGTTTTCCTTCGACGCTCACCGAGGCGCAAGTCGAAGCGCTGCTCGGCGCACCGGATATTGAGACCGCTTTGGGTCTGCGCGATCGCACGATGCTGGAATTGATGTACGCGAGCGGACTGCGCGTCACTGAACTCGTCACGCTGAAGACGGTGGAAGTCGGCCTGAACGAAGGCGTGGTGCGCGTGATGGGCAAGGGTTCGAAGGAGCGGCTGATCCCATTCGGCGAAGAAGCGCATGGCTGGATCGAACGCTATCTGCGCGAAGCGCGGCCCGCGCTGCTGGGCGCGCGCGCGAGCGATGCGCTGTTCGTGACTTCACGCGCCGAAGGGATGACGCGCCAGCAGTTCTGGAACATCATCAAGCGACATGCGGCGGCAGCCGACGTGCATGCGCCTTTGTCGCCGCACACGCTACGGCATGCGTTCGCGACGCACTTGCTGAACCACGGCGCCGATCTGCGTGTGGTGCAACTGCTGCTTGGGCATACCGATATCTCGACTACGCAGATCTATACCCACGTGGCCCGCGAGCGGTTGAAATCGCTGCATGCGCAGCATCATCCGCGGGGTTGAAGGTGAGCTGAGGGTGGACCGGGAGCCGTGAGCGGTGCCGCCTTCGTCACGGCAACCGCCGCACTAGACATACTCGCGCAACCGGTGCTTCAGAATCTTTCCGGTCGACGCGGCCGGCAGCGTGGCGAGCACCTTTACTTCGGCGGGGCGCTTATACGGCGCCAACCGTGCGCCACACCATGCAATCAACTCGGCGGGCGTTACCGTGGCGCCCGCCATGACTTCGACGAACGCAATCACCTCCTCGTTGCCCTCGACCGCGCGCCCGATCACCGCGGATTGCACCACGTGCGGATGCGCATTCAACGCCTGCTCGACTTCCGCGGGATACACGTTGAAGCCCGAGCGGATGATCAGCTCCTTGCTGCGCCCGACGATATGCAACGCGCCGTCCGGATCCTGGCGCGCGAGGTCGCCGGTTTTGAGCCAGCCGTCTTCAGTGACGGCGCTGCGCGTCTGCTCCGGATTGCGGTAGTAGCCGAGCATCACATTCGGACCGCGCACCCATAGCTCGCCGATTCTTCCCGGTGCCGCGTCGATGCCGTCGAACCCGACGAAACGCACATCGACCCCCGGAATCACCTCACCGACCGAGCAATCGCTTCGCGGCGCGTCGAGCATCGTGTGCGACACGGTCGGGCTGCTTTCAGTCATTCCATAGCCGTTGTGCAACGGCAGCCCGTAGACGCTTTCGACGTGAGCCTTCAACGCGGCGTCGAGCGGCGAGCCGCCCGAATAGGCGAAGCGCAGATGCGGCGCGGACCACGCGTGGCCCTGCGTGTGCAGATGCTCGAGCAGCTTCGCGTGCATCGCCGGGACGCCCTGGAAGATCGACACACGTTCTTCGGCAAGCGCGCGACGCACGGCTTCCGGCGCGAAACGCGGCACGAGCCGCAACGTGGCGCCCGCATGCAGGCTGCCGAGACACACGGACGCGAAACCGTACACGTGCGAGATCGGCAACACGGCGTAGACGACGTCGTCAGGGCCGACCTTGCGCAGGCGGCTCGAAACGGCGGCAATGAACAGCAGATTGCGGTGCGACAGCATCACGCCCTTCGGCGTGCCCGTGGTGCCGGTTGTGTAGATCAGCGCGGCGCACTGGCGCTCGCCGGTTACCTCGACGGGTTCGGCATGCGCCGTTGCGTCGACGGTGTACGACCATGCGCCGATGCCCGGCTCGATGGCCGGCGCTTCGACAGCCTGATGACGCAGTGCGTGCTGTTGCGCGTCGGCCGAGCTTTCCACCGCGTACGCAACGACCCGCGGTTGCGCATGCGCGCGGATCGCATCGAGTTCGGCGGCGGAAAGACGCGCGTTCGACACCAGCGCCCATGCGTCGAGCTTCGCGGCGGCGAACAGCAGCACGATCTGCGCGATGCTGTTTTCCGCGACGATCATCACGCGATCGCCGCCGCGCACGCCGAATCCGGCAAGCAGCGCGGCGGCGGCCTCGACCGCTTGCTGCAGTTGCGCGTTGGTCAGGCGGCGCGCGTCTTCGATCAGCGCGACATGCTGGGGATCACGCGCGGCGGCGAGCGCCGGAATCTCGGCGATCCGCGCGGGCAGCGCGGCCAGCAACGCGGGAATGTCGATGTCGTGGCGAATGGGTGAAGCGGCGCTCAATGCAAGTCTCCTGATCCGTTGATCGAGCCGGCATGCGTTGCACCGGATGATTTTCGAACGATCGTGCCACAATCGCCGGGCTCGAACAATTGGCCGAACGGCCAATAGCCGCTGTGCAAACTCGCCATTACAATGCGCCGATGAGCAAATCCAGACACGTCTCCGAAACGCCCGCGACACAGTTTCTGCGCCGTCACGGCGTCGCGTTCGGCGAACATCCTTACGACTACGTCGAGCACGGCGGTACCGCGGAGTCGGCGCGCCAGCTCGGCGTGGACGAGCATCACGTGGTCAAGACACTCGTGGTGGAAGACGAGCACGCAAAGCCGCTGATCGTTCTGATGCACGGCGATCGTACCGTCAGCACCAAAAATCTGGCGCGGCAGATCGGCGCGAAACGCGTCGAGCCGTGCAAGCCCGAGGTGGCGAACCGGCATTCCGGCTATCTGATCGGCGGCACGTCTCCATTCGGCACGCGCAAGCAGATGCCGGTGTACGTCGAGTCCACGATTCTGGAGCTGGACCAGATCTGGCTGAACGGCGGGCGGCGCGGTTTTCTCGTGAGCATCGCGCCGCGGGTTCTGACCGATTTGCTGGAGGCGAAGTCCGTGCAGTGCGCGAGCGTCGATTGACGTTTGCCTGAATGTCTTGCGAGCCGTCGGGTTCGGTAGAATGTGCGCCGCTCGGTTTCGTGTTGTTTGCCCTGTTGCGGTTAGGGTGTCGAGTGTCAGACCGCTGATCCTTATAAGAGTCCCCGATGCAAAACCTGATCGTTGCTGTCGTTGCCTACCTGATCGGCTCGGTGTCGTTCGCCGTGATCGTGAGCGCCGCGATGGGTCTCGACGACCCGCGCTCGTACGGTTCCGGCAATCCGGGCGCCACCAACGTGCTGCGCAGCGGCAGCAAGAAGGCCGCGATTCTCACGCTGATCGGCGATGCATTCAAAGGGTGGTTGCCGGTGTGGGTGGTCGTGCATTTCGGCGCGCGCTACGGGCTGGACGGTAACGCCGTGGCGCTTGCGTCGGTTGCCGTGTTTCTCGGTCACCTGTATCCGGTCTTCTTCCGCTTTCAGGGCGGCAAGGGCGTGGCGACCGCGGCGGGCGTGCTGCTCGCGATCAATCCGGTTCTCGGCGGCGCGACCCTGCTCACCTGGCTGATCGTTGCGTTCTTCACGCGCTATTCGTCGCTGGCGGCTTTGGCCGCAGCGGTGTTCGCGCCGCTGTTCGACGGCTTTCTGTTCGGGCCGAACATCGTCGCGCTGGCGATCGTCGTGATGAGTTCGCTGCTGGTGTGGCGCCATCGCGGCAATATCGCCAAGCTGATGCGCGGCGAGGAAAGCCGCATCGGCGACAAGAAGAAAGCCGCGGCGGCGCCGGCGAACGGCAACGAAAACTGAGTGTTGACGGGTGCCGCGCATGACTGGCGATTCCGAAGCTTCTTTTGCTGCTGACGCTTCGGATGCGTAGGGCGATCGACGCCCGTCTCGCGCTCGGCGCCGGACCACGAAGCCCCACGCCGACGCCGCGCTGCGTTAATCGCGGAAGTTGTTGAAGTCGAGCGGCGTGTCGGTCACGTCCTTGCGCAGCATCGCGATCACGCTTTGCAGATCGTCGCGCTTGCCGCCGGTGATACGCACGGCGTCGCCCTGAATGCTCGCCTGGACCTTGATTTTGCTGTCCTTCACGAGACGCACGATTTTCTTCGACAGGTCGCCGGACACGCCCTTCTTGATCTTGATGACCTGCTTGACCTTGTCGCCGCCGATCTTCTCGGTCTTGCCGTAGTCGAGGAAGCGCACGTCGACATTGCGCTTGGCCATTTTCGACACCAGTACGTCGGTGACCTGGCCGAGTTTGAAATCGTCGTCGGCATAGGCGGTAATTTCGCTTTCCTTTTGCTCGACGCGCGCGTCCGACCCTTTGAAGTCGAAGCGGGTTGAGATTTCCTTGTTGGACTGCTCGATCGCGTTCTTGACTTCGATCATGTTTGCTTCGCAGACGACGTCGAACGATGGCATTGCTTTCTCCCAATAGTGCTGCGGTGCGCGACGCGGCCGGTCGGCCGTTCGCGGGGCACTCGCTATAATCACGGACCGGACATCATTTTACCGACCCGGTTCTCTTTTGCCCAAGGCCGCCGCGCATTGTCGCGCGGCCGGAGCCCGAGGCGGGGTCAATTGCCGTTGTCTGTTTCATTTACCGTCGCATTCTTCCCGTTCCGATGTCCCAATCCGATTCCGCCGCATTGATTGCCGGCTATCCGCTGAAGGCGCATAACACCTTCGGCTTCGATGTTCGCGCGCAGTTTGCATGCCGGATCGAGCACGAGTCGCAACTGCTGGCCGCCGTGCGCGATCCGCGTGTGGCCGGTTTGCCGCGGCTGGTGCTGGGCGGCGGCAGCAACGTCGTGCTCACGCGCGACTTCGCCGGGCTGGCGTTGCTGGTTGCATTGCGAGGCCGCAAGCTGGTGCGCGAGGACGACGACGCGTGGTATGTCGAGGCGGCCGCCGGCGAGCCGTGGCACGACTTCGTTGCGTGGACGTTGGCGCAGGGACTGCCGGGGCTCGAGAATCTCGCGCTGATTCCGGGTACGGTCGGCGCGGCGCCGATTCAGAACATCGGCGCTTACGGGTTGGAGATGGGCGAGCGGTTTGCTTCGTTGCGGGCGGTGGAACTGGCCACGGGCGCCGTCGTCGAGCTCGACGCCGAGGCGTGTCAGTTCGGCTATCGCGACAGTTTTTTCAAGCGGGAAGGGCGGGATCGTTTCGTCATCGTTTCGGTCACTTTTCGTCTGCCGAAGGTCTGGACGCCGCGAGCGGGCTACGCGGATCTCGCGCGAGAGCTGGCCGCAAACGGCCACGCGGGTGCGCAGCCTGGCGCGCAGGCGATCTTCGACGCCGTGGTAGCGGTGCGCCGTGCGAAGCTGCCCGATCCGCTGGTACTCGGCAACGCGGGCAGTTTCTTCAAGAATCCGGTGGTGGACGCGGCACAGTCCGACGCGCTGAAGCTCAAGGAGCCCGATCTGGTCTCGTATCCGCAGGCGGATGGCCGGGTGAAGCTCGCGGCCGGTTGGCTGATCGATCGATGCGGCTGGAAAGGTCGTTCGATGGGTGCGGCGGCCGTGCACGAGCGACAGGCGCTGGTGCTGGTGAATCGCGGCGGAGCGAGCGGGGAGGACGTACTGGCGCTTGCGCAGGCGATTCAGCAGGATGTGCTGGCGCGGTTTGGCGTAAAGCTGGAAGCGGAGCCGGTCTGCTTGTGAAGCGTTGAACTCGTCATCAGCAGAGGGCGATGAAGAAAAAAGGCGCTGGGGAGTTATCTCCCCGCGCCTTTTTACATCAGTGCTTGTCGAACCACCGCCGTTTGCGTGGCGCTGAACGTGGATGCCTTGCCTCGTATTCAAGGCCCCGTCGCGCTACACGCAGGTGCTGCAGAGCCATTGGCTCAATGATTGAGCTTGCCGAGCAGCAGATATTCCATCAATGCTTTTTGCACATGCAGGCGGTTCTCCGCCTCGTCCCACACGACGCTCTGCGGACCGTCGATCACTTCTGCGCTGACTTCCTCACCGCGGTGCGCAGGCAGGCAGTGCATGAAGAGCGCGTCTGCATTGGCACGCGCCATCATTTCGGCGTCGACGCACCAGTCCGCGAAGGCTTTCTTGCGCGCCTCGTTTTCGGCCTCGAAGCCCATGCTGGTCCAGACGTCGGTGGTGACCAGGTCGGCGCCTGCGCAGGCTTCGTTCGGGTCGTCGAATTCCGTATAGAACGGCGCGCTCTCCGCTGCCACCATCGCGCGGTCGAGCTTGTAGCCCGGCGGCGTGGACAGCTGCAACTTGAAGCCGAGAATCTGCGCGGCTTCGATCCATGTGTACAGCATGTTGTTGGCGTCGCCGACCCACGCGACCGTCTTGCCGCGGATCGGCCCGCGGTGCTCGAAGTACGTGAAGATGTCCGCCAGTACCTGACACGGGTGATACTCGTTGGTCAGCCCGTTGATCACCGGCACGCGCGAATTTTCGGCAAAGCGCGTGAGGATGTCCTGACCGAACGTGCGGATCATGATGATGTCGACCATGCGCGAAATCACTTGCGCTGCGTCTTCGATCGGTTCGCCGCGGCCGAGCTGCGTGTCGCGCGTGCTCATGAATACCGCGTGGCCGCCCAGCTGGAAGATGCCGGCTTCGAACGACAGGCGCGTGCGAGTCGAATTTTTCTCGAAGATCATCGCCAGCGTGCGGTCGTGCAGCGGGTGGTAGGTCTCGTAGTTCTTGAACTTGCGCTTGAGAATGCGCGCGCGTTCCAGCACGTACTCGTAGTCGTCCAGCGAGAAATCCTTGAACTGCAGGTAGTGGCGAATTTTCTTGGCGGTCATGAAACAAATACGGCGGTCTCACCCGGCAGGATTGCCGGACGGCGCCGCCGTCGTTTGTGGTAACTCAAAGCAGCATAAAGGATTTCGCCCCATTTGACGAGTCACCCAGAAGGCCGGGAAAGCTGTCTGAAAGCCTTGCGCAACGTGCGGAAGCGGCTTGTGTGCAGTGCGGAAAAAGGCCCGCTGCGCTATAATCTGCGGGTTATCCCAAAGCCCAGCAGGCCGGTATCGCGCTTGCGGCAGCACGGTCCGCGCGGGCTCGCGCGCCCGGAAGGCTTCCCCGCGGTGCGCCGTCATGTAAGCGCCGGGGCGGTTCGAGTAGCCCTTCGCGGTTTCTGGTGGCGCAGCCCGCCATAGCGGCGCGGCCGACGTGTTCAGGCGCCCCAAGGCCGTATAGCTGTCGGCTTTGCCGTCATCCGTTGGGCAGTCACACAGGTATTCCTACATGGCCGAAGCAGCTCCAACCGAATTCTTCATTCAGGGCATTACCTCGACCGGAAAGAAATTTCGGCCGAGCGACTGGTCGGAACGGCTCGCGGGCGTCATGGCATGTTTCGGTCCGAGTCCTGGCGGCAAAGGTCCCAATGCCTATCTGCAATATTCGTTGTACGTGCGGCCGACCATGATCGGCGACCTCAAGTGCGTGATTCTCGATTCGCGCCTGCGGGATATCGAGCCGATGGCCTTCGATTTCGTGCTGAACTTCGCGAAAGACAACGACCTCGTCGTCACGGAAGCCTGCGAGTTGCAACTCGAACACGCTCCGCCATTGGCGAAGCGTCACGTGTTGTAATTTGCGGCAGTTGGATTGCCATAAAAAACCCGCAAGTAGCGGGTTTTTTTATGGCTGAGGTCAAGCCTCAGCGAATCCGGTGGTCCCAAGCAAAAAAGCCCGCCAAAGCGGGCTTTTTTGTGCAGCGGAAACAGGAGGTAGCCCACCGAAGCGGGCTCGCCGGAATTACTGCGCTGCGGACGCTTGCAGACCCTTGATGGCTGCAGCGAGACGGCTCTTATGGCGAGCTGCCTTGTTCTTGTGAACGATTTTCTTGTCGGCGATGATGTCGAGGGTCTTCGACGATGCCTGGAAGATTTCAGCGGCCTTAGCCTTGTCGCCGGCGTCGATCGCCTTGCGGACAGCCTTGATAGCCGTGCGGAACTTCGAGCGAAGTGCCGAGTTGTGCGAGTTTGCCTTGGCGGCCTGGCGGGCGCGCTTGCGTGCTTGTGCGGTGTTTGCCATGACGGTTCCTTATCCTGTTCCTGTTTCCAGTACCTGACCTTCAAGTGGGTGAGGTGCTGCTGATGTGATGCTTTTTCGAGCTTCGAAACCGACGATTATAGCAACAAAATCAGGCACGTGGCAACGGGGAATCGCCGGGCCCGCGATGCCGCGGCTGCCGATCGTCGCACGAGGATCGAACGTCTGCGCGGTAAATCGGTCCGACTCGCGTTCCGGCTCGTCGTCCGCACTTGCGGCACCCGTATAATAAGCGCCCCATGAATCTATTCCGAGCCCTGCTGACGGTCAGCGGCTTCACGCTGCTGTCGCGCGTGACCGGACTGGCCCGCGAAACGCTGATCGCTCGCGCGTTCGGTGCCAGTCAATTCACTGACGCGTTCTACGTCGCCTTCCGCATTCCCAACCTGCTGCGCCGGATTTCCGCCGAAGGCGCGTTCTCGCAGGCCTTCGTACCGATTCTCGCCGAGTTCAAGAACAGCCAGGGGCACGACGCCACCAAGGCGCTGGTCGATGCGACTTCCACGGTGCTCGCGTGGGCGCTGGCGATTCTGTCCGTGATCGGCGTGGTGGGGGCATCGGGTGTGGTGTTCATCGTCGCGTCGGGTCTTGCGCACGAGGGGCAGGCCTACGCGCTTGCCGTCACGATGACGCGCATCATGTTCCCGTACATCATTTTCATCTCGCTGACGTCGCTCGCGTCCGGCGTGCTGAACACGTACAAGAATTTCTCGCTGCCCGCGTTCGCGCCGGTTCTGCTGAACGTCGCGTTCATTGTTGCGGCGGTGTTCGTCGCGCCGCATCTGCAGACGCCGGTCTACGCGCTCGCGTGGGCCGTGATCGCGGGCGGCGTGCTGCAGTTCATCGTGCAATTGCCCGGGCTGAAAAAGATCGACATGCTGCCGCGCATCGGTCTGAATCCGCTGAAGGCGCTCGCGCATCGCGGCGTGAAGCGGGTGCTGTCGAAAATGGTGCCGGCGATGTTCGCCGTGTCGGTCGCGCAAATCAGCCTGATCATCAACACCAATATCGCGTCGCGCATCGGTCCCGGCGCGGTGTCGTGGATCAATTACGCCGACCGTCTGATGGAGTTTCCGACCGCGCTGCTCGGCGTCGCGCTCGGCACGATTCTGCTGCCGAGTTTGTCGAAGGCGCACGTCGACGCCGATCCGCACGAATACTCGTCGCTGCTCGACTGGGGCTTGCGCGTCACGTTTCTGCTTGCCGCACCGAGCGCCATCGCGCTGTTTTTCTTCGCCGAGCCGCTCACGGCCACGCTGTTTCACTACGGCAAGTTCGACGGTCATTCGGTCGTGATGGTCGGGCGCGCGCTCGCGGCATACGGGATCGGTTTGATCGGCCTGATTCTGATCAAGATCCTCGCACCGGGTTTTTACGCGAAGCAGGACATCAAGACGCCGGTGAAGATCGGCGTCGGCGTGCTGATCGTCACGCAGTTGAGCAACTATGTGTTCGTGCCGATCTTCTCGCATGCGGGTCTCACGCTGAGCGTCGGGCTCGGTGCTTGCGTCAACGCGCTGTTGTTGTTCCTCGGTTTGCGCAAGCGCGGCATCTATATGCCGTCGGCCGGCTGGGTGAAATTTTTCGTGCAACTGTTCGGTGCGTGCCTCGTGCTGGCCGGCGTGATGCATTGGCTCGCGATCAGCTTCGACTGGATCGGCATGCATAGCGAACCGGTTCAGCGCATCGTGCTGCTGGGGGCGTGCCTCGTTCTGTTCGCCGCGCTATATTTCGGTATGCTTTGGCTGATGGGCTTCAAGTACGCGTATTTCAAAAGGCGAGTGAAGTGATCACGATGACGCGAGTTCTCGACTATTTCAGCACGCTCGTCGCCGAAGACGACAGCCTGCCACTCACCGAGGCGGCACTTTCGCTTGCGCAGGACGCGTATCCCGACCTCGATCTGCAAGGCACGCTGGCGGAGATCGACGAGCTGGTGCTGCGCCTGCAGCGCCGCATGCCGGACGACGCCGACATCCGCCAGAAAGTCGGCATCCTGAACCGGTTTTTCTTCCGCGAGCTGGGCTTTGCCAGCAACCTCAACGATTATTACGACCCCGACAACAGCCATCTGAACGCGGTGCTCAAGCGCCGTCGCGGCATTCCGATTTCGCTCGCGGTTCTGTATCTGGAGATGGCCGAGCAGATCGGCGTGCCGGCGCGCGGCGTGTCCTTTCCCGGGCACTTTCTGCTGCGCGTGACCACGCCCGACGGCGACGTGATGCTCGATCCCACCAGTGGACATTCGCTGTCGGAATCGGAGATGGTGGAGATGCTGGAGCCCTACGTTGCGTCGGCAGGCGATTCGGTGAGCCGCGCGCTGCGCATGCTGCTGCAACCGGCCACGCGGCGCGAGATCATCGCGCGGATGTTGCGCAACCTGAAGTCTACGTATCTTCAGACGGAACGTTGGCAGCGTCTGCTGGCCGTGCAGCAGCGGCTTGTGATCCTGCTGCCGGGGAGTATCGAGGAAGTGCGCGATCGCGGCTTCGCGTATGCGCGGCTCGATTATCTGCGTCCCGCGCTGGAGGACCTGGAGCGCTATCTCGGCGACTGTCCGGATGCCGAGGATGCCACGGTGGTCGAGTCGCAGTTGCATGAACTGCGTCAACGCACACAGCACGACGATCGCGATTGAATCGGCTGCGGGCCCGTCCGCTGACTGAAGAAACGCCTGCGCATGAATGCTCATGCGCAGGCGTTTGTCATTGGGCGCTGGGTTTCCAGCGCCCGTTGCTCGCAATTACTTCGGCTGCATCCGGATCGCGCCGTCGAGTCGGATCACTTCGCCGTTGAGCATCGGATTGTCGAAGATCTGCTTGGCCAGCATCGCGTACTCGGCGGGTTTGCCGAGGCGCGGCGGGAACGGCACCATCGCGCCGAGCGCATCCTGCACGTCCTGCGGCATGCCGAGCAGCATCGGCGTTTCGAAGATGCCCGGCGCGATCGTCATCACGCGGATCGCGTTGCGCGACAGGTCGCGTGCGATCGGCAGCGTCATGCCGACCACGCCGCCTTTGGACGCCGCATAAGCCGCCTGACCGATCTGGCCGTCATAAGCCGCCACCGACGCGGTATTCACGATCACGCCGCGCTCGCCGTTCGCGTTCGGCTCGTTCTTCGACATTGCCGCGGCGGCGAGCCGGATCATGTTGAAGGTGCCGATCAGATTGATGGAGATGGTGCGCGCGAACGAGTCGAGCGGATGTGGGCCGTCTTTACCGACCGTTTTCACGGCGGGCGCGATGCCCGCGCAATTGACGAGGCCGCGCAGCGTGCCGAGTTTCGTGGCGGCTTCAACTGCTTGCGCGGCGTCGTCTTCACGGCTCACGTCGCATTTGACGAACACGCCGCCGAGTTCTTTCGCGAGCGCTTCGCCTGCGTCCTGGTTCAGATCGGCGAGCACTACCTTGCCGCCGTGTTCGACGAACAGGCGCGCGGTGGCGGCGCCGAGTCCCGATGCACCGCCGGTGATCAGGAATACGTTGTCACGAATCTCCATATCTTCTCCTTGACTTCAGTTCGGGAATGTCTCGATCGAATATTTTTTCGATGATCGATTGTAGCGGCTATGCTGCAGCGCGGAAAGCGAGGCGGGCAGCATGACGGCCAGAGGGGACGAGTGCGGCGTAAATCGCTATGGATGGCTAAGCAATACCGGCGCTTGGGAAAACCGCACGAGCGGCGTCGGCGACAAATAAAAAACCCGCCGGTAAAGGCGGGTTCTTCGAACGACACGTCAGTGCCGACAACGCGATGCGCGCTTACTTCAACGCGTCGAACACGCGTGCGCGAATTTCATCGACACCGCCAAGACCCGAAATGCGCCGATACTGCGGCGCCTTCAACGCGCTCGACGAATCGCCGTTCTGCGCCCAGCCGTTGTAGTACTCGATCAGCGGCTTGGTCTGCGCTTCGTACACTTCCAGACGCTTCTTGACCGTTTCTTCCTTGTCGTCGTCGCGCTGGATCAGCGGCTCGCCCGTTACGTCGTCTACGCCTTCGACCTTCGGCGGGTTGAACTTGACGTGGTACGTACGGCCCGACGCGGCGTGCGAGCGGCGGCCGCTCATGCGCACGATGATCTCGTCGAACGGCACGTCGATTTCCAGCACGTAATCGATCGGCACGCCGGCCTGTTTCATCGCTTCCGCTTGTGGAATCGTGCGCGGAAAACCGTCGAACAGATAACCGTTCGCGCAGTCCGGCTGTTGCAGACGTTCTTTCACGAGGTTGATGATCAACTCGTCCGTGACCAGTTCGCCGGCGTCCATGAAACGCCTGGCTTCGATGCCGAGCGGCGTGCCTGCCTTGACGGCCGCGCGCAGCATGTCGCCAGTGGAAATTTGCGGAATACCGAATTTTTCCTTGATGAAGTTTGCCTGAGTGCCCTTACCCGCGCCGGGTGCACCCAAAAGGATCAAACGCATGTGATATCTCCAGATCTATGTGAATTCGTGGCGGCGTTACTGCCATCCCGCGATTCGTCGAGGGACCCGCGTCGGCTGCCGTTTCGAATCTCGCGCTGCTCGTCGAACACGACGGCGCTGCAAGATGAAACCGGCGCGACCGGGTGCAAACCCTGACTCCCGCTTGCAAAGGGAGGCGCGCACAACCGTCCGATTATGCCATGGGTTTTTGCGCTCAAGCCCCGAATAAAGCCTGCACGCGCGCCAGATCGGCAGGGGTATCGACGCCGGGCAGCGGCACGTCGTGAGTGACGAGCACCGCGATGCGCTCGCCGTGCCACATCGCGCGCAACTGTTCGAGCTGCTCGACCTGTTCGAGCGGCGAGATGGCGAGCGTCGGGTAAGTGCGCAGGAATTGCGCGCGATACGCGTATAGGCCGATATGCCGATGCACGACCGCCGGCGCCGGAGGAACGGGCATCGACGCGACGTTCGGCCAATGCGCCTGATAGGCGTCGCGCGCCCACGGAATCGGCGCGCGCGAAAAGTACAGCGCGACACCGCGCGCGTCGAGCACGACCTTGACCACGTTCGGATTGAAGATTTCGGCGGAGTCTGCGATCGGATGCGCGGCGGTGGCGATCGCGCAGCCGCTGCTCGCCGCGAGGTGCGACGCAACGCCGCACACGAGGTTCGGATCGATCAGCGGTTCATCGCCTTGCACGTTGACGACGATCGTGTCGTCGCTCCAGCCGAAATGGGCCGCGACTTCCGCCAGACGGTCCGTGCCCGACGGATGATCGGCACGCGTCAACACGGCTTCGAAGCCGTGCTCGTGAGCCGCGTCGAGTACCGCTTGCGAGTCCGACGCGATCAGCACCTGCTGCGCGCCCGATTCGCGCGCGCGCTCGGCGACCCGCACCACCATCGGCTTGCCGCCGATATCGGCGAGCGGCTTGTTCGGCAGGCGCGTCGAAGCGAGACGGGCCGGCACGACGGCGATGAACGGAGGGGTAGTGGCGTGAGCTTGAGTCATCGGATGGGCAAGCGCGGAAGGACGAGCGGCGATGGAACCGGAACAGGGCACTCGCGAAACAAACGCGGGCGCCGGCAGAAAAGCTGATCGGTGTGTCGGACGCGAGGCAGGCGAGGCGGCAGGGAAGCAACCGCGCCGAACAAACTCAGGCGACCGAACCCGGATTCAGATCGACGGGTGTGCCTTCCACCGTTTGACGCGCTTCGTCGACGAGCATGACGGGAATGCCGTCGCGGATCGGGTACGCGAGTTTGTCCGCGTTGCAGATCAGTTCCTGCGCGGAACGGTCGTAGCTGAGCGGACCCTTGCAGATCGGGCAGACGAGGATTTCAAGCAGGCGAGCGTCCACGGACTTTCTCCACAACTAATGCAATGAGGCGATGATCGAGCGCGGCTTCGACCGGGACAACCCAGATGCGCGCATCGTGCCAGGACCCCAATTTTACCGCATCCTTTTCTGTTACCAGGATGGCGTCGGCGTCCACGTCGGAAAACGGATTGCGCTCGAACGCATAGTGATCCGGCAACGCGCGGGTCGCGGGCGTGAGGCCGGCGGCGCGCAGCGTCGCGAAAAAACGCTCCGGTGCGCCGATGCCGGCCGCAGCGAGCACGCGCTCGCCGCTGAATTGCGCGAGCGGTCGGCGCAGGCCCGGGTTGTCGAGATGCCACGCGTCGCCGGGGGCGAGCTTCAGCGCAAAAGTATTCGGCCACGCGGGCAGCGAGCGGGCGTATGGATCGTTGATCAGCGTCGCATCGCGGCGGCGCGACAGCGGTTCGCGCAGCGGCCCGGCCGGCAGCAGAAAACCGTTGCCGCCGAGCCGGTGATCGAACACGACGAGCTCGGCGTCGCGTGCGAGACGATAGTGCTGCAAGCCGTCGTCGCTGACGATCACGTCGACGTCGCGATGCGCGGCGCACAAGGCCTGCGCCGCCGCGACACGATCCGGGCAGACCCATACCGGCGCGCCGGTGCGCCGCGCGATCAACAGCGGTTCGTCGCCGCCGACGCTCGCTGCCGAAGCGGCCGTGACCGCCGTCGGCGTTCTGACGCGCGCGCCGTAGCCGCGCGACACCACGCCGGGCGTGAAGCCGGCCGCGCGCAGCGCTTCGACCAGCGCGATCACGGTCGGCGTCTTGCCGGTTCCGCCGACGGTCACGTTGCCGACCACCACCACCGGCACGCCGACCCGCACGGATTTCAGCCAGCCGAGCGAGAACGCGGCGCGGCGGCCGGCCGCGATCGCGCCGAACACGCACGCGAACGGTGTGAGCGCCCACGCGAGCGGTCCGCGCTGTTGCCATTCGCGGGCGAAGCGGGCTTCGAGGCGGTTGTTCAGTTCGCTCATTCGCGAGCCGCCGGGAACGGAAGCGCGGCGACGGACGACGCGGCCCGCGACGGGCGGTGAAGCCTCGACGGCGGCGTGAAAGCGCTAGGCGCGAAACGCGGGGCATGCATCAACGCGGTTCTCCGGACGATCAAAAGTGAAGCGAAAGTGACTCGCCGACAGCGCGGCTTGCCGATGCGAAGGGCGCCGCCGCAGCATTGCCACAACGACCGCCGCGATGCCACCGGGCACGCCGGCGAGCCCGCCACTCTAGCGCGCGTGCGTCCCGCCCGGCAAGCTGCGCACCTTGCGCCGGCTCGCAAATTCACAACTCAGACGATTTAAACAGCCTGTGGATAACTTTGTGGAGAACCTGCCTCCGAACCGCCCGACAACCCCGCGCAAAGCCCACCCAATCGACAATCATTCTCTTTAATGAGATATAAATTCCATATAAATCAAAGACATGCTGCCAATTTTCGCGCTTCTGGCGGGCACTCAGGCGGCATTCGCCTGGCGACTCCCGCCATGTGGACACTTTTAACAATTCGACCGCCGCGCTGGACGCGGATGGCCAGTCGGTCTATCGTCTGTCCGGCCAGTCACAGACATTCCTCGCATGAATCCCGAAAGCCCATTTGCCTCGTCGGCCGCGCCCGGCGGTGAAGTCGTCGTTCCCGTTTCCGCGCTCAATCGCGCGATCGGCACGATGCTCGAACGCTCGTTTCCGCTCGTCTGGGTGGCGGGCGAAGTGTCCAACTTCACCCGCGCCGCGAGCGGCCACTGGTATTTCTCGATCAAGGACGCGCAAGCGCAGATGCGCTGCGTGATGTTCCGGGGTCGCGCGCAATACGCGGAGTTCACGCCGCGCGAAGGCGATCGCATCGAAGTGCGCGCGCTGGTGACGATGTACGAGCCGCGCGGCGAATTGCAACTGAACGTCGAAGCGGTGCGCCGGACGGGCCAAGGGCGTCTTTACGAAGCCTTCCTGCGGCTGAAAGCGCAACTCGAAGCCGAAGGTCTCTTCGCCGCGGAGCGCAAGCGTGCGCTGCCGGCGCATCCGCGCGCGATCGGTATCGTGACGTCGTTGCAGGCGGCGGCGTTGCGCGACGTGCTGACCACCTTGTCGCGCCGCGCGCCGCATATTCCGGTGATCGTCTACCCGGCGCCGGTGCAGGGCGTGGGCGTCAGCGCGAAACTCGCCGCGATGGTGGAAGCCGCGAACCGGCGACGCGAAGTCGACGTGCTGATCGTGTGCCGCGGCGGCGGTTCGATCGAAGACCTGTGGGCATTCAACGAAGAAGTGCTCGCGCGGGCAATCGCGGAAAGCGCGCTGCCGGTGGTGAGCGGCGTCGGTCACGAAACCGATTTCACGATCGCCGATTTCGCCGCCGACGTGCGCGCGCCGACTCCAACCGGTGCCGCCGAACTCGTCAGTCCGCAGCGCGTGATGCTGCTGCGCGAACTCGATCATCGGCATGCGACGCTCGCGCGCGGTTTCGGCCGCATGATGGAGCGACGCGCACAGCAACTCGACTGGCTCGAACGTCGGCTCGTGTCGCCGGCCGAGCGGCTCGCGCGGCAACGCACGCATTTGCAGCAATTGAGCGTGCGGCTGGCTTCGTCCGGCGCGCGTCCGGTGCGCGATGCCAGAGCGCGTTTTTCGCTGCTGCAGATGCGCTGGCAAAGATGGCGTCCGGACCTCGCCGCGCATCAGGCGAAACTCGGCAATCTGAGCCAGCGACTCGACGCGGCATTGTTACGCCAGCATGAACGTCAGAGCGCGCGTATCGCGACACTGCATGCGCGGCTCGAAGTGTTGAGTCCGCAGCGTACGCTCGAGCGCGGTTATGCCGCTGTGCTCGACGCGCAGAACGGGCGCGCGGTGCGATCGCCCGCTTCGTTGAAACCGGGGCGACGCCTGACTGTGCATCTCGCCGAGGGCGCGGCGGACATCGCATTGGCCGATGTACAACCGCGTCTCACGGACGGTTTCTGACACTCTGTTGACAGTGCATCAGGGACTTTGCAAGCAGCGGGCACGGGCCGTGCGACCGCACTCTTCACGCTGGATGCGCGGCGTGTTTTCTCATGCCGGGCATAAAGTCCGTTGGTTTGCGGGGTTATTCCAACTCGCCTACAATCGAGTGCTCTAAAGCGTTATCCGCAGACTCCCCCACAACAGATACAGATAGAAGGAAAGCACCATGGAACATACGCTCCCGCCGCTGCCGTTCGCGAAAAACGCTCTCGCTCCGAACATGTCGGAAGAGACGCTCGAGTTTCACTATGGCAAGCACCATCAGACCTATGTCACCAACCTGAACAATCTGATCAAGGGCACGGAGTTTGAGAATCTGTCGCTCGAAGAGATCGTCAAGAAAGCCTCGGGTGGCATCTTCAACAACGCAGCGCAAGTGTGGAACCACACGTTCTTCTGGAACAGCCTGTCGCCGCAAGGTGGCGGTGCGCCGACCGGCGCTCTGGCTGACGCGATCAACGCCAAGTGGGGTTCGTTCGACAAGTTCAAGGAAGAGTTCGCGAAGACCGCAGTCGGCACGTTCGGCTCGGGCTGGGCATGGCTCGTGAAGAAAGCTGACGGTTCGCTCGACCTCGTGTCGACGAGCAACGCTGCTACGCCGCTGACCACCGACGCAAAGGCACTGCTGACGATCGACGTGTGGGAACACGCGTACTACATCGACTATCGCAACGCGCGTCCGAAGTTTGTCGAAGCGTACTGGAACATCGTCAACTGGGAATTCGCGTCGAAGAATTTCGCGTAAGTTTGCTGGTTGTTCTGCTGGAAGGAAGTTTGGTGATGGAAGCAAACTTTGGAAGCGGAATGACTTGCGTGCAATGAGGTCGGCACTACATGCCGACCACGAAAAGGCCCTCTTGTGAGGGCTTTTTTGTTTATTGCCTGATAGCTTTCGCTGACCTTCGTGTCGGTGTGCCGGGTAGGTTGGCGCTGCCGATCAATTCGTGATCCGTAGGAATGTCCTGTGTGGCGACATTCGCGTGCCGGCTTTGTCACAGTTGGTAACCGAGTGATACGAGTGATCGACATAAAGTCGTCCGCACGTGCCGGAATGTAAGGCGGAAAACATCCGGTAACGAAACCGTAACCAGGCGGCATGCGGATTGGCCTAACGTTGGGTTCCGTTATCAACGAATCAGCGCCAACATGATCTCAAGCCTCAAACCGATCCACGTCGCGATACCCGTAGGCGCCGTCGCTCTGGCGCTCCTCGGCGGTTGTGCAGTCGTACCGCCGAGCGGCCCGAGCATCGTCGCGCTGCCGCGCACGGGTGAGCCGCTCAATCAGTTCCAGCAGGACGACTACGCTTGTCGCGATTACGCGTTCCATTCCACGGATGTCGCCGGCGCGGCGCAAGGCGCAACCAACAATGCGGTCGGCAGCGCTGCTGTCGGCACGCTCGGCGGTGCTGCGGTGGGCGCGCTGATCGGCGCCGCGGCGGGCAACGCAGGCGCAGGCGCGGCGATCGGCGCAGGCAGCGGATTGCTGCTGGGCGGCGCGGCCGGCGCGAATGGCGCACAGTACTCGGCGAACGGTCTGCAGGCTCGCTACGATGCAGCGTACGCGCAGTGCATGACATCGAAGGGCAACACGATTTCCCAGCCGCAGATGCCGGTTTATGCACCTCAGCCGGTCTACGCGCCGCAGCCGGTATATGTTGCTCCGCCGCCGCGCTACGTCGCTCCTCCGCCGGTAATGTATGCCCCCTATCCGTACTACTGAGTAGATCGCGTAGAGCGTGTCCGGCATGTCCTCGCGTTCGCCGTCTCATTGCGGTCATGGATGGCGGAGAGACGCGAAACGATGGCGTCAACCAACCCTACAAACAGCGTACGGTTAGCTTGCCGCATTAGCAACCAACGGTTTAACGGTCCGGGAGCCGCGCGTGGTGAACTCCTCGAATGCGGCGCGACGTGATTTCACGTAGCGCTCGGCGTGCGTGGGAGTGAACGTCGCATCGTTAAACACGACGAGGCGGACATGCGGATCTCACAAGGCGACGCTGAACCATCGAGACAGAGCGGGTGGTCCCGCGTGTGCGAGGCGGCTGCGCTCGCCGTCATCGTGTTGTGTTTTGCATCATGCGGCGGCGGTTCGGGCGGCACGTCGGGCACGGCGTCAGGGTCGGCCGCGGGTAGCGGCGGTGGGAGCAGCGGATCAGGATCCGGCGGCATGACTGGCGGCACGGGTGGCGTGGGTTCAGGCAGCACGCCCACGCCGACCACCACCACAGCGTTTGCGACCGACGTGCTGATGCATCACAACGATCTCGGCCGTACCGGGCAGATGCTCGCCGAAACTACGCTGACCCTCACGAACGTCAATTCCGCGAGCTTCGGTAAAGTTGCTTTCCTGGCCGCGGACGGCAAGGTCGACGCGCAGCCGCTGTTCGTCACCAGTCTTTCTATCGGCGGCGCCTCGCATGATGTGGTCTACGTGGCCACCGAGCACGACAGCGTCTACGCATACGATGCCACCACCTTCACGCCATTGTGGAAGGTCTCGCTGATCGGCGCGGGCGAAACACCGAGCGACGATCATAGCTGCCAGGACATCACACCCGAAATCGGCATTACGTCGACGCCGGTCATCGACCGCACCCGCGGCCCCAACGGGGTGCTGTATGCGGTTGCCATGACGAAGGACGCGAGCGGCGGCTACCATCACCGCCTCCATGCGCTCGATCTGACGACTGGCGCTGAAGCGCTCGGCGGCCCGACCGAGATCGCGGCGACCTATCCGGGCAACGGTTCCGGCAGCGTCAACGGCGTGCTCACGTTCAATCCGTCCTTACACACCGAGCGCGCCGCGCTGACGCTGGTCGGCGGCAACATCTACATGGGCTGGACCGCGCACTGCATGTCGGGCGCTTACACCGGCTGGCTGATGGCTTATAGCGCCGACACGCTGAAGCAGACCAGCGTGCTGAACATCACGCCCAACGGCAGCCAGGGCTCGATCTGGATGGCCGGCTCGGGGATGGCGTCGGACGGTACTTCGCTGTACGTCGTGGACGGCAATGGCACATTCGGCACCACGCTGAACGCGCAGGGCTTTCCCGTCGATGGAGACTTCGGCAATTCGCTGATGAAGCTCTCGGCCGGCAATCTGCAGGTGACGGACTATTTCGCGATGTACAACGTCGTGGCCGAGGCCAACGTGGACGGCGATTTCGGCTCGGGCGGCGTGATGCTGCTGCCGGATCAGACGACGGCAAGCGGCACCGTCAAGCATCTCGCCGTGGCTGCGGGCAAGGACAATCTCATCTACGTTGTGGATCGCGACTCGATGGGGAAATTCAACCCGACCTCCAACAACATCTGGCAGGTGTTGACTGGCACGCTCGCGGGCGGCATCTGGGGCTCGCCTGCTTACTACAACGGCACCGTCTATTACGGTGGCATCAATGACAACCTGAAGGCGCTGCCTGTCACGTCCGCGCTGTTCGCAACCACGGCGGCGACGAAGAGCCCGACCACCTTCGTGTATCCAGGCGCGACGCCAGCGGTGTCGGCGAACGGCACGAGCAATGGCATCGTCTGGGCCGCCGAAAACAGCACGATCGGCGCCTTGCACGCGTACGACGCCAGCAATCTGTCGCGTGAGCTGTACAACAGCAACCAGGCCGGCACGCGCGATCAGTGGGGCGCGGGCAACAAGTTCATCACGCCGATGATCGCGCGCGGCAAAGTGTATGTCGGCGCGACCAACGGCGTGGCTGTGTTTGGGCTGTTTTAGGACGTTGGCGTTGATGTTGATGTTGGCGCGTTGATGCGGGTGGCCTTGGCGCGTTCCCGCGAGCAGACGCTTACTCCGCGTTGCTTGCGGCCGTTGCCTTGCGCGGACGACGGCTGCGTGGCGCCGCTTTACGTGCAGCCTTCTTTGCAGCGACAGGCACTTCTTCTTCGCTGACAGAAGCGGCTTGCGCCTCAGCAGGCGCTGCGATTTGCGGGATGTCGTCGAGCGTTCGTTGCGTGTCCTTCTTTACCTTCTTCGTGGCCGTTTTGCGCGGTGTGCGTGTTTTGCTGCGTTTGGGCTGCTTGTCGTTGGCTTGTGCCGTTGCTTCGTCGGTTACGACAACTGGCTCGGTGACGAAGTCGTGCGATTCCGATTCTGTCCAGTCTGATTCCGGTTGCGCGAAAACGTGCTGCTGGGCGGTGTGAGTCGACGATTCGTCTTCATGGGCCGATGGCGCTTCGCTATGAGTCGGTGCCGGGTTCCCGTGTGAAGATGCTGCTCGGTCTTCCTGAACGTTTTCCTGCTGATTGCGACCCGCTGCTTTGCGATTGCCGCGCCCTCTGCCGCGCCGCGATTCATGTTTGCCTGCCGATTCGGCGATCACCGTTTCGACAACCTGAGCCTCGTCAGTCTGTTCTGCGGACTCGGCCGGTTCCGTTGCTTCGACATGCTCGCCCGCGTTCTCGCCAGCCATGCTGGCGGCTGCGCTTCGATAAACGTAGGCGCCCGATTTCTCGTCGCGGCCGAATTCCAGCAAGCCTCGCGCCTGCGCTTCTTCGAGCAGATTGCCGAACGCGCGAAAACCGTAGTACGTCTCGTTGAAATCCGGCTTGCGGCGCTTGATTGCGTTCTTCAGCACCGATGCCCAGATTTTGCCGCTGTCGCCCCGCTCGGAGGCGAGCGCGTCGAACGTTTGCACTGCGATTTCCACTGCCTTCGTGCGACGCTTTTCCAGGTCCTCCTTGTTGCGCGTTTTCTCTTCGTCGGGCGCGCGTTTCGCAGCGGGCTGCGCGGCTTGTTGCGGGCGCGCCGACTCGCGTTTCGCGACGGTGCGTTGACTTTCGCGCACGAGATCGTCGTAAAAGAAAAACTCGTCGCAGTTCGCGATCAGCAGATCGGACGTGGATTGCTGAACGCCGACGCCGATCACCTGCTTGGCGTTCTCGCGCAGTTTCGACACCAGCGGCGAAAAGTCCGAATCGCCGCTGATGATCACGAACGTATTGACGTGCGATTTGGTGTAGCAGAGGTCGAGCGCATCAACTACCAGCCGGATGTCTGCGGAATTCTTGCCTGACTGACGCACGTGCGGAATCTCGATCAATTCGAAATTGGCCTCGTGCATCGCGCCTTTGAAACTCTTATAACGGTCCCAGTCGCAATAAGCTTTCTTGACGACAATGCTGCCTTTGAGCAGCAACCGTTCGAGCACCAGCTTGATGTCGAACTTGTCGTACTTCGCGTCGCGCACGCCGAGCGCTACGTTCTCGAAGTCGCAAAATAGCGCCATGCTGACGGTTTCGTTGGATGACGCCATGGTTATCTCCATTGAAGCGATCGTCGGATTCGACGAATCGCGACCATGATAGCGATTCCTGCGGAGGTGATCAGCTTTTGTGACTCCGGCGCACCGGTAGACGATCTCCTTTGCTGTGATTGGCGAAGGCGTTGCGAGATCGCCGACAGGCGTGCTGGCGGCTCTTGCTGGAGTACTCTGCTGCTACCGGCTGCTACCGGCTGCTACCGGCCGAGGCCGTGTAAAAACGCGTGTGATCACCTAGACTGAATCAACCTGCTGAAACGAGAGGCGCAGATGGGGCGATTTGTCGAAGGTGCGCAACGCAGTCAGACCACACTATTGCCAGAGTGTCTTGATGACTTCATCGCTGAAGACAACCCTGTGCGGATCGTCGACGCATTCGTCGGAGAACTCGAACTGGCATCCCTCGGATTCGAAGGAACCATGCCCGCGAGCACGGGGCGACCTTCTTACCACCCTGCAGTGCTTCTCAAGATATATATCTACGGTTATCTCAATCGTGTGCAGTCGAGCCGTCGTCTGGAGCGGGAGTGTCAACGCAATGTCGAACTGATGTGGTTGACCGGCCGGCTCGCGCCAGACTTCAAGACGATTGCCGAGTTCAGGCGTAGCAATGGTGAAGGCATTCGCAACGTGTGCCGTCGCTTCGTGATGATATGCCGGGACCTGAAGCTGTTCACACAAGCAGTCGTAGCCATCGACGGTAGCAAGTTCAAGGCGGTCAACAGTCGCGATAACAACTTCACGCCCAACAAGATTGCACGACGTCAGGAGCAGATCGAGCAAAGCATCCAGCGTTATCTGGATGCACTGGAGACCGCCGATCGCACTCAACCAGCCGAGGTAGAAGCGAAGACTGAACGCCTCCGGGAGAAGATCGAGACGCTGCGTGAACAGATGCGTGATCTGGATCGCGCAGCGGAGCTTCTGAACGACCTGCCTGAAAAGCAGGTCTCACTGACCGACCCCGACTCACGCTCAATGATCTCTCAAGCCAAGGGTACGGGCGTGGTTGGCTATAACGTTCAGGTCGCCGTCGACGCCCGGCACCATCTCATCGTTACCCACGAAGTCACGAATGTCGGCAACGACCGGACGCAGTTGAGCCCAATGGCCAAAGCGGCGCGCGACGCGATGGGCAAGAAGAAAATCAAGGCACTGGCAGACCGTGGATACTTCAGCGCACCAGAGATCAAGGCATGCGACGACGCGGGTATTACGGCATTAGTGCCCAAATCACAAACCTCCGGGGCAAAGGCTGACGGCCGCTTCGACCGGGCCGACTTCATTTACATCGCCAGAGACGACCAGTATCTGTGTCCGGCAGGGCAACGCGCGATATACCGCTACACCTCGTTGGAGAGTGCGAATCTGCTGAAATTACGGACCTACTGGAGCAGTGCCTGCCCACACTGTCCACTCAGAAAGCAGTGCACGCCGGCGCCGTATCGGCGCATTCGCCGATGGGAACACGAAGCGGTGCTCGACAGAATGCAACGCAGACTCGATCGTCAGCTTGACGCGATGACAATACGGCGACGAACCGTCGAACACGTGTTTGGCACGCTAAAGCACTGGATGGGCTCAACCCACTTCCAGATGCGCAGGCTTGGGAACGTCTCGACTGAAATGAGCTTGCATGTGCTGGCGTACAACCTCAAACGCGTCATGAAGATCCTCGGATTCGCAAAGACGCTGCGAGCGATGAAGCTCGCAGGCGCGTAATCTCCACACCTGCCTATGCTTGCTGGCGTGGCGCAATCAGTTCAGTCGCAGACAACAGGAAGCTGCGAAGGCGCGGCCTCACCAGTCGCTCGACAGACTGTCGGCTCACGCGTTTTTACACGGCCTCGGCCGCTACCGGCCGCTACCGGTTGATATCGGCCGCTACCGGTGGATATCGGTTGCTATCGATTGGAGATGGTGGCGACGGACCCGCCCTGCGCCGTGCTACGAGTCGTTGAGACGCGTCGTGCCGCTGAGTGCTGCCCGTGTTTCCAGCACTTCGTCGACCAGACCGTATGCCTTGGCGCCATGCGCGGACATGAAGTTGTCACGATCGGTGTCGCGTGCGATTTCTTCGACGCTGCGCCCGGTCCGCTCAGCCATCATGGCGTTCAGCCGCTCGCGCAGATAGAGGACTTCCTTTGCCTGAATCTCTACGTCTGCGGCGGTGCCCTGGCTGCCACCTGACGGCTGGTGAATCATGATGCGCGCATTGGGCAACGCATAACGCTTGCCGCGCTGGCCGGCGGTGAGCAGAAACGTGCCCATGCTGGCCGCGAAGCCGGTGCACAACGTTGAAACCTCGGGTTTGATGAACTGCATGGTGTCGTAGATCGCGAGGCCGTCGTACACCGAGCCGCCCGGCGAATTGATGTAAAAAGAAATATCCTTGTCGGGATTCTCGGACTCCAGGAACAGCAGTTGGGCGACGATCAGACTCGCGGACTGTTCGTCGACCGGACCGACCAGGAACACGATGCGCTCGCGAAGCAGACGAGAATAGATGTCGTAAGCGCGCTCACCACGACCGGACTGCTCGATCACGGTGGGCACGAGGCCGAGGCCGGTAATGGACGGATAGCTGGAATGCATGTTTTCCTCGTGTCGATATAGCTGTTAAGGGCTACGCCGCGAGTGCGGTGGGCGCCTCAATGGCTGAACCAGGCACCAGCACATTCATTGCGCCGGTTTCTGTCCATATGACGACGGCGCGGGCGTTCGCGTGACACGAATATTTTTTGCGTCGCGCTGTCACATCGGCGTGTGCCCAGGCGTCAAGCAGGCAAGGATGTCGATGGCGGCGCGCCTGGAACACATCGCAGGTAATGCGGCGCGCGCCGCGGTGTGCCTTTTTCTCAACACGCAGGAACTGGGGGTCTACGCATGACGGAACAAGTAATCGACAAGGCATCCAGTTTCGAGGCGGTGCGAGCCCGCCTGCTCGCGCTGGCGTACCGCATGCTCGGCAGCCGCGCAGAGGCTGAAGACGTGGTGCAGGACGTCTGGCTGAAATGGCATCTCGCCGATACGGGAGAGGTGCAAACACCGCCTGCGTGGCTCACCACGCTTACCACGCGTACGGCGATTGACAGGCTGCGGCATGTGCAGCGCGAGCGCGCGTCGCAGGTGTCCGGCTGGTTGCCGGAACCGTGGCTGGACGAGGTCGCGCCTTCAGCAGAGGAACTGGCGTTGCGCGCGGCTGAGATGTCCTACGGCGTGATGCTGCTGCTCGAGCGGCTGAAGCCCGACGAACGGGCGGCGTTCGTTCTGCATGAGGCTTTCGATTGCGACTACGCGGAGATCGGCCGGATCCTCGAACGTTCACCTGCCACCTGCCGGCAGATCGTTCACCGTGCGAAGGGCCGTTTGCAGCGAGCGGGCGCGCCGCTGGAGCGTCCCGATCCTGCCGCGCACTCGCGGATCGTCGAGCGTCTGCGCACGGCGCTTGAAGAGCAGGACCGGGCAGGTTTGCTGCGGCTCTTCAGCGACGCACCGGAGGTGGTGAGCGACGCGGCGGTGTCCACGCAGGAAGTCAGCGTAGTGGGGTGGCTGGAAAAGGTGACGGCGCTCGCGCAGCAGGCGAGTTATGCCGAGGTAGTGTCGGTGGAAGGTGCGCAGTGCATCGCGTTGCTGTGCGAGGGCGAGGTGGTCGGCGTGATCGATGTGTCCACGGATGGCGCTGCGAAGATCGTCGCGTTGCGAGTTGTGACGAGCGAGGCGCGTCTGCGCGCCACCAATCGGGTGTTTGGCCGTGCGGCGGTTACCCAGTTGATTGCGCGGATCCAGCGCAATTCGGCGGTCGGAGCAACTGAGGCTGCCGCAATTGCAGCAGCCTAAACCGCGGCAACCTTAACCGTGGCGACCTCAGCTGCAGCGACCTCAACCGCCACAACTTCAACTGCCACAATTTCAACCGCCACAACCTCAACTACGATGGGCCGCCACTTCCCAGTTGATGTCTACGCATAGCACTTGCGTGCCCTGCGGCGTGTGCGCGGCGATCGAAGCAGTCACACACAGGTGGGCTTCATTGATCGACAGATAGGGCGGCGTGAGGTGCACCTGACCCGGCACCCGCATCGCCTGAATAAAGTACGGCCGGCGTTCCCAGCTTGCGCCTTCCGAATGCAGCAGCGGGCGAAAGCGTTTGGCGCGTTGCGATGAACGGCCCGGCGGCAGGACGTTGTCGCCGATCTGCCGGCCTGAGCGGTCGAGCACGAAGCAGCGGGCGGTTTCGCCGAGTGTCAGCAGTGGCGCGGTGGCCTGCGCAACGGATTGGCCGGCCACGAGTTCTGCCGACGCGGTCTCCAGCGCCGTGACGTAAGGTGCGAGCCGTGTGGATTGAGCGCGATCGCGGGTGGCCACGCGTTCGCGCAACGCTGCGGAGAGCGAGTCCATCAAACCGGCCGCCGCTTGCGGCTTGACCGGTTCGACGCTCGGGCCCGCGAAAAACGCGCCCTGCACGAAGTCGACGTTGCATTCGAGCGCGATCAGTGCGTCGCGCTCGGTGGTCAGGCCGCCCATCAGCACCAGTTGACCGGATTCGTGCAGCAGTGAAACAAGGCCCGGCAGCACGCGTTCGATATGCGAGTGCTCGCTGGCTTGCGCGAGGATGCAGCGGTCGAGCGTGACGATATCCGGCCGCAGGTTCCATACACGGTCGATGTTCGAATGCTTTGCGCCGAAGCCGTCGAGCGCGATCAGGAAGCCGGATTTGCGCAATGCGTCGATGATTTCCGCAAAGCGCGTGGTTTCACCGCCAGCCTGCTCGGAAACTTCGAGCACCACGCGTTGCGGTGGCAGGCCGAGCGCCTTGAGGCCGGCGAGCAGCGCGTCGCCGTAGCTGGTGTCCATCAGCGCGGCGGGGTGCAGGCTGAGGAAAAGCCATTCGTCGTGGCTGTCGAACGCGTTGAAGTTGCCCAGATGCAGCGACTCGGCAAGCCGCCCGAGTTCCAGCAGGTCGCCGCGCCGGGCCGCTTGCGTGAAGACCTCGTGCGACGGCACTTGTTGCGCATGTTCGTCGCGGGCGCGCAGCGAAGCGTGATAACCGATCGCACGGCGGTGCGACACCGAGAAAACGGGCTGAAACACGCTGAAAACGGTATAGCCGCCGTACAGAACGGTGCGCCGTGAGCCTTCGTCACCGGCCATTGGGCGCGGCGGCTGGAAGCCGGGAGGATCGAGTTCGATCATGCTCATGGTGTCGGTCGTGTGAATGTGTCGGCGCGCTACAAGTTCGGCTCGGGGTCCGCACGCGCAAACTGTGAGTTTACAGGATAGGCGAGCAAGAACTATGCGCGAGCGTAAAGAGCATACTTCGCGCATCGTTGCGACCTGAACGACGACGATTGTGCGCCAGTGCGGAATCGAGCGCGACAATTCGCACTTCGCTGGTGCGAGCCGCGCCCTGTTGAGGGTCGGCGAGTCTGCGAGTGGCGCTGCTTGCGCGTCAGGTCCGCTCTGAAGGATCGGTCTTTTTAGCCGGCGTACGGATGTCCGGCGCCAACTGCGCGAAGATCCACGACGAGCCCGCGGTGATGATGCCGACACACAGGAACGTCGCATGAAACGCGGGCAGCGAGTTGGCAGCGGTCACACGCGGCAGTAGCCCGGTGAAGGTTGCGAGCAAAGCGCCGGCCACGGTCACACCGAGGCTCATCGAGAGCATTTGCACCAGCGAGAACAGGCTGTTGCCGCTGCTTGCGCCGCCAGTGCCGAGGTCTTTGAGCGTCAGCGTGTTCATCGCGGTGAACTGCATCGAATTCACGCCGCCGAAGAACGCCAGTTGCACGAGCCGCAACCACAGCGGTTGATTGGCGCTGGTGAGCGCGAAGCTCGCCATCGTCAATCCCACCAGTACCGTGTTGACGATCAGCACGCTGCGGTAGCTGTATTTGACGATCAGTGTCGTGACGAGCCGTTTGGCTGCCATGCCCGTAGCTGCCACCGGCAGCATCATCATGCCGGCTTCGAAGGCGCTATAGCCGAGACTCACCTGCAATAGCAGAGGAATCAGATAGGGCATTGCGCCGCTGCCGATCCGCGCGAACAGATTGCCGAGCAGCCCGACGCTGAACGTGTGGATCCTGAACAGGTCGAGCGGAAAAATCGGCGCGGGTTCGCGCACCGCATGCAAGCCATACGCAACAAAGCAGGCGAGGCTCAGGATCAGCAGCACCAGCACGGTGGCGTGCTGAATGCCGAACTCGGTGCGACCGTCGAGTGCGAAGGAAATCGCCACCATGCCGAAGATCAGCAGCAGGTAGCCTTTCAAGTCGAACTTGCCGGTGTGCTCGTTGCGGCTATCCGGCATGAAAATGAACGTGGCAATGCAGCCGACGATACCCACCGGCACGTTGATCAGAAAGATCCAGTGCCACGACGCGATCTTCACGAGCCAGCCGCCGAGCGTCGGGCCGATCAGCGGTCCGATCAGCCCCGGAATCGCGACGAACGACAGCGCGGGCAAATACCGCTCGGCTGGAAACGTGCGTAATACCGCGAGCCGCCCGACCGGCAGCAGCATCGCACCGCCAACGCCTTGCACGATGCGGTACACCACCAGTTGGTTCAGCGTGTGAGCGTTCGCGCACAGCAGCGAACCGATGGAGAACACGAGGATTGCGCTTAGAAACACGCGCCGTGTGCCCAGTTTGTCGGCGAGCCAGCCGGACACCGGGATCATCACGGCCATCGTCAGCGAATAGGCGATCACCACCGATTGCATGCGCAACGGCAATTCGCCGAGACTCGTCGCCATCGCGGGGAGCGCAGTGTTGACGATCGTCGAATCCAGCGTCTGCATGAAGAAGCCGGTCGCGACAATCCACAGCATCACGCTGAGCGAGCGGGGCGAAGGCGTGACGGCGGTAGAGGTAGGCAGGGGCGGCGGCGTGGGCATGGAGGGCGGCAGGGCGCGCAGGAGCAGGAGCGGAGTCGCTATTCTAGGGAAAGTAGGGGCAAGCGTGTCGTAACGTCGCTCATCAGAGGAGGAGGTGCGCGCGCTGATCAAGGCGCGTCGCCCGGATCATCCCCGCAACGCGGCAGCCGCATGAAAAAACGTGCGCGCCCGCGGCTCGTTGCCGAATGCCGCGTGAATCCGCACATATGGGCTCACTTCCATGTTCGGCCGGAAATAGCTGCCGGGCACGACGGTTACGCCGAGCGGTACGCCGTATTCCACCAGCTGTTCGGCATTGTCGATATGCGGCACGCGTGCCCAGACGAACTTGCCGCCCGCCGGCTTTTCGAATAGCTCCCAGCCGGCGTCTTCGAGTGTCTGGATCGTCGAGCCGAGCGCGTCGCGCATGCGGCGGCGCAGCCGCTCCAGATATTTGCGGTACGCGCCGCGTTCGAGCAGGGACACGGCCACCGCTTCGGCAAAACGCGAGCCGCCGATGCTCGTCAGCATCTTGATATCGGCGAGGTCCTTGATGATCGCGTGGCTCGCCACCACGCAGCCGATCCGTAGCGACGACGACAGCGTCTTCGACAACCCGCCCACATAGATCACGTGTTCGAGTTGATCGAGCGTCGCGAGCCGGTCGGTCACATCGGTCTGGAAGTCGGCGTAGATGTCGTCCTCGATGATCGAGAAACCGTGTTCGCGCGCCAGTTGCAGCAGCCGGAACGCCACCGGCGGCGCGACCGTCGTGCCGGTCGGGTTGTGAAATACGGTGTTGATGAACAGCAGCTTCGGCCGATGCAGCTTCAATTGCGCTTGCATCACGTCGAGATCCGGCCCATTGCGGGTACGCGGAATGCCGACCAGGTTCACGCCGTGCAGCTTCAGCAGTCCGTACAGATTGTAGTAGCCGGGGTCTTCCACGAAGATCGTGTCGCCCGCTTTGAGCATGTAGCGCATCAGCAGATCGATGGCCTGGCTCGCCCCCTCGGTGATCAGGATCTGCGAGGTCTCGGCCTGAATGCCCAACTGACCGATGCGGCCTTGCAAATGCTCACGCAAGGTTAGATTGCCGAGCGGCGTCGCGTAATCGACCATGCTCGCCGGATCGGTGCGCGACACGTGGCGGATCGCCTGCGCGATGCCGTCCATGTCACGCCACGATTCCGGAATCACGCCGCTGCTGAGCTTGAGCATTTCGCCTGGGTGATCGAACTGCTGAAGGATGTGGTTCGACTCGTCTTCGGCGCGGCGCGGGTCGGAGGTGCCCTGGCAATGCGTGACGACCGGCTGGCGGTCGGCAACATAGAAGCCCGAACCGTGCCGCGAATCGACATAGCCGAGCGACACCAGCCGGTCGTAAGCCTCGATGACCGGGAAGCGGCTCACGCCGTAGTCGGCGGCGAATTGACGGATCGACGGCAGTTTCGAGCCGGGATGAGCGATGCGCGAACGGATCCAGCCGGTGACGCCCGCCACGATCTGCTCGGTAAGCGGCACACCGTTTTCGCGATCGAGCTGGATTTCGAGTTTCATGAGCTTTTTCCTTCAACAAGAACGCGTCGCAGACCGGACATCCAACACCCAATCGGCGTTCACTAAAAGCGATTCTCGCTGAACTGTTCGGTTTTTTAACTGCACAGTTCCGATCGAACTGTTCGGAACTGTGCATGGGAGTCTGATCATCACACGACAATAATGCGATCAACAGGAAAGTTCTTTGAAGGAGAAAGGCGATGCGCGAAGTCCGTATTTTCGAGTTGGAACATGACGAGCCCGCTGCGGCCTGGCGTGTCGCGCGTCCGTCGGTCTTCAAGGTGATCTCGGGCGAGATCTGGCTGACCGTGCAAGGCGACAGCGAGGATCACTGGCTTGCGACCGGGGAATCGATCGAACTGCCGCGCCGCGCGGTGGCATGGATCAGCGCGGGGCAGTCTGGAGCGCGCTTCGCGCTGGCGAGCGGTTCGGAGCAGCGTGCGGTGCGGCCGGTACGTGGGCTGCCGGGGCTGAGCTGGTTGCCGCGCTGGCTCGGCGTGGCTTGACGCGCTCGCCTCTCTGACGCGGCAGATGCGATACGCCGATGCGGATTTCCACCGCACCGGGTTTTCAGCACCACCGTTCTCACTCGATGCCCGGCGCTTCATAGTCGCCGATATACCGCGCGCGTGGCCGGATTAGCCGGCCATCGCGCGTCTGTTCCATTGCGTGAGCAATCCAGCCGACCACGCGCCCTGTCGCGAATAGCGTAAAGGCGGCGCCGGCCGGCAGGCCGAGCACACGTTCAATCGCGGCGAGCGCGAAGTCCACCGTCGGCTCCGCGCCGGTCGTGTCGCGCACTGTGCGTGCGAGTGCCAGCACTTCGCCGAGCGGCGAGCGGGCCGGCGCACAATCGGCCAGCAGGTCCATCAACAGACGCGCGCGCGGGTCGCCGTCCGGATACAGCGGATGACCGAACCCTGACAACACCGGCCCATGCGGGCCATGTTCATGGCGCGCGAGCCGGTTCGCGAGATAGCGGTCGAGATCGGGCGCACGCGCGGCTTCGTCGAGTAGCGCGGCGATCCGCACGGTTTCGCCACCGTGGCGCGGTCCGGCCAGTGCGGCGAGACCGCCCGCCACCGCGCCGAACAGATGCGTACCCGTCGACGTGATGCAGCGAACCGTGAAGGTCGACGCATTCAGTTCGTGATCCGCGCAGACCACTAGCGCCGCGCGCAGCAGCGCCGCTTGCTGCCGGTTACGCACCTGCCACACGGAAGCCAGTTGCCGATGCAGCGGTTCGTTCGACGGCGCCCCCGAAATCATCGCGGCGGCCAGCAGGCGCATGACGGAGCACGCGGTATCGAGTTGCGCATCGCGGCCGAGCGCCCAGACGCGCGGCATCTGCGCCGCCGCCGCCGGCAGCAGCACGAGCGCGCGATCGAGCGGCGTGCTGTCGCTCCACAGCTTGAGCCACGCGGCCCATTGTGCGGTGGCGAGCGGCACGGCGGGTGCGTCGGCGATGCGTCGCGCGCCGCATTCCCACAGCAGCGCCGCGATATCTTCCAGCGCCGCGCTGCGCGCCAACTCCATCGCGTCGTGCCCGCGATACAGCAAGCGGCCGTCCGCCACCAACGTGATCGACGATTCGAGCACCGGCACGCCCCAGTCCAGCACTTTCTGCGCGACCTTGCCCGCGCGTTTGCCGTCTTCCTTGCGGCGCGCGAGACGGCGCACTTCTGCCGCATCGTAGAGACGGCTCTTGCCTTGCCCATCGGGCGACGAGCTCAGCATGCCCCGGCTTACATACGCATACAGCGTGGCCACGCTGATGCCGAGCGCGGCGGCGGCCTCGCTGGCGGTAAGAGAATTTTCAGACGGCATGGAAGCGCCTCTAAACCTAATAAATTAATATATATTGATTATGATAATCAAGATTGATTGCGGCAACGGACAATTCTAGACTCGGTTCACTTTCTTCCTTGTCTCGAGACGAATGCCATGACGCCTGAACTTGCTCTGCAACATATCTGGACACTCGCCGGCTGCGATCCTACTGCGCTCAGATCGGCATCGCTGATCGGCGAGGACCCGGGCTTACCGTCCATCTATCGCGTGGGCACGCTCGCCTCGGCGACCATTGCCGCGACCGGTCTCGCGGCGGCCGAGTACTTCCGTTTGCGCACCGGCCGGCGGCAGAGTGTCGAGGTGGAGATGCGTCGAGCGCTGGCGTCGTTTCGCAGCGAGCGCTATCTGCGTATCGACGGTGGGCCGCCGCCCGCGTTGCGCGATCCCGTGACGGGTTTTTACGCGACGCGCGATGACCGCTGGATTCAACTGCATACCAACTTTGCTCATCACCTCGAAGGGGTGCTGAAGGTGCTCGGCTGTGCCAACGACCACGCCGCGGTGGCCGCCGCGATTCGTCATTGGGACGGCGCGACGCTCGATCAGACGCTTGCCGACGCCGGCCTGTGCGCGGCATTGATTCGCACGCCGGCTGAATGGGCCGCGCTCGACCAGGCGAAATCGATTGGCGGGTTGCCGCTGTTCGAGATCGAACGCATCGGCGATGCGCCGGCCGAACCGCCGCCCACCCAAGAAGCACAACGGCCGTTGAGCGGCGTGCGGGTGCTCGACCTGTCGCGCATCATTGCGGGTCCTGTCGCGGGACGCGCGTTGGCGCAGCACGGCGCAGACGTGTTGATGATCAACGGACCGCACCTGCCGAACATCGCGCCGCTGGTGATCGACAACGGGCGCGGCAAGCGCTCGGCCGTCGTCGATCTGCGCGATGCGGCGGGCCGCGAAACGTTGCTGGGGCTGACACGTGACGCGGACGTGTTCCTTCAGGCGTACCGGCCCGGCGCATTGGCGTCGCGCGGCTTGGGTCCCGAGGAAGTGGCGCGCACGCGGCCCGGGATCGTTTATGTATCGGTATGCGCATACGGCTACGACGGACCCTGGGCGAAACGGCGCGGCTTCGACAGCCTCGTGCAGTCCGCGAGTGGGATCGCGTTCACTGAGCGCGAGGCTGCGGGATGGGACGAACCCAAGCATCTGCCCTGTCAGGCGCTCGATCACGCCACCGGCTATCTGGCCGCGTTCGGCGCGATGGTCGCGTTGGCGCGCCGGGCGACTGAAGGCGGCAGTTGGCACGTGAAGGTGTCGCTCGCGCAGACGGGACGATGGTTGCAGTCGTTCGGCGTGATGCCCGACGGCTGGCGTGCGGACGAGGTGTCCCTCGACGACGTCAGCGATTGCCTGAGCGTGGTCGATTCGGAATTCGGCCGGGTGTCGGCGGTGAAGCCGGCCGAGGTGCTCAGCGAAACGCCCGCGTTTTTCGCGCTACCGCCGGCAAGAGTAGGCGCGCATGAGGCGAGATGGGCGTAGTGGTGGTGGCAGGAGGTGGGCTGTAGCAGGCTGCTCGTTTGCCACGGGTTGAGCGCATGCACAAATCGCAGCGACGTAAGTGCAAGCCCCAAACCCAAGCCCCGCGCCACCCACCACCTACTTTCTCAACTCGGCGACAAAATCGTAGTAGTCGTTGCGGCAGTACGTATCGGTCAACTCGATCGCTCGCTGGTCGGCGGTATAGCCCACGCGAGTGATCAGCAGCAGCGCTTCGTTGGGCGCGATGCTCATCTGCTGCGCAATTTCCTCATTGGCGTTCACCGCACGAAAATGCTGCAACGCGCGCACGATCGACAAGCCGCGATGCTCCAGATACGTGTACAACGAATCGCCGATCGCCTGCGGATCGGGAATCACCGCGGCCGGAAACGTGGAGTTTTCGACGGCCATCACGATGCCGTCCGCGAGGCGCAAACGCCGCAGCCGCGTGACGGCCGCCGCCGGCGACAAACCGAGTTGAATAACTTCGTCGCGATTAGCCGGCGAAATTTCACGCGACAGCCATTTCGAACTCGGCGTAAAGCCGCGCCGCCGCAGCATTTCGCTGAAGCTCGACAGGCGCGACAGCGGATCTTCGTAGCGTGGTGTGATGAAACTGCCCGCGCCCTGCGTGCGGCGAATCAATCCCTGTTCGACCAGCAACGCGATGGCCTTGCGCGACGTGATGCGCGACACGCCGAGCGCCTCGGACAACACGCGCTCCGACGGCAGCGCCTCGCCCGCGTTCCAGCGGTTTTCGTGAATCGCGCTGCCGAGCTTGCGGGCAAGTTGCAGGTAGAGCGGCGTGTCGTTTTCCGGGTCCGGGCGCAGATCGCGCCAGCGGTCTTCCGAGGCAGAGGTCATGGGACTCACGCGTGAAGGGCAAGCGGCAATTCTATGACATCGGCGCGCTCCGTTATAGCGGGCTTTTGCCTGGTCGCCGATCCGATCTCCGTTCAGCGGCTAAACTCGTCACTCGGATTCCGTCCAGGCAACGGCGCTTTTGCTGACGCCGCTGCATGCAGATGGAAGCGTTGCACATCGAACCACCGCGAGGAAAGACATGACGACCGATATCGCCAGCGTGAACCTGCCGGACGGCGAGCGCATTCCGAAGCTGGGGCAGGGCACCTGGGAAATGGGAGAACATCCGGCGCGGCGCGCGACTGAAATCGCCGCGCTGCGCTGCGGTATCGAACTCGGGATGACGCTGATCGACACCGCGGAAATGTACGGCGACGGCGCGACCGAGTCGCTGCTCGGCGAAGCGTTGGCGGGTCTGCGCGAGCAGGTTTTTCTCGTCAGCAAGGTGTATCCGCATAACGCCAGCCGCCGCGGCGTGATTGCGGCTTGCGAGCAGAGCCTCAAGCGTCTGAAGACCGACCGGCTCGATCTGTACCTGCTGCATTGGCGCGGCTCGGTGCCGCTCGCCGAAACCGTCGCGGCATTCGACGCGCTGCGCGACGCGGGCAAGATTCGCCACTGGGGCGTCAGCAACTTCGATACCGACGATATGGAAGAACTCGTCGCGACGCCAGGCGGGGAGGCGTGCGCGACCAACCAGATTCTGTATAACGTCGCGCGCCGCGGGCCGGAATTCGACCTGTTGCCCTGGCTGGCCGCGCGCAACATACCGGCGATGTCCTACAGCCCGGTCGACCACGCGCGCCTGCCGAAGCGCTCGCCACTCGACGATATCGCCGACTCGCGCGGCCTCTCGGTGTTTCAGGTGGCGCTTGCGTGGGTGTTGCGGCAACCGGGCGTGTTCGCGATTCCGAAAGCGGCGCGCGTCGAGCATGTGCGCGACAACCATCGCGCGTCGCAATTACAGCTCGGCGCGGACGAACTCGCCGCGCTCGACGCGTACTTCAAACCGCCGCGCAGCAAGCGCCCGCTCGAAATGCTGTGAGTGCAAAGGCCGCGGGCGGCCTGCGTGCCGCGGCGTCACGCTCCGTCAATTGCAACTGTGATGCATGTGCGCGGAGCCGAGCACGGCGACTTCCGCGGGCGTGTGCCTGAGCGAATCTTCGTTGACCTGGCCGGCATCCGCGACGAACTCGTCGACGATCGACGACACCTGCACGTCGCGCAGACACAGCGACACGCGCTGCGTTTCGTTGGCCGGGAGCGACGCACGCTGGCCGAGGAACAGCACGCCGTACTGATAGCCGTGGATGATCCCGCGGATCGCGCCGACGCATTGACCTTGCGCGACGTTGTCGTTCTTCTGTTTGCAGGTCTGCGCGAGCGAATACGCGGAGAAGGTGGGATCGACGGGCGGCGCGGCTTGAGACAGGGTTGGCGGTTGCGGCTGCGCTGGTGCCGCCGGGGCGGGCGCGGGCGTTTGCGCGTGGGCGAGCGATGCGAGGGACAACGCGGTGACCATCAGCAGGCTGGTGGCCGTGCGCGCCGCCGGGCGGGGGACATTTCGTTGCATGTTGTGGGGCCCTCATATCGAACGGTGAATTGATATGAGGCCAGCGCCGCGGTTTGGTTCCTGTTCCTGCTTCGTATGCCGCGGGCGTCCGCCGTGGCGCTGCTTGCCTGCCGGCTCCGACCGGCCTCGGGCGGTGACGCTCGACCGGGGGATCGAGACATCACCGCCGATTCCGGCGGATGGCGGACGATGTGCCGGAGCATCCCGACCGGAGCCGGCCAGAGCCGGGCAGGGCGCGGGGGCCCCCTGCCCAGGAAGCGGGCGTACGCTAGTGCCCGTTCCCTCCGCTATTGCCGCCACCGTTACCGCCGCTACCCTTGCCTCCGTGACCGCCGCCGAAGCCTCCGCCAAAGCCCCCGCCGAAACCGCCACCGAAGCCGCCGCCAAAACCACCACCAAAGCCACCGCCTTTACCACCTCCAGGGCCGCCTCCTTTGCCACCGCCAGGGCCGCCGCTGGAACCGCCGCAACCGCAACCGGCTCCACCGCTGCTGCTGCCGCCGCTACTGCTTCCACCGCTACTGCTTCCACCGCTGCTAGACCCACCGCTACTGCTGCCGCCGCTGCTAGATCCGCCACTGCTGGACCCGCCGCTGCTAGACCCACCACCGCTACTACCACTACCACCGCCACTACTCCCCCCACCACTATTTCCCTTGCCGCCGTTGCCGGAACTGCTTCCGCCACCGCTACCCGAGCCAGCCGCACCCGCAGCACCGCCAGCACCATTCCCGCTACCGCCACCGCTGTTACCCGAACTCGCAGCGCCGTTACTCCCGCTCCCGCCGCCACGATGCCCACACGCGATATCGGTGACACCCGTGCAATCGTGCGGCGCGAAGACCGCGGCCGCATCGTCCGCAGCGGTCGTCTCCCCGGCCGCTGCACCCGTCGATGAAGCGCCCGCCGCCGATCCCTCGTCCCGTGCGACCTGCATCGTGCCGCGCGGTGCGCTGGCGGGCAGCGCTGCGTCGGCAAGCACCATCCAGCGAGGGATCACATCGGTCGATGCGGAGTACGCAACCTCGGTCATCAGCAAAGCCACACCTGTCACGATTGCCGCAAACCGTATCGCCCCAAAGTAGTACTGATCAAATCTTCTGGTCTTCATCGCAGCTCTCCCGGAGGAACCCCGGCACCTCGCTGCCGCTGTCTCTCACGATGTTTCGTCGGCGGCGGGTCCGTCTGAACGCGGGCCTGGTCACGCTTCGCCCCCCGAGTCTGTCCTGCTCCGTCGTGTGGATGCGTATGCGGATGCATCGTCATCACGAGTCTTCCCGGCTTGCCGGCCGGTGAGCCGATCGGCGCATGCGAGCGCATCGGCGATGCTTCAATCTATGGGCTTCGAATCTCTGGACGATATATAGCGATATCCATGCCACTGACCGCAAAGCCTTGCGGCAACGGAGCGTGGACAGGGATATGCGATGCGCGCGCGCAAAAAATGCGCGAAAACGTTTCGGCGATGAAACGCGCGGCTACAAAAGCGCGTCAGGCCTCGTTAATCGCTGGTGGAGGTGTCGTCGACGGCGTTCAACGTGCCGTTGCCGGAGCGAGTGCCGGCCTGCAACACGCGCAACTGTGCGACGGGAATATGGCAACGGATCCGATGCACGGGCGCACTGCCATCCGTGCCTGCGCCGGCATCGAGAAACGGTGGATCCTGCTGCTCGCAGATCGCGCCGAGCTTGCGCGGACAACGCGTGTGGAACACGCAGCCCGACGGCTGCGACGCCGCGCCAGACAACTCGCCGGACAGGTGGATGCGCGTCGGGTTGCCGCGCGGATCGAGCGTCGGCACCGACGACAGCAACGCCTCGGTATAAGGATGATGCGGTCCTTCGAACACCGCGGCGGCAGGCCCGATTTCGAGCAGCCGGCCGAGATACAGCACGGCGATGCGATCCGACAGATAACGCACCACGTGCAGATCGTGCGAGATGAACACGTAGCTCACGCCGCGCTCGCGTTGCAGATCGGCGAGCAGGTTGAGAATCGCGGCCTGCACGGAGACGTCGAGCGCGGAGGTCGGCTCGTCGCACACCACCACACGCGGCTCGCCGGCGAACGCGCGAGCGATCGCCACGCGCTGCTTGAGTCCGCCCGACAACTGCCGCGTGCGCGACCCGAGATAGCGTTCGGGCAGGCGCACCGCGGCGGTCAACGTGGTGAGCCGTTCGTCGATCGCCGGGCCGCGCAGCGCGGTGAGGCGCGACAGCGCGCGGCCGATCAGCCGCTTCACCGAATGCGCGCGATTGAGTGCCGAATCCGGATTCTGGAACACGATCTGCAACGACTTCACCTGCTCGTCGTTGCGGCGCGTGACACGCGCGGCGAGCGGCGCGCCGTCGAGTTCGAGCACGCTGCCCGCGTCCGGCGTGAGCAGGCCGAGCATCAGCTTCGCGAGCGTCGTCTTGCCGCTGCCCGATTCGCCGACGAGCCCGAGCGTCTCGCCGCTCGCGAGCTCGATCGACACATCGTCGACAGCGCGCAACGGTGCACCGGATACGTGGAACGTCTTCGAGAGTTTCTCCGCGCGCAACACGGGAGCGGAGTTCGCGCCGTCGCGCAATGCGGCGTCGCGCGACGGCATGACTTCAGCCGTCGCGCGCGGCAATTCGATCGCCCGTTCGTGGTAGTGGCAGCGCGACATCTGATCGCCATGTGCGGCGCTCACGCGATAAGGCGGCGGCGCATCCGTGCGGCAGCGATCGTCGGCGAGACGGCAACGCTCCGCGTAGATGCAGCCTTGCGTGACCGAACCGGGCGAGGGCAGGCTGCCCGCGATCGTATCGAGCCGATCGCTGTCCTTGCTGCGGCCGACGCTCGGCAAACAGCGCAGCAAACCGACCGTGTACGGATGACGCGGTCGCGCGAATACATCCTGCGTCGCGCCTTCTTCGACCAGCTTGCCCGCGTACAGCACGCCGACGCGCTCGCACATCCTGCCGATCACCGCGAGGTTGTGGCTGATGAACAGCACCGCCGTGCCGAGTTCTTCGCGCAGTTGCGCGACGAGATCGAGCACTTCGGCTTCGACGGTGGCGTCGAGGCCGGTGGTGGGTTCGTCGAGGATCAGCAAGGCCGGATTCGACGCGAGCGCCATCGCGATCACCACGCGCTGCTGCATGCCGCCCGAGAGTTGATGCGGATAACTTTCCATTACGCGTTCGGGCGCGGCGATGCGCACGCGCTGCAAAATCTCGTGCGTGCGTTGCAGTGCTTCGTCGCGCGACGCGCCGGCTGCTTCGAACGCTTCGCTCACTTGCCGCGCGATCGTCAGTGAAGGATTCAGTGCGCGGCCGGGGTCCTGATAGACCATCGAAATCTGCTTTGTACGCATCGTGCGCAACGCGTCGGCGTCGAGCTTCTGCACGTCCTGGCCGGCGATCACGATCTTGCCCGCCTTCACCTTGCCGTTGCGCGGCAGGTAGCGCAGCGCGGCCATCGCGACCGTGGATTTGCCGCAACCCGATTCGCCGACGAGTCCATACGCCTCGCCGCGCCGCACGCGAAACGACACGTCCTGCAGCACTTCGCGATCGCGGCCGCGCATCCGGTACGTGACCGTCAGGCCGACCACGGTCAGCGCATCCGTGCGGTCGCTCTTCGATACGTCGAAGGCGGGGAACGAGGAGGGCGGCGGGCCGTTCATCGGTCGAGCACGCCTTGCACGCTATCGGCGATCAGATTCACGCCGACCACGAGCGATGCGATCGCGCCGGCCGCGAACACCACGGTCCACCATGCGCCGCCTGCCATCAGCGTGTACGACTCGGACAGCGCGAGGCCCCAGTCGGCCGAAGGCGGCTGGATGCCGAAGCCGAGAAACGACAGCGTCGCGACCGCGAAGATCGCGTAACCGAGCCGCACGGTCGCCTCGACGATGATCGGCGGCAGTACGTTCGGCAAAATCTCGGCGAACATGATGTAGGGCGCGCGTTCGCCGCGCAGTTGAGCGGCGGCCACGTAGTCGAGATGGCGTTCGGAGAACACGGCGGCGCGCACGGTGCGCGCGGTGATCGGCGTGAACGTGATGCCGATCACGAGGATCACGGTGAAGTTCGAGGCGCCGACCGCGGCGAGCGCGAGCAGCGCGACGATCACGAGCGGCAGCGCGAGTACGGCGTCGATCGCGCGGCCCACCACGTTGTCGACCCAGCCTTCGAAATAGCCGACCACCAGACCGAGCGCGGTGCCCGCCACCGTGCCGAGCAACGTGGCAAGCGGCGCGATGGTCAGGATGTCGCGAGCGCCCACTATGACGCGCGAGAACACGTCGCGGCCGAGCTGGTCGGTGCCGAACCAGTGAGTGCCGTCGGGCGGCGTCAGCGAGTTGAGGAGATCGGACGCGTACGGGTCGATCCGTACGATCCACGGCCCGGCAATCGCGCAGACGATCCACCAGCCGACGATCAACACGCCGACCACGAAGGTGGGCGAGCGCAGCAATACGCGCAAGCGGTCGAAGCGCGGTTCCACGACGGCGCGCGGCGCAGCAGGCACAGGTGACGAAGACGGTGGCACGGCGCTGCTCATTCGGCGCTCCTGACCCGCAGCCGCGGATTGAGCAGGACATTCAGCGCATCGGCGACGAGATTGGCGACGGTGTAGACCACGCCGATCGTCAGCACGCCGGCTTCGAGCATCGGAAAATCCTTGGCCTTGGCCGCGTTGTAGATCAGCGAACCGATGCCCTGATAGTGGAACAGCGTCTCGACAACCACGAGGCCGCCGATCATATAGCCGAGCTGGGTCGCGGCGACGGTGATGGTCGGCAGCAGCGCGTTGCGCAGCACGTGCCGCCAGATCACGACGCGGCGCGGCAAGCCCTTCAGGATCGCGGTGCGCGTGTAGTCGGCGTCGAGTGCTTCGACGGTGCCCGCCCGCGCCATCCGCGCGATGTAGCCGAAGAACACCAGCACGAGCGGCAACACCGGCAGCACCAGATGCCGCAACTGTTCGAACACGCCCGCTTCGGGCGGATACGACGCTTCGATCGGCAGCCAGCGCAGCCACACGCCGAACACGAGAATCAGCACAATCGACGAAACGAACTCCGGCACGACAGTCGCCGATAAACCGGTGATGCTGATCGTGCGATCGAGCCAGCGCCCCGCGTGCATCGCCGACCACACGCCGCCCGCGATGCCGAGCGGCACGACCACGATAAACGCGAGCAGCCCGAGCTTCGCCGAGTGCGCCAACGCATCGGCGATAAACGGGCCGACGGGTTCGCGATACGCATACGAAAGCCCCATGTCGCCGCGCACGAAATGCGAAATCCACTCGACGTATTGCGTGATCAGCGGCCGATCCGCGCCGAGCTGATGATTGAGCGCGGCGACCGCGCGCGCGTCGGCAAGTGGCCCGAGCACCGCGCGGCCGATATCGCCCGGCAGCAACTGACCGCCCGCGAACACGATCACCGAAAGCAGCCACAACGTGATCAACGACAGGCCGATCCGCGTCGCCAGAAAGCGCACGACGCGGCCCGCGTTGCCGCGCGAAACGGAGCGAGTGGACGAGGTCACCGTGGTCGACATCGCGAGTTCCTGCCGAAGAAGCGCGTGGCGCTCACGCGCTCAGCACCGCACGGTCGAAATAGAGTTGCGCGAGCGCGGTGAAACGCACGCCGTTCACGCCCTTGCGCATCGCGATCAACTGATCGTAGAAGAACGGAATGATCACCGGTGTTTCGTCGAGCAGCAACGTCTGGATCTGTCCGGACAGCTTCTTCTGCGAACCGAGATCCACCGCGGCGACGAATTGCGCGACCAGTTGATCGTATTGCGGGTTCCTGAAGTGCGCGGCGTTCCAGGTGCCGTTGCTGGTGAGCGGTGCGTTCAGGAACACGTTCGGCACGCCGCGATGACCGTAGTCGGTGATGCCGAGCGGCGAGTCGAGCCAGTCCGATTTGCCCGGCGTGCCCGCGCCGTAGTAAAGCGACTGGCTTTCCACCTTCAGGTTGATGCGCACGCCGATCGCCTTCGCGGCGTTCTGTACGACCACCGCGAGGTCGGGAATCTCCATGTACTTTTCGGTGGTGAGCGTCACGTCGAAACCGTTCGGCACGCCTGCTTGCGCGAGCAGTTGCTTCGCCTTCGCGACATCGAGCCGGCGTTGCGCGACGCCTGCATCCGACGACGGAAACACCGGCGCGAACGGGCTGTCGTTGCCGAGTTGCGCGCGGCCCTTGAACAGGCCGCGCACCAGCACGTCGCGATCGAGCGACAACGCGAGCGCCTGGCGCACGCGCTTGTCCTTGAACAGCGGATTGTCGTTACGCATATGAATCTGCCGATGCGCGCTCGACTTCACGCCGACTGCCTTGTAGTCCGGATTGTTCAGAATGCTGGCGCCGCCCTGCACGGTGAAGGTGCCCATCACGTCGGCCTGACGGCCTTGCAACGCGAGCAATTGCGCCTGTTCGTCCGCGTAGAACGAAAACTGTACGCGCTGCGGTAACGCTTTGTCGCCCCAGTAATCGGGGTTACGCACGAACGACGCGCCCACTTTCGCCTGATACTTTTCCAGCTTGAACGGACCCGTGCCGATAAAGCTCTTTTCATAACCGCCCGCATAGCTCGCGGGGAGGATGACAGCGTTGTAATTGTCCGATGAAACGTAGTACGGGAAATTGCCGTTCGGTGCATCGAGATGGAAGGCGACCGTATGTTCGTCGACCACTTTCGCCCCGCCCTTCGAGAGCACGCCCTTGAGCACCGAGAGCGCGGCCGAACCGCTTGCCGGATCGGCGAGACGATCGAACGTGGCGACCACGTCTTTCGCGGTGAACGGCTGGCCATCGTGAAACTTGACGTTCTGGCGCAGCTTGAAGGTCCACACGTCGCCCTTGTCGTTGGGCTTCCAGGACAGCGCGAGCGCGGGCTTCAGCACGAGCTTTTCGCCGTCGTCGTCGATCAGGAATTCGCCGGTCTGGTTCAGCAGCGCGAGACTTGCGGCGTCGGTCACGGTCAACGGATCGACCGCGCCGGCCGGCGTCAGATGGGCGACGCGAATCGTCTGGTTGCCCGGATTGCCGGCCCCGGGCGCGCCCTGCGCACGCGCGTGCGGCGCATTCAGCACGCCGCCGCCCACCAGCGACAAACCGATCATGCCCGCATAGCGCAGCAGTTCGCGGCGCGAGATACGGCCGGCAAAGAATTCGTCGATGGCGTGATTGCCGTAGGCGTCGGCGGTGCGGCGGGATGCTTCGAGTTCGGGGAATCGGTCCGCAGGAGTCTTCATCGGTGGAGTGTCCAGTCCGTTCTGTTGGCGGGTTCTGAAGGGCCGCGCCGGATTCGCGCGACAGGGCCGAGGCCACGTTAAAGTTTCGTCGACTGGGAGCGCGTTGAGGAAAACGGACCGCCCAACGCGCAGCAACGAATTGCGGCCTCAGTGTAAGCGATTGCTCGCGGATCGGGAGCGCCTGCCGCGCTGCCGGGTTCACGTTTGGCGGATAAAAGGGCCGGCGTGTGTCGTCACGACAACGCTCGCTGAAGCCGCGATGCATCGCGCCGGCGTCGCCGCACAAGCCGCGCCGCTGCGATGACATCCTTACCGATGCTATGCCGGAATCCAGTTGGATTTACCGCGCAAAGCTTCAGTGCTCGTGCGGATGCTTGTGAATCGGATCGACCCAGAAAACCGTTTCCGGTTGTTCGACCGCGTCGATGTTCAGATTCACCACCACCGCTTCGTTGTCGCTGCGCACCAGCACGCATTCGAGCGGATCGTCGGTGCTCGCGTTGATTTCCTGATGCGGCACATACGGCGGCACGAAGATGAAGTCGCCAGGACCGGCCTCGGCGGTGAATTCCAGATGCTCGCCCCAACGCATCCGCGCGTGGCCGCGTACGACATAGATCACGCTTTCGAGCGCGCCATGATGATGCGCGCCGGTCTTCGCGTTCGGATGGATCGTCACGATGCCGGCCCACAGCTTTTGCGCGCCGACGCGCGCCGCGTTGATCGCTGCCGCGCGATTCATGCCGGGCGTCTGCGCGGTGTTGCTGTCGAGTTGATCGCCTTTGATGACCTTGACGCCGTGCTCGCGCCAGTCGATCGTCGTTGCGGGCTGTTCGTGGTGGTAGTGCGGATGTTCGTGATCCTGGCTCATGATGTCTCCTCGCTGGCGTCGGGCAACGGCGCGGGTTTTGGCACGGGTTCCGCCATTCTTGCACGTTCATAAAGCGCGTGTACGTCAGTTGCAGCGGCGGCGCGGACGAAAAAAAGCCCGTCCACAACGGACGGGCTTCGATGCTTCGATTCAGAGTTGCTACACCTGCGAGGTGTGACCGCTCGGCGCTTACTTCTGCTTCGCGTTGATCACCGCTTCGGCCACGTTGTTCGGCGTTTCAGCGTAGTGCTTGAACTCCATCGTGTACGTGGCGCGGCCCTGGGTGGCCGAGCGCAGCGACGTCGAATAGCCGAACATCTCCGCGAGCGGCACTTCGGCGCGCACCAGCTTGCCGCCGCCGCCGGCGATGTCTTCCATCCCTTGCACCATGCCGCGACGGCTCGACAGATCGCCCATCACGTTGCCCATGAAGTCTTCCGGCGTTTCCACTTCGACCGCCATCATCGGCTCGAGCAATACGGGCTTCGCCTTGCGCATCGCGTCCTTGAAGGCCATCGAGCCGGCCATGCGGAACGCGTTTTCGTTCGAGTCGACGTCGTGGTACGAACCGAAGGTCAGCGTCACCTTCACGTCGACCACCGGATAGCCCGCGAGCACACCGGCCTTCAGCGTTTCCTGAATGCCCTTGTCGACGGCCGGAATGTATTCGCGCGGAATCACGCCGCCCTTGATCGCGTCGACGAATTCGTAGCCCTTGCCTTGTTCCGACGGTTCCAGCGAAATCACCGCGTGACCGTACTGACCGCGGCCGCCCGACTGCTTGACGAACTTGCCTTCGACGTCCTCGACCTTGTTGCGCACCGTTTCGCGATACGCGACCTGCGGCTTGCCGACTGTCGCTTCGACGCCGAACTCGCGCTTCATCCGGTCGACCAGAATTTCCAGGTGCAACTCGCCCATCCCGGAGATGATCGTCTGGCCGGATTCTTCATCGGTCTGCACGCGGAACGACGGGTCTTCCTGCGCGAGGCGATTGAGCGCGATGCCCATCTTTTCCTGGTCGACCTTGGTCTTCGGCTCGACCGCCTGCGAGATCACCGGCTCCGGGAAGATCATCCGTTCGAGGATGATCACGTGGTTCGGATCGCAGAGCGTGTCGCCGGTTGTCGCTTCCTTCAGGCCGACCGCCGCGGCGATGTCGCCCGCGTACACCTCTTTGATTTCCTTGCGCTCGTTCGCATGCATCTGCAGGATCCGGCCGAGGCGTTCCTTCTTTTCCTTGACCGCGTTGTACACGGTGTCGCCCGAATTCACCACGCCCGAATACACACGGAAGAAGATCAACTGGCCGACGAACGGGTCGGTCATGATCTTGAACGCGAGCGCGGAGAACGGATCGGTGTCGCTCGGATGACGCTCGATTTCCTTGTCGTACTCGTCGTGACCGGTGATCGCGGGCACGTCGACCGGCGACGGCAGATAGTCGATCACCGCGTCGAGCATCGCCTGCACGCCCTTGTTCTTGAACGCGCTGCCGCACAGCATCGGCACGATTTCATTGGCGATGGTGCGCGTGCGAATCGCCTGCTTGATTTCCTCTTCGGTCAGCGTCTCGCCGCCGAGGTATTTGTCGAGCAGTTCCTCGCTCGCTTCAGCGGCGGCCTCGACCATCTTGTCGTGCCATTCCTTCGCGGTGGCTGCGAGTTCGGCCGGGATGTCGCGGTATTCGAACTTGATGCCCTGGTTCTCTTCCTCCCAGTAGATCGCCTTCATCTTCACCAGATCGACCACACCCTGGAAATGCTCTTCCGCGCCGATCGGAATCTGGATCGGCACCGCGTTGCCTTTCAGGCGATCGCCGATCTGCCGCTGCACACGGAAGAAGTCCGCGCCGACACGGTCCATCTTGTTGACGAACGCAATGCGCGGCACCTTGTACTTGTTCGCCTGACGCCACACGGTTTCAGACTGCGGCTGCACGCCGCCGACCGAGTCGTACACCATGCACGCGCCGTCGAGCACGCGCATCGAGCGCTCCACTTCGATCGTGAAGTCGACGTGACCCGGGGTGTCGATGATGTTGATCCGGTGTTCGGGATAGTTGCCGGCCATGCCTTTCCAGAAGGCGGTGGTAGCCGCCGACGTGATGGTAATGCCGCGTTCCTGCTCCTGTTCCATCCAGTCCATCGTCGCCGCGCCGTCGTGAACCTCGCCGATCTTGTGGGTCACGCCTGTGTAGAACAGGATGCGTTCAGTGGTGGTGGTTTTGCCAGCGTCGATGTGAGCGCTGATGCCGATATTCCGGTAGCGCTCGATGGGAGTCTTGCGGGGCACGTGAACCTCCTTGGAATGGCGCGCCTGAAACGCTTGCCGGGCAAGCAGTCTGTGCTGCCCGGGGAGCCTTGATGCTACTTTGTCAAGACTACTAGGATAGCGCGTCGGCCCGTCTTTTGCAGGAATCTCGCCGCACCGGCGTGCAGCGCAGGCTGGGGTGGGCTGCGAGCATCGACGGCCGCGCGCGTGGCTTTGCATATGAGGACGCGCGGCCGTTAAAAAAAGCCGGCGCCTCGTGGAAGGCGCCGGCTTTTTGCTGAAGCGGCGGTATCGCGATGCCGGTTCGACCTGCGTGACTACCGCACCACTTACTGCGCGGCCGGCAGGCCCTGAATCTTCATCCCCGGTTTGATGCCTTTCGACGTGAACCAGCCCTTGCTCATTTCCAACGCATACACGCCGTTGTTCTTCGGGCAGTGATTATTGGTGGTCTCGGCCTGCATCTCGTCGATGTCGGTGACCGTGCCGTCCGCGCGCATGAATGCGATCGACAGCGGGATCAACGTGTTCTTCATCCAGAAGCAATGCACTGCGGTTTCGTTGAAGACGAACAGCATGCCTTCGTTCGGCGCGAGATTCGTGCGGTACATCAAACCTTGTTCACGATCCGCGTCGTTGGCGGCGACGGCCGCGTCGATCACGAACATGCCCGCGGTCAGCTTCGCGCGCGGAAATTCGCTGGGCTGTTTGGCGCCAGCAGGCATCTGCTGCGCATGAACCGGCGCGGTGGTCGTGACAACGAACGAAACGGCGGCGAGCGGCAGTGCAACGGCAACAGCGAAACGCGCAATCAACGAGCGCATGGAAAATCGCACGGCATGACTCCTTGCTGGGAAATTAACCCGCGAATGTTACGCGAGCGCGTCAAAAACAAAAAGGCAGATCGCCTTTCGGTGATCTGCCTTTCAACGCCGTAAGAACGGCAATGAAGCTAGTTCTTGACTGCGTTTTTACAACAAACTTACTCCGAAGCGCCCGAAGCTGCAGCTGCTGCTGCTGCCTTCTTGTGCGACTTCTTGTGAGCCTTCTTCGTGGTCTTCTTTGCCGACGAAGCAGCTGCTGCCGGAGCTGCCGAAGCTGCCACCGGTGCCGAAGCTTGTGCGAATGCTGCCGTTGCGAAGAGGCCAGCGACCAGAGCGGCGATCAGTTTGTTCATTTTGTGAATCCTCAGCTTTAGTTGATTAACCAAATGACCCGGTTATATGTAGAGTCATGTCGGTAAACGTGCCATCCACCTTTCGGTTGACAGCCGCATCGACAAATTTTTCGACGCGTCTGCGCGAGCGCTCAGACTCCCCGTACTTGCCGCGAGAACGGCTTGTGCAAAGGCCCTTAAGGCTGAATGCCGGATAGCTTCGGGCGGCATCTGCGTCGAATAACGCGTCAGCTTGCAGAGCGGTTGACGTAAATTTTCTGGAAAATTTATGCGTCGATGCGATAACGCAAATCGTGGATCGTGAGGCTCGCGCGATCGTCGATGTTTCACGCAAGGCGGGGTCACGTTTCACGTGCCGATTTATTCGCCGATACAACGGCTTAGCGTTTTTATCGCGATACGTTGCACGGCCGTGAACGCATTAGACGAGCCCGTCCCACGGCGCATTCGATTGCAGGTCGATACTCTCTCCCGGCTGCAATCCGAGCGAAAAAATATCGAGCGCGCCGACGCCGACACGCACGAGACGCAGCGTCGGGAAACCCACCGCCGCGGTCATGCGACGCACCTGACGATTCTTGCCTTCGGTGATCGACAGCTCGATCCACGTGGTGGGTATCGCGGCGCGATAGCGGATCGGCGGTGTGCGGGCCCACAACGCATCGCCGGGTTCGACGTAGTCGGCGCGGCAGGGGCGCGTCACATAGTCGCCGAGATCGACGCCGCGCGCGAGCTTCTTCAACGTGGCCTGATCGACTGCGCCTTCCACTTGCGCCCAATAGCGTTTGACAAGTTTGTGACGCGGCTCGGCGATGCGAGCCTGCAAGGCGCCGTCGTCGGTGAGCAGCAGCAGGCCTTCGCTATCCGAATCGAGCCGGCCGGCCGGATACACGCCCGGCACCTTGACCCAATCGGCCAGCGACGCGCGCGTCTCGTGCGGCGAAAACTGGCAGATGGTGCCGAACGGTTTGTTCAAGGCGAGGAGGCGCATGATGGAAATCGGTGAAGGTCGCGCGACGCACAACCGCAGCGGGGAGCAATAAAGTGGCGCGATGATAATGCATAAAGCGGCCCGGTACGTAGTTTGTCTTATATAAGATATAAGAGTCGCACCCTACTGGTTTGATATTGCGCAATGTTGGAAAACCCCGAGCCGCCGGGCCCGCGTGGCCGCGTCGGCGTGGGCTAGAATAAGCGACCAGGCCGCTCGCAGGCGTCCGGCATTGCGCAGCGAGGAGCGCCACAGTTTCCGCAGTCTCCCCATAAGCATTCAGCATAGCCTTCTCTGGAGTCCGACCATGCCGTATCAGCACATCAAGGTTCCGACCGGCGGTGACAAGATCACCGTCAACTCAGATTTTTCGCTCAACGTGTCCGACCAGCCGATCATTCCTTATATCGAAGGCGACGGCACGGGCGTCGACATCACGCCGGTGATGTTGAAAGTGGTGGATGCGGCGGTCGAGAAAGCGTACGGCGGCAAGAAGAAGATCCACTGGATGGAAATCTACGCGGGCGAGAAGTCGACCAAGGTGTACGGCCCGGACGTCTGGCTGCCGGAAGAAACGCTACAGGTATTGAAGGAATACGTCGTCTCGATCAAAGGTCCGCTCACCACGCCGGTGGGCGGCGGCATCCGTTCGCTGAACGTGGCGCTGCGCCAGGAGCTCGATCTGTATGTGTGCCTGCGGCCGGTGCAGTATTTCAAGGGTGTGCCTTCGCCGGTGCGCGAGCCGGAGAAAACCAACATGGTGATCTTCCGCGAGAATTCGGAGGACATCTATGCCGGGATCGAATGGCCGGCCGAATCCGAGCAGGCGAAGAAGGTCATCAAGTTCCTGCAGGAAGAAATGGGCGTGAAGAAAATCCGTTTTCCGAATACGTCGGGGATCGGTATCAAGCCGGTGTCGCGTGAAGGCACCGAGCGCCTCGTGCGCAAGGCGATCCAGTACGCGATCGACAACGAGCGCCGCTCGGTCACGCTGGTTCACAAAGGCAACATCATGAAGTTCACGGAAGGCGCATTCCGTGACTACGGCTATGGACTCGCGCAGAAGGAATTCGCCGCGGAACTGATCGACGGTGGCCCGTGGATGAAGGTCAAGAATCCGAAAACGGGTGGCGACATCGTCGTGAAGGACGTGATTGCCGACGCGTTCCTGCAGCAGATCCTGTTGCGCCCGGCCGAATACGACGTGATCGCGACGCTGAACCTGAACGGCGACTACGTTTCGGACGCGCTCGCCGCGCAAGTCGGCGGGATCGGTATCGCGCCGGGTGCGAACATGTCGGATTCGGTCGCGATGTTCGAAGCCACGCACGGCACCGCGCCGAAATACGCGGGCAAGGACTACGTGAATCCGGGCTCGGAGATTCTGTCGGCGGAAATGATGCTGCGCCATCTGGGCTGGACCGAAGCGGCGGACCTGATCATCAAGTCGATGGAAACGTCGATTCTGCAGAAGCGGGTCACCTACGACTTCGCGCGTTTGATGGAAGGCGCGACGCAGGTGTCGTGCTCGGGCTTTGGGCAGGTGTTGATCGAAAATATGTAAATAACGATTCAGCTGTGGCAATTTGCCCGGCGATTATTTCGATATGAATTGAAAAACCCCGGCGCCGCGAGGCTGCCGGGGTTTTTTACGTCATGCGTCAAACACTGCTCGACGCCGCCGTAGCGGAAAACTGGAAAACCGGACCTGGAAAAAAGAAACCCGGCACGGAGCCGGGTCTCAAAGGATCGGGTAACGAACAGTATCAGGCAGGTGCCTGGATGTTCGATGCCTGCTTGCCTTTCGGGCCTTGCACGACCTCGAAGGTTACCTTCTGGCCTTCCTTGAGGGTCTTGAACCCATTCATCTGGATGGCCGAGAAGTGTGCAAACAGATCCTCGCCGCCTTCGTCAGGCGTGATGAATCCGAAACCTTTTGCGTCATTGAACCATTTGACCGTACCAGTTGCCATTCCAACTTCCCCTGTAACTCATGTCACTACCACGAGCCCTCGAAAAGCTCGACGACCGCGCGAGCAGCCGCTCCCTCCTCACAAGCTCACCATCGGCATTTTTTCGATTTATCGTGCAGTGAAAAAAGTGCCAGCCTGATTGTTGGGGCTCTTAATTCGAGTGTCAAGAAAATTTTGAGATGCCGTTGTCGTCCCGCAAACAAAGGCTTTCCAGGGTTTTTACCGCTTTCGTCTGTTATGTGCGCTTGCGCAAGCGGGCTATCTTGAAAAGTCGCATAATCGACTCACATGCTGTCGTACGGGGCGCTCATCGTTCGACAAACCGGGCGAGCGCCGCTCAGCCAGTCCGGACAGGTTGTGCGATACTCGATCCGACTGCGGCGCAGCAAGGCCGCGCTGCATCACAGGATAGGGGGCCGGCTCCGCAATCGGCTCGTCGAATGACGCAACGCATCGGGGTATTTCCCATGATGTGGAAGCGAACGGGCTCACTGGCCGATCGGCCGGGTTTTGACAGGATTGCGGGCCTGTCCTAGATGTTTAGAATGGGTGTATGGCGATTATCCCGGACAAGCAGGACGGCACCGTACTGGAGCGGCAGGAGAAAAAGCTCAAGCCGCCGTCCATGTACAAGGTAGTGCTGCTGAATGACGACTTCACGCCGATGGAATTCGTCGTGATGATCGTGCAGGAATATTTCAACAAAGATCGTGAAACCGCAACACAGGTAATGTTGAAGGTGCATCGCGAGGGCAGGGGAGTTTGTGGGGTCTATACGCGGGACATCGCGTCGACCAAAGTCGAGCAAGTCGTTACCCACGCACGGCAGGCCGGGCATCCGCTGCAGTGTGTGATGGAGGAAGCATGATTGCCCAGGAACTGGAAGTCAGCCTGCACATGGCGTTCATGGAAGCGCGCCAGGCGCGGCACGAGTTCATAACGGTCGAACATCTTTTGCTGGCGCTGTTGGATAACCCAACGGCCGCGGAAGTGTTGCGTGCATGCGCGGCCAATATCGAGGATCTGCGCCAGAACCTGCGCAACTTCATTCATGACAACACGCCGACCGTGCCAGGCACGGACGACGTGGACACGCAGCCCACGCTCGGTTTCCAGCGCGTGATCCAGCGTGCCATCATGCATGTTCAGTCCACCTCGAATGGCAAGAAGGAAGTAACCGGCGCGAACGTGCTGGTGGCGATCTTCGGCGAGAAGGATTCGCACGCGGTGTACTACCTGCAACAGCAGGGCGTGACGCGTCTGGACGTGGTCAACTTCATCTCGCACGGCATCGCGAAGACGAGCAGCACGGACGCCGCGAAAGCGAGCGACGCGAATGCCGAGTCCGACGAAGCCGCCGCGCAGAAGGAAACGCCGCTCGCCCAGTTCACGCAGAACCTGAACCAGATGGCGAAAGACGGCCGCATCGATCCGCTGATCGGGCGCGAGTCGGAAGTCGAGCGCGTGGTCCAGGTGCTGTGCCGTCGTCGCAAGAACAATCCGCTGCTGGTCGGCGAGGCGGGCGTCGGCAAGACTGCGATCGCCGAAGGCCTTGCATGGCGAATTACGCGCGGCGAAGTGCCGGATATTCTCGCGGATGCACAGGTGTATTCGCTCGATATGGGCGCGTTGCTCGCCGGCACCAAGTATCGCGGCGATTTCGAACAGCGCCTGAAGACGGTTCTCAAGGAATTGAAGGAACGTCCGCACGCCATCCTGTTCATCGACGAAATTCATACGCTGATCGGCGCGGGCGCTGCGTCGGGTGGCACGCTGGACGCGTCGAACCTGCTGAAGCCGGCGCTCTCGTCGGGCACCCTCAAGTGCATCGGCGCGACCACGTTCACCGAATATCGCGGCATCTTCGAAAAAGACGCGGCTCTGTCGCGCCGTTTCCAGAAGGTCGACGTGACCGAGCCGACCGTCGAGCAAACGGTGGCGATTCTGCGCGGGCTGAAGTCGCGTTTCGAAGAGCATCACGGCGTGAAGTATTCGTCGGGTGCACTGTCGGCGGCGGCTGAGTTGTCAGCACGCTTCATCACCGATCGTCATCTGCCGGACAAGGCGATCGACGTGATCGACGAAGCGGGCGCAGCGCAACGCATCCTGCCGAAGTCGAAGCAGAAGAAGACGATCGGCAAGAACGAGATCGAGGAAATCATCTCGAAGATCGCCCGCGTTCCGCCGCAAAGCGTGTCGCAGGACGATCGCAGCAAACTGCAAACGCTGGATCGCGATCTGAAGAGCGTGGTGTTCGGGCAAGATCCGGCGATCGACGCGCTGTCGGCGGCGATCAAGATGGCGCGTGCGGGCCTTGGCAAGCTGGACAAGCCGATCGGCGCGTTCCTGTTCTCCGGCCCCACGGGCGTCGGCAAGACGGAAGTGGCGAAGCAACTGGCGTTCACGCTGGGCATCGAGTTGATCCGCTTCGACATGTCGGAATACATGGAGCGTCATGCGGTCAGCCGGTTGATCGGCGCGCCGCCGGGCTATGTCGGTTTCGACCAGGGCGGTCTGCTGACCGAAGCCGTCACGAAGAAGCCGCATTGCGTGCTGCTGCTCGACGAAATCGAGAAGGCGCATCCGGACATCTACAACGTGCTGTTGCAGGTGATGGATCACGGCACGCTGACGGACAACAACGGCCGCAAGGCGGATTTCCGCAACGTCATCATCATCATGACGACGAATGCGGGCGCCGAGGCAATGGGCAAGTCGGTGATCGGCTTCACGAATCGTCGGGAAACCGGCGACGAAATGGTCGACATCAAGCGCATGTTCACGCCGGAGTTCCGTAACCGTCTGGACGCAACGATCAGCTTCCGCTCGCTCGATGAGGAAATCATCATGCGCGTGGTCGACAAGTTCCTGATGCAGCTGGAAGATCAGTTGCACGAGAAGAAGGTCGATGCGCTCTTCACCGACGCGCTGCGCAAGCATCTCGCCAAGCACGGTTTCGATCCGTTGATGGGCGCGCGGCCGATGCAGCGTTTGATCCAGGACACGATCCGTCGTGCACTGGCGGACGAGTTGCTGTTCGGTAAGCTGATGAACGGCGGCCGCGTGTCGGTCGACGTGGATGCCGAAGACAAGGTGCAGTTGACCTTCGACGAACATCCGGCGCCGCGCAATCCGAATCCGGAAGCGGTCGAAGTCGAGTGATGCTTTAGTCGGTCGTATAGACTAAAAAACGGCGTGGGTTTTAAAACCCCACGCCGTTTTTCTTTGATGCGCCGCGCTGTTGGTTAAACGCTGCGGTATGTGTCAGTGCTTGCCCGTGCTGCCAAAACCACCTTCGCCGCGTTCGCTCAATTCGAAATCGTCGACGATGTTGAACTCGGCTTGCACCACCGGCACGATCACCAGTTGCGCGAGGCGCTCCATCGGATTCAGCACAAACGTGGTCTCGCCGCGGTTCCAGGTCGAGATCATCAGTTGCCCTTGATAATCCGAATCGATCAGACCCACCAGATTGCCCAGCACGATCCCATGCTTGTGGCCCAGGCCCGAGCGCGGCAGGACCAACGCCGCGTAGCCCGGATCGCCGACGTGAATCGCGAGGCCCGTCGGCACCAGCGCGGTTTCGCCGGGTTTCAGCGTCAACGGTTCGTCGAGGCACGCGCGCAGGTCGAGGCCCGCGCTACCGGTGGTTGCGTAGGCCGGGAGTTGGTCGCGCATCCGCGCATCGAGAATCTTCAGGTCGAGTTTCATGCAGGTTCGAAGGTTGAATTAAGTGTTAGAAGCCTGGCGTCCGAGTTCGAACGCATCGGCAAGGAGTTCATAGGAACGCAGCCGGGCGCGATAGCTGCCTGCCACGGTGAGCACGATCAGTTCGTCGGCCTGGAACTGCTCCTGCAACGCATGCAGCCGCTCGGTCACGACTTCCGGCGTACCGACGATACTGCGCGGCCGCTCGCGATCGATTACCAGCCGCTCGCGGTCGTTGTATTCCTGCGCGACACCCTGCGCGACGGTAGGAATCGGTTCGTTCAGACCGTACGCCATTTGCACGCGACGCAGGTCCACGGCTTTGGCCAGATCGGCGGCTTCCTGCTCGGTATCCGCGCAGATCACGAAGACGGCAGCGGCCAGATAAGGCTGCTGCGCTTCGTTGCCGGCTTTGAAACGCTCACGGTAGGCGAGCGCCACCTGATGTCCGAAATGTGCATTGATGAAATGCGCGAACGCGAAGCGAATGCCGAGTTGCGCGGCCAGCAAGCCGCCGAATTCGCTCGAACCGAGCATCCACAATTGCGGCCGCGTTGCGACTTGCGGTTGCAGCAACACGCCGTGCGCGAGGTGATCGTCGGGCAGCGTGCCGTGCATCAGGCCGACCAGGTCGGCGACCTGCTGCGGAAAAATGTCGCCGCGATTGTAGGCGCCGGCCGCGACCGCCTGCGCGGTGTGCATATCGCCGCCCGGCGCGCGTCCCACGCCGAGATCGATGCGATTCGGAAACAGCGCCTCGAGCATCATGAATTGCTCTGCAACCTTGAACGGGCTGTAGTACGGCAGCATCACGCCGCCGGAACCGAGCCGGATGCGTTGCGTGACGCTGCCGAGACGCGCCAGCATCACTTCGGGACAGGGGTTCGACACGCCGCGCAGGCCGTGATGCTCCGCGCACCAGTAGCGGGTGTAACCGAGGTTGTCGGCGAGTTGCGCCAGTTCCACCGTGGCGGCGATTGCGTCGGCCACCGTGTGCCCGTCGATCACGGGCGTTTGATCGAGCACGGAAAGTAGCGTCATGTCAGTACTGCTCCAGAAAACGCGCGAATGCCGAGGCGCTTGAGCGAGCCGCGATGTACGGCGCGTGAAACCCTACTCAGCGAATCAGGCTCGTGTCGGGCAGACGCTTTGCGATTTCCACGATCAACGCGCGCGCGAGCGTCTGCTTGTCGGCGCGTGGCAGCCTAGTCGTGCCGGCGGCTTCGAACAGGACGACTTCGTTGTCGTCCAGACCGAAGGTCAGCGGACCGAGATTGCCGATCAGCAACGGCACGTTCTTGCGCGCGCGCTTTTCTTCGCCGTGCACGTCGAGGTCGCCGCTTTCGGCCGCGAAACCGACCGCGAACGGCGGATGCGGCAGCTTCGCGACCGAAGCCAGAATGTCCGGATTTTCGACGAAGGTGAACGTGGGCATCGCACGGTCCGCGGTCTTCTTGATCTTGTGCTCGCTCGCGTGATCGACGCGCCAGTCGGCCACGGCCGCCACGCCGATGAAGATGTCGGCATCGGCAACCGAACGCATCACCGCGTCGTGCATTTGCTGCGCGGTCTGCACGTCTTCGCGGAACACGCCCCAAGGCGTTTGCAGCGACACCGGACCGGCCACCAGATGCACGTCCGCGCCGGCCTGTTGCGCCGCGCGCGCGAGCGCGAAGCCCATCTTGCCGCTCGAGCGATTGGTGATGCCGCGCACCGGATCGAGCGGTTCGAAGGTCGGACCGGCGGTCAGCAGCACGCGTTTGCCCGCGAGGATTTTCGGCGAGAAGAACGAAGCGATCGCCTCGAAAGTGGCCGCCGCTTCGAGCATGCGCCCGTCGCCGACTTCACCGCACGCTTGCGGGCCGGAATCGGGGCCGAGCACGTCGACCCCGTCCGCGCGCAGTTGCGCGACGTTGCGCTGCGTGGCCGGGTTCTGCCACATCTGCCGGTTCATCGCCGGCACGACGAGCAGCGGGCAATCGCGCGCGACACACAGCGTGGCGAGCAGATCGTCGGCCATGCCGTGCGCGAGTTTCGCGAGGAAATCGGTGGAGGCGGGCGCGATCACGATCGCATCGGCTTCGCGCGACAGATCGATATGCGCCATGTTGTTCGGCACGCGGCCGTCCCACTGGCTGGTGTAGACCGGACGGCCCGACAGCGCCTGCATGGTGATGGGCGTGATGAACTGGGTAGCCGCTTCGGTCATCACGACCTGCACGGTCGCGCCTGCTTTGGTCAGCAAGCGCGTGAGTTCGGCGATCTTGTAGCAGGCAATCCCGCCCGTCATGCCGAGGACGAGGTGTTTTCCTGCGAGTTCAGCGGTTGCCAACGAGTGCCTCCGACAAAGCGTAGTGGCCGTTAGTCACACGTGAAGCCACACATGAAGCCATACACGACGCGACTAACGGCTTTCAACGGATCCTGCAGCGTGGGCAGGTTAGCGCGAGCCGCGCACGCGCCGCAATTCGTCGACCACCAGCAGAATCGCGCCGATGGTAATCGCGCTGTCGGCGAGGTTGAACGCCGGCCAGTGCCACGCGCGCACGTGGAAGTCGAGAAAGTCGATCACGTGGCCGTACGCCAGCCGGTCGATCACGTTGCCGAGCGCGCCGCCGAGAATCAGCGCGAGCGCCGTGCAGAACATCTTTTGTCCGCCGTGCCGCTTGAGCAGATAGCAGATCACGAGCGCCGCGATCACGCCGAGCGCGGTGAACGCCCAGCGCTGCCAGCCGCCCGCCATCGCGAGAAAGCTGAACGCTGCGCCGCGGTTGTACACGAGGATCAGATTGAAAAACGACGTGACCTCGTGTGCGACGCCATATGCGAACACCTTCTGGACCGCGATTTTCGTCAACTGATCGAACAGGATCACGATCAGCGCGACGCCGAGCCACGGCGCCAGCGAACCGCTACCGGTAGACGTTTTCGACATGGTTCTTGCCATTATGCCGCGCTCCTCGTTTCACCGTTGCCGAACAGGTTGCTGAAGCAGCGGCCGCACAGCGTGGGGTGTTCGGCGTTCGCGCCGACGTCCGCGCGGTAGTGCCAGCAGCGTTCGCACTTCAGATACTTCGACGCGACCACGTCGACGCGTTCTTCCGCTTCGCTGTCCACCTTGACGACATTCGCGGCCGACGTGATCAGCACGAATTTCAGGTCGTCGGCGAGGCTGATGAGCGCGTCGTAACGCGCGCCACTCGCGCGGATTTCCACTTCCGCCTGCAACGACGAACCGATCAGGTTCGCGACGCGTGCTTCTTCCAGCGCCTTGGTCACGTCGCTACGCGCAGCGCGCAGGAGTGTCCATTTGTCCAGCAGCGCGCCGGCATCCGGCACGGGCGGGAACGCGTGATAGGTTTCCGTGAAGATCGTTTCGCTGTTCGGCGAGAAGATTTTCCACGCTTCTTCGGCGGTGAACGACAGGAACGGCGCCATCTGCCGCAGCAGCCCGTGCGCGATGTGATACAGCGCGGTTTGCGCCGAGCGGCGCGCAACGGAATCCGCCGCCGTGGTGTACAGGCGGTCTTTCAGCACGTCCAGATAGAAGCCGCCGAGGTCTTCCGAGCAGTACGTCTGCAACTTCGCGACGACCGGGTGGAACTCGTACTTCTCGTAGTGCGCGAGGATGTCGTTCTGCAGATTCGCCGACAGCGCTACCGCGTAACGATCGATCTCCAGCCAGTCTTCGACCGGCCGCGCGTGTTGCGCGAAATCGAAGTCCGACAGGTTCGCGAGCAGGAAGCGCAGCGTGTTGCGAATGCGGCGATAGCCTTCCGTCACGCGTTTCAGGATTTCTTCCGAAATCGCGAGTTCGCCTGAGTAATCGGTCGACGCGATCCACAGGCGGATGATTTCCGCGCCGAGGCGGTTCGCCACATCGTGCGGGTCGATCCCGTTGCCGAGCGACTTGCTCATCTTGCGGCCTTCGCCGTCGACGGTGAAGCCGTGCGTAAGCAGCGCGTTGTACGGCGGCCGGCCGTCGAGCATCGACGCGGTCAGCAGCGACGAGTGGAACCAGCCGCGATGCTGGTCCGAGCCTTCCAGATACAGGTCGGCGGGGAATTGCAGCGAGTCTTTGTGCGAGCCGCGCAGCACGTGCCAATGCGTGGTGCCCGAATCGAACCACACGTCGAGCGTGTCGCGGTTCTTTTCGTACAGGTTCGCGTCGTCGCCGAGCAGTTCACGCGGGTCGAGCGATTGCCATGCCTCGATGCCGGCCTTCTCGACGCGTTGCGCGACTTCTTCGAGCAGTTCGAGCGTGCGCGGATGCAGCTCGCCGGTTTCCTTGTGCACGAAGAACGCCATCGGCACGCCCCATTGACGTTGACGCGACAGCGTCCAGTCCGGGCGATTCGCGATCATGCTGAACAGGCGCTGCTTGCCCCACGCCGGATAGAACGCGGTATTTTCGATGCCTTCGAGCGCGGTTTCGCGCAGCGTCCTGTCGGTGTCGTTCGGCTTCACGTCCATGCCGGCGAACCATTGCGAGGTCGCGCGGTAGATGATCGGCGTCTTGTGGCGCCAGCAGTGCATGTAGCTGTGCGTGTACTTTTCCGTGCGCATCAGCGAGCCGGCGTTCTGCAGCGCCTCGACGATCTGCGGATTCGCGGCCCAGATCGACAGCCCGCCGAACAGCGCGAGCGATTCGATATAGCGGCCGTCGCCCATTACCGGATTGATGATGTCCGAGTCGGACATGCCGTGCGCCTTGCACGACACGAAGTCTTCCACGCCGTATGCCGGCGACGAGTGCACCACACCCGTACCCGTTTCGGTCGTCACATAGTCGCCGAGATAAACCGGCGCCGTGCGCTTGTAGGCTGGATGCGCGGCCGCGAGCGGGTGATTGAAGCGCAGATCGACGAGCTTCGCGCCCGGCGTGGTCGCGACGATCGTGCCTTCCAGGTCGTATTGCTTCAGGCATGCTTCGATGCGTTCTTCAGCGAGGATCAGCAGCCCGCGCGGCGTATCGACCAGCGCGTAGACGATTTCCGGATGCAGGTTCAGCGCCTGGTTCGCGGGGATGGTCCACGGCGTGGTGGTCCAGATCACGATGCCGCCTTCCTCGCGCGGCAGCGCGGCGAGGCCGAACGCGTGCGCGGTCTTTTCCGGTTCGGCGAAGCTGAACAGCACGTCGATGGTCGGATCGGTCTTGTCCTTGTACTCGACTTCCGCCTCGGCCAGCGCCGAGCCACAGTCGAAACACCAGTTGACCGGCTTCAGGCCGCGGAACACGTAGCCCTTTTCCATGATCTTCGCGAGCGCGCGGATTTCACCGGCTTCGTTCGTGAAGTTCATGGTCTTGTACGGATTGTCCCAGTCGCCGAGCACGCCCAGACGCCGGAAGCCGACCTTCTGCTTCTCGATCTGCTCGCTCGCATAGGCGCGCGCCTTCTGCATCACTTCGGCGGCCGGCAGCGATTTACCGAACTGCTTTTCGATCTGGATCTCGATCGGCATGCCGTGGCAGTCCCAGCCCGGCACGTAGACCGCGTCGAAGCCCGCCAGATTGCGCGCCTTGACGATCATGTCCTTCAGGATCTTGTTGACCGCGTGGCCGAGGTGGATGTCGCCGTTCGCATACGGCGGCCCGTCGTGCAGGATGAACTTCTTGCGGCCTTTCGAGGCGGCGCGGATCTTCTCGTAGATCTTGCCTTCCTGCCATTCCTTGACCCATTGCGGCTCGCGCTTGGGCAAGTCGCCGCGCATCGGGAACGGCGTGTCGAGCAGGTTGACCGGGTAGCGTGACTGCGGTTTCGAATCGGCTTTCTTGTTGCTCATGATGAGGTCGCGGTGAATTCTTTCTATGCGCAGCGGAACTGCGGTATGCGCGGGATGCGCGAGGGCGTGGGGCGCGCCCGGCAGGCATGTCGCGTGATCCACGGACGCCCTTCGATGCGCGCAGCGAGGGCACGGACAGCGCGGACAGCGCCGGCACGTACCGCGGCGGTTATCTAATTCGGTCGGTGGCCGAGGTGGCGAAACCGGTGGAACGGCTGCCCGGCGCGCCGGCGCCGACGGCCGCGAACCACGCGCGGGCATTGGCGACGTCACGCGAAATCGCGGCAGTCAGCGTGTCGAGGTCGACGTACTTTTCCTCGTCGCGCAGCTTCTTCAGGAATTCGACGCGCACGAGTTTGCCATACGCGTCGCCATGCCAGTCGAGCAGATGCACTTCGAGCAGCACGCGCCCGGAATCGTCGACCGTGGGGCGCAGGCCGAGGCTCGCGACACCCGGCAGCGGTTCGTCCGCCACGCCGTGCACGCGCACGACGAAAATACCGGCGAGCGCCGGGCGCTTGTGCGCGATCGTCAGATTGAGCGTGGGGAAACCGAGGTCGCGGCCGAGCTTCATGCCGTGCACGACATGGCCGCTAATCAGGTAGTCGCGGCCGAGCGCGGCGCGCGCCGCATCGAGGTCGCCTGCCACCAGCGCCGTGCGCACGCCCGAGCTGGAAATGCGCGCGCCCGACGGATCGGCGACCGTGGCCATCTGTTCGACTTCGAACCCGTATTGCTGACCCGCGGCTTGTAGCGACCCGAAATCGCCGGCGCGCTTTGCGCCGTAGCGGAAATCGTCGCCGATCATCACCCAGCGCGCATGCAGCCCGTTGACGATGATCCGTTCGACGAACGTATCGGGCGACTGGCTGGCGAAAGTGTGATTGAAGTGCTCGACCACCACGCGGTCGACGCCGTGGGTGCGCAGCGCCTCCAGCTTGTCGCGCAGCATCGCGATACGCGGCGGCGCGCCGGCCGGATTGAAGAATTCGCGCGGGTGCGGCTCGAAAGTCATCACGCAGACGGGCAGGCCGCGGGCATCGGCGGCGGCGCGCACGTGGGCGAGCAACGCCTGATGGCCGCGGTGGACACCGTCGAAATTGCCGATGGTCAGCGCGCAGGGCGCGCGGCTCTCAGCATTGGGAAGACCGCGGAAGACTCTCACGATAGCGGGTTTGAGGTAGGGCGGCCGGGGTGCCGCAAAATAAACGATTATAAACGCTCGGCGCATGAGACGGCGGCGCGTCGCGGTTTCGGGGTCCCCGAATGATAAAATCCGCGGATGAAAAAACTCGTCATCCTGATTTCCGGACGGGGAAGCAACATGGAAGCCGTCGTGCGAGCCTGCTCGCACGAGGCCTGGCCGGCGCAAATCGCCGCCGTGATTGCCAACCGTCCTGATGCTGCGGGCCTTGCGTTCGCGGCATCGCACGGTATCGCCACGGCGGTGGTCGACCACCGCCAGTTTCCCGACCGCGACAGCTTCGACGCCGCGCTTGCACGCGAAATCGATGCGTTCGCGCCCGACCTGGTGGTGCTCGCGGGCTTCATGCGGGTGCTCACGGCCGGCTTCGTCGACCATTACGCCGGGCGCATGCTGAACGTGCACCCGTCGCTGCTGCCGAGCTTTCCGGGCCTGAAAACCCATCAACAGGCACTCGACGCCGGTGTGCGGCTGCACGGCGCGTCGGTGCATTTTGTCACGTCGCAACTGGATCACGGGCCGATCGTCGCGCAGGCGGCGGTTCCCGTGGCAGCCGGCGATACCGCCGCCATGCTCGCCGAACGCGTGCTGGCAACCGAACACATTATTTATCCACGCGCGGTGCGCTGGTTCGTCGAAGGGCGCCTTGCTCTCGACGGCCTGCGCGTCACGCTTACGCCGCCGGAGCCGCAATGGCTCTTTGCCGGTCACACCGCCGGAGAGGGCGCATGAGATTGCATGGTTTTTTGATTGGACAAACCGAGACTTTGCTGGCTGAAGTCCTGAGACTGAACGGCCCGGCCGACGCCACCACGAGCCGCTTCTTCCGCGCGCACCCGAAGCTCGGGCACGGCGAGCGCGGTGTGATCGCCGAAGCCGTGTTCGCGGTGCTGCGCCGCCGGATGGAGTTCGCGCATCTGGCCGAAAGCGGCGCGGGCAGTCCGGCGCGCCGGATGGCCTTGCTGGGCCTGATGCAAACAGCCGGCCGCACGGCGCTCAAGCCGTTCGTGTCGGAATCGGAATCGACGTGGCTCGAGCACGTGTCGAAGATCGACCCCGAAAGCCTGCCGCTGCGGATTCGCCTGAACCTGCCCGACTGGATCTATCAGGCGCTGACGAAGCGTTTCGAAGCCGCCGAGCTGGCGCAGCTGGCCGCCGCGCTGAACTATCCGGCGCCGCTCGATCTGCGCGCGAACCCGATCAAGGCGAGCCGCGACGACGTGCTGGGCGCGCTGTCGAAGGCCGGCATCGAAGCCGGCGCGACGCCGTTCGCGCCGTTCGGCGTGCGGGTGGTCGGCAAGCCGCCGCTCACCAAACTCGACGCGTTCCAGCACGGCTGGGTCGAAGTGCAGGACGAAGGCAGCCAGTTGCTGTGCTCGCTGGTCGCACCCAAGCGCGGCGAGATGATCGTCGACTTCTGCGCGGGTGCAGGCGGCAAGACGCTCGCGCTCGGCGCGGCAATGCGCTCCACGGGGCGTCTGTACGCGTTCGACATTTCCGAGCGGCGCCTCGCCAAGCTCAAGCCGCGCCTCGCGCGCAGCGGTCTGTCGAACGTGAATCCGGTGCTGATCGACAGCGAACACGACGCGAAGATCAAGCGCCTTGCCGGCAAGATCGACCGCGTGCTGGTGGATGCGCCGTGCAGCGGCCTCGGCACGCTGCGCCGCAATCCGGATCTGAAGTGGCGCCAGTCGCCGGACTCGGTGGCCGAACTGGCGCCGAAACAGGCGTCGATTCTGGCGAGCGCGTCGCGTCTGGTGAAGAAGGGCGGCCGGCTTGTCTACGCGACCTGCTCGATCCTCGAAGCGGAAAACGAAGCCGTCGTGCAGCAGTTCCTTGCCGACCACCCGGATTTCGCCCTCGTGCCCGCGCGTGACGTGCTGGCCGAACAGCGTATCGACCTCGAAATGGGCGATTACCTGTCGCTGTGGCCGCACCGCCACGCTACCGACGGCTTCTTCGCAGCCGTGCTGGAACGCCAGAGCTAAGCGCAACGGGCTTTCGGCCGGCGGGTTCGGGGTTGCAGGTTAGTCTGGCTATTCCCGAACCCGCCGGCGATTTCAGCGACATCATGCAAAACCGCATCTTTTTCCATATGTTCGGCGACCTCGCGCACGACTTCGGGCAGCCCGTGATGCTCTGGCAGGTCGGCGTGCTGCTCGGCACGCTGGTGCTCGCGTGGCTGCTCGCGCGCGTGCTGCGGCGGGGGCTCGATCTGCGCCGTCAGACGCGTTACCAGACGCTGCGCTTCGGCGCGGAAAGCCTGAACCGCGCGTTCTTCCCGCTGATCGGCGCGGCGCTTGTCTGGATTGCGCGCACGGTCACCGGCCAGTTCATGCACACCGCGTTGCTCGATCTGGCGCTGGTGCCGCTTTTCGGCATCGGCCTGATCTACATCGTGTTTTTTTTCGCGCGACGGGTTTTCAGCCAGAACGGCGAGACGCAGCCGTGGCTGTTCCTCGTCGAAAAGATCGTTTCGCTGGTGGTCTGGATCGGCATGGTGCTCACGGTCATGGGCATCCAGGACGACGTGATCGCGTGGATGGGCAGCGTGCATTTCCGCGTCGCCAATGCCCACATGACGCTGCTGTCGCTCACCAGCGGGCTGTTGTGGGTGTGCGTGACGATGGTCGTCGCGATGTGGCTGGGCTCGGCGTTCGAAGAGCGCCTGATCCGCTCGGCCACCCTCGACGCCAATCTGAAAGTGGTGGTGGCGCGCGTCGGTCGCGCGGCGCTGCTGCTGGCGGCGGTGCTGGTGAGCCTGTCGCTGGTGGGGATCGACATCACCGTGCTGGGCGTGTTCGGCGGCGCGCTGGGCGTCGGGCTTGGGTTCGGCTTGCAGAAGATCGCCAGCAATTATGTGTCGGGCTTCATCATCCTGATCGACCGCTCGCTGCGTATCGGCGACACGATCAACGTGAGCGGCCTGCAAGGCCAGGTGACGCAGATCCGCACGCGCTATACGGTGGTGCGCGGTCTGGACGGCATCGAAACGTTGATTCCGAACGAAAAACTGATTACGGACGTGGTGCAGAACCAGTCCTCGTATCTGACTCGCGGCTACGCGAAGCTGGCGGTGCAGGTCGCGTACACGTCGAACGTCGAGCAGGCCATGGCGCTTCTCGCCGAGGCCGCGCAGGACGTGCCGCGCGTGCTGCAGGAGCCGGCGCCCACGCCTTATCTGGCCAGCTTCGGCGCGGACGGCATCAATCTGGAACTGGGTTTCTGGATCGAAGACGCGGCTACCGGCACGTCGGGCGTGCGTTCGGCGGTCAATCGCAACATCTGGCGTCTGTTTGCCGAACACGACATCTCGATTCCGTTTGCGCAACGCGAAGTGCGGATCGTCGGCAATGTCGGCAACCTCGGCGACGCGATGCCGCGTCCGGTAACAATGACCGCTCCCGCAGCGAATCAGGCGGACAAGGCCCTCTGACGGGCGTCCGGCGCCGCATGCCGGTCGGCAGGCGCGCTCCGGCGCGTGCTCCCCCCTTGATGCCGCACAAAAAATCCCTATTTGTTACAAACACTTGGAACGCTTCAAGTAGAATATCGTCCAATCCCGCTGTATGCTTTCACTTTCTTGACACGCGTATTTTGCGTGTGTCTCGTGTCTCTCGTTCCACAGGTAAATTGCCTTGTTGAATTCCTTGCTCGATTTCCTTGCCCACGGCCTGCTTCGCTTTTCGTGGTGGCAACTCGTGCTGTACACGCTGGTCGCGACGCACATCACGATCATCGGCGTGACGGTGTACCTTCATCGCTGCCAGGCGCACCGCGCGCTGGAGTTGCATCCTGTCGTCAGTCATTTTTTCCGGTTCTGGTTGTGGATGACCACCGGCATGCTGACCGGCCAATGGGCCGCGATTCACCGTAAGCACCACGCCAAGTGCGAGACCGAAGAAGATCCGCACAGCCCGCAAACGCGCGGCATCTGGAAGGTGCTGCTCGAAGGCGCGGAACTCTATCGTTCGGAAGCCAAGAACGAAGAAACTATGCGCAAGTTCAGCCACGGCACGCCGAACGACTGGATGGAACGCAACGTCTACACGAAGTACCCGATCCTCGGCGTGAGCCTGATGATGGTGCTGAACATCGCGCTGTTCGGCGTGGTCGGCCTGACCATCTGGGCCGTGCAGATGATCTGGATTCCGTTCTGGGCAGCCGGCGTGGTCAACGGTCTCGCGCATTGGTGGGGTTATCGCAACTTCAACTCCACGGATGCGAGCACCAACATCTTCCCGTGGGGCATCATCATCGGTGGTGAAGAACTGCATAACAATCACCACACGTATGCGACGTCGGCCAAGCTGTCGAACAAGTGGTATGAGTTCGATATCGGCTGGATGTACATCCGCATCATGTCCGCGTTCCGTCTGGCCAAGGTCAAGAAGATCGCGCCCACGCCGCGCCTTACCACCGGCAAGCTGGTGCTCGATCAGGACACGCTGCAAGCCGTGCTCGCGAACCGCTACGAAGTCATGGCTCGCTACGGTAAAGCGCTCAAGCGTGCATACCGTCAGGAGCTCGCGCATCTGAAGGAAGTCGGCGCGCGTGAGAAGTACCAGGTCATGCGCGGTGCGCGTAGCTGGTTCCACAAGGAAGAAGCCGGTCTGGATGAACCGCAGAAGCGTCAACTGCCGCAGATTTTCGCGAACAGCCAGAAGCTCAAGACCTACATCGACATGCGCAACGAACTCGCGTCAATGTGGGAGCGTTCGAATGCGTCGCGCGAGCAACTGCTGGTTCAGTTGCAGGACTGGTGCCATCGTGCGGAACAGAGCGGAATCAAGGCGCTCCAGGAATTCGCACTTCGATTGCGCCGTTATGCTTGATCGCGAAATCCATTAAAATTTCGCTACGTCACAAAACCCCGCGTTGGCGGGGTTTTGCTTTTTGGGCCGCGGAAACGTCAACCACACGCGATTGAGATTCCGCAGCGGCAGAGTGAAGGCAGAGGAGATCATGGATCAGCAGGCGATCAGGACCGTCGAATACGACCGGCCACAGGCGCAGAGCGGTACCTGCGGAATCGGGCAGGCGTGGGCGAAGGTGCCCGACATGCCGTCGGCGGAAGAGCGGCTGGCGCTGAAGGCGCGTATCCGAGCGTTGCTTAAGCGCGAAAAGGCCGTGCTCGTCGCGCATTACTACGTCGACGCGGAATTGCAGGAACTCGCCGACGAAACTGGCGGTTGCGTCGCCGATTCGCTGGAAATGGCGCGCTTCGGCCGCGATCACGACGCGCAAACGCTGGTGGTCGCAGGCGTTCGCTTCATGGGCGAAACCGCGAAAATTCTCAGCCCGGACAAGCGCATTCTGATGCCCGATCTCGACGCGACGTGCTCGCTCGATCTGGGCTGCCCGGCGGACGAATTCTCGGCTTTCTGCGACGCTCATCCCGATCGCACGGTGGTCGTATATGCGAACACCAGCGCGGCGGTCAAGGCACGCGCGGACTGGATGGTGACGTCGTCGATCGGCTTGGAGATCGTGGCCGATCTGCATGCGCGCGGTGAGAAGATCATCTGGGCGCCGGATCGTCACCTTGGCAGCTATATCCAGAACAAGACCGGCGCGGACATGCTGTTGTGGCAAGGCTCGTGTCTCGTGCACGACGAATTCAAAGGCATTGAACTCGATCTGCTGCGTGCCGAATATCCGGGCGCGAAAGTGCTGGTGCATCCGGAGTCGCCGGCTAACGTGGTCGAGCAGGCCGATGTGGTCGGCTCGACCACCCAGTTGATCGACGCCGCGCAGAAGCTCGACGCGATGCATTTCATCGTCGCAACCGATCTGGGCATCCTGCACAAGATGCAACTGGCCGCTCCCGGCAAGACGCTGATCGCCGCGCCCACGGCGGGCAACAGCGCGACTTGCAAGAGCTGCGCGCACTGCCCGTGGATGGCGATGAACGGTTTGGCCAATCTGGCCGACGTCCTCGAGCGCGGACACAACGAAATTTTTGTCGATCGTGCTATCGGCGAGCGGGCGCGTCTACCGATCGACCGGATGCTCGATTTCGCGGCGCGCCACAAGAAGCGCGTGCAGGCGAGCGGCGATCTTGCGCGCGACACGCAACTGTATTCGAACGTGGGAGCGGCGTGATGGGGGCGGTTGAGGGCGCAGTTGAGCGTAATCAGGCGAGTGCGGTATCGCCGTTGTTCGCCGAAATTCACGCACAGTACGGCGCGGCATTCGACGCCGCGTTGGCGCGCAATGTCGCCGATGCGCTGACGGAAGATGTCGGCGCCGGTGACCAGACAGGCCGGCTCGTCCCGGCGGACGACATGCGCGATGCACGCATCATCGTGCGCGAAAACGCGGTGCTGTGCGGCGTGCCGTGGTTCAACGCGGTGATGCGTGCGGTCGATCCGCGTATCGACGTTCAGTGGCGCTATCGCGAAGGCGATCGGATGAGCGCGGACACGACGGTCTGCGAGTTGCGCGGTCCGGTCCGGGCGCTGCTCACGGCGGAGCGCAATGCGCTGAACTTTCTGCAACTGTTGTCGGGTGTGGCGAGCGCAACGCGCCGCTACGTCGACGCAATCACGCACACGAAAACGCGCATTCTCGACACGCGCAAGACGCTGCCAGGCTTGCGTCTCGCGCAGAAATACGCGGTGCGGGTCGGCGGCGGCGCGAACCAGCGGCTCGCGCTGTACGATGGCATCCTGATCAAGGAAAACCATATCGCGGCGGCTGGCGGCGTCGGTGCGGCGATGGATGCGGCGCTTGCTTTGAATGCGGGCGTATCGATCCAGGTCGAGGTCGAAACGCTCGAGCAACTGGAAACCGCTTTGGCGCATCGCGCGCAATCCATCCTGCTCGACAATTTTTCGTTCGATGCGATGCGCGACGCTGTGCGCATTACCGCCGGACGTGCGGTACTCGAGGTGTCGGGCGGCGTGAATTTCGACACGGTGCGGACTATCGCGGAAACGGGCGTCGACCGCGTGTCGATCGGTGCGTTGACTAAAGACGTGCGTGCGACCGATTACTCGATGCGGATTGTCTGAGCGAAACGCGCGGGCCGTTTCTGGAAAAGCCATCGCTGGTGAAAATCGGCGATGGCTTTTTTATCGGCTTTTGCCGCGGTTTTATCAGTTTGCGATGCGACTCACACGTTTCGATTGCGTACCCGTTCCGGCGAAAGAACAGTCGGCAATGCTTTGGGTAAAGTGGCCGGCCAATCGCGGCTGAAATGCAGGCCACGGCTCTCGCGCCGTGAGCGTGCGCCTTCGACGATCAGCGACGCCACATCCACCAGATTGCGCAGTTCGAGCAAATCGCGGCTTACCTTGAAGTTCGCGTAATACTCGTGGATTTCGTCGCGCAACAACGTGAGCCGATGTTTCGCGCGCGCGAGGCGCTTGTCTGTCCGCACGATGCCGACGTAATTCCACATTAGCCGGCGCAGTTCATCCCAGTTGTGGGCGACCACGACTTCTTCGTCCGGATCGGACACGCGGCTTTCGTCCCAATCCGGCAGCGGGGCGTGGACCGCGGCACTGAAACCTTCTTGCTCGATCGCTTGAGCGGCGGAGCGTCCGATCACGATGCATTCGAGCAACGAATTGCTGGCGAGGCGATTCGCCCCATGTAGACCCGTGCAGGACGTTTCGCCGACCGCATAGAGTCCCGCGAGATCCGTACGCCCGGCAAGATCGGTGACGACGCCGCCGCACGTGTAGTGCGCAGCCGGCACCACGGGAATCGGCTCTTTCGTGATGTCGATGCCGAACTCCAGACAGCGCGCGAGGATCGTCGGGAAATGCTCGCGCAGGAACTCGGGCGATTGATGGCTGATATCGAGATACACGCAATCGATCCCGCGCTTCTTGATTTCGAAGTCGATCGCGCGTGCGACGATGTCGCGCGGCGCGAGTTCGGCGCGCTCGTCGTGATGCGGCATGAAGCGAGTGCCGTCCGGCAGCTTGAGAATGCCGCCTTCGCCGCGCACTGCTTCGGAAATCAGGAAAGACTTCGCGTACGGATGGAACAGGCAGGTCGGATGGAACTGGATGAACTCCATGTTCGCCACCCGGCAGCCGGCGCGCCATGCCATTGCGATGCCGTCGCCGGTCGCCGTGTCGGGATTGGTGGTGTACAGATAGACCTTGCCGGCACCGCCGGTGGCCAGCACGGTATGGGGCGCCTCGATCGTGACGGTGCGGCCGCTTTGCAGGTCGAGTGCATACAGACCGTGGCAGCGGCGTCCGGGCAGGCCGAGGCGGTCCGACGTGATGAGGTCGATCGCGTAGTGGTCTTCGAGCAGGGTGATGTTAGGGTGACGGCGCACCCGCTCGCTGAGCGTGGCCACGACCGCGTGGCCGGTGGCGTCCGCCGCGTGAATGATGCGGCGATGGCTGTGTCCGCCTTCGCGCGTCAGGTGAAAGCCGAGCTCGGCGGCGTCGTCTTTCGTAAACGGTACGCCTTGATCGATCAGCCATTGAATCGCGTCACGGCCATGCTCGACGATGAAGCGCGTGGCTGCCTCGTCGCACAAACCGCCGCCGGCGACGAGCGTATCGCGCACATGATTCTCGATGCTGTCCGCCGAGTCGAGTACGGCGGCGATGCCGCCTTGCGCCCAGTCGCTCGCGCCTTCTGTCATTGATCGCTTGGCGACCACCGCAACCCGCCGGGTCTCCGCGAGATTGAGCGCGACGCTCAAGCCTGCCAGACCGCTACCGACAATCGCCACATCGAATTCCATCGCCCACATCTCCGTCTTTCTCTTTGCCATGACGACGGCATGCGAGGTGCATGCCGCTAAAACGACAAAGGATACGCGCCGCGACGAATCAGGGAAAGCTGGCCGAACGTAATAGGGCGTTTGACTTTTGCCAGGATCGCCAATGAAACGCGTGAAGAAACGTGGACGCTGAAAACAAAAAAGCCCCGCACGAATGCGAGGCTTTTTGCATGTCTTTTGCCTTCGTCAGGCAGGAGCCAAGATTTACTTGATCTTGGTTTCCTTGTAGTCAACGTGCTTACGGACGACCGGATCAAATTTCTTGATCAGCATCTTTTCCGGCATGTTGCGTTTGTTCTTCGTGGTCGTGTAGAAGTGACCCGTACCTGCGGTCGATTCCAGCTTGATCTTGTCGCGTGCGCCTTTCGCCATGATTTACTCCTTAGGCTTCACCGCGTGCGCGCAGATCTGCGAGCACAGCGTCGATACCGTTCTTGTCGATCAGGCGCAGGCCGGCGTTCGAAACGCGCAGACGCACCCAACGGTTTTCGCTTTCCACCCAAATACGGCGGTTTTGCAGGTTCGGCAGGAACCGGCGCTTGGTTTTGTTGTTCGCGTGGGAAACGTTGTTGCCGCTCATCGGCGCTTTCCCAGTTACTTGGCATACGCGTGCCATGAGAGCACTCCTAATACGCTAATTCTGAGTTCGAACGCCGTGAAAGTTTCCCGAAAAGAGCCGCGCTGAAGTTTCGATCGAGTTTCGAAACCAGAGTCGCTTTTCCTTTCCGGAACGCCTTGGTGGCTTCGGAACAGGGGGTTGGAAATAGGCAAACCGGAATTATAGCGGAAAAAAAGCCGCAAAATCAAACCTTATTTGCGATGACCAACCCGGGGACGTGCCGCGATGCGCGTGATCCTTCTGTCAGGGCCAACCCGCGCGGGCAAACGAATAAGTGCTGTCGGCGCCGATCACCAGATGATCGATCAGTCGCATGTCCATTAACGCGAGGGCGTCGCGCAGCGTGTGGGTCAGGCTCTGGTCGCTTGCGCTCGGCTGCACCTCGCCCGACGGATGATTATGCGCGACGATCAGGCTGGCCGCGTTCAACGACAGCGCGCGCCGCACGATTTCGCGCGGATAGACGGCCATGCGTGTAATCGTGCCGCGTGCGCATTCTTCGCAACGGATCAGGCGGTGCCGCGCATCGAGAAACAGCGCTATGAAGATTTCCTGCGGACGGCCGCCGATCAGGAGCCGCAGATAATCTTCCACCGCTTCCGGCGAGTTCATGAGCGAACGCTTGCGCATTTTATGGACCAACGAGCGCCGCGCCATTTCGAGAATGGCCAGCAACTGCGTGGCTTTCGCCGGACCGATGCCGCGCAGGCCTTGAAAATCCGTGTAGTCGGCGTCGAGCATGGCGCGTAGCGAGCCGAAGCGCTCGAGCAACGCACGCGCGACGTCGAATACGTTGTGGCCAGGCAAGCCCGCGCCGAGCACCAGCACGATCAGTTCCGTATCGGACAACACGCCGGGGCCGCCGTCGATCAGCCGTTCGCGTGGCATGTCGTTCCTCGGCCACCTGGCGCGTGCGGTGCTGCGGCGACGGCGCGCGGGCTGGCGTTCGCCAGCGCTTGCGGACGGTATGACGGGCGGCGTTGCCTCGGGCCACTGCTGCCGCTGTTGCTGGTGCGGCGGTTCGCGTGGCATCGCGTCGCGTGGTCCGGTTGTGGGCAACGCCGCAGCGGGCGTAGGTTCGTCAATCGTGCAGACAGGCTCGTCCATATCTCTATCCTTCCTTGCTGTTTACGATGTGCCAACGTGCGGCGGCGCACGTGACGCGGCCAAGCCGCCTTCCGCTATGTGGCTTACAATAGGCGCTTTGCGCACGGCATGCCGACGGTTTGCCACACGCGTTGACTGCGCCCGCGGCGCACGCGTGCAGCGCGCTTCGACTGAGCGAGCATTGCATGAGCATCATCGACATTTCCGAAGTGAAACCCGGTTCACACGTGACGCTTCATTACCGGCTTTCCCTTGCCGATGGCGCCGAAGTCATCAACACGTTTACCGAAAAGCCGGCCACGCTGCTGCTCGGCGCCGGTCAGCTGGCGCCGCCGCTGGAAGATATTCTGCTGGGTTTGAAGGTCGGCCACCATTCGACCTTTCAGCTAGCCCCGGGCGTCGCGTTCGGTCCCCGCAATCCGGAATTGATCCAGCGCGTGTCGCTGGCCACGCTGCGTGAGAACAGCATGATCGGCGAGGATTTTTCGCCGGGCGATCTGGTCGAATTCAACGCGCCGGGTGGCGGCCGCTACGCGGGCGTCCTCAAGGAAGTCGGCGAAACCTCCGCGCTGTTCGATTTCAATCACCCGCTTGCCGGCCAGGCGCTGGCGTTCGAAGTGAAAATCATCGGGATTCTGTAAACATGAGCATCACGGATACGACTCTTGCTGAAGCCGAGATTCTGCTGGCGCAGCCGCGCGGATTTTGCGCCGGCGTCGATCGCGCGATCGAGATCGTCGAACGCGCCCTCAAGCTGTACGGTTCGCCGATCTACGTGCGCCACGAAATCGTCCACAACGCGTATGTCGTCGAGGATCTGCGCAAGAAGGGCGCGATCTTCATCGAGCAGCTGGAAGAAGTGCCGGCGGGCAACACCGTTATTTTCAGCGCGCATGGCGTGTCGAAAGCAGTGCGGGCCGAAGCCGAGTCGCGCGGTCTGCGTGTGTACGACGCGACCTGTCCGCTCGTCACCAAGGTACATATCGAAGTCGCGAAGATGCGCCAGGACGGTTTCGACATCGTGATGATCGGCCACAAGGGTCACCCGGAAGTCGAGGGCACGATGGGCCAGGCCGGCGAGGGCATGCATCTGGTCGAAGACATCGAAGACGTGCAGGCGCTGCAACTGGCCGATCCCGAGCGGATTGCGTTCGTCACGCAAACCACGTTGTCGGTGGACGACGCCGCCGAGATCATCGGCGCGTTGAAGGCCAAGTACCCGGCTATCCGTGAGCCGAAGAAACAGGACATCTGCTACGCCACGCAGAACCGGCAGGACGCGGTGAAGTTCATGGCGCCGCAATGTGACGTCGTGATCGTGGTCGGCAGCCCGAACAGTTCGAATTCGAACCGGCTGCGCGAGCTGGCCGAAAAGCTCGGCGTGCCTTCCTATATGGTGGATTCGCCCGATCAGATCGATCCGGTGTGGGTCGAAGGCAAGCGCCGGATCGGCGTGACCGCGGGCGCTTCCGCGCCGGAAGCGCTGGCGCAGGCGGTGATCGGCCGGTTGCGCGAGCTTGGCGTGCGCAATGTGCGCGCGCTCGACGGCATCGAAGAAAACATCGCTTTTCCGCTGCCGCGTGGGCTCGGTCTGCCTGCCTGACGATCCGCCTGCAGTTTCGAAAGATAAGCGCGCCCGAGGGCGCGCTTTTTTTCGCCCGTCGCTTTCCCGCTTACCTAAATATAAAGTGTCAGATCATGCAAAACGGCGGATTCCGACGCGTTCCGACTGATATTCTTTTGAATCCGGATACGGGTTTTAATTAATTTCCAACTGATGTGTCCCCGTTAATAATGAGCAAAACGGTTGCGTCGAATTTTGGCGCACTAAAATTGTGCGAACACGTTGATAACCGTACAAACGTATTACTTAACGCAAAGCGCGGCGCAATCGGGCATTCCGCGCGGATCGCCGCAACACTTGATGCCATTGGGTCCGACGATGGTGCAACTGATGCACGAAAAAGAATCGCAACCGGGTTGCACTTTTTGGCCGATTTAGCATTAAAAACAGGGTTGCAATGCAGGAAAACCCTGTCGCTTCAACAATATTGCCCGTCGCAAAATTGGAGTTACAATGCGCGCGTTCTCAAGGCCTCTGGGTCCCGGACAATAGATTTTGCAAGGCGCGGGAGACCTACTTAATGCGAGTCAGATTTGCTTACGCCGTGTCCATCGCGGCCGCGGTTGCACTGTTGACCGCGTGCGGCAAGAAACAGGATGGCGAGGCGGGAGCGGGTGCATCGGCGGCCACGGCGGCAGCGGCACCGGCAAGCGAAGCGACTGTCGTGAAGATCGGTCATGCGGCCCCGTTGACGGGCGGCATCGCGCATCTGGGTAAAGACAATGAAAACGGCGCGTGTCTCGCGGTCGAGGAAATCAATACGCAGGGTTTGACCATCGACGGTCACAAGATTCAGCTGGAACTCGACGCGCAGGACGACGCCGCGGACCCGAAAACCGGCACGGCGGTCGCGCAGAAGCTGGTCGACGATCACGTGGTGGCGGTGGTCGGCCATCTGAATTCGGGCGTGTCGATTCCGGCGTCGAAGATCTATAGCGATGCCGGCATCGTGCAGATCTCGCCGTCGTCGACGAATCCGGCCTACACGCAACAGGGTTTCAAGACGACCTATCGGGTCGTCGCGACAGACGCACAACAAGGTCCGGCGCTCGCCAATTACGCCACGAAGGCGTTGAGCGCCAAACGCATCGCGGTAGTGGACGATGCAACCGCCTACGGTAAGGGTCTCGCGGACGAATTCGCGAAGACCGTCGAGGCGAGCGGGGCGAAGATCGTCGCACGGGAGGCGACGAACGACCGGGCCACGGATTTCCGGGCCATCCTCACGAAGATCAAGAGTGTTCAGCCGGACGTGATCATGTTCGGCGGCATGGACGCAACGGGCGGGCCGTTTACCAAACAGGCGGCAGCGCTCGGTATCAGGGCAAAAATCCTTGGCGGCGACGGCGTGTGTACCGACAAGGTGGGGGAGCTGGCGGGAATCGCCGTGCAGAACCTGGTCTGTTCGGAAGCGGGACTCGCGCTTTCGAAAATGGACAAGGGAGCGGACTTCGAAAAGAAGTACGTGGACCGCTTCCACACGCCGGTGCAGATTTACGCGCCGTTCACGTATGACGCTGTGTACGTGATCGTCGATGCAATGAAGCGCGCTAATTCGATCGAGGCGCCCAAGGTGCTGGCTGCGATGCCGTCCACCGATTACAACGGGGTAATCGGCCACATCGCGTTCGACGACAAGGGTGATTTGAAAGAGGGCGCCATTACGCTTTACGACTTCAAGGACGGCAAGAAAGCGGTTCTCGACGTCGTGAAGATGTGATGACGGGACGTTCAGCCTGACGGCACCGAAACCACCCAACGGTGCCGTTTTTGCATCCGCAGAAGGTGAGGCCGCGACTGAATCACAGTCGTCAGGACGAACCGGTGGCGGAAATAACCCTTACCGGTCTTTTACATCAGTACCCGCAGTGCCGTTGAGATTCCGTAACGCATCACCGCCCACCGGCTGATGAGGAGCGCGAATCCAGTCGCACGGGCTAAGGAGCATTAAATGGATATCTTCATCCAGCAGGTCCTCAACGGGCTGGTGCTTGGCAGCGTTTACGCCATCATCGCACTGGGCTATACGATGGTTTACGGCATCCTGGGCATCATCAACTTCGCTCACGGCGATGTGTTGATGGTGGGCGCGATGGTTGCGCTCTCAGCCATCGGCGTGCTGCAGAACCACTTCCCCGGCCTCGGCAATGTGCCGACGCTCGTGATCGCGCTGATCATCGCGGCAGTGGTCTGCTCGCTGGTCGGCTATACGATCGAGCGGGTGGCCTACCGGCCGTTGCGTAAAGCGCCGCGTCTCGCGCCGCTGATCACCGCGATCGGCGTGTCGATCCTGCTGCAAACGCTCGCGATGATGATCTGGTCGCGCAACCCGCTGCCGTTCCCGCAACTGTTGCCCACCGACCCGATCAACGTGATCAAGGCCACCGACACGACGCCGGGCGCCGTGATCTCGATGACCGAAATCGTGATCATCGTGGTGGCGTTCCTCGTGATGGGCGGCCTGCTGCTGCTGGTCCACAAGACCAAGCTCGGCCGCGCGATGCGGGCGATCGCCGAGAATCCGGGCAATGCGTCGCTGATGGGCGTGAACCCGAACTTCGTGATCTCGGCCACCTTCATGATCGGCTCGGCACTGGCCGCGCTCGCCGGCGTGATGATCGCATCCGAATACGGCAATGCGCACTTCTACATGGGTTTCATCCCTGGGCTGAAGGCCTTTACCGCGGCGGTGCTGGGCGGCATCGGCAATCTCGGCGGCGCGATGGTGGGCGGCGTGCTGCTCGGGCTGATCGAACAGCTGGGCGCGGGCTATATCGGCAACCTCACGGGCGGGGTGTTCGGCAGTAACTATCAGGACGTGTTCGCCTTCATCGTGCTGATCATCGTGCTGGTGTTCCGTCCGTCGGGTCTGCTCGGCGAACGCGTTGCAGATCGCGCCTGATCCTGGGAGTAAATAAACATGACCTCAATTCAACCGATCGAGCCGTCCACGACGCTCATCCCTGAAAAGAACCTCACGAAGACGCTGACGGTCGGCATCCTCACCGCGGTCTTCGTGATCGCGGCGCCGATGATCATCGGTGCGGCCGGCGGCAACTACTGGGTTCGCGTGCTCGACTTCGCGATGCTGTACGTGATGCTCGCGCTCGGCCTCAATGTGGTGGTCGGCTTCGCCGGCCTGCTGGATCTCGGCTACATCGCGTTCTACGCGATCGGCGCGTACGTCGCGGCTCTGCTGAGCTCGCCGCACCTGACCTCGCAGTTCGAGTGGATCGCGCACCTGTTCCCGGGCGGCCTGCATGCGCCGATCTGGATCATCGTGCCGATCGCAATGGCGCTCGCCGCGCTGTTCGGGATTCTGCTCGGCGCGCCGACCTTGCGTCTGCGTGGCGACTATCTCGCGATCGTGACGCTGGGCTTCGGGGAAATCGTGCGGATTTTCATGAACAACCTCGACCGTCCGGTGAATATCACCAACGGGCCGAAGGGGATCACGGGGATCGATCCGGTGTCGGTGGGCGGCTTCAGTCTCGCGCAGACTCATTCGCTGTTCGGCTTCCAGTTCCCGTCGGTGTACTCGTATTACTACCTGTTCGTGCTGTGCGCGCTGCTGGTGATCTGGGTGTGTACGCGCCTGCAGCATTCGCGTATCGGCCGCGCGTGGGCCGCGATCCGTGAAGACGAAATTGCCGCGAAGGCAATGGGCATCAACACCCGTAATGTGAAGCTGCTGGCCTTCGCGATGGGCGCGTCGTTCGGCGGCCTGTCGGGCGCGATGTTCGGCTCGTTCCAGGGGTTCGTGTCGCCGGAATCGTTCACGTTCTGGGAATCGGTGGTGGTGCTCGCGTGCGTGGTGCTGGGCGGGATGGGTCACATTCCCGGCGTGATTCTCGGCGCCGTGCTGCTCGCCGTGTTCCCGGAATTCCTGCGCTCGACGATGGGTCCGCTGCAGAACGCGATCTTCGGCCATGAAATCGTCGACACCGAAGTGATCCGTCAGTTGCTGTACGGCCTCGCGATGGTCGTGATCATGCTGTACCGCTCGGAAGGCCTGTGGCCGTCGCCGAAGCACGAAGACAAGATTGCGAAACTGGCGAAGCGCAGCGGCAAGAAGCCGGTGCGGGCGTAAGGGAGAAAAATATGAGCGACAACATTCGACTGTCCGTCAAGGGCGTGAACAAGCGCTTCGGCGGTTTGCAGGCGCTGTCGGACGTCGGGCTTGAGATCCGGTCCGGCCAGATTTATGGCCTGATCGGCCCGAACGGCGCCGGCAAGACAACCTTCTTCAACGTGATCACGGGCCTGTACACGCCGGATTCGGGCGAGTTCAAACTCGACGGCACGCCGTACACGCCGACCGCCGTCTATCAGGTGGCCAAGGCGGGTATCGCGCGCACGTTCCAGAACATCCGTCTGTTCGGCGGGATGACCGCGCTGGAAAACGTGATGGTCGGGCGCCACGTGCGCACGAAGCACGGGCTGCTCGGCGCGGTGTTCCAGACGCCGTCGGAGCGCAAGGAAGAGCGCGAGATCAAGGAGCGCGCGATCGAACTGCTGGAATACGTCGGCATTGCGCAGTACGCGGACTACACGTCGCGCAATCTGTCGTATGGTCACCAGCGTCGTCTGGAAATCGCCCGCGCACTGGCCACGGATCCGAAACTGCTCGCGCTCGACGAACCGGCCGCCGGCATGAACGCGACGGAAAAGGTCGAACTCACGAGGTTGCTGGACAAGATCCGCACGGACGGCAAGACGATCCTGCTGATCGAACACGACGTGAAACTCGTGATGGGTCTGTGCAACCAGATGACGGTGCTCGACTACGGCAAGGTGATTGCGCAAGGTCTGCCGCAAGACGTGCAGAAGGATCCTAAGGTGATCGAAGCTTATCTGGGTGCGGGAGTCCACTGATGTCCACGACGCAAGCAATGTTGAAAATCAAGGGCCTGCAGGTCAATTACGGCGGCATTCAGGCAGTCAAAGGTATCGATCTCGAAGTCGCGCAGGGCGAGCTGGTCACGCTGATCGGCGCGAACGGCGCGGGCAAGACCACGACGATGAAGGCGATCACGGGTCTGAAGCCGTACACGATCGGCGACATCGAGTACATGGGCGAGTCGATCAAGGGTATTCCGGCGCATCTGCTGCTCAAGCGCGGACTTGCGATGGTGCCGGAAGGCCGCGGTATTTTTGCGCGCATGTCGATCGTCGAGAACATGCAGATGGGCGCTTATCTGCGCACGGATACGGACGGCATCAAGGCGGACGTCGAGCGCATGTTCGGTTTCTTCCCGCGTCTGAAGGAACGTGCGACGCAGTTCGCGGGCACGTTGTCGGGCGGCGAACAGCAGATGCTGGCGATGGCGCGCGCGATCATTTCGCGGCCGAAGCTGTTGCTGCTCGATGAACCGTCGATGGGTCTGTCGCCGATCATGGTCGAGAAGATCTTCGAAGTGGTGCGGGCGATTTCGGCTGAAGGGATGACGGTGCTGCTGGTCGAGCAGAATGCGCGTCTCGCGTTGCAGGCGGCCAATCGCGGCTACGTGATGGACTCGGGTCTGGTGACGATGTCGGGTGACGCGAAGCAGATGCTCGACGATCCGAAGGTGCGGGCGGCGTATCTGGGTGAATGAGTGGGCGAATGAGTGGGTGAACAGGCGCTGACCGTTTTATAGCGCCGAT
>NZ_JAQQBV010000002.1:0-368948 GCF_046030735.1 Paraburkholderia xenovorans
ATCCATGTCGCCGACAGGCGCAATACACCTGCGGGAAAGCTAATCGCAAGAGTTATGCCATTAGTTTCGAAACGCTCGAAGCCTGCGCGGCAGGGCTTTCTGCTAAGTCCGCGCTTAAGGTTTTTCCGGTTATCCGTAAAAACCGGCGCGAAGCTTCTGAAAATCCAGACATCGCATTTCGAAGGGCAACCCATCGCGCATTAGTCGATGGACTGCCCCTCCCCGCTATCGCGGTTCATCCAATCACTGACCACCCGGCAGCGAAAGATACTCCGCACCCAATGCGGTCAATTGACCGTCTGCCGCCAGCAAACTCGTGTAATGAGGATCGGGGCTCAGGCGCCCGGTGAACCATGCGTAGCGGAAAACATCGGATCGCGATTCGCAAGTGGCAACCATGTCCTGCATTTGTGCCTCTTGCGCCGCAAGCGTGTCGACCTGCGCACCGTCTAACTGACTGTGCCAGTTCGCGAATTCCGTCACCCAGATCTGCTTGCCGTATTTGTCGAGGCGATCGAGTTGGGACGCAAGGCCGTAGTCGTACCAGTGAAATGCAAGGTAGTCGATCTGGGGATCACGGTTGCCGTTCGCGGCGCGGTAATCCGCATAAAACTCGTCAAGCCATACGACGGGGTCCTCATAACCCGGCAGCGTGCCCCAATTCATCGCGGGGCCGACGATCTTTACGCCGGTCTGCGCCGCAATGTACTCGTACTGCGGCCAGAGTGCCGCAGCCTGTGACGGCGTCATATCCGACTGATCGGTGAGATTCGGCTCATTGAGCACCAGCATGTACTTGATGGACGGATTCGCCGTGAGGTAGGCGATGATGTCGTTTGTATTGAACGAGCCGTTCCACAGCATGGGGAGAAAGTCCATGCCGTAACGGGTTCGATAGTCCGCCGGCACAGCGGCGTTGGGAGCCGAGCCCCAGTTGTACCACCAGCTGACACCGGACGCGACCGCGGCAAAATCCGCGGGAGAGGCCAGATCGAACGCGATGCCCCGTTTCGAATTTTTCGCGAGGATCGGGTTCGGCGCAGAGCTTGCCGCGGGCGCCGCAGCCGGCAGGTTCGAAACGTTGGCGCCCTTTGCGTTCGCAGATGATGGCGTGGTATCCGAACTGTTTCCGCCGGAGCCGCCACAACTCGCGATGCCCAACGAGGCAGAGAAGGTCAACAGTAAGGACAGGCAACGAGTTTTTGCCTTAAAGGCAGTTAGCGTCATGTTGGGTTGCCGTAATGAAAGTATCGATTCAATGTAATGGGACGGGTCAATCACGTTAAGCACAGTTAACGTTTCGGCGGATAGTTTCTTATTTTCCGTCTCTTATTGGAAGAGACTTCATTAAAAGAATTGCATCCGCTTTACATGAAACGTGATGCGCTATCGTGCTTTGATGTCGAATTCAAGTACACAGTCAATTGCGGCGTGTTATGGAGGCGGAAATTGCGCGGCGGTGCGCTGCCCGTCGACATTGGCATTTTTCTGCCATCGAATCAGACTCCGCCAGCCGAGCGTGGTCGAATCGCGTGCCCTTTCGCGCACGATCAGCATCAACGGTCGCCATGTAGCACGCATCAGCAGAACTTCGTCGATCGATTGCTGCGCTTTGCGTGCTCCTTCATGATCGCCGCGCTGTAGCGCCAACTCGGCCAATGCGCGATAACCGTCGATCCACGCACCGGCTTCGCCGCGCATCGAGTAGTTGACGTTGTAGTGACAGTAGTTGGTCGTCTTGCCGAGCTTCATGATGTCCTGTTCGAATGTATCGAGCAGCACTGCCGCGCGCTGACGATTGCGCGGATTGTCCTTCTCGCCGTTTTCATCGGGATCAAGTGTTTCGATGCAACGCATCAACCAGTTCTCACGATTGCCGGCAATTTCGGCGAGCATGTCTTTCGGCGTCGAATAATGTCGGTCGAGGTCGCCGTCCTGTTTATCGCCGATCAGGAACGGCGAGATTTCGTGTTGCTCCTTGACCCATGCGAAATCGCGTGAAACGCCGAGTTGCATTGGCACCGATTCGCGCTGCACCACGCCGTCGCGGCCCGCGGGACCGATCGGTATGCTCTGGTTGGTCAGCGGCGCAAAGTTCAGGTTGACGGTGGCGCCCGCCCGCTGTTGCGCGGTGTCGCTCTTCGCATTGACCACGCGGATCTGGCCGCCGGTTTCCGAACGCTTGTCGCGCGTGCGTTCGGCTTCGACGAACGCAGCCACTTCGGCACCGAGCGTTTGCGCTACGCCATGCGCATCGTTGAAGCGCGCCGAAGGCAGTCTTGCGGAGACCCGGGCCGTGAGCGTTTTGGTGTCGGTGAAACTTTCAACCTGAGTCACGACGACGGCCGGATTGCGCGCGAAAATGGCTTCGAGCGGATCCTTGAATGCGCGGCCGCGATCCGGCGCGATCATATCCCAGCGCACCATACTGTCCAGCGCATTCAGCATGTTGGCGCGCATTTCCTCGTCCTTGTGACGGCTTCTGAAGAAACGCATCAGCGTCGAATCCGTGCGCGTTTGCTGGCTCGCCGCGCGTGCCGTAAAGGTGGCCTGCAACGACACGCCGGGAGCGACCTGCGGACCCACCGCAACGCCGACAGTAGCTTCCTTGGCCTGCGTGTGCGCCGAGCCGAACGACATCTCCATGCCGAGAATCGGCATGAAAAGCTGCACGAAGGCTTCGTCGGTCATGGATTTCTCGGCCGTGACAATCGGCGATGCAATCGGCGACACCGCCCCATACGGCAGGGTCGGCAGATTCACGCCGAGTGTCCCGCCTGCGCCGATCCGCAAGCGATCGCGCAGCCGGCTGTTCAGCACGAACGATCTGAAGAAGGTCACGATATCGGTCTTGCTGCTGAAATGTTCGGCTTTCAGCAACTGCGCCGCGGCGGCGAGATCGGTGTCGTCCGCAGCACTACTGCCGGTGTCGGCACGATGTAATCGCTCGGGAAGGAGCGTGTTCAAATGTTCTTCGATCCGGTTCACCGCCTCATAAGCGGTCAGACCGCTGCTGCACACCTGCTCGAAAAATTCCGGGAGAACCACCGGTGCTGCTTTGCGCAGCACATTGCGCTGACGGTTGGCGCCGGCCGGTTCGGCAGCCTCGTTCGACGCGCGGGTGCGACGCGCGTTCAGCCCATCCGCGCCGATCCGCCGGCTCACGTTCTTCGCGTCTTTCGCCTGCAGTTTGATCTGCGATAGATGCTCGCCGCGGTTCTGCCGCAACTTCAAATGGTCCACCGTGGCTTGAGCCGCCAGCATCGCTTTCCGGAGTTGCGGCGAGTCATTCAAGTCGCGGCACGTCGCAATGGTGCGTTCGAGTTCTGCGATGCGTCGTTTCACATGGGCGTCCACCTTGATCCGCGGTGACTGCATACCCATGCTCTCCGCTACGGCGTAAGCCCGGTTGAGTACACGCTTTCGATAAGGTGTCTTGTTCAGGGTCGGCATCTTGCGGCGCCAGAGTGCGCCGCCGCCGCTGGCCTTGTCGTCCGGTTTCACCGCGCGGCTCCGTTCTGTGCCGCTGTCCGACGCCGCAGCCCGAATCACCCATTCGGTAATCGCCTTCCTGAGTCGCAAGTTGTGCCTGTCATACGCCGAGCCCGGCGCATTGCTGAAATAGCCGTTGCGAACGGCGTTGTAAGCCGCGTGGTCGACGTCGTCGAACGTCGTTTCGCTCGCCGACGTGAGGCCCGCATGCGCGACGCGCTTGGCCTGCTGCAACCAGTCCGCCACGCCGTTGTCGCTGGACCGTTCGGCTTGCTGCGCATCGTGTGCGTTCCAGAATACGCGCAGCATTTGCGAACGCGCCGAATCCGGCGCCTGCGCGCCGTCGCTCGACAGTACATGCAGCATGTCGGTGCCGCGCGGCAGCGTCGCCATCTTGCGGCACAGCGCAACGATGCGCGTGGAGTCGTCGACGGCAACCGGCGTGCTTCCTTCACCTTCGTGCAGCGGCTCCGATTGCTCGGCCGCTACTTCGACCCAGTGAGTGACCGGGTGTTGCGCCAGCAGGTCGAGTACGCGCGCGGCGTCCTCACCCACATCGACGCCGACATCGGCGATAGCACGCGTCACGATTTCCAGCACGGCCTGCGGCAGCATCGGAATCGGCGGTTGCGGCGCGGTCAGCTTCAACGCGAGCCGCTCGAGCGACGTCGCTAATCCGGGCGGCGTTTGCGGGCCGAAACCATGCGCCGCCTGAATCGACTGTTCGACAATGTATTGACGCGCAGCGTTGATCGCATCCTTCTCGCGATTCTTGTCACCGCTTGTATTGCCGGTAGCCTCGTTCGCCGCGCCCTGTCGTTCCTCCAAAGCAGCCGAAGCGTTCCGCAGCGACGGCATCGTGCGGTCCGCCACATGCCAGTGACGATCCACTTGCGCGCGTTTTTTCATCAGATCGCCGAGGTTATCGTTCAACTCGGCGAAGCGATACAGGCGTTGCTGACAAAGCTCCATTTTTTCGAGTGCGAGATTGAGCACGCCGCGCGTTTCCTCGATCTTCTCCCTGAGTCCGGCAGCCTCGGCCTCCGTCGAATAGGTATCCGTGCCGGAATCGGTCAGATTTCCGAGCCTCGCGCTCAGGCGGTTCAGACGGGCGGCTGTTTGAGCGACGATTTCCTCGGTTGCCGACATGTCATAGTCGAACGACCTCAATAGCGACGCTTCTTCTGCATGCGCCTTGATCTCGAGTTCGATTTCGTCGCGACGGCTACCGGAATTCGCATGCAGTGTCTCGACATCCTTCCTGATGTCATTGAGCCGTTGAAGCGAGAACGCCAGCTTTTTATCGGCCTGATCGGACAGATGGCTCAGGCTGATCACCTCCAGTAGATCCGTACTGTGAATAGCTTCATGCAGCGAGCCGCTCGCCGCACGCACGGACGCTTCTTCGATGCGGATTTGACTTGCTGCCTGATCGATATCCTCACCGGTTGCCCCGGCGTCGCAAGCCGCTTCATGTTGCGAGCGGGCCGCAACGAGTTTGTCGACGGCGCTATCCAGCGTTTGCCGGCGCCGCTCGACTTCCGCGAGCAGTTCGCGCGCCTGTTGCCCGTTTTCGATGCGGTTACGCGAAATCATCGGATCGCGGCGCGGCGCTGGCGCAGTAAGCGCGTTGCCCGCGCCGTCGGTGAAGCTGGCTAGATCTTGCAACGACGCGGGCTTTAACCAGGGTGCGACCGTGGTGACGAACCGGCGTGTCTTCGACGGCGCCGGACGCTCGTACACCGCTATCTCCGACTTGCGCAGACTCGCGGCCATTGCGCTCGCGATATTGAGCAGATTGCGTGCATCTTCCAGAGCCGGATCGTCATGCGTACTTTCTTGCGTCTTGATTGCCTCGCCTAACGGGCCAGGCGGTCCTGCAACGCCGGCGTGAGATTGACCTGGTACACCTGCACGCAAGGGTCCATTGATCGTGCGGCCGGTGCCGGGAACCCCTGCGGTCACGTTTAACTGGCGGCCGCTAATCGTGCTCAACAATTGCTGTTTCACCGAGGGCTTGTCAGTCGCCGCAGCCGCCGCTCGCCGGGTCTGGGCGCGCTGTAACGCAGCGGTTGCCGCAGGGCCGAGACGCTTGGGCGGCACACCGGCATTCGTCGATGACGACGAGCGCACAGGCAAGCCCTCAAGGTGGCTTGCTGTCGATCGGGTAGAAGATGAGCTTTGGCGTTCCTGATTCTGCTCAGGAACTGTCGCGTCATGATCGAGCGTAGTGGATAGCTGAGACCGTGAGCGGTTGATCGAATTCGAATTCATTGCAGCTTCTCCCGGCTTAACCCGACAAGGCTCCTGGCTATCCTTATTTTTTCTATTTTCCGGCGACGCAGAATCATCTTTTTATATCCCCCGCAGGTTGAAGATGTACCGAACGTTAGCCGCTTTCAGCGTGCACGGTTATAACGAATACTCCTTTTGAAATGACAGATTGCCCTGTCAAATAGTGAGCTGTATTTTTCCTGTCTACGTGGCGCTCACCATTCGTTTCTTGACCATTTTTTTCGTACTTCGACAGGCAAAAAAAGTTGTATGTGCGAACACTTCCCGATTGCTGTGCCGCCGGGTAGGCATTCATGAACGCGCTACCCTCAAATCTTTTTTCCAATACCACGAGGGGCAACACAATGAGCGCTACAGAGATCGGCAAATTCCGGATCGCAGACATAAGTGGCCGCACAGTTCTCAGGTATGCCGATGATGAAAGCAGCGATCTCAGCACCATGGATCCATCAAATCCCGATGCACTCGACGACGACTACACGCGGGTGATGTTGCATCCGCTCGTGTTTTTCGAGGCGCCGAAGGATATCGTCATCATCGGACTTGGCGGAGGCCAGCAGGCCAAGTTCCTGCGCCGCTATTTCCCTGCGTTGAACGTTACCGCTGTAGAAATAGATTCGACCGTCGTTGAAGTCGCCCGGACACATTTCGGCTTGCCCGACAACGACGAACGACTGCATGTGATCGTGCGCGATGCCGCGGAGTATGTCCGCGACGATGACAAACATTGCGATTTCATCGTATCCGACGCGTTCGGCGACGGTAACCAGATGGTCGATGCTCTTCACACTGCGAGCTTTTACAAAGACTGCCATCGTAAATTGCGCGCCGGCGGCGTAATGACCGTCAATATTTTGCGTCCACGCGCCGATTGGGTCAGCACGTTTGTGTCGACGTTATCCGAGATCTTCATCTACTGGCAATTTCACGTCGTTTCTCCGGAGCAAGGCGTGATCGTTCTCTGGAAAGATCTGCCGGAATTCCCGCTCGAATCGACCTATGCAAGGGCCGCGGATCTCGACGCGATAACGAACCTGAATTTCACCGGTTTCGTGGACTCTTTCCGGCAGAAACGAGACGGTGCATGAGCCGTTCGTAACGGCAGACTCGCACGCGGCGCGCTCGCGCCGCCATGTTCGTATTTGGCTCGCCCGTTTCGCGCGCGCGAATGCAGCGTCTCCTGGCCTCGTTGATCCTTTGAAGTAGACACGTGCGGCCCCTCGGCCGAGCGGCACATTCTGGCCCGTCTAGCCTAATTCACGGAGAAAACACATGATTGCAGCCGTACGCGGTTCGTCTGGTGCATCGTCATCTGGAATCAACGATTTATCGGCGTCGGATGCCTCCGAACTCGCCGGTCTGGATCAGCAAATGAAGGAACTGATGAATCGGATCACCCAGATGATTAGCCTGCTGCAGCAGCAGAACAAGGCTCAAAATCCCGGCGATGGCGGACCGTCGGGTATCGGGGCACCCAGTGGCCACTCGCATCATCGGAACATGCAGGCTTACGTGGCGCCCGAAAGCAGCCCTGCGCCGGCCACCCCGGCCGCCGCTCCTGCTGCGTCCCCTGCCGCTTCTCCTGCGTCCAGCGACGCACCCGTCAATGCCACGAGAGGCGCCGATAATTCCGATGACGACGCCCCATGGGGCGGCCTGAGCACTGACCCGCAAACCACGGCGCTCACCGAATCGCAAGGCCACGCTGTCGCGGAACAATACATCACCAACTTGCAGAAAGACTTCGGCCTGACGCGCGAGCAGGCGGAGGGTATCGTCGCCAATCTGTGGCACGAAAGCGGCGGGATGAATTCGGGTATCAACCAGGGCGGCGAAATCGGCCCGCCGAGCGGCAACATGGCCGACGACAACAACAACGGCTACGGGATCGCACAGTGGGGTGGCGCGCGCAAACAGGCGCTGATCGACTATGCGCACGAGCATGGCATCGATCCGTCGAGTCAGGCAGCCAACTACGGCTACCTGAAGCAGGAGCTGCAGACGAGCTACTCCGGCGCGATCGACGCGGTCAAGGCCACCAGTACCGCCGCAGCCGCCACCGAGGCATTCTCCGCCGCTTTCGAGCAGCCGAGCGATCCCGAGATGGCTTCGCGCCTGGCGGACCTTCAGGACGTGTGAGAAGGCCGGCGCCGCCATGGCGCCGGCGTATCGACCAGCAGCGATCGCTTAGCCGAGGCCGCGATCTTCTGCTGGCCTCGGCGCTTGCTACAACGTTGCGCTCGAACTGGCTTCACCGGATGCGTCCATCGGCCGGATCGCCCAGGCGTTGGCGGAAGGCGGATCGTTCTCCGGCGCGCGACATGCGCCGAATCGAACTGGAGGATCGCCGGCAGCTTCATATTAAGTGCGCGCCCTGCTTCGTTCCATGCCGCCGCCGGGGGAAGGCCACGCGTCAAACCTGCACGTCACCTGACAACAGCGAATCGCGAGACGGGCGGTGGCGTGGGTCCGGATCCGCCACGCCGCTCGTGACTTCGTGCAGCGAACGAGTTTCTGCCTCCAGCAAGCTTTCCTCATTCGTCATGTCCACGTTCTGCGATACGTAAACATCGGCCTGTGCTGTCTGCACGCTGCCGTGTGCGCGCGTGGATTCCACACTGGCGGCCGGACCCGACGGCGACGCACCGACTGCCGTGTCAGCCGGATGAGAAGCCGCAGTCAACGCACCGATGACATCATGCGCGCTCGTGCCGGGCCGTGGAGGCGTGCCGGCACGCAGAAACTCGAATTCGGCCGGATGCGTGGCAACGAGACGGTTGAACTCCTGATGAAACTGCGGCGCAATCCGCTTCATTTCCGCCGGGCCCGGCACGGCTGCGGATCCGGTAGGCACCCGGCGCGGGCGGCTCCCCGAACCCGCGCTCGCGGTGATGTTCGGGCGCGCGCCGCCGGCCGATACGCTGCGTTTGAGGCCCGCCAGTTTCTCGGGACTCGCCAGGCTTTTGCTGCGGCCTCGTGTAACTTTGGTGTCGGGGGTCTTCGGTGTCTGGTCTGAGGCAAAAGAAACGGGTGTCGCGTTCGTGGGTGCTCGGGTTGTTATGGTTGTCATAGACAGCTCTCGTGTCAGGAAAAAAGTGGACGCACGCGATACACCCGCGGCGCGGACGTTTTGGGCATTCACGTCATTGTTTTATCGGCAAATCTGATGTGGAGGGCGACGCTTCCGGCAAAGGTGTGCTTCAGCTACGCGTCATATCCTTGGTTGCTTCGCTGCCCTTGTACTTCAGTTGCGAGCTGCTCTGCGCCATCGCGATCCGGCTTTGGTGGACCTGTAGTTCCTGCATCGCCAGCACGTGCGCCGCGGGGTCGTGTGCGTTGGGCGTCGGCGTAGCCGGTCGGGACGGTTGCGCTGGCGGCGTGGACGGCGTTGACGGCGACGCGTGAAGCTGCGGCTTCCCGGCATCGGGCGACTCCGCGAGACTCTGCTCGATCGCCATGGCGAGTGCCTCGTCGTCCGCGATCTGGAGAGCGTCCGGCTTCACGTTGAATTGCGTCTGCGCGGCGCTGAGCGCGTGGGCTTGATGTGACGTCATTGCCGGCGGGTTCGGCTGCGACTCCTGGAGGCTCTGCTCGATCGCCATGGCGAGCGCTTCGTCGTCCGCGATCTGGAGCGCGTCCGGCTTCACGTTAAGTTGCGTCTGCGCGGCGCTGAGCGCGTGGGCCTGATGTGACGTCATTGCCGGCGGGTTCGGCTGCGACTCCTGGAGACTCTGCTCGATCGCCATGGCAAGCGCTTCGTCATCCGCGATCTGGAGAGCGTCCGGCTTCACGTTGAATTGCGTCTGCGTGGCGCCGAGCGCGCGGGCCTGATGTGAAGTCATCGCCGGCGGGTTCGGCAACGCCTTGTGCAAGCTGGCCCGCAACTGCGGCCGGCTGTTCGTGGGCGCGTTCGTCGGCGCGTTCGGGCGCGGCGACGATGTCGGCGGACGAGGCCCTTTAACCTTCGGCGCCAATCCGCTAAACGCCGCGTCAGGCCGTGTTTTGGCACTGGATGAACGAGGCGAAGGCTGACGGCTGGGTGCGGGTGTCTCGGCGGGGCTCACGCGCGACAGCGCTTGAGTAAACAAACGGGAAATTGCGGAATTCTTCATGGTTTTGCTCGGTGAGAGAGTTGAAGGTGAGCCATCAACCGGCGATGTCCTTTACTGTAAAAAATGATCACGCTGATGAACACCCAAGCTATTCGAGTGGAGGGCAATGGACGCGATTCATCGCGAGCCGATGGAGCGATTAGCGAAGCCATCGACGCGTAATGCATCGCGAAGCCCGTCGATATGCACCTTGGAGAGGCACAACCGCTTCGCATGGAGCGACATGGCTTCGCAGACCTCTTCTGCACGTCATATGCGGCTCATACCGTGGGACATCCTGCTCAATAGTGGATATCCCCTCAATGGCCGGCTTTTCGATCCGCGATCTCTTGCATCACGCGCCTCAACCTGTCAACGCGCCTGCTGCGCCGACTGCCGCAACGGCGCCCACGCCACAGCAAGCGCCTCGCCAGGCGCAACTGCCCGCCCCGCTCGCTGCGGCGCCTCGCAAGGCGAATGCCGCAGCACCGCTGGTCCCCGATACCCGCGCTTCACGCATCCGCACTGCGGCGGCGCGAGCGGGAGCGCGGCTGCGCACCAGCAAACTCGATGTCAGCACCGCCGTTTATCAGTCCAGTCAACAGGGCAAACCGTTCGCGCCCGGCAGCTTCAAGGCGGATGGAGAGCGCTACGCGCCAAAGCACGTCGTGCCTTCGACGACAGCAGGCACGCCGCTGCGCAAGAGCGCCGCCCAGGCGCACGAAGCACTCGGCAAGTTCAATGGCCACGCAACGTTGCACGTCGCCGCCGATAGTCAGGCTCACGCCGTGCATCTGAACGCGGCGATGGACAGCGCGTCTGGATTGACCGCCTACGTGGATCGCGAGTTTGCACCCGGCCCACGCGACCAGCCCGGTCTCGACCAGCTATCGGCGCGGCTTGCCGCATTGGGAACCGCGAGTCATTCCCCGGCCACGATGCGCGGCGCGCTCTTCGCGCACGCGCTCAGGCAGGCCGATGTGAGCGATGCCGCAAGCGCGCACGCGGTACTCGACGCACTGTGCGGACTCGACTTCGCGCACATGGAAACGGCAAGCGCCCGCACGCCGGCCGAAGCGCGTGCGTGGCTCACGGCACGCATTCTGTCGCGCACGAATGAAGGTTTCGATGCGCTCGAACAACTGCGGCACGTCGGCGCGGGCGCCGACGTGAACCTCTCGCCGACGCAGCGCCAGGTCAACCGCGTGATGCTGCAAGCCGCCGATACACTCGACCCCCACCCCGGCGCCGATCCCGCGCCCGCCACCGTTGCCGCGCGCTTCGCGCCGGCGCCCGGCGCGCCGCTGCTCGACACGCCGCTCGCGTGGCAGGCGTACCACGCGGCGCTGACGCTGCGCAACTATGGCCGCCAGGCGCTGACGCCCGATCAGAAAGGCGCGTTTTTCGCGTGGCAGCAAAATTTCCGCGAGGATGGTCCCGGCACCGATCTCTCGCGCGCCCGCCAACGGTTGCAGAAATTCTCGGGCGAGACGATCGACCGTACTGCGAAGAACCGCTGGAAGACCCTGCCGTCGAGACTCGTCGGTCATCAGAAATCGCCGTTGTCCGCGCTGGCCATGGGCACGCAAGGCGTGCCTCGCAAGGCGGTGACGGCCGAACGCGCCGCGCACGCGCAAGCGATGCGGGCCGCGTTGCAGGCCACCGCGCCGGAACTCGTGACTCGCCCCGCGCTCTCGGCGGCGAGCGCGATCCGGCATGCGCGCGCGGAGCAATCCATCGCGGAGCTTGCGACGCTGCACGCATGGGTCCAAAGCGGCGGCTTCCCCGAAGGCCGGCTCGACGCTACGCATCTCAGAGAGGCGGCCCGCCATGCGGAGCGCCTGTGCGCGACGCTGCAACCGGAAGACGCCGGCTCTGCCGCGGCCCTCGACCACATGAAGACGCTGACTGCGCGCTGGGCGGCAACCGATCCGCACGAGCTCGCCCGGACGAAGCCGTTCAAGTCGATCGTCAAACAGCACTTCGACAGCAATCGGCTCGCGGCATGGGGCAAGGTCGCGGGGGTTCCCGCAGAAGCCGAGTTCTGGACCCGCATCGAGACGCTCGCCAACGCCGCCGACCCGCATACCGACAGCATCGATTCACGCGACCGCGAGTCCGTCCGCGACGGTCTCAAAGCGGTGGCGACCCAGTTGCAGTCGAGCGCGCGCTTGCGGCTCACCGACGGTGGCCGCATCGGCGTCAGCACTCGTGGCCTGTCAGCCAATCTCGGCAAGCTGTTGCATCTGGCCGGCATTCCGATCGCGCCGCGCGTCGATCTGCGCGCGTCGCGCACCCGTGAGGCCGTGGTCGAAATCAGCCGTGCTACGCAGGGCGTGGAGATGTTCATCGGCACCGCGAAAACGCACGCGACGCATGCCGGCGCTGGCGTGCTGGTCGGCTATGACGTCGACGTCGGCCTGACCGAGTTGCGCGCCGGCGTCGTGTTGCAAGGGGTGCTTCATTCGGAAGAACTCGTGGAGCCGAGCGGCGTGTCGTTGCGTATCGCGCGGCGCGTGAACCCGCGCGCCACCGGTTACGACGACAACGCGATGCGCACCAAACTGGAAGGCCTGATCGACCATGTCTTCGACGAAACCACGCGCACGCGCGAAGGCGGTGCCAGCGGTGCCAGCGGTGCGCGGGCCACGTGGAACCGCCTCGCCGAGCGCTGCTTCGACGATCCCGATGTCTCCGTGAGCTGGACCGATACGGTCGCGCGTACGGTGAAGCAAGGCGGCTCGGTCGATGCGACGCTGTCCGCGAAACTGGTCGGGCCGTTCAAGGCGTGGCGGGCCGGCGCGAATATCGGCGTGGGTTATGAAAGGACCGGCAAGCAGACCGTCGACTCGAATGAGAAAAGCGGTCGCCTGCAGGTCGAACAGCATCGCAGCGGCTCAGGGTGGCGCCTGCTTGGCCGGCTGAGCGGTACGCTTGGCGCGAGTGCCACCGCGGGCGCGCCGGATACGTCGGTGGCGATCGGCGCCATGTCGCTCGACGCGCCGTCTGCGACGTTGACGTTCAAGGATGACAGCCACCTGTCCAAAGTGCAGCTGGTTCGCGAAAACGGCTCGCTGGTGCATCGGGCCTGTCTGCTCGACACCGAATATTCCAGCGCGGCGACCTACACCGAAGCACTCGATGCGTCGCGGCCGCAATGGGTCGCATTGTTCGCCGCGGAGATCGCCGAAACCCAGCGGACAGCGCACGCGCAGGCAATGCGCGCGGGCCGCCCAGCGCCGGTGTTCGAAGCACCGGAGAAGCTCGCGGCAGAGCGGCTCGACCGCCATCTCGGCGATGTCAAGGCGAACCGGCGGCCGAACCAGACCTGGTTTCACCGTTACCGGTTAAGCCGCAACGCCGCGCTGAAAATCGATGCGCTGAACGCCTGCGCGAGACAAAAACCGGCCGGCCGCGCAGCGCTCGACGCGGAAATCACGCGCATTCTCGACAATGCCAGTTCGTGGCTGCCCGCCGAACTGAAGGTCAAGGAACGCACGACCAGCGCACGCAATCCCGGACTGAATGCCGGCGTGCAATTGAACACGAAAACCACGGCGACCGGCGACCGGGAGTTGTTTGCGCAAAGCATTCCGTTCGCGCTGGCCGATCGCCTCGATGACGATGCGCCGCGACGCTGAGCACTCGCGTCGCCGGATCCCGGCGTAAAAAAAGCATTGCCGCCAGACCGGCGGCAATGCTCTTTCAAACGGCTAGACCCGCACCGCCTCCAATCAGGCAGGCACCGGCTGATTCTGTTGCTGCTGCGGCAAGACCGCTTGCTGGACTTGCGACGACACCGTGTCCTTCACGTTGTCCTTCGCTGCATCCTTCACACCGTCCTTGACACCGTCACGGATAGCGGACGTACCCGACTTCGCCGCGACATCCACGCCTTCCTCGATCCCCTTCTCCGCGCCCTTGACGATCGCGCCGCCCATGCCCGGCACCGTCACCGTGCCGATAGCCGCGCCCGCGAGACCGAGCGCTGCATCCTTCTCGGCATTTTCGATGTCGGCCTTGCTGCCGCCGCCCACCGCGACCGCGCCGACCTCCAGTTGCCCGGACACTGCCTCGGCCGCAATCGACGCCCCTGCGAAGATTTCGCCGATACCCGGAATCTTCGACAAGGCGCTCAACACCGTGGAGAACACATCGGCGATCTTCGACAGCACGTGCAGCAGCCCCTGCAAGAACTTCTGCAAGCCGCCGCCCTTCTCCTTCTTCTGGTCGGGCTGATCGGCTTCGCCTGCCTCCATCGCCTGCATGGCCGCGACGTCGACGGGTGCAGTCGGCGTATGCGTGGGCGGCGTGGGCGGCGCGGGTTTGCCGAGCGTCTTCGAATTCTTGACCCACGCATCCAGATCGCCCTTGCCGATCTGGCCGTCGTCCGCGGCGTGCAGGAAGCTGCCGCTATTGCCGTGCTTGCCGTTGTCGAGCATGCCGAACAGCATCGGGTCGTTCAACAATTGCTTCGCGGCCTGCTGCACGTCCGGGCTGCTCTTCGGGTCGTTGGCAATCTGCTGCAGCTTGTTGCGTGTGAGATTGCCGCCGCCGAAGAACGTGCCTTCGTTGGCCTGCAGCGTGGCGATGGTCTTGTTCTCGTCGTCGTTCAGGCTGACGTTGCTCGAAATCGCATCTTCCATATGACCGCGCGATATCTTGCCCGACGGGCCCGCAATGGTCTGCCACGCGGACGGATTGTCGAGGAAGTACTTCGCGGCCGCGACCACCTGCGGCGGCATCTTGCCCTCGCCGCCGGTTCCGTCGACGATGTTCTGAAGGTCCTGTTTGGACAGATTTTTCGGCAGGTTGTCCGAGTAGCGGTAAAACTCGCGCATCGCGTCGTTCGCATCGATCTCGCGCGGTTGCGCATTGGGATCGGTGTTGTCCGACGGAATGTAGTTCTGCTCGAACGCGTCGGCCTGCTGTTCGTTGTACGCCTGCACTTCCGGATGCTTCTTGACAAGGTTCGTCACGTCCTGCGGCGCGAATTTGCCGTCGTGTTTGCCGTTGGACGCCGAATCGAGCATCGACTGCAAGTCGGGATCGTTCTTCAGGCTTTGCAGCGCCTGTTTGAGATCGGGCGGCGTGTTCGGATCGTCGATCTGCTTTTGCAGATCCGTCATGGAACCCTTGATCACACCCTGGTGGCGGTCGAGCACGGAGAGCGTCGCGATCTGGTCGTCGGTCAATTCATTCGGATTGCTTGCCGATGCCGCCGCCGAAGCGGCCGCGGCGGTGGTCGCCGCCGATTGCGCTTCCGTGAATCTCACATAGTCGGGATTGACGAGGCCGTTGGCGAACTCGCTCGGCGGAGTCGAGTTGTCCGTGCTGCCCGACGCGGGGTTCGGGTCGGTAGGCGTTGCCGTGGAAGAGGTGGAAGACGTGGAAGCCGGCGGCGTGCTGGCATCCGACGCGGGAGCGGTGGCGGCCGGGTCCGGCGCCGCGGGTGTGCCGGCCGCGTCGATCGCGCGCTCGGCTGCCGCCGGATCGATATAGCCGTTGTTGCCGGGCAGTTCGGTCGGCGCGCCGTTCGCAGGTTGCCGGGGGACGAGTACTTCACCCTCGTGCAACGGCAGATGCGGCTGCGCGCCGCTCCCGTTCAGCGTTTGAGCATGCGCGCCATCGAAAATATTGGCCAGCATGCTGCTGATTTTTTCGTGATCCTGCTGCAACTCAGCACCGATGTCGTGCAGGGACTCTTTCAAGCTCGCAACACCGCTTTGCAGCGGCGAGGTTATCCGGGTATCCATTGAGTTTCCTCGATCAGATGGCGTTAAATGGCGATCGACGACGCAAGCTGAGCGAGAGTCGGTCCGGCAGATTCTAGGGACGTGTGCATGCCGGCCACGCGCACGAAGCCGAAAGCGCCGACCGCGTTGCGAAACCATCGGCGCAATTAAAGCGTGCGGACGAACCGATTGATTTGCACGCCATTTCGCGTGCGGCGCATGAGTTTCGCTAACAGCGCATGCGGGCGAGGACGACAGCGCTATGTTGAGCACTCACGTCAACTGCCTGGAAAAAACACTATGAGCATGCACGTCACCAGCCACCCGTCATCGGGTAGCTCGCATACTTCGTCACATGGTTCTGAAGAACCCGGTTCGCCGTCGTCGCCTCACAAGCCTTCGAGCTCGCATGGCTCCAGCGGCGCGGACGACGCCGGCGATGTCAGCGGTCTCGCCGGCGACGCCGCGGGCGCCGCGGCAGGTGCGGGCGCAAGCAGCAGCGATCTCAACACCCAGTTGCAGAACTTCATCGTTCAGGTCGGACAGGAAATCCTCAAGAGCGGCCAGGACGCGTGGGCCAACGCAAAAGACGACGATGACGACAGTTAAGCTGTTCCCGGCGCTGTCGTAGTCGAAGTCATAGTCGCGAAACTGTCGATGCACCGCCTGACCATTCCATCGGTCAGACCGTGCATCGCTTCGGCGTGGGTGCTACGCGTTCATCCGGGCTGCTCGTCGGAGGGCGCATTGATCACACGCGGCGTAACCAGAAAGAGCCGCTGAAACTTTTGCCCCTGATTGCTTTTGTAGCGGAACAGGCCGCCGATCCATGGAATCTTCGAGAGCCCCGGCACGCCGGTCGTCCCGTTGGTCTGCTGATCCACCACATAGCCTGCTATCAGCAGGCTCTCGCCTTCGTTGATCAACGCCTGCGTATCGATGGTGCTGTTCGATACGACCGGCAGGTTGCTCACTACGTCCGACGTCAGTTGCCCGTCCTCGATATGCACGTTCAAACGGATGCGCGTCGAGTCGGTGCCGCGCACGATCATCGGCAGCACGCGCAGCGACACGCCCGCCGAGATGCTGTAAAGATCCGCCGACTGATAGCCCGACACCGGCACGTAGAACGTCTTCTTGTTGTCCATCACCGCTTCGACGTTGTCGAGCGTCGCCACTTTCGGGCTCGCGTTGATGGTCGCCTGATTGGTCTGCTCGAGCGCGGTTACGCGTGACAGCAGATACTTCCCCGCCCCGCCGATCACCGCGGTAAACACGCCGCCTGCCGGCGTACCGAGTACCCCGGCCGTGCTCGCATCGTTCGGATTGTTGAAACCCTGCGGATTCAGCGAGCCGGGATTGCCTGCCTGCGCATTGAGCCCGTTGCCCAACTCGAAATCGACGTGACTGTTGTGCACGCGCCAGTCGACGCCAAGCTGCTTTAACGCATCGTCGGTGATTTCGATGATGCTCGCGTCGATCTCTAGCACCGCCGGCCGCGTGTCGAGCGACGCGATCAGCGACGCGAACGCCGCCATGCGCCGCGGCTGCGCGCGCACCAGGATCGAATTCGTGCGCGGGTCGGGCTGGATGATCGGCTGTTCGGTCAGTTGCTCGCTCAGTTGTCCGCGTGTCTGCATCTGGCGCGCGGGGTTGCCCGCGGCTGCGTCGTCCGAGGCGTCGCCGACACTGCGCGCGCCGCGCGGCAAAGGCGGACTGAGGCCGCCCGGCGTCGCCCCTGCCGGGGTGCCGCCGACGAGTCCCTGCAAGCCCGTCGTCCAGTTGCCGTCGCTCGCGGGCGGCGCCGGGCGCGGGCGGCTGCCGCCGTCCGGAGAACCGCCGTCGGCATCGCCCACCGAGCGCAGCCGGTGCGCATTCGATTGCGGCGCTGTCTGCGAATCCGACTGGTTGCGTCCGTCGGGATCGTAGAGACTGCGCAGGATCGTCGAGACGCCGCGAATCGTAATCGACTGTCCGTCGATCGACACCTGGTGATCGCTCGCCCATGCGTAGCGCAGCGGGAAGATCCGCACGACCTGATCGGCCTGCTGGGTCGTATGGCCCGCATCGACGAGGCGCGCGACATCGGTCACGAGTTCCACGTATCGCGGCGGACCGGAAACGATGGTAGTGCGCGCGCTGTCGTCGAAGCGCAGCGGAAAGCGCCGGTCGGCGACGCCCAGACGTGTCAGCGATGCGCGCAGTTCCGCATTGCTCGCCTCAGTCAAACCGATCGTCGCACTCGTGATCTCGTTCGCGCCATAAATCCGCAGCACGGCGCCATCGAAGTAATACACGAAGCCGAACGTGCCCGCGAGCCGGTCGAGCAGCGCTTGCGGGCTGGTCTGAAAATGGCCTGACACGTTGCCCTGCACCTGCGGCGATATCCAGGTGGGCAAGCCCGAACTGGCGCTGACGTCGCGCAGCACGTCCTTCAGATCCTTATGGTCCGCGACGTAGTCGAGCTCTGTGGTTTGCCACGGCATCGGCGCGGCGTGAGACGCGGCGCTGAGCGCGCCCAGCGCGAGGACCGCACCGCGCAGCAAGCTCAGCACGAAGCGGCCGCGAGGCGGGCTTGCAGACGCGGTTGCAAGCGCGGTTGCGCGCGTGGGGAGCAAGTGTGGGTGCTTAGCCATTGAGCGTCTCGGACGGCGATTCGTTGAACTGCTTCCGGTAGCTCTTGACCAGCGTCGAGCGGCTGTTCACGCCCCAGCGTCGCGCGGTATCGAGTACGGTCACGCCGCCGCGCGCGTCGGTCCGAAGTTCGTCGCGAATGCCTTCGAGACGCATCTGACGGATCAGCGCACCGGGCGACACGCCGAGCGAATGTTTGAACATCATTTGCAACGCGCGTTCCGTGACCTGGATATGAGCGGCGACTTCACGCGTGGTCAGGCCGTGATCGGCAATGTGTTCGACGATGTAGCGGTAAGCGCGCCGATATTTCGCCGGCAAGCGCATCGCAATATCGTCCGAGCTGGTGGGCGCGCTCGCGCTGCGCCGCGAGCCGGCCACGGGCGCCTGCACGGCTTCCGAGCGCAGGCAATGCAGCGCCTCGCGCGAGTAGCTGGCATACAGCTGCAACGCGCTTTGCATCTGGCCGCGCTGCTGCGCGACTTTCGCTCGTGCATAGAGCAGGTCGAGGTTCCAGCGCGGCGCGACGCCTTCCATCTCGCGCTTCGTCAGCGTATCGAGCAGGCGTTCGGCCATCGCGCCGAAGCCCCCGCCCAGCGCGGCGAGCACGGCTGCGATCTTCGCTTCGGCCGGCACGCTGTGGCCGGGCCAGAATGCGCCGTCCGCGGCAATCGCCGCAAGGCGCAACGACGCGGCCGCGTCGCCGTCGGAAACCGCATGCAACTGACGCAGATAGTCGAGATGATTGTCGATGAGCGGCCGTGGCACACGCGTCGCATGCAACGCTTCCGGCGACAGGCGCTGCGCAGCCGCCCCGGTGATGAATGCGTCGGACTCGCGTCCGGATTGCCAGAAAGCATGGTCGGCGAGGCAAGCCGAGCCGCACACTTCGATGCGGACCGCGCAGTCCAGCGCCAGCAGCGCCACCGTGTCGCGCCACAACGGATCGTCGGCCTCTCTCGCAAGCTGCCCGGCCTGTTCGAGTGCCTCGGCGGCGTGGCGCTGCTGCCCCATCAGGTGATGCACGATACCCATGCCGATCGACGCTTCGATCGCCTGTTCGAGGGTCGCGCCGTCGTCGCTCGCCATCCGCGCAAAGCAGCTATGAGCCGCGAAATAGCGGGCGCGCTTGAGGGCCTGCCAGCCCGCATTGCGGCACGACATTATCCGCAGACGATCGTCGGCGCTGCGGCATGCCTTTTGCGCACGGCGATATTCCTGCTCGGCTTCCTCGTCGCGATCGAGCAGCAGCAGCGCATCGGACACGGCCAGCAGGCGGTCGCCGTCACCTTCGATCAGTTGCCGGTTACCGCGATCCGACACGTCGGCGACGCTGTCGTAAGCGCGTTCGGGGTCGCCGTCGAGCAGCGCAGCTGCATAACGCGGCAAGGTCGCTTTCGCGGCGAGTGCCGCGACCAGCGCAAAATAGATCTTGATCACCATGGGGTAGCCCTTGAAAGAAAGCAGTCGATCCGCCCTTCGCCAGTGCCGGTCTGAAAACTGCACATTCAAGCGAGCGCGTGCCTTCAAGACTACGCAGATGATTCATCCCAATTCTCAACAATACTGCCCTAAATTCTCAACTTTTATTCCACTTCGCTAGCACCTTGAAAACGTCATATCGGCGTGATGCAAACGCCCTGCCCTTTGGAGTAAAAGGTGCATCGCGTGTACTGGAATATGGGCGTTAAAAGTTCTAGACGCGCTTGCTTTCAATTACATTTCTATTTGCGTTATTTGGGCTTTTCGCTGGGTCCGTGATTAGTTAGCAATCCGGATATCTCAGGCGCGAATCCGCGCATGTTCAGCGTCGCGCGAACCTGCGAGGCAATCACGGTGACCAGCACGATCAGCAGCAGCACACCGACGACCCCACGCACCGGCTGGCTCAGCGAAGTGGGTTCGAGCTTGTCGGCCGCGCGTCCGATCACGCCGAGACCGATATCGATCAATACGAGCACGAGGATCACGGGCGCGCATAACTTGATCGCGGTGGACAGCACCGTATTGCCCTGATTGACGAGGAAGTCCATGGCAGCCGTGCTCGCCGTCACCACGCCGGGCGGCAGCGCGTCCGCAAGCGGCCACCATCGGTACGAATCGAATATCGCGCCGAGCAGCATCGTCATCCCGCCGGAGACGTAGAACAACGTGATCGCGAGCTGCATCAGCACGTTCGACACCGGTGTGTTCTGTTCGCCTTGCAACGGATTGGTCATCTGCACGTTGTTGAAGCCCGCCAGATTGTCGATCAACGCGCCTGCGGCCTGAGCGGTCCAGAAAATCGTCGATGCGGCGTAGCCGATCACGAGACCGATGAACGCTTCCTTGCAGGTGAGCATCAGCAATGCGGCGGGACTGAGATGGTCGAATGCGTCTGGAGTCTGCGACGCGGCAATAAAGCCGCTCAACAGATAGGTCACGCCCGCGCGCGCGAGGCCCGGCAACACCTGTGTGCTGGTCGCGGGCAGAATCAGGAACACGACCATCACGCGGATGCTCGACAGCGCGAACATGTAAAGCAGCCCCTGCACGTTCTCGTGAAGGCCGCCCAGCGCATTCAGCAGCGGCGAGAGGTCCATCATGCCGCTGCGCCTCGCGATTTCTCTCTTGCAGCCGCTTCGGCGCGCTTGCGGCGGGCCCGTAGCTGACGCCCTGACGACGCTTCCGCTGCTTCATCGTCGGCCTCGGCTTCGGCGGCCTGCTGCAACGCCTGCTGAAGCTTCGTACGCAATGCGCGGCACGCATCGAGCGAAGTCTGCGCCCGCGTCGTCGCGCGCCGTGCCTCGTCAAGCGCGGCCTGTTGCGTTTGCAGATATTGCGCGGCTGCGGCGCAACCCGCATTGGCGGTGTCGGCGTGCTGAAGCAGCAACGCTCGCGACGCCTCGTGCGAAAGGTAAATCGCCGCCGTGAAGCCGCCGGGTTTGCGCATCGCTTCGGCTAGCTCGGTTGCCGCCTCGGCGACTCTTGCGAACGCCGCGTCCCGCGACGTCTCCGCCTGCGCGATCGCATCCTGCGCAGCGGCGACGTTCGCGGCGCATTGCGCGACCGCTGCCTCGGCCTTTTTGACGGCACGCTCCTTGATGCCGATGATCACATTCCACGACCGCATGCGCTGGTTCATTGGCCGCTGAACTCGCTGACGAGCGCCGAGGTATTGCCGGCATCGGTGGATTCGTGGGTTTTCTGGCTGAGAAACGACTCCAGCCATTCGTGCTGCTCGATTGCCTGGTCGGTCAACGGATCGCTGCCGCTCTGATACTCGCCCACTTGCAGCAGAGTCTCGACTTCGGCATAGCGCGCCATCAACTGCCGCATGCGAGCGGCGCCGTCGCGATGCGCGTCGCTCACGACCAGCGGCATCACGCGGCTCAGACTGTTCAGAATATCGATTGCCGGATAGCGGTTGCGCGCGGCGATCTCGCGCGACAGGATCAGGTGGCCGTCCAGAATCCCGCGCACTTCTTCCGTCACCGGGTCGCTGCCGGATTCGTCTTCGGCGAGCACGGTGTACAGCGCGGTGATGGAACCCGTCGCGCTGGTCCCCGCGCGTTCGAGCAGGCGCGGCAATTCGGCGAAGATGGACGGCGGAAAGCCGCGTCGCGTCGGCGGCTCGCCCGCGGCGAGTCCGATCTCGCGCTGGGCACGTGCAAAGCGCGTGAGCGAATCCATCATCAGCAGCACGCGCAAGCCCTGGTCGCGGAAATACTCCGCGACGGCCGTGCCCACGTAAGCCGCTTTCGCCCGTTCGATCGACGAGCGGTCGGACGTCGCGCATACCACCACGGTGCGCGCCATACCGGCCTCGCCCAGGATCAGCTCGATGAACTCCCGCACTTCGCGGCCCCGTTCGCCGATCAGCACGATCACGTTGACGTCGCAACTCGTGCCGCGCGCGAGCATGCCGAGCAGCGTGCTCTTGCCGACGCCCGCCGGCGCGAAGATGCCGAGGCGCTGACCTTCGCCGAGCGTCATCAGCCCGTCTATCGCCCGAATGCCGGTGACGAACGGTACTTCGATCAGCGCGCGTGTCATCGGGTCGGGGGCGCTGGCGTAAACCGAGGCCTCGGCCAGCGCTTCGATCGGACCGGCGCCGTCGATCGGTTCACCGAGTCCGTCGATCACGCGCCCGAGCAATCCAGGCCCGACGCCGATGGACAGCGGTTTGCCGCTGCCGTGAACGCGCGTGGTGCGCGACAGGCCGACCGTGCTGCCGAACGGCGCGAGCAACGCAAACTGCCGGTCGAAGCCGACCACCTCGGCGAGTTGCAGGCGCTTGCCGGTGCCGTCGCGCAATTCGCAGATCTCTCCCAGCGACGGATCGATTCCGCCCACTTTCAGCAGTGTTCCCGATGCCTCGACGATCTTGCCGATCTGGCGGCTGGCGGGAACGGCGTCCAGCGATGCGTCGAGTTGCGCGAGGAAGTCCATGGCGGTGCTCATGCGCTCGCTCCATTCGAATACAGCGCGGCTTCTTGTGCGTGCGGTTCGATGCGAGGCTGCGGCACGGCCTGCGGAGCGGGCGCGGTCGTGCTACGCGCGTTGTGTTTCAACGCACGGCGCAGCGCCGTAAGCTGTGCGGGCAGACTTGCGTCGAGCACGCCGCAATCCCACTCGCAAATGCATGTGCCGGGCGCGGCGTCCGGGTCGATTCGCACGTCGAAGCCGCCTTTCCATCCGGCCTGTTCGGCGACCTGCTTCAACATCTGGCGGGTCGGCGCATGGTCGAGCGCGCAGACCGTGAGCGTCACATAAGACTCGCTGTCGATCACGCGCGCGAGCGTTGCGCCGACGCGCGCGAACAACGCGTCGCGATCGCTTTCCAGCACCACCTGTTCGACAGCCTTCATGACCAGACCCGCAAGCCGTTCCTGGGCGATGCGGGCGCTCTGCTGCTCGTTTCGAATGCGGCTCTGGATGGTTCGATGAATCTCGTCGATACCGCGCTGCAGCCCCGCCGCATAACCGAGCCGGCCGCTGCTTTCGAATTTCTCGTCGAGTTCGGCAGTGAGCGCGTCGGCCTCCTGCCGCGCGGCCTCGACGATCGCGGACGCTTCCTCGCGCGCCGCCGCGAGCAAAGCGTCGGCGTCCGCTCGCGCCTGGACGAGCGTTGCGTCGAGATCCATCAGCGTGGCAAATTCGTCGCCGCTCAGCACATCCTGATCGATGCCGAGCGACCAGCCCTCGCGGGCCGCGTGGTCGAGCCAGATCACCATGAGAGTTCCGGTACGAGCGCTGTCACGCGCTCGAGAAAAAGCGGGCCGTCGAGACCCGGCGTGAGCAAGGTTCCATCCGTGGGTTGCCGGTCGAGTGGAATGTGCAAGGTCATCAGATGCCATACGCCCGGATCGTCGACGCAACCGTCCGCGCGCAGCAGCAACAGCCCTTCCCGGACCAGCGCCGGCGCATCGAGCGAGGCGGGAAGCGGCAACGCGGTCGCGCCGTCGTGCGTGTCGGCACGTTGCAGCGCCAGCAGCGAAGCAGCACCCACGGCGGCACGCATCGCGGCAAGCGCGTTGCGGTCGATGCAGCGACGCACCGCGGTCCGGCGCGCATATAACGCACGCACGGCGAGGACGCGGCGCAGCAACGCGGGCTCCAGCACGCCCAGCCGGTTGCCGGGGCGCGTGAACGCATCCACCGGAACACGCCTGGGGCACAGAAGCTCACGTAGCCAGACGAAACCCGTGCCTTGCGTCGCCGCCGGCGGCGGCAAGCCCGGCAGCACGCCGCGCAACTCGATATCGAGCCGGCGCAGGCGCGTTTCGTAGGCGCGCAATGCGTTCAGGACCGGCGTCAGCATCGCGTCGTTCGATTCGGCATTCACGTCGGCGTTCCGGGCGATGGCGCCTCAGTCGCGGCAGCCGGTGAAGGACGATTTACGCGGGTACGTTGCAGCACCTGATTCATCGCGGTACCGACGGCGTCGCGGAACCACCATATCAACCCGCCGGCCACGGCGGCGACCAGCAGCGGTATGCCCCACACGATCCACGGCGACGGCGCACGCGAATGCACGCTCGCGTTCGCCGGCGCGGAGCCGGGCACCAGCGTGACGCTGACGTTGTCGTACGTGAGCCCCTCGACGCTATGCACGACGAGGTTCTTGATGCTCGGCGTGAGCGCGCTCACATCGGCATCGGCGGAATACTTGATGAACACCGCCGCCGACGACGGCTTGACCGACGTCGACAGCGGATCGTTATTCGGCAGCACGATCTGCACGTTCGCGAATTCCACACCGTCGATGCGCGTGAGCATCGACGCCAGTTGCTGCGACACGCCGTAAATAAAACGCACGCGCTCTTCGGTCGGCGTGGAGATCAAGCCGTCCTTCTTGAACATTTCGCCCAGGTTCGAGTATTTGTCGCGCGGCAGACCGTGCGCGTGCAGCACCTGGATCGCTTGCGCGAAATCGTCGCCGGGCATGGTGACGGTCCACGTCTTGCCGCCGTCCGGCGAACTCTTGTCCGGACTCAGGCCGGCCTGCATCAGCACCGACAGCATGTCGTCGGCGTCCGCTTCGGATAGCTGCGCGTACAACTGTTTATCGCAGCCGGCCAGCAGCACGGCCGTGACGAGCATCAGCAGCATCGACTTACGTGTCCATAGCGATCGCATCACATCGCCTCACTGATTCTTCATCAAGTTCTGGACCGCGCCCTTGCCGCCCTGCGCGAAGCCCACTCCCATCTCGATGGTCGTCATCATCTCCGCCATCTTGAACTGCAGTTCGACGGAGCGCGCCGCGAATTCGGTCGGGTTCAGCGTCTGCGCATCTTTCTGAAAACGCTCGATATCCTGCGCGATGTCGCCCACCACACCGTCCTGTTGCGCGACGATCTTCGCCAGCGCCGTATCGTGCGGATGCGCATTCGCTCCGGCGCTCGCGCTCAGTTTGGCGGTGTCCATCAACGCCTTGAACTTCGCGGTGGCTTCGTCCGTCGCGGGCGCCACCTGGGGCACCGCGTTCGCTGTAGCCGTACCCGCCTTTGACGCGGCCTGAGTCGCGGTTTCGATCGCGTGAATCGGCGCTATCGCCGAGTGCGGAATCAGCATGGTCTCAGGCTCGCAAAAAATGGGAGTGGGAAAACTGCTGCAGGACCGGGCGTTCGACGACTTCGCTCACACGCGGCTCGGGCTTGTTGCCCATCAGCAGATTGACGAGTGCGATGGACTCGCTGTCTTCGTTTCGCGCCACCACTTCGTTCGCGAAGATGCGCCAGCTCGGATCTTTCATCGAGAACAGGCAGATCGCCATCAATGCGCTGACGTACGCATTAAACGGCTGCTGCAGCGTTTGCCCTTCCAGCGTGCGCAGAATCTGCGCGGCCTGAGGGAACTGCTTGCGGGCGATCAGAAGCCACACATCGTAGACCTGCAATTCGCGAAAGCGCGGCCGCATCAATTGCAGCGCCGAGAGCAGGCGCTCGGATTCATCGAGGTAACCTTTGTTCACGCTGGTCACCAGCAGTTCTATCAGCGCCGAGACAAGCTTGTCAGGACAGGCGGTCAGGTTCAACACGTTTCCCCCAGAGAGCGGCGCCGGACAACGGAGCACGCTCGTTACGAATGCGGCAGAAGCTACGGAAATGAACGAACACAGCGGGACTGGCCGCGTGTACCTCGGCGTGGGACTCTGCGCCTTCGGTGCAAGAGCCGCGCTGTCGGCTTCGTTCAGGCGCTACGTTATCGGCACCGGCGCAGCGCGGTATATCTAGCAAGCGAACCGGGCCGCCACTGAGCGAACCGACGCACGCAGCTCACGCCAGGCTCACACGATGCCCACACCAGGCTCACACCAAGTTCGCATGAAGGAAGCGTGCTTCGCTTGTCGCGGCGCACAGCGCTCATCGCGGGTCGCACAATCACGTGGCCGATCTCCGTGCGACATGTGCAGACCCGGCGCTCTATCGAACACCCCGGCAACGATGCCCGGCCACGCCGCCCAGACGAAGGACGTTCATGTCGGATGAAAAGACCGAAGCCCCAACAGACAAGAAGCTCGAGGACGCACGCCGCGATGGCGAAGTGCCCAAGAGCACGGACCTTGCCGCGGGGGCACTGCTGGTGGCGAGCTCACTCGCGTTCGCGCAAGCCGGCCCCGGCATGGGCGACCATCTGCGTGTGCTGATGCGCATCGGCCTCGACGTGAAGCGCGCGAGCGCGGCGGATTTCGCGCCGTTCGCCGCGATCCTCAGCGTGGCGAAGCAAGCTGCGGAACTGTTGCTGCCGATCCTGGGCGTTGCGTTGCTGACGCCCGCGTGCGCGCTGCTGTTGCAGACCGGCGTGAACATATCGTTCAAGCCGATCGAACTGAAGATGTCCGCCATCAACCCCAGCTCGGGATTGAAGCGCATTTTCTCGGTCAGATCGTTGATCGATCTGATCAAGATGATCATCAAAGCCGTTGTACTGATTGTCGTGCTTTACAAGGCGGTCACGGGTCTGGTGCCGCTGATCTCCGGCGTGGGTTACCAGCCGCTGATGGACGTGGTCCAGGTGTCGTGGACGATGATCTGGCGCTTCCTCGCGATCTCGGGCGCGGCCTATATCGTGCTGGGCGCCGCGGACTACGGTATCCAGCGATGGCTGTTCATACGCGATCACCGGATGAGCAAAGACGAAATCAAGCGCGAAAGCAAGGAGTCGGAAGGCAACCCCGAACTCAAGGGCAAACGCAAGCAGATCGCGCGCGAAGACGCGCAGTCGACGCCGGAAAAACGTATCGACGGCGCGCAGGCCGTCGTCGTCAATCCGACGCACTTCGCCGTCGCGCTGCGCTACGCACCGGAAGAGCATGGCCTGCCGCGCATCATCGCGAAAGGTGTGGACAACGACGCGCTAGCCATTCGCGCGGCTGCGGAGCAGTCAGGGATACCGATTATCGAAAACCCGCCGCTTGCGCGTGCGCTGTACAAGGTGCCGCTGCAGGACGCGGTACCGGATGCGCTGTTTGAAAGCGTCGCCGAAGTGCTGGTATGGGCGAACCAGATCAGTCAGGCAGGCATTGTATGAGCACCTCCGGCGCAGCACCTCACTCCACTCGCCTCTTTCGCGCATTTCAAGGTTAAGCATGAGCACCATGAAGCTTCAGCTCTCAGGCCATTCCGGCGAAATCAGCGTCGCCGCGCTGATCGTGGCGGTCGTCGCGCTGATGATCCTGCCGCTACCGACGTTCCTGATCGACATTCTGCTCGCGATCAACATCATGCTCAGCGTCGTGCTGCTGACCGCTACGATGTACATACCGAACGCGACCACACTGTCGTCGTTTCCGTCGCTGCTGCTTTTTACGACGCTGTTCCGCCTGTCGCTGAACATCGCATCGACGAAATCGATTCTGCTGCATGCCGATGCCGGCCACATCATCGAGAGTTTCGGCCAGCTGGTGGTGGGCGGCAACCTCGTCGTAGGTCTCGTCGTGTTCCTGATCATCACGACGGTTCAGTTCATCGTGATCGCCAAAGGTTCGGAGCGCGTGGCCGAAGTCGGCGCGCGTTTCACACTCGACGCGATGCCCGGCAAGCAGATGGCGATCGACGCCGACGTGCGCGCCGGCACCCTCACCGCCGAGGATGCGCGCGAGCGTCGCGCGATGCTGGCGGTCGAAAGCCAGTTGCACGGCGGCATGGACGGCGCGATGAAGTTCGTCAAAGGCGACGCCATTGCCGGGCTGATCATCACGATGGTCAACATTTTTGCAGGCATCGTGGTGGGCACGTCCTATCACGGGATGACTGCCGGCGAAGCGGCGGCGCGGTTCTCGGTGCTGTCGATCGGCGACGCGATGGTGTCGCAGATCCCGTCGCTGCTGATTTCGGTGGCGGCCGGCGTGATGATCACGCGCGTGGCGAGCGATCACGACAAACCACGCTCGCTCGGCATGGACATCGCCGCGCAGCTGAGCACCAGTTCGCGCGCGCTTTCCACCGCCGCCGTGCTGTTGTGCGGTTTCGCGCTCGTCCCCGGCTTTCCGTCGACGATCTTCGTGCTGCTGGCCGCGCTGATTTTCGGCGGAGGCTACCTCGTGCGGCGCAAGACCGGGGCAGACAGCACAGCCAACCAGGAAGCGCTGCCTTCACTGCAGCGCGAGGGCATCAAGAAAGCCGCCGACAGCATCCTTCGCGTCGCGCCGGCGTTCGCGGCGCCGCTTGCAGTGAAGCTCTCGACCGAGCTCGCCGCGAAACTCAATCCCGAACGGCTGAACGAGGTCTTCGAGAAAGGCCGGCAGCAAGTCGTGGAGGAACTCGGCTTGCCCTTCCCTGGGATCGTGTTCTGGGCCTCCGACGCGCTGCCGGGATTCGCGTACAGCGTGCTGATCCACGACGTGCCTGTCGATACGGCCGATCTGGGCACGCTGGCCGATCCATCGGGAGGCACATCGGGGAGCACACCGGGCGAGGTCGATATCGAAAGCATGATCGGTGCGCACGTGATCCGGCTATTGCGCCACGAGGCACGGCTCTTTGTCGGCGTGCAGGAGACCCAATGGATTCTGGAACGTGTGACGCTCGACTATCCCGGTCTGGTTGCCGAAGTACAAAAGGCACTACCGGTGCAGCGTATCGCGGAGGTGTTGCGACGCCTGCTCGAAGAGCAGATCCCGATCCGCGATATCCGCTCCATTCTCGAAAGCATGGTGGTGTGGGGGCCGAAAGAGAAAGACCTGATCATGTTGACCGAATACGTTCGCGCGGATCTGGGCCGCATGATCGGGCATCGCGCGTCGCAAGGTTTGCGCAAGATGCCGGCCATCGTGCTGGATCAGGAACTGGAGCAGACCATCCGTCAGGCGATCAAGCCGACACCGGCCGGCAATTATCTGACGCTCGAACCGCGTCAGGTCGAGATGATCATTCAAAGTCTCGAACACATGGTGGCGGACAATCCGCCGGAAAATCTCGCGGTCGTAACCGCCGTCGACATCCGCCGCTATTTCCGCCGGATGATCGAGCGAAGGTTGACCTGGCTCGACGTGTACTCGTTTCAGGAACTCAACGGCGAGATCGACCTGCAGTTGTTCGGCAGTCTGACGCTCTGATCCGCGTCGGCCGTTTGTGCGCTTTTCCCCGACCCACCTTTAAGAACGCGGAGCCGCGATGCCGAACGAACCCACCGCTATCCGGCCTCTGCGAATCGTTGCACCTGCAACGGCGCAGGCCGAGCCGCCACCCGCCGACCCGGTGCGCAGTGCGCGTTTCAGAAGTCTTATGACAGCAGCGTCAGAGCCGCGGAGACCGGCAGCAGACGCCGCGGAAGATCAGGCATTCTCGCAAGCGGCTTTTGAGCAAACCGATGAACCCGCCGATGCGACAAAGCCCGAGGCGAACTACACGATCGCGATCGCGCAGGGACCGGCGCTGGGCGCCACCGAACAGAGCGCACAGCGTGACGAGACCTCATCGCTGCCGAAGCCGGATCACACGAACCTGTCGTCCGCGCGCAAACGTATCGCCCCCAAACATGCACAGTCTTTTCCGGCACGAGGTGTCCGCCCGCTAATGCCGCACGCGGCGCTCGCTTCTGAAGTCCGTATGTTGTCGAGCGACACCTTGCATGAGGAAAACAATTCGCGGCTCGAGATCCTCACCGCGCACCTGTCCTCGATGATCAGCTTCGCGAGCGCAGGACGGGAAGAATGCGCGGTGGCGATCAAGCTCGACCCGAAGATCATCGACGAAACCACTGTGCACGTGAGCATTTCGCGGTCGCGCTTGTCGCTTCGCTTCCAGAGTCCCCTGCTCGCTTCACGCACCTTAATCTATACCCATGCCGACGGACTGGCTGCGCGGCTCGAATCGCGCGTAAAACGGCCGACTAGCATTGCGGTCACCGCGTAGCGGCAGCCGCTCTGCACAATGGATCAAATCGCGATGCAGCAATTCGATGAACTGAACAATCGCCTCACCCGATACTCGCCGCCGCTAGCGGCGTTGTCTCGCGTGTTATGCCAGGCGCAGGAGCACGCACTGTTCGGAATATCTGGCGTGAAGCCCGGCACGGCAGGCGCAGGGAAAAAACCTGGCCATGCATTCGTTCGTCCCGCGCGGCTGAGTTTTCTCTGCGACTACGGCACGGTCGAAGTGATCTTCGACACGCAGCGATTCCCCGCATTGGAAAGTATCGCGTCGGATAGCAACACCGCGCGCCGCGTGGCGCTGATCAACCTGTGGCTCAACGCGCAGATGGAACCCGCGCGACGCGACGGTATCGAGTCATTGCGTGTAGCCGATCTCGTTCTCTGCGATGAAAATTCGCAAGCCGATACGCGTGAACTGGAAGCCGGACTGCCGCTGATCTTCGACCGCGCGATCCCACCGCTTCATTGCGTTCTGACCAGCGTGCCCGCCGGATTGGTCGATGAACTGAAAGCTCGCACTGAAGCTGTTACACCAACATCGACAGATTTTCATCCGGCCTTCCTGGATCTGCGCATGTCCGGCCGTTTGCGCTTCGCAGAACGCACCTGCTCGACTGGAACATTGAACGCGTTACGTCCGCGCGATGTTTTGTTGGGCTGGAACACCGCCTACCCGAGCGCCGATGGCGGGCCTATGGCCGCGCTTATGTCGTGGGGCACGCCAGCAGGATCGCGGCTCGCGGCGTCCGTCGAAATTCAAGGCAGCCGTGTCACTCTTGTCACCGAACCGACCATGACCCAACACGCTTTCGACTCCGCAGCCTTCGACTCCGCAGCCTTCGACTCAACCGCGACTCTGCAAGACGAACCGGCCGAGGACGGCGCGCAACCCGATATCGGCTCGCTCGACGAGCTCGACGTCCCCGTCCATCTCGAGATCAGCACCCTCGATCTCCCACTGCGCACGTTGGCGACACTGCAACCGGGTTATCTGCTCGAACTGCCGATCGCGCTGGAAGATGCGCAAGTGCGGCTGGTCGTCCACGGGCGCACGATCGGCACCGGACGGCTCGTCGCGATCGGCGAGCATCTTGGTCTGCAGGTCTCCCGAATCGGCAGCGCGTAACCGCACGGCAAACGTACACGGCATGAATCCCAATCTGAACATCGCATCACTGCTGATCACGCTGCTCGCGCTCGGGCTGTTGCCGTTCGTCGCAATGGTCGTCACGTCGTACACGAAGATCGTGATCGTGCTCGGACTTTTGCGCAATGCGCTCGGCACCCAGCAGGTCCCACCGGCCACGGTCACCAACGGGATTGCGCTGATCATCACGTGCTTCGTGATGGCGCCCGTCGGCATGCAGGCGTATCAGTCCGCGCAGAACGCACAGCAGGACGGCACCGGAGAAGTGATGCAGATGTTCGAATCGGTACGCGAGCCTTTCCGGCAGTTTCTCGTCAAGCACGCGGGTACCCGTGAAAAAGCATTCTTCATGCGTTCGGTCAGGGAGATCTGGCCGCCCAACCTCGCCGACAAGGTGCACGAGGACGATCTGATCGTGCTTGCGCCCGCGTTCACCGTTAGCGAGTTGACCGCCGCGTTCAAGATCGGCTTTCTGTTGTATCTCGTGTTCATCGTGATCGACCTGGTGATCGCCAATATCCTGATGGCGCTCGGCTTGTCGCAGGTTACGCCGACCAACATTGCGATCCCGTTCAAGCTGATGCTGTTCGTCGTGATGGACGGCTGGTCGATGTTGCTGCATGGGCTCGTTTCCACCTACAAGTGATGCCATGGACTACGAAAACATAGTGAGCCTCACCACGAGCGCGCTGACACTCTGCCTGTTGATTTCGTTGCCGGTGGTTGCAACGGCGGCCGTTTCGGGTCTGCTCATCTCGTTCCTGCAAGCCATTACGTCGCTTCAGGACAGCAGCATCTCGCAGGTGGCGAAGCTGATCATCGTGACGGGGGTGATCCTCGCGTTCGCGCCGTGGGGCGCGTCCGCGATCCTCCAGTTCGCGCAATCCGTCACACGGACGATCTTCCAATGAAAGTCCATCACCACCATAGCGGCATCCACGCTCACCCGCCGACGACCAACCCGGCTACGCAAGCCGCCAACGCGCAAGCGAACAAGCGCAGGCGTACAGGTCAGGCAATCGAGCCCGGCGAAGCGCACCACAGCGCCGAGCTCGAAGAGCTGATGGTCATGCATCGCCGGCACCCGACGACCGCGAGGAAGTCGACGTCGCGGCGCAAGGGCGACATCGAAAATCCCGAGGAAAGCCAGAGCGAAGCGGCGCTGGAAACCGAGACGATGGTGCTGCGGGCTTATACGCGCGAAGCGAAGAGCCTGGTGATCAAGGTCGGCTCGCGCGAGCGTGGAAATCAGCAAGGCGGGTCGCAGTCGAATCACGATTCGAATCAGGACAGCAAGGGTATTGGAAAGCACAAGTCGGGTGGTGTGAATGTGCCGCGCAGCGTCGCGATGCAGGAGACCGCACATGCGTTTGCCGAAATGGCGAAGCGCGCCGACCTGCCCTGGACCCAGGCGCGCCTGCTCGATCTTGCACGCGTGACGCGCACCGCCGCAGCCACTGGCAGCAGCGTGCCCGATCCGGTGGAACGGGCAATGACGCTGATGCAGCTCTACCTCGCCCATTGCTCGCAACGAACTCACAAGGTGCCTCGCACGACGCTGGCCGCCGTGCGCGCGCAATTGATCGAAGTGCTTCAGCAGGCGGGTGCGCAAGAGGTTGCGGCGCGCCTGCCGCTCGACCCCCGGCAAGCACGCCAGATCGAGCGCTTTCACCTGTTCTTGCCGCTCTGGTTGCTGCAATTGCATCGTCCGCGTCTCTCCGCTCATATGGGACCGGCTGTCGCCCGTTCGCACGCGATTGCGGGTGTCCCGGATCGCCTTGCGATCTAACCTGAAACATCGGGAACTTCGCTTATGAAAAAGCAAATTCGTGTTTTGACCGGATGCCACGCCGGGGCCCGGTTAAAGTTAGATCCAGGCGCTTATCGGATCGGGCGGGAAGCCGATGCGGACATTCAGGTGAGCGACTGGAGCGGCCACGCGATGGAACTGCACTACCGCGACGACGGCGTCGTGACGCTCGATACGATCGGCCGCGGGCGTACCGCGCGGCGTTTGCAGAACCTGGTGCCGCGACGTATGAACGAGGTCGTGCTGTGCGTCGGTCCGATGGACGATTCGTGGCCGTCGGATATGGACTTGCTGAGCAGCATGCTCGATGCGGAGCGCGCCGCTGCGGAGCGACGCCAGGCACCGCCAGTCAAGCGCTCGTCGTACCGCAGCTGGATGCGCTGGAGCACGGTGGGTCTGGCCGCGGCGTCGCTCGGCGGCGTGGCGATCCTGGTGGCGCCGGGACAGGTATCGAGCGCGGCGGCGATGCGCAGCCCGGAGGCGTTGCAGCGCGCGTCGGAGCAGGCGAATCTGGACAAGGCGCTTGCCGGTCTGAGGATGGCGGATCTGCGAGTGGTGCGCGACAGAGATGCAACGGTTGTGACAGGAATAGTCGGGACACCAGATGATAAAGCTCGCGTGGCGGGCGTGGTGCAGCGCTTCGGCAACCTGGCGGTCGCCACCCGGTTGACGGTAGCGCAAAACATAGCGGATGAATTGCAGTCGTCGTTAGGTGAGCCGGAAGTGAGTGTGAAGTATGCGGGCGACGGCACGTTTCGCGTGTCGGGAATCGCGAGCGATGTGCAGGACGTGCAGCAACGCGTCGATCGTGCACGCGCCGATTTCGGTGGGTCGATCAGGCGTATTGCGTTCGACCTGAAGGAACGCGCGACGCCCGACACGAGCGTCAGCTCCATGCTCGCGACGGAATCGCTCAGGTATGTAGAACTCGCCGATGGAACGAAAAGCTTTGCGGAGCTTCCCGCGACGATTGACCCGAACACTGCAACGGAGAAGTGAACATGTATTCCGCAATGACGGCAGACACTATCGAGACGCTGGAGAGAGTTGGCCGGATCACCGCCGACAACCCGCACGATCCGCGCGTGGCCGCGGTCATGGCGGCCCTGCGGCAAACCGCGGCCAGTGTGATGAGCGCATCTCAAGGCGTCGACGACACCCGCAATCGCTCGTCGGCCCATGCGGTCGCCGACGGCCTCTCGGCGGCGGCTGAAATCTGCGGGCGTTTGCAGGACGGCCGCGGTTAAACGCAGTCACGAAAGTTCAGATGGACAGGATGTGCGGCCGTTTTTACCGCACGTCATGCAGGAATCCGGTGACCGAGTGGTCGGTCACGGAGTGGTTGGCCCAATCTCGGGTTGCTTATTTTTCTTTACTACATCAAGGATCAATCATGTCGAAGACAAGCGCAGCAAATACCGGTGCAAACATCGCTGGCGCAGCGGCTGACGCGGCTGGCGCAGCAGGCAACACGGGTACCGACACGGCTTCGTCGATTGCGCAGATCAACGCCGCAGCAGAAGCGATGAACCAGATCAACCTGGCCACCACGTACGCGCAGTTGAAAGAAGCGGGTCCGAAGAACATGAAGAGCTTGACGCAGGGCTAATCGAAGTCACGGCGCCGGACGGCCAGCCGTACGCGAGTACGCCAGCCATCATCCCGGGCCTTATACCTGCGAAGGGCACCGCGCATCGTGCGCCGGCCCTTCGCCTTTTCATGCCACCCAACAATCTAAAAGCATACGGCCATGAGTCTGGAACAGCGCAATCATCTGATCGTGGATCTGTGCCAGCATCTTGGTGTGCCCAATGCCGACGACATCGTCGAAGCGGGTCAACTCGAGGTTAACGGATTTACCGTATCCATCGATTTTTATGACCAGGATGACGCAGCAATTTATTTGCACATCGAATACGGGATTGTCGCCGCAGGGCGAACCTTGCGCATCTTCAGGCTGCTGCTCGAAGCCAACCTCTGTATCTACGCACAGGATCAGGCTCAACTCGGACTGGACGCCGACACTGGCGGCATCGTGCTGATCGTGCGCGTACCGCTGACCGACGACCTGGACGGCCCCTGGCTCGGCGAGCTGCTCGATCACTACGCCGAGCATGGCCGCTATTGGCAGAACAATATTTTGTCCTCCTCCGACGAAATGTTCGACAACCTCGCAAGCGGTTCTTACGTATGGCTGCGCGCCTGATGGTGAGCGCCACACGTGAGAACGCGCGCCCGGGTACCTGCGCGCACCGCCGGTTTTTCTGGAGCGTCGCATGACCGCCCTTCGTCAATCTCATCGCAGCGCAGCTTGCGTCGAGGCCCGGCGGGCCGACGCGCAGCAGATCATCGAAGCCGCTTTTGATGCGCTGGATCTCCTCGTGATCGACTCCGACCACGCGGGCAACGTGGTCGCGATTTCGCTGAACGGAGTGCTTACCTCGGTGCGGCCTACATGGCTCAACGGCCTGCATGGCGGCGAATGGGGATTGCTGATCAGCGTGGAGACCAGCGTCAAGCTCGATCATCTGCTGAAGGCTGGCGTCGTCACGATGCTGCAATCCGCCGGCACCCTGCTCGCCGACTGTGCGACAGCCATTGGCGGCGACGCACATGGGCGCATTTTGCTACATCGCGTACTGGCGCTGGCGCATCTCACCGTGGACCATCTCGCGGCCGTGATCTCGTCGACGCAGCATCTGCGGCAGCTTCTGGATGCGTCGCCCGAGCGGTCGGCGTTACCGGCATGAAGCGCGCCGTTCTGCCGGCGGTTGCAACGCTGATCGCGTGCGTCGCCCTGCCCGCGCGCGCCGATTGTTTCGACGATGCCGCCACCTACCAGCACGTGAACGCAACGGTGCTGCGCGCGCTCGCCTGGCAGGAATCGCACAATCAGCCCGACTCGCTCCACGTGAACCGGAATGGCTCCGTCGACTATGGCGTGATGCAGATCAACTCCATTCACTTGCCGGAGTTGTCGCGCTACGGCGTCGACAAACATACGTTGCTCGAGCCGTGCAACAACGTCTACATCGCGGCGTGGCAACTCCGCCGGCAAATGCTCAAATATGGCGACACCTGGACAGCGATCGGCGCATACCATTCCGAAACACCCGCGCTACGAGACCAGTATGCCGCGCAAGTCGCCCGCATCTTGCGACAATGGGTTGCAAAAGGATGGGTCGACAGCGGACTGGAATTCCGCGACAAAAAATGATTGCCAGACGTGATGCCGTCATGTAATGCCAATACCCAAGCAATAATTTGAAAGAATTACAGGACCAGGCAGACTAGTCGTATGGGAGTTGATCAATATTGGAATGAGAAATTCCGGTTTGCGTGATACGGGCACCGCTAATCGGCCGCAAAAGAATGGCTAATTTGATCGAGTTGATAGCCGCGGCCGTATATTGCGCGGATTCGCACTCCGGTTTCGCCGGTCATCTTCATTTTTTTGCGTACCTTATAAATGTGCTGCTCGAGCGTTCGCCCAACAATATCTTCGTCGCTCGCCCAGAGATCCGATGCAATCTGTTGACGACTCAGATAGTTTCCAGGAGCAACCGAGAGCGCCCATAGAATCGCGAACTCCCGCGAGGTCAACCGAACGGTTGAATGGGGGGCATCGATCGAGCCGCCGCATATCGTTACTGTCTCTGCGCGTCGGTCGAGGCGGTAGTTGGCAAATGCCACTTCGTGGTCGCGGTGTTCGCAAGCCTCACACTTGAAACGCTTCAGCGCGTGCAACGTGCGCAAATACAGTTCGCTTGCGTCGAGCGGCAACAGCACGATTTCATCGGCGCTCGCCTCCAGCGAGCGGCTCATGAAGTGCGGCTCCCGCGGCGCACGAAACACGATGAGCGGTACTCGGCGACTTGTCAGGTCGGGAAATGCGCTCTGTGCATCCTGGCTGAGATTGGCGTCCAGCAGAAGCCCGCAAAATTCGTTGTTCGAGAGGGCCGGCGCCATGGCGGCGGATTGGTCGATCCGCGCAAATTGGCAATCCTCAGGAAAACAACTCCGTACAAAGCGGAACACACTGATATCGCGGGTAACGACTGCAAGTTTCATGTTGTATGACGGCAATATGAATCCAAGTTGGCCTAGTGAGGCAGACGCTCCCACTGCAAAAGTCAAGTGCGCGACCCTAAATTAATATTACTAAAATTTCCAAAAAATAAACATTTTTTTCCCAAAAAATCTGATTGCGGCTGCAATGCGCCGGGGCAGTAAAATTTATCGGCAATGTTTAATGGAAATTGGACGCAAATTGACCGACGTTGCAGTCGATAAGTCAGTGACCGACAAGCGTCGTATTCGAAAATAGCGCGTGAAATGAATGAAAAAGCCGAACTGCGGGATAAGAATTAATGTAAGAATTTTGAATAGCTTTCAATTGAAAGCTTAATGACGCGGATTCAACGGTGTCTTTTGAGCGCATAGCCGGACGGGCCGACAGCGTCGGCCCGCGACTATGAGCTACTACCGATAGGTGCCGGTCGGAAGGAAAGAGGTGAAGGTCAGCTCTGCGGACGGCCGATCGCTTCGATCGTCGCCCGATACTTCGAGCCGGTAGCCGGACGAGTACACGGCGCGAAGCGCAACCGCACCGCCCTTCTCCAACCTCAGCTTGCCGCGCAGCTTATGGATCTGCTTGCCTAGCGCGTAGCCGATATCCGCTGCGCTCGCCTGCCAGATCTCAGCGGCTAGCCGGGGGCGGCTGATCAGAACGCCGGGGCTGGAGAAGAATAGCCACGCGAGTTCGAACTCCTGCGCGGTCAGCAGCAAAGTCAAGCCGTCGAGCGTTACGCGCTGTGTGCGCCTGTCGAGGGCATAGCCGGCTAGTTCGATACGAAACGTCTGCGTTGCTGTGGCATTCAGACGGGCAAGGCAGCGCGCAGCACGCGCAACGAATTCATCGATGTCGAACGCGCCCGCAACGATATCGTCGCCGCCGAGTTCCAGTGCGCGAGCCATGAACTCCGGGCGTAGCAACTGTGCCACCACGAGAATCGCGAAGTCCTTGCGCCCCTGGCTTGTTTTCCATGCGGAAAGACGCGCGATCGCGTCGAGATGCGTATCGGCGTCGACCACGACGAGGTCGATGGCTTCGCGATGCAGCATGTGCCGGGTCAGATCGACGGTGGTTTCGAAGTGGCGCGCAGCGGGTTCGCCGGATTGCACCAACCGGGCGGCAATGGCCTTCATCAACACGCTATTTTTTGTTAAGACAGCCGCAAGCACAACGCTACCTCCAGTTCGATGACTGCTGGTCAACTCATGCATAGCCCCGTTGATGAAACCAGTCGTTCACCGACTGGGGCTTGTCATTAAAAGTGCTCTGTGTATCCCCTTTATGACGTCCGGCCTTTACGGGCCATCGGGTTGAGCGGCATTGCGGATCACAATGCCGCTACCCGTGCGCGACGCCCGCACGACGTGAATGTCGCGAGCCCGCGCGGCCACCGGAGACTCGGTCACCGAATGGGCCATGTTGCCGTGCCCCGTCGCCGCATAGACGATCGATCGTACGCCGCTGTCGAGCATGCAGTCGACCGTCTTGCTGTCAGTGCCTCCGTGAGAGTAGATGATCCCAACTTCGGATAACACGTCAATGTCGTCAATATTCCATTGACTCGACACAGTGTGGCTTCTCGCGACCGACCGATAAAAACGCGCGCTGCCCTCGAGCACATAATCCAACTGTCCGAACGGCGACCTGAACGCCTCCTGCCCGAAGGTGCTGGTCTTCGCCACATCGCGGACCGGATGGATTTTCTCGTTGACGACCGCCAGCACGCTCGAGTGCCAAAGGCGGGACGCATCGCGCCGACCACGACAACCGGCTGTGCACGACGACCTTACCAATCGCTTACGTTCAAATGGAAGCAAGGTAGCAAGGTGTTCATAGGGCGGTTGATACGCTCGGGCTGTTTCTGGCGGTGCACATCACACCGGCCAATGAGCGGGAGTGCGCAGGTAGCCGAGCTCGCACGTCAGGTCCAGCAGGCAACCGGCCAGAGGGTGAAGCTGGCCTTCGCAGATCAGGGCTACACCGGAGAACGAGAATCGCGAAGTCCTTGCGCCCCTGGCTCGCTTTCCACGCGGAAAGACGCGCGATCGCGTCGAGATGCGTATCGGCGTCGACCACGACGAGGTCGATGGCTTCGCGATGCAGCATGTGCCGGATCAGATCGACGATGGTTTCGAAGTGGCGTGCAGCGGGTTCGCCGGATTGCACCAACCGGGCGGCAATGGCCTTCATCAACACGCTATTTTTCGTTAAGACGGCCGCAAGCACAGCACCACCTCCAATTCGATGATTGGGTACTGTCACGTTGTTGCAGTCGCTCAAACGAAGTCATAGAACATGAGGAATCCTGTCTTACGTAGAAAGGAGAACCGGCATCGAATGCCCAGTCACGCTCTTCCACACCTCGAAGGCCTGCGTGCGTACCGAGAGCTTATCTTGTGCGGTGGTGTTATACCACAACAATGCATGAACAGGTTTTCTACCCATTCGTAGAGAGATGTAAATCGCTGCAGATGACGTGCTGAATGGAAACGGCGTATCAAATGCCCTTGCTATAGCGGTCGTCCCGCGACTGCATGCGAAAAATTCCGAGAGCTTTTTTCGACGTCAATATAAAAAATGTCTCAATTTGATAACCACAGACTGTTCGTAGTGTTGACCTATGTCGACCGGGAACCGTGGCACGGCCTTAGCAGCAAACTTGCCCCCAATCAACCGGTCGAAGTGCGCCGGCATGAGCGGGGGATTTGCGGGGCGGCGCGCGAAAAATTCGCGCGCCGCGATATGTCCTACTCAATCCTGCAGTGGAGGCCAATTGTTAGGAGTACGTCCACCGATAATGGCCTGCGTCTGCAAATAGTCCAGGTCTTTTTGCAACTGACCGCTTTCATAGGCTTTTCCCTTTTTAAGCGCTTTTTCCACCATAGCTTCAAAGTTCCCCGATTTCACCTTGACCAGTGTATCGGGATGAATCCTGTCGAAGAGCGCGGTGCGTCCTAGCGTTCCCGCACCTTGGCCGAAATTGGAGTAAAGCCCGTAGGCACGGGTAAGCGATTCGGGTTTGCGCGATACTAATGCGTCGCTGCCCATAATGAACTGATCGGGATGCCGGTTGATGACATCGGCCAGCCTCGCAATGCGGCTCTGGCGTTTCTCAAGATCAACCGCCAAATCGTAATTCGCTCCGTTGCTGGGGTCGTGAATGGTCGGCTTTTGCGGGTTTGGTGAATAGTACTCCGCTACCACATCCCACGACATGTCGATCTTGACGTGCGGATTACTCTTCAACAAACTATCCATCCACTGCTCATGATCCTCCGGCGGTTCGCCATATTTTCCGCATCCGGCAAGGTGCGCAAAAGTAATGTCTGTGTTCTTGTGGCGCCCGAGGAAATCCTCAATTTCTTTTCGATATTCACCCTTACCCGGTGCATTATTTTCGATGCAATTGCGAGCATTGCTGGAGTCGCAATGGAGCAATTTGGGCATGCCTGCTCTAGCCGCCAACACGTAGTGATCGTTAATGGCGGCGGTTGGGCCGAGGTCTGGCTTGTAGTCCAGGTTCTGGTCGCTTACGAATTCCTTGTAGACCGTTTCTTCACCAAAGAAATAGAACGTATCCGGAAACTCTTTTTTCAGACGTAACGTCTGAATCACCGCGTTGGCATCACCCTGATTATTCCCTGTAACAGCAGGATAACAGCGGCTCTTTAACGAGGCCGGTAACTCGTTATAAGCCTTGCCGACCTGCCAGTCGACGCTGGTGTTGTAGTACTGTTCGGCCTTTGCTGTCTGGTCGTAAATCGCAACCGTCATCGGTGTTCCGTCGCGATAGTCGTTGTGCATGTAATACGATTTACCTGTACTGAGAGGCGTCGGCTGATGATTATGGCTGTCTTCGCCGTCAATGCTGTGGTCATGACCGTGGTCTGCACCACAACTATCGGACAACACCGCACGCCCATCTTTAATGATGGTGGGAATTGGCGACCATAAGAACTGGTCGACGCCGGCATCATCGAAAATCTTGATTTGTGCTGCGAGATTCTCAGACAGTTTCTTTGAGATATCGAAAATCTGGTTCGGCGCATAACCGGGCCCAATCGAGTGATTGTGGATATCATGAACTTTCGTCATGACGCCCTGGTCCCTGGTTGGAGCCAATCTCATCGCCTGAAATACTACTGGCGAGCCAAAATGTTTTGGCATCACAACCTTCGGCTCCCGAAGGGAATTACTTTCTGGCAGCGAACCAGACCGCTTCTTTTTGCTGCTCAGCCCAGCCAGACTCGGCGATGCAGACTCAACAGAATGTTGGCTCGCTGACGTCGTACGCACACCAGTCTGTTTCGGCTGCGTCGTTATCGGTTCTTCTGTTGTGGGTGTCTGGGTTGACGCATTGACTTTCATAACCACTCTCCTGGTTGGTGTTTGGACGATAAATTCAGCCACCGCTCCAGCCCTCTCAACCCTTGCAAGGTATTAGAGAAATGCAAAAGCGTGATCTATTTGTCGATCTTATGTAGCGTCATCTACGTTGTATCGCCAAATACCCATACGCCATTCAAAATGCGCACACGCCACTCAAAATGCGAACACGCATACCCGCGTTTACCGGGGATTATCGAATTCCGCCGGTAATGCGTGCAATTGATGCGGCGTCAGCACTTCGTTGATCGTTTGTGCAGTCAGGTAGATATCGGGGCCCACGGTTTCCCGATCGACCGTGTTTTCGAGCAGGTAAAGGAAACGGTTCTTCCAACTGTCGTCGCTCTGCAGGATCCCGCTGATCGCCTTGCTACACTCGTCGTATTGGGCTTGATCCACCGGTGTCGTCGTCGCGCCCGAGATGTGGATCTCCCTTAAAGCCAGCAAGGTATTGATCTTCGCCACCGCTTCCGGCCGGATGATCTGGCGATCCGCAATCAACAGGTTGCCCTTGTCGGTCTCGCCCTCACAATGATTCAGGAATTCATTGAGCTTTTTCTCGCCGACCGCGCCGCCGCCCAGCGAAGTAATCCACGCCCGCCGACGCTCGGGCCTCTCAGTCCTGGTGGTCAAGTCCTTGACGCGCACGCTTTCGTCATCCCACACCGTCGTAGGAGCGAGTTTCCCGTCTTCAATCGATATGCGTGCCGTACCGCCGCGCGCCACCGGCACGGTGACTACACTGATACCTACCACGGGTATCGATGGAAATGCGATCACCGATACCGGGCCTTTGTCCAGCTTGGCCGTGGGTACGCCAACCGCGGTCGATGCGCTCAAGGTGCCGGAAGCGCCGAACGTTCGGTTGGTTATGCTGGCCTTGATGGTGCCCGTGCCCTCCGTGTCGCCGCGACTTGTGGCCGTATAGGAAGCCTGCGCTCCCATACCCATCGATACGCCCGGCTTCCAGTTATTAATGTCCGCGCGTGCGCCCACAGTCACGTTAAAACTCGGGCCGCCGCTGTAACGCGCCACCTCGAGCGGACTGATCGAGACATCCGGATTGGCGGCATGTTGATCGCACAGCCGGTCGAACAAATCGTCGGGAGTGGCCGGCCGATCGCCACGTTTGCCTAGCATCGCGTCGTAGCTGGCCAGCAGTTCCGTACGCCATGCATCGGGCTGTCCCGGTACCATGCGGGAACGCAATGTCCACCCCTTCGATACAGTTGCGTCGGCATTCATCCACAACTGCCCCGTGGCGATCCCCTGCCCCTTGATTTCCTTCGTGCCGATATTGGCGGTGGCAATGGTCGCCCACCCTGCGTGCCCCCCGAAACCGTAGCCTTGCGTCACGTCAAGTGTGCCGGAAATCGCAGTGGAACCCGCCACCACCATCTTCACGCGGCTTCCGGCCATCGCCACGTCAGGTCCCATCAACAAGGACATCGGGGCGATTTCACCCACGGCTTTAGGCAAAGTCAGCTTGATATGTTCAATCGCGTCGCGGATCGAAAGCGGGACATTCATGTTGAAGCCCAGGCGTTCGGTGCGCTGCATGATCACCGGATACGTGGTGCGAGACCCTTCGATCGCGGCACGCACACCGTCGACAAAATCGTCGGCGTCCGGCTTGATATGCGAGGTCAACTGCGTCAGTTGTGTGTGTAGCTCACCATCTTTGATCCCGCCATGCTGCGCCCAGGCGCGCAGGGTATCCACACCCATCGGGCCGATTTGCGCAAATTCAGGGGAACGCTTCACATCAGCGACGGTGCGGCCTAGCTTGGTCGCCACCGCCTGCGCGAGTGCATCGCGCGCGCTTTCCGGCAGCGGCATACCTTTGGTCCAGCCCGGCGCGGTGCCTGTGGAATTTACCCCGCGGGTCAAGGCGGACCAGTGCTCCAACGCGCCCGCGCGCAGTTCGTTCTTCAAAGTAGGCGTTTCGCGCAGGCGCATAGCCACCCCCGTGACAGCCGCATCGAGTTTCGCGTGGTCCAACTGCCCGCCGGCAAAGGTATTGCCGTGCTGCTCGTAGCGGTTCAGTGCGCTCAACTGGTTACCATGCTCTGTGCCCGGGGATACATCGGCGCCGGCATCGTTGAGCCAGCCACGCAGCGTCTTGAGGTCCACCGATTTCAGCGTGCCGATTTGCACCTTGAGCGCAGTGAGTTCGTCCGAACCGTCGGCGATGCCCAGCCCGCGCTGAGCATCTCTTGTTATCTCAATCAAATCGCCCTTACTGAATGTGTGCTTGTCCGACCACCCCTTGGAGCCCACCTGCTTGCACCAGTTGGCGACGGCAAAAGCACGCACCATGTTGAGATTCGTCTCGGGTGCGCGATTTGCCGCAGGGGTATCTGGATTGAAATCTCCGACCAGGGCCGTGATCGAGCGCACGGCCGCTTGCTGGAACTCCGCGAAGTCCGCTTTGGGCTCACGCATCATCTGTCCGCCCGTGCCCTTCTTCAGCGAAGTAAGCGGCGTGCTGTTGACTATGGTGCCCAGGCCCAGTGCGTTACCCGCAGAGGTGGCGTCCATGCCGTGACTTAGCATGCCGAACATCTCGGCACTGAAGTCTCGCACCTGCGCCTCGGTGTAGATATTATTGCGAGCCGGCAAATAGGCCTTGCCCAGGTCTTTCTGCAGCTTGGCGTCCGGGGTTTTCAACATCACCGCAGCCGCAACCAGCGCACGTCCCTCGATCGAATTAGCCAGTTCACGTAGCGATGGTTTGGCAGTCGAATCCGTAGGCAAATCCGCCTGGCGTTGCGCACGCGGCAGCGCCGTGTTGATCAGGCGGGTCAGTTCTTCGATTGACTCAGGAGCCGCTCCTGCGCCCGCCGGCCAGCCCTGCAACAGCCTCTCGGCGCACGTCATCTGGGTATTCAGAGCCTGGGATTGGACTGCGTGTCCGACCCGGTCAGCGATATGCGGCAAACCACGCATGCTGCGCACCGCATCGAGGCCATTGCCGCCCTTCACCATTGCACGCTGTACCGCGAATGCATCTCGTCTTGCCGCAGGGCTCGCCGCAGCCGGGTTGTCCAGCGCTTTGCATGCTGCGTTGGCTCGCGCCGCGTCGCTGTCGCACACGCGTGCAAGCGCAACGCCGGTCAAGGCTGCATGCTCGTGATTGGTGGGATGCAGCGCGACCAGATTGTCCAGCATTGGGTGATGGGGGGCATCCGCGGCAAGCGTTGCGATGTCGACGCCAAAATGGGCCGCGACTAAGCCTTTGGTCCCTTCCAGGGTCTGCACCTGTTCGTGCGGGTTGTAATCCGAACCGTTGCCGCTGACGCCGCCGAAATTGTTGAGCACGTGTTTTGACACACTCAATAATCCGTAGCTGTGCGTGCCGGCTCCCTCGGTGCGGGGCCTGCTCACATCCACTGGCGCTCTCGGACCGCTGGGTCGCGCAGTGGTTTTCAAACCCAATACGGTGCTGACCGTGGTCGATGCTGGCCGCGTAAGTTTGCTCAGTGCACCCAATACACCGTCGGAACTACGTTGGATAGTTTTCCCAGCACGATTTTGCGGCAACGCATCGACCGTGTCCTCCCGACCGACTTCGTCAGTGCGCATCGGCCGCAGCGGGATGTTGTTGTGCACGCCTGACGTCATGTCGTTCCTTTTATACGCGAGAAAAACTGCAAGGTCTCATATCCACAACGTGCGCAAACGGCGCTTTGCGAAGTCCCGACGCGATGCGCGAAATCTACCGGACCATGCGGCTGCGCTACGCGCGCTGGTTGCTGCTCAATTCGGAGAAGCGGATTACGGTCATCGCGTATGAATGCGGCTTTGCCGATTCCGCGCACTTCATTCGCGGGTTCAAGGAGACCTATGGAGTGACGCCCGGGAAGCTCCGGTCTTCGCTCAGCGCGCCGCTGGACGCATGATGATCTGAACGCGCCCGGCGAATCTCTACGCCTGCAACTCGTGCGCCGGAAAGATCAGTTTGACGAGCAATCCGCGGCCGTCGGGCGCATCCTGAAGCGAAATCGTGCCTCGGTGCGCCCGCACGATCTCTCTCGCGATCGCCAGTCCGAGGCCGCTGCCCTCCTCGTCCGACGCGCGAAAGAACGGCTCGAACACGCGCTCACGGAGTGAGGCTGGAATGCCGGGCCCCTGATCGAGTACGGAGATGCTGACCGAGCCGTCCGTCTGCCTAGCGTCGATCGCGACTTGCGTGCTTTTCGGCGCATAGCGGATCGCGTTATCCAGGATGTTCGACAGTACTTCGGAGAGCAGCGTCTCGCTTCCGATCACGGCAAGCGGCGCTTCGATAGACACGACCAGTTCGATATCGCGACGCCGTGCAGCCAGCGCGAGTTTTTCGATCGCTCGCGCGGTGACTTCGCGAATGTCCACGATCTCGCCTTCGAACGCGGTGTAGTCCGCCGCTTCGGCCTGCGCGAGCATCAGTAGCTGGTTGATCAACACGACCATCGCCCGGTTGCTGTGATGCATCGCGAGCAGCGTTTCCCTCACGTCTTCGAGATTGCCCTGACGCCGCGCGTATTGCAGTTGCGTGCCGAGCAAAGTGAGCGGCGTGCGGATCTGATGCGCGGCGTCGGCGATGAACCGTCGCGTGGTCAAGGCCTGGCGCTCGATGATGTCGAGACACGCGTTGAACGCGGCAATCAACGGTTGCAGTTCGGCATGGACGCCGGTCGCATTGATGCGGGCCCGGCTTTGCTCCGGATGCGCGGCGAGCCCCTTTGCCAGTCTTTCGAGCGGCCGCAGTTCCAGCGACAACCCCGCGCAGACCAGCACCATCGCCGCCGCAATGCTGCCGAGAATATAGGCGAGCTGCGGTTTCCACAGCGAAGCGACCAGCGCATCCCGCGCGATTTGCGTGCGTCCGACCGACACCACGACATCGACATTTTTGCCTGTGTCGTACATCGGCCGTTTCAACGTGACCGCGCGGATCGGCATGCGCGAGACCTCGGCGTCGTACCAATGGGGCGAATCCGTGACGCGCGTCTGCGGGAAATCGGAAGTTCCGCCTATCACGGGTCCGCCCGCGATCTCGACGCGATAAAAAACCTGGTCGCCCTCCGGCGTGCCGACGATCTGGATCGTGCTGGGCGACACGGCGGCCACCAGATTGTCGCCGTTCCAGTGCACGTCGGCCGCCATCACGCGTGCCGCGGCGAGCAGTGCCGCGTCCTGCAGCAGATCGGCGGTGCGCCGGGCATTCGCATGCGTGAGCCAGCCCGCGACGAGGCTGAAGGCCGTCATCGGCACGATGAGCCAGAGCAGAAGCCGCGCGCGCAGGCTACGCTTGCGGTTCTTCATGTTCCAGCAGATAGCCGAGCCCGCGCAACGTGATGATCGCCGCCGTGCTTTTCTCGATCTTTTTTCTCAGACGCGACACGTAGATTTCGATTGCGTCGCCGCTCGGCGGCGCGTCCCCATCGTTCACCGCCTCGGCGAGCACCGCCTTCGACACCGTGCGTCCCGCTTGCAGGATCAGTGCTTCGAGCACCGCATGCTCGCGTGGCGTTAGCGAAAGCGCGTCGTCGCCGACAAAAAACTGGCGGCGGTCCATGTCGTAGAGCAGCGTTCCGCAGCGGATCCGGTTCGACCGGGCGGGCGCATGACGGCGCGCCAGCACCTTGATGCGCGCCACCAGTTCGCGGTCGTCGAATGGCTTGACGACATAGTCGTCCGCCCCTGCGCTCAGACAGATCACCTTTTCGCCGACGTCGCCCGTTGCGGTCAACACCAGCACGGGCGTGTCGTTGGCGCTCTCGCGCATGCGGCGCAGCAGCGCCTTGCCCGACATGCCCGGCAGGTTCAGGTCGAGCAGCACGACGTCGTAGCGCATGTCGCGCATCGATGCCTCCGCGGTTTCGGCGTCGAGCGCGTGCTCGACGAGAAAGCCTTCGTCGGCCAACGTTTTCGACACCCAATGCGCGAGTTGCCGGTTGTCTTCGATCAGCAGAAGTCTCATTGCGAGGAAAAAAGCTAAGCCACCTTGTATCCGTTACGGGCCTGTTGCGAACGGTAGAGTAACAGCGTCGCCACGGCGCCGCACAGGCCGGCCACGCCCATCCACGCACCGGGCGCAGCCTTGTCGCCGGTGAAATGGATCAGCGACGTCGACACAGCCGGCGTGAAGCCGCCGACCAGCGTCGCGAGGCTGTAAGCCATCGAGAAGCCCGTGGTCCGCACATGGGCCGGCATCAGTTCGGTGAGCGCGGCCACCATCGCGCCGTTGTACCACGCATAGAGCAGCGAAAGCCAGAGCTCCACTGCCAGCAGCCGTTCGAACGACGGTGCGCCAACCAGCCACTGCATCGCCGGATACGACGTCAGTATCGTGAGCACGGTGAACACAAGCAACACAGGCCGGCGTCCGACACGATCGGAAACCGAGCCGGAAACCGGCAGCCAGATCAGGTTCGATATCCCCACGCAGACGGTGACGATCAGCGCATCGATCGTCGACAGATGCAGCACGGACTTGCCGAACGTCGGCGTATACGTGGTGATCAGATAGAACGACACCGTGGTCATCACGACGAGACCCATGCCCGCCACGATCAGCCCCGCGTTGTCGATCATCGAGCGCATGATTTCGCCCATCGACGGATGGTGTTTGCGCGCCGCGAACTCTTCGGTCTCGCGCAGCGTGCGGCGAATCAGGAACAGAAACGGCACGATCAGGCAACCGATCAGGAAAGGCACGCGCCAGCCCCAGGCGCTGACTTCGCTCGCGGGCAGCAGTTGATTGAGCAGCACCCCGAGCGAGGCCGCGAAGATCACCGCAACTTGCTGGCTGCCCGATTGCCACGAGCAGAAGAAGCCGCGTTTGCCCGGCGTCGCGATTTCCGCCAGATAGACGGACACGCCGCCGAGTTCGACGCCGGCCGAGAAGCCTTGCAGCAGGCGTCCGATCAGCACGATAACGGGCGCCGCGAGGCCGATCGTCGAATAGCCGGGCACAAACGCGACGCACGCGGTGCCGACCGCCATCAGCGATAACGACAGAATCAGACCTTTGCGACGCCCGTGGCGGTCGATATATGCGCCGAGCACCAGCGCGCCGATCGGCCGCATGAAGAAGCCCGCGCCGAACACGGAGAGCGCGAGCAGCAGCGACACGAATTCGTTGTCTGAGGGAAAGAACGTGTGGGCGATCGCACTGGCGTAATAGGCGTAGACGGTGAAGTCGTACATCTCGAGAAAGTTGCCGCTGACCACGCGGAAAACCGCTCGAAAGCGTGACTCCGGACGAGTGTGAATGGCTGATTCCATCATGCTTCCTTCTGGCGTAAGGACGAGTTTTGCCGTCCGGCGCACGTGTGGCGCGCGCCGGATCGGGCTTGTTCTGGGCGTAAATTCCAGGCGTAAATTCCAGGCGTAAATTCCGGACGTAAATTCCTGACGTAAATTCCTGACGTAACGTCCGGGTAACTTAAGGCGGCTAGCCGATATCCATCACGGCTTTACCCGACTGGCGACGCTCTTCGAGCGCCGCATGCGCGGCTTCGACGGTATCGAGCGTATAGCGGCCGTTGATCTCCACGCGCAGCGCGCCCTCGCCGATCGCGGCAAAGATATCGTCGGCGCGGCGCTGCACTGTTTCGGCATCGGCGAGATGGTCGGCAAGGCGCGGCCGTGTGAGGAACAGCGAGCCCGCCTCGCCCAGTTCATAGGGATCGAGATCGTGCATCGGGCCGGTGACAGAACCGTAATTGACGACGAGACCGCGCGTTCGCGTCGCGCGGAAGCTGTCGCGCAGCGTCGTGCGGCCCACTGCGTCGAACACGACGTCGACGCCTTTACCCTGCGTCAGTTCGCGGACCCGGTCGGCGAACGCGCCGTCTTCGTACATCAGCACGTGGTCGGCGCCGCGCGACTTCGCGATTGCCGCTTTGTCGGCGGAACTGGTCGTCGCGAACACTTGCGCGCCACGCCGCTTCGCCAGTTGTACGAGCAACTGTCCGATCCCGCCGGATGCCGCATGCACGAGACAGGTGCTACCAGGGCCGATGTGTGCAACGTCTTCCAGCAAATAGTGCGCGGTCGAGCCCTGGAAGATCGCGGCGGCGGCGATGTCGTAGCCGATCCCATCCGGCAGCCGCGCGAGACGCGCAGCGGGCACGACCGCATAGTCGGCGTACGCGCCCCACGAAATGCACCATGCGACCCGGTCGCCCTTGCGGCACGACGTGACGCCCGTGCCAGTTTCGACGACTTCACCCGCGCCTTCCATCCCGAGCGTGCACGGAATCCGCACCGGGTACGTGCGCGAATCGCGGTACTTGCCCTGGCGCGTATGAACGTCCATGAAGTTGATGCCTGCCGTTACGACTCGCACGAGCACTTCGCCGGCACCCGGTTTCGGCACGTCGATTTCGACGCGGCGAAGCACTTCGGGGCCGCCGTATTCGTGGATCTGGATGGCTCGCATGAGAAAAGTCTCCGGTAGGAATTGAGGAATCGGGGAATCGGGGCGGCGGGATTCAGCGCGAATCCGCGGCTGAACCGTTCGACGCAGGCTCGACGAAGCGGTTGGTATAGGTGCGCGCGAGGTCGACGTGCCGCGCGGATATGTCGGGATCGACGCGATTCAGCACGGCCAGCACGGTCGACGGCGCGTCTGCCGGCATCGCGCCGGCCGGCGAATACGCGGGCTTCGCGATCGTCAGCGCGTCGCGGTACAGCGCTGGATCGTCGCCACGGATGGCCGCGGGCACGACGGCCGCGATCCCGGCGACATCGTGCGAATGGATGAAAAGCAGCGCATCGCGTATCGCATGCGCGAGCCGCGCCGTCTCGTTCCGATGTGCGTCGATCCAGTCGCGTCGCAGGTACAGGCAGGCACCCACATAGGTGCCGCCCAGTTGCGCGTGCGTGTCCGCGACGCTGCGCATGTCGACGAGCGGCCTGGCTTCGACGCGCGTCAGCATCCGCGTCGCGGTCGGCTCTTCGATCATGCCGGCGTCCACTTTGCCGTCGACTATGGCTTTCTCGAACGCGGATTCGTTGGCGAGCGGCACGATCGTGTACTGGTCGGACGGCACGCCCGCGCGTTCGACAAGGTAGCGCGTCAGGAAGTAAGTGGACGAGCCGAAGCCGGTCACGCCAAGGCGCCGCCCTTTGGCGTCGGCCATCGTTTTCATTTTTCCATCGCGCGGCGCAAGTTCGACGAGCCCCGCGGACTGCCCCAGCACGACGACCGACTGCACATCCAGTCCGCGGCTTTGCAGTTCGATTGTGTGATCGTAGAAACCGACCGCACCCTGTATCGCACCCGCGACGAGTTCGGTCGACGTGTCGATGCCCGCGGGTGCGGAGACCACGCGCACGTCGAGTCCTTCGCGGCGGAAATAGCCGAGTTGATCCGCGAGAATCACCGGCAGATAGATCAGCTTCGCCGCGCCGCCGGTCATCAGCACGATCGGCTGCGCATTCGCGACGCGTGCCGCGCTCAACGCCACGACACAAAGCAGCGCACAGAACGGCGCGCGAATCAGCGCGCGGATCGAGGCTCGTGTGTGGCGTGGCATGGCGGTCTCCTTCGTGTCGACGGAGTTGAAACATTGCCTGTCAAATGCAGGCGTCGACTTGCGAGACAGTATAAGTAGGGCTGCCCTTCTGATTGCTTTCCGCGGGCCGACTGGTTTCTCGGTAGTTTCCCGACCCATTGGCCGCCGCGTGAATGTCAAGCGTGGGGTTCAGACAAACCCCATCCGTCGATTTTTTGGTCTGCCGCTCCCTCGGACGGCGGGTATTTTTATATGCATTCCTGCTCAGCGAGATTCTATCGACGGGAACTCGCGATCCCCACTAGCCATTCAGAATCGAAAGCAGATCGACGACGGTGACGTTGGGTAACTGCTTGGCGATCATGTCCCAGAAGATCACATCGTGCATGGCACGTGCATCTTCAGCCGTCCTCCATTGCCGCGCGCCGACAATGGTGTCGGCTGTTTCGCTCGCGGCATCAACGATTGTCTTAATGTCATTTTTTTGCATGAACAGGTTATCGGCTCGGCGGCCGGCTTATTTAGGTTTTCGCGCAATCGTTTGCCTTCCGGCGTGACCGACCTCGCCTCAACACATTGCGCAAAGCCCTACACGGAAATCTGGATCGGGGGAATGGGCACTCGCTGCGGTGGCCGCGGATCGAAATGCGAACGCAACCTGCACGTTGACGACCGATACGATTCTATCAATTTCGGTTTGGTGTTTCTTTTTCCGGCGGTTGCCGGCAATAGTCTGTCCGACCTTTCCCCACCTTACATTCGAGCACCGTACGGCGACGACGACTCCAATATGAATTCCATTCGTTTTCTATAGACGGATTTTGATAAAGACTCGATTCGCCCGTCCAGATTTCTTCTGAATTTCGCAGCGGGACATTCGAATTCCGGCTTATGCGTGCACCACTATGGCGTATGTGCGGTTCATTCAATGGCCGCAACTGCCAACCTCCTGGTTGATTCGGCCATACAATCATGAGGTCAGTGTCATTTGTATAAATTTGTATAACATAAGCCAACAAAAAAAGACAAGGTCTCGAAAGAGGGACTTTGCAGGCCACAACAATTCGGGGAAAACCAATGGATCTGGTAGATAGCGTGCCGCGCAGCTCGCGGCAGAGTGCCGCGCAGACGCAAAAAAACACTATATCTCGCGTCGACATCGTACTGTTCAACGGCTTTGCATTGCCGAACGTCGCCGCACTCATCGAAATTTTCCATAAGGCGAATGCGCTTGCCGCGTCGCAACGCTCGGGCCGCGCTCGCTATGACGTCTCGCTGCTCTCTACTACGGGTGGCCGAATCGCGAGTTCTTCATCGGTGTTCGTCTGGAGCGAAAGCGTCGATTCATACAGAGGTACGAACGATGCGCACCTGATGTTCATTGCCGGAGGCGCGGGCGCGCAACACGCAAGTCACGATGAGCGTTTGCGCAACTGGCTGCGCCACCGTCATCCGCTCAGCGAAAAAGTTCATCCGATTGCCGAAGGCAGACTGCTTCTGGAAGCCGCAGGACTTGCCAGCCGCTACGGTTCGCCACTGCGCAGCGATACCGAAGCGTCCGATCGTTTTCCGATGTTATGGCGAAGCGAAATGCCGACAACCGTGGGTATCGCCTTACGGATCGTCGAAAAAGATCTCGGGCCGGAACTCGCGCGCCAGGTTGCCGAATCCGTCGCGCCACAGCATGAGACGCCCTTCAGCGCTTCCATCGCCCGCAGCACCGCGCCGCAGGTGAGCGAGAAGATCATGGCGTCGGCCCGTTGGCTGGAAGCGAACGTCGACCGCCCTATCTCGATCGACGACGCGGCGCGTCTCGCGGCCATGAGCGAGCGCAATTTCTTGCGACGCTTCAAGAACGAGATCGGCATGACTCCGTCTGACTATCTGCTTCGCGCACGGCTGAACCTCAGTTGTCAGATGCTCGTCGAGTCGCGTTTGCCCATCGACAAGATCGCGCGGCGCTGCGGTATCGGCGGCGGCGGTCAATTGTCGAAGCTATTCAGAAAGTATCTGGCGACCACGCCGACCGACTACCGGCTGGGCAAGGAAGCCTACTCCGAGTAAGCGCACGAAAAGCGCAGTTCGGTTCGACCTGCAATGTACTGCGCCTGAGCCAATCCGGCAGATAACTTATTGATGAAAGAATCGGTAAGTTAAGCCAATGTTTCCGGCTATCTATTCTTAATTGATTTTGCAAGCGTATCTAATTAAATAAGCAACCTATTTCCAATTGCACACTCCTCGTCAAAACGCCGTTTTTTGGCCCGCATTCGCTCGCGGGAAGCGGCGGCATTCGTGAATGTTCTTGCCTTGCCGATCGGAATGCACCGTATTTTTGAGCACTAAAACTGCTGTTGCGGCCACTCTTGATCGATTCCGCCAAGAACATGGTTGAATCGGACGCCGTGGTCTGATCAAAGCCCTCTCGCGAATATGATGCGCTGCAGAAAACTCAATTTCGCTAACAGCGCCGGGGGCCAGTGGTATGGAATGTGCGGCTGATATAACGAGGAAATCAATTCATCTCATGATGGGCGGCAGCATTGGTTTGGCACGCCGCCGCAGGCAAGTGGTAATTCTGCTGTTCGAGGGCTTTTCGCTGATTCATATGGGGCGTCTGGCGGAGACATTCAGTCTGGCAAACCGTCTGCGTCATCCTGAGAATGCACTGCACAATTACTACGACCTCCGGCTGGTGTCCGCCAGCGGTGGCGCAATCCGCTCGTCCTCGGGCGTGTTGATCTGGACCGACGCGGTCGATGCCCACTATGCACGAGACGTCCATGCACTGTTCGCGCTCGGCTCCGCCGGCTTGCCCGCCGAAAGCGACCAGCGGCTGCTTTCATGGCTGCGCCACACTTATCCGCATGCGCAGGTCGTACAGGGAATCGGCGGCGGTCACCGCGTTCTCGAAATCGCGGGACTCGAACCGAAGGACGTGGCGCTCACGGAAATCCCCGGCGTCTTGCTGCCGCCGGGCGCGTTGTCCTCAACCAGGGCGGCCGGCATCGATGCCGACGCGCAAGTCGCACTCACCACCGCACTGTCCGTGGTCAAGCGAGATTGCGGCTACGAGACGGCGAGCCAGGTGGCGCACGACCTGCTGCCCGTCACGCCCAAACAGTTCACCCAGTCGATCTTCGATTCCCGCGAAGCGCGCGCCAGCGACCTCATTCGTTCGTCCGCCCATCGCTTGCGCGTCAATAGCGAGAACCGCGTATCGATTGCTGAAGCCGCTCAGGCCGTGGCAATGAGCGAACGCAACTTCCTGCGCCGCTTCAAGCAGGAGATTGGCGTGACGCCGACAGAGTTCGTTCTGCGAGTCCGCCTCGAGAAAGCCTGCCACATGCTGGTGGACACCGACCTCCCGGCCGACAAGATCGCGCGCCGTACCGGTCTGGGCAGCGGCGACCGGCTGGCGAAGCTGTTCCGTCAGCATCTGTCGATTTCACCGACCGAGTACCGGACGATCGAGCGCAACCGGCTGGCCGACAACGGTTCATCCGAACCGGACGTCGTGCGGCGAGTACGCCGCCCCGTTTAGCAACAAGCGCGAGATACCGGGATTGTTCAACACCCCGGCTCCACGGAGATTTCCTATGAAACAAGCTGTCGCACGTCTCGTCGATAGCGGGTGTATTGCGCTCGCGGCCGCGGTGTCGGCTCATGTCGCTCATGGACAAGGCCCGGAAAACAGCCCGCTGCAATTGCTGTTCGCGATCGTCATCGTGCTGTCGTCGACCGTCCTGTTGCCGGCCGTCGGCATTTACGCGCTATCGCCAATGCGCTCGATCCTGCGTCTGTGCACGCGGCTGCTGCCGGCATGGCTGGCGTTGCAGTTCGCAGGCTGGCTGCTTCTGTCGTCGATTCACCGGCAGGATGCGGCGCTCGTGGCCTGGATCGCGTGGTGGACCGGTATCGGCGCCGTCCTGCTCGCGTCGTGGCGGTTAGCCGCTTCTGCATTGCACGCCTCTTTACGGCGTGTCGGGCGGCAGGTGCGCAATGTCGTCGTCGTCGGAAACGGCGAATACCTGAAGCAGATCGTGGCGAAGGTCGACTCCAGCAATCATCAGAATTTCCGGGTCGCGGATGTGGTCGAGTTGCATGGCGCCGGCGGGCGCATCAGTGCGGATGGAATCAACCGCCGCGAGACGGAACTCGCCCGGCTCGCGACGCTGGCGGAGTCCGGCGGCATTCACGAAGTGTGGCTCGCGTTACCTTTGTCCGCCCATGCAGTGGCGGCCCATTGCGTCGACGCGCTCAGGAGCACGCTGGTGGAAATACGGCTGATGCCGGACTTCATGCCGCTCGGACTGTATGCCGGCGTCGCGTCGCTCGACGCACTCGATATTCCGTCGCTCAGTTTGTCGCCGTCTGCTATTTCCGGCGAAGCCATGACCGGCAAAGAGATCTTCGACAGGGCCTTCGCGCTTGCCGCGCTCATCGGACTTTTGCCGCTCTTCATCCTGATTGCCGTTGCGATCAAGCTCTCGTCGCCCGGCCCGGTTTTCTTCCGGCAGCGCAGGAAGGGACTGAAGGGGCGCCCGTTTTCGATCTACAAGTTTCGCTCGATGCGGATTCATCCGGAAGAGCATGGCGTCGTGCGTCAGGCAACCCGCAACGACAGCCGCATCACACAGGTCGGTCGCTTCCTGCGCCGCACGAGTCTCGACGAACTGCCGCAATTCATCAACGTGCTGCGCGGCGACATGTCGATCGTCGGTCCCCGTCCGCACGCGCTCGAACACGACGATCTGTATGAACCGTTGATTTCCGGCTACCTCGAGCGCTACCGCATCAAGCCGGGCATCACGGGCTGGGCGCAGATCAACGGCTACCGGGGGGAGACGGATGCGCTGGAGAAGATGGCAGGCCGCGTCGAGTACGACCTGTACTACCTGCGTCATCGATCGTTCCGGATGGATATCAAGATCGTGCTGCGTACCGTCGTCCGTGGATTCTTCAGCAAGCAGGCGTACTAGTCATGACCGGGAACCGCGGACCGCGAAGGAGGTCGGCGCGCCCAATCAAAGGAATCGGAGTGAAGCAATTGAAAGTCAGGTCTAACGCGCTGCGTGGCGGCGGCGGCAATATGTTTTTCGTGCGGCGGGTCGTATGGATTGCGGCGCTCCAACTCGCGCTGTCCGCCTGTACGGTAGCACCCGGCATGAAGATGCAAAAGGCGTCGAGCTTGCCGCTTGCGAGTGCGACCGGCGACGCGCCGGCAGAGCAGTTGCCCGTGCCGTTGACCGAGGTGACGTTGTCCTCGATCGACGAGATACGAAGCGAAGCCGAACGCCGTAGCGATGCCAGCGCCAGCGCCCTGCTCGGCAGCAGCCAGCCCTACACGATCGGCGCTGGCGATGTGCTGCAGATCACGGTCTGGGACCATCCTGAACTGGCCGCGGCATTGGGTTCGCAGCCGCCCGCGAATGCCCGGACCTACGACCCGCCGCCGGGATTCATCGTCGATGACGGGGGTTATCTGCGCTTTCCGTTTGTCGGCAACATTCACGTCGAGGGCATGAAGGTCGACGATATTCAACGCAAACTTGCGGCGGAACTGGGCAAGTCGTTCCACGATCCTCAGGTGACCGTGCGCATTGCGTCGTTTCGCGCGAAACAGGTCTATGTCGACGGCGAGGTACGCACACCGGGTGCGCAATCGGTCAACGATATCCCGACGACGCTGTACGACGCGATCAGCCACGCAGGCGGTTTCAGTCCGGCGGCGGACCAGAGCCGCATTACGCTGACTCGCAACGGGCAGTCGTACGACATCAATTTCACGGGGATGCTGCAACGCGGCTTGAATCCGTCGAACATCATGCTGCGTCCCGGCGATCTGATACGGGTGTCCGCGCGGGAAGAAAACGGCGTGTTCGTGCTGGGCGAAGTGAGCCGCCCTGTCACCGCATTGCCGTTGCGCAGCGGTCAGTTGACGTTGAGCGACGCACTTTCGCAGGCGGGCAGCATCAATTCGTCGACCGCGGACGCCGCGCAACTGTATGTGATTCGCGGACTCGGCAAAGACGCGCGCGTCTTTCACCTCGACGCGGCGTCGCCGGTCTCGATGATTCTCGCCAACCGGTTCGAACTGCTGCCTAAAGACATTGTTTACGTGGACGGCAACGGCCTGGTTCGCTTCAGCCGTGTGCTGAGTCTTCTGCTGCCCGGTATCAACGCAGGCTTGACCGCGGGATTGGTGACCAAATGATCCCGATCCCGCGATTTCTCAGCCAACCGCACACGACGGTGAGCTCATGGTGAATCGTCGTTCCGCAATAGGCCTGTCAGCCGGCGTCGCGATCCTGGGCGCCGCTTCCGTTTCGCGCGGCTGGGGCGAATCCGTCGACACCCGAGCGCCGAATGGATTTCTCTGGCTCAGCGACTTCGCCGCCAAAGGCAAAGGTGCGAGCGACGACACCGGCACGTTCCAGCGCGCGATCGACTACGTGCGCACTCTCGCGCTGCGCACGCGCGACACGTCCTGTCTGCCTTCATTGCTGATTCCCGCCGGCCGGTACGTGCTCACGGAGACGATCGACACCGCGCCCTGGATCAAGTTGTGCTCGGTGGGCGGTGTGTTGCTCGACTTCTCGCAATTGCCGGTAGGCTGGGACGGCCTGACCTGCCGGAACGAGACCACGCTTCCCGCCACGGATCTGCGTTTTCCCGGCGACCGTTCGCCGTTTCTCGACGGCACAGGCGGCACGATCTCGGTACTCGGACCCGGCAAAGCGCGAGCCGAAGGATGGGGCATCGTGATGGGCAATCGCCAGGCGGGCTTTTCTGGCGCCGTGCGGGACGCGGGTGGACGCAACGTCGTGGTCACCGGCTGGCGCGGGGCGCTGCGGATCGATCCCATCAACGCGTACCTTGCCGCGTGGTTCTCGTCGCGCTTCGAACAGAACCGCGAAGCCGGCATTCACGTGGCGCCGGGCGTCGGCAGAAGCGTGAACAGCGGCGAACGGATGACCTTTATCGATTGCACGTTTGCGGGGTCCGCACGCGCGCTCGACATCGACTCGGACAGCATGGATTTCGTTTTCGACGCCTGCTCGTTCGATTTCAATGGCGACGTGGCGTATTTCGGCAGTCACGCCCGCTTCGGCACGGTGGCGTTCAATCACTGCCACTTCGAGGGTATCGACGGACTGCTGGTCAACGCGACAGCCTCCGGGAAACATCTTCGCACCGTGTTCCGCGACTCGATCGTGTTGCCGAGGCGCTGGAAGCGCAAGGATCTCGACAATGCCCCTCGTCAACTGGTTGCGGGTACGGCGAAGTTCGCCGCTGCCGGGCTCGAATGGCGGTTCGAGTCTCCGGAGCAGAGCACGTTGACGGCCCTGATCGGCGACGAGGTGCCGGTCGAGTCGATCAGCGCGATGAGTTTCCAGAAGATTCAGGCGCTGCCGTGGCGGCCACGCGTGATCAATGCCGACAGTCTCTTCACGCTGGACAGCCCCGGCACGCCGGTGAGTTCGCTGACGCACTGGAGCGTGCCCTCTGCCGCGTCCGGCCGAAGCGCAGGTGAAATCTTCGTTGCGCCGGGAGTACCGGGTGTGCAGGCAAACGGCGCACTCACCGGATCGGCGCAGGCATTGCGGCTGGCGTCGCCGGATCACGACGGCGCGCCGTTGTCGATCATCACGAAAACTCCCTTCCCCGTCAGCCCCGGCGAAACGGTGCTGGCTGCCTGCACGGCCAGAACCGCGGACACCCGAGGCCCCACCGCATTCCAGTTCCAGTTCTACGCAGCGGGAGGCGTTCCGCTTGGCGCGAGCGAAGCCCAAAGCCCGGCGAACGCCCTGCCGTCCGCACAAGCCGTCGTTCCAGCCGGTGCCGTTCAGGCCACGCTCAAGACGAGCTTCATCGGCTGGCGCGGGAAGCTCGAGATCAGCGAACTGGCCGTATGGCGTTCGTCATGACGCCAGGTGCGCTGCGCCGGATTCGAGTCAGCCACGTCTCAACACACAGAAATAAAGACCCGATGATTTCCAACGTTCTTATGGTTTGCCACGGAAACCTTTGCCGCAGCCCGATGGCGGCGGCCCTTCTGCAGCGACGTATCGAAGGTGTGCAGGTGCGTTCGGCCGGTCTTGCCGCCGAGGTGGGACAGCCCGCCGCGACAGAAGCCGTCGCCGCGCTTGCCGAGGTGCGCATCGACATTCGCGCGCATCGCGCCACGCAACTCACCCGACAACTCGCGGACGACGCGGAACTGATACTGACCATGACCGCCGCGCAGACCCGCAGCCTGCAATCGCTCTATCCGCTGATGCGCGGCCGTATCTTCTCGCTGCGCGGCTTCGACGACCTGGATATCGACGACCCGATGGGTGCGCCGCTGTCCGCCTTCCGCACGTGTCGCGAAGCGTTGACTGCCGGTATCGACCACTGGGTCGGCCGGCTCAAGGACCTGAACGCGCCAGCGCGCGAGCGCGCGCATTGCCGGCCGCTGCACGTGGGCGGAGGTGCACAGTGAACCCGCGCCATGCGTCGCCCGAACCCGTCGCCGAGAAAGAGTTCAATCTCGCGGCGATGCTCGATGTCTTCATGCTTTACCGGCACATGATGCTGTGGATCTTCGGCCTCGTGTCGGTGCTCGGCATCGCGGCGGTATTGCTGTCGGACCCGCAGTATCAGGTCAACATCATCACGCAGGTGGACGAAGGCTCGGCCGCGACCACCGCGTCGTCGCTGCTGGGCCAGGATCTCTCGTCGATGCTCGACGTCAAGTCGTCGGCGGATACGGAAATGCAGGTGCTTCAGTCGCGGCTTGTCGTGGCTTCCGCGGTCGACAACCTGCGCCTCGACATCGAAGCCGAGCCGGCTCGCTTTCCGCTCATCGGCCGGGCGATCGCGCGCGCCAGCAAGGGGCTGTCGCGCCCCGGCTTTTTCGGCATGGGCGGCTACACGTGGGGTGACGAGCGTGCTCGCGTCGAGCGCTTCGACGTGCCCGCCGGTTTCGAGGGCGAGCACTACCGCCTGACCGTTCTGGATGCCGGCACTTACCGGCTTTCCGGAACCGGGCTCGATCAGGATGTCGTCGGCCGGGTCGGCAAGACCGAGACCTTTGTCAGCGACGACGGCCCCATCACGTTGCAGGTCGACTCGATCCATGCGGCGGCCGGTGCCCGTTTCAAGCTCACGCGGCAATCGCGTCTGGAAACAATCGACAAGCTTCAACGCAGCCTGTCGATCAGCGAGCTCGGCAAAGACTCCAACGTGCTTCAGGTCAAGCTGCGTGGCAGCGATCCCGCGCTGATTACCGCGATTCTCAACGACATCGCGCATCACTACGTCGGCCAGAACGAGGACCGGAAGGCGGAACAGGCGTCGCGCTCGCTGACCTTTCTGCGCAGCCAGGTCCCCGACTTGCGCCAGAAGCTCGACACAGCCGAAGCAGCGTATGCCGTGGTGCGCAGCAAGCTCGGATCGGTGGATCTCGACGGCGAGGCGCGCGCGGTCCTGCAGCAATCGGCCGACAACGAAACCCTCATCGGCGCGCTGCTGCAAAAGCGCGCGGACGCGCTGACCCGTTTCGAACCCGCGAATCCGACGGTGCTCGCGCTCGATCAACAGATCAAGGTGCTGGAGGCGCAATCGACCGGTTTCAACCAGCGTATCGATCGCCTGCCGGAAATCCAGCGTCAGGTCGTGACGGCGCAACGCGACGTGAAGATCAGCAACGACCTGTATGTCGGCTTGCTGAACAATATCGAGCAGTTGCAGATTCTCGAAGTGGGACGGATCGGCAACGTGCGCGTACTCGACAACGCGTTGTTGCCCGATCAGCCGATCCGCTTCTGGCGCCCGGTGTTGTGCGTCGTCGTGATCGTGCTCGCGCTGTTCGCGGCGGCCGCCACCGCGTTCATTCGCGACCTGTTGTTCCGCGGAATCTCGGATTCGCACGAGATCGAAGAACAGACCGATCTCAGCGTGTTCTCGGTGGTGCCGATGGCGAACCGCCGCGGCTTCCGCTGGAGCGGGTATTGGCGACGCAAGCCGGCGCCGCGCCGCCCGCTCGCGTTCGTCGATCCCGCGGACCCGGCGATCGAAAGTCTGCGAAGCCTGCGCACCGCGTTGCAGTTTTCATTAGCGGACTCCGCCAACAACGTCGTGATGTTTACCGGTCCGTCGCCGAACATCGGCAAATCGTTTATTGCGTCGAACGTGGCCGCGGTGCTCGCGCGAACCGGCAAGCGGGTCCTGCTGATCGACGGCGACCTCAGACGTAGCGGATTGAGCCGCGCGTATGGCTGCCATTCGGCTGTCGGGCTGGCCGACGTGATCGCGGGTGCCAGCGAACTCGACGCATCGATCCGCAAAGTCGAGCGCTCGACGCTCGACTTTCTGCCGAGCGGTTCGATGCCGTCCAATGCCGCGGACCATCTCAGCAGTCCGGGCGTACCCAACCTCTTCAAGAAGCTTGCGGCGAGCTACGACGTGGTGATCGTCGATACCGCACCGCTTCTTCCGGTACCGGACGCGGCGATTCTCGCCCCCTATGCCCAAGGCAATGTGTTCCTGGTAGCGCGCGCGTCCATCACGAAGCCGGCGGAACTCGAGGAATGCGCGCGCCGCCTGCGGCAAGTCGCGGTCGACGTGAAAGGCGTCGTGCTCAACGGGATCGACCGGCACGCCGGCCGTTTCCGCTACGGCACGACCTACGGCAGCTATCGCTACGCACGCTCGCGCAGTGAGGAGATGCGCCCCTTGATCGACGAGGTGGCGCCATGATGCAACGCGGCCGCGACGCCTGGGCCGCGTCCTTGCTGTCCGTCAGCGCGCTGGGGTCAGCCGGGCTGGCGTTCGCCGTCCAGGCGACGCTGGCGCGCTGCCTCGCGCCGACGGACTACGGCCGGTTTGCCGCGGCACTTGCCGTTGTGACGATCGTCGCACCGGCAGTCGGCTTCGGCGTGCCGTCTTTCTGGCTGAAGGCCTACGGCACCGAAGGCTGGGCAGCGCGGCGCTGGATGGACGCGTCGGTGCGTCTCATCGGCCGCAGCGCCGTGTTGTGCATTGTCGCCGTAGCGCTATGGGCATGCTTCGGCGCCGCCGACACGCACATCGGCCATTTGCTGCTCTCGATGCTGCCGGTAGTCCTCACGCAAGGCGCAATCGAAATGGCTTCGGCGAAACTGCAACTCGAAGAGAGATTCGGGCGGGTGGCGCTATGGCAGGCCCTGCAACATGCCGGACGTCTCGTGCTGGTGCTGGCATGCTGGAAGCTCGCGGCAGACAGCGAAGCGATTGCACTCGGCTTCGGCTGCATCGGCGCTGTCGTGACGCTCGGCTCCTGGCGCTCCGTCAGCGCGCTGCGGCGCGGCGCAGTCGAACTGGTCGGTCATGGCACCAAACCAGTGGGCCAAATCGCTCATGCAAGTCTGCCTACGCCGTCGACACATGAACTCTGGCGCAACGCCGCGCCATTCGGCGTGGCGAGCCTGCTCTTCTTTGCGTACGGGCAAAGCGGGCTGCTGATCGTCTCGCACCTCGGCACGCCGCACGACGTCGGCGTTTATAGCGTTGCCGTGACGATGCTGAGCGCGCTTTATCTCCTGCCGTCCGTGCTGTTCCAGAAGCTGCTCATGCCGCGCCTTCATCGTTGGGCTGCGACGGGCGACGAACGTCTCGAACGCATGTACCGGGACGGCAATAAATGGATGTTCGCGTCGGGCGTCGCGTTGGCCGCCATCGCGGCGCTCCTCGCGCCGTTCGTGATCCCACTCGTGTTCGGCAGGCAATACGAGCCGTCGATCGACGTGGTGATCCTGATGACAGCGAGCACGCCGTTCAGGTTTCTGTCGGTCAGCGCTTCTTCCGTGATGACGACTCGTAATCTGATTCGCGTGCGTAATCGCTGTGCGTTCGCCGCGCTGTTGTTTAGCGTGATTGCAGGCGTGATCGGCGTGAGTGTCGCGGGCATCGTCGGCGCGGCGCTTGCTTCGATTGCAGGAGAAGTTGTCTGGGCCGCGCTTTCCGTCGTGTGCGCGAATCACTTTCTCGCACAGGCACGGCGCAAGCCGGTGACCATCGTCGGCGGCCTGCCGGACGTCGACGCCGCGCCCCACGTAGCCGAACTGATTCCGGTCAGCGCGATCATTCCGTGTTTCAACTGTCGCGCGACGATCGGGCGCGCCGTCCATTCTGTATTCCTGCAGACGTGGCGCCCGAATGAGCTGATTCTCGTCGACGATTGCAGCACGGACGGCACGCGCGAGCTGCTCCGCGAACTCGCGAAAAACTATCCGGCCGGCTGGATTCGCGTGCTGCTACAGCCTCGCAACGCGGGTCCCGGCGCTGCGCGTAATGCCGCATGGGCAGCGGCGAAACAGCCCTATATTGCATTTCTCGACTCGGACGACAGTTGGCATCCCGCGAAGATGGAACGCCAGTATGGATGGATGAGTGCTCATCGCGAGGCGGCGATCACCGGCCACCCGGTCGCGCAACTCGACGCCGGCGAGCAACCCGGATCGCAAGCGCTGCCGGCCGTCGCCGCGCCGCGCCGGATGTCGCGCCGGCGCATCCTGTTCTCGAACCGCTTCACCCCTTCCAGCATTCTGATGCGCGCGGATGTCGGCGCGCGTTTCGATGAGACGAAGCGCCATGCCGAGGACTACTTCATGCTGCTGGAAGTCGTTCTGGTGGATCGAGGCGACGCCTACCTGTTTCCGGCGCCGCTGTCGTATATCTACAAAGCGCAGTTCGGCGCGCGAACCGGTCTTAGCGCTCAACTCTGGAAAATCCAGAAAGGCGAGCAGGACAACTATCTGCAATTCCGCCGCCGCAAAGCGATCAGCGTTCTCGAATGGCTGTGTTTCTCGCTGCTGAGCGCAGCCAAATATTTTCGACGCTGCGTGGTGTCGCGGAGATTCACGTGAGCCGCACGCGAGCCATCACAGCAACACTGCAACCGGCGAGGCGTGCGATATGACGTACTACCTCGTTCCTCTGCTGATCTTTTACTTCGGCGTCGCGCTATGCATCGCCTATGGCGGGACCAATCCCGCCGTGGTGCTGACGTGCGCGTTGCCGATGGTCGCACTGGCCGTCTTGCGTGGCCATAGCGGGACCGACACGGCCGCGTATTACCAGGCGTTCACCGACCTCGGCCAGGGCAACGGCTACGGCGCCGAACCGTTGTTCAATGCGTATGCGCAACTCCTCTGGTCGATCGACCCCGACCCGCGATTCGTCGTCAACAGCATTTCGATGACGACCGCGCTGCTGTTGCTGTGGTCCATTTCCCGCAGCCGCTTCGGCATCTGGTTCGGTGGCCTGATCCTCGTGCCCGGCATGTTTTACGAACTGACGATGAACGTGATGCGCTTCGGTCTTGCGTCGGCGATCTTCCTGGTCGCGACTCGCATTGCGCCGCATCAGAAGCCGCTTCGATATTTCATCTATGCGTTGATCGGCACCTGTGTGCATTTTTCTTCGGCGCTGCTGTTCCTGCTCTTCATCGCGACGACCCGGCGCGGACACACGCTGATGTTCGTCGGCGTCGCGGTGGCGGTCATCGGCGGTTCGCTGCTGATGCCGGACTACTTCGCCGACAAGACCAGTCTCTATACCGGCATCGCGGCGCCGAATGCGTCGTCCGGATTGCTGTTCCTGCTGATTCAGATGCTGATGCTCGGCCTGATGATCGTGTTCCGACGGCAATTCGCGATCCCCCCGATCGGCTGGCTGATTTGCGCCGTGCTGGCGGCCGCGCTGTACGGGATGACCCAGGTGACTTACGCGGGCATCCGGTTTCAGCTGATCCTCGTGAACCTGATGCTGGTGGTTCTCTGGCGTCAGTTCGCTCCGCCCTCCGGGCGCATGCGCACCGACCTGGCGACGTGGCTGTTCGTCATTGGACTGATCGCGTTGGCGGGACGCGTGCACAACATGACCGACGAAGAAGGACACGGCGAGTCGCCGTTTCTGCCGTACCAGGCAGCTCCATCAATCCAGCAACTAGGGTGAGCGATCATGCGACAAAAAATCGTACACGTAACGGAAGCGCTCGGCGGCGGCGTACTGCACTGTGTCGTGCTGCTGGCCAATCGCCAGGCGGCCGCGGGCGACGATGTCGTCGTGCTGCATTCGGTGCGCGACGACACGCCGCCCGCCGCAAAGCTCGACGAACTATTCGATCCGAGGGTGCGGCGGCAGGTCGTCGACATGCGCACCCGCATCGGCGTGCACGACGTCGTGAGCGTGTTCCGCCTTCTCATTGCGCTGTTTCGGGAGCGCCCGGACATCGTTCACCTTCATTCGTCGAAGGCCGCCGCGGTCGGACGGATCGCCGCTCGTCTGCTTGGGATCGCCGCGCGCACGATTTATTCGCCGCACGGATTCGCCTTTCTGAAGGAGGACATCTCGCCGCTCAAGATCAGACTGTTCCTGCTGATCGAGCGGATGCTGCACGCAACGGGCGGACATATCGTCGCCTGTTCGAAGAGCGAGTTGCGCTATGCGCGCATGCTGCTTCTACGCGCTGACCGCACGAGCCTTGTCGAAAACGCGGTGAAACTCGATGAATTCCATCATGGCGGACGCAGAGCGGCAAGCGAACAGATCGTCGTCTGCACGTCGGCGCGGGTCACTTATCAGAAAGCGCCATGGCGCTTTACGCGTCTTGCGCAACGTTTTCCAGCCGGCTCGGACACCCGCTTCGTGTGGTTCGGCGACGGCGAGCCTGACGCGATCGAGCGCTGGATCGATCGCGACACGGTCGAGTTGAGCGGCTGGATACCCGCCGCGGAGCTTCGGCGGCGACTGTCGCAGTGCGATATTTTCGTTTTGCCTTCGCTATGGGAAGGCATGCCGATCGCGCTGATCGAAGCGCAGGCGGCGGGACTGCCCGCGGTGGCGAGCCGCATCGTCGGCAACCGAGATGTGATCGTCCACGGCGTAACGGGCTTTCTTGCAAACGACGATGAAGAACTCGAACGCTACACCCGCCGGTTGATCGACGACGCGCAACTGCGCGAGCGGATGGGTGCCGCGGCGCGCGCACACGCCCGCGCCCGCTTCGGCGACACACAGCTATTCCGCTCTTATGTCGGGGTCTACCGGCGCTTGCTGACGCCGCTGCAAGGTCGCCTGCCGGCCGTCGCACACGCACTTTCCCATGAGGTTCTGAAATGAATACACCTGCTGAAACCGACTCTCCGGCGCAAGTCGTATCCGGCGCCGCGTCACCCGAATTGTCCCCCTCGTCCGTAAGCAGCCGTGCGCGAACCGCGACCACCCGCCGCAAAACGCGCATTGCATTCTTCGGCTTCTACGGGCGGCACAATTTCGGCGACGATCTGTTCGGCTACCTGCTGCAAACAATCTCGATCAGAACGCCTGGGATTCTTCCGCTGATAGTGGGCGCGTCGCCCGCGCAGGAATTGACGCATCCGTTCCATTTGCCGGTTGCGAGGGCGCTGTGGGCGCGTCCCGGCGCAATCGGCGCGGCGGCACGCTCGGTGACTTATGTGGCCGCCTTGTTGCGTGCCCGGGCGGCAGTCTTCGGCGGCGGATCGCTATTCGGCGCGAACGCCGCGCTGCCTTTCGCAAAGCTGATCGTCAATGTGGGGCGGCACTTCAACCGGCCTGTCTCAGCGCTCGGCGTGTCGGTCGGACCATTTGCGACGGCGGAACGGCGTCATGCATTTGCCGGCGTGCTGAAAGCGATGCCTCGCATCGCAGTTCGAGACGAAGCGTCGGTCCGCGCGGTCGCCGACGCAACCGGCTCGACGCCGGCCAACCTCAAGGACCTCGCTTTCGCGTTGCCGGCGCTCTATAAGCCGAAGCGCCGGCCGCCCGATCGACGCACGCTGGTCGTGTCCATTCATCTGCGCCAGTACATGGATGCGGTATTGGCGGTGCTGGCCGAGGTGGATAGCCGGCGCCTCGTCGATGAAGTGCTGTTCGTGTCGCTCGACGACGAGAGCGTTGCAGTGACCGGGGACATTGCCCGCCTGTTCTCGCCGTTGAACGTCGCCGTGAACCGCTTTCAATACGGCGATTCGATTACCGAAGTCGTCGATCTGCTGGCGGCCGCGGCGTGCGTGGTGACCTCGAAGCTGCATGGCGCAATCGTCAGCTACGTATACGACGTCCCGGTCATGCTGTTCTGCTATCAGCGCAAATGCGCGGAATTCCTGCTGGACAACGCATTGCCGGGCCCCCAGGAACAGCAGCCGCCTGACGACGTTTGTGTCGGACACGTCCTCGCGCTTCTTTCACGCAACCGTCGCGCGCAAAAATACTCGAGCGCCGAATGGCATCTCGACCAGTTCACAGCGTTCATCGGCGACATCGGAAACCATTACGTTTAAATCTCCAACTCCGTCATACGGCTCGCGAGATAGTCGCTGAAATCCGCCGCTACTTCGGGGTGGCGCAGCGCGAATTCCACGGTCGCTTTCAGATACCCAAGCTTGCTGCCGCAATCGAAACGCGTGCCGTTATATCGATAGGCCAAAACCTGTTCGTCGTTCAGTAGCGACTGGATTGCGTCCGTCAGTTGCAACTCGCCGCCGCTGCCCGGCCGCAACGCACGCAGATGTTCGAAGATCCTCGGCTTGAGCACATAGCGGCCGACCACGCCGAAACGGGACGGTGCATCGGCGGGCACCGGCTTCTCGACGATGCCCGACAACTTGAAGATATTTTCTTCCCATTGTTTGCCGTCGATGACCCCATAAGACTTCGACTCATCCGGCGCAATTTCTTCAACCCCCAGCACGGACGTGTGGTAATGGTCGAATACGTCGATCATCTGCCGCAACACGGGCGGCCTGCCGTCCAGCAGATCGTCGGCCAGCACGACGGCAAACGGGCTGTCGCCGACGAGCTTTTCCGCGCACAACACCGCATGCCCCAATCCCAGCGCTTCGGCCTGGCGAACATAAAAGCAGTCCACATGACTCGGCTTGATATTGCGTACGAGAGAGAGCAGCTTTTCTTTTCCACGTGCTTCGAGTTCCGCCTCGATCTCGTACGACTTGTCGAAATGGTCCTCGATGGCCCGCTTGCTGCGTCCGGTGACAAAGATCATTTCGGTTATTCCTGCCGCAATGGCCTCTTCAACCGCGTATTGAATGAGCGGCTTATCGACAATCGGCAGCATTTCCTTCGGGCTTGCCTTGGTTGCCGGAAGAAAGCGGGTACCGAGCCCCGCAACCGGGAAAACGGCTTTCGTTACTTTAAGCATGGGAATTGAATCTCGCGCGTGGAATGAACAGGTATTTATAGGGAAATGCCGGTGCCTGCCCCGCAAAAAAGAACCTGCCCGCAAGAAACGAATAGCGAGCAGGTTTAACCGAGGCTTTAAGGGTCCTCTGAGAGGAGAGAACCCCGCAGCAAGTATCGTCCTTCCATCGCCGATGCCGGTAGGCAGTTGTCGGATCACGCTGATCAAATGACGGAACGCTACAGCAATGTAGTCGACCCACCCATGCTCACCACGCTCGAGACGTTTACCCGAATAGTGGCGACAGAATAATTCCAGCGAATTTCACATATTGGCGGATTGAATCAAGGTTTTGTCAAACCTGAAAGATCTCGATGCGTAAACTGACAAAGGAGCTATCGCCAGCATATTGGCGACGACAACTCTTCAACCCTCGCGCACCACCCACACAATTGACCAAGAAATCAGACAGCTTGCAGGCAATTGCCGCATTCAATCAATCGTATCTGCTGCTCGCGCAGCGGATGCTAAGGGAAGATCGAGAGCACGCGAAGCGCGCGCTCGGCGTATCCGATTCGATGGCAACACGGATCTGTTCGTTGACGCTGGCCGAGATCGAACTGCTCGCCGATAGCTCGGACCTGGTCTGTCAATTCAGATCAGACGCGGCGCCGGGGCGCGCCTGATACTCGAGACCGCGTTTGTCGACGAACCGGAGCCACCACCTCCGCAAGCAACTCCTCATGCAAGCCCCGCAACACATCGACGAACGCCGACGCAAGCCGCTCTCTCGGCCTGTGCGGAGGAAACAGCAGATAGGTCGGAAACAGCGTGGCCGGCAGGAATGGCCGGATCGCGATCTCCGGCCCCGCAAAATCGCGCGCGACGATCGGATGAGCCAGCGTCACGCCCATTCCGTGACGAACCATCTCGCAGCACATCGCGGTGTATTGCGCCTCGATCGCCAGCACCCGCTGCACGCCGGCGCGCAGGAACACTTCGTCCATCATTGCGCGTGTGCCGTCGCCGTGACACAGCGAGATGAACGACTCGCCTTCGAGATCCTCCGGTCTGATGCTTCGCTTTGCCGCCAGCCGATGAGTGGCCGGCATCACGCACACCGCCGCCACGTTCGATAACTGCTCGACCTCGCAATCGGACGCCTCGCTGACATACACCGCCACGCCGAGATCGCAGAACTGCGACGCGGTCCAGTGATTGACGGTGCCCGACGTATTCACATGCAGCGATACGGTGACATCCGGGAATAGTTGGACAAAACGCTTGATCGCATGCGGCACCAGCGTCATGCCGGCCGACGGCATGGCGGCGATCCGCAGACGGCCGCTGCCGAGATTGCGAATCTGCGCAGCGGCGTTCGCGAGCCCCTGCAAGCCGACGAACGCCCGTTCGACTTCGCGGAAAAACGCCTCGCCTTCGCTCGTCGGAATCAGCCGCACCCCGCTGCGCTGAAACAGTTGCAAGCCGGTATCGCGCTCAAGTTGCGCGATCAGACGGCTCACGTTCGGCTGCGACGTGAACAGCGCCTTGGCCGCGGCGGTCATCGATCCTGACACCATCACCGCGCGAAATGCCTCTATGTGCTTGAGGTTCATACGAGTTCTCCGTTAGAGCACGAGCGTTCAATCCATATCATCCATGCATAGATAGGTATTTTATTCGTATTGGACGACATGACCAGCCGGCGTGACACTGGATTCTATAGACGGGCAGCGAAGCCCGCCTTCCCCACACCGGAACTGGAGATCGTCGTCATGAAAAGCGCGTTGCATCGCCGTCTGTCCGTCCCTTCCCGCCGTGCTGTCGCGGCCCTTTCATGCGCGCTCGGTTCTGTGCTGGCTGCCCCGCTTCTCGCGCAGGCCGAGCCCACGCTGTATGTCGCCAACGTCGGCGGTTCGAACGAGCAGCTCTACCGGCAGAAAATCATTCCGCCGTTCGAAAAGGCGCATAACGTAAAAATCGTCTACGTCGCGGGCAATTCGAGCGACACGCTCGCGAAACTCCAGGCGCAGAAAGGCCATCAGCAGATCAATGTCGCGGTGATGGACGACGGTCCCATGTATCAGGCAATGCAATTGAACCTGTGCGCGAAGCTCGACGACGCCCCCGTGATGAAAGACCTCTACCCGCTCGCGAAGCTCGGGCCGAGCGCGATCGGCGTCGGCATGGTGGCGACGGGGATCGGCTACAACGAGGAAGCGTTCAAGAAGGCCGGCTTGCCGCCGCCGGATTCGTGGAAAGCCCTCACCGACAGCCGCATCAAGGGCAAGCTCGGCGTGCCGCCGATCACCAACACCTACGGCCTGCATACGCTCGTGATGCTCGCGCGGCTGTCGGGCGGCGGCGAGAAGAACATCGATCCGGGTTTTGCGGCGATGAAGAAGGACGTCGCGCCTAACGTGCTGTCGTGGGCGCCGACGCCCGGCGAGATGGACGGCCAGATGCAGGCCGGCGACGTGATCCTGGCGCCGTATGGCAGCGGCCGCGCGGTCGCGTTGCAGAACACCGGCTTCCCGCTCAAGTTCGTCTACCCGAAGGAAGGTGCGGTGGCATTGCAGGTGGCGGCGTGCGCGATCGCCGAGAACGAGCAGCCGCAGTTGTCGCAGCAGTTCGTGCAGTACCTGCTGAGCCCTGAGGTGCAGGCGTTGCAGGCACAAGGCATCGGCCTGGGCCCGGTCAACCGGACGGTCAAGCTCACGCCCGAGATCGCCGCTCGTGTGCCCTATGGCCCGGAACAGATCTCGAAGCTCACCGCGATGGACTGGGCGACGATCAATCAGCATCGCACCGAGTGGACCGAGCGCTGGAACCGGACGGTCGAGCGTTGAAGCGCGTTAATACGCATTAATGCGCGCTTCGCCACCGACGCAACCGCTACCGCAGCCGCAACCGCCCCCCCCTCCGCGCAGCGCGCGATCCGATTCTGACGAAGGAGCAACGCGTATGGCCTTCCTGACTTTGCAGGGCATTTCGAAACGCTACGGCGATTTCACCGCCATCGAGCAACTGGATCTTTCGGTCGAACGCGGCGAACTGCTCTCGCTGCTCGGCCCCTCCGGCTGCGGCAAGACGACCACGCTGCAGATGGTGGCCGGCTTCATCACGCCGACGACCGGCCGCATTCTGCTCGACGGCCGCGACATCACCCACGAGCGTCCCGAGAAGCGCGGCATCGGCGTGGTGTTCCAGAGCTACGCGCTGTTTCCTCACATGACGGTGGCGGGCAACGTGGGTTTCGGCCTGGAGATGCGCAAGGTGCGCCGCAAGGAGCGCGACGAGCGTGTCGCCGAGGCGCTGTCGCTCGTGCGCCTTCAGGGCCTCGGTCATCGCTACCCGAAGGAGTTGTCGGGCGGCCAGCGGCAGCGCGTGGCGATTGCACGCGCGATCGCGATGCAACCCGAACTGCTGCTGCTCGACGAGCCGATGTCGAACCTCGACGCCAAGCTGCGCGAAGAGATGCACATCGAGTTGCGCGCGATCCAGAAGCGCCTCGGCATCACGACGATTCTGGTCACGCACGATCAGGTCGAGGCGATGACCATGAGCGACCGCATCGCGGTGATGCATCGCGGCGCGATCGCGCAACTGAGTACGCCGTACGACGCGTACGAGCGCCCCGCCACGCCGTTCGCGTCGACGTTTCTCGGGCGCACCAACGCGTTTGCCGGTGAGGTATTGCGGCGCAATCCGCGCTGTGCGGAAGTCTCGGTCGCGGGCACCACACTGCATGTGCCGCATGAAGGCCGTCATGTCGAAGGCACGGTGAACGTCTATATCCGGCCGGAGAAGGTTCATCTGGCCAATGGCGACGCGCGGTTGCGCGGGCGGATCGCGACGCGCGTGTTCGTCGGCAATCAGTGGCTGCTCGAAGTGGATACCGAACTCGGCAAGCTGCGCGTCACGCGGCCGAATCACGGCGCGCCGCCGCCCGCGGAGGGCGACGAGGTCGGCCTCGAATGGACCGACGACGACCTGCGCGTGCTCACGCAAGACAATCAGGAGAGCGCTCATGGCCACGCTTGACGACGGCCGCCCCGGCGCCGCGCCCTGGCTGTTGTCCGGGCCCGCGCTGCTGCTTTTTGTCGGCCTGTTGCTGGTGCCGCTGCTGCTCACGCTGATGCTGTCGTTTCGCGTGTTCAGCGACGTAGCCGGCGTCACGTCCGCCTATACGCTGTCGAACTACTGGGAAGTGGTCAGCGACCCGTACTACGGCACGATCTTCCTGCGCACCGCCGGTCTCGCATTCGCCGTCACGCTGCTGTCCATCGTGCTCGGCGTCCCGGAGACCATCGTGCTCGCGCGGATGAAGCGTCCGTGGCAGTCGCTCTGCCTGCTGGTCGTGCTCGGCCCGTTGCTGATCTCCGTGGTGGTGCGCACGCTCGGCTGGCAGATTCTGCTCGGCAACAACGGCGTGCTGAATAGCGTGCTCCAGGCGCTGCATATCACCGACGAACCGATCCGCCTCGTATTCACGATGACCGGCATGATCATCGCGCTCACGCACGTGCTGGTGCCGTTCATGGTGATGTCGGTCTGGGCGACCATGCAAAAGCTCGATCCGCAGGTGGAATGGGCCGGCCGTTCGCTCGGCGGCTCGCCGTTCGCGGTGTTCCGCCGCGTGGTGCTGCCGCAAATCCTGCCGGGCGTGCTGTCGGGCTCGATCATCGTGTTCGCGCTGTCGGCCTCGGCGTTCGCCACGCCCGCGCTGATCGGCGGGCGCCGCCTCAAGGTGGTGGCCACCGCCGCCTACGACGAATTCCTCGGCACGCTCAACTGGCCGCTCGGCGCGAGCATCGCCGTGTTGCTGCTGATCGCCAACGTGGCGATCGTGATGGGCTGCAGCCGTCTCGCCGAACGCCGCTTCCGGCACATCTTCGACTGAGCGCAGGAGAGCGATCATGAAACAGAACGGCATTCTCGGGCTCGTCTATAACGCGTTCTTCCTGACCTTCATCATCGCGCCGCTCGCGGTGGTGATGCTGGTGGCCTTCACCGACAAAGGCTTCATCTCGATGCCTTTCGACGGCGCGTCGCTGCGCTGGTTTCGCGCGATTCTCGACAATGGCGACATCGTCGCGGCCTTCTGGCTGTCGGTGCGGCTCGCGTTCGCGGCGGCCACCATCGGCGTGCTGCTCGCGGTGCCCGCCGCGCTCGCGATCGCGCGCTATCGCTTTCCGGGGCGCGCCGCGCTCACCAGCTTTTTCCTGTCGCCGATGATGATCCCCGCAGTCGTGCTCGGCATCGCGTTCCTGCGCTTTCTGTCGATGCTGCATCTGTCCGGCTCGTTCTGGTCGCTGGTGTGCGCGCACGTGATCATCGTGCTGCCGTACGCGTTGCGGCTCGCGCTGTCGTCGGCGGTCGGTCTCGATCGCGATGCCGAACGCGCCGCGCTGTCATGTGGCGCAAGCCGCTTCACCGCGTTCCGCCGCGTGGTGCTGCCGATGATCCGCACCGGCGTGGCGGGCGGCTGGGTGCTGTCGTTCATCCAGAGCTTCGACGAACTCACGATGACCATCTTCGTCGCGACGCCGGGCACCACCACGCTGCCCGTCGCGATGTACAACCAGATCGCGCAGACGATCGATCCGCTGGTCGCTTCGGTGTCGGCGGTGCTGATCGTCGGCACGGTCCTTCTGATGATCCTGCTCGACCGCATGGTCGGACTGGACCGCATTCTGATTGGAGAAGCCCGATGACATTGACAAGCACCGCCAGTGCCCACGGGCCGGCGGACGTGATCGTGGTGGGCGGTGGCCTCGTCGGTTCCGCCGTGGCCTACGGGCTCGCCCGCGAAGGCGCGCGGGTGACCGTGCTCGACGAAGACGACGGCGGTTTTCGCGCGTCCCGCGGCAATTTCGGCCTCGTCTGGATTCAGGGCAAGGGCTACGGCATGTCGCCTTATGCCCGCTGGTCGCGCAGTTCCGCCACGCGCTGGCCAGGCCTCGCGGCGGCGCTGCTGGAGGACAGCGGCGTCGACGTCGCGTTGCGTCAGCCCGGCGGCTTCCACTTCTGCTTCGACGACGACGAACTCATCGAACGCAAAACCCGTCTCGCGACGCTGCAAGCCGAACTCGGCGATTACCCGTATCAGATGCTCGATGCCGCCGACGTCCGCGCGCGCATCCCGCACATCGGCCCCGCGGTGATCGGCGCGAGTTATTCGCCGATGGACGGTCACGTGAATCCGCTCAAGCTGCTGCGCGCGCTGCACACCGCGATGCAGGCGCGCGGCGTGCGGCTCGTATCCGCCGAACGCGCGGAGCGCATCGAGCCGCAGACACAGGGTTTCGTCGTGCACGGCCGGCACGGCACGTATCGCGCGGCGCGGGTCGTGCTCGCGGCGGGACTGGGCAATCGCGCGCTCGCGCCGTTCGTCGGGCTGCACGCGCCGGTCGCGCCGAATCGCGGGCAAGTGCTGGTCAGCGAGCGCGTTGCGCCGTTTCTCGACTATCCGACGCTCAACGTGCGCCAGACCGACGAAGGCAGCGTGCAGTTCGGCGATTCGATGGAGGAAGTCGGCTTCGACGATTTCACGACCACACATGTGCTGGCCGACATCGCCCGGCGCGGTGTACGCGCGTTTCCGCTGCTGCAGCACGTGCGGCTCGTGCGGATGTGGGCCGCGTTGCGCGTCTACAGCCCCGACGGCTTTCCGATCTACGAGCAGTCCGACGCGCATCCGGGCGCGTTCGTCGTCACCTGTCATAGCGGCGTGACGCTGGCGGCCGCGCATGCGCTGCGCGTCGCGCCGTGGATTCTGAACGCGCCGCTGCCCGACGAGTTGCCCCACTTCTCTGCTCGCCGCTTCGAGCAAGCCCGCTCATTGACACCGGCTCACTGACCACCGACATGACTTCCCAATCGACCCACACCCTGTTCAAGCCGCTGGCGAGTGCGCAAGACGCAGCCGCCGCGAACCTCGACATCTGGTTCAACGATCAGCCGTTGTCCGTGCCCGGCGGCCGCTCCGTCGCCGCGGCGCTGCTCGCGTCGGGCGTCTCGCGCTTTCGGGCGACGCCCGTGTCCGGCGCGCCGCGCGGGCCCTTCTGCATGATGGGCGCGTGCTTCGACTGCCTCGTCGAGATCGACGGCGTGCCGAGCCGCCAGAGTTGCATGGTCGAAGTGAAGGCCGGGATGCGGATCCGCTCGCAGGAAGGGGCGCGCGATCTGCCGCCGGCGTCCATGACCGACGCACCGCTGGAGAACGCACATGGCTGCTGATTTCGCTTCCGAAGCCGTCGACCTCGTCGTGGTCGGCGCCGGTCCCGCCGGCATGAGCGCGGCCACGCGTGCGGCGCGCGCGGGTCTCAAGACCGTCCTGATCGACGAGCAGGACGCAGTCGGCGGACAGATCTATCGCGCGATCGGCCGCGCCGATGCGCGCCGCAAGGAGATTCTCGGACCTGACTATGCCGCAGGCGCCGCCATTGCCGACGCATTCGCCGCGTCGGGCGCGCGGCACCTGACCCACGCGACCGTGTGGCAGGTCACGCGCGAGCGCAGCGTCAACTATCTGAAGGACGGCAAGATCGGCAGCTTCGACGCACAGCGCGTGATTCTCGCGAGCGGCGCATTGGAGCGTCCTTTCCCGATTCCCGGCTGGACGCTGCCCGGCGTGCTGACCGCGGGCGCCGCGCAGATCCTGCTGAAGAGCGCGGGCGAAGTGCCCGCCGCGCCGCCGGTGCTGGCGGGCTGCGGCCCCTTGCTTTATTTGCTCGGCTGGCAATACGTGCGCGCCGGCGTGCCGATCCGCGCACTGGTCGACACGACCCGTCACGAAGACCGCTGGCGCGCGAAGCGCCACCTGTTGTCGGCGTTGCGCGCGTGGCCGTTCCTGAGCAAAGGTCTGCAACTGATCCGCACGCTGCGGGCCGCGGGTGTGCCGATCTACGAGGCCGCCGACGATCTGCGCGTGGAAGCGCGCATCGGCACGGACAACGTCGAGCGCGCCGCCGCCCTTCACTTCACGACCCAAGGCACCGCGCATCGCGTCGAAGCCGAGGTGATCCTGCTGCATCAGGGCGTGGTGCCGAATACCCAGTTCACGCAAGCGCTGCGCGCCGCGCATCGCTGGGACAGCGCACAACTCTGCTTCACGCCGACCGTCGACGCATGGGGCGAACTGGACGTGCCCGGCATCTTCATCGCCGGCGACGGCGCGGGCATCGGCGGCGCGCAAGCTGCGGCGTTGCAGGGCACGCTCGCGGGTCTCGCCGCGGCCGCGCAACTCGGCGCGATCCCTGCCGCGCTGCGCGACGCCGAGGCCGTCACGCAGCGCCGCGCGCTCGCGGACGTGATGCGCATCCGGCCTTTTCTCGACAGCCTGTACCGTCCACGCGACGTCAACCGCATTCCGCGCGACGAAACCATTGTGTGCCGTTGCGAGGAAGTCACTGCCGGCGAGTTGCGCAAGTTCGTCGAACTGGGCTGTGTCGGGCCGAATCAGGCGAAGTCGTTCGGACGCTGCGGGATGGGTCCGTGTCAGGGGCGCATGTGCGGTCTCACGGTGACCGAGGTGATCGCCGATGCGCGCCGCGTGTCGCCCGCCGAAGTCGGCTATTACCGGATCCGGCCGCCGATCAAACCGCTGACGCTGGGAGAGCTCGCCGGTGACTGACACGACCGACGTCCAGCAAGCCGATGTCCTCGTGATCGGCGGCGGGCTGCACGGCACGAGCAGCGCGTTTCACCTCGCGCGGCGCGGCGCGAAGGTGATCGTGCTGGAAGCCGATTACGTCGCGCGTCATTCGTCGGGCGTGAATGCCGGCGGCGTGCGCACGCTCGGCCGTCCGTTGCCGGAAATTCCGCTTGCGCTGATGTCGCGGGAAATGTGGCACGGGATGACCGATCTGCTCGGCGACGATGGCGGCTTCGTACCCTCCGGGCAGTTGAAGATCGCCGAAACCGACGACGAACTCGCGGCCTGCCGCGAGCGTGTCGCGTTGCTCGAGTCGCACGGATTCACACATGAGAAAGTCGTGGACCGTGAAACCGTGCGCGAACTCGAACCCGCGCTGGCCCGGCATGTGACCGGCGGCATCTGGGTCGAGCGGGACGGCTTCGCGCTGCCTTACCGCACGACCACCGCGTTCCGGCTCGCCGCGCAGAGGCTAGGCGCGACCTTTCTCGAAGGCATGCCCGTGCGCCGCATCGAACAGCGCGGCACGCGATGGTTCGCCGTCACGTCGCGTGGCACGTTCAGCGCGGAAAAGCTGCTGGTCACCGCGGGCGCCTGGTCCGGCGAACTGGCGCAACAGGTCGACGAGCCGGTGCCCGTGCATCCCGAAGGTTTGATGCTGATGGTCACGCATCGGGTCGCGCCGTTCTGTCGCGCGACGCTCGGCGCAACCGGCAGGCCGCTGTCGTTCAAGCAGTTCGACAACGGCACCGTGGTGATCGGCGGCAAGCTGATCGGCATCGCGGATCTCGCGAATCGTCACGGAGAAGTCGATTTCGTCCGGCTCGTGCGCAGCGCGCGGACCGTGACCGATCTGTTTCCTCACCTGCGCGATCTCGGCGTGAACCGCGCGTGGGCCGGCGTCGAAGCCTTTACCGAAGATGAACTGCCGGTGATTTCGGCGAGCCGCCGCGCGTCAAATCTGTATTACTCGTTCGGCTACTGCGGCAGCGGGTTTCAACTCGGGCCGGGTTGCGGCAAGCTGGTGTCCGAGCTGATGCTCGACGGCGCGCCGTCGCTATCGCTGGACGCGTTTGCGATCGATCGATTCAACCGTGCGCCGGATGCGTCCCACGCAGACGCTTCGCACGCCGTGGCGCAATAAGCGCCTTCATTTTTGCGCCTTCCTCGCGTGTTCAATTGATGCGCGCGGGGCGCTTCTTTCGACTTTAACTGGAGAGTTTTTTCATGACCGACATTGTTCGCATCGACACCAATCAACGGATGAGCCGCGTCGTCAAGGCAGCCGGACTCGTGTTCGTCGGCGGCCAGACTTCGGGCGATCCTGCTCCCGATGTGAAAGTCCAGACCGCGAAAGTGCTGGAGAAAATCGACGGCTTCCTTGAAAAGGCCGGCATAGACAAGACGCGCCTCGTTTCCGCACAAGTGTGGCTCGCGGATATCGGCCGCGATTTTGCGGGTATGAACGAAATCTGGGACGCGTGGGTGCCGCAGGGCTGCGCGCCCGCGCGGGCGACGGTGCAAGCAAAACTTGCCGCGCCCGAGTTGCTCGTCGAGATTGCCGTGGTGGCGCTGGCCTGAGATGCGCGATGCGCGTGCCGGGGCACGGCGCCGATCGCGCTACCTGCCGACGCTATAGAGCGTGCCGGTGACTGCAAGCACGCTTGCAGTCACCGCTGCCAACCATCGCGAAGTCAAAGCCTACAGCGAGTGCTGAACGGCACGGGCCGAACCCGAAACATCCTGACCGAAACCAGCGACCGTGTTGCAGCCTGTCACCGAGATCGCTGCACCAATTAGCGATAGGATCGCCACACAACGTCGAAACATACTCATTCTCACTATTCAATGTTTTGCGGCTACCGGCCGCCGTGCGGGGCGCATTGCGCGCCGTGATTCTAGTTCAACGTCCTTTCGAAACCTTTCCAAGGGTCTTGCGCGCATGCGCCAGCACGTTATCGGGACATACCCGACGCCGCACGCTTTCTGGCGCGGCGAGATAGGCCTTCCATGTGGATAACGCAATCGGGAATGCCTGGCCCCGGTTCAAGGCGGCCAGCGCATCGGCTTGCGTGAGTCCCGCCTGTTCGATGAGCGAGCGCAGCGCGATGCCGTTATCCGTAACCTCGGTCATAGGCTTTGAAACCTGGGTGTACAAGTGCACCGAGAATAGCATGCGGGACACACGCCCCAAAAAAACTGCGTACGGTGCGCGCGCTTTCCTTGTCTTACTCGTAGCGGGAGATCCGTCTAATCAAATGCGCATCTGCGCCGGTGAATTGACTGCGCCGCTGTCATGAACCCGTGACACGATCCCGCGCAACCGAAGCGAGCACATTGCGAAACTCGCCGGCCGCGCCCGTCAGATTGCTGCGCTCGAACAGACGCAACTCGAGCGCAGGCAATGGCGGCAAGCCGGAGTCGTCGACCTGCTGGATGCCACGCGGCACGCTGTGGCCGGTGCGAACCGTGACGCCATGCCCGTATCGCAATGCCGCCCAGACGCCCGCGAGGCTCGGCGTCGTCAGCGCGAGGCGCCATGGGCGGTTGCGCCGGTCCAGCGCCTGCAACGCGGTCTGCCGGAACAGACACGGGTGGTCGAACAGCACCAGCGGAACCGGCGCGCGCCGCGCCGACAGATCGTCGGGCAGACGCTTGCCCGCGAACCAGAACAGCGGCATCGAAGCGAGCAAAGTGCCTGACTTGCTCTGACCCGGCAGCGAAAACGCAATCGCCATATCCAGCTTGCCCGCGTGCACTTCCTCTTCAAGTGCATAGTTGCGCCCTGCCCGGATCTCCACGTGCGCATCCGGTCTGATCCGGGCGAAGCGCGACATCGCCTCGGGCATGATGTCTTCGAAGAAATCCTGCGGCAGGCCCATTCTGATCGACACGGTTGCCGCGTTGGCGCCCAACGCGGCGGCAGCTTCGTCGTGTAGTTCGACGATTCGGCGCGCGTACGCCAGCAACGCGTCGCCCGCTTCCGTCAACGCGAGGCCGCGCCCTTTGCGCTCGAACAGCGTGTGACCCGCCTGCTCTTCGAGCCGCTTCAGATGCATGCTGACCGCCGATTGCGAACGGCCCAACTGCACTGCCGCGCGTGCAAAACTGCCCGCGTCGACGCCGACCACCATCGTGCGAAGCGCATCGATATCGAACCGGGTGCTCATCGAATCATCCGATCTGCTGAAGTGAGACTTCAATATTATTCGATATACGAAAGTCACGCAGGTCAATATAGTTCGACAAAAAGGACGCCTGCCACCGCGGGCATCACCTCGTCCGCCGGACACGATCTGGCGGCTCATCCAGTGGACATCCCCTTATGACTGGCACAACCCCAACTGGCTTTATCGGCCTCGGCACGATGGGCGAACCGATGGCTTTGAATCTTCGCAAGGCCGGCGTCGATCTGGTCGTCTGGAATCGATCGCCGGACAAATGCGCGAGCCTTGCCGCAGCCGGTGCGAGCGTCGCGACGGAAGTGCGCGAAGTATTCGAGCGCTGCGCTACCGTGATCCTGATGATGGCCGACGGCAACGCGATGGACGCGGTGCTGGCCCGCGGACTGCCGGCGTTCGCCGAGCGCGTCGCCGGCCATACGCTGGTCAGCATGGCCACGGTGCCACCCGGCTATTCGTCAGGGCTCGCCGAGGACGTGCGGGCCGCCGGCGGACGCTATGTCGAAGCGCCGGTGTCCGGTTCACGCAAACCGGCCGAAGCCGGCGAACTCGTCGCGATGGTGTCCGGCGCAGCGGACAACGACCCGTGGATTCGCGCGCTGCTCGCGCCGATGTGTCGCGAGTGCTTCGACTGCGGCCCGGTGCCGGGCGCGTTGCAGATGAAGCTCGCCGTCAACGTGTTTCTGATCACGATGGTCACCGGGCTCGCGGAATCCGCGCATTTCGCGGCGCGTCATGGGCTCGACATGGAGCGCTTCGTCGCGATTCTCGATGCCGGTCCGATGGCGAGCGCGGTATCGCGAATCAAGGCGACCAAACTCGGGCGCAACGATTTCACGAGGCAAGCGGGCATTTCGGACGTGCTGAAGAACAGCCGCCTGGTGGTGGATGCGGCCCATGCGGCGGGCGTGGCGTCGCCGCTGATGGATATTTGCCTCGCGCTCTATGCGGAGACCGAATCGCTCGGGCTCGGCGAGCAGGATATGGCCGCGGTTGTCAAAGCCATCGCGAGGCGCGACCCTGACGCTGCGTAAAAACGGGAGCGAGCGCTTGAATTAAAGAATGATTGGTCTTACTGCGCGGCGCGCTGCTCCAATACATGAAGGTCGCGGCCAGCCTGTCCGGACGGCATGGCTGCCTGATCACCCATACCGCCATCGAAATGTTGCCGACAGACGAGGCTTTGCGCCCTCACATCGAAGCAACACTGCGGCGCATATCTTCTCACCTGGTTGACCTGAAGTTTTTTTGCCTAATTCTGGAATGATCGTTCATGAATAAATCGATGGAGATGGCAAGCGCTTCAGGACCTCGCGGCACGAGGCCGGTTCCCGATCCTGCTGCTGGATCGTCGACTTCGGTCTACTGGAAAGGCGTCGCGTTTTGCGTGGCGGCAACGATTTTGATGGGCATCATGTTCCCGGTGATGACCGACGCCCTCGTGCATATCGATCCGTTCACCTTCACGTCGCTCCGGTATCTGATCGCCGGTGCCGCGTTTCTCGCGCTGTTGATCGTGAAAGAAGGAAAGAACGCGTTGAAGGCAAATGGTGAATCGCTGGCACTGGCCTGGTTGCTGGGGTCGATCGGTTTCTGTGGTTTCGGATCGTTCGTATTTCTCGGGCAGCAGTTGGCAGGACGCGAAGGCGCGCTGACCGCGTCGATCATGATGGCCACTCAACCGATGATGGGCTTGTTGCTGAACTCGATCGTGCGCAGGAGCGCACCACCGTTCTGGTCGTTCGTGTTCATCCTGATGTCGTTCGCGGGCGTCTCGCTGGTGGTTACCAAAGGCGATATTGTCGCCGCTCTCCACGAACCGCAGCATTATTCGGCTAACGCGCTGATCGTGCTGGGCGCATTGTGCTGGGTGATTTACACGTTCAGCGCATCACGCTTCAAGAACTGGTCCGCGCTCAAATACACGACGATGACGACATGGCTCGGCTTGACCACGATCGTCGGCGTGAACGTTCTGCTGATCGCACTTCATGTCGTGGCGATGCCGTCTTCAGCCGCGTTGCGCGCGATCGTACCGCATCTGCTGTACATGGGGCCGGTTGCCGGCTTCATCGCGATTCTGTTCTGGAACATGGGCAACCGGATTCTCACGCCGCTCAACGGCGTGCTGTTCATGGACGTGCTGCCCGTCACCACGTTCGTCGTGTCTTCGTTGACCGGCGTGATCCCGGGGCACTGGCAGATCGTGGGTGCATGCATGACCGGCGCAGCGCTGATTTTCAACAACCTCTACTTGCGGCGCCGCGCTGCGGTCAACGCGAACAAAGCGTAATGGCTTGCACCAGCGCATCCTGATTCGCGGGATTCTGGAAGAAAGCGTCGAGACTCACGTGCGCATCGTTCGCGGCCTGTTCAAGGCAGAGACGGTTGTTCGCGCGAGTACTCGCCGGAGCAACAATAACGGCCGTGACGAACAGCGCGATCGCCGCACATGTCATTGCGAGGCCGGCCACCCAGCGCAACCTCTCCTCCTGTATCCACGGCCGAGGCCGAAGCGCCGCGTCGCAGGTTCTTGCATTTCTCATCCGGCCTCCAATTGATTAGCAAGACAACTATCTGAAATAAAAAAAGCACCTTCAGGACAGCGCTTTTCTGACGCCATGCATGCTGTAAACGGCGGATTCGAATAATTCCGCTCCAAGCTTTGCCTTCAATGACCGTGCAATCTCGGCACTGGCGTTATTGATAGGTCGATCGAGCGCCTTACCCGCCTTGGTGGGATAGATGTACCACTCTCTGCCGTCTGCTTCGCCTTGCCGCCGCTCGACCAATTGCTTTTCGCAAAGGTTGTCGATAAGCCGGGTTGCGGTGGGACGAGCAATGCCTAACAGGTCGGCAACCTGACTGCTCAGACTTCCGGGCGACGCAAGCACGACGCGCAGCACGAAGCCCTGTGCCGGCGTCAAGCCGAACGGCGCATAGACGGCGCCCCACTCGCGCTCGACAAGACGCGCCAATGCGGAGGAATTGAAGTAAAGGCAATGATCGAACATGCGGCCATTAGAACGGAATATGATTAGCAAGGCAACTATTATCCGAGGCGATTCGAGCAATCACGGCGAGCTGCGGACATAATAGGCACCAGGCGTCCGACGCATGCATGCATATTGGCTGAAGCTTCAACGACACCATGCCGTAGACGCCCTCCTTCCCGCAGGCAGCGTTCATGCCACCTGGGTCGCGACTTGGATCGGGACATCGAGCGCTGCCGCCACCGGCACATGATGTGCCGCACTGCGGGAGGACCGCCCGAAGGAGGCAACCGTGTCCGGGAAACCTTATTCCTTGCAAGCGCTGCGCACCGCGGCGTCTTTCGCCGCACTGATCCTCACGCTGGCCGTCGCCTGTCCTGCACTCGGCGACGAAGACAGCGACAACGCCAACGCGGAAGCGGCCGGCCAGCGCGCGCATTTCGTCCGCGAGTTTTGCGGGCAAACCGCCGATGACGTCGCGCAGTACAAGGAACAACTGCGGGGCGTGCTCACTCAGGCAAGCCAATTCGATCTGCGCTGGCAGGCCGGCTGGCGTCGCGGCGACAACGACGCGATCCAGATGCGCTCGCTGCGCCTGAGTTCTCCCGAAGACTTCAAGGTACGTGTCAAGAACAATTGCAGCCGCATCAAGTGGCAAGCCGCCAACTCGCTGCGACCTCGGCCGGACAAGTAGCCGGAGGTCGCCGCGCGCCTAGATTGCCTTCGTCACAGGCGCCGTGGCCGCCGGGTCCGTTATGCCGGCCTTGCCTGTTTCGACGTGCCCTGCAATGCGCCGCAGCCACGCCGGATTGCCGGCTACCGTCAATTGCAGGTCGTACCATTGGCTGCTGCACGACAGATCCCAGTGGGACTCCACGCTCTTGCCCGCAGGCACGGTCACGACGACCGGCGGCTGGCCGTACGCGACGTCGGCGGCGGTGACGGTCAGCGGCGCGGTCCCCGCGTTCGACAACGTGAGGTACAGGTTGCCGTTCTGCACGTCGTAGCAGGTCACGACATCCGGCTTCGCGCCCGTGTCCGCGGACGCCCCCGAGAAACGCCGGAAATAGCCGTTCGGACCGTAGACATTCACCATGTACTGGCCGTTCGCGTCGAGCGTCCACGTATCGGTCAGTTGCTTGCCGGCTTCGACCGTATAACGGCGCGGCATCGCCGTCGGGTCGCCCGTGTAGACCCAGAAATGCGCCCCTTGCTTGCCGGTGTTCGCGAAGGTCACCACATAGCCGCCGGACTGCAGTTGCCCGTTCACATGCAATTCATACGGCAACGCGCGCGCCGGCCGCGTGCCGGGTTCCTGCGCCGCGACCAGTTGCTGCGCCGTGCTGGCCGGCGCGGCCTGCGAAGTCGGTCGCGCGCACTGCTGATCGGCCTGAGTGACGTACGTCTGCGTGCTCGGCAACGACGGCACACTCGCATCGGACCGGGAGAAATCCAGCGCGGTGGTCAGGTCGCCGCAAATCGCGCGGCGCCACGGCGAGATATTCGTTTCCGTCACCCCGAAGCGCTTCTCGATGAATTGCAGCACCGACGTGTGATCGAACACCTGCGAGCAGACAAAGCCGCCCTTCGACCACGGCGACACCACGGTCATCGGCACGCGTGGCCCGAGGCCGTACGGCAGATTGTCGGCCGTATAGGTGTTGGCTTGCGACGCCGTCACCACGTTATGCCGCTCCAGCGAAATGTCGACCGTGCTCATGCCCGATCCGGGCAGCGTCGGCGCTTGCGGCGGCACGACGTGATCGAACAGGCCGTCGTTCTCGTCGTACATGATGAACAGGACGGTCTTGCTCCAGACGTCGGGATTGGACGTCAGCGCATCGAGAATCGTCGAGATGTAATTTGCGCCGTAGAGCGGCGTGAATTTCGGGTGTTCCGAATATGCGGCGGGAGGCAGCAGCCACGACACTTGCGGCAACGCGTTGGCCTGCACATCGGCCTTCAACTGCGTCAGCGTGCGCGTGCTCATGCCGCGAGTCTGCAACGACGATCCGGCCGGCGCGTTCACGAAGTTCTGGAACGAGGCCAGCATGTTCGTGCCGTAGTTGCCGGTGAAGTTATCGAAATCGGTGCCCTGCTGATAGATCTGCCACGAGATCCCGGCCGTTTCCAGCCGTTCGGGATACGTGGTCCAGTTGAAGGGTTGCAGCTTGATCGCGTCGAACTGGTTGTCGATGAAATCGGTGTTGTCCAGCAACGGCCCGCCACCCGTGGCGAGCGGATCGACCATCCCCGTCATCAGATACATCCGGTTCGGGTGCGTATTGCCGGGGATCGAACAGAAATAGTTGTCGCATACCGTGAAGGCATCGGCGAGCGCGTAGTGAAACGGAATGTCCTCGCGCACGTGGTAACCCATCGTCAGGTTGGTCTTCTGCACGGCCCACTTGTCGGCGCGGCCGTTGTCGATCGCTCCGTGCGTGGTCGCCCAGGTATGCGGCAGACCGCCGATACATTGCGCGTTGACGTTCGGATTGGTCGTGTCGTAGCGAAACGGCGCGATCACTTTCGTCGGGTCTTCCTGACGGGGCTGGAACCACACGGGCTGGCCGTTCGGCAAGGTGACCGGAAAGCGGTCGTTGTAGCCGCGTACGCCGCTCAGGTGTCCCAGGTAATGATCGAACGAACGGTTCTCCTGCATGAACACGACAATATGCTGCACGTCCTGGATCGTGCCGCTGACCGACGCGGGTTCGATCGCGAGCGCCCGGCGAATCGACTCGGGCAACAGCGTAGTGGCGGCTGCGGCGCCGGTCAGTCCAGCGGAAAATTTCAGGAAGTCACGACGAGTTTTGGCGACCATGCGATGGACCCGATTGATTGACGGTGTCAGGAAGCCGGCGGGACGAAGCCCGGCGGACAACTTTTAGTAGCGTTGGCAACGGTGGTATTGCCGCAAGCGGACTTCGCCGTGGCGGCAGCCGGCGCGACGGCGTTGTCGCCACAGGCGGTGAGCAACGCTGCGGCGGCGAGCATGCCGACGAGCGCAAAAAACCGGAATGCCGGAGTCGGCATGAATGTCTCCGTGGAAGTGTCTGGTGAACGGACGCGAGCGGACCGCAAGCGGGAACGCAAGCGCGCGTCGGCCACTGCCGCGCTCATGCGCCAGCAGTGCCGAGACGATAGTTACCGTTTATTACATGCGAGTGTCGGGATGAAATCCGGTGAACCAGGTTCCGAGCTAGCCGGCATCAGCATCGCCCGCGCAAAGCAATCTTCGTGACACTCGGTTACCAAGCCGGGCAAGCCGGACAGGCCGAAGCTGTTATTCTTCCCTCTCTCCGACCTCGACCTGGTCACCTGCCGCCTTTGCGCGGCGTTCCCGAGCGGCGTCTTCGAGCGCCCGGCATCAAGCGAAACAGGAATTGGCATGTTCGGTTTTCTGCGCGGTTATTTCTCCAACGACCTGGCCATCGACCTCGGCACGTCCAACACGCTCATCTACATGCGTGGCAAGGGCATCGTGCTGGACGAGCCCTCGGTGGTGTCGATCCGTCAGGAAGGCGGTCCGAACGGCAAGAAGATCATTCTGGCCGTCGGCAAGGAAGCGAAACAGATGCTCGGCAAAGTGCCGGGCAATATCGAGGCGATCCGCCCGATGAAAGACGGCGTGATCGCCGACTTCAACATCACGCAGCAGATGATCAAGCGCTTCATCCAGATGGCGCACGAGTCGCGCATGTTCGCGCCGTCGCCGCGCATCATCATCTGCGTGCCGTGCGGGTCCACTCAGGTGGAGCGCCGCGCGATCAAGGAAGCCGCGCACAGCGCGGGCGCATCGCAGGTGTATCTGATCGAAGAGCCGATGGCGGCCGCCACCGGTTCGGGCCTGCCGGTGTCGGAGGCGACCGGTTCGATGGTCGTCGATATCGGCGGCGGCACAACCGAGGTGGGCGTGATCTCGCTCGGCGGCGTCGTCTATAAAGGCTCGGTGCGCGTAGGCGGCGACAAGTTCGACGATGCGATCGTCAACTACATCCGCCGCAATTACGGCATGCTGATCGGCGAACAGACCGCCGAGGCGATCAAGAAGGAAATCGGCTCCGCGTTTCCGGGCTCCGAAGTCAAGGAGATGGAAGTCAAAGGACGCAACATGTCGGAAGGCATTCCGCGCAGCTTCACGGTGTCGAGCAACGAGATCCTCGAAGCGCTCACCGATCCGCTGAACCAGATCGTGTCGGCAGTGAAGATCGCGCTCGAACAAACGCCGCCGGAACTCGGCGCCGATATCGCCGAGCGCGGCATCATGCTGGCCGGCGGCGGCGCATTGCTGCGCGACCTCGATCGTTTGCTCGCCGAAGAAACCGGTCTGCCGGTGTTCGTCGCCGAAGCGCCGCTGACCTGTGTAGTGCGCGGTTCAGGCATGGCGCTGGAGCGGATGGATAAATTCGGCGGTGCGTTCTCTTACGAGTGATGCGCGGCGCGCTTCATGAAACAAACGGCAGCTTGCTATCACGCGCAGCAGCAAGCATCGACAACGTGATCTTGCGCACCTCCAGCTTGCTCTGCGTGATATGCGCACGCAACAGGATGATCGCTTCGGTCGCCCGGTTGCGTTCGATCAGGTTGAGCATCGTCGAATGTTCGTCGTAGGTGGCGCTCGTGCGGTGCGGCTTCAGGAAATCGAGCCGACGTACGATGCGAATCCGCTCGGTCACTTCGTTATGCACGCGCAGCATTTCGGCGTTGCCGGTTGCCGCAACCAGTTGCCGGTGAAAATTTTCGTCCATGCCGAACATCTTCACCGGATCGCTCTCGCGTAGCGCCGGCTCGACACACCAGATCGCCTTGAGCGCATCGACAGCCGCATGCGCGACCTCGCCACCCGCCCCCAGCCGTTCGACCGCAGCCACTTCGAGCACGATGCGCAAATCGTAGAGCTGGTCGAGTTGATCGAAGTTGATCGGCGCGACTTTCCAACCGCGCCGGAAACCCACTTCCAGATAGCCCTCGCGTTGCAGCCGGAACAGCCCGTCGCGCATCGGCGTGCGCGACACGCCGTAGTGCTGTGCAATGCCGTTCTCGGAGAAACGGTCGCCGGGAAACAGCCGGAAGCTGAAGATGTCGCTCTTCAATTGCTGATAGACCTGTTCGGCGAGCGGATTGGCCACGGCCGGCCCCGCGGCGGCGGGCTGCGCTGCCGGCTCGTCAGATGTCTCCAGCAGATTCGTCGGGTCGTCGTTCATGGTTGCCAGATTCCCTTTTTATTCTTATCCGTGTTTCACGTCGCGGCGCGAACGTCGATCAGGCTCACGTGCGCGGCGACGATCTTCCAGCCGTGGGCGGCGCTCAGTCTCGCCCATGTCTGCATCTGACGGCCGAGCAGCGGCGTTGCGTCGCTGGTGAATTCGGTGCTGACGGTCGCGAAGTCCGTGCCGAATGTCGTCACCACGGTTCGGTGCAGCTTGCGCGACGTCGGCACCGGCGCGCAGCGCTCGCGCCATTCACGGATCGCGTCGCCGCCATGCTGGATTTCGGCGATGCCGTAGCGCACGGTTTCCGGCGTGTGCCAGAACAGCGCATTCATCGCGGCGATGTCGTGGTCGACCAGCGCGCGTTCGTATTCGACAAATGCCGCGTGCACTTGCGCTACCACTTCGGGTCGATTGACTTGCATGCTTCAGGCTGTTCCGTCGAGTTGCATCAGTGAGGAAAACGGCGCCGTCCAGCCGACGATGCCGCCTTGCGAGCGTACCATCTCGAGCGTCGCCTGTTTGAAGGCCGGAAAATAGCTCGCGGTGGCGTCTTCGATCAACAGGCTGTCGTAGCCGCGATCGTTGGCTTCGCGCATCGACGTCTGCACGCACACTTCGGTGGTGACGCCGGCGAACACCAGATGCGTGATCCCGCGCACCGCCAGTTCTTCGCCGAGACGCGTCGCATGGAACGCGCCCTTGCCGGGTTTGTCGATCACGAGTTCGCCGGCTGCCGGCATGAGCGGTTCGATGATCGCGTTACCGGGTTCGCCGCGAATCAGGATGCGGCCCATCGGACCGGTATCGCCGATGCGCGCGTTGGGCATGCCGCGCGCGCGTTTGGCGGGTGGGCAATCGGACAGATCCGGTGCATGCGATTCGCGCGTGTGGACGACGAGCCATCCGTGACGCCGCGCGAAGTCGAGCAACGCCGCCACGGTCGGCACGATTTCCGCGAGCAGCGAAACATCGTTGCCGAGCGATTCGCCGAAGCCGCCGGGCTCGATGAAATCGCGCTGCATGTCGATGATGATCAGCGCGGTTTTGGCGGGTTCGAAACTGAACGGGCCGGGTTGGGCTTCCATGCTGAACCTGTTTGCCGAAGAGGTGTCTGTCATCCGATCGTTTCCTTGATGGCTTCGGCGTGGGCCGCATCGTGCGCGGGCGCGTTGGCTACATGCCCCGCCATATGCTGCCCCAGCGCGGTTCGCTCCGCGCTCGCCGCCGGGGTTTCGTACACGAATTCGCCATCGGCGATCACGACGATACGGTCCGCGAGTTCCAGCAGTTCGTCGAGGTCTTCGCTGACCAGCAACACCGCCGCGCCGCCGTCGCGCGCGGCCATCAGACGCGCATGAATGTCGGCCACCGACGCGAAGTCGAGCCCGAACACCGGATTCGCGACGATCAGCACGTCGACCGGCTGGCCGAGTTCGCGGGCCAACACGGCGCGCTGCACGTTGCCGCCCGACAGCGTGCCGATCGCCCGTTCCGGCACCGGCGGGCGCACGTTGAATTCGTCGATCCGTTGCGCGGCACGCTCGCGCATTGCGCGCCGGTCGAGCCACCAGCCGCCGCGTCGCAACGGTTCGCGGTCGAAGTCGCGCAACGCGAGATTCTGCGCGACGCTCATGCCGGCAACACACGCGTTCTTCAGCGGCTCTTCGGGAATCGCGAACACACGCCGCTCGGTCATCTCGGCACGCGTCGCGTGATATGCGGCGCCGGCCACCCGCATCTCCCCTGCTTTCACGCGACGCTGACCGACCAGCGCTTCCACCAGTTCCTTTTGCCCATTGCCGGACACGCCGGCCAAACCGAGGATTTCGCCCGCGCGCACCGAGAGCGTCGCGTTTTTCACCGCCAGGTGACCGCGATCGTCTTCGACAGACAGGCCGCTCAATGCAACACGCACCTGAGCCGTTTCGTCGACTGGCTTGCGCGCGACGCGCTCCACTGTCGCCGCGGCCATCACGGGCGCGTCGCTCGCCGCGACTGTGCCCATCATCCACGCAGCGAGTTCGTCGCGACTCGTGTTGGCGACCGCGCTCGTGCCGACCTGTGTGCCCTTGCGCAACACGGTGACGTCGTCGGCATAGGCCATCACTTCGCGGAACTTGTGCGTGATCATCAACACCGTCAACTCGCCGCGCGAGGTCAACGCTCGCATCAAGCCGAGCACTTCGCCCGCTTCCTGCGGCGTGAGCACCGAAGTCGGTTCGTCCAGAATCAGAAAGCGTTGCTGCAAATACAACTGCTTGAGGATTTCGAGCTTCTGCTTCTCGCCGGCCGCGAGTGACGCGGCCGGTGCGTCGAGCGGCAAGCGAAACGGCATGCGCTGCATGAACGCGGTGAGCGCGGCGCGCTCAGCGGCCCAATCGATTTTCCACGGCAAACGCCCGCGCGCGAGCAGCAGGTTTTCTTCGACGGACAAACCCGCGGCGAGCGTGAAATGCTGATACACCATGCCGATGCCGAGCGCCTGCGCATCGCGCGGCGAAGCAATGTGGACTTCGCGGTTGTCCGCGGCGATCTGCCCTTCGTCGAGCACGCCATAGCCGACGAGGCCTTTGACGAGCGTGCTCTTGCCCGCGCCGTTCTCGCCGAGCAATGCGTGGATGGTGCCGGGCGCCACCTTGATCGACACGCCGTCCAACGCGCGGAACGCACCGAACGATTTGCTCGCGTTCAGCACTTCCACGCCGAGCGCTTTGGGTGGTGTCGCGAGTGTCGCGGGCGCCGCTGCGTTCGCCATGATCAGCCGCCCAGCGTTTGCAGCAGCGCGCCGGAGTCCGACACCGCGCCGAACACGCCGCCTTGCATCGTGATCATATGCAGCGCGGCGTCGTGGTTGCTTTTGTCGGTCGCGCCGCAGCAGTCGGCGAGCACCGTGCATTCGAAGCCGCGGTCGTTCGCTTCGCGCATTGTCGTGTGCACGCAGACGTCGGTCGTGATGCCGGTCAGGATCAGATTGACGATGCCGCGCGTGCGCAGAATCAGTTCGAGATCGGTCGCACAGAACGAGCCTTTGCCCGGTTTGTCGAGCACGATTTCGCCGGCGAGCGGCTTCAGCTCGTCGATGATTTCCCAGCCCGGTTCGCCGCGCACGAGGATCCTGCCGCACGGTCCGTCGTCGCCGATGCCCACGCCGTTCGTGCCCGCGCGGCGGCTGCGCCAGCGCTTGTTCGCGGGCAGATCGGACAGGTCCGGGCGATGCCCTTCGCGCGTGTGAATGATCGTGAAGCCCTGCTCGCGCATCGTCTTCAGCACACTTTGGATCGGCTCGATCGGCGCGCGCGTGAGCGACAGGTCGTAGCCCATCTTGTCGACATAGCCGCCGTGGCCGCAGAAATCCGTCTGCATGTCGATGATCACGAGCGCGGTATTGTCCGGCCGCAGATTGCCGTCATAAGGCCACGGATAGGGTTGTGCTTCGACGAATCGGGTCATGGTGATGAGATCCTCAAAGGGTCTTTGCAATGCTTCGGGTTCAAGTGCGTCAGCGCGACGCTCAGCGCGTCAGGCTCAGTTCGCCGGGCGCGCCTGCGAGCGTGCGATCCGGCCGGCAATTGACGATCATGATCAGCAGCGTCAGCACGTACGGCGCGGCGTTGTACAGGTAGTAGCCGCTCGTCACGCCGATTGCCTGCAACGCGGGGCCGAGCGCGCCCGCCGCGCCGAACAGCAACGCGGCCCACAGGCAGCGCAACGGCTGCCAGCGCGCGAAGATCACCAGCGCGACCGCCATCAGCCCCTGGCCGCTCGACAACCCTTCGTTCCAGCTGCCCGGATAAACGAGCGACAGATACGCACCGCCGACGCCCGCGAACACGCCGCCGACAGCCGTCGCCGCGATCCGCACTCGCGTGAGCGGATAACCCATCGCCCGCGCGGTTTCCGCGTGATCGCCGACGAGCCGCAGCACCATCCCCCAGCGCGTATTGCGCAAACCCCATTGCAGAACGAACGCGAGCACCACGCCGATCACGAACAGCAGATTGATATGCAACGCGTTGTGCAATTGCGGCGACGCGCTCCACGCACCGAGATCGATGAACGGCAACATCGGCGCTTGCGGTTCGATGAAGGGCTTGCCGAGATAGAACGCGAGCCCGGTGCCGAGCAGCATCAGCGCGATGCCGAACGCGATATCCGACACGCGCGGCAACGAACATACGAGGCCGTGCAGGCAGCCGAGCAGCAGACCGACGCCACCCGCTGCGAGCACGCCCACCCACGGCGAGCCGCTGAGAAATGCGCCGGCATAGCCGCTCATCGCGCCCGACACCAGAATGCCTTCGAGACCGAGATTCACACGGCCGCCTTTCTCGGTCAGACATTCACCGAGACTGACGAACAGATACGGTGTGCTGACGCGAATCGCGCCGGCAAACAGCGACAACAGCAGGATCACGATGGGCGAATGCATATCAGGCATGGGTCTGCTCCAGTTGCACAGGACGGTCGTCACGCGCCGCGGCCTGCAATGCCACGCGCCACGCGGCGATACGGCCGCCGAGCGCTTCCCACGCGAGCAGGTTCACGAACAGCAGACCTTGCAGCACCAGCGTGGTGGCATCGGGCAGATCGAGCCGGCGTTGCAGCAGACTGCCGCTCGCCTCGATGCCGCCGATCATCACCGCGCAGGCGACGATCGCGAGCGGATTCTGACGCGCGGCGAACGCCACCAGAATCCCCGCATAGCCATATCCCGCGAGCAACGAAGCGTTCGCGCTGCCCTGCACGGCGGCCACTTCGAACATTCCGCCGAGCCCGGCCGCCGCGCCGCCGAGCACGCAGGCGGCGAGCGCAAGGCGGTTCACCGGCAGCCCGACGAGTCGCGCCGCGCGATTGCTGCCGCCCACCACGCGCATCGCGAAACCTTTCGTGCTGAACTTGACGAACACCCACGCGGCGATACACGCGGCAACGCCCCAGAACAGCCCCCAATGCGTATCGAGACCGGGGATCGAGCCGATCATCAGCGCGTCGGGCACGGGTAGCGTCGACGGTTTGTTGAGACTCGCGGGATCGCGCAACGGCCCTTCCACCAGATGCTTGAAGAGCGCGATCGCGATATACGACATCAACAGGCTGCTGATCGTCTCGTTGACGCCGCGCCATTGCCGCAACGCGCCCACCGCGCCGATCCACACGCCGCCCGCGAGCATGCCGGCGACCGCCATCAGCGGCGTCGCGATCAGCCAGGGCATCCCATGCGGCAGCATCTGCGGGACGAGCGCCGCGCACATGCCGCCCAGCGCGAGCGCGCCCTCGCCGCCGATCACGATCAGCCCGACCTGCGCCGGCAACGCGACGCACAGCGCGGTCAACATCAGCGGCGACGCGCGCAGCAACGTGCTCTGCCATGCGAACGACGAGCCGAACGCGCCTTCGAAGATCAGACCGATCGCGTCGGGTGCGGGCTGCCCCTGCACGAGCAGGAACAGTGAAAACAGCAAGAGCGTGCCGAGCACCGCCAATGCGGTCGGCAACGCGGGCAGGAGCGACAGCATCGCTCTCGCGGTGGGGGCATTGGGACGCATCGCGGCTCCTTCGCTCGGACAGGTTTATGCAAACACGAATGTCAGGGCCGCGATCAGATCTGGCCGACCACACCGGCCACCAGGTAGTTCATGCTTTCGAGCGTGTAGTCCGTCTGCACGTGGCTCGCGCCGGACGCGATCGCCGTGCCGCCCTTGTTGTCCTTCATGGGTCCTTTGAAGATCACGAAATTGCCGGCCACCATGCTCGATTTGATCGAGTCGGCGTTCTGTCTGGCCGCCGCGGTAACCTTCGCGCCATACGGCGACATCTTCACGAAGCCTTCTTTCAGGCCGCCGCGCAACACGTTCGGTTGCGGCGCACCGGCTTGCGCGCCCGCCACCAGTTGCCTGTACGGCGTCGCCCAATCCCATTCCGCGCCGGTCAGATAGCCCTTCGGCGCGAGCGCCGCCTGGCTCGCGTGATAACCGCAGCTCATCGCACCGCGCTTCTCCGCGGTCTCGACGACCACCTTCGGGCCGTCCACGTGACAGGTCACGACATCGCAGCCCTGATCGATCAGGCTATTGGTGGCTTCCGCTTCCTTGACGGGCATCGACCAGTCGCCGGTGAAAATCACCTGCGTGGTGATCGACGGATCGACCGACTGCGCACCGAGCGTGAACGAATTGATATTGCGCAGCACTTGCGGAATCGGCTTCGCGGCGACAAAGCCCAGTTTTTTGCTCTTCGTCATATGGCCCGCGACCACGCCGTTCAGGTACTGGCATTCGTCGATATAGCCGAAGTAGCTGGTGATGTTCGGCGGGTTGCCCTGCTTCCACAAACCGCCGCAATGCGCGAAACGCACCTTCGGATATTTGGCGGCGATCTTCAGCACATGCGGATCGAAGTAACCGAACGACGTCGCGAAGATCAGCGTCGCGCCATCCTGTTCGATCATCGCTTCCATCGTTTTTTGCACGGCGATGGTTTCGGGCACGTTCTCCTCTTCCACCACTTTCACGTTCGGCATCTTTCTGATGACGGCGGCCGCCTGCGCTTGTGCCTGGTTGTAGCCGTAGTCGCCGCGCGCGCCGACATAGATCACGCCGACGGTCGTCTTCGGCGCGGCGAACACGGATTGAATCGGCACGATGTTGCCGAGCGTCAACAGGCTGGCGCTCTTGATGAAGGTGCGGCGGCTGGTCATGTTGTCGGTTCCTGATAGAGGGTTGAAGAGCGCGTGGATGTGCGAGACGGGCAAGGACTGTCCTTGCGTCCAATCTTGAATACAAGTTGGAACACCATTTAGCAGGAGGTATGCCAATTGCGCTGCGACGCGGATTGAATGACGCGTAAGCCTTACCCCGCAAGGCTTGGCACGATGGCGTCGAGCGCTATGCGAGCTCGCGTGTTTGCGCGTCGGGCCGAGTGCGTTGGTGCAGCGCTCCCCAATTCAGGGCTTGTGCGCCCCGCGTTTGCGCGCGGCCGCGCGCTATTGTCCGGACGCGCGGTTCGGCGCCGCCGCTTACGCGCCGGCCGTCACGAACGCGCGCACCATGTCATGCGCCTGGGCCTTATGGTCTTTCTGCCACTGCGCGGCGAGCAGGTCGGCGTTGAAGATTCGCGACAACGTATAAGCGTTCGATTTGTGAAACGAGCACAGACTCACGAGCGCGACGTACAGATGCAGCGGGTCCATGCCCTTGCGCAGCGAACCGTCCTCTTCCCCTCGCGCGATCACCGTGCTCAACAGACTCAACACCGGCGACGACATTTCCGGAATCGCGCTCGAACGCTTCATCACGCGGGCACGGTTCAGATTTTCGAACGACAGCAACTTCGACAGTTCGGGATGCGCGGCGAAATGCCCTTCGATGAAATCGTAAAGCTGCACGATGGCCGTGACCGGATCGATCTGGTCGACGTCGAGCTCGAGTTTCAACTCGGCCTCGCGCAGCCGCGCCAGCACGAATTCCAGCACTTCCAGATAGAGCGCTTCCTTGCCGCCGAAGTAGTGATAGATCATCCGGATGTTGACCTTCGAGCGGCTCGCGATCGTCTCCACTCGCGCGCCGCTGAGACCTTTGTCGGAAAACTCGGCAATCGCGATCTTGAAGATTCGCGCGCGCGTGGCGGCCGCGAGCTTCTGCCGCTGGGTCGTGGGCGCGGCGGCGGGAGCGGCGGGAGTCGAACGGGCGGAAGCGCGTGTCATATAGGCAAAGGTTTGAGAGTCGGCGTGTCTGCAGTGAGCCGCATGGGTCGCGCAATTCGGCGCAAACGCATGCGCTCGCCATTGTAAGCGCGCCTTTCGCGTATGAACGGTTGCGCAAGCACGCCTCTACGCGCTGTCAGCGGTCGTTCAGGTGCGCCGTCAGCGTCTGAACGGTTGCGTCAGCGCGAGCGGTGCGGTTTGCCGGCCGATCAGCCCCGCCACCGCGATCAGCGCGAGCAGATAAGGCAGCATCGCCAGCAGCGCGGTCGGCACGTGCACGCCGATCAGCGGCAACTGGAATTGCAGCGCGCTCGCCGCGCCGAACAGCAGGCATGCGCCTGCCGTGCGGCCGATCTTCCAGTTGCCGAAGATGATCGCCGCAATCGCCAGATAACCGGCGCCGCTCGTCATCCCTTCCGTGAAGGTGTGAATGTCGCCGATCGAAATGAAGCAGCCCGCCGCGCCCGACATCACACCGGAAAACAGCACCGCGCCGTAGCGCAGCCGCGCGACCGAAAGGCCGGACTGGTCGACCGAGCGAGGCGCCGCGCCGACCGCATGCAGCGCGACGCCGAGCGCGGTACGGCGCATGACGAGCGACGTTGCGAGCAGAATCGCCAGCCCGAGATAGACGAGCCACACCTGATGAAACACCGGCTCGCCGATCACCGGAATCGCGCCGAGCCCAGGCGGCGACCAGCGCGCGAGACCGGGTATCGTCGCGCTCGAACGTTCGCCGAACAGCTCGCGATACGCGAGCGTCGTCGCGCCGAGCGCGAGAATATTGATGCCGATACCCGTGACAATCTGATTGGCGCGCAACGTCACGCTGAGAAACGCTTGCAGCAACGCGATCGGCAATACGCCGAGCATGCCGATCGCGAGACCGAGCGCCGCGTTGCCGGTTGCCCATGCGCCCGCCGCGCCGAGAAACGCGCCGGACAGCATCATCCCTTCCACGCTCATGTTGAGCACGCCGGCCCGTTCGCTGACCAGTTCGCCGGTCGACGCCAGCATCAACGGTGCAGCGAAACGGATCGACGAGCCGACGAAAACCGCGACGAATTCCGCGTTCATGCGCGTGCTCCTTTCGGTTCGAGCCACAACGAGCCGCCGGCCAGCGCGACGATCACGATGCCCTGCACCACCAGCACCAGCGCCGACGGCACCGCGGCCACCATTTCCATATTGATGCCGCCCGAACGCATGAAGCCGAACAGCAGCGCGGCCGCACACACACCGGTGATCGAACCGCGCGCAAGCAGACCGACCACGAGTCCATCGAAACCGTAGCCCGACGAGAACCCGGCCTTCAACGAGTATTGATCGCCTTGCAGCATCAGCGCGCCGGCGAGACCGCCGAGCGCGCCCGCCAAGGCGAGCGCGCCGACGATCGTCGACGTGATCGGCATGCCGGCGCGGCGTGCGGCGAGTGCGTTGAGGCCGACCGCTCGCAGATGCATCCCGAAGCGGCTATACGCGAGCACGAGCGCCACCACGATGCACAGCACGACGGTAAGCGGCAAGCCGATATGCAAGCCTGTCGAACTCGCGCCGAACAGCAGCGGCAGTTTGGTCGAATCGGGAATCTCGAGCGATTCGGGCAAGGTCGCCGCGTTGCTCATCGGCTGACGTAGCAGGGCTTCCGATTGCACGCACCAGTAGAGCAGCCAGACGGCGATGAATGTCAGCAGCAACGTGCTGATCACTTCGTTGGTGCCGGCGCGTGCTTTGAGCCAGCCGGGAAGCGCGCCCCATGCGGCACCCGCGAGCGCCGCCGCCAGCATCGGCACGATGAACGACAAACCGAGCGGCAGATGCGCGACATGGCCGTACAGACCGACCGCGGTAGCGGCGATGCCGCCCATCGCGATCTGCCCTTCTCCGCCGACGTTGGTCAAGCGCGCGCGGTTGGCCAGCACGAAGCCGCTGCCGACCAGCGCGAACACGAGGCTGCGATTGAGCGACGCGCCGATCGCGTAAGGCGAGCCCCATGCGCCGTCGGCGAACGCGGCAAGCGCATCGCCGATCGGCACGTGAACGATCGCGATCAGCGCCAGCGCCGCAGCCAGCGCGACGAGCGCGGCGCCCGTCAGCACGACGGCGCTGCGCACACGCGGCGAAGCCCGCCACGATGCGCGCGGAATCGAAGTGAGTGAGGTGGTCGGAGTCATGCTGTGTGCCCTGCCATCCATGCGCCAATGCGCTCGCGTTGAAGATTGAGTTGCGTGGGTTGTGCGCGCTCGGGCACGCAGGTGCCCATGATGCGGCCGCGATACATCACGAGCACGCGGTCGGCGACGGCCAGCAGTTCGTCGAGCTCCGACGAGATCAGCAACACGCCGACCCCTGCGTCGCGCGCGGCGCGAATGTGGTCGTAGACTGCCGCGACCGCACCGATATCGAGCCCGCGTGTGGGCTGCGCGGCCACCAGTACCGCGAGGCCGTCGAGCGTCAGTTCGCGCGCCAGCACCGCCTTCTGCTGATTGCCGCCCGAGAGGCCGCGAAACGCGACGTCGGGACTCGCCGCGCGCACGTCGAAACGCTGCATCAGCGCGCGGGCATCGCGCCGCATCGCACGGCGGCGCATGAAGCCGCGTCGAGCGTAGTGGTCGAGACGATTCAGGAAGAGGTTTTCGGTCACGCTCATGTCCGGCACGCAGCCGACCGCGTGTCGATCCTCCGGCACCACGCCGACTCCCGCCTTCGTCAGCACTTGCGGCGCGGCGTGCGTGCACTCTTCGCCCTGCACGAAGAAACGCCCCGCACTCGCCTTCTGCAGCCCGGCCAGCACCGCGCCGAGTTCGCTCTGGCCGTTGCCTTCCACGCCGGCAATGCCGACGATCTCGCCGCGGTTCACGACCAGTGTGCAGTCCGCGAGACGCGTGACGCCGTCGGCGTCGCGCACGGTGAGGCCGTCGACTTGCAGCGCTTCGTCGGCGAGCGGCCGGCCGTACGGCGACGCGCTGACGGGTTTCGCCTGCGCCGCGACGGCGAGCGTTGCGGCCGGCCGTGCGTGGAGGGTGACGTCATTCGCGTCGCCCGGCCGCCGGATCATCGCGCGCACCAGTTCGTCGACATCGGCGGACGGCGTGCCCGAACGCGCGACCACGCGACCGCTTTGCAGCACGGTGGCGCGCGCCGCGATACGGCGAATTTCCGCGAGTTTGTGCGTGACCAGCACGACCGCGCAGCCGCGTGCGACGACTCGCGCGCAGGTGTCGAGCAACGCGTCGATCTCGGCCGGCAACAGCACCGCCGTCGGTTCGTCCAGCACTAGCAGACGCGGCTCGCGAATCAGACATTTGACGATCTCGACACGCTGCTTTTCGCCGACGGACAATTCCGCCACCCGCGCATCCGGATCGAGCGCGAGACCGAGCTCGGCGACCAGCGCGCGCACGCTAGCCGCCTCGCGCTTGCGATTCAACCAGCCATGCGAACGACCGAGCAGCAGATTGTCGAGCACGCTCACGTCTTCGACGAGGCTGAAATGCTGATGCACCATCGCGATCCCATGCGCGAGCGCATCGCGTGGACTGTGCGGCCGATACGGCGCGCCGTCGAGCCACATCGTGCCCGCGTCGGGCTGATGCACGCCGAACATCACGTTGCACAGCGTGGACTTGCCCGCGCCGTTTTCGCCGAGCAGGCAATGCACTTCGCCGGCAAACAGGTCGAGCGACACGTCGTGCAACGCCTGAAACGCGCCGAAGCGCTTGCCGATGCCTTCCATCCGCAGCACGGCGGTTGCGTTGCCGGCAGCGTTCGAGCGTGCGCCTGCGCTGAAGGTAGCGGAAGTCGCGTCCATATCAGCCTTCGGAAACCTTGATCTTGCCGCTCTCGATGTCCTGCTCGATCTGCTTGAGCTTCGTCGACATGTCCGGCGTCGGTTTGCACACCACCATGTCCGACGCCTTACGGCCCATCGCGAGACCGAACGCCTTGTAACCCGGTTGCCAGGTGCCGGCCGCCATCTGGTCGATCGCGTATTGCACCTGATAGCCGACGCCGGTGATCGAATAGGCGATATAGAGCGGGTCCGTGCCGCAGCGATCCGTATAGCTGCCGATCACGTGCGTGTGTTTTTCGTTGGCCGCCTGTTCGATTCCGCGCAAGCCGAGATTGAGAATGTGATAGTGAACGTCCGCGCCTTGCGAGATCGCGGCGAGCGTCGCTTCCTTCGCCTTCGACACGTTGTCGAAATCGCCGGTGTAGCTCTCGAAGTACTTGATCTTCGGATTGATCGAGCGCGCGCCGTTGCCGAATTCCTTGCCCGCGTTGACGATCGACGGAATCTCCATCCCGCCGACGTAACTGACCGCACCGTTCTTCGACAGCATCGCCGCAGCCGCGCCGGCCACGTAAGCGATCTCCGCCTGTTTCACGTCGTAGCCCGCGACGTTCGGCGGCATGTCCTGCCCCTTGTTGCCGCCGACGATCGCGAACTTCACATTCGGAAAACGCTTCGCGATCTTCAGCACGGACGCCTGGGTCTGGCCGCCCACGCCGATCACCAACTGGTTCTTCGACGCGAGGTTGGTCAGCGCCTGTTCCATGTCGGCGTAATTGATGTTCTCGATCATCTGCGTTTTCAGTTTCGGGCCGAGTTCTTTCTGCGCGGCTTCGAGTCCGTCGTAGCCGGATTCCATCCAGCCCTTGTCCGACTTCGAGCCCGGAATCAGCACGCCGACGCGCAACGGATCGACCGCGAATGCGTGGATCGCGCTAGTGGAAGCAGCCAGTGCGACGACACAGGTGGCGAGGGTTTTGAGCTTGGCGATCGGCATTCTGGCATTCCTCTTGCGTTTGGTTTGGGTAAGTAGGTTATTCATGAACGAAACAGATGCAACTTCGATGCCATGCCGCGTGATCCAGAAGCGGCGGCCCGCGTTCAAACCTTCCCGAAACAGCCGCGCGCTGACCGCGAAACCTCACGCGGCCGCCCGCATGCAATGCCTTTTTTTAGCGACCAGAACACGACGGAGAATCTCGGATGAAACAGCACGACGCATATGGAACAAGCGTTTCCGGCCAGTTGGGCCGCGATGGACGGCCGCACTGGAGCGCGAGCGCGACGCTGGTCGACATGTCGTTGCCGGCGCCCGCGCCGGTCGTCGCGACGCTGCCGTGCGAGCCGCAAAACGTGCGGATCGATCTGCGCAGCACCGCGATCGTGGTGATCGACATGCAGAACGATTTCTGCACCAACGGAGGTTGGGTTGCCCAGATTGGGGGCGATTTCGAGGTCGATCGCAAGCCGATTGCACCATTGCAGCGCCTGCTGCCCGTCTTGCGCGAAAACGGCGTGCCGGTCGTCTGGGTGAATTGGGGCAACCGGCCGGACCTCGCCAACATGCCGCCGAATCAATTGCATCTATATAAGCCGACGGGGGTCGGCACCGGCCTCGGCGAACCGCTCGAAAGCAACGGCTCGCATGTGCTCGAAAAGGATTCATGGGCTGCGGCGGTGGTCGACGAACTCACGCCGTCGCCCGAGGACATCTGCGTGGACAAATATCGGATCAGCGGCTTCTGGGACACGCCGCTCGACAGCATCCTGCGCAATCTCGGCATTCGCACCGTGCTGTTCGCGGGCGTGAATACCGACCAGTGCGTGCTGCATTCGCTGACCGACGCCAATTTTCTCGGCTACGGTTGCGTGCTGGTGGAAGACTGCTGCGCGACGTCGTCGCCGGACTTCTGCAGCGACGCGGCTGTGTGGAACGTGAAGAAGTGCTTCGGCTTCGTCACCGATTCGGCGCGGATCGTCGCCGCGCTGGCGGACGTCGCATGAGCGCGTTCGTGCCCGGCGCGCGCGTGCAGATTGCGCCGAACGCGAGCGGACCGCTCGACGGCCTGCGCTTTGCGGTGAAGGATCTGATCGACGTTGCCGGCGTGACGACAGGCGGCGGCAATCCCGACTGGCTGGCGAGTCACGTAAAGGCGCCGCGCCATGCGCGTTGTGTCGACGCGCTGCTGGCCGCAGGCGCAACGCTCGACGGCAAGACGATCACCGACGAACTCGCGTACAGCCTCGAAGGCGCGAACCATCACTACGGCACGCCGCTCAATCCGCGCTGGCCGCATGCGTTGCCGGGCGGGTCGTCGAGTGGATCGGCGTCGGCGGTGGCGAGCGGCGCGGTGGATTTTGCGCTGGGCACCGATACCGGTGGATCCGTGCGCGTGCCCGCCGCGTTTTGCGGTTTGTGGGGCATGCGGCCGAGTCACGGCGCGATCTCGCTCGACGGTGTGTTGCCGTTCGCGCCGTGCTTCGATACGGTGGGCTGGTTTGCACGGTCCGTCGACGTGCTCGCCGCAGTGGGGGACGTGTTGTTGCCGAAGGCTTCTGCGCACGCACGGCGGCCGTTTACGCGGTTGTTTAGCGTGAGCGACGCGTTTGCGGCCCGCGCGCGCAATGAACCCGACGACGCGTTGCGTCTTGCCGCGCTGGCCGAAACGCTCGGCGCACGGACATCGCTCGATGTATTCGCGGGTGATGACGCGCGCTGGCTCGCGTGCTATCAACAGGTGCAGGACCTCGAAATCGATGCGACGCTCGGCGACTGGATTCGCTCGGCGAAGCCGCATTTCGGGCCGTCTATCGCGAGCCGCTTTGCGCGCCTCGATACATTCGAGCGACAGCCAGCCGAAAAATGGCGTGACGTGCAGCACGAATTGCGTGCCGCGCTCGACACGCTGCTTCGGGAAACAGACGTGCTGGTCATGCCCACCACACCGGTTGCGCTGTTGCGCAAAGACGCATCGGACGACACGATCGGCCGCTTCTACCAGCACGCGCTGACGATGAACGCAATCGCCACCATCGGCGGTCTGCCGCAAATCACGCTGCCTTTCGGCGACGACATCGACCGGCCGCTCGCGCTGTCGATCGTCGGCGCGCGCGGCAGCGATCGCGCGTTGCTCGAACTTGCGCGCGATCTCCATGCCCAGCACACTTCGGCGAACCTTCAGTAACGGAGCATCGATGCAGAATCTGAAACTCGCCAGCAGCACAGGCGGCATGGTCACCAGTCCGCATGCGCTCGCGAGCGCGGCGGGGCTGGATGTGCTGCGCGCGGGCGGCAACGCGATCGAGGCGGCGATTGCTATCGGCGCGGCGCTGTGCGTGACCTATCCGCATTTCACCGGGCTGGGCGGCGACGCGTTCTGGGTGATCGGCGATCGCAACGGGATGCTGCGCAGCCTGTCGGGCGTCGGCCAGGCAGCGGCGCAACTGCCCGCGTTCAGCGGCCCGATTCCGTTACGCGGCGCGCCGGCGGCACTGACCACGGCGGCGACTGTCGATACGTGGGATCAGGCTTACCGTATCAGCCAGACTTCGTGGAGCGGCCGGCAGTCGTGGTCGTCGTTATTCGAGCGTGCAATCTCTTATGCTGAGGAAGGTTTTCCAGTCACACCGTCACAGCATTTCTGGCAAAGCTTGCGCGCGGACGAACTGCGAACCTTGCCGGGTTTTAATGCGACCTTCGCGCCGGACGGCCGGATTCCAGCGATTGGCGAACGCTTCATGCAACCGGCACTCGCGCATAGTCTCGAGCGGATTGCGCGCTTCGGTGCCCGCGAGTTTTACGAGGGCGAGCTTGCGGAGCGCATTGCGAGAGGCTTACGCGAAGCCGGCTCGCCGCTGACTTCGAAAGACCTGGCCAGCACGCGGGCTCGTGACGAAGCGCCTCTACGCGTCGCGTATCGCGGCGGCGAACTGATCAGCCTGCGCCCGCCCACGCAGGGTGTGACGACGTTGCAGATCATGGGCACGCTCGATCGCTTCGACCTGACGTCGATCACCGAAGGCAGCGCCGATTACTATCACCTGCTGGTCGAAGCGGTGAAATGCGCGTTCGTGGACCGCGATCGTTTCGTGTCCGATCCGGAGTTCAATCACGTGCCGGTGGACGACATGCTGTCGGCCGCCACGCTCGACGCTCATGCGCGTTCGATCGACATGCGCACGGCGCGCGCGTGGCCGCATGTATTTCGCCCCGGCGACACGGTGTTCATCGGCGTGACGGATAGCGAGGGGCGCAGTGCGAGTGTGCTGCAAACGGTGTATTTCGATTGGGGCAGCGGCGTGGTGGCGGGCGACACGGGGATTTTGTGGCATAACCGCGGCGCGTCGTTCAGCACGAACCCCGCGCATCACAATGCGGTGCAACCGGGCAAGCGGCCGTTCCATACGCTCAATCCGGGCATGTATCTGCACGACGGGCGTCCGCGCTTGCTGTTCGGCACGCAAGGCGCCGACGGTCAGCCGCAAACGCTCGCTGCGATTCTCACGCGCCTGATCGACTACGGAATGGACCCGTTGACCGCCCTCGCCCGTCCGCGCTTTCTGCTCGGCAAAACGTTCTCCGATACGCGCGACGCGTTGAAGCTCGAAGAAGACGCGGGCGCGGCCGTGTTTGCCGAACTCGCCGCGCGCGGTCATGAGGTGAGCGCGATTGCCGCGCAGAGTCCGCTGGCGGGACACCCCGGCGTGATTCGCATCGACGCGGACGGTACCGCGAGCGGCGCGCACGATCCGCGCAGCGATGGCCGGGCGTTCGGCGTCGACGAACCCCCGGCTTAGCGCCCGACCGGCGATGTAACCCGCGCTTCAGCCGAGCGTAAACCGGTCGCGCGTCGTCACGTAATCGCTCGCGCCGAAGCGGCCCACCGGAAAGTAGTGCTGCAAGCGCACGCGCCACGTCGCGGTGTCGATCAACTCGTCGCGTGCATGCAACCGATGCACCCGGCCGATGAAAATCTGCCGGCTCGCAGTCTCCAGCGTTTCCCAGATCGTGCATTCGAACGCGACCGGCGCCTCGGCGATACGCGGCGGCGCGACCTGCGAACTCGGCACCGGCGTCAGGCCCACTGCTTCGAGTTCGCTCACATTCGGCGGCAGCCGCTCGCCGCAGCGATGCATTTTCCCGGCGATGGCTTCGTCTGCGAGATGCACGACGAACTCGCCGGTGCGCACGATGTTTACGGCCGTGTCCTTCAGCGTGCCGTCCGCGACACGGTTCACGCTGATCATCACGATCGGCGGTTCTTCGCCGAGCATGTTGAACATCGAGAACGGCGCGGCATTGATCGTGCCGTCCGCGCCCAGCGTCGTGACCAATGCGATCGGACGCGGCACGATCAGGCTCGCCATCAGCTTGTAGCGCTGGTATTCGGTGATCGCGGCGAAGTCGATTTCCATGCAGATAGGCTCAGGTCAGGTGAAAAATCAGGCGGCCGGTTCGGTGATGCCGAGCAACTGGCCGAGGCTCTTCTCGCCGCGCATCCGCGAGGTTTCGATGCGTTCTTCGAGGTGCCGCAGATGCGCTTCCATCTGCGCGATCGCGCCTGCCGCATCGCGCGCCTCCAGGCAATCGACGATCGCCGCATGCTCTGCGTGTTCGCACGGCGCATTGCCCGGCGCTTCATACACGCCGACGATCAGCGAGCAGCGCGACACCAGTTCCTTCAGATAATTTTGCAGGATGGAATTGCCTGCCAACGCGGCGATGCGCATATGAAAGCCGCTGGCGAGCGTTGCCCACGAAGGCTGATCGAAACGATGCATCGCTTCGTGTTCGCTCGCGAGCTGCTGGCGCAGCGCCTTGAAGTCTTTCGCGCTCGCGCGCTGCACGGCCAGTTCGACCAGCATCCGCTCCACCGAGCGACGTGCTTCGAAAATCTCGCGCGTTTCTTCCGGTGTCGGCTGCGCGATCACTGCGCCTTTGTTCGGCCGCAGCACGACGATGCCGTCGTACGCGAGCTTTTCGAGCACCCGTCGCACGACCGCGCGGCCCACGCCGAACAGTTGGCATAACTCCGGCTCCGGCAGCTTGGTGCCGGGCGTCAGCCGATGATTCAGCACGCCGTCGAAGATCGACTGATAGATGCGTGCGTCTCCGTCTGCTTCATCTTTGGCGGTTTTTCTTGCGATCGCCGCGCCGGCTTTCCCGTTCATGCGATTGCCTCGCGCAGCGCGCCGTCGCGCTCCAGAAAGTCCATATGAGCGGCGATCGCGCCCGGCGTGGTAACCCACACGTCGCCATTCGCGCGGGCCGCCGCGATGTGCTGGAGCGCGCGGCGAAGATGCCGCAGCCGGTAAGGCTGACCGACCAGATAAGGATGCAGCGCGATACCCATCACCAGCGCCTGTGGATGCGTGCCGCGATTGGCCTGCTCGAGCATTTCGTCGAACTGGTCGACGATCATGTCGGCGAACGCGCGTCCGTCCATGTGACGCCCCACCATCATCGGCAAATCGTTGAGTTCCTGCGGATAGGGAATCGACCACAGCGGACCGCTGCGTGTGGCCATCCGCACCGGGCGGTCATCGTGACACCAGTTCAGCGTATAGCGATAACCGGTCTCGGCCAGCAGATCGGGCGTCAGATGCGATTCGGAAATCCACGGCGACAACCAGCCGAGCGGCGGCTTGCCTGACTCTTCCGCGATGCGTTCGCGGCAATGCAATAGCAGCTCGCGCTCGCCCTCTTCATCCAGATCGCTTTGCCGATGCGCGTTCGTATGACCGTGGCCGATCAGCTCGTCGCCGCGCGCGACGCAGGCCGCGATCAACTCCGGGCAGTGATCGTAGAGCGCGGTGTTGATGAGCGTGCCCGCCGGCATCTCCAGTTGATCGAAGAGTTCGATGCAACGCCATGCGCCGACGCGATTGCCGTACTCGCGCCAACTGTGGTTCAGCACGTCGGGCTGCGGCGAGATCGGGCCAAGCGCCGCGCCGAGTCCTTCGCCGAACGCAAAGTGTTCGATGTTGAAGCCGAGATAGACCGCGAGACCCGTATCGCCGGGCCAGCGGAACGCATCGCCGTGCGTGATCGGGCGATAGTCGAAACGCCCATGCGTGGCGAGCCGTTGACGTGCGCGATAGGCTGCGGCATCCGTGTTTGCTGTGTCGTTCATTGAGTTGAGCCGTGGATAACGAAAGCGACCAGTAGCGGCATGGGACCGTGCTGCGTGAACCGAGTTGGCCGGTTCATGCCCCGAGACGGACCGAAGACGCACCGCGATCGCGCAAAAGAAAGTCTTTAATCGCCGACGATCGATGTCGCAGATCGTTTGCAATTTGTGAGCCAACTTGTCGACGTTAAGCACAACGGCGCGTTTGCAATCGGTGCGCATGTCGATGCAGACGGTGGCACATGTCTTGCATTTGCTTCGCGCTTATCGCCGCAGTGATCGCCACAACGATCACCGCAACGATCGCCGCCGTTATCGAATCCCGCACTTCGCCGCCTACGAGGACAACGCCTTCATGATTCAGCCTGCTTCAACGGTGCTCGAAACCAAAGCCGCCGATATCGAACTGGTGCACGTGTCGAAGCAATACGGCGATTCGCTCGCCGTCGACGCGATCGATCTGCGCATTGCCGGCGGCCAGTACTGCTGCCTGCTCGGTCCGTCGGGATGCGGGAAGACCTCGACATTGCGGATGATCGCCGGTCATGAATCGGTCAGCGAAGGCGACATTCTGATCGCGGGCCGTAACGTCACGCGAGCGGAGCCGGCCGCGCGCGGCACCGCGATGGTGTTCCAGAACTACGCGCTGTTTCCGCATCTGAGCGCGCTCGACAACGTCGCGTTCAGTCTGAAAATGCGCGGCGTCGCGAAAGACGTGCGCCGAAAGCGCGCCGCAGAATTGCTCGAACTGGTGGCGATGTCCGCGTATGCGGAGCGCAAACCGGCGCAGCTCTCCGGCGGCCAGCAGCAACGCGTGGCGCTGGCTCGCGCACTGCTGAATCAACCAGGCTGCCTGTTGCTCGACGAACCGCTCTCCGCGCTCGATCCTTTCCTGCGGGTGCAGATGCGTGCCGAACTCAAGCGCTGGCAGAAAGAACTCGGCATTACTTTCGTGCACGTCACGCACTCACAGGAAGAAGCGATGGCGCTCGCGGATCTCGTCGTGGTGATGAGCCACGGCCGTATCGAACAGAGCGGCACGCCGTACGAAGTCTTCAACCGTCCGCGCACCGAGTTCGTCGCGCGTTTTCTCGGCGGTCATAACGTGTTCAACACCAACGGACGGCTCTTCACCGTGCGCGCCGATCATCTGCGCGTCGTGCCGCATGGCGTGACGCCGGTGCAGAACGCGGGCGGCGAACGCAGTGTCGCGCGAATCGGCGGCGTGCCCTGCAAAGTGCGCGAAGCCGAATACCAGGGCACCCATTTGCGCATGACACTCGATCCGCTCGACGGCTCGCCCGAACTGATCTCCCTCGTGAGCGACGGCGACTACGACCCGGCGAAGCTCGGCCCCGACGCGCGCGTGGTGGCCTGGTGGAACGAGCAGGATGCGCATCCGCTCGCCGCATGAGCCATGCATTCAAGCGTGCGATCACGATGACCACGCGGTTTCGCTTTGCAGCACGAAGTCCAATCAGGAACACCAACGAACGCCAACCGGGCGTCAACTGAGGAGAAGGCAATGAGTGAAGCGAACGAGAGCCCGGCAGTGGCCGAATCCGAACCGAAGGAAAAAGGCCTGTCGCGCCGCACGTTCATCAAGGGCGCGGTGGCCGCGGCCGGTATCGCCGGTTTTCCGTACGTCCACGCGCAGGAGAAAATCACGCTGCGCTATCTCGGCACGGCAGTGAATCAGAGCGCGGACATCGCGAAGAAATTCAAGGAAGACACCGGCATCGAGATTCAATACGTGCCGGTCACCACCGACGACGTCGCCAAGCGCATCATCACGCAGCCCAACTCGTTCGACATCGTCGACACCGAATACTTCGCGCTGAAGAAGCTGATTCCGGCCGGCACGCTCGCGGGCATGGACGCGAAGCGCATCAAACTCGCCGACAAGATCACGCCGGTGCTCACGCGCGGCGAAGTGAACGGCAAGAAGATCGGCGACCAGGGCACCGCGCCGAAAAAAGTGATGTTCCTGACCGGCCCGCGCTCCACTGAATTCTCCGCGACGCCGACCGAGTGGATGACGCTGATCCCCACCACGTACAACGCCGATACGCTCGGCATTCGTCCCGACCTGATCAAGCGTCCGATCGACAGTTGGGCCGAACTGCTCAATCCGCAGTTCAAGGGCAAAGCGGCGCTGCTGAACATTCCCGCGATCGGCATCATGGATTCGGCGATGGCGATCGAGGCAATGGGCCATGTGAAATACGGCGACAAAGGCAACATGACCAGGGCCGAGATCGACCAGACCATCAAGATCCTGATCGAGGCCAAACGCGCGGGACAGTTCCGCGCGTTCTGGAAGGACTTCAACGAAAGCGTGAACCTGATGGCGTCCGGCGAAGTGGTGATCCAGTCGATGTGGTCGCCGGCCGTGACGAAGGTCCGCACGATGGGCGTGGCCTGCAAATTCCAGCCGCTGAAGGAAGGCTATCGCTCGTGGGCGTCGGGTTTCGGCTTTCCGCGCTCGTTGCAGGGCAAGAAACTGGATGCCGCGTATGAGTTCGTCAACTGGTTTCAGGACGGCTGGGCCGGCGCGTATCTGATGCGTCAGGGCTATTACCCGGGCGTACTCGACACCGCGAAAGCCCATATGCAACCGTACGAGTGGGACTACTGGATCGAAGGCAAGGCCGCCGCGCAGGACATCAAGGCGCCGGACGGCCAGCTTCTGGAGAAGGCCGGCACCGTGCGCGACGGCGGCTCGTACACCCAGCGGATGGGCGCGATTGCCTGCTGGAACGCGGTGATGGACGAGAACATCTACATGGTGCAGAAGTGGAACGAGTTCATCGCGGCTTGAGCGCACCTATGGCCACGATCGACCTTCCCTCTTCCGTCGAGGACGCGCCCGTCAAACACCGGCGGGCGCCGGCGTGGTTGCAGGCCACGCCGCTGACGCTCACGTTCCTGCTGTTTTTCATCGTGCCGCTCGTGATCACGCTGATCGTCAGCTTCTGGGATTTCAACGAATACCAGATCATCCCCGCGTTCACGCTGAAGAACTACGCGGCGATTTTCAACGGCTGTTCGTCGCTGACCGATGTGTGCGTCACGTTCAAGACGTACTGGTCGACGCTCAAGTTCTGCGCGATCGTGTGGGCCGTGACCTTGCTGCTCGGTTTCTCGATCGCGTATTTCCTCGCGTTCCATGTGCGCACCACCAGCATGCAGACGGTGCTGTTCCTCGTCTGCACGATTCCGTTCTGGACCTCGAACGTGATCCGGATGATTTCGTGGATGCCGCTGCTCGGCCGCAACGGCCTCGTCAATCAGGCGCTGCTGGGCACGCATCTGATCGATCAGCCGCTCGAATGGCTGTTGTATTCGAACTTCTCAGTGGTGCTCGCGTTCGTGCACCTGTACACGTTTTTCATGATCGTGCCGATCTTCAACGCGATGATGCGCATCGATCGCTCGCTCCTCGAAGCCGCGCGCGATGCCGGTGCGAGCGGCTGGCAGGTGGTGCGCGACGTCGTGCTGCCGCTGTCGAAAACCGGCATCGTGATCGGCTCGATCTTCGTGATCACGATCGTGATGGGCGATTTTCTGACGGTCGGCGTGATGGGCGGACAGCAGATCGCGTCGGTCGGCAAGATCATTCAGGTGCAGACCGGCTATCTGCAATTCCCCGCCGCGGCCGCGAACGCGATCATTCTGCTCGCCGTGGTGCTGATGATCGTGTGGGGTTTGACGCGCGTGGTCGATATTCGCAAGGAGCTGTGAGCATGCAGGCAAGTCGCGTCAAACATCGGGAGCACCGGCCGGCGAGTTTCTACTGGCTCGCACTGCTGTTCGGCCTGTTCGTGCTGTTTCTGTATGGACCGGTGATCACGATTTTCATTCTGTCGTTTCAGGGTCCCGAAGGCGGCCTCACGTTTCCGATGCGCGGCGTGTCGCTGCACTGGTTCGCGGCGTTGCGCGACGGCGTCGGCGATGTCGATATCTGGGGGGCGTTCGGTCGTTCCGTGAAGCTCGCGCTGGCGGTCACCGGGTTGACGGTGGTGTTCTCGGTGGCGGCCGGCCTCGCGTTTCGCCGGCGGTTTCGTGGCGACACCGCGGTGTTCTATGTGTCGGTCGCGAGTCTGATCATGCCGTCGATCATCGTGTCGCTCGGAATCGGCCTCACGTTCCGGCTGCTGGACAACGGCGTCAAGTATCTGGCTGCGGCGTTCGGCAATCAGTCGTTCGCCGATACGTACACCACCTCGATGGGGTTGTTCACGTCGGCGCTCGGCGCGCATCTGACCTGGACCTTGCCGTTCGGCCTGCTCGTGATGTTCGCGGTGTTCAACCGCTTCAATCCCGCTTATGAAGAAGCGTCGCGCGATCTCGGCGCAACGCCGTGGCAAAGTTTCCGGCATGTGGTGCTGCCGATCATCGGGCCGTCGGTGGTGGGCGTCGCGATGTTCGGCTTCACGCTGTCGTGGGACGAAATCGCACGCACTTCGCAGGCGATCGGCGAACAGAATACGCTGCCGCTCGAGTTGCAAGGGCTCACCACGTCGGTCACGACACCGGTGATCTACGCGCTCGGCACGATGACGACGCTACTGTCGCTCGCGGTGATGGGCGGCTGCCTCGCGCTGGTTAGCGTGCTGCGGCGCAGGCGCGCGGCGGCAGGGCTTGCTGCGTAGCGTGGGTTGGCGCGGCTTGGCCTGGATTGACGTGGCTTTGCGTCTCCAGCAACGCATGCCTTGGAGGACGCGCACCGCCGCTAAAGCGCAATTTCATCGATCGATATCGGCAGAAATTGGAACGCGAGAAAAGCGCATCGCGCATCATTCAAGGTTTGATGCGCGTTGCAACAACGCTTTCCCCGTGGAGATTTTCGCTATATGTCGACACTGCCACCCCGCTTCGGCGTCTGGGCGCTGGTTCACGGCAGCCGCGCCGCGTTGCAGGATCCGGACGAGCCTTTCGACGCGTCGTGGACCCGCAACAAGGCGCTCGTGCTCGAAGCTGAACGGCTCGGTTACGACTCGGTGCTGGTCGCGCAGCACACGATCAATCCGCACAATCCCGAACTCGATCAGCTCGAAGCGTGGACCGCGTCGGCCGCGCTCGCGGCGCTGACCGAGCGCATCGAGATCATCGCGGCGATCAAGCCGTATCTGTTTCACCCGGTCGTGCTCGCCAAAATGGCGCAGCAGATCGAGCACATCAGCGGCGGGCGTTTCGCGATCAATCTGGTCAACGCGTGGAATCGCCCCGAACTGGAGCGCGCCGGCATCGGCTTCGCGGAACACGACGCGCGCTACGCATATGGACGCGAGTGGATCACCGTGGTCGACTCGTTACTGCGCGGCGAGCGCACGCGTTTCAACGGCGAGCATTTCAATGTCGACGACTACTTGCTGCGCCCCGCCGATCCGTATCGCAACCGGCCGCGCATCTATGTCGGCGGCGAGTCGGAGCCCGCGCGTGCGCTGGTCGCCGACAAGGGCGACGTGTGGTTCATCAACGGCCAGCCGCTCGCCGATGTCGAAGCGTTGATCGCCGACGTGTCGGCGCGGGCGCGGCCCGCGCCGCACGAACCGTTGCGCTTCGGGCTGTCGGCCTTCGTGATCGCGCGCGAATCCGATGAAGCCGCGAACCGTCATCTCGACCATCTGTTCGCGCTGGCCGCGAAAGACGCGCCGTTGCGCGCGCAGCAGAAAGCCAACATCGATCCGAAGGCCGTGATGTTCCAGACCTTCGCGCAAACGCCGCGTGTGGGATCGAACGGCGGCACGGCGGCCGGGCTGGTCGGCAGCTACGACACTGTCGCGCAGCGGATCGCGGCCTTCCATCGGGCAGGCATCGAATTGTTCATGCTGCAATACCAGCCCTTCGAGGCCGATATGCGCCGTTTCGCGGAAGAAGTGATCCCGCGTGTGCGCCGGCTGCTCGGGTAACGCGGCTTTGCTTGCGGTCTCCAGGCCGCAAACTTCGCGGCGGCGTGCCTGTGGCACAGTAGCGTGGAGTGCGGGCGCAACGCCCGCGCACCTTGACGGCCACGACCCGCGACATGACGAACCCGACTGCCTACGAGCCACCCGTCGACGAAGACCAGCTTCTGCTGAAATGGATCCGCCGCGCACGTGAATCCCAGATGAGCCATTACGACATGGCCGATCTGCTGTCGTCGCGCGAGCGCCGCGTCGGCTGGCTGGTCACCGCGCTTACGGCGTTTGTCGGCACGGCGGTGTTTGCTTCGTTGAACGCGAACGCCGTATCGCCCGCACTACGGATTGTTGTAGGACTGGTGAGCGTGACGGCCGCGGTGTCGTCCGCGTTGCAGACTTTCTTGCGCTACGCCGAACGCGCGGAGAAGCACCGCTCGGCCGGTGCGCGCTACGGTGCAGTGCGCCGCCGTCTCGAAGCCATTTTCGCGGGTGACCCCGACGCACTCGACGGCCACTATCTGACCGCGATCCGCGACGAACTCGACCGCCTTGCCGAAGATTCGCCGAACGTGCCGCCGCAACGCTTCTACCGCACGCAACAGACGCTGGCCGATGCGCAGAAGCGGGACGCCGCCGCGTAAGCGCTGGTAAGACTTTTCCCCGCGCCCAGGGGGTTCACGCCCGCATGCCGGCAAGTTTTTCCACTCCCCACCCTGAAATCAGAACATTCCAGTCCTTTGTACTGAAAATTTACCTTTTCTTTGGGTCGAGCTTGTGACTCCTATGGTATTGTCCGACCTGCGCATTACCGCGTATTACAAACGCTCGATCGGGACGCGTACTCGCTCCCATAAAAATCATGGATGTAAAAAACGCCCGTCGCTGGGCACTCCGGGGAACACGCGCCTGGCTGGCCGCCGCTGCCGCATTGGCGATCGCCGCCGGCGTGCGACTGCTGCTCCATCCTTTGATCGGACCGATCATGCCTGGCACCGCGTTCTGCATCGCGGCGTCGCTGATCGAGTACTTCTTCGGCCTCGCGCCCGCTCTTGCGGTGATGGTGCTCGGCCTGGGCCTTGCCGACTATCTGTTCGTGCCGCCCTACGCCGCCATCGACGTATTCAACCGCGCCGACGTGATCCTGATCCTGTCGTATCCGTTGGTGACGCTGTTCATCATCGTGCTGATCGAGCGGTTGCGGCGCGCACAGTTTCGCGCCGAACTGATCGCGTCGGTCGCGCAGTCGCGCTATGAAATGCTGCTGCGCCACGACAACGAACGCATGCTCGCGCGCCGCGCGATCGACGAAACGCACAGACTGCTGCGGCATCTGTCGCATCACCACAAGACCTTCATTCTCATTCAGGCACTCGAGCGCAAAGCTCGGCCGCAGCAGGACGAAGGCCGCGTGCCGAGCCTGCTGCCGCGCCTGCCGAACGAAATCGCACCTGGCCCGCGTTTCGCGGACGTCAATCCCGACGATTTGCAGCGCCTGAGCAAGGCGCTGCTGCCCGGTAGTCATCGTGCGCGGCTAAAAGGCAGCGACGGCGCGTCGAAGCTCACCGACTGCGTTTGCGAACGCTTCACCACTCACGCGGGCGATTTCCTCGTGTTGCGGATCGGAGACTGAGCGATGAGCCAGCCCAGCCAGATTTTCCTGCCTGGCGACGATCACGCGGTGCTGATGTTGCACGGCCTGTCGAGCTCGCCGCTCGAATTGCGCTACCTCGCACGCTTTCTGAACGCCGAAGGCTTCACCACGTGTGCGCCGTTATTGCCCGGCTATAGCGCCGGTTCCGCAGAAACCGCGATGGAAACGTGGCTCGACGCCGCCGTGCGTGAATACGACGCGCTCGCCGCGCGCTTCGCGCGGGTGTCGATCTGCGGATTGTCGATCGGCGCCGCGCTGGCGCTCGCGTTGGCGCATCGGCGCCCGCAGGCGCAGTCGCTGGTGCTGTTGTCGCTGACTCTGTCGTATGACGGCTGGGCGATTCCCTGGTATCGCTTCCTGCTCAACTGGGCGTACTTCACGCCGCTGCGCAAGCGCTGGCGTTATCGTGAGGAAGCGCCGTTCGGTCTGCGCAACGAAGCGCTGCGCGCGAAGATCGCACGCGCGATGCAGCGCAGCGATTTCAGCGAAGTCGGACCGTCGACGATCTCACTGCCGGCCTTGCACCAGGCAAGCCGGCTCGCCGCGAACGTGCGCACGCTGGTTCAGGACATCAAGACCGATTGCCTGATCGTTCATGCAATCGACGACGAAACGTCGAGCCCGCGCAACGCGCGCTTTGTGGCGAGCCATATCGGCGCCGCCTTTTTACGCACAATCTGGCTGGACGATTCGTATCACATGATTACGTCGGACAACGAGCGCGAGATCGTCGCGCGCGAAACCGCGCTGTTTCTGCGCGAAAGCGAAGCGGCCAGTCGTACAGACGACGGCGGCAAGCAGCCGGTCCTGTCGAAGGCGCTCGCGCGCCGACTCAGACAACTCGCTGCGCTCGGCAAGGAGCACGCATGACGGTGGGGCGTTTGATCACGCGCGCAGGGTCGAGGAAGCCGGCGCGCGTGTCGTCGCTGTTCGCCGCCGCGCTGGCACTATGCGCCGCGAACGTGGCGTATGCCGACGACGCGGCGACAACGACGATTGGCACAACCGCGGCCACCGGGGCAACCGTGACACCGAATGCGGTTGCCGGCGCCGACGCGGCAGCCGACACCAGCAAATGGAAGATCGGCGTCGGGCCGGGCCTCGTGATCACGCCCAAATACCCGGGCTCGCGGCAGTTGAGCTACTTCCCGTACCCGGCGCTCGACATCTCTTACGACGACCGGATTTTCTCGTCGGGTCCCGACGTGCTGGGCGTGAACGTGCTGCGCGGACCCGCGTATCACGTCGGCGCCGCGCTGAGTTTCGATTTCCAGAGCCGCAAGGAATCCGACGACCCACGGCTGCACGGTCTCGGCGACGTACACGGCGGCCCGAAGCTGAAGTTGTTCGCCGATTACACGTGGTGGGCGTTCACCGGGTCGGTTGCGCTGTACCAGGACATCGCCGGGCATCATCAAGGCACGACCGTCAGCACCGATTTCGTCGCTTCCGCGCCGGTCGGCGGATGGCTGTTTTCGGTCGGTCCCGGCTTTACATGGGCGAACGGAACCTATACGCGGACTTTCTTTGGCGTGTCCGGCCAGCAAAGCGCCGCGTCAGGCTTACCGACTTACGGCACCAGCGCGGGCGTCAGGGACATTCACATGAACGCGGTGGTGAGTTACGACTTTTCCAAACACTGGAACGGCTCGGTGGCGGCAACGTTCGGGCGGCTCGAACACGACGCCGCCAATAGCCCGATTACCGAAAAGCGGTTTGAGATCAATACGCTGGCTGCTGTGAATTATCGGTTCTAGAAACGACGGCCACGCGCGTGGCGCGTCGCCGTCATTCCTCGCCGACGTCGATCCCCAACTCCGCGGCCATACGCGCCACGATTGCGCGCAGTCGCGTCACTTCGTCCGCAAGCCGCTTCTGCTCGGCCTTGAGCGCCTCGAATTCGGATGGCGGCACGCTGTCCTCTTCTCCGCCACCCGGCTGCGCGAACTCGCTCGCGCTCACTTCTCCGCATAGCAGATGCATCCAGCGGTTCTCGCGCTCGCCCGGCGTGCGGGCCAGTTTCACTACGCGTGGCGGATCGTTCACCGCGAGCTCGTCCAGAAACGCCTCGACCGACGAAATATCCGCGAAGCCATGCAAACGTGCGCTATTCAGGCGCAATTCGGCCGCGGTCTGCGGCCCGCGCAGAAGCAACGTGGTCAACAACGCGCCCGACTGACTCGGCAGACCGAGCACGCGGTTCATGTTGTGCTCGAAGCGCGGCACGCGGCTGCTGCTGCCTTCGAGCACGAGGCTGAGGCGCTTCAGCCCGTCGATTGCGGTCATTACCTCGGCTTCGGTCGCGTTCATTACCGGCGCGCGACCGGTTTTCTGATTGCAGCCCAACGTCAGCGCGTTCAGCGAAAGCGGATAACTGTCCGGCACCGTGTGCTGTTTCTCGACGAGTACGCCGAGCACGCGCCCCTCGAGCAGCGTCAACGCGCGAATGGAAGGACGGGAAAGCGCTTCGGGAATGGTGTTCATGGATGGTGTCGCGGCAAATGCCGCAGGGTCTCGTGTGTTGGTGCCGTTGGTGCCGTTGGTGCTGTCGGTGCACAAGGCACGTGTGGTGCTGCCTGGATTGGTGGCCACTATGATAAACGGCGCCACGCGTGCCCGCACTGCAGGAAACACTTGCGGTAAAAAATTTTGCCCGGTATTGTCGAGCCGTTCTGCAATGCAGCGCGGGAGAGATCGTCAGAGGTTGTGACGACGCCGACGGAGCAACCGCCCCGGAAACTCTCAGGCAAAAGGACCGCGCAGCAGGAACATCTGGAGAGCGGCGCATCGGCATCATCTATGCGCCCACCGAAGGGGATTCCCCGCGTACGGCATTCACACTGCCCGTGCGTGTCCGGGAAGAAACTCTCAGGTACAGGGACAGATGGGGCATCGACGCCGGATTCGATGAAGCAATCGAACACCGAAGCCGGCGATGCTCACAACTTGCTCTGGACCATGTCATGTCACGAATCGCCATCATCGGCGCCGGCATTACCGGCGTCACGACTGCTCACGCGCTCGCGCAGCGCGGCCACCACGTCACTGTCTTCGAACGTCACCGCTACGCGGCAATGGAGACCTCGTTCGCCAACGGCGGCCAACTGTCCGCGAGTAACGCCGAAGTCTGGAACAGCACGGCCACGGTCATCAAGGGTCTGCGCTGGATGCTCACGCGCGATGCGCCGCTGCTGCTCAATCCGCTGCCCACATGGCACAAATATTCGTGGATGGGCGAATTCCTGCGGCAGATCCCGCACTACCGCGCGAACACCGTCGAAACGGTGCGGCTCGCAATCGCCGCGCGCGAGCATCTGTTTTCGGTTGCCGAGGCCGAGGGCATCGACTTCGATCTGGAGCGGCGCGGCATTCTGCACATCTACAAGACTCGCAAGGAGTTCGAAGCGGCGAGCAAGGTGAACACGTTGTTGCGTGAAGGCGGTCTTGTGCGCGATCCGGTGACGTCGAGTGAATTGCACGCGATCGAACCGGCTTTGCACGGCGATTTCCACGGCGGGTTTTTCACGCCGTCGGATTCGACGGGCGATATTCACAAGTTCACACGCGGCCTTGCACAGGCTTGCGAGCGACACGGGGTCGAGTTTCACTACGACGCGGAGATCGCGTCGATCGAGCCATCGCACGACGGCCAGTTCACGCTGATGGTCAAACTCGATGGCGAGTCGCAGCGCTTTGCTTTCGAACGGATCGTGGTGTGTGCCGGCGTGAAGAGCCGCGACTTCGCAGCAATGCTCGGAGATCACGTGAACGTGTATCCGGTCAAGGGTTATTCGATCACCGTGTGTCTGGATGACGAAGTGAGCCAGCAGCGCGCGCCGTGGGTGAGTTTGCTCGACGATAGCGCGAAGATCGTCACCAGCCGTTTGGGCGTGGATCGATTCAGAGTGGCCGGTACGGCGGAGATCAATGGCTTCAATCGGGATATCCGGTCGGATCGGATCGCGCCGCTGGTCGATTGGACGCGCAGGCATTTTCCTGAAGTGTCGACTTCGCGGGTCGTTCCGTGGGCCGGGTTGCGGCCCATGTTGCCTTCGATGCTGCCGAAGGTGGGTCGCGGGAAGCGGCAAGGCGTGTTTTATAACACCGGGCATGGGCATTTGGGGTGGACGTTGTCCGCGGCGACCGCGCAAGCCGTGGCTGACGTAGTGCAGTAGGTTGTCTGCCTGGGGTGACCGGTAACGGGTTGCCCCAGGCAAACAACACGGGCGCGGGGTCAGGACGCGCGTTCGCGATTGGCACTGCGCCCCGAATTCTCCTCGCCGCGAAGGCCATCACACTACCCGGCAAACGTCGAATAACCTCAACTGCCGCCGCGCTCCTCGGCGCGCAGTAACCCGCGACAATGCCGCGAGATCTGCCGTTCCTCTTCCGTGTGGACCACCCGCACGTTGCCCGTCGCGTTGCCTTCCGATAAGCCGAGAAAAGCCAGCCCGTCGCAAACCCTTTTGCGCACGTCCGCGCTGTGCTCCCCGATCCCGCCAGTCAGCACCAGCAAATCGATTCCGCCGAGCAACGCCGCATACGCGCCAATCGTCTTCCTCACGGCAGTTGCGAATACATCGATCGCGAGCAATGCATCTTCATCACCCGCCGCCGCGCGTTTTTCCAGCGCCTGCATGTCGCTCTCGCCATCGGCATAACCCGCAAGCCCACTCTGCCGATTCAGCAGCGTCTCGAGCGCATCTGCATCCAACCCTTCGGCCCGCATCAGATACAGCAACACGCCCGGATCAAGATCGCCGCTGCGCGTACCCATCGGCACGCCGCCGGTCGGCGTGAGACCCATCGACGTGTCGACGGACTTGCCGTCACGCAACGCACACACGCTCGAACCGTTACCGAGGTGCGCGAACACCGCACGCGACGGCAAGTCGGCGCCGAGTCGCGTCACCAGCGATTCATACGAAAGCCCGTGAAAACCGTAGCGAATCACGCCGGCCTCCGCATAGCGGCGCGGTAGCGGCAGTTGCGCCGCTACCGGCGGCAACATCGCATGGAAGGCCGTGTCGAAACACGCGAAATGCGGCGCATCGCCGAAAATCTTCATCGCTTCGTCGATCAACGCGAGCGCAGGCGGAATATGCAACGGCGCGAAGTGCACCGCTTCCTTCAAGCGCTGCAACACTGGCGCGGTCAATCGCTGATGCGCGCGCAGATGCGGCCCACCATGCACCACCCGATGCCCGACCGCCGCCGGCCGCGCGTAACCCTGCTCGGTCAGCACTTGCGACAGCTTTTTTAACGCGTCGGTTTGCGACTCCAGCAGATGGTCCTGCTGCACCAGCACGCGGCCGTCGGGCGCTTTGATCCGCAAACTGCCGTCGGGCCGGCCAATACCTTCCGCGCTGCCTGTCAGCAACAGCTTTTCGTCGCCGTCGGCCTGTGCAAACACGCCAAATTTCAGCGACGACGAACCGCTGTTCAACACCAGAATCACCTGCTCGCCGTCGCGCGTTTCTTTGCTCATCGTTCGTTCGCCTCGCTCAAGCCTTCCACGTCCAGTTGCGGATTTCTTCCTTATCGATGCCCTCGGCATGCGCATAAGCCAGATGCTCGATGATCTGCCCGCGCAGCCATTCCTTCGCATGATCGCCGACGCCGCGCAACGACGGCACGCGATCGATCACGTCGATCGCCAGTGAGAAGCGGTCGACCTGATTGATGATCGCGAGTTCGAGCGGCGTGTTGATATTGCCCTTCTCGTGATAACCGTGCACGTGCAGATTGTCATGATTGGTGCGGTTGTAAGTCAGTTTATGCACGAGCGACGCATACGAATGGAAATTGAAAATCACCGGCTTGCTGGTCGTGAACAGCGAATCGAAATCGCGGTCGGACAACCCGTGCGGATGCTCGTGCTCCGGCATCAGGCGGAACAGATCGACCACGTTCACGAAGCGGATCTTCAGATCCGCAAAACGCTCCTTGAGTATCTGCACGGCGGCGAGCGCCTCCATCGTCGCGATGTCGCCGGCGCTCGCGATCACCACGTCGGGCTCGACACCCTGATCGGTCGACGCCCAATCCCAGATGCCGATGCCCTTCGTGCAATGCGTGACGGCGGCTTCCATGTCGAGATATTGCAGATGCGGCTGCTTGTCGGCGACGATCACGTTCACGTAATCGCGCGAACGCAGACAATGGTCGCCGACGCTCAACAAACAGTTCGCATCGGGCGGCAGATAAATGCGCACCACGTCCGGGCTTTTATTGGTGACGACATCGAGAAAGCCCGGGTCCTGATGCGTGAAGCCGTTGTGATCCTGACGCCACACGAGCGACGTGATCAACAGATTGATCGACGGCACCGGCTGCCGCCAGCCGAGATCGCGCTTGGCTTTCTCGAGCCATTTGGCGTGCTGGTTGAACATCGAATCGATCACGTGGACGAACGCCTCGTAGGTCGCGAACAGGCCGTGGCGGCCTGTGAGCACATAACCTTCGAACCAGCCTTCGAGCGTGTGCTCGCTCAGCATCTCCATCACGCGGCCGTCCACCGCGAGCTCGCCGCCGTCGGCGTCGCCCGGCTCGGTCTCAGCGAGCCACGTCTTCTCCGAGGCCTCGTAAATAGCCGTCAGCTTGTTGCTGGCGGTTTCGTCGGGACCGAACACGCGGAAGTTCGTCATGTTTCTGCGCATCACGTCGCGCAAAAACTTGCCCAGCACTTCAGTGGGCGACGTGTACGAGCCCGCCGGTTTTTTCACGGCGACCGCGTAATCCTGAAACGCCGGCATATCGAGCGTCTTGCACAGCAAACCGCCGTTCGCATGCGGATTCGCGCTGATGCGGCGCGCGCCTTGCGGCGCGAGTTCGCGCAATTCTTCGACAAGGCGCCCTGCTTCGTCGAATAACGATTCGGGTGCGTAACTGCGCATCCAGCTCTCGACGAGTTTCAGGCTCTTGCCGTTGGTGACGGGGTCGAGCACCGGCACCTGATGCGCGCGCCACGAACCTTCCACCTTGTGACCATCGACTTCCTTCGGGCCGGTCCAGCCTTTCGGCGAGCGCAGCACGATCATCGGCCAGCGCGGCCGCGACGCGTCGTCGTTCTCGCGCGCATGCCGCTGGATCGCGCGGATTTCGCCGATGCACTGGTCGAGCGTCGCGGCCATCTGCTGATGCATGACAGCCGGATCGTCGCCTTCGACGAAATACGGCTTATGCCCGTATCCGGTCAGCAATGCCTCGAGTTCCTCACGGGGAATCCGCGCGAGGATCGTTGGATTGGCGATCTTGTAGCCGTTCAGATGCAGCACCGGCAGCACCGCGCCGTCGCGAATCGGATTGAGGAATTTGTTCGAGTGCCACGAGGTGGCGAGCGGGCCAGTTTCCGCTTCGCCGTCGCCGATCATCACCGTGACGATCAGATCGGGATTGTCGAACGCCGCGCCATAGCCGTGCGACAGGCTGTAGCCGAGTTCGCCGCCTTCGTGGATCGAACCCGGTGTCTCCGGCGTGCAATGCGAACCGATGCCGCCGGGAAACGAGAATTGCCGGAAAAAACGCTGCATGCCGGCTTCGTCTTCGCTGCGGTCGGGATAGATTTCCGAGTAATGGCCTTCGAGGTAGCAATGCGCGAGCGTGGCCGGCGCACCGTGGCCCGGGCCGGCCACGTAGATCATGTTCAGATCGTGTTGCCTGATCACACGGTTCAGATGCACGAGCAGAAAGCTCTGCCCCGGGTCGGAGCCCCAATGGCCCAGCAGACGGTTCTTGATGTGTTCGGGCTTCAGCGGTTCGCGCAGCAGCGGATTGTCGCGCAGATAGATCATGCCCGCGGACAGATAGTTGCACGCGCGCCAGTAACGGTCCATCTTGCGCAGGGTGTCGGGGTCCAGTGTGCTGGGCGGGGTCGAACGGGACGAAGGGGAAGCTGCTTCAGCCATTGCGTCACTCCTCGAAAAGAACTGTCAGGCAGGTTGGCGGGTGCTGCAGCGAGTAATCCTTGATCGTGATGCGCGCGAAGTCATGTGCATGATGCGCGGCGGATTGAAGACGATGCCGATCATAGGGTCATGCGAATGACATACATACGGATGACATAACAGAGGTCTTGCGAAGATCGGGCAAACCAGACGCGTTTCGCGCAGTCTGGCGGAATAGCGCGAACTCTTGCGGAATAAAGTAAAAGGGCCTCCGATCGACAGCAGTGTGACAGACCAGCCGCCGCATGGTTCGAAGGAATCGCACAACACTTGATCTGGATGATCGTCGAACGACGCCCGCCGCGCGCCGCGGCTCGACGTTCGCGCTTAAGACCACATTAAGCGAATGCGATTAAGCTGACGCGGCTGCATTCGCGAACGCGGAGCGCAGCGGCGCATTCCGCCTCCTCTCGCCTCTTAACGGAACGAACGGCCATCATGTCGACTCCCAGCCGCCTCAAAGCGCCTCTGATACTTCTTCTCTCGGTCGTGTTGCTGTTCGCGGGTCTTGCGATCGCGATCGGCGTGTTCGGGCTGCTGGTCAAACTGTTCGGCACGACGTAGCGTGCCCGCCAGGCGGGCACGCGCCGTGCGAAATGTGTATCCTGACCGATGCCCAGGTGCTGTAACAGCAGCACGCTTATCGAAAGGAGATGACATTGACGGACCACGCTGAAACTCCCCCGCCCGCCAAACCGGAGATGGATCCGGAACTGCTCGAACTGGCGCAGCAAGTATTCGATCTGGCCCGCCGCGGCGATGCCGCGATGCTTGCCGCGGTGATCGAAAAAGGCGTCCCGCCGAATCTGCGCAACGACAAAGGCGACAGCCTGGTGATGCTGGCGAGCTACCACGGACATGCGGACGCGGTGCGGACCTTGCTCGAACGCGGCGCCGATCCCGATCTGCGCAACGACAACGGCCAGACGCCGATTGCCGGCGCCGCCTTCAAAGGCTTCGATGCAGTGATCGAAACCTTGCTCGCGCACGGCGCGAATGTGGAAGGCGCTTCGCCGGACGGCCGCACGGCACTGATGATCGCGGCGATGTTCAACCGCACGGCGATCGTCGATCTGCTGATCGAGCATGGCGCGGATCCCGCGGCACGCGACGCCAACGGTGTGACCGCGCTGGATGCGGCCGGCAGGATGGGCGCGAACGATACGGCGGCGCGTCTCAAGGGATTGGGCCACTGAGGGGCCACTGAGGGGCCGCTGAGACTGAGACGCCACCAGGCGTTTTTGCGGGCGCGCCCGCAAAAACGCCAACGCCCCGCCGTCTCAGGCACCTCGCCGCAACAGCAACTGCACATCGATATCGGCCAGCTCCCCGATCCGCTCGACGGTGACATCCGCGGGCGGATTCGCAGCGATCTCTTTCGGATCGAACGCGTAATGCCCCTGGCGCGGGAAAACCGTGGTCAACTCGTCGCCCCACGCTTTTTTCATGGCCGTCAGAATCCGCAGCTTATCGTCCACCATCACGTAATGCCGCGCCGGGTAGCACGACTTCACCTGATCGAGCATCAGCTCTTTATGGATGTAAATCAGAACCCGGCCATGTACTTCTTCCCATAAGCCCGCGCGCGAAATCTTGCGCGGCTGGAACACCACGTCGCCATCGGACAGGATCACGGTCGGCCCGTATTTGCCCAGATGCCGCAGCGTATCGAGCGAGCCCGGGTAAAGCCGGTTCGCAAACGGATAGTCGATCAGGAACTGCGAGATCGTCAGCAGGCCCGTATCGCGCGGATGCTCGTGCCGGTAACGCTGCAGCGCACCGAGATAGTCCGCGTAGCCGAGCTCCGAACGCAGTTCTTCGAAAATTTCCCAGTAACGCGCGCTGTTCTCCGCGCCGAACTTCTGCATCATGTGGGCGCGCAAATCCTCCAGCACATGATCGTTGTCCAGCAACGTGTTGTCGCAGTCGAACAGAAACACGACGTCGTGAAGTGTGGCCTTCGTGGCATCCATCTCGGCTCCCAATGCGTTAGCTCTTGCCGCCGGACGACCCGGCCGCACCCGCAGCCGGCGCGGCGCCTTTCTCGACATGGCCGCCAAAGTCATGCCGCATCGCCGACAGTACCCGGTTCGCGAAATCCGCTTCGCCGCGCGAGCTGAAACGCGCGAACAGCGCGGCGCTCAGCACGGGCGTCGGCACGCCTTCGTCGATCGCGGCGGCAACCGTCCAGCGTCCCTCGCCGGAATCGGACACGCGTCCGGCGTAGTTCGCCAGATCGGCGTCGTTGACGAGCGACCCGGCGATCAGGTCCAGCAGCCACGAGCCAATCACGCTGCCGCGCCGCCAGACTTCGGCGACCTCCGCCAGATTCAGATCGTACTGGTACAACTCGGGGCGGCGCAGCGGCGAAGTCTCGGCGTCCACCTCGCGCGCGTGCTTGCCGGCGTCGGCGTGGCGCAGGATGTTCAGGCCTTCCGCGTACGCGGCCATCATTCCGTACTCGATGCCGTTGTGGACCATCTTCACGAAGTGGCCGGCGCCGTGTGGGCCGCAGTGCAGAAAGCCCTGGTCGGCGGTGCCGGTGCCGGCCGCGCGGCCCGGTGTTGCCGGTGCCGCAGCAGCGCCCGGCGCGAGCGTCGAGAAAATCGGCTCGAGATGCTGCACGATTTCAGGCTCGCCGCCGATCATCAGGCAGTAGCCACGCTCGCGGCCCGCCACGCCGCCGCTCGTGCCCACGTCAACGTAATGAAGTTGAAGTTTCGCGAGATCGTTGCTGCGGCGGATGTCGTCGTGGTAATAGGAGTTGCCGCCGTCGATCACGATGTCACCCGGTTCGAGCAACGGCACGAGTTTCTCGAGCGTCGCGTCGACCACCGCTGCCGGCACCATCAGCCACACCGCGCGCGGCTTGTCGAGTTGCCCGACGAGGTCTTCGAGCGACGCCGCGCCCGCCACGCCGTCCTGCTTCAGCTTGTCCACCGCCGCCGCTTGCACGTCGTAGGCGATGCATTGCTGAGCGCCCTTCGTCAGACGTCGCACCATGTCGGCGCCCATGCGTCCCAATCCAATCATGCCTAGCTGCATATCTCGCTCCGGAAAGTGCGTCGATGCGCTGATCGATTCTGTTGGTCGTAACGCGGCGACGAGCGGCTCTGTCGACCCGCGATGCGCGTATTCATCGTAGCCACGTCGGCTTGCGTTTGCCGGACACACGGTAGCAGTGTCTGACTGTCCTTGCAGTGACGCGGGCTGTTGAGCAGGCTGTGAGGCAGGCCGTGACCCAGGCAGTGACCCGGCAGTGACCCAGGCAACATCGCCCGCAGCAAAGACAATACGCTTAAATGCAGAGGTTTTGCGCGGCCGGAAGTTCCTTGCGTGCGAATGCACGAGCCGCCGCGCGCAGAAAGCGTTCTATTCGACTGACACTCTGCTTACATTTTCAATGTTCACGCGAAGCTCGCCGCATGCACGAACGGCAGCACGCCGCAGCCGGGCGAATCAGCGCGCCCGGGTTTTGAACTTCACGTAATGCTCGCGTGCGAAGCGCTGCACCGCGCGCCACATCAACGGATAGCGATAGCCCGGCACGGCGAACAGCACAAGCGCGCACAGCGCCAGCAGTCCGCAGAACAGGAACGTGCCGCGATAGTTGAAAGCCTGCACCAGCAACCCGGACAACACGCCCGACAGGATCGAGCCGACCCGCGCGGCATTGAAGAACAGCGCGGTCGCGCGCCCCGGCGAGTTCGGCATCAGGTCCTGCACATAGATCATGCCGAGGCAGGACGTGACCGCGACCACGAACGCGTTGAGCATCTGCATCGGGATCAGCACGTTCACGCCGCCCGCCATCGACATCGCGACGAAATACACCGCATGCACCGCCGCGCAGGCGGCCAGCCAGTTCGGTTTGTGCAGCGTCGACGACTTCGCGCCGAGCGCGAGCATCATCGGAATCTCGGTCAGCGCGCCGAGCCCCAGCATCACGGAGACATCCAGATGCGTGCCGTTCAGGCCGTGCACGATGTAAAGCGGCAGTACGATCATCGTCGCGTTGGCGGCGAGGCCGAGCAGCGTGAGCGCGGCCACCGCGCGGCGGATGTCGTTGGTCGACGCGACGCCGGGCCGATTCTCTTGCGACTCTTCGTCCGGTGCGGTCAACGGCGGCACGGAAATCGACGCCGACGGCTCGGACGCCGTATCCTCCACCGTGTGATCGCCCAGATGCCCTTGCGGCTCCTGCATACGCCAGACGATCGCCGCACAGGCCGCGAAACTCGCGGCCGCGAACAGGAACAGCCCATAGAAACCGGTGCCCGCCAGCACCAACGCGCCGACCGACGGACCGAACACCCACGCCGCCGACAAGATGGTTCGCAAGCTCGCGCTGGCGAACGCGCGCTCCGCGGGGTCCGGCACCGGCAGCGCCGCGCGGCTGAACGAAAACACCATCGAGATCGCCGAGCCGCCCGCGCCGATGAACGCGATCCCGACTATCAGCAACAACCGGTAGTCGCGTACCACGCATAAGCACAGGTAACCGAGCGTGGCGGCGATCAGCGCCGCCAGCAGCAGCGGACGATGCCGGCCGCTTTTGTCGCTCCAGCGGCCCGCGATCGTGCTGGCGAGCACGCCGCTCGCGGCGATCAGCGTCATGAAGACGCCGAGCCGGAACGGCGTCATACCGGCGCGTTCGATGCCGAACAAGGACAGATACGGTGCGGTGAAGGACATCGCCACCCCGAGCATCAGCGTGGCGGCGGCGAGCGGCTTGAAGCCAGGTATGCGTAGCAGGTCGAAAAAACGTGAGGTCTTCAACACGGGCGGCGGTGGGTCGGGAGGGCGAGCCGGCGCGACGTGCGCGCCGGACTCGTATTCGGAATGACCGGGGCATTATCGGCCTGAGTTGACGACACGTAAACCCGCGCGTCGGCATCCCAAAAGCACGCGATGCGCGTTTGCCTTCGTCGGGGCAGCGTGTTTTCGCTTGTTTGCCCGCTTGTTTGCCCGCTTGTTTGCCCGCTTGTTTGCCCGCTTGTTTGCCCGCTTGTCTGGCGGCCCGTTTACCCGCTTGTCTCTCCGCTTGTCCGCCCGCTTATCCGCCTCCTACTTGCCGCTTGTTTCGCGCATTTTTTGCGCTTGCCGGGCAAGCAGCGGCGGAAGGTAGCGGGCAAGCGGCAGGCAGCAGCGATAGGCATCAGATGACTCCATGAAGAACACAGCAAAAGGACACGTGACGCGTTATAGAACGATGTAGCCGCGCTTTTCAAGCGTCCAGCGATGCCAGCGGTTGCCGTACTGCCCACAAGCAATGCCGAACAGCACCGACAGCACGAGGCCGATGGTGTCGGCGGTATCGCCCCACAGGCCGCTGCAGAACAGCAGCGTGTTGATTGCCAGCATCACGAAGGCCGCGAACCACATCCGCTTCGACAACGCCCACGCGAACCCGAGCAGCAGCGCGCCCCAACTGAAGCCGACGCCGACCGCAACGGTCTCGTCCTTGCCTGGATGCCGCAGATAAATTCGCTCGCCCATTTCCGTTCCTGAACCGATGATTTGCCCGCGCATCGCATGTCGCGCGCCGATGGCGATGTTTAACACGGCGCGCGGTCAAACGGATGTCGGTGTTCGCTTTGCTCGCCGACGCATCCGGAGCGTAGCTGCTAATCTTGTCGGAACCGCATCGAACGCGCCGCGGCGATATCGGCATATCGTCCGCGACCTTACACCGAGTCAAGGAGCCTCCCGCATGGCCACACCCACCGCTTACGCGCAACAAGCCCCGTCGCGAGCCGAAGTCGACACCCTGGCCGGCGCGACCGTCATCGAATTCGGCACCGACTGGTGCGGCTACTGCCAGGGCGCGCAGCCTTCGATTGCACAAGCTTTCGAACCGCACGCCGGGGTTCGCCATCTGAAGATCGAAGACGGTCCGGGCCGTCCGCTCGGCCGTTCGTTCAAGGTCAAGCTATGGCCGACGCTGATTTTCCTGCGCGACGGCACGGAAGTCTCGCGCGTCGTACGGCCCACCAGCGCGGCCGAGATCGCGGAAGCCTTTTCCGTGCTCTGATCCGCACGACGAGGTCCGAAACATCATGCGACAGGCGATCCATCATCTGAGCGTCAAGGCCCGCACGCGCGGGCTTGTCGAGTTCACCGACGAAGCACGCCGCTTCGTCGGTGAACAAGGTATCGGCACCGGCCTGCTGACGTTGTTCTGCCGGCATACTTCAGCGTCGCTGCTGATCCAGGAGAACGCCGACCCTTCGGTGCAGCGCGATCTCGAGCGCTATTTCGCAACTCTCGCGCCCGAAGACGACGAGCGTTACGAACACGACGCGGAAGGACCGGACGACATGCCGGCCCATCTGCGCACCGCGCTCACGCAGGTGCAGTTGTCGGTGCCGGTCGAACATGGACGGATGGTGCTCGGCACATGGCAGGGGCTGTATCTGTTCGAACATCGCCGGCATACGCAGCATCGCGATATCGTGCTGCATCTGATCGGCGAGTGAGGCGCCCCCGCCTTCAGACGAGCCTTCAGAAGAACCCTCAGCCCAGCCCTTCTCCGGCCCGCGCCATCCGGCGTGCTGCAGCCGGACTGTACGCATGTTGCGGATCGAGATCGAAGAAGCTCAGTACTTCGCTTGCCACCTGTTCGCGGTCGTTGTCGGCGCAGATCATGTGGTAACTGTTTTCCAGCACGACCGAGCGCGCATCCGGAATGGCGGCCTGAAGAAATTCAGCCGAACGCAAACTGGTCAGTTCGTCTTCACGCGAATGCAGAATCAGCGTTGAACACGCAATCTCCGGCGCGGCCTTGCGCACCCAGTCGCGCATCCGGTCGACCTGGCGGATGCAGACCAGCGGCACCCAGGGGTAGTGAAAATTGTCGCCGCGTTCGAACTTCTTCTTGACGATCGCGCGGACCAGCGGATTCTTGATGCCGAACGGCTCGCCCTCTTCGACCTTGATCTTCGCCGCGGCGCCCGGCACGCAGTACAGCAGATACCGCAAATCGCGATACCAGGGCGTCGACCAGCCGTCGATATAAACCGGCGGCGCGAGCAGCGCCAGCCGGCCGCGCTCGTGCTTCACGCGGTGGCACAGCAGCAGCGCGATCAGCGCGCCCATGCACATGCCGGCGACGTGCAGCGTGTCGTACTGCGTTGCCAGTTCACGGTACTGCGCGGTGACCGCGTCGAGCCATGTTTCGGCGCGCACTGTGAGCAGATCTTCCGGCCGTGTGCCGTGGCCAGGCAGCGTGATCATGTGAGCGTTGCCGCCCGCGCGGCGCGCGGCCTTGTGCAGCGAGCCCAGATCGTACTCGGTGCCGCCCAGCCCGTGGATGAGCAGGATCCCGGATCGTGCTGTCATAGCCCGAGCGACACGCGTGGCTCGCGTTGCAATTGCCAGACGCCCGCAATAACGGCCACGCCGACGTCGGCATGCGCGAGCGACGCACTGGTGTCGATCACCGTCATCACCTCGCCGTCCGGCAGGTTGACGCGCAGCGGCAGCGAAGCCGGACGCTCGCCGTCGGTCTCGGCCTGCCAGTGCGAGCGCAGCCGCGCCCGGTCGTCGGGATGCAGCCGCTCCAGCACGTTGCGTACGCTGGCGAGCGCCTCGGCGTTGCTGCCGGTGCCGAACGCGCGTTGCAGATCGCCGCTCCATTCGATGCGATCCCGGGACGTATCGAGCACGTAGCTCAATTGCGATGCGCCGGCCAGCGCAAGCGTCATATTGTTCTGCGACACCGCGGCGCGATCGTGCAGCTCATCTCGCGTGGTTTTCAACGCACTGATGGTCAGCACCAGCAAGGACGCGACCGCGAGGTAAATCTGCGCCTCGAGCAGCGACCGCCCGCGATGCGCATCGACCATTGAAAACGGTCCATGGCCTCTCGCCATCAGCACGCTGACGATCAACGCCAGCACGAGTACCGCAAACGAACCGCCTTTGCCGCCCCACATCAAGGTCACGACGACTGCGCAGAACAGCGGTATGTACGTCAACGCGAACACGACGCCGATACCCAGGTCGTGGGCGCCGGCGCGGTCCTGATCGAAGCTGATCAGTGCGATCAGCACCATCACGGCGAACGCGGCGAGGCCGATCAGGAAGTCGGCCAGTTCGTTCTGTCCTGAACGGTGTGCGCGAAAACGCGACCACGACGCGAGCACCGGTGTGACCAGCACAATGCCGATAAAATCCGAAGCCGCCCAGATCGCGCCGACTCTCCAGAACGACGCATGGTCGACGAAGGCAAACCAGGCGCCGCCGCCGATTGCGCCCAACAGACTGGCGAGCGCGGCGGCCGCCAGCAGGCCGCGCAGGAAGAACAGCCCTTCGAGGGAAAACCGCGCGCGTTGCACGATATAGACCGCGAGCGCGGAGCAGCCGATTTCATTGACGGCGAATAGCAGCGCGTCGACATAACCGCTTCGTTCGATGACGCTCAACAGCAGTTGCGCCAGCGCGAAGCCGATCGCGAGCACGCCCCAGTAGCGCACTGGGCGCAGCATGAAGGCTGCCATTGTGACGCCGGCAGGCAGCCAGATATAGCCCGTCATGTCGACCGGGCCGTTTAGCTGGTGCGATGCATACCCACTCGCCAGATACAGCAGGGCCCAGAACAGAAAGGACGATGGCGCAGGCGCGCTGCGGGTGATTTTCATCAGTTAGTATTCCTAGGGCATTGAAACATCGCACGCTGGCGCTCAGTCGCCGGTTGGCGGCAAATAATACCCGGAATCTCACAGACGAAACATAGAGGTTGTGTGCCGCCAGGCCTGCGGAGGCGGCCTCGTGCATAAGGTGATTTTTGCGCTGTGCCTCAGCTTTCGTCACCCGTATGCAGCGGCAAATCCTGCCGATGCGCCCTTCGCATTGCCCCGTGTGTTGCGGCACTTTGCAAAGGGCGGTATGGCCTTGCAGACGCACAGCGTGAAGCGTTGACGCGGCGGCGCTTACTGCCCCTTGGTGTCGCTGCTGGCGTCGGCGCCCGGCATATTGGTGCTGTCGGTAGCCGGCTTTTTGGTCGACTTCATGTGGTGCTTCTTCGTCTTCGAGTGCGCCGCAGCGCCCGAAGCCTGCATGTCGCCGCCTTCGCGAGTCGCACCGGCGTTGGTGCCGGCGTTCGGATCGTTGCCTGCGGGGCCGCCGCCACCGCCCCCGCCGCTACCTTGCGCCATTGCCACCGAGGAGGCGGCGAGCAGTGCCGAAATGAGCAGTGCGTTTCTGATCTTCATGACTTTCTCCTGTCCGATAAGGAATGGGCCGCGCCGGCTGACCCAGCCGGATCCGCAGACCTCATGCGCTTGACAGCAAGGGGTGTGCCGCGAGTTCTGAAACGCTTCGAACAGAGTGAAATAGCGGAAAAAACCGGAAACCGTGTGTTCGTCTCACGGTTCGCACGCAACCAGAGCGTGCAGTTCGTCGATGTTGAACGGTTTCGCGAGGATCGCGACGCCGAGCCGGCGGGCGCGTTCGAGCTCGTCCGCGTAGCCGGTCATCAGCGCGATCCGTTGCGCAGGCCACGCGCTGCGCACTTTTTCCGCGAGGTCGATCCCGTTCAGTTTGCCGGGCATCTGGATGTCGGACAGCACCAGCTCGAACGTCGCGCCGGAGCTCAGCACGTCGAGCGCCTGGTCGGCGGTGGCTTCGTGCCGCACTTCGCAGCCGAAGGTTTCCAGCACCGCGGCGACGCCCGCCGCCACGTCCGCATTGTCTTCGACCAGCAGCACCACGCCGGTGGCGGCGGGCACCGGTTGCCGTGCGCTTTCGGTTGCGCTGGCGAGCGTTTTTTGCCGTTCGCGATAGCGCGGCAGATACAAGCGCACCGTCGTGCCGCTGCCCGGCACGCTGTCGATTTTCGCGGTACCGCCTGCCTGCTCGCACATCGCGAGCACCTGGGCGAGGCCGAGCCCCGTACCCGAGCCGCGCAGCTTGGTCGTGAAAAGCGGTTCGAACGCGCGTCGCGCGACCGCTTCGGGCATCCCTTCGCCGTCGTCCGAGCACGCGATCAGCACGTATTCGCCGTCAGGCAGCAACGTGTCGCTACCCACCAGCCGGTTGTTCTGGCAACGGATCACAAAGCGGCCGCCGCGCGGCATCGCATCGCGCGCGTTCACCGCGAGGTTCATGATCGCGAATTCGAGGTCGGTGGGATCGGCCAGCACGGGCCATACGTCGTCGACCATGTTCAACGCGACCTCGACGTTGTCGCCGAGCGACGCGTCGATCAGCGGCGCGGCGGCCGGTAGCCATTTCGCGAGGTCGACCGGCTCCTGTTTAAGCGGCTGTTTCTTCGCGACGCTCAACAGCCGCCGCGTCAACGATTCGGCCGTGGCAGTGGCGCGCTCCACTGCGAGCACTTCTTTTTCGAGGTTGTTGAAATGCTTGAGCCGCGCAAGCTCGGTATTCGCCGACACCACCATCAGCAGATTGTTGAAATCGTGCGCGACGTTGGCGACCAGGTTGCCGAGCGCGCCCATCCGTTGCAACTGCCGGCTCGACGCTTCCGCCGACAGACGCATCGCCACTTCGCCCTGCCAGCGCTCCCACGCGCGCCGTTCGCCTTCGAGCTGGCGCAGCGAATAGAACACCAGCAACCAGATCGCGATGCAAGGCACCGCCGTGAGCGCCGCGATGATCAGGAAATGACTCCACCACGCGCTGACGATCGAGCTGATCGCGTACGCGCTCATCACATACAACGGATAGTCGCCGACGCGACGAAACGCGAGCAGACGATCGACGCCGTCCACCGACGAAGTCAGCCGGATATGCCCGAACAACTGCTTGTCGCGCAGCGCTGCGGCGAAGGCGCTGTGCGGCCTGGGCTTCGCGCCTGCGGGCCAGGCCGGATAGCGCACCAGCAGACTCGCGTCCTGGCGGTACAGCCCGAGCGCCAGCGACGGATCGCCGGCCGTGAGTTCACGATAGAAGCGCGCGAAATACTCGTTTTTCAGCGCGACAGCAACGGCGCCGAGGAACTGGCCGTTTTCACCCGAACGGCCGATCAGCGTATTGAAGACATTGGTTTGCGACAACGGCCCGAACATCGATAGCGAGAAATACGGCTGCGGCCGCATCGCTTTCGCGGAATTGAAATCTTCGCGTTGGCCGATCGACAGCGGAGGCGACGGGTACACCTTGCTCGACACCAGCAGATTGCCGCCGGGCCCCAGCACGTAAATCGACGCCACCTGCGGAAAGTCGCCGCCGATCTCTCTCAGACGATCGTGCTCGGACGCTTCGCGCGCGCGAATCTGCGCTTCGTCCTGGTCACCGAGCAACTCGATCACGCGGGAGGCCATCTGCTGATTGAGGTCCAGCACCTTGACGGCCTGCTCTTCGGCCACGCGCGCGAGCCGGTCGATCATGTCGTTCGAATCGGCAATACGGCGCTGATAATCGAAATAGCCATAGCCGAGCAGGCAGGCCAGCGGGAATGCAATCGACACGGCCAGCACGATCAGCAGCATGCGCCGCGTCACCGCGAAATTGCGCGACGGCATCGGGAAATCGACTGCAACACGCTCCGCACGCTGCACGGTCACGATCTCCATGAAAGATAAATTCAGGCCCCAGGGAGCAATAGCGGCAATGGCCGACACACGAATTGTTCGTGCGCTATTTCCCTTTCCCCGGGAATTTACCGCACTTCCGCCGTTCTCCATAGCGCGTGGCGTGAGGAAAACCCGGCCTGACAGTCTGCGCACGACCGTGCTGCGGCGGGCACATGGATTGCTGACGCAGCGCAGACAGCGTCACATTTTCACGTCCGCGAGGAAAGATCATCATGCCGACATCCGCCCGACTCGTCGCCAGGCTCTCGCAGTTGCGAACGGATCGTGCCGTGCGCGTCGAGGTGGAAGGCGAAAAGATTCTGCTGGTACGTGACGGCGATACCGTGCGTGCGTATGGCGCCGATTGTCCGCATGCAGGCGGCCCGCTCGAAGAAGGCGCGCTGTGCCACGGCCGGATTATCTGCCCGTGGCACAAAGCCAGTTTCGATGTCGCGACCGGCAATGTGCTGGAGCCGCCGGCACTTGTCGCACTCGACCGTTATCCGGTCGTGGTCAGCGGCGACGACGTGAGCGTCATCCCCGAAAAGCTGCCGCAACCGGTGCATCGCTCGTCGGCGCGCGAGCCTCACTACGTGGTGATCGGCGCGGGCGCAGCAGGCGCCGCCGCTTGTGCCGCGTTGCGTGAATGCGGCTTTGCGGGGCGCATCACGTTGATCGGCGACGAAGCACACCCGCCGTACGACCGCACGGCGCTGAGCAAATTCGTGCCGTCCGCCGAGATGCAGGCCGCCGACGTGCCGCCGCTGCTCGCTGACGACTGGTACGACCGGCACGACGTCGAGCGCATCGTTGCAAAAGTCGCGCGGCTCGACGTGCCCAAACGCACGATCCACCTCGAAACCGGCGGCGAACTGACCTACGACACCGCACTGCTCGCAAGCGGAAGCGCGCCGAAAATCCCGCCGCTCGACGGCCGCGAACTGGGCGGCGTACACGTGCTGCGCAGTCTCGACGATGCCGCCGCGCTGGTCGACGCCATCGGCGAATCGGCCGAGGTCGCGATTCTCGGCAGCAGTTTCATCGGACTGGAAACAGCCTCGGCGTTGAGAAAACGCGGCATACCGGTCACCGTGATTTCACCGGACAAGATTCCGTTCGCCAAACAGTTCGGCGAACGCGCGGGCAACATGTTCCGCGAACTGCACGAACGCAACGGCGTGCGCTTTCGCCTCGATACGAAGGTCGCGTCGCTCGAAGGCGAGGAAGGCAATGTGCAGCAGGTGATGCTCGAAGGCGGTGGACACATCGCCGCCGATGTCGTGCTGTTGGGCACGGGCGTTGCCCCTGCCACCGGATTCGTCGAAGGATTGCCGTTGCAGAAAGACGGCGGCGTGATCGTCAACGCGGGCATGCAGGCGGCGCCGGGGCTGTACGCGGCCGGCGATATCGCGGTGTTTCCGTTGCATGAGGATCAGGAACCGGTGCGCGTCGAGCACTGGCGCGTCGCGCAGCAGCACGCGCGGATTGCCGCCGAAAACATGTGCGGCGCCCGTCATCGCTACGTGGGCGTGCCGTATTTCTGGACTTATCACTTCGGCAAGCGTTTCGAGTATCTCGGCCATGCGAGCGAATGGGACGACATCGCAATCGACGGCGATCTCGATCAGCAGCAATTCGTCGCGCTGTACGTGAAGGACGACAGGGTCGTCGCCGTGCTCGCCTGCGAACGCGAAGCGCAAACCGCGCGGCTGATCGACGCAATGGGCAGCGGCTTGTCACGCGCGCGTGCGCTCGACATCGTCAACGGCGATTAGGGCGCGGCAGCAGAAAAACTCTCAAGTAGGCCCGCGCGGTTCGCCGCGCTCAACGGAAGGAGGAATTGCCATGGCAGACCACAAGGAAAAACACCCGCATTCGAACAAGTCGGAGAAGCAGATCGACAAACAGGTCGAAGACAGCTTCCCGGCCAGCGATCCGCCGTCCACCGGCGGCACGACGAAGATCGTGCGCGACAAGGATGCGCCGAAAGACGGTCACTCGGCCGACAAACCGGCTCGCCGCTAGCACGTCGCCTTGCCTTCGGAAAACCGCCCCGCGGGGCGGTTTTTCTCGACCCACGCAACCTCAATGCATCCGGAACGACGGGAACGAATCGCCATGTCAGACGAGACCGGCTCCGCTCAGAAAGAGCACGATCAGGACGATCGCAAGAACAATCAACACGCAAAGGACGAGCAGTCCAAAGACAGCAAGGACCAGAACGAGGGCAAAAAAGACGACGGCAACGGCACCGACGAAGGCAACGGCAAAAAGCGCAAAGGCCCCGGCAAGAAACCGCTGATCATTCTCGCGGTTCTGGTGATCCTGCTCGCAATCATCGCGTTCATCTGGTGGTTCGCAACCCGCAACGAGGTCACGACCGACGACGCGTACACCGACGGCAACGCGATCACGATGGCGCCGAAAGTATCGGGCTACGTGGTGCAGCTCGCGGTGAACGACAACGTCTATGTGCACAAAGGCGACCTGCTGGTCGTGATCGACAAGCGCGACTACCAGGCGCAAGTCGATCAGGCCCAGGCTCAGGTCGGCCTCGCGCAGGCGCAACTGAACGCGGCGCAGGTACAGCTCGATATCGCACGCGTGCAATACCCCGCGCAATACCGGCAGGCAAAAGCGCAAACCTCGTCGGCGGAAGCCAACTTCAGACAGGCCCAGGCAGCCTATCAACGCCAGCATGCGGTCGATCAACGCGCCACTTCGCAGCAGAACATCGACACCGCCGACGCGCAACGTTTGTCCGCCAGCGCCAGCGTCGAACAGGCGCGCGCGCAGCAGCAGACCGCGAGCCTCGTGCCGCAGCAGATCCGCCAGGCCGAAGCGGCCGTCGAAGAACGCCGCCAGCAAGTCCAGCAGGCCGAGGCGCAACTGGAGCAGGCGCAGTTGAATCTGTCGTATTGCGAGGTGCGTTCGCCGTCCGACGGCTGGATCACGCGCCGTAACGTGCAGCTCGGCACCTTCCTGCAAGCAGGCGTGTCGCTGTTCGCGATCGTCACGCCCGAGGTGTGGGTAACGGCGAATTTCAAGGAATCCCAACTGGAACGGATGCGACCCGGCGACAAGGTGAAAGTCGAGGTCGACGCGTATCCGAAGCTCGATCTGCACGGCCACATCGACAGCGTTCAGCTCGGCAGCGGTTCGCGCTTCTCGGCCTTCCCCGCTGAAAACGCGACCGGTAACTTCGTGAAGATCGTGCAGCGCGTGCCGGTGAAGATCGTCATCGACGACGGTTTGCCGCGCGATCAACCGTTGGGGCTCGGTTTGTCGGTGTCGCCGAAGGTGTATCTGAAATGAACACGATCACGTCATTTCACGCGACAGCAATGACACGGCACGGCGGATGCTATCAACAAGGTCATGAAGGCAACATTCAAGGCCGAACGGAAGACGCTCGAAAAGAACGGCTATCAACCATCCGCAACCGATCCGCACTATCCGAACGACATTCAGAAAGCGGAGAAGAAAACGTACGGCAACGGAGCCAGCGCGCCGATGGCCAATCCGCAATAAGCGGCGTTGAGGCGGTGGCATGAGTGCAGCCACCGCCGACAGCGGCAACACATCCAACTGGAAGCCCGCGGCGAACCCGTGGCTGATTGCGATCGTCGTCACGCTCGCGGCGTTCATGGAGGTGCTCGATACGACCATCGTGAACGTCGCCTTGCCGCACATCGCCGGCACGATGTCGGCAAGTTACGACGAAGCGACATGGACCCTCACCTCGTATCTGGTCGCGAACGGGATCGTGCTGCCGATCTCCGGCTTTCTCGGCCGGCTGCTCGGGCGCAAACGCTACTTTCTGGTCTGCATCGTCGCGTTCACGATCTGTTCGTTTCTGTGCGGGATCGCAACCGACCTCTGGCAACTGATCATCTTCCGGATCCTGCAAGGGTTCTTCGGCGGCGGTCTACAGCCGAATCAGCAGTCGATCATTCTCGATACGTTTCCACCCGAGCAGCGCGGCCGGGCCTTCTCGATCTCGGCCGTGGCGATCGTGGTCGCGCCGGTGCTCGGCCCGACGCTCGGCGGCTGGATCACCGACAACTTCTCGTGGCGCTGGGTGTTTCTGCTGAACGTGCCGGTCGGGATACTGACCTCGATTGCAGTGATGCAGTTCGTCGAAGACCCGCCTTGGAAAAAGAAAGGCGACAGCAAAGTATCGATCGACTATCTCGGCATCACGCTGATCGCCATCGGCCTCGGCTGTCTGCAGGTGATGCTCGATCGCGGCGAAGACGACGACTGGTTTTCGTCGAATTTCATCCGCATTTTCGCGGTGCTCGCGGTGGCGGGAATTGTCGGCGCGACCTTCTGGCTGCTGTACGCGAAGAAACCGGTGGTCGACATACGCTGCCTGAAAGACCGCAATTTCGCGCTCGGCTGCCTGACGATCGGCGCGTTCGCCACCATTCTGTACGGCAGCGCGGTGCTGGTGCCGCAACTCGCGCAGCAGCAACTCGGCTACACGGCGATGCTCGCCGGTCTCGTGCTGTCGCCCGGCGCGGTGTTGATCACGATGGAGATTCCGATCATCAGCAAACTGATGCCGTACATCCAGACGCGTTTTCTGGTGGCGATCGGCTTTGCGTTGCTCGCGTGCGCGCTGACCTATTCGCATCTGCTCGTGCCGAACATCGACTACGCCACGCTTGTCAAAATGCGCAGCGCGCAGTCGCTCGCGATCGGCTTTCTGTTCGTGCCGATCACCACCCTCGCCTATCTGACGGTGCCGCCGCAGTTGAACGACGACGCGTCGGCGCTCTTCACGATGTTCCGTAACGTGGCGGGGTCGATCGGCATTTCGTTGTCGACCGCGCTGATCCGCGAGCGCACTCAGGCCCGCATGGCTCATCTGTCCGAACATATGTCCACGCTTTCGCAAAACTACAACGACGCGGTGCAACGCAGCGCGCAGACGATTGCCGAGATGACCGGCGTACCGTTCGCGCAGGCCATGCAAACCGCAACCGGGCGCATGTACACCGAATTCATCTCGCAGTCGACGATTCTCGCGTACGTCGACGTGTTCGCGATTCTCGCGGTGTTCTGCGCACTGTGCATTCCGATGTGTTTGTTCTTTTCGCCGGTCAAAGCGGCCGGCGGCGCGGGAGGGCATTGACATGCGACGCTCTTTCATCAAGCCGAAACTGTCCGCCATATCGCTCGCGATCCTGCTCGGCGGCTGCACCGTCGGACCGGATTTTCACGCGCCGAAGGCCGACGTGCCCGCGCAATGGCACGATGCGCAGACCACGAACGTCACCGCAGCCACGGCCGCTTCCGCGCCGACGGTGGCATCGGTGCCCACGCTCGACACCGATCCCGATCCGCACTGGTGGCGCAACTTCAACGACCCGACGCTCGATGCGCTGGTCGAGCGCGCGACGCGCGGCAATCTCGATCTGCAGGAAGCGGTGTTGCGGATCGTCGAAGCCCGCACGCAGGTGCAAAGCGCCGCGGCCGAGGGTCTGCCCAACGTGCGCGCGACCGGCAGTTATCAGCGCGAGCAACTCGGCGTGAAGGGCTTTCTCGAATCAGACGGCGTGTACGACAAGGTCAATCAACTGGGCGCGCCGAATTCGCCGGCCAACGCGATTGCGCCGGGTGCGGGCGCGACGTTGCAGAACGGCGCGAACAACGTGCTGAATCAGTTGACCTCGCCGGTCAATCTTTGGCAGGTCGGCTTCGACGCGTCGTGGGAACTCGACCTGTTCGGCCGCGTGCGACGCTCGGTCGAGTCGGCCAATGCGCAGACCCAGGAAGCGATCGAGAGCCGCAATGACGCACTGGTGTCGCTCGAAGCCGAAGTCGCGCAGACCTACATGCAATTGCGCGGCGCGCAGGCCCTTCGCGACATCACGACGAGCCTCGTGGACCAGCAACGCGAAATCGTCACACTCACGCAAAGCCAGTCGAAAGTGGGTCTTGCCAGCGAGGCCGATGTGAAAAGCGCGACCGCACAACTGGCGCAGACGCAGGCGCAGTTGCCGCAATACGAGCAGCAGATCGCACAGGCGCTCAACGGCCTCGCGTATCTGGTCGGCGAAGCGCCGGGCGCACTGGAGGCCGAACTGGCCGCGCCGTCCGCCGTGCCACCTGTGCCGCCGAGCGTGCCGGTCGGTTTGCCGTCGACGCTCGCGCGCCGCCGCCCCGACATCCGGCGCGCCGAGGCGAGTCTGCATGCGGCGACGGCGAACGTCGGCGTGGCGGTCGCGCAGTTCTATCCGGACGTGTCGCTGACCGGTCAGGCCGGCACGCGGGCAACGAACGCGAGCGACCTGTCGCGCTGGTCGCATCTGTTCTATTCGTTCGGGCCGAGCATTTCGCTGCCGATTTTCCAGGGCGGCGCACTGGTGTCGAATCTGCGTCTGTCGAAAGCGCAGCAGGCGGAGGCCGCGCTCGATTACCGCAAGACGGTATTGATGGCGTTGCGTGACGTGGACAACGCGTTGGCCGTCTATCGCACCGACCAGGCGCGGCGCGATTCGCTCGGCGAAAGCGTCGCCGCGCAGCAGGATTCGTTCTTTCTCGCGCGCGACAGTTATCGCAAAGGGATCACGAGCTTCATCACCGTGCTCGACGCCGAGCGGCAGTTGGCGCAGGCGCGTCAACAGTACGCGCAAGGGACCATGCAGGTGAGCACGGATCTGGTGTCGCTGTATAAGGCGTTGGGTGGCGGGTGGCAGGATGCGAGTGCTTCGGAAGGAGGCTGAGCATTTCTAACGCGGACGTGCAGGTGCGGTTGCGGCCGCTATCAACCGTTGACGACGGCAAGGCCCTCAGCTTGCCGCTGCCCCGAAGCCTGGATCTGCCGGCAAGACGACACCACTTCCTGCAGCGTGCTCGCGTAGACCTCCGCTCCAATCGCGCTTTGCAGATCGGTGCTCCACTTGTCGGTATCTTCGGCTGCCCACAATCCGACCACGATAGCCGCGCGCGGTAAACGCGCGCGCAATCGCTTCACCAGATAGCGCAGGTGCGAAGGAATTCCGTCGATCTGCAGATAGAAGATGCACACGATCCCGACGTCGTCCGCCTCCAGGCTGTCGATCGAGGCTCGCGACGCGGCTTCGTGCGGCAACGCCCGCGCGTCGAAACCATGCTTGCCGAGCACTTGCAGCAGGATCGTCGTGGCGAGCGCGTCGAGCGGGCCGCGTCCGGGAATGCACAACACGCGATTGCCCGCGATGTGATTACGCTCCGCGTGTTCGGTGGGCGCGTGCGGGTCAGCCGCCGCATGCGCCACGGCGGCGGCGGTCTGATCGGCATCCGGAGACAAGGAAGCCGCAGGCCCCACCGCGCTCCAGTTCTCCTCGGCAACTTCCGGCTGCGGCGCGCGGTCCTCATAACCGTCGAGTCCGTCGACCAGATCGTTGGTGGTCGCCTCGATCCGCGCGAGTTGCGCCGACGTCACGCTGCCGCGCACGACGTCGTTAGCGGCGAGCTGCAAACCCTTCAGCGCGACCTCGTCGTAATACGCCGACAACGAACGCTCGCGCAACAACATCTCGGCTTGCTCGATTGCCTCGTCGGGATCGCCGGCGAGCGCGCGCTGGTAGAAGTTTTCGATTGGCGTCAGCGCGGGTTGATCGCCGAGCAGCACGTCGAGAAACTCGAGACGCCGTACATGCCGTCCGAGCACCAGCAAACACAAGGTCAAGGGCGTCGACAGGATCAGCCCGATCGGCCCCCAGATCCAGCTCCAGAAAATCGCCGCCACTACCACGGAGAACGGCGACAAGCCGGTGCTGCGTCCGTACAGCAACGGCTCGACGATCTGCCCGACCACCAGCTCGATGGTGGCGAACAGCGCGAGCGACCAGATCGCCATCGACCACCCCGGACTCACCGCGGCAGCGAGCGCGGTGGCGAGCGTCGCCGAAATCCAGATGCCGACGTACGGCACGAGCCGGAGCAGCGCGGCCAGAATGCCCCACAACAGCGGGCTCGGCACACCGACAAAAAACAGCCCCGCACCGATCACCACGCCGACCCCTGCGTTCAGTCCGAGTTGCGACACGAAATAGCGGCTCAGACGACGCGCCGCCTCATCCATCACGGTGGTCGTGCGATGCAGATCGCGCGAGCCGAACAGACGGATCGCGCGATCGCGCAGGTCGTCGCGTTGCAGGAGGATCACCACCATCACCACGAACACGATGAACGCGGTTTCCAACGGACTGATCGCCGGCGACAACACGCGCCGCGCCAGTTCGAACGGCGTCGGCACGGGCTCGCGCACTTCGACCGGCACGGCATCCGGCGCACGCTCGTTCGAAGTCGTCGCCGACGCGGTGTTGCGTGACGGCTGCGGTTGCGGCGGCTCGACGGTGGCGCGCTGGAACGCCTGGCCGGCCGCGCCCGCGAGACGGTTGAGCTTGGCCACGGTCAGACTGTGGGCCGCGTCCATCTTGCGTTCGATGGTTGCCTGATAGCGCGGCATGCCCGCTGCAAGGTCGGTCAGTTGCGTCGCGATCACTGCACCGAGCAGCCCGATCACCGAAATGGAGATCGCCACCGCCGCGAACACCGACGCGACGTGGCCGAGCCGCAAGCGCGCGAGCGAGTTCGCGAGCGGCGCCACGAGAAAGCTGAGCAGAATCGCGAGCGTGATCGGAATGAGCACCGCGCGCGCGAAGTACAGACACGCCACCACCGTGACGCCCACCGCGAGCGCGACCAGGCTATCGACGCCGAATGCGGCCGGCGGCGCCTGGATGCGGGCGGCCGGTCGGGTTTCGCGGGGTTCCGGGAATGGCTTCATGCGGGCTTCATACGACCGAGGACACTGCGATACGCGCTACGCCACGAGCCGACGCACGAACGTGTAGAAGCGTGCTCACTGGTTCAACGCGTTGTCGATCGGACCGCTTTCGACGGGCGGCGCTTCCTTTTCGACCTCGGCTCTGGCCTGCTCCCAGTATTCGTCAGGCGTGCCCTTGGGTTCGTCCGCCTGCTCCCAAAGGTAGTAAGCGCGCGTGCGAATCTGCTCTTCGAGAGACGTGTTTTCCTGTTCCATTTGATCACCTCATGTTGGGACCGGCGAAGACCTGCGCCGGTCGGGCTGCGTCGCCCGTGCGGAAAGCACAAGGCGCGCGGCCACCCGATATCGAGCAAGCGCTATACCCGGCGGCAAGCGACGACGGCCGGCGTCGCCGGCCATCTTGCAAACGCGTCAGGCGGCTGACGGAGCGTCGCTTTCGTCAGTCGTAAGCTGCTCTTCGAGCCGGTCGAACACACGCTGCGTGGCGCGGCTCGGCGCTTCGAGTGCGAACAGCAGCAGTGAACGCGCGGTGACCTGATACGCGTCGCCGGCGTGGAATTGCGGCAACTCGGAACGCACCGGCATGTTCGTATCGAGCAGACAGGTCCATACGTCGCCGTCGGGAATCTCGGGCAGCGTGAAGTTGACCACGTCGTGATGCGCGTTGAAGACCAGCAGCAACGTCGCATCCGAAGCCGGCCGGCGAATGCCGGATGCCTGCGCGCGGCCGTCGATCACGAGACCGAAAGCGCGCATCGACGCATCGGCCCACTGCTCTTCCGACAGATCGGCACCGTCGGGTGAGAGCCAGCGCGCGTCGGTCACGTCGAGCGCTTCGTTGTACTCGCCGGTCAGAAAACGCCCACGACGCAGTACCGGCAGACGATGCCGCAACGTGGTCAGATTCTTCACGAACTCGATCAGCGCGCGGCCGTCGTCGTCGAGACCTTCCCAGTCGACCCAGCTGATCTCGTTGTCCTGGCAATACGCGTTGTTGTTGCCCTGCTGCGTGCGGCCGAATTCGTCGCCGGCGAGAATCATTGGCGTGCCTTGTGCGAGCAGCAACGTCGCGAGCAGATTGCGCTTCTGGCGCTCGCGTTGCTGACGGATTTCCGCGTCGTCGGTCGGGCCTTCGACGCCCATGTTCCAGGACTTGTTGTCCGAGTGACCGTCCTTGTTGTCCTCGCCGTTGGCCTCGTTGTGCTTGTCGTTGTACGAGACCAGATCGTTGAGTGTGAAGCCGTCGTGCGCGCTGATGAAGTTGACGCTCGCCCACGGTCGCCGTCCGCGATGATTGAACTTGTCGCCCGAACCGGTCAGGCGCGTCGCGAGATCGGCTACCTTGCCTTCGTCGCCTTTCCAGTATTCGCGCACGGTGTCGCGGAAACGATCGTTCCATTCGGCCCAGCCCGGCGGGAAGCCGCCCACCTGATAGCCGCCGGGACCGCAGTCCCACGGTTCGGCGATCAGGCGCACGCTTTCGAGCACCGGGTCTTGCCGGCAACTGTCGAGGAAGCCGCCGCCTTCGTCGAAACCGTGGGGCTCGCGGCCCAGAATCGTCGCGAGGTCGAAGCGGAAGCCGTCGACTTTCATCTCCGTGACCCAGTAGCGCAGGCTGTCGGTGACCATCTGCAATACCCGCGGATGCGACAGGTTCAGCGTGTTGCCGGTGCCGGTGTCGTTGATGTAGTAGCGCGGTTCGTCGGGCATCAGGCGGTAGTACGACGCGTTGTCGATGCCCTTGAACGAGATCGTCGGCCCGCGTTCGTTGCCTTCGGCGGTGTGGTTGTAGACCACGTCCAGAATGACTTCGAGGTTCGCGTTGTGAAAGCGGTCCACCATTTCCTTGAACTCGCCGACCGAATCCACCGACGACGCGAAGAACCGCGGATCGGCCGCGAAAAAGCCGATCGTGTTGTAGCCCCAGTAGTTCGTCAGGCCTTTGTCGAGCAGATAACTGTCGTTGACGAAGGTCTGCACCGGCAGCAGTTCGACCGATGTCACCCCGAGACTCCTGATGTAATCGAGCACTACCTGCTGGCCGAGCCCCGCGAACGTGCCACGCAGATTTTCTGGCACGCCGGGGTGCCGCATCGTGTAACCGCGCACATGCGTTTCATAGAAGATCACGCGATCCCACGGCAGCGCATTGCGTTCCGGATGCGACCACGAGAAGTTCGCGTCGACCACCTTGCACTTCGGCACGAAGGGCGCGCTGTCGCGTTCGTCGAACGACAGATCGCCCTCTTCGGAATCGAGCGTGTAGCCGAAAATCTCCGGCGCCCATTTGAGCTCGCCGATGTGCGCTTTCGCATACGGATCGAGCAGCAGCTTGTTCGGATTGAAGCGGTGGCCTTTTTCGGGCTCGTACGGACCATGCACGCGATAACCGTACACGGCGCCGGGTTTCAGATTCGGCACGAAGACGTGCCACACCTCGTCCGTGTATTCCGGCAGTTCGATGCGTTCGATCTCGACCTCGCCAGTCTCGTCGAACAGACACAGTTCGACTTGGGTCGCGTTGGCGGAAAAGAGCGCAAAGTTGACGCCGCTTCCGTTCCATGTCGCGCCAAGCGGGAAAGGCGTGCCTTCCTGAATGCGCGTTGCGTAGCTGGCCTGGTTGGACATTGGGATTCCTGTTTGCTTTCCGGGAAAGGGACGGCTGTTCGTCGGGCAGTCGCAGACGAGATCAGATAGCAAAATCCAGACCCAACGCTGCGCGGACAACGCACAAGATTTGCGGCAGAAGGGTTAAAGCCGATTGCAAGGCCAGTTGCGCTGTGCGGGGTCGATAGAACCGCTTGGAGTCGCTAACGCGGGTCGCCGTCGTGCAGCGCCGCGGCCGATTCGAGCACGCGTAGCAACCGCGCCGGTGTCAACGGCTTCGCGCAATGCGCATCGAACCCGGCGGCCCGCGCGCGCACCCGGTCGTCGCGCGAAGCGAATGCGGTGCACGCGACCAGCAGCATATGACTCGTCGACGGATTCGCGCGCAACCGGCGCGCCAATTCGAGGCCATCGAGCCCCGGCATCTTGATGTCGAGCAGCACGGCGAACGGCTGCCATTCGCAAGCCATTGCGCAGACAGCGAGCGGGTCCTCGAGCGCGCGGCATTCGAAGCCGTCCGCATCGAGCAGCATCTGCAATGCATCCGCCGCCTCGCGATAGTCGTCGACCACCAGCACGCGACGATGCGAAGCCATCGCGTACTGTATGGGCCGCCACACTACGACGTCTTCGTTTTCATCCATACCGTCGTTCAACGTCACCGCCTTCTCCTTTGTCCCGCCGCTGGGAACCGGGGCGAACACGCGCAAGATTCGCTCCACGTGGGCTGCAAACGCTTCGACCTAACCAGGCGTTTACTTCGGTTTTTTTGCATTTTTTCTGCATGCCGGCGTCGACGCCCGTTGCGGGCGCGCCAAGTCCTACCATAGCCCACCGCACGCGATAGCGCCTTGCTGGTTTATGCCCATGGCCCCTTCTGCTCTACTCATCCTGCATGCTGTGCAAAGGCGTTATCTACACACGTTTGAAGCGGTTATCCCGCACGATCGTCGATGAAACCCTTCAGCATCGCGAGGGTATCGGCGTCGTCGATATGTTTGTCGGTGCGCCAGCGCAGCATGCGCGGAAAGCGCACCGCGACGCCCGACTTGTGACGCGGACTCGCCTGAATGCCTTCGAAGCCGATTTCGAAAACCAGCGTGGGCGTGACGCTGCGCACCGGGCCGAACTTTTCGATCGTGGTCTTGCGCACGATTGCATCGACCTGGCGCATCTCTTCGTCGGTGAGGCCGGAGTAGGCTTTCGCGAACGGCACGAGCGTCCGCACGCCGTTTGCGTCATCCCACACCGCGAACGTGAAATCCGTATAAAGGCTCGCGCGACGGCCGTGGCCGCGTTGCGCGTAGACCAGCACCGCGTCCACCGCATACGGATCGATCTTCCATTTCCACCACGTGCCCGAGGCTTTGGTGCGACCGACCCCATACATCGAGCCGCGCTCCTTCACCATCAGACCTTCGACGCCGCGCGCGCGGCTCTCTTCGCGTAACGCGGCGAGCGACTGCCAGTCCGGCCCGTGGACAAGCGGCGACACGCGCAGCAGATCGCGTGCGAGCGTGCCGTCGACATCGAGTGCCAGTTGCTCCAGTTGCGCGCGCCGTTCGGCGAGCGGCGTCATGCGCAGATCCTTGCCGTGCGACTCGAGCAGATCGTACGCGAGCAACGTGGCCGGCGAATCGGCGAGGATTTTTTTCGTCAGTGTTTTACGGGCGATGCGCGGTTGCAAACGCGCGAACGGCAATGGCGCATCCGCGCCCGGCTCCCACGCGAGAATTTCGCCGTCGATCACGAAGCCGTCCGGCAATGCTTCGCCCAACGCCGCGACTTCGGGAAAACGATCGGTGATCAGGTCTTCGCCACGCGACCATAGCCACACGCGTCCCCCGCGTTTGACGAGTTGTGCGCGAATACCGTCCCACTTCCACTCGATCTGCCACGCCGACGGTTCGCCCAACGTCGCCGGCTCGGCCTGCAACGGATGCGCGAGAAAGAACGGATACGGCAGACCGAGATCGCTCGCATGCGGCTCGTTCGACTCCGTTTCATCGCTGCCGGCTTCAGGCGCGATCAAGCGAAGATAACGCGCGGCATCGGGCTTCTGTTGCGAGTCGGTCCAGCCGACCATCCGCTGCGCGATCCGCTTATGATCGACGCCCGCCACTTCCGCCAGCGCGCGCACCACCAACTGACGCGCGACGCCGACCCGAAAACCGCCGCCGATCAGCTTGGTCAGCAGAAAACGTCCGCTCCAGTCGAGTTCGTCCCAATAGCTGAGCAAACGCGTGCGCAATTCTTCGGGTGCGATGCCGCGCAACGTCAGCACGCGTTGCTCGATCCATTGCGTGAGGCCCAGTTCCGAATCGCGTTGCGCGGGCGGCAGGATATGCGCGATGGTTTCGGCCAGATCGCCGACCGCGTGATACGACTCGTCGAACAGCCACTCGGGCAAGCCGGCGCGCTCGCGGGCGATCTCGGTCAGCAGCCGGGTCGGCACCGATTGGCGCGGCTTGCCGCCGGCGAGGAAGTACGATGCCCACGCGGCGTCTTCGGGTTCGGCGGCGGAGAAATAGCTGATGAGCGCGTCCAGCTTGTCGTGCGTGGAGGTGGTCGCGTCGAGCGCGGTGTAGAGGGCGGCGAAGCGTTTCATCGCGCGCTCGCGGGTTGATCCGTGGCGGGCGCGATGTCAGCGGTCACGCCTGGCTCGTCACCGCCTGCGGCGTCCGCTTCGACCGTATCGTCGCCGTATTGCGTGTCGAACGCGCCTGCCTGCAAACCTTGTTCGCGCAGCCAGCGCACCATCGGCTCGACCGAACCATGAGTCACGATGACTCGCTGTGCGCCGCTCGCCTGAATCGCGTTTTGCAAGCCCGGCCAGTCGGCGTGATCCGACAGCACGAAACCACGGTCGACGCCGCGTCTGCGCCGTGCGCCGCGCAGACGCATCCAGCCTGACGCGAACGCGTCGCTATAGTCGCCGAAACGCTTGAGCCAAGCGCTGCCTTGCGCAGATGGCGGCGCCACGATCAGCGCCTGCCTGAACACCGCCTTGTCTTTCGCGGCGACTTCGCTGACGAGGCGCACCGGCGGCAAATGCACGCCCGCATCCCGATATGCACGGTTGAGCGGTTCGACCGCGCCGTGACAAAAGATCGGCCCGATGCCGGCATCGACGCTCGCGAGCACGCGCTGCGCCTTGCCGAACGAGTAGCAGAACAGCACCGATGCACGACCCTCGGCCGCATTGTGCCGCCACCATGAATCGACGCCGTCGAACACCGCACGCGGCGCATCCCACCGATAGATCGGCAGGCCGAAGGTCGACTCGGTGATGAAGGTATCGCAGCGAACTGGTTCGAACGCATCGCAGGTTGGATCGGGGTCGAGCTTGTAGTCGCCCGACGCCACCCACACACGGCCGCGATGCTCGATCCTGAGTTGCGCGGAGCCGAGCACGTGCCCGGCCGGATGCAGCGACACGGTCGTGCCGCCGAGTTCCAGACGTTCGCCATAGGGGAGCGTTTGCAGCGCAATGCCGGGCAAGCGCGACAACAACACGGCTGCGCCCGCTTGCGACGCGAGATAGTGCCGATGACCGAAGCGCGCGTGATCCGAATGCGCGTGCGTGATGACCGCGCGTTCGACCGGGCGCCACGGATCGATGTAGAAATCGCCCGGCGGACAGTACAGACCCTCGGGCCGCGCGACGACGAGGTCGGCGATATCGGACGCGATAGTCAAAGGTGGCGTTTCCGGGAAGGGTCCATCGGTCATGGTCGGTCAGTCGGTTCTAGTGCTTATAGTCGGTATGCCGGAAAGCAAACGGTATTCCCGCTTGTTCCTCGACAGTCATCCCGCAACGGGCGTGGCTGCATTCTTGCTTCACTACCAGAATAGCTGTCGCACAGGCCGCCTTCCGGCGGACCGGCGACATGCAACGAGAGCCGCCATGCAAACCCTCCTCGACCAGCACATGCTGCACGTGGCACGCCATCCCGGCACGTTCTTCCTGCAAACCTTGAAGGCGTTTCGCGCGAATCAGGGCTTGCTGCTGGCAGGCGCGGTCGCGTATTACGCGCTGCTGTCGATCGTGCCGCTGATGATTCTGATCGTCATCGCGCTGTCGCGCTTCGTGCCGCAGCACGTATTGCTCGCCGCGCTCGGGCATTTCCTGCAATGGCTGGTGCCGGGCCAGGCCACCGCGCTGGTGCGTGAGCTCGCCAATTTTCTCGCGCATCGCGCGGTGATCGGCTGGGTCTTGCTGCTGACGATGATTTTCTTCAGCTCGCTCGCGTTTACCGTGCTGGAAAACGCGATGTCGCTGATCTTCGTGCATCGGGTGGTCGTCAGGCGGCGTCATTTTTTGCTGTCGGCGTTGCTGCCGTATTGCTACATCCTTTTTCTGGGCATCGGGCTGTTGATCGTCACGTTCGTGTCGAGCGGACTGGAAGCTGTCGGGGCCGAAGGCATCGAGCTGTTCGGCACGCACGTTTCGTTGCAGGGACTGTCGCGCGTCGTGCTGTATCTGCTCGGCCTCGCCGGCGAGGTGTTCGTGCTGACGTCGATCTATATGGTGATGCCGGTCGGGCGCCCTTCCCTCAGGCATGCGCTGTTCGGCGGCGTGGTCGCAGCGGCGTTGTGGGAGATCACCCGGCATGTGCTGGTCTGGTATTTCGCGACGCTGTCGCAGGTCAGCGTGGTGTACGGCTCGCTGACGATGGCGATCGTGATCCTGTTCAGCCTCGAATGGCTCGCCACGCTGCTGCTGTTCGGCGCGCAGGTCATCTCGCAGTACGAGCAATCCGGTCTTCAGCCGATGAAGGCCGCGGAGCCGATTCGAACCGGTTGAGTTCGCGCCGCAACTGTGCGGTCCGTGCTTCCGGCGCGCCTGGAATGCACCGGATTGCACTGGATTGCACGGCGTCATGCGTGGCGCATTACACAACGCCAACATAAGCCGCCTGCCCGCGAGACTGCGGTAACATTCCGCAGATGCCGGGGAGACGGCCCATTCACCGCAGCGTTTCCGGCGCTCCAGGAACCACGATGAGCATCACCCACCGCAACACCATACGGATTTCGGGCAGCGGCCACCGCACCATGATGCTCGCTGCACGGCTATGCGGCCGACCTGATCGCGGGTCTGGAGGCGCCGCGGCAATGAACACGTTTCTCGACCGGTTGAGCCTGTAAGCACGATGCAGAGTACGGACCGCCCGCTGCCGCCTTCCGATGCGCTGTTCGAGCACGCCGCGTGCGGGCTGCTCGTCACCGATGCCGACGGGTCGATCCTGCGCGTGAATGCCACCTTCTGCAATTGGCTCGGCTACACGGCGGCGGAGCTCGCCGGCGTGCATCGACTCCAGACATTGCTGACCGCCGGCGGCAAGGTGTTCTATCAGACGCATTGGGCGCCGCTGCTGCAAATCCAGGGCTCGGTGGCCGAGGTCAAGCTGAACATGCTGCATCGCGACGGCCATATGGTGCCGATGCTGCTCAATGCCGTGCAGCGTCGCCACGGCGAGGCCAGCTATCTGGAAGTCGCGGTGCTGATCGTCGCGGACCGGCACAAGTACGAGCAGGAGCTGCTGCTCGCGCGCCGCAACGCGGAAGCCTCGGTGGCCGCGCATCAGCTCGCGCAAAAAGAATTGCAGGAAAGCCGCGACATGCTGGGCCTCGCCATGCGCGGCGCGCGCATGGGCGCGTGGTCGCACGACCCGAAGAGCGGCCACTTCCAGTGGAGCCGCGAACTCGAAGCGCTCGCGGGCTACGCCGAGGGGCGTTTCGCAGACGTACCGGGCGGTTTCTTCGCGCTGATCCATCCCGGCGATCTGATCGCGTTGAACGAAGCGGTCGATCACGCGGTGGAAAGCGGCGACGACTACGTGGCCGAATTCCGCTTCCTGCATGCGAGCGGCGACTGGTGCTGGATGGAAGGCCGCGGGCGCGCCACCTACGACCGCCACGGCGGGCCGACGATGATCTTCGGCCTCGGCATCGACGTCACCGAGCGCAAGGAAGCGCAAACCGTCCTGCTGCGCCAGGCCGCGATTTTCGAGCATCTGAGCGATGCGATCGTGATTACCGACTTGCGCGGCAACATCACCGATTTCAACGTCGGCGGCGAACGGATGCTCGGCTATCGCACCCGCGAGATTCTCGGCAAGCCGATCTCGATCTTCCATCCGCCCGAAGACGCGCTGCGGATTCGCCGTGAAGCGCTCGCCGCGCTCGCCGCGGAGGGCACGTGGCGCGGCGAGTTGACCTTCGTGCGGCGCGACCGCACGAGAGGCGTCTGCGAAACGGTCGTCAAGCCGCTCGCGAACGCGCGGGGCGACATCTACGGTGCGGTCAGCGTAAGTCGCGACATCACGGGCAGCCGGCGTGCCGAGCAGCAGTTGCAGCGCCTGAATCTGGAATTGTCGAAAGCCGATCGCCGCAAGGACGAATTCCTCGCAACGCTCGCGCACGAGCTGCGCAATCCGCTCGCGCCGATGCGCAACGTGCTGGAAATCCTGCGCCTGAAGGAATTCGCCGACCCGCAACTGAACTGGGCACGCGAAGTGTTCGACCGGCAATTGCAGCACATGACGCATCTGGTCGACGATCTGCTGGAAGTCTCGCGCATCACGCAGGGCAAGCTCGAATTGCGCAAGCAGCGGCTCGAACTCGCGCGCGCGATGCAATCGGCAACCGAAGCCGCACGGCCGACCGTGCAAGCGTCGTCGCATCATCTGAGCGTGACGCTGCCGCGCGAGCCGCTCTATCTCGACGCCGATCCTACGCGCCTGTCGCAGATGATCCTGAATCTGCTGAACAACGCGGCCAAATACACGCCACCGGGCGGCCATATCTCGCTGTCGGCCGAGCGCGAGGGCGACGAAGCGGTGATCGCCGTGCGCGATTCGGGCATCGGCATTCCGCGCGAGCATCTGGGCAGCGTGTTCGAAATGTTCTCGCAACTCGCACCGGCGCTGGAGCGCTCGCAAGGCGGCCTCGGTATCGGTCTCGCACTGGTGCGCGGGCTGGCGGAACTGCATGGCGGCACGGTTGCGGCGTTCAGCGGCGGTCCGGGCAGCGGCAGCGAGTTCGTGATCCGGCTGCCGCTGTCGCAATCCGCGGCGGTGCCCGCTGTGCATCCATCGCCGCAGATGCCGTTAGCGACGGGCTTGCGCGTCGTGGTGGTCGACGATAACGCGGACGCCGCCGAGAGTCTCGCGATGGTGCTGGAACTCGAAGGCCACCGGGTGCGCACGGCCGGCGACGGCGTCGCAGGCCTCGCTCTGATCCGCGAATTCGCGCCGCAAGTGGTGATTCTCGACATTGGCTTGCCGTTGCTAAACGGTTATGAAGTCGCGCGGCAGATTCGCGACGACGACCGTCATGCCGGCCTGATGCTGATCGCCGTAACCGGTTGGGGCCAGCAACAGGATAAACAGACCGCCGAATCGGCCGGTTTCGATCATCATTTCACCAAGCCGGTCGATCCGCGCGAATTGCAGCGCGTGTTGAGCCGGCAGCGGGTTTGACGCCCGCTTTCAGCGCCACGTTTCTTCATGCCCACACCTCTTTCTTCGTTCCCGGTTCACGCCGCCCTCGTGCCTGAACCGCTCTCGCCGCGTGCGGAGGCGCCCGCTCATGCTCGATGAAACGCTGGTAGTCAGCCGGCTGGCCGCGCGCGGCATCGTGCCCGACGCAAGCCAGCAGCAGGCCATCGCCGCGCTGGTGAAGCTGCTCGCGTCCAATCAGCCGCTGACCGATTCCGGCGCGGCGCGCCAAGGCGTCTATTGCCACGGCCTGCCGGGGCGCGGCAAGAGTCTCGTCGTCGATACCGTGTTCGAACTGGCGGATTGCCCGAAGCGGCGTCTGCACTTCCATGAATTTCTGCGCGAGATCAACCGGCGCCTCGTGAACGCGCCGCGCGGCGACGACCGGCTCGGCGCGGTGTCGAAGGAATGGCTCGACGGCGTCGCGCTGCTGTGCTTCGACGAATTTCACGTACACGATATCGCCGACGCTTTCCTGATCGGTCGTTTCCTCGATACCGCGATCAGCCTGGGTGTGCGCATCGTGTTGACGTCGAATTACGCGCCGCACGCGCTGCTGTCCGATCCGGAATTTCACGAGCGCGTCCTGCCGACCATCGAGCAGATCGAACGCGGCTTCACGGTGATCCATTTCGACGGCGCGCGCGATTATCGCTTGGGCGGCGAAGAAGCCGCGTTGCCGCATTTCTTCGCACCGCTCGACAGCGCCACCGCCGCCGAGCTCGTGCAGGTGTTCGAGCGTTACGAAGGCGGCGACGCGCGGGAGCCTGCCACGGTCCCGGCGGCAGGCCGGCCGCTCGCGGCGCGTGCAGCGGGGGCGGCGTTGCTGTGGGCGGACTTCGAAGCGCTCTGCGTGGCGAGCCGCTCGCACCACGATTACCTCGATCTCGCAGGCCATTGGCACGGCCTGATTCTCGACAATCTGCAAACGGAATGGCTCGCAAAGTCGCATACGTTGCAGCGCTTCATCTGGCTCGTCGATATTTTTTACGACCGCAAACGCGCGCTGTTCATCGCGTCCGATCATCCGATCGAGGCGGCGTTGAGCGGTCTCGAAGGCGCGCACGATCTGTCCAGAACGTTGAGCCGGCTGGCCGAAATGCAGTCGCGCGCATATCGCAGCACGCTCGACGACACGGCGGGTGCGGCGGATCTTTCGGCTGAAACGGCGGCGTAGTCGGTATCATTCGCAGATTCCTGATGTCGTTCACGCGGCTCTGACATCAGCCTCTGCTTAAGACCCGGACACGCAAGGAAGAAAAAATGGAGGAAAAACTGGAAAGTCTGTCGCAGACGGTTGCGACCGCAGATAGCCTGGAGGCACTCACGCGCCCCTTGCTTGAAATGCTCGAGGTCGTCACAGGACTGGAATCGACATATCTGACCTCGATCGACCTGGAAAACGCGGTTCAGTCCATTGAAATAGCGCGCAACACCGGCGAACTGCTCATTCCGGAAGGGTTGACCGTTCCGTGGTCCGACACGCTGTGCAAACGCTGTCTGGAGCAGGGTCGACAGGTGGTCTCCAAAGTCAGCGAAGTCTGGGGCGACTCCCAGGCGGCAGCGGCTCTCGGCATCCAGACCTATGCGAGCGCGCCGGTTCGTGGCAGCAACGGCGAGATCTTCGGAACGCTGTGCGCCGCCGGAAAAATCAGCATGGAACTCGGCCCGCGCGCGCGCAGTGCGCTCAACCTGTTCTCGACGCTGATTGCGCAACATATCGAGCGGGAACGGCTGCTCGCGCAGCTTCGCCGTTCGAACGAATACCTGACAACCTATTCACTCACGGATTCGCTGACCGAACTGCCGAACCGGCGAGCACTGCGCGACGAATTGGGGCGATTGCTGGCGAGAGCCGCGCGGGATGGTTCGTATGTGCTGGTCGGCATGTTCGATCTCGATGGATTCAAACAGATCAACGACCAGTACGGGCATATCGCGGGCGATCAGTTGCTGAAGAAGTGCGCGGAACGCCTTGCGGGAATCGTACGGGACACCGACATGCTTGCGCGCATCGGTGGCGACGAGTTTGCTTTCATCGGCCCCGGTCCCGTTGACGAGGAAGAAGCGAACCGTTCCGCGTCCGAGCTTGCGGCCCGTGTCGCCGAGGTATCCGCGGGCGCCTACCTGCTGAAAGAAACACACCTGACTTACCCCGGCGCAAGTGCCGGCGTGGTCGCAGTGCGCTTTGTGTCGGTCGATCAGGCGATCGGCGCAGCCGACGCAGCGATGTATCACATGAAGCGTGAGCGGCAACGCATGCAAAAGAGCGGGGGCTGAAGCGGTCGTGACGATTCCCGCGAACTGAGCCGATAAAAAAGCCGGCGGACGCGATGCCGCCGGCTGCCTTTACTTGCAGCGCCGCCTACTCCTGGCTGCTCTTCGACTTCACCCGCTCGATCTGCTGCTTCGCCGCTTCATACACATGCTCGGGCGTGAAGCCGAATTTCTTCTTCAGATCGGCCAGCGGCGCGGACGCACCGAACGTATGCATCACCACCTGCGCGCCGAGCCGGCCCACATAGCGGTCCCAACCAAGCGACGCGGCCTGCTCGACCGACACGCGCGCATCCACATCCGGCGGCAGCACCGAGTCCTGATACGCCTGATCCTGAAGCTCGAAAATATCCCACGACGGCATCGACACGACGCGCGCCGCGATGCCCTCGCTCTTCAACTTTTCGTACACGTCGACGCACACCGACACTTCGCTACCGGTAGCCAGCAACAGCACCTGGGGCTTCTGTCCGTCGGGCGCATCGGCCAGCACATAGGCGCCCTTGCGCACGCCCTCCGCGGACGCGTAACGCGTGCGGTCGAAAGTCGGCAATGCCTGACGCGACACGACGATGCACGACGGCCGCCGTGGCTGCGTCAACGCGACACGCCACACCTCGCCGACTTCGTTCGCATCGGCGGGGCGCAGCACGGTCAGACCCGGCACGCCGCGCAGCGACGCCAGTTGCTCGATCGGCTGATGCGTCGGTCCATCTTCGCCGACGCCGATCGAATCGTGTGTGAACACGAAGATCGACGGGACTTCCATGATCGACGACAGACGGATCGGCGGCTTCATGTAGTCGCTGAAAATCAGGAAAGTCGAACCGTACGCGCGCAAATTCGACAACGCGAGACCGTTCACCGCTGCGCCCATTGCATGTTCGCGAATCCCGAAGTGCAGATTGCGGCCGCCGTAGTTGTCGTGTTCGAAACTGCCCGCGCCTTCGAATTTCAGATCGGTTTTGGTGGACGGCGAGAGATCCGCCGCGCCGCCGATCATCCACGGTACGCGCGCGGCGATGGCGTTGAGCACCTTGCCCGACGATTCGCGTGTCGCGATGCCCTTCGGGTCGGCGTCGAACTTCGGGATGCCCTTGTCCCAGCCCTCCGGCAATTCATGCGCTTCGATCTGCGCGAATTCGCGCGCGAGGTCCGGGTACTTTTTCACATACGCGTCGTATTTTGCCTGCCATTCTTCGCGCGCCGCATTGCCGCGCGCGCCGACGCCGGCTGCGAAACGTTCGTGCACGCCGTCCGGCACGTAGAAGAATTTATCTTCCGGCCAGCCGTAGAATTTTTTGGTCAGCGCCACTTCTTCGACGCCGAGCGCCTCGCCATGCGCGGCCGACGTGTCCTGCTTGTGCGGCGAACCCCAGCCGATGATGCTGTTGACCACGATCAGCGTCGGCCGGTCGGTAATGCTCTTCGCTTCGACGAACGCGGCTTCGAGTTCCTCGGCGTTGTTCGCGTCTTTCACATGCAGCGTGTGCCAGTTGTAGCCGCGAAAACGTGTTTCCACGTCGTCGCTGTACGCGAGATCCGTATGGCCTTCGATCGTCACGCGGTTGCTGTCGTAGATCCAGATCAGGTTCGACAGCTTCAGATGCCCCGCGAGCGACGCCGCTTCGTGCGAAATGCCTTCCATCATGCAGCCGTCGCCGCATAGTGCGTAGACGCGGTAATCGAATAGCGGCGCGTCGGTCTTGTTGAAGTGGTTTTCATACCAGCGCGCGGCCATCGCCATGCCGACACTATTGCCGAGCCCCTGCCCGAGCGGGCCGGTGGTGGTTTCCACGCCGGTCGTCATCCGGTACTCGGGGTGTCCAGGCGTGTTGCTGCCGATCTGGCGGAAATGCTCGATGTCGTCGAGCGACACTGCGGGCTTGCCGGTCGGTTGGCCGTCGTCGTCGACCGCCTTGACGCTCGCCAGATGCAGCACCGAATACAGCAGCATCGACGCATGCCCGACCGACAGCACGAAGCGGTCTCGATTGGGCCACAACGGCTCATTGGGGTCGTAGCGCAGATGGTTTTGCCACAGATGATAGGCGACGGGCGCCAACGCCATTGGCGTGCCGGGGTGGCCGGAATTGGCCTTTTGCACGGCGTCCATCGATAGCGTGCGAATCGTGTTGATGCATAGCTGATCGAGGGCGGGATCGTTTTGCATGGGGACACTCCTTGTTCGGCGGTTGAAAACATCGTCGGGACGCGTCGCGACACGCATGCCCGGCGAACCGTGTTCAGATGGGCTCACGCATCAGGAACGGCAGCCAGCCCCGTCGATGATGCGCCGATGCGCGCAAATCTGCACTGCGCTTTACATTCGGGCGCAGCACCTTCGCGTTTCGTTACAAACGGAACAGCGACGTTTCGGGGAGCGAAACTTTCAGACGGCTTGCGGGTTGGGTTCTGTCGATGCAGCAACAACCGGACCCTCTCCCACGTCGCGCCGTCGCTCGGCGGGATGCCCTGAAATCCGCCGCGCATCCGCATCACTTCTCCGGCGCGGCGCGGTCGGCGGCAACGAGTTCGCGGCCATAATCGATCGCGGCGCTGCGTGCCTCTTCGGCCGTTGCGAACGGTCCGATTTCCGGAGCGCCGTCGAATGGAAACAGGATCTTCCGATCCGCTTTTCTGACAACCTTCAGGCCACCTACGTATCGTCCGTCGCCGGTTCCGTGGTAGCTGGCAAAAATCTCGAAGTCGTCGTCAGCCACATCGGCCTTATGTCGCGCCATTTCTGATTTCCCTTATCCCTTGAATGCCTGGCCTGCTGCGCGGCGTCACAGGCATCGTGAGCGGCATCGCGCATGCGGGAAGTCGAGCAATACCTGTTCCACGCGTCGACGAGGCCCAGGTGGCGGCGCATGGGACCTTCGAAGGAGACCTGGCGGGCATAAAAAACGCGCCGGGCCTTGATGAACCCAAGGACCCGGCGCGCTCTCCCTCACGACACCCACGCTCAACGCAGCTTCGCGACGTCCTTATCGGTGACCTTCGTCGCCGCCGGATTACCGAACTGCGTCGTCACATAGTTGGTGAGCGCGGCGATCTGCGCGTCGTTCAACTGCACCGCGAAGGCCGGCATCCCGACATCGTTGCCCGCAGTCTTGCGCTGCACGCCATGCAGAATCACCTGCACCAGGTTGCCCGGATTGGCCGCGCCCACCGTCGAGTTATGCAACAGCGGCGGATAGTAGCCGTCCGGTGTGCCCTTGCCTTGCGCCTGATGGCAGGTCGCGCAATTGCCGAGGTAAAGACGCGCCGGATCGAGCGCGCCGTCGCTCAGCGCGACACCGCGCAAACGCGTAACGTCCGTAGCCGGTTTGCCCCACGCGGCGCGCGGCTGCGAACTGCCGTCGCTCACCGCCGGCACCGTGCGCACGTAAGTGGCGATGGCATCGATATCGGCGTCGCTCATCTTCGAGAAGCTGTGCTCGACCGCTTCGCCCATCGGACCGGCTGCCTGCGCGAGACCCGGCACGCTGCCCGTTTGCAGATACTGCACGAGCTGCTCATGGCTCCATCCGCCGATCCCGCTATTCGCCGACGACGTGATGTTGTAGCCGTCCCAGCCCGCCAGCACCGAGCCGCCAAGGAAGCCGCTGCCGGTTTCGTCGAGCGCCTTCTCCTGCATCGCGAAGCCGCGCGGCGTGTGGCACGTGCTGCAATGCGCGAGCCCTTGCACCAGATACGCGCCGCGATTCCACGCGAGCGTGCGGTCCGGTTTCGCCTGGTACGGGCCGTTTTTCAGGAACACCCAGTTCCATGCGGTCAACGGCCAGCGCATGTTGAGCGGCCACGGAATGTCGCTCACACGCGTGGGCTGGTTCACCGGCGCGACGCCGTAACGGAAGTATGCGTAGAGCGCTTTCACGTCCGCATCGCTGACCTTCGCGTAGGACACGTACGGCATCGCCGGGTACAGGTTGTGGCCGTCTTTCGACACACCATGACGCACTGCGCGATCGAAGTCTTGCAACGTCCATGTGCCGATGCCGGTCTGCGGATCGGGCGTGATATTGCTTGAATAGATCGTGCCGAGCATCGGCACCTTCAGCGGCAGGCCGCCGGCAAATGGTTTGCCCTTCGCCGTGCTATGACACGCCATGCAATCGCCGGCAGTAGCGAGATATTCGCCGCGCTGGATCAACGCGGTGTCGTTGCTGCTCACAGCGGCATTCGCATCGTCGGCGCGCGCGCAAACAGAAAACGCAGACAATGCGGACCACACCGACGCACCGGCCAGCAGCGAGAAAAAGGTTTTTTTCAGCACGTTCAAACTTCCTTCTTCAACTGGTCGGCCATGCGCAGCGCCAGCGCCGCGATGGTCAGCGTGACGTTGACGGTGCCCACCGTCGGCATCGTCGCGCTGCTCGAAATGAACAGGTTCGGGTGATCGAAGGTGCGGCAATGCTTGTCGACCACCGAGTCGCGCGGATCGCGGCCCATGATCGTCGCTCCGGTGATGTGATTGTTCGGCGCGAACTCGTCCTGATACGCGATCTCCGTGCCGCCCAGCACTTTCGCCGCGTTCGCGTAGACCTCCTTCGTGTGGACGGCGCCGCGCTTCACGTAATCGTCGATCGCGTAGGTGATCTCGGGGCGTGGAATGCCGATCGCGTCGACTTCCGTTTTGCTCGGCACGATGCGGTTCTGCGGCTGCGGCAGAATTTCGTGGAAGCAGTCGAACTCGACGAAGCGCGCCGAGCGGTCGCGAATCTGCGCGTCCAGTTCGGCCGGCTTGATCAGCTTGCCTTGCTTGAAAATCTTCGCCGTTTCCTGGTCGATACGCGACAGGTTCGACAGATGGATTTTCTTGGCCGCTTCGTTCGCGCGAAACGCGCCGTCGCGAAAGCCGATCAGCGAAGTCATTTCCTGCGGGCCACGGCCGGGCCACAGTTTTTCGTCCGCGTAGAACGTGACGCCGGTACCCGGATGGTCCATCAGGTTGCGGCCCACCATGTCGGAGCTATTGCCCACGCCGTTCGGAAAATCGTGGCTGGTGGACATCAGCATGATCTTCGGCGTTTCGATACCGTTGGCGGCCAGCACGAAGTACTTGCCTTCCACGCGGTGCTCGTTGCCTTGCGGGTCTTTGTAGAGCGCGGCCGTAATGCGCTTGCCGGGGCCGACTTCGAGCTTGGCCACCACCGCATTCACGATCAGCTTCGCGCCGGCCTGCTCCGCTTTTTCGACGTGCACGATGCCGTTGTACATCGCGCCGATCGGACAGATCGGCATACAGTTGTTGTTGCCGCAACAGGTCGGGCGGCCGTCGTACGGACGGCTGTTGCGCGCAACCGGTTCGGTCACGACGTGATAGCGCGAATCGAACGCGTTGAGCTTGCCCTTGATGGTCTGCTCGTTGTACGACAGCGGCAGCGGCGCCATCGGATACGGCTGGCTGCGCGGCGAGCCGAGTTCTTCGTCCGTCGGACCCCACACGCCGAGTTCTTCTTCGGCGCGCTGGTAGTACGGTTCGAGCTCGTCGTATTCCATCGGCCAGTCGCGGCCCACGCCGTACACCGTCTTCATCCGGAAGTCGTTCGGCATGAAGCGCCACGCGGACGCGGCCCAGTGCCACGTCGTGCCGCCCACCGCGCGAATGTACTGCGAGTTGAATTTGTGCTCGCCCTTCAGGATCAGATAATCGTTCGGCGGACCGTATTCCGGATGCGGCGCCCATGTGCTCGACGGATACGGCGCGGAGTTATCCGACTTGTCGAGCTGATTGCGAAAGCGTTCGACGATTTCCCAGCGCGGCATCCGCGGTCCCGCTTCGAGCAGAATCACCGACTTGCCCGCGAGCGCCATCTGATGCGCGACGATCGCGCCCGCCACGCCCGATCCGACCACGACGACATCGGCCTGTTCAGTCTGTTTCCGTGTGTCCTGTGTACCTTGATTCTCGGCCATGACTCAGACTTGCCTCTCTACGGGTTTCGCGGCCCAGAAGCCGGGCTTGTTGGGACAGTACGATCGGACGATCAACGTGTCGGACACGACGCCGTACATCAACGCCTGCTCGTAGGTGATCACGGTATCGTCGACGATGCCGAGGTACCACGCTTCCATGATCTTCAGCGCGAGCGCCTGTTGCGTGGCGTCGGCGGAACCAGCGGCCAGCGCGCCGGCCAGTTTCGGCAACTGCTGCGCGAGCGTGAGCGTCGACTTCTGCAACGCCGCGAGAAGACGCGCACCGACGTCGCGATCGAGACCGGACTTGCCGGTCAGCGATTGCGACAGCGTCATGAAGGCGTCGATGGGCGCGGCTGCGGAATCGTCGGCGAGCGCCTTGAGCGTGAGCGAGCCGGCGAGGCTCGCCGCGGTCAAGGCGAGTGCGCCCTGCAACCAGCGGCGGCGCGTCATCGTGGACGGCTCATCGCCCGCGGCTGGCGGGCTGTGAAGCTGGCGTTGAGAGTCTTGTGGAGTCAATTGTTATTCATCCCTTGTGAGGCGTTTTCAAAGCGCATGCCGACATGGCCGCGGGTTCCGTGGCCGTGCCGGCGGTGAAGCCGGTGCTGTCAACTGAGCTGTTAGCTGAGCTGTTAGCTGAGCTGCGAGCGGGGTTGCAAGCTGCGTTGCTGCGTGGATTGCATCAGAACTGATGCAGCATCCCGACATAAGCGCCGGTCTGCGATTCGCCCGCGAGCGGGCTGGTGTTGTTCGACGCATCGCGCGGCGATGCTTCGAGCGAGAAATTCGAATTGCCGCCGTTGCGCACATAGCCGACAGTGCCGTACAGGAAGGTGCGCTTCGACAGGTTGTACGTGGTGCCGAGCACATACATCATCGCGTGGCCTGCCGGGTCGTGCGCGGCATCGCCGCCGCCGTCGCCGACCTTGATGTAGTAACCGCCCGCCGTCACCGCCCAGCGCGGATGGAAGTTGTAGGTGGCGCCGAGCCAGTAGTGATCCGCGGAATCGGCGACGCCCACCGGCGAGTCCGGCGCCGCGTAATGCGTATAGGCGCCCTGGATTTTCACCGCATCGAAATGCACGTTCGCGCCGACGAAATACTCGCGCGACGCCTGGAAGATGTTGCTGAACCGGCCGTTGTTGTCGCGCAGTTCGTCGTAGATGCCGCGCACGTCGAAGAGCTGCGAGTGGTACGTCAGCATGATGCCGTCGGAGCGGCCGGATTCGCCGGCGGCTCCGCTGTTGAACGCGCCCGGCTGATTGCCGAACGAGTACTGGCCTTGCACGTCGAAGCCCCAGAAGGTTGGGCTGTGATACTCGATGTTGTTGCTGGTCTGCTGCCAGTTGCGTCCACGCACGAGTGAGGCCGACGAAAAAGCCTGCTGCACGAACGGGTCGAATTCCCACACGCCGTCGCTATCGATGAACAGGTTGCGACCGGCCTGCAACGTGCCCCACTGCTCGCTCCTGAGCCCGACGAACGCGCGCCGCGACCACAGGCGCCCGCCGCTGGTGGTGCCGTTCATTACCTGCAAACCCGTTTCCAGGTTGAAGATCGCATTCAGCCCACCGCCCAGATCTTCGTTGCCTTTCAGGCCGAGCATGCTGGTGCCCCAGTCGCCGCCTTCCGCGCTGTAGCGGCTCGACGAACCGCCCGCACCGTTATTGATGTGATTCAGGTATTCGAGGCCGCCATCGAGACGGCCATACAACGACACACTCGTTTGACCGTAAGCGAGCGAACTGGCCAACGGACTGGCCACTGCAAGAGCGGCGATTAATCTTGTACGTAGTCTCATTGTTTTTGCCGTGGATTTTTGTGTTGCGGTAATGGGCAAAGGGGACGGCTGATGAATCAAAACTACCCGGTACGTGGCGCCGCGATTTTCGGCGCACCGATCGTCGAGCATGGTGCAATTGCCGCTGCTGGCGCGTGTTGCAAGCTGCCGGGAGAAATGCGCTTTAATTGCCGCGCAGGTCTGCACCGAAGCAAGGTGTAGCAGAATTCAAACCAGCCCGTCACACGTGATGTTGTATAACTACACGCGCGGCGTGTCGAACTATAGGGGATAGATTCGCAATAGCCTATCCATTTGCCGCAATAACCTTTTGCGATCTGTGCGTTCGGCATCCATCATCGCGGCGAAATCCGCGCACGAATGAATGCACTGATACGTATCGTGGGAGATCGAAAGGTACTCAAGATAAGATAGTCCGCGATTGAGTCTTTGGCGAGGCGAAAACTCGTCAATCGAAATGCGCGAAATAGAACTCGCCGCCTGTTAATCGAATTTCATTCCTTGCCATGAACACGCCCGAACTGATCGAAGACGACAACCTTGGCCTCTACCAGCGCGCAACTGAATCCGGTTCTGAATGGTGGCGCGTCAGCGTGGCGGACCGGCCCGAGAACTACCGGCTGGAACACGGCGTGGACGACGGCAAGAGCGCGTCGGTCGATATCGATCTGGTGGTGGACGCGGAGAACCTGCGCGCAAAGCTGAAGAAATGGCGCCGTGAAGGCTTCGCAATCGATAACGAGGATACGAACGACGCAGCATCGGCCGAGCGCACGGCCTTCATGCCGGCGTTGCAAAAAGCGTCCGCGCTGGCGGCCGCGGCCGCACAACACCGGCATGCGGAACGCGCCGATGCCACCGTGCGGATCGGTCATGTCGACGTGCCCTGCGGCGCCGACGGTCCGCTCGTGCCGCGCGTCAATCCCGCTTATCTTTTCTCGGAGCGCTTCAACGACATCGTCGAGGATATCGTCGAGAACCGGCGCGTGATGCTGATCGGTCACACCGGCGCCGGCAAGACGAGCCTGATCGAACAGGTCGCCGCACGCTCGCTTCACGGCGTGTTGCGCGCCAACATGAACGGGCAGACCACCGTCGGCGACTTCGTCGGCTTCTGGACCGTCAAAGGCGGCGAGACGCTGTGGGTCGACGGCGTGCTGCCGACCGCGATGCGCGAAGGCCTGTGGCTGATCGTCGACGAAATCGACTTTGCGGAGCCGTCCATTCTCGCCGCACTCACCGCCGTGCTCGAATCGCAAGGCCGGCTGGTGTTGAAAGAGAAAGGCAACGAGATCGTCGCGCCGCATCCGGCTTTCCGGCTGTTCGCCACCGCGAACGCGGTCGGCGCGATGAGCCAGTTCCGCCATCTGTATCAGGGCGCGAATCTGATGAACGAGGCGTTTCTCGATCGCTGGCGCGTCTATATGCTGGACTATCTGTCGCCCGCCGAAGAAGCCGACGTGCTGATGCGCACCCTCGCCCCGCACATGACGCGCACGCTCGCCACCACGCTCGCCGCGATCGCCGCCGACTGCCGCGCGGCGTTCGCGCGCGAAGATCTGTCGAGCGCGTTTTCGACGCGGCGTCTGCTCGACTGGGCCGAGTTGATGCTGCGCACCGGCGACCCGGAACGCGCCGCCGGTCCCGCGATCTACGCGAAGGTCAGTCCGGAAGACGCCGCGCTGATCCGCGGCATCGTCCGCCATCACATCGCGCCGGCCGGCTGACGGACCGCGCGATGAAGGCCCTGCACGCCACCCGCAACACGCGGGATTTCGCGTTCGAATCCACGTTGAGCAAAGTCGCGCGCGTGCTGACCGGCCAGTATGGCGTGACGGTCGCGTTCAGCCCGGACGGGCCGCGCGTCGAACCCGGCCGGATCGTGATCCCCGATTACGAGTTGAGCGGCGGACTCGAGCGCGATGTGCTGATCGGTTATCTGGATCTGCTGGTCGCGCGCGCGAAGCATTCGTCGCTCGCGCAACTCGAGGCGCTGCCTGCCGGCGTTACCGCGAGGCTCGCGCAGGTGGTCGAGGATCGCCGTGTGTGTGCGCAATTGCTCGACGAATATCCGGGCGCGCGCTGGTTCGTCGGCAAACTGCGCGAGCATGCCGCCGAGCAGGCACGCCAGCGCTGGCCGAAACTGCATTGGCGCGACCGGCTGGTGTGGCTGGTCGAGCGCACGCTGTGGGACGAAACGCCGACGCGCACCGAAGCGAGTCATTCACTGCTGGCTGCGTTGCATGCGTCGCAGGAACTGCTCGTCGAGGCGCGCACGAGCGGTTCGACCGCGCAGAGCATTGCCGCCGCAGAGGCGCTGGTTGCACGGGTGCGTGCTTTGTCGGCCGGCGAAGCGAACAGCATGATGTTCACCTCCGATCCGATCGAAGACATCGACACGGATTCCGTTGCATCGTCGTCCGAACCATTCAGCGACGACCCCGCCCGCCCCGATCACAACGACGCCGCGTCGCCGCCATCGGATCAGAGCGGCGGTGCGCAGGCCGACAACGCGGTCGGCATGGGGCAATCGTTCGCTGACGCGCAGCAGCCGTCGTCGCGCTCGGAAGGCCAAGCACGCGCGGCGGCGGATACCGCACGTCCGCAGCTCTCGATCCCGCTCGCCACCGAGTTCGATGAAATCACCGACCTCACCGGCTCCGGCGACACCGCAACATGGCGCGAACTGCGCGCGCAAGCTCGCGCCGATACCGCGCCGCTGAAGGAAAAGCTCGAACGCGCGCTAAGCGCCGACGAACGCACCCGCTGGAAGCGCGAACAGGAGCGCGGCGAAATCGACCGCACGTCGTTGGCGAAACTGGCGACGTCGCCCGGTTATCGCACGCCGTTCCGTACGCAACGGACCACCAAGGGGCGCGACGTTGCGGTGAGCTTGCTGATCGATCGCAGCGGCTCGATGGCCGGACGCAAGATCGAACTCGCGCGGCTCTGCGCGACCGCGTTGTGCGACGCGCTCACGCAGTTGTCGTTCGATTGCGAAGTGCTCGGTTACTGTTCGCTCGAATCCGTGCCGATGAAGCAGCTCTATCAACGGCAAGTCGCGGCGGGAGCGGATTTGCGGCGCTATAACCGCTTTGTCGAACGGCTCGACCTGAAGGTCTATAAACGCTTCGGCGCGACGGATCTGAGCGGCATTGCCGCGCTCGATTGCGGGCACGAGAATCCCGACGGCGAAGCGCTCGCGTGGGCCGCAACGCGGCTCGCCGATCATCCAGCCGAACGGCGCATCCTGATCGTGTTTTCCGACGGCTATCCATCGACCGGCGACGGCGATCCGCAAGTGCTGCGCAGCGATCTGCGCGAGCGCATCGCGGCAATCGGCAAGCGCGGCATCGAACTGCTCGGCATAGGCGTGCTGACCGATGCCGTCGAGGATTTCTATCCGCACAACGTGGTGGTAAGCCGCCTCGCCGAGCTGCCGTCGACAGTGTTCTCGGTGCTCAGTTCGATGCTGCTGACGCGCTGATAGCCCGGGCCGCCACGCGACCCGAAGCGCCACCGCACTACGCCGGTTGCGGCTTGAATCCATACTGGTCGATCTTGCCGCCGCGCGCGACCACCACCGTACTCTCCGGAATTTCTTCCCACCATCCCGGCAGATCGGCCAGCGGTTCCGACAGCACCAGAAACGCGTCGTCTCCCGCCGCGACGATTCGCGGATCGTCCGGATACAGTTCGTGCAAATGCCGGAACGACGTGCTGTGAAAAAGCGAACGCGACTGCCCTTCGCTCGAATAACGCACCGCGACGACCTGCTCGCCGTCGGTCGCGCAGATCGTCATGTTGAGCGGCTCGGCAATGTCGTGGCGGCGCGCGGTCGCCTCGACGAAACCCACCATCCGCTCGATCGCGCTGACCGGCGCGAGTTCCAGCCCGAATGTCAGCGCCAGAAAGAACAGTACTTCCGAATCCGTCGAGCCTTCGAGCGACGGGAACAGATCCGCGTCGATCGCCAGCATCAGATCGCGGCGCACTTTAGGAAAGTCGCGCACGAGACCATTGTGCGCGAACAGCCAGCGCCCATAGCGGAACGGATGGCAATTGGTTTCCTGCGACGGCGTGCCGGTCGCCGCACGCACATGCGCGACGAACATCGGCGCATGGATCGCGCGTGCGGCTTCGCGCAGATTGCGGTCGCTCCAGGCCGGCTGAATGCAGCGATAGCGGAACGGGATATCGGTGGGATGCCCGTACCAGCCGATGCCGAAGCCGTCGCCATTGGTGGTGGTGTGGCCGAGCCGCGAATGCAGGCTCTGATCGATCAACGAATGCTTGGCGTTGAACAACACCGTTTCCAGCGGAATCGGGTTGCCCGTATAAGCGAGCCAGCGGCACATGAGTTGTTCTCCAGTCGGCTACGGATGACAGGCCCGGCGCTGCACGGCGCCGCGGCCTACTTGACCACCGGCTGCAGGGTCGCGATCGGGATCAGGAATTCGGAGAAGCCGGTCAGCATGATCTGCACGCCGATGCACAGCAACAGGAACGACGATACGCGCATCGCGACCTTGGTGCCTTCCACGTCGAGGTAGCGGGCGAAGATCACCGCACGGCTGTAGATCAGAAAGACGGTCGCCGCCACCAGCACCGAAATCACCACCGACGCGATGCTCGACAGCACGAACTCCGACAGCTTATGCGTGCGGTTCGCGGTCAGCGCGATCGCGGTGGCGATCGAACCGGGCCCGGTGGTGAGCGGAATGGTCAGCGGAAAAAAGGCCTTCGACATCGCGTTATCGGCATCCACGCGTTTGACCGCGGGCTGCTCGGCCGGTTGCGTGTCCGGCGCATTGAGCATCTGCCAGCCGCCCACCGCGACCGCGAGACCGCCGCCGATACGCAAGGCCTGCATCGAGATCCCGAAGAAATGCAGAATCGGCGTGCCGATAAAAAATGCGACCAGCAGCACGCACATCACGTTGATCGCGATTTTTCTGGCAAGCACGGTGCGCTCTTCGGTGGTGAGCGAGGCCGTTCGATCGAGGAAAACAAAAGCAATGCCGATTGGATTGATGATGCTGATCAGCCCGGTAAAGCCAAACAGAATGTCCGAGATCAGACTTTCGACCATATGCGATCCGTGTGGGTAGTTCAGGTGCGTGGCGAGATCATATCGCGTCGCGGCATGCCGACCGTAACACGGCGTGCCGATGCACGGCCCGCCTGGCATTGCGTTGCAGCAAGCCCGCGCAAAAAAGATGCGCCCACAACTTTCAGAAAGCCTACACTTTTTTGACTGGCTTTACGTACTGGAACCATCCGGCATACAGTCCCCAGCGAAGCCGCACTTTCAACGAGACGTACTCACCGGTTCGAGGAGTTGCCCCATGTTGCTTCGTGTACTTGCCGCGCTGCCGTTCATCGGCATTCTGCTCGGTGTTCCGTTTGTGAATCGTGTCGAGCCGCTGGTGTTCGGCATGCCGTTCGTGCTGGCCTGGATCGTCGCGTGGGTGGTGCTCAGTTCGATCATCATGGCGATCGTCTACCGTCTGGACCCAACCAACCGTCAGCTCGCCGCGGACGGCGAGGAGGCCCATTCATGAGCGCACTCGTCATCATTGCCGCAATCACGCTGTTCGCGTTGTATCTGGGCGTGCGTGCGCGGCGCGGCCACGACATGAGTCTCGAACAATGGACCGTGGGCGGCCGCAGCTTCGGCACCGCGTTCGTATTCCTGCTGATGGCGGGCGAAATCTACACCACTTTCACGTTCCTCGGCGGCAGCGGCTTTGCATACGGCAAAGGCGCACCGGTCTACTACATCCTCGCGTACGGCACGCTTGCGTACATCCTGTCCTACTGGATGCTGCCGCCGATCTGGCGCTTCGCGAAGAGCCACCGGCTGGTGTCGCAACCGCACTTCTTCGCGCGCAAATACGACAGCCCGGCGCTCGGCACGCTGGTCGCGCTGGTCGGCGTGGCCGCGCTGATTCCGTATCTGGTGCTGCAACTCAAAGGGCTCGGCATCATCGTCGCGACCGCATCGTACGGCGCGATTTCGTCGACGGCAGCCATATGGATCGGCGCCGCCGTGGTGACCGCCTATGTGATCGTCTCCGGCGTGCGGGGTTCGGCGTGGAATTCGGTGGTCAAGGATCTGCTGATCCTCGCGATCGTGCTGTTCCTCGGCATCTATTTGCCGATCCATTACTACGGCGGCCTTGGTGCGATGTTCCACGCGATCGACGCCGCGCGCCCCGGCTTCCTGACCTTCCCGGCCAAGGGTTCGAGCGTCACGTGGTTCCAGTCGACCGTGCTGCTCACCGCGCTCGGCTTCTTCATGTGGCCGCACACGTTCGGCTCGATCTACACCGCGAAGGACGAGCGCATCTTCCGCCGCAACGCGATCGTGCTGCCGCTGTATCAGCTGATTCTGCTGTTCGTGTTCTTCGTCGGCTTTGCCGCGACGCTGAAAGTGCCGGGCCTGACCGGCGGCAACATCGACCTGTCGCTGTTCCGGCTGTCGTTGCAGACCTTCGATCCGTGGTTCGTCGGCGTGATCGGCGCGGCGGGCATTCTGACGGCGCTCGTGCCCGGCTCGATGATCCTGACGTCCGCGTCGACGCTGCTCGCGAACGACGTGTATCGCGGGATGGTGAATCGCAATGCGTCCGATGCGTCGGTGGCGACGCTTGCACGCGTTCTGGTGCCGGTGGTCGCGCTGGTGGCCGTGGGCTTCACGCTGCACGGCGGCGAGACGATCGTCGCATTGCTGCTGATGGGCTACAGCTTCGTGACCCAACTGTTTCCGGCGGTCGTTTGCAGCCTGCGCCGGCACAACCGGGCGACGAAGCAAGGCGCGTTCTGCGGAATTCTGGCCGGCGTCGCCGTGGTTGCGGTGACGACCACGATGCACCTGAGCGTCGGACAACTGATGCCGTTCCTGCCGGACGCGCTGAAGGACATCAATATCGGCTTCCTCGCGCTCGCCGTGAACATCATCGTGTTTGCCGCGGTGAGCGCGGTAACGCAACCCGCGCCGGCTGAGCAGACCCACGCGCCGGTGCATTAGCTTTTTGCGTTCGAGACGGGGTGTGTTCTGCGCGGCCTGGCGCCACACAGCACACCCCGGTTTAAAGACGGTCGAATCTACACACGAATGAAAATATCGCCCATGTTCACAACGTGGCGCCGATAGCAGCACCCTCATTGCACCGCACCACGAACCCGCGCGCCGGGTGACGAATGGCTCCCCTCCCTCAGGCACACCCTTTGCTGAACCCCCACGTCAGCCCATCCCATCGCACTGTGCAAGTGCAAAAAAAACCCATCGCCTGGGGGCCGCTTTGCCACTCAATGTTCTTCTGGTCGCTTCCGAAGCTCTACCGCTCGCCAAGTCCGGCGGCCTCGGCGATATGGTCAGTGCGTACGCCGCCGCGCTGCGCGATGCCGGCGTCGACGTGTCGATCCTGATGCCCGCTTATCCCGCCGCGCTCGAGCGTGCCGCCGGTGTCACGCCGGTCGCACGCATGACGGGCTTGCCGGGCGGCGACGCCAGGTTGCTGCGCGCGCAGATGCCCGACACCGGCATTCCGGTGCTGCTGTTGCAAATGGACCATCTGTTCGCGCGCGAAGGCCTTTATCGCGACCCGCAAGGCCACGACTATCTCGACAACCTCACCCGCTTCGCGTCGCTCGCGGCCGCTGCCGCCCGCGTGGCGCGCGGCGTGCGCGGCGTGAAGCGCCCCGACATCGTGCACGCGCACGATTGGCATGCAGGGCTCACGCCGCTGTATCTGCGTCTGGCGGGCGTCGCGGCAAAGAGCGTGTTCACGATTCACAACCTCGCGTTCCAGGGCAATCATCCGCTCGCGATGGGTGGCTGGATCGGCGTGCCGCCCGAATTGCTGGCGCCGGCGCTCTCCGACGAACGCAGCATTGAGTTCTACGGTTCGCTCAGCATGATGAAGGCAGGCATCGTTCACGCGGATCGTGTGACGACCGTCAGCCGGCGTTATGCGCGCGAGATTCTCACGCCGCAATTCGGCCACGGGATGGAGGGCGTGCTGCAGGCGCAGGCGGCCAAGCTATCCGGGATCGTCAACGGGATCGATACGGCAACGTGGAATCCGGCGACCGATCCGCACATCGCGCGCCGCTATTGCGTCGACGACACCGCCGGCAAGCAGGCGTGCAAGCGCGAATTGCAGCAGGCGTTCGGCCTGACGCGCGATCCGTTCGCGCCGCTGGTCGCGATCGGCAGCCGCCTGACCGGGCAGAAACTGGCGGACGTCGTCGTGCTGGCGCTGCCTGAACTGCTGGACCGGCATCCGCGTCTGCAATTCGCGATTCTGGGTCAGGGCGAGGCTGGACTCGAACACGCGCTGCTGGACCTCGCGGCGGCATGGCCGGGCCGCGTCGGCGTGCAGATCGGTTATGACGAGCAACGGGCGCACATGCTGCATGCCGGCGCCGACATCCTGCTGCACGGCAGCCGCTTCGAGCCGTGCGGACTCACGCAGCTTTACGCGATGCGCTACGGCACGATTCCGGTGGCTTCGCGTGTCGGCGGGCTGGCCGATACGATCGTCGACTATGCACCGCACGAAGGCCGGCGCATCGATACGGCAACGGGCTTTCTGTTCGACGGCGAGCGCGCGGAGGCCGTTGTCTATGCACTCGGCCGTGCGCTCGATACGTTCGTGCAGCCGACGTCATGGCATGCGTTGCAACGCAATGCGATGAGCCGCGATTTCGGCTGGGCCGCGTCGACGTCGAACTATCTCGAACTGTATGCGGATCTGGTCGACGCTCGTCCGATGCCGAACGACGCGCCGGTTCGCAAGACGCCGGCTCGTGCCCGCACGGCGAATGCGCCGGCGACGCGGCGCGCCCGGTCGGAAGAAGGCTTTGCGGTGGGCGCCGCGGAGATGGCGCGCAGCGCGTGAGATGGGTCATCGAGTTGAATGCGCGCGAGGGGCTCACTGAATGGCGCAACGAAAACAACTGACCTGCTTCGCTCGTTCGATCATGTCGAGATCAGGTGTCGCGCTTGCCGATGATCACGAGACCGCGCGACGTTCCGCTCACGTTGTCCACGGCCAGCGCGCCGGCATACAGTTGAGCGATCGGCACCCAGACCGCCGGATATTTGTAGCGCGCGACGTCGAGCAGCAACACGCTGTCGCTCGACGCATCGAATGCGGCCAGCGGCGACCAGTGACCGCCGCCCACTTCACCGATCTCGACGCGCCTGAAATTGACCAGCGCGAAGCGGTCGCTATGCGTGGTCGTGTCGCGGATCAACGCGCGAAACTGCGCGAGCGACAGGTCCGCCGCATGGAATTTTTTCACGTCGACCGGAAAGGCGGCCAATGCCGCGCTGAGTTGATCGAGCGTCATCCCTTCTCGCGACACGCGTGCAGCATTCGCCACGTTTGGGTCGACGCTGCGGAAAAAATCCTCTTGCGAGAAATACGGAAAATCCGGGTATTGCGTCGACTCGGGACGGCGCACGCCCAATGCGTTGAGCGCCATCACCGAGGTCGCCACCGAACAATAAGCCTGATTGCGCTGCGTTTCGAAGTACTGCGACAGCGGCCAGTACGACGCCTTGTTGCCGGCGTCGAGCAGGCGTTTCTGGCCTGCCGGTTGCGTCAGCGCGATCAGATTGGGCGGAACAGCGAGTGGACCGTCGGCCGCACGCGCGGCGGTGGGCGCATCGCCGTGAAGCGTGACCTGGGGCGTGGTTTGATGCGCGGGTTGATCCGCGCTTTGATTCGTGGCCTGACTGACGCCAGGCGGCAATGGCGCGCAGGCCGCCAATGTCAGCGCCAATGCGGCAACGATTCTATCGACGCGGCTTGCGGGCCGCATAACGCCGATCAACGAGTATCCAAACATCGAATCCTTGCGCAGCAGATGATTTTTCGAACGCAAGGAGCACGGGAAAGCATCTCTTGCGTGGAGGCGAGTTCCGGTTTTTTAACACGAATCCCGGCGCGGCGTGCGGGCTCATGCAAACGCCGTTGAGCTATACTCGCGCGCTACCCGAAACCCAACCCTACCGAAGCGATGGTTTGACCAATGGCCGTTCAATCACCCTGCATCGACGTCTGCAAACTCGATAGCACAACGGGCTTCTGCATTGGATGCCTGCGCACGCGCGACGAAATCCGCGAGTGGAAACATATGGACGACGACCGGCGTCTTCAGGTTATCGATCAAGCGTCGCGCCGGGCGGCGGAGAAAAAGATTGGATCGACGGTTACGCAGGGTTAAAGCACGCGCCGTTCAAACAGGTTGCTTCACGAACGCGTAACCGTTCTTGCCGTTGCGTTTGACCTGGTACATCGCGTCGTCCGCTGCCGCGACGAGCCGCTGATAATCGTCGACGAGATCGGGAAAGCTGGCGATCCCGACACTCGCGCGCACCGTGCCGATTCCCAACTGTTCGTCCGTTCGAGCCACGCACGCAATCAGGCGCTGCGCGATTTCGCCGAGTTCGGTCTGCGTCGAAAACTCGCGCACCAGCACCGCGAATTCATCGCCGCCGATCCGCGCAACCAGATCGGTTTTACGCACCGAATCACGAAAGCACTGCGATACGACGACAAGGAATTGATCGCCGAGACCATGGCCGAGCGTATCGTTGACCTGCTTGAATCCATCGAGATCGACATACAGTAAGGCGATTTTGCGGCGCACCGAGCCTGTCGACGGTTGCGTCGCCGCTGCTTTCAGCGCGTGAAGCAGCATGCGCCGGTTCGGCAGACCGGTCAGCGCGTCGTGCAACGCCGCGTGTTCGAACGCGCTCGATTGCCCTTTCAATAAACGCGCGCGCTTCGCGTACATCGCCAGCGCCGCGAACAGCGTGCAGAACACCAATGCCGCGAGCGCGATGAGCGTATCGGCGACATGCGCGATTTTCACGCGCACGTCGGCGTTGTCGGCGTCGCGCTGGGCTCGCCAGGCGGCCGATATGCGGTTCAGCAACGCGGCCGTTCCCGCGAGATCGGTATTGGCGTTCAGCACGCCCGGCGGCGCACCCGGCACGACAAAAGGACTCGCATCGATCAACGCGGCAAGCGACTTCAGATGACGCGCAAGTTCGGCGCTCGCCGCATCGTAGCCCCTCTTTCGAGCCACGCTTTCCCCAGGCAGACGTTGCCACACACTCGCCTGATCACACGCGCTTTGCGCGCGATCGGCCGTGTCCAGCACCAGCCCCGCATATTCCTGTTTCAACTGGTCGGAGAAGATCGTCCTGATTTGCGCAGCCACGTAAAGCAGGCCGATCACGAGGCACAGCAGCGACGCGCCCGCGAGCATCGCCGGCCCGAGCCTCAGCCGTGTCGCGAAACCGCGCGCCGACATCGCGCGTGCGGCACCCGACGGCTCAGGGGTGGGAGTAGAGGTCTTGCTGGCCTGAGTTGCCATGCTGGCGGTAGGTTACGCGACGAAAGAACGACCCCATGCGTGCGAACAGACCACCTTTGCGACGCGGATTCACCGTCTGCGGGCGCCGCTCCCGCTCTTGCTGCGCGACACGTGCGTCGCGACCGGCGCGGCTCGCTGCCGTCTGCTGCGCGACGGGCTGCGCCGAACTCGTGGCGCGGCGAGCCGGTGGCGAGGACGGCGCGGCCGTGTCGACGGCATCGGTAGCGCTGGCCTGCACCTCAGGCAACGCGGCGGACCGTTTGACCTCGCCGGCCCACGACGCTTGCGGCGACCCTTGCTCGCCATCCGGCACGGTATGCGATTGACCGGTAGACGTGGACAGCATCGTGAAACCGGATGCGGGCCGCGCTGCGTTTGCCGACGTCGCCCGCACTGCCGATCCGTTAGATGCCGTTGTGCCGAGTGCCTGCCGCGCGTTCGCCATCGCTTCGGCATACGCGCGCTGATCCTGATTGAACCAGATCCCGTAAGCGACCGTGCCCATCACGCCGAGCGTCAGCGCGCCCGCCACCGCGAAGCACAGCGCGAGACGCCCGAACCGTGTCGGCGATGACATCTCGCTGTGCATGCGCGCGGCAAAATCCGTTTCCGGATCGTCCGAAGAACCTCGTGAAAAGTCACGCTCGTTGGCCATCGACATGCTCTCTGAAATTCTTTCGTCTGCCGCGTGGGCAGATTTTCCTCATATGAACGCTTGCGGATCGACGCAAAGCCGTTTGGAGAATTTAACTCCCTCGCGGCCCCGGTCACAACATGTAGATGCACTGCTTAAAACAATCTTCAGACAGGACGACTGAAGAAGCGAAAAATGTAAAAGATGCCAACACGCGTGTCGTTACGCGCCTCGCCGACCCGGCGTTCCCGCCCGCTGCCCGCGCCGCAGCGGGTCGTTGAAACAGCGGCGCGGCAGCAGGCAGTCGACATGCAACAAACACGCCCGCTGCGAACGGCAACGCGTGGTGGTCGTATGAAACGGCGGAACGAATTAACTGACTATTGAACCGTGATTGTTTCTTTCATGTTCGGATGAATACCGCAAAACACTTTGTAGACGCCGGGTTTGTCGAACTTGTACTGATAGGTGTCGTTCTGATCGAGCGCGGCCGAGTGGAACATGCCCGCATCGTTCACGACGGTGTGGGGTTCCCCATCGAGATTTTTCCACGTCACCGTCGAGCCGGCTTTGATCGTGATGTCCATCGGCGAGAACATGAAGTTCTTGATCGTAACGGAACCGGGCGACTCCGCGTGCGCAACGGAAAGTCCGGCCGATACGGCAAAAAACGTGGCGCCGCAGATCAGCGCGCGAAGCATGGGGCGAAGCGAATTGGCTTGCATGGCTCATCTCCAGAAGTGAGCGTTAGGTGAACTCGAATCACGAGATCAAACACGAGATCAAGCGAGCGTGGTATCGGCGAGCGTCGCCTTCAACGGATGCTGCGCAATCTGGATGCTGGTCACGCCGAGCATTCTGGGTAGCTGGTCGCTGGCCACCGTGAGCGGTCCGGGACCGGGGCCGTCGCCCGCGGTCGGTTGCGGATAGGCAGTCGAGCGCGCCGTGTGGAACGTGATGTTGCCTTCGACCTTCGAGACGATCTGATGAATATGGCCGTTCAGCACGGTCACCGACCCGAAGCGCTTCAGATAGCTCATCGCCTGACCGGCGTCGCCGGTCCCCCAACCCCAGGGCTCGTAGATCGTCCACATCGGCATGTGTGCGAAGACAACGATCGGCGTGCTCGACGAGCGCCCTTTCAGGTCGTTTTCGAGCCACGCGAGTTGTTCGTCGCCGAGTCCACCCAACCCGTTCGGCTTGAAATGCATCACGTTGACGAGCGCGATGAAATGCACACCGTTGTGGTCGAAGCTGTAATAGCCCTTGTTGTCCGATGCTTGTCCGAAGCGTTTGAAGTACTCGGTGCCGGGACCGTCGGTCACATCGTGTTCGCCCGGAACCGTATGAAGTTCCGTGATGTTCAGCCCTGACAGCAACTGCGCCGCGAGATCGAACTCCGACGCTTTGGACAGATGCGTGATGTCGCCTGTATGAAGCGTAAGTGCCGGTTTGACCGGCATCGCGTTGACGAAGTCGATCGTCTGACGGAGCGTTCCCGCGACATCCGGGTTCGCTTCCTTGTTGAAACCGATGTGGGAATCGCTGATCTGCAGGAACAGCGGCATGGCTCCGGTGGAGTTGGTCTGCGCGGCGAGCGCGAGATCCAGCGGCGTGAGGATGCCGCCCGCGAGCATGAAGAGCGTGCCCGTACCGCCGAACGCAAGGCATTTGAGCGCGTTGCGGCGGGTGGGGTTGAACGAATCGTTTGATGACATGGTGGGTCTCCCGGCTATGAGATTGCTGATGCTCCGACAATTGGAGCGACCGCTCGCGTGCTAGCGGTTCAGCAGGCATAACCGGGAGCGGTGCGGTTTTATTCCCGCACCGTTCTCTTCGAAACGAGATTCTGACTGGCGTCGGCTTACGCGACGCTAACTAGATGGTGTCGATGTCGCCGAACAATTGCGGATTACGTGTCACTGCCCGCTCGTAGTCGGCAACCGCCTGTAGCTTGCGGGTCATCCGGGCGGGCGGGGTTTTATCGAAGGCCGTCGGCTGATTCGCGCCATCGTAGTATTGGACCGACGGATCTCTCGCGAGCGTGCGCTCGTCAAACATCTTCTGCCCTGCTTCGTGCAAACTTTCGCTGAGATCCTTCAGCAGCTCAGGACCAATGGGCGGGAAACCCTCGGCTGCTATCCGCTGGTTCACCTCGGCCTTCGTCATAGGGTGAATGCCGCTGAGAGCCTGCTGCGCCTCATGTGATCCACCGGATTCGAAACGTTGTTTCTTGATGACCATCCCAGCCGGATCCAGTTTCAGGTTCTTCAACGTTGTCGCACCGGCAAAATGAGGCCAGGCATCGACCACGACCGTGTCTGCGGTACTCGCCCGTGGATCGCCGAGCATCACGAACTCGTGATTGTTCTGATAGGAGACTCGGCTCACCGGCGCATTGGCGCCTGTCGCGGCCAGGTACGTATACGCGGTATCGGCCATTTCGCCGCAGTTTGCACCTTGCAGCGTGGCGGCAAGGCGCGCGTTGCGAAACGTACGATCCATCTCCGGATGTTGTTTTGCATACTCCTTCTTCATACCCCTGGTCAGATGCAAGCGTGCGTAACTTTCTCCTTCGCTGTGCACCACCGCGGGCCATTGATTGCCTGCACCGTGCGGAAAATACTGTTCGACTGCATCGACGACCTGCGCGGACAAGCGCAAATTCTGGATCGTTTGCGGTTGTACCCGATCGACCGCATGGCTAAAGCGCGCACTCATCTTGAGCGAAGCAGGATGCAAGTTCGACAGTGCCGGAGGCACACTGCGAGGCGTGCTCGCGTTTCGGCCGGCGCTGGAATGTGCCGACGGCGCTCCCCCGCTCGATAACGTTAGATCCGGATGGAAATCCGCGGCATTTTTCGAAGAAATTCGGTTGCTCATCTGACTCTCTAATGGATATGTGGCATACGGTGACCGCGTGCTGAAAGTTGCACTTCCTCACGCTGCGTAAGCAGAGAGGAGAACTTTCCCGGTATGCGATCAACGCTCATTGATATCAAATGAACGGCGGCGGCGGACCGCCGCACACGAAGTGTCGACGCTCCGCGCGAACGCCTGCTGGCTCGATGCGTGGGAGCGGTCCATGAAACGAAAGTGCGTGCGCGAGGGTCTAGCTCTTGACGCTGCGCATCGCGCAAGCGGACCACGTAGCGATGCGCTCGACACTGAGACAGCGCGCAATCCGCTTGAGCGCATGACGGACCCGGCCACGCAGATGCGCGACCCGCAGGCGTCGCCAGAATCGCTCGGGCACGAAGTCGCCGAAGCGCGCCTCTTTCTCGAGCAGCGCCTTGCCGCCCGGCAAATGGACGAACGAGCAGCAGCGAAACCAGCGCACGTCGCGATAATTGTTGCCGGCCCAGTGCCGCCCGACCGCCTGATACGCGCCCACCTCGATCAAGCTCTGCCCTTCGTCGACGAGCACGTTCAGCGCGGCGGACACAAACGCTTCGTCGCCGTGATGCCGCAAGCGCGGGCTCTCGCGCAGATAGCTCGCGTAACTGGCCCGCGCGCGCGGCACGAGCCGCCGCAGCGCCGCGGGTGTGGCCAGCAAAAACTCCCCGCCGTACCAGCGCGGATTTCTCAGCCTGCGATTCGCGACGATTTCCAGATCCGCGACCACGCGCTCGCTTCCATACGCAGGGAACACCTGATCGGAAATGTCGAATGCGCCGATCCCGGCCAGCGCACATCGCTCGATCAGATCGCGATCGAGCGGCAGCATCGCCACCATGTCGGCATCGAGCAGCAACAGCATCGTGTCCGCGGGCAATGTCGCGGCGAGTTGATCCATCAGCGCGAGCTTGAAATGCGCGGCGTAGAACGGCGTTTCTTTGGGCAAGTCGATCGTTGCGGTCAGCGTCGTCAGCGCCGGCCGCTTCTCAGGTGCAATACTCGCGAGCCGTCCCGCGACGAGCACCGGCGCGTTGGTCATGATGGTCAGCGTCGGCATGCCGACCCGCCGCAAGCTGTTGTTCAGGCAGATCGCCTGATTCACATACGAGAGCGGGTCGCGATTCGTCGAGTTCGCACCCGGATTCGCGTCGGCGTCGACATAAACCAGCGTACAAGGGAAAAGCTTCACATTGCTCCTCAGCAGGCATCAGAAACGGTTCGCTCCTGGCTGGTGCTGTCCTGACTGTCTGGGGACGGATCTGGGCGTTCCTGCGTGATGCGATGAGTTGCGGCTCGCGCAATGGATGGCGCGGCGCACGAAACTCGTGAGCTGATCTGCGGCGATGGAGTCGGATGAGCCGGGGCGCAGATATCAGTGATGCCCTATCGTTTCACGTCTATGTATTGCCTTTCCGCCAAAACTCAGCGAGACGCAACGCGGCTGCGGTCCGCCGCTTCGCCGCCGGTCGAAGTTACGTATCCTTCGCGGCGATTTTGATGGGGGCTAGCGAAGAAGTTACCTCAGCTTCCTGTCTCGCTGTCATTGCCGTAGCGCACGCCATGCGCGCCGAGCAGCCGGTACAGCGTCGTGCGCGACACGCCGAGCTCGCGCGCGGCGTCGCCGGAGCGTCCGCGGTGACGCAGCAGCGCCAGTTCGATCGCCTGCCGTTCGGCCGTTTCGCGTGCCTGCGCGAGGGTGATCGGAACCATGGCGACGTAGCCCGCGAGTTCGAGATCTTCCGCGGTGATCGTGCGCCCTTCCGACATCACCATCGCGCGCCGCACCCGGTTGATCAATTCGCGTACGTTGCCCGGCCATTCGTAGCGATGAAGCGCCGCGATCGCTTCGGCAGAAAATCCGTATAGGCGGCGGCTCGCATCCTTGCGGAAACGCTCCAGCGTGTGCAGCGCGAGCAGTTCGATGTCCTTGCCGCGCGCGCGCAGCGGCGGCTCGTCGATTCTCAGCACGCACAAACGGTGGTACAGGTCCGCACGAAAGCGTCCCTCGTCGATGGCCGTATCGATATCGACGTGAGTGGCCGAAATGATGCGCACATCGACGTCGATCGCATTGTTGCCGCCGAGGCGGTCGATCGTGCTTTCCTGCAGAAAGCGCAACAGGCTCGCCTGGCTCTCGAGCGGCAGGTCGCCGATTTCATCGAGAAACAGCGTGCCGCCGTTCGCGGCCTCCACCCGGCCGATCCGGCGCTGATTCGCGCCGGTAAAGGCGCCGCGCTCATAGCCGAACAACTCGGATTGCAGCAGATGCGGTGGAATCGCACCGCAGTTGATCGCGACGAACGGCGCATTGCGGCGTGGCGAGCGCGCGTGGATCGCCGCGGCCGTGAGCTCCTTGCCCGTGCCGGATTCACCGGAGATGAACACCGGCGCATCGGTGGCCGCGACTTTGCGTATCGAGCGGAACAACGCGAGCATGGATTCAGAACTGCCGACCATGTTGTCTTCGGCGCTCGACGTGTCGAGCGGCGCGGGCACGCCGAGCTGGATCATCCCGCATGCATGGCCGACCGTGTCGACGATCCTGACGTTATCCGCCGGCAGCGTCACGTAATCGAAACAATAGTCGCGCACGAGCCGGCGGATGGCCGCATGGTCGAGCTCCGCCGCGCCGGCCATCGCCACCCAGCCGAGGTGCGGCAGCGCGAGGCAGGCTTCGATCGCCGCGAGCTCGCGAGTGTGGAACACGCTCGACAGGTCGATCAGGCCTGCGGCCAGCGAGCCGTCCTGAACCGCGTGTTGCACGTCGCGCACCGAATCGACGACCTCGACCGTCCAGTCGCGCGCCTGAAAAGACGTCAGCAGTTCCGGTAAGGGGTCGCGCGTGAAATAGACGACGCGCCGCGTCGAGGCCTGGATGTTCTGCATTATTTTTGCTTCTCCTCGCGGGCCTACGCCAAACGCGTAGTGTCGGCGCCCTCATCCGCAGTGAGCCGCCGATCATACGCGCCCGCGCGTTTGCCCGCTCGGCGCCTGACGATATTTGATGATCGGCATCACGTTCGATGTTTTCACGAACGCGATACGCGGGAGCAGCTCGAAGCGCAGGTGCGGTTCGAACCGCGCCGCCGCTAAGGCCGCAACGCGCGGAAAAACCGGCGAATCTCGGCGGCCAGCAGCGTGGGCTTCTCCAGTGCGGCAAAGTGTCCGCCCCCGGGCATGTCGGTCCATTGCACGACGTCGAAGGTGCGCTCGAGCCACGAGCGCGGCGGATGATTGATCTCCTTCGGGAAATGAGCGAAGCCCACCGGCGGCAGCACGCGTTGCCCTTCGGCGAAGCGCATCGGTTGCAGCCGGTTTTCCCAGTACATCTGGATCGAGGAGCCGATGCTCTGCGTGTGCCAGTAGAGCGAGATGTTGGTCAGCAATTCGTCTTTCGGGAACACGCGCTCGATGTCGCCGCCGCAATCGCTCCACGCGCGGAATTTTTCGGCGATCCACGCAGCCAGTCCGATCGGCGAATCGTTCAGCGAAGCGGCGAGCGTCAGCGGCTTCGTCGCGTGCATGTGGGCGTAGCCGCCTTCCAGTGCGACCCATTCGTTCTTTTCGCGCAGATAGTTTGCTTCGGCGGACGTGAGCGGACTTTGCGCGGCGCCGGTGGCCGGCTCGTACGAACTCGGCAGGAAGTTGAGGTGAATGCCATCGACCACGTCGGCATGACGCGCCGCGAGCGCCACCGACACCCCTGCGCCGAGATCGCCGCCTTGCGCGCCGAACCGTTCGTAGCCGAGGCCGCGCATCAGCGAAGCCCATAAATCCGCGACCTGAAATGCCGACGTTCCGCCTTGAGCAGGCGCTTGTGAAAACGCGAAACCGGGCAGCGACGGCACCACGACATCGAACGCATCGGCCGGGTCGCCGCCGGAAGCAGCCGGATCGCATAGCAGGTCGACGAGCGCGTGGAATTCGAAGAACGACCCCGGCCAGCCGTGCGTGATCACGATCGGGTAAGGCGCGGGACCCATGCCGCGCCGGTGCACGTAATGCACGCGCTGGCCGTCGATGTCGGCGAGAAACTGCGGCTGACGGTTCAGCCCGCGCTCGGCCGCGCGCCAATCGAAACGATCGGCCCAGTGGGCCGCGAGTTCGCGCAGCCAGGCTGTTTCGATACCCTGCTGCCAGGCCGGCGACAGCGTGGCCGGCGCCCAGCGCGTCGCCTTGATGCGCCGACGCAGGTCGTGGATATCGGCATCCGGGACGGCAATCTGGAACGGCTTGGTTTGCATGGGTGTTTGCCTTGGGTGATGGGGGGATAACGTGCGCGGCGTGACGCGGCCGCCATGCGGTGAACGGGTACGACGTCACGTGCATGGTACAGAAGATCCGGCTGACGCGACTTCGGGCCTGGCCCTGCTCCACACGAAACCCGACCTTCGCCACAGGTCATCCGGCGTGACGGGATCTTCCGTCACGCCAGCCGGAAAACCCGCTTAAAACCGGTGACGAATCCCCACCGTCCCCACCACTTGCGAATCGGTCGACGAAGCGCTCACGCCGACGATGTCAGCCGTAATGCCCGAGCTACCCGTACTGCCGACGTGCTGGAAAGCTGCTTCGAAGTACACGTCGGTACGCTTCGACAACGCGTAGTCGGTCTGCAGCGTGATCTGCTGGTACTTCGGACTGACGCCGTCGAGACTCGCGTCGGTGTACGTGTAGGCGCCCGACAACGTCCACGCGGGCGTCAACGCATAACGCGCGTTCACTTCATAGTTGGTGAAGCGGGCGCTGCCACTCGTCAGCACAAGACCGTTCGTCTGACCCGATGCGCCCGAGCTGATCGACGTAGCACTGCTCAGTTGCGTTTGCGTGACCACCAGCCCGACGTTCGCCGCGCCGAACGCATAGTTGACGCCCGCGCCGTACGTACGCTGACTGCCCGCGTTGAACGTGGAGTCGCCGGTCGGCACCGCGCCGCCCGAGTTAGTGGCGGAGCCGGTGCCGTTCAACTGCAGATAGCCCGCGGCGACCTTGAGTCCGCCGAACTCGTAAGAACCGCCCACGCTATATGCGCGGCTGTTCGCGAAACTGCCGGCCGCGTTCGAGAAGCCGTACAGCGCGCCGAATTTGAGGCCCGCGTAATCGACGCTCTGGAACTTGACCGAGTTGTTGATGCGCACGGAGTTGTTCAGGTTGTCGTTGTCGAACGGATGCGCCGCGAGCGTGCCGCCGTATTGCGTGCCGTTCAGCGAGAGCGGACCCAGATAGTCGACGACGCTGTCGTACTGGCGACCCAGCGTGAGCGCGCCGTACTGGTCGCTGGACAGGCCGACGAACGCCTGGCGACCGAATTCGAGCCCGTTCTGGCCGAGCTTGCCGGTCGACAGATTGAAGCCGTTTTCCAGCACGAAGATCGCCTTCAGACCGCCACCCAGATCCTCCGAACCGCGCAGGCCGAAACGGTCGCCATTGAGCAGGCCGCTCGCTTGCTGGTAATTGCTGCTGCCGCTGGAATTGCTGGTGTAGCTCAGGCCGGTGTCGATCAGCCCGTACAGCGTGACCGAGCTTTGTGCGTGGGCGACGCCTGCGGCGCCGAACAGAACGAGCGAGAGGCTCGACAGTACAAGTTTTTTCATTCAGATATCTCCTAATTCGAATAGCGAGTGCTATCGAGCGGCCGAGAATATCCGACAAAGTGAAAATCTGTTTTTCAGTTAATTACAGCGTTGTGTTTTTGCGACGTAAAAGGATTTATTATTCCAGATAATTTCATTACCTATCCGCGCCTTACTTCATGCCCATCGCGGGAATCCTTCCAGATTCTCGAATTAATCCAATTCATGTTTCATAAAATTTCCGGAGGAATTTAATCGCAATATTTAATACGATCAATCATCCAATTTATGATAAATATCGCAAATAATTAAAACCGATTTCCAGTATCAAACGCAATAAAGAATGCGCGCGGTCTCACGAGATCATCGAGACTTCGATGCCAGGCGATCTGGTCGCCGGGTTCGAACCACACGCCTGCCAATCGCCGGATAATGCGGCTTCCGTTTCCTTATCCATCGAGAGGAGAAAGCTGCGATGCCAGCCTATGAATCCAAAGTGCCGCGCGTGCTGTTGACGAACGACGACGGTATCGACGCGCCCGGCCTCGCCGTGCTCGAAGCCGTTGCCGCCGAGCTCGCGCACGAGGTCTGGGTGGTCGCGCCCGAGCACGACCAGAGCGGTACGTCGCATTCGATCAGCCTGCATTCGCCGCTGCGCGTGAGCCGCCAGGGCGAGCGGCGCTTCGGCGTGGTGGGGACGCCGGGCGACTGCGTCGTGATGGGCGTGCGTCATCTGATGCGTGAAACGCCGCCTACGCTGATTCTGTCCGGCGTCAATCGCGGCGGCAATCTCGGTGTCGAGACCATGTTCTCCGGCACCGTGGGCGCGGCGATGACGGGCCTGCTGCTCGGCCTGCCCGCGTTCGCGTTGAGCCAGACCTTCAGCGACCGCAACAACGTGCGCTGGGACACCGCACGCACGCTCGCGCCCGGCGTGATCAGGCAGTTGCTCGCGATCGAGCACGACGCGCCGACCTGCCTGAACATCAATTTCCCCGATGTCGATGCGGCCGCAGCCGGTCCGCTGACGCCGACGCGGCAAGGTGTCGGCCTGGTGACGGGCATCGAGGTGCTGCCGCAGGTGGACCCGCGCGGCCTCGAGTATCACTGGCTGCGCTTCGAACGCGGCCCGCGTGAGAACGAACCCGACAGCGAGACCTCCGTGGTGAAGTCAGGCCGTGTCTCGGTCACGCCGCTCGCGTTCGATCGCACCGACGAGCCCACCTTCACGAAGCTTGCCGCGTCATTGCGGTAAAGGTTGCGATCGACAAACCTTGTTGCTGTCTGCCAATGCGTGCGGTGCGTTACGCTTTAGGCGTCATGCGCCTGCGGATCAAGGCCGCGGCGCAATGGCGAGACTCGGCGCGCCGCCAGGGCCGGCCGGGTCCGGGTTGCCGAACGCCGGCAGACTGCCGTCGTTGCGTGCACGGACTATCTCGGCGCGCACCTGTTCGCGCGTTTTCGGACCGCCATCCGTCTTCACCACAGTGCCGCTCGACGTTTCGAGTGGCGCGATTGGCGGCGCCGCCTGAGCGGACGGCGGCGCCGCGGCTTGCGCGGTAAGTTCGGTTTGTGTGCGTGACGGCGGCGTTTGCGCGACGGGCGCGGCGTCCGATACACCGCTTACGCGTGACACCACTTTCAGCGTGGCCGATCCGGACGATGGCGTACTCGCCGCCTTCGCCGCACCGTCCTGCTCGCCCGACGGACTTGCGTCCGCAAACGCGGCGATCGGATCGCGCTGGCTGCTCGCGGAGGCCAATGCACTGTTCGCAGGCTCGCGCGTTGCCAATGACGAAGATCGCAGCACCTTCTGCGTCGACGTTGCTTTTTCTGCGATCACTGCAGTCGGCCCACGTCGCGCGGACCTGGCCGCTGCAACAGCCGCTGCCGGATGCTGCGCCGCGCCGGCGCGTGCCGTGACTTCCTGCTGCAACGCCTGCACCTGCACGTCGTTGCTGTGAACCGAACGCATTGCATCCAGTTGCGCTTGCGCGGCCGCCAGATCGTTGCGCTGCAAGCTATTGCGCGCCGCCTGCAACGTGTCGCCCGAATCGTGGTGCGTAACGACAGGCGCCGAACTCACCGCACCCGTGATCGTGTCGCCGCGCGTGTGATGAACCGACACATCGCCGCGCTCCAACCCGTTGTCATCCGCCGACAACCACCGCTTATCCGACTGCGCGACATAAGCCGCCACGGCCAGCGCGCCGACAATGAAGCCCGTAAAGACCACCTTCCTCGCTTCGTGATGCATGAGACGTCCCCTCCCACAGCGTGAACACGCGCATTCCTCAGAATTTGCTGGCGTGCCCGGAATCGTCAGAGGGTTGGCGGCGCATCGATCGATGGATCGCGCCACAACGACCGCGAGTTTGGGCCGGTCAAAAAGCAGCTACGAGTTCGCGCGGGCAGCGGATGCACCTGACTCCAAATCGTCCGATCGGGCATGGCTTCATGTCCGAAAATGCCAGACTCGCGCCGCCCTTCTCTTATGACGATTATTCGGGTTCCGAATCAATCGCGCGATCGACACAGCGCTGAAGCGTTTATACCAGCGGCCCCTCGGGCTGCTTTCCGCGCATTGCCACGGCAATCGAACTGCCGACGATCAACGCGATGCCGACGAGCGCCACCGCGCCGATCGTCTCGCCCCACGCAATGTAGCCGAACAACGCCGCCCACACGATGCTCGTGTAGTTATACGGCGCCAGTGCACCGGCGTCGCCTTCGCGAAACGCCATCGTCATCAGCAATTGCCCCGCGGTGGCGAACACACCGAGCAAAGCCATGATGACAAGCGCTTCGGACGACGGGGCATGCCATGCGAAAAACAGCGAGGCGCCGGTGACGAGCGTACCGACTGTCGTGAAGAACAGCACTGTCGTGCTGGAATCGTCGGTAGCGCGAATCCGCTTGATCTGGATGATCGACAACGCGCCGAAAAACGCGCTGCCGATCAGCAGCACCGGCCCGATCCACGCCTGCGTATTGCTTGCGTGCGCCTGGTCCGGACGCACCACCAGCAATACGCCGACAAAGCCGAAGGCCGCGGCCAGCGCATCGCGCGGCTTGAGCGTCTCCTTCAGCAGCAGCGGCGCAAGGACGATCACCAGCAAGGTCTCCGAGTAGACGATCGACACGGCTTCACCGAGCGGCATGTAGGGCAAGCCCGCGAAAAAAAGCCCCGACGCGCCGAGCAGCGTCAGCGCACGAATGCTTTGGCCGCGCCAATCCATTTGCCTGATCCGCTGCCGCAATGGTTTGCCGTGCAGGCAAACCGCCAGCGCCGGGAGCAAGCCGAACAGCATTCTGAAAAACGTGACTTCGTTAGGCGGATAGTCGAGCGCAACCGATTTCGCGAGTGCGTCGACGACAGCGAAGCAGAACATCGACGCGAGAATCAGCGCGATGCTGCGTGGTGGCGCGGCCGAGTGCCGGACGGCGGTAATGGGCGGCATGAAGTTTCCAGGAAAGCGCGCAAAGCGAGGTGCGCGCGGCAATTGGCACGAATGAGCGCGCAATTAAGCGGAAACCCAATTATGCCTGGTGGCCCTGAAAACTTACTAATGAAAGCTGCCGGCGCAGTCCTACGTCTTTTCGAACAACGCTATTCGAGGGGGCACAAACCACTGTATAAAAACACAGCACAATGATTTGTCCCGGACAGTCGCAATGTTCGCATTGGCTGTCGCTACCCGAAGGTCAGGATGATGGCGTATCAGGAAGCTTTATTTGCCCTCGAACCGCTGGCACTCGTTCATGACGCTGAAGGCGGCATTCGCTACTTGCCGGAGGCGATTCCGGCAAGTAGCGCGAGATTGGTTCGACGCAGGGTGCAGGACGTGAACGAGCCGCGTATCAGCCTGGCGTTTCGTTGTTTTGCTGCTTAGCGTCGTGGCCTGGACTATCGGCGAGCGAATAAAGACGGAGCGTAGTTCGCGAGTTCCTCGAGTAAAAGCGTCCATCCGCGCGCCCCTTCTTCGATCGACTTCACTCTGAAGAACTCATTGGGCGCATGCACGTCTTCATCGGGAAGGTTGTAACCGAACATCAGCGTATCGATACCCAAAGTCTCCTTGAAGATCGAAGTTACCGGCACCGATGCGCCCAATCGCACATGAACGGCATCGCTCCCCGTAACCTGCTTGAGCACCGTCTGCGCCGCGAGCACCAGAGGATGATCCGGTGCGAGCGTCGACGCAGGCGCTCCGTCGGTCATCGCCACGACTTCCAGAGCGCAATCTGCGGGGCATTGCTTTTTCAGATGGCTCAGCACCGCGTCCAGCACCGACCGCGGGTCTTGTCCGCTGACCACACGCGCGGAAATCTTTGCGGTCGCCTCACAGGGCACGATAGTCTTCCCGCCGAATCCGGTATAGCCGCCATACAGGCCGTTCACGTCAATCGCCGGCCGCAACGTGACCCGTTCACGCGCGGAATAGCCCGGCTCGCCGTAGGAAGCACCTCCGACATCGGAAAAGAATGCGGCTTCGTCATAAGGAAACGCGGCGGTGTCCGCTCGTTGACGATCGGTCGGCGGTATGGAGCCGTCAAAGAAGCCCTCTACTGCCACGCGACCTTCCGAATCGTGCAATGACGACACGAGCCGCGCCATTTCGTGGAGCGCGTTGCGCACACAGCCGCCATAACGACCGGAGTGAAGATCCTTGTCCGCGGTTCGCAATCGCACTTCCAGATTCGTCACGCCTCTCGCGCCCGTATTAATGGTGGGAACTGTCGCACTGGCGCGTCCGCCGTCCGCGGAAAGTACCGCATCCGCCTTCAACAGATCCCGATGAATTTCCGCAATGGTTCGAAGAGTGCGGCTTCCCGTCTCCTCCTCTCCCTCGAGAAAGACCTTGATATTCACCGGACAGGCGCCACGCACCGCGAGAAACGCAGCAATGACTTCAAGAGCAATCGTAGTGGACCCTTTGACATCGGACGTACCACGCCCATAGATCCGGCCGTCGACGATAGTGGGCTCGAAAGGCGGCGTGCGCCATTGTTCGACGGGATCCGCCGGCTGCACGTCGTAGTGACCATAGATCATCAACGTCGGTTTGCCCGGCGCCCCGCACCATTCGCCGAACACCGCGGGTTCCCCACCGCCCTCGAGCAATTGAACATTGTCGAGTCCCATTTCCTCAAGACGATCGATCAGGAAATTACGCGCCTCCTGCATCGCCGGAGCGAATGCAACGTCTGCGCTGACACTGGGTATGCGCAGGAAAGACTTGAGCCATTCGAGGGTCTCGTCCTGACGTGAGGCCAGGTGATCGATGATGGTCTGACTGGTCATTGATATTCCGGTATCGTTAAATTTACTGCGAGAGAACAAAAAATCCAGGGCAATGCGAAGATGCTGCGAGCTTCTCCTGGATATAAAAACCTGCTGTCCATCAGAGGACCTCTGATAGTGGAAGAGCTTTCAATCACGCCGTTTTCGCATCAATCCTCGGTACGCCTGATCATCAAAAGCGACAGGCTCGAAATCACGACACACAGCGTGGTCGCAATCGCCGGGGCCAGCCTGTTTCCTGTCGAATGAATCAACCAGACCGCAACCAGTTGCGTGAGCCCTCCGAATATTGCAACGCCGAAGCTATACACAGTCCCTGTCGCCGTCGCACGGATAGCACGCGGAAACATCTCCGGGATGAGCGTAATCGACGGACTGCCTTGCAGCGTGAACGGTATCGTCAAACCGACAATCACCGCGAACAGACGGAAGATGCTCGGCTCACTGCTGAGCCATGCATACGCGGGATAAAGCATGACGATCAAAACCAGCCGGCCCAGCACGATCGGAACGGTTCGTCCGAACGCGTCGGCAATCTTGCCCGCGATCGGCGACAGAATCGCAATCGTGAGCCCAGACGCTATAGCGCACGCATACGAAGCGGACTCATCGAGCTTGAGTTCGTGGATGGCATAAGTCGGGATGAAAAAGAGCACGGTGTAATTCATGACCACACCGCCCATCAAAAGCAGAACACCTGCACCGAAGTTGCGGCGATGATCGCGCAGCAGTCTTGCAATCGGCGAGTGCTCGGCCGCCCGATTCTCCGCACGAACCGATTCGTCTTCGAACGCGCTGATCTGACTGCGGATAATGATGCCGATCGGAAGAATGGCCGCACCGAAGAGAAACGGCAGCCGCCATCCCCATGCATACAGCGCGTCGTGCGAAAGCACATACGAGAGCACCGAGGCCGATGCCGCGCCGGCCGCAACTCCCATCCCCTGACTGGCGAGTTGCCAGCTCGTGAACCAGCCACGGGACCCGGGCGGTGCCTGTTCGAGCAGCAAAGTCGTGGAAGCACCGACCTCGCCGCCGGCGGAAAATCCCTGAATGAAGCGCGCGAGCACCATGATGATCGGAGCGGCAATGCCCACCTGCGCATAGGTCGGGGCGAGCCCGGCCATGCAAACCCCAACCGTCATCAACGACAGCGTAAGCATCATCGCGGCCCGGCGCCCCGCCCGGTCCGCATACATGCCAATGAGAATGCCGCCCACAGGGCGCATCACAAAGCCGAGCCCGAACGTCGCCACCGATGCCATCAATTGACCGTACGAACTAAGCGTCGAAAAGAATTGATGACCGATGACGATCGAAAAGAAACCGTACACGGTGAAATCGAAAAACTCGAGCGCGTTGCCGATCGTCGTCGCAACCAGCAATTTTGAGCGGGATGGTCGCGCGGGGCCTGCAGTCGCGTGAAGGGTTAGCTGGTCAATCATGTGTCTCTCCCATTTTCAAGGGTTATAGGTGCAATGTGCGACCTCTGTTGGACCAGACGAATCTGCGCAGAGATATCAAGTTGCACTGGAGCGAGGCGTCCAGTGGAGGGTGAAGCGCCGGGTGAGCCGGCGCTTCACCCTCCGGTCAGGTCCGTCAATAGGTCTCCGGGAACACGCCTTTACCCCACACGGTGTTGCATTTGTGGTCAGTATCGAAGGTCGTGGCCATGGTGATCGACGGTGTGGTCAACTCGAGCACCGCACGGTTATTCGGCCCCGTATAACGCGGCCATTGCGGTAGGGACGGGTCGGCCACGCTACCGTTCGGATCACCCACGCGCACGAAGTTGATCAGGTATTTCTTCATCTGCGCGCCGAGCGCCTGCATGGCCGGCACCGGAATCGCACCTGCAATGCCAGTCACCGGGTTGATCGTTGGAGCATCCGTCGGCCCGAACCAGAACAGCGCATCCGACCCATGGGAAGTTCCAAGGTAGAAAGCCGTTGGATTGGTGGGGAACGAAAGGGACGGGTCCGTGTATTCCCATCCATACACGGGTACCCATGACGAAAGGTCGTCTCTGCGGGACCTGTTGCTGCACGAATAGATCGCGTCACCCATGGCGCGGGCATAGCCTTGCGACGGCACCGCGTAGCTTGAAAGCGGATAAGCCGAGAGGATGCCGGTGGTGTCGAATCCGGCCGGCGCAAGCGACTCGATCGCCGGTGCATATTGCGCCGCGGTCAAATTGGTCGGCACGAAGATCGTGCCTTCATCGTAGACGCCGCCGATCATCACCGGCACCTGATTGAACGTCCCGGCAGCAAAGGCATCGGCAGGCACTTGAGTGACAACGCTACCGTCCACGGTCGGACGCCACCTGCTTGATCCCTGAGCCGCAACGAGAGCATCCGCCGACTGGCTGCGAAGACAGGCAGCAACGTCACTTGACTGATCGCATCCAAGCGCTGTCACAAGAAGCCCACCTTGCGCCTCAGCAGCAGCGGGACTCAAATTCGAGTAGGGCCCTCCCGCGCCGCTTTCCATGGCTGCCTTGGCGAACAGCCCCTTGGAAAGAGGCGATTCCAGCAGAGTGAAGGTCGACGTCGAGCCCGCCGAGAGCCCCCACACCGTCACGTTGCCCGGATCGCCACCAAACGCACCGATGTTCTGCTGGACCCAGCGCAGCGCAGCCTGCTGATCCATGACCGCGAAGTTACCCAGATTACTATCCTGAGTGCTTGCGTGAAGCGCCGTGTTCGCGAGATACCCCAACGCGCCCAGCCGATAGTTGAACGACACGTAGATGATATTGCCGGTGGTGGCGATCGTACTGCCGTCAACCTGTGCGCCGGAGCCCAGCGTAAAAGCGCCGCCGTGGATATAAACAATAACCGGCAGCTTGCCGGTGGCCGAAGCAGACGCGGGTTTCTGCACATTAATGAACAGGCAATCCTCCGACATATCCGCCGCCGCTATGTTGTTGTTCACGGTGGTTTGCGGACATGCCTTCCCGTAGGCCGTGGCATTGAATGTCGTAGTGCGCACGCTCGGGGCCTGCGTGGGACGCCAGCGCAGCGATCCCACCGGAGCCTGTGCGTAAGGCATCCCGAGAAAGGAAATCACGTCCCCATTCTTAATACCAGAGACCGTGCCCTGCGCGGTTTTGACGACGAGCGGATTGGCGGCATCCGCGCCTTGATCGATACCTCCCCCACAAGCCGTCAACCCGGCCAGGATCAGCGCAAAGATAGGTGTTCTAAAACGAAAGATTGTCATGTCGTCCTCCATGATTTTTTTAAGTGAGTTGGTTTCGCGATGACGGGTTGCCCTCGACGAGTGCTGCGGCAAGCCTGGCTGGGAAGCATTGATAGCGATCGTATGAAGCCAAAATCGATGCGTCCAATGCATTAATTTTCTCGATACAATTACATTCGGTGATCAGTCAATGCCCCTTCCCAACAGATTCAGCGCCTAACTTTTGAGAGGCTTCAATGAACTTGCGCCATTTAGAGCACTTTCTTGCATTGGTCAAAACCGGCTCGTTCAGAAAGGCATCGGAAACGCTGCATCTCACGCAGCCGGCGCTAAGCCGCAGCGTTCAGACACTGGAGGAGGAGTTGGGAATCCGCTTGATTGACCGTGTCGGCAAGCGCAACGAGGTCACGCAATTTGGTGTGCTTGTCGCGGAGAAGGCGAGCAAAATCGTCGCGGATGCGATCGACCTGAAACACAGCGTGCAACTCATGACCCAACGGGACAGCGGCACGATCCGGCTCGGTTTGGGATCGGCACCGGCGGCGACGTTCACCGCACCGTTGATGTCCTATGTATTGACTCAGTACCCACGGGTTCATCTGCATCTCTCGACGAATAGTCCCGAGACACAGGTGGCATTGCTGCGCGAGCGTGCGCTCGACGCATTGCTAGTCCATTCGCGAACGATTGCTCCACAACCGGATCTTCACATCGAACTTTTGGGCACGGCGCGATCGGGATTCATGAGTCGGCACGATCATCCGCTCGCGAAACGCAAGCGCCTTACTTTTCAGGATCTCGTCGAATATCCCATCGTCTCAACCAAGGTTACCGACGAGATCTCGGCAATACTTGTTCATCGATTTGGTCCGATTGCGCATCCTTCGCGATTCGTTCGGGCGTCTTCGGAATCGGTACCGGCTCTGCTGGAAGTCGTCTTGTCGACCGATGCGATTTTTTTTGGTTTGCTTTCGACTGTGCGACCCGGCTACAGCGGCCAGATAGTAGCGCTAGACTTCAAGTTGCCGCGCGAAGCAGCGGCACGGTATGCGTTCATTACGCTCGATGGGCGTACGAACGCACCCATGCTGGGCCCTATCCAGAAGTTCTGCGCGGATCTTGTTTCGAATGCGGCGAGATAGCTTGATTAGCATCTGCACGGGCTTGCCGTCAGCCAGATAGTCCTGACCGACTCGGTGAACGTGTCTTGACGAAGATCGATGCCCGACGTCTCAATCGAAGTACGCGTGGCTGACGCTATCCGACCGCGTAAATCTCGGGATTGTCGAGCAACGGCAGGAATTCGCCGGTGCGTCCGTCGAGCGCGAGCATGCCGCCGCTTTCGATATCGAAGAACCAGCCGTGAAGCTGCAGCGTCTTATTCGACAGCCCCACCGCCACGGACGGATGCGTACGGATGTTCGCGAGTTGCGCGACGACGTTCTGTTTGACCATCGCATCGAGCCGCTCGCGATCCGAATGATAGGCGCGCGACTGGTTGATGGCTTTGGCGGCATCGGCGTGACGCAGCCAGCTCGCGACGGCCGGCAGATGTTCGAGATTCGTGCATTTGGTGATGGCGGTCATCGCACCGCAATCGGAGTGACCGCAAATGACGATATCGCGCACGCCCAGCACTGCCACCGCGTATTCGACGGTAGCCGACACGCCGCCCGGCTCCGGCCCATACGACGGCACGATGTTGCCCGCGTTGCGGATCACGAACAACGCGCCGGGTTCGGCTTGCGTGAGCAACTCCGGCACGACGCGGCTATCGGAGCACGTCACGAACAACGTGCTGGGACTTTGCGCGGTCGACAGCCGCTTGAACAACGCGATTTGTTGCGGATAGACCTCGCGCTGAAACCGGATGAATCCTTCGATGATTTCCTGCATGACATCCCTATGCTGTTGATCGCGATCGTCAAATGCATGCCGGGACCGTCTTGCCGCTATTTCGCGTGAAGCGCGGGCCGCCATACCTGTCGCATGGCCCGAATTCTACGCGAGGCACGCGCGAGTGAAAACCCACGCCCTCGAGCGCCGCACTGGCGGGCGCGGGTACGCGTTAGCGCCATAAAAAAACCCCGGCTGTTTCCAGCCGGGGCCAACTCTCTCGCTCGCACACCGGAAACCGTGCGAGTTCGACCACTTTAACGACCACGACTGAATCGATATATACGTGCTGCCGTAAGAGTCCTTTCCAAATGCTCGATGGGCGCAAAAAAGCGCGGCGGGCTCAATGCCCGTACATCGCATTCCAGTCGACGGGAGACACGGCTGGCCGTCCGGTTTGGGACGAGCCCGCGGCGACACCGCCGTAGCCGGTCGCATCGCGATTGTCGGTGCGTGCGGCAACGCGAGCTTCGGCGGCTTGAATGGCATCGGGGTAATGTGCCTGATCGCCGTCGCCGACGTGATAGCCGGCTTGCTGGAGTTGAATGAGTTCCGCGCGAACCTGGGCGCGCGTGACGTGTGAATTCGATTGCGCAAAGACTGTCGCCGAGGCGGCAAAAGAAGTAACGATGACGACAGCCTTGATGAGCGACTTCATGATGAAACATCCTCCGAAGATTGACAGATCCGGATGCACCGAACGACTCTCGCTGCACCGGACGAAGTCAGTCTAGACGCCGCGACGCGATGAAGTAACGGCCGCGGACCGAAGGGAGTGTTGTTGAATCTGGGGAAATAAAAAGATCCGCACCAGGACTTCCGGCTTTCCGGCTAGCGTCGGCTCTGCATAGAACCTAGAGCCTGCTCCAACACTACCTGCCAATTCGGATAGGTTGTCGCCTCGGGTAGGCTGCCTGATATCCTCAGCGGCTGTCTGGAGACATAAAACATGCCGAACGCGAACTCCAACCTTCACATGAGCGAAGCGGGTTATGTCGCGCTACGCTTTAACGAAGGCGTGGTCATGCATTACTACAACGATGCTCCGAGAAACGGAAATTGCACCTGGGGCATCGGTTCACTGGCCCATCTCGGACCCTGCGCGCCACACGAGCTTGCGCGAACCGTGTTGCCTGAGCAGGCGAACGCAGTTCTTCGAAACCGCGTTTATGAGGCGGAAGCGATTGTCAAATCCATCGTGACGGACCATCCGTTGACACAGGCTCAGTTCGATACGGCTGTCAGCTTTGCATACAACTCTTCAGGAGTGAACACTCGCGACGCGTTGGTGTATGCGAATCGAGGCGATATGGCAGGCGTGGCCCGGCAGATGATGCTTAACGTGATGATTACCCCACGCGATCGCGACGGAAGAAAGATGGGCGCAGCCCAACGTAGTCAGGGTTTGGTCAACCGCCGCTTACGCGAATCCGCCCCCTTCCAGCAGAGCGCGCAATGAGGGGGATTAGAATATTCGTGGCGGTTGCGCTGATACTGAGCGCAGGCATGTGTGTCGCGCAAAATCAGACAGCGCCGCTCTCCACAAAGGATTTCTTTGGTAAATGGATCGTCACGGATGTAGTCGGTTACACCAACATTTCTGCCGGCATTCCCGAGGCTCGAAGAATACTTGGCAAAGTGCTGACAATCACACCGAATTGGATGGAGTTCGACAAATCACGCTGCACCCCAAACGGCGGTTATACGATTAGCGAAGTCGACAGTGCCACAAAATTGAGAGAGTTTTTTGACCTGTCGTTGCTCGATGCCGGGCTGCCGCCAAGAACAACGCTTCTTGAAACGAACAATTGCTACGCTGCCTTTAGCGTAGACCCATACCGCGTATTGTTTAGCTGGAACGGCGTGATCGTGCGCGCGTATCGGCAAAAATAATCTGATCGCCGGTTCCATCATCAAATTAGCGTGGACAAACTACGGACATTCGGCCGTCCGCCTTACTGGCGGACGGCCGCACAAACGATATTATTTCGCCGACACGAACCTCCCACGCGTGGCTGAAACGCATCGTCACCGGTAAAACATCACCCCCTAAAATCCCCCGTCTCCAACTCCACCGATTTCCCGCCGTTCTTCTCCAGCACCTTCCGGGTAGCATTTTCAATCGTGGCGCGATTAGCCTCAAAAGTCCCCACAAGGTCATGCGCCGAAGGCCCACCATTCCCAAAGTGGGCATTCAACGCATCGAGCGACACACTGCACCAGACATCGGCCCCATCCACACTCGCTTCGAAGGCAACGCGCGCTGCCGCGACCACTTCACGGCGTCCGGTGAATTCGATCCTCATACTTCCTCCCTCTGTGAAAGACAGGTTGATAGCCGCAAACCCCGTGCCACTGCGCAAGGCGATGCCGGCGTTCAAGCAGAGATTCCGCTCAAGGCGCATACTCGGCGTTTGCCGCACCAGACGGCCGCGCGCATGCGCAACGCTTCGCGCATCGCATGCCGCACTGACACAACGACATCCTAATCCCATTGCTCCCATGTCACGCAACCCACAATCGTCGCGTCCCCTTGTTATTGCCGCTGTGATGGCTTCGATGGCGATGGTCGCGATCGAAGCCACTATCGTCTCCACCGCGATGCCGCAAATCGTCGCGCAACTCGGCGATCTGCATCTGTATAGCTGGGTCTTCTCGTCGTTCCTGCTCATGCAGACCGCGATGACCGTGGTATTCGGCAAGCTCGCCGATCTGTACGGCCGCAAGCCGATCATGCTCGCGGGCATCGCGATCTTTCTGCTCGGTTCGATACTCGCGGGCTTCGCGTGGTCGATGCCCGCAATGATCGCGTTCCGCCTGATTCAGGGCATCGGCGCGGGCGCGATCCAGCCCGTCACGCTGACCATCGTCGCGGATCTGTACCCGGCACGCGAACGCGGCAAGGTGCAAGGCTATCTGGCGAGCGTATGGGCGATCTCCGCAGTGGTCGGGCCGATGGTGGGCGGCTTCATCATTCACAACATGTCGTGGGCGTGGATCTTCTGGATGAACGTGCCGATCGGCCTCGCGTCCGCGGCCGGCTTCATCGCGTTCCTGCGCGAATCGGAGCGGCACGCGCGTCCGTCGATCGATTTCGGCGGCGCGGCGCTGTTCATGGCCGCAATCGCCGCGCTGATGACCGCGCTCACGTTCATCGGCGACGACCAGCTCGCCCGGGCTGCGTTCGCCGCCGCGGCGTTTGTCGTGTGCCTCGTGCTGTTCGTGTGGCAGGAGCGCCGCGCGGCCGAGCCGATGATCTCGTTCGCGCTGTGGAGCCGCCGCCCGATCGCCGCGTGCAACGGCTCGACGCTGCTCGCCGGGATGATCCTGATGGGCTCGACCACCTTCCTGCCGATGTACGTACAGGGCGTGCTGAACCGTTCTCCGGTCGTCGCGGGCCTCGCGCTGACGATGATGATGGTCGGCTGGCCCGCGGGTGCGACCCTGGCGGCGAAGTCGTTCCACCGCATCGGCTTGCGCCGCATTCTGATCGGCGGCAGCCTGTTCGTGCCGCTCGGCGCACTATTGCTGCTGTTTCTCGCGCCGGGCGCGTCGCCGCTGATCGCGGGGTTCGCATCGCTGATCATGGGTTTCGGCATGGGCACGTCGAGCGTGAGCGCGCTCGTGCTGATCCAGGAGATCGTCGGAATGGACGAACGCGGCAGCGCCACCGCGTCCAATCTGTTTTCACGCAACCTCGGCAGCACGCTCGGCGCAACCGTGTTCGGCGCGGTGCTCAACTTCGGACTCAGCCATTCGAAGAACGTCGCTGTCGTCACATCGGATCAACTGAGGTCGCTATTGCAAAACCAGACAGCCGCGCTCGGCAACAGCGACGCGATCCGTCTCGTGCTGCATCAGTCGCTGCATCTCACATTCGTCTCGCTGTTCGCGATTGCGATTTTCGTCGTGGCGCTGCTCTGTTTCGTCCCGGCGATCAGCATCGGTCAGGACAGGAAGATGCCGCTCGAAGCGCTGTCGCCGCTCGAAGACTGAGCGGCTCGGCAGCCCATCGCGCCGTTACGCTAGGGCCGGTTCGCCGGCAGCGTCGCAGCGAAGAAATCGCGCGCCAGTCCTATCGTCTGCGCGTGAATCGCTTCACGGTCGACGCCTGACGCGTCCTTGCAGATTGTCGCGAGACGTTCGTAGGTTTCCGGCAGGCAGGTGTCGAGAAACGTGTAGTGCGCCGCGTCGGGCAGCAACGTGATGTCGGCTTTCGGCAGCAACGCCGCGATCCGATGAATGTTGGTGTTCACGGGCGCGGTCGTGTCGGCGGTGCCGGCCACCAGCGATATCGGAATCGTCACGTCTGAAAACGAGTTCGTGTCGAATGCCTCGCCGAGCGCCGGTGCGATCGCGAACACGGCCTTCACGCGCGGATCGCGATACGACGCCCCGGAGCGCGCGCGCGACGCCTTGGTTTGCGGCGATAACATCGCGAGCATCATCGCAGGCGTTTCGGGAGCATTGGCGAGCCGGGCCAATTCAGGCGGCTTGCAGATCGCGTCCGCGGCCGGCGACATGCAGAAGCGTTCGAACGCCGGCAAGTTCGTGCGCGCGCCGGCCAGTTCGAGCACCGTATAGCCGCCGAGCGAAAACCCCAGCGCGCCGATCTTTTCCCGGTCCACGTGCGGGCCCAATTGCGGATCGGCAAGGATGCCGTCGATCACTTCGCTTGCATCGGTCGCGCGCTCCCACCAGAGAATGAAGCCGTCGCGCGTGAGCGGCTCGGCGGCGTTGTTGCCCGGATGATTCGTGCCCGCCACGATATAGCCGTCGGCCGCGAGCGCCGCCGCGAGCCAGTCGAGACTGTCCGCGGTGCCGCCGGTGCCGTGGGACAGCACGATCAACGGATAACTGGCGCGCGCGGCGGAAAGCGGCGCGTCGACAGCAGCCGGATGTCCGACGAACAAAGGATGCGCGCGCGGACCGATATCGTGCGGCGTCTCGGGCACGGCGGCGTCGACCGGATACCAGACCTGCGTCACCAGCGCCTCGGTTCGTGCGCCGCGCCAATGACGCGCAACGGCAGGATGAAACACGCGCGACGTTTCGCCGACATGCCATGCGGGGGCGACTGCAATTGTCGGTGCCGAAGCCGAAGCCGAAGCCAATACCGACGCCGACACCGACGCCGACGCGCACAACGCCGCCAAGCACACGGCGGCGGCCACACCCATACGATTCATGGTCAGTCCTTGCGGATAGGAATCATCAGGTCCGTCACACACTCGTGCTGCGAACCGGCACCCGGCGGGTTGCGGTACAACTCGAGCGCCGGACGGTGATCGCGCGCAAAGCCGCTTTGCGGCAGCCAGCCGTGGTACAGCGCGCAAAAGGTCGGCGCGATCAGCGCATACGGGCCGATCAGCCGGTGCGTCGCATAGAGCCCGCCTTCGAGCCGTATCGATTCGATGCCGTCGGGCGGCTCCACGGTGAGCCCGCCGGACGGGACGACGATGCCCGCCCGATAACGGAAGCGCTCGTAGGCGCCGGGATCGCGCATGCAGATGCCGACGCGCCGATCGAGGCCCGCATGCTCGTCGCAGCGCAGCAGGGTCATCAGATCGCGGAAAGTCTGGCCGATCGTTGCGATCGGGCCTTCGTGACGCATGCACAGCACGTCGAGCGGCGCGATCTCGGTGAGTTCGACGGGCGGCAAAGCCGACAACGGGCTTGCTATCGCCTGCGCAGCATCGGTTGCGTGATCCGCGAGCCGTTGCGCGCAAGCCGGCGCGGCGAGCAGCCGCTGACGCGCCCTGAATTCACTCGGCGTAACGCCGGTAAAGCCGCGAAACGCGCGGGCAAAGGCTTGCGGGCTGTTGTAACCGGCGTCGTGCGCGACCACCGTGACGGACGGGGTCGCGTCCGTCAGCCGTTGCGCGGCCTGCGCGAGCCGCAGGCGCTGCACGGTCTCCACCACGCTCTCGCCGGCCAGCGCGCGATAGATCCGATGAAAGTGATACGGCGACAGATGCGCGACGTCGGCGAGGCTTTCGAGCGTGTGCGGCGCACCCGGCTCGAGCAGGATCGTCTCGATGACACGAGCGATCCGCCGACGGTAATCACGTTCAGTGCTGGGCTTCATCATCGCGCTAGGATAGCGGCCTCGCAGCCGGAAAACGGTGCAGAGCTTGCGTATTTCGCGCGACGCGGCCGGCTCAGGCGTCCTTCGCGTACAGCGTCGAGTCGGCGAAGCCCTCGGCGGCGAGCACGCGGCCCACCAGGATCAGCGCGGTGCGCTCGATATCGGTCGACTGCACTTTCTCGACGATATCGTCGAGCGTGCCCGTCAAGCTCTCCTGATCCGGCCAACTCGCGCGATAGATCACCGCGACCGGACACGCGCCGCCATAATGCGGCCGCAATTCGTCGACGATCCGCGCGAGGTGCCGCACGCCCAGGTGAATCGCCATCGTCGCACGATGCCGGGCGAGGTCGGCGAGTTGCTCGCCTTCGGGCATGCTCGTTCTGGTCGCGAAACGCGTGAGGATCAGCGTCTGCGAGATGCCGGGCAGCGTGAGTTCGCAACCGAGCGTCGCGGCGCATGCAGCGGTGGCGGTCACGCCCGGCACGATTTCGTATGGAATGCTTAACTCGCGCAATCTGCGGATCTGCTCGCCGATCGCGCCGTACAACGACGGGTCGCCGGAATGCACGCGCGCCACGTCATGGCCTTTTTCATGCGCTTTCGCGAGCAACGCGACGATCTGGTCGAGGTCGAGTTCGGCGGTATTCACCACCTGTTGCGCGGTGTGACCCTCCAGCACCGCGGCAGGCACAAGCGAGCCGGCATACAGGATCACCGGACAACTGCGCACGAGGCGCTGCCCTTTCACCGTGATCAGTTCCGGGTCGCCGGGGCCCGCGCCGATAAAAAACACCGTCATTCAGATACTCCGTGATTCATAGCATGTCGAGGTCGTAGGTCGTAGGCCGGAGGCCGGGGCACGCATCAACGCGCGCCGTTCAGCGCAGATTGTCGAGAGCCGCCAACAGTTCGCTCGCCGCATCGAACTCGCGATCCACCACGGGCAAATCCGGGCGACGCAGCATGATGACCGGCAAGCGCCGCTCCCGCGCGACTTCAAGTTTCGCCTCGGTGGCACTGCCGCCGCTGTTCTTGCTCACCACGACGTCGAACCCTTCGGCGTCGAACAGTTCGCGCTCGCCTGCCAGCGTAAAAGGCCCGCGTGCGGCGAGGATTCGCGCGCGCGCGTTGCCTGGATAGGGATCCAGACAACGCACGGTCCAGAATTGATGCGCGGCGATCTCGTCGAGATGCGCGAGCGGTTCGCGGCCGAGCGTGAACAGCGGCCGGACAAACGATTCGAGCACTTGCACGAGCGAATACCAATCGTCGACCATGCGCCAGTCGTCGTCCGCTTGTGGCCGCCACGCGTCGCGACGCAGCGCCCAGCACGGCACTTGCGTGTCACGGCACGCAGCGGCCGCATTCGCGCTGATTTGCGCGGCATACGGATGCGTCGCGTCGATCACGAGGTCGATGCGTTCGTCTTCGATATAACGCGCGAGGCCCGCGCTTCCACCGAATCCACCGACGCGCACCGCGCAGCTCAAATCGTCCGGCACCTTGCCGAGGCCCGCGAGACTGTACACGTGCTCCGCTCCGAGCCGGCGCGCGATCTTCAGCGCGTCGCCGGTGCCGCCCAGCAGCAGCACGCGGGTCATCGCGCGGCTCCGCCTGGATTGCGTTGGCGATCGATCACGAACATGCCGCGCCCGATGCAGCTTCAGGCTGCTTGACCACGTCCAGCATCGTGATCGGCAACGCCTGACGCCACGTATCGAAACCGCCGAGCGGTTGCGCGTCGGCCAGCGCAATGCGCGTGAGCGTGCCGCCATGCCGCTCGCGCCACGCCGCAAGCACCGCCTCGCCTTGCAACGTGACGGCATTGGCGACCAGCCGCCCACCGTCACGCAGACTGGCCCAACACGCGTCGAGCACGCCGGGCACCGTCACGCCGCCACCGATGAACACGGCGTGCGGCGCGGCCAGTCCTTGCAGCGCCTCCGGCGCGCGGCCCGCGACGAGTTGCAAAGCCGGCACGCCCAGCGCGTCGCGATTATGTTCGATGAAACGCTGCCGCTCCGCGTGTGCTTCGATCGCGATCGCGCGGCAAGTCGGATGCGCGCGCATCCATTCGATGCCGATCGACCCACTGCCCGCGCCGACGTCCCACAGCACTTCGCCGGGCGTCGGCGCAAGACGCGCCAGCGTGATCGCGCGCACGTCGCGCTTGGTCAACTGGCCGTCGTGGCGAAACGCGTCGTCGGGCAAACCGGCGGTCAGCGGCAAACGCGGTGCATTTGCCGTCGCGCGACATTCGAGCGCGATCAGATTCAGCGCGGCCACCTGCTGCGCGGACCACCGGTCCGCGTGACCATCGATGCGCCGCTCCAACTCGCCGCCGAGATGTTCGAGCACGATCATCCGCGTGGCACCGAACCCGCGCGCATTCAGCCATTCGGCAAGCGCCGCGGGCGTGGTTCCATCGGCACTCAGCACGAACACGCGCGCGCCGTCGTGCAGATGCGTGTTGAGCGTCGCCAGCGGGCGGCCCACCAGCGAGACCGTCGCGACATCCTGCAACGGCCAGCCGAGCCGCGCAGCCGCCAGCGACAACGACGACGGCGCCGGCAGCACCCGCAATTCATCGGCCGGCAACTGCCGCGCCAACGTCGCGCCGACGCCGAACAGCATCGGATCGCCGCTCGCCAGCACGCACACGGAACCGGGCCGCTCGGCCAGCAACGGCGCGAGATCGAAGGGCCGCGGCCACGCCGCCCGGCGCGCGGCGAGCCGCGCGGGCAGCATCGCCAGATGCCGCTCGCCGCCGTACACCACCGTTGCGTCCAGCAACGCACGCCGCGCGGGCCGTCCCAAACCGGCGAAGCCGTCGTCGCCTATGCCCACTACTGTCAGCCACGCCGGCATGCATCCATCCTCATTCTGTATCTTCAAAAAGTGCGCTGTGCCGCGCTGGTAAAAGCGTCCAGCCTCGTTGTGCTGTTCGAAAAAAGGCATAATACAGCCGCCGGCGCCCTTCGGGGCCGAAGAGGGAACACAGTGTCGCTGTGGCTGCCCCCGCAACTGTATGCAGCGAGTCCGCCTGCGCTCAGCGCCACTGGTTCGACCGGGAAGGCTGCAGCGGACCACGACCTGCGAGCCAGGAGACCTGCCGGCCAGACTGTTCGTGCCAGCCACCATCGGGCGGGGTGTACCGATGCCGCAGCCCTGCCCGCCTCGCGGGCGGCTCGGGCCTTTGCGCGACGCTCAACCCGGTGTCCGTCTTGAATCTTGCTGCGCCCTCCACCGCTTTACCCGACGCTGCGTTCGCGCTGCGGCCCTCGGCATGTCCGGGGCTGCTGCGGATCGTCGCCGCGCGCGACGGCGGCCTCTGCCGGATCAAGCTGCCCGGCGGCGTGCTGAGCGCCCAACAGGCAGTGGCGATTGCCGCGGCGAGCGTGCGGCATGCGGCTGGCGGGGTCGAGATCACGAATCGCGCGAATCTTCAGGTGCGGGGCGTGCGCGGCGGCGAAGAGGCGAAGTTGATTGCCGCGCTGGTCGATGCGGGGCTTGGGCCGCTGCCGGGTCGCGTCGCGGGTAGCGGCTCGCGGGGTTCCGATGAAACCAGCGCTGCCGACATGCAACTGACATCCGCCGCGGACGACGTGCGCAACGTGATGATCAGCCCCGCCGCCGGCCGCGATCCGTTCGCGCTGTTCGACACGCGTCCACTGTGCGCTGAACTTCTTGTGCTGCTGCAAAGCGATGCACGTTTCGCGGCGCTGTCGCCGAAATTCGCGTTGTTGCTGGACGGCGGCGAGCGGCTCGCGCGAGTGGACCATCCGCACGATGTGTGGCTTGCGGCGACGCAAACTCAAGACGGTGTGCGATTCGTGTTGGGTTTGGCGGGGTGTCCGTCTATGACGTTGAACGCGCGTACAGGTATCGCAAAGCAAGCCGCAAGCGGACGCCCGGGTGCTTCAACAGCAACGCCCAACGCGCGCGACTCCATCGCCCTTGCCGCCGTACTGCCGTCGCAAGTCCCCGCTCTGATTCATGCGCTGTTGCACACGTTTCTGGATCTCGCCGCGGCCGACGCGACCCGCATGCGCGATCTGCTGGCCGCCCATTCCATCGATGCCGTGTTGCAACACGCTCAACGTTACGTCGACTTCGACCTGACACGCGACACCTCGCTCGCCGACTGGCACCGCAGCACGCCCGCCGATCCCGCGTTGCGTCTCGGCGCGCACGCGCAGCGCATGCCGGGCACGTGGCACGTGGGCGCTCAACCGCCGCCAGGACGCCTCGACGCCGCCACCTTGCACGCGCTGGCCGCATTGGCTCACGAACACGGCAACGGCACGCTGCATATGACGCCGTGGCAAAGCGTACTACTCCCCGACATCGCCACGCATGCCACCCGCGCCGTAGTCACCGCACTGCAAACGCTCGGCCTCACCTGCGACCCGGCGCATCCGCTCGCGCGCCTGATCGCCTGCACCGGCTCGAGCGGCTGCGCGAAAGGCCTGGCCGACACCCAAGCCGACGCGCGGCTGCTGGCCGCCCGCCTGCCCGACGGCGTCGACGTGCACCTGAGCGGCTGTCCGCGTTCATGCGCCGCCGCGCATCGCGCGCCTTACACGCTGCTGGCCGTCGCGCGCGGCCTATACGACCTTTATCGACGCGACGCCTCGCCGGACTTCGGCCGTCGCGTCGCGCAACAACTGACGCTCGAACAGGCTGCCGCCATGCTCGAACAACTGGCCCGGAGCCCCTTAGATGCTTGATTACATTCGCGACGGTCAGGAGATCTATCGCCAATCCTTCGCGACGATCCGCGCGGAAGCCGACTTGTCGCGCATTCCCGCCGACCTCGAAAAACTCGCGGTGCGCGTGATCCACGCGTGCGGCATGGTCGACGTGATCGACGACCTGCAATTCTCCGATGGCGCCGGTGCGGCCGGCCGTGCCGCACTGCTGCAAGGCGCGCCGATTCTGTGCGATGCCGGCATGGTCGCGCAGGGCATCACGCGCGCACGGCTCCCGGCGAACAACGAAGTCATCTGCACGCTGGCGCACGAGAACGTACCGGCATTGGCGCGCGAACTCGGCAACACCCGTTCGGCGGCGGCGCTCGAACTGTGGCGCCCGCATCTGGCGGGCAGCGTCGTCGTGATCGGCAATGCGCCGACTGCGCTGTTCCATCTGCTCGACATGCTCGACGGCGGCGCACCGAAGCCCGCGCTGATTCTCGGCTTTCCGGTCGGCTTCGTCGGCGCGGCGGAATCGAAAGCGATGCTCGCCGAAGACAGTCGCGGCGTGCCGTACGTGGCGGTCCGCGGCCGGCGCGGCGGCAGCGCGATGGCCGCCGCCGCGGTCAACGCGCTCGCCACGGAGGTCGAGTAAATGGCGCAGCAAGGACGTTTGTTCGGCATCGGCGTCGGCCCCGGCGACCCGGAACTCATCACACTGAAGGCGCTGCGTCTGCTGAAGGCCGCGTCCGTGGTCGCGTATTTTGTCGCGAAGGGAAAGAAAGGCAACGCGTTCAGCATCATCGAAGCGCATCTGCACGACGCGCAGCAGCATCTGCCGCTCGTCTATCCGGTCACCACCGAAGCGCTCGAGCCGCCGCTCTCGTATGAGGCGATCATCGCCGACTTCTACGACGGCGCCGCCGACATCGTCGCCGCGCACCTGGACGCGGGCCGCGACGTCGCGGTGATCTGCGAAGGCGATCCGTTTTTCTACGGGTCGTATATGTACCTGCACGACCGGCTCGCCGCGCGCTTCGAGGCCGAAGTCGTGCCGGGCGTGTGCTCGATGCTCGGCGGCGCAGCCGTGCTCGGCGCGCCGCTCGTGTATCGCAATCAGAGTCTGTCGGTGTTGTCCGGCGTGTTGCCGGAACACGAATTGCGCCGGCGTCTCGCCGATGCCGACGCGGCCGTCATCATGAAACTCGGCCGCAACTTCGACAAAGTGCGGCGCGTGCTCGGCGAACTCGGGCTCGCGCATCGCGCGCTGTATGTAGAGCGCGCAACGATGGGCAATCAGCGTATCGTGCCGCTCGCCGAGGTCGATCCGATGGCGTCGCCGTATTTTTCCCTGCTCGTCGTGCCGGGGGAAAAATGGCAAGGATGACAGCCGCGCCGGCCATCGTGATTCTCGGTGCGGGCGCGCTCCCGACCGCGCGGCGTATCCAGGCAACTTATCCGGGCGCACAGGTGCATGCACTGCAAGGACGCGTCGACGCCGACATCCCGTATAGCGAACTCGGCGCGCATCTGCGTGAACTGTATGCGCGCGGCACGCCGATCGTCGCGTTGTGCGCGGCGGGTATCGTGATTCGTTGCGTGGCGCCGTTGCTGTCGAACAAGGGCGTCGAGCCGCCGGTGCTCGCCGTTGCCGAAGACGGCAGCGCGGTCGTGCCGCTGCTCGGCGGTCTTGCCGGCGTGAACGTAATGGCGCGCGAGATCGCCGTCGCGCTGGCCGTCGCGCCGGCGATCACGACGAGCGGCGAGCTGCGCTTCGGCACCTGTGTTCTGAATCCGCCCGAGGGCTATGCTCTGGCGGATATCACGCAAGGCAAACGCTTCGTGTCCGATCTGCTGGCGGGCGAAAGCACGCGAATCGAAGGCGAAGCGCCGTGGCTCGACGACGCGCCATTGCCGCGTTCGGACTCGGCACGTCTCGCGATTCGCGTGACGCCGCGTGCGTGGGATGGGCATAAGGACGAGTTGGTGATTCATCCACGCAGCGTGGTCGCGGCGGTGTCGGTTCCCGCAGCACAGATGCATACCACCTCCGATCGGGCCGCGCGCATCGTGACGCTCGTGCATGAAGCGCTCGGTGCGCATGGGCTTGCCGTGCTGTCGTTATCCGCGCTGCTGACCTCGACCGGCAATATGACGGACAGCGCATTCGCCGAGGCCGCCTTTATTCTCGACGTGCCTCTGCGTTTCGCGCAAACCCATGCCGAAGACGGCAAGCCGCCGCGCAACCTGCTGCATGCCGCGTTGCGCATTCCATACGAAACACTGCACGACGACGCCGACGCAGGCATTGCGCTGGCGTTGTCGCCGCTCGCGATCGATCCCGGCACGATCGGCCGTGCGCGTGGCCGCCTCACCGTGATCGGCCTCGGCCCCGGCAGCGCCGAGCTGATGGTGCCGGCCGCGCGCACCGCGCTGAACGAGGCCACCGATATTCTCGGCTACGACACCTACGTGAAAATGGCCGGCCCGTTGCGCGCCGATCAACGCATCCACGGCACCGACAATCGCGAAGAAATGCAGCGCGCGCGTCATGCGTTCGAACTTGCGAGCGCGGGACGCGCGGTGGTGATGGTGTCGTCGGGCGATCCCGGCGTGTTCGCGATGGCGGCCGCCGTGCTCGAAGCGCTCGATGAAGACGGCCCGGCTCATGCGGACTGGCGCGCGGTCGAACTCAGGATTGTGCCTGGCGTGTCCGCTGCGATGGCGGCCGCGGCGCAAGCCGGCGCGCCGTTGGGCCACGACTTCTGCATGCTCTCGCTGTCCGACAACCTGAAGCCGTGGACGATCATCGAAAAGCGGCTCAGACACGCGGCCGAAGCCGATCTGGTGATGGCGTTCTACAACCCGATCTCGCGCGCACGACCGTGGCAACTGGACAAGGCGCTGGACATCGTCCGCGAGTTTCGCGCGGCGTCGACCAGGGTCGTGCTCGGCCGCGATGTCGGCAGGCCCGGCGGCTCGCTGCGCACGGTGACGTTGGGCGAGCTGCGCTCGTCGGATGTCGATATGCGGACGATGGTGATCGTCGGATCTTCCACCACACGTGGCTTTCCTCGCGACGGTGGCGACGACGAATGGGTTTATACGCCGCGCTGGTATCGGTAAGCGTCCAGCTTACCGACCCATCACCCTATCGAGTCATCAGGCCGTTACCCGCAAATCCTCGATTGCGCGCTGCCTCACACCGAGATCGTCCCAAAGCTCCGGATGGCACGTGAACACCAGAATCTGGTGACGCGTGGCCGCATCGAGCAATGCGCGTTTGATCGCATCGCGGCGCGCGGCATCGGTGTGCACGGCGGCATCGTCGAGCATCAGCAGGGTCGGACGGCCGGACGCTTTCAACAGGTCCGCATACGCGAGACGCGTCAGGATGCCCAACTGCTCGCGTGTGCCGAAGCTCAATGCCTCCAGCGTGTCCGCGCGACCATAACGATCCAGTGTCGCGGGACTCAGATCGTCGCCGAGTGCGATCGTCGACTGCGGGAAAATCCGCCTCAGATAATGGCCGAGACGTTCGGTCAGCGGTGCGCGCAGTTGCGCGACCGCCGCATCGCGTTCGTCGACGAGAATATCGTCCAGCAGACTCAACGCGCCCGCGCGCAGGCTGAGTTCGTCCTTGCGACGGGTGGCCTGCTCGACTGACGCCTTCACCGTCGCGAGGCGTTCGCCGAGTCCGGACGCGCCCACCGTTTCCAGTTGACTGCGCAGTTGCGCGATCCGTACCTGCCGATCGTGCTGTTCGCTGCGCGCAAGTTCCGCCGACGCGCGATAACGTTTCGCCTCCGCAGCAGGATCGTCGAGACGCGCGGCTTCCAGATCGCGCTCGCGTGCCTGGAGTTGCTGTTTCAGCGCGTCGACCTGCACGCGTTGTTCGACAATTTTCGTCTGCCACTCGGCGCGCTCACGGCGAAACGCTTCGTCGTTCAGTTGCGCCTGCTTGCGTTGCACCTGCGCCGCAAGCGATTCGGTGGTGGCTGTCACTGTGGATTTGCGATCCGCCGCGTGCGTCAGTGTTTTTCTCGCGGCGTCCAGCGCATCGCGTGCGATGTCGGCGTTGCGGCGCGCTTCGTCGACCGGCATTGCGTCGCTCACGTCAGGCAACAGCGCAAGCCGCCCGTTCGAGGTCTGCAAGCGAGCGGCAGCCGAAGCCAACGCGGCGCGCAGCGCGTCGATACCCTGCGGCGCATGCACGTCGAGAATCTTCGCCTGGCTCTTCTGTTGCTCGACGAGCGTTTTCCATTGCTCGTGTTTCGCTTCGGCGTCGCCCAACGATGCGACGCCCAGCGTCTGCAGCAATTGCGCATGCTGGGTCTCCAGCGAAGCGAGTTCGGCAAGCCGCGCCGACAGATCGGAAACGCCCGGAATCACGCGCAATTCGCCGAGGTTGCCGAGACCGATCCGCTTGGTTTCATCGAGACGCAACACGCCTTCGCCGCTCAACGGCGCGTCGCCAACCGTAATCGCTCCGTTCAACCGATACTCGATCCGCGTCATCGCCGCTTCGGTCCGCGCGCGTAACACAGCCGCTTCGCTATCGAGCGACTGGAGCCGCTTCAGTTTCGCCGCATCGATCTCAACCAAGGCCGCCGCGCGCGCCGCTTCCAGCACAGCTTCGTTCGCCGACGCGGCCGCACGGATCGCCGCGTCCAATCGCTCGCTCTCCGCGCGATGAAGCACTATCTGGCCGCGCAGATCTGCGGCGCTCACCGCAGCGTTGGCCAGTTCCAGCGCGCGGTTCGCGTTCGCATACGCCTGCTCGAATTGGCCGACGCTTGCCTCGGCCTGCGCATGTTCGTTCTGCAACTGCGTGACGCTGCCGCGCGCGAGATCGAGTTGCTGAAGCTCGCGTGCTACCGCCGCTTCCAGTTCGCTCGCGCGTTGCTCCTGCTGCAACGACAGCGCGAGTTGCGCGTCGCTCAATTTCAACGACTGCGCCAACCCTTGAAGGCTGCGTTCAAGCTCGGCCGCGGCATCCGCGCGTCGCTGCGCGTCCGCGGCCTTCTGCTCGTGAAGCTCCCAGGGACGTTTGCGTTGCGCGTCCTCGAACGCTTCCTGCTGGGTCGCGAGCCGCGCGATGTTCTCGTCGAATTGCTGGCGCTGCAATTCCAGTTCGTCACGTTCGGCGATCAGCGCCGCCAACGCCTGTTCCGCTTCGGCCAACGGCCCCGTCGACTTCTGCGTGCGCGCCGTGAGCAATTGCCGGAGCTCGCGCTGCACCGCCGCGATCAGCGCGTCTTCGCCTGCCGACTCGGTGCCGCCCGCCAGTTGCGACAACGCATCGCGCAGATACTGCGCCGCGTGTCCCGTCGAATCGCGCACCTCCTGCGTGCCGCCCTGCTGCACCCACAACAAACCGGGCACGCCTGCATCGGCGGGCTTCAGCGCGCCACGCGCCGCGCGCGAAAAGCCGAGCAGCGCGGCGAGCTTGTCTTCGGCTTCGTCTTCGCTCAACACAGTTTGGCCGATCGTCAGCTCGCAGCGCTGGCGCGTAACGAACTGCTTCGATAGCCGGCACGCCGCGCCGGCCAGTTCGAACGTCACTTCCACCGACGGTTGCCCGCTCGCCTTGCCCCACGGCAACAGGTCTTTCAGATGCGATGCCTTGTAGCGTTCGAGGAACACCGCGCGCACCGCTTCCGCGATCGTGCTCTTGCCGGCCTCGTTCGGGCCGGTGAACAGATTGAGCCCCGGTTGAAGATCGCCGATGAAGATCCGGTCGCTAAACTGCTTGAACTCCTGAATCGCGATACTGTGCAGCTTCATGCGGACCTCGCGTCGCGCGGCATGTCACGTTGAAAACGGGCCAGCAGCAATAGCGCTTCGGCCGCGCGCTTGACCTGCTGCGGATCGGACTGCGGGTCTTCCTGCATCCCGCGCAAACGCGCGACGACTTTCGCGAGATAACCGCTTTGCGCGCCGAGTTCGGCGAGATCGTCGGCGGTGGGCAGCACTTGCAGACCGCTCAGATCGACACGCAGCGCGCGCACGCGCGCGCGGGTCTCTTCCACCGCGACGTGGATCGCCTCGGCGTCGGCCAGCGCGGTCGTGCCGCTCACCGCGAGCCGCAGCACGTCGCTGCTGCCGAGCGCGGCGAGCCGTGCTTTGAGCGCATCCACGTCGGTCGGCACCGCGATCGTTTCTTCCCAACGGTGCCACTGATATTTGCCGACTCGCACCGCCTCGACTTCGGGCGCAGCACCCGGCTCGCGCAGCGTGACGTCGAGCATGAAGCCCGGATCGTTGCCGCGAAAGCGGTCCTGCTCGTGCGTGCCCGCATACCAGGTGCGTTCGTCGACGCGCAAATGGCCGTGCCAGTCGCCAAGCGCGAGATAGTCGAGCTGCGCGCTGAGCGCACGGGTCGGCGCGATCGGGTTCGACGAATCGATGCCCTCCTGCAAGATGCCGCTGACGCTGCCGTGCGCAAGGCCGATGCGGTGATAACCGGCCGGCGTTTCAGTGGTATCGAAGAAGGACGTGGTGTCGTCGTATGTGATGCGTTGCGTGAGCGGCGCGCAGAGCAACGCCGCGTTGCAGGCGTCGAGCAGCACCACGCCGGGCGTCAGCACCACGCGCACGTTCGGCGCGATGCAGTTCAGGCGCTGCGCGCGGGTCCACACGCTTTCGACCAGCGCCGCGTCGTGATTGCCGGGCAGCATGACCCACGTGCCGTCGAAGCCCTGCAATGCGCCGAACAGACGGCGGATCACCGTGTCCGATACGGTTTGCAGATCGAACACGTCGCCCGCCACCAGCACGGCATCGACGTTGCGCGCCGCTGCTTCTGCCGCGATCCTGCGCACGGTCTCGAAGCGCGCCTCGGCAAGATGTGCGGCTTCGTCCGCGTCGAACTGACCGAACTGCGTGCCGATCTGCCAGTCCGCGGTGTGCAGAAACCTGATCACTGTGCCTCCATTCCGTTCAATTGCTTCGTCATTGCCTGCTCGCTCAATGAGCATTCACAGCGAATTCAATGCGCATCAGGCGCCCGCTCGCCGCTTCGTGCGAGCATCGCTTCGCAGTCTAACCGCAGATGTTACCGTGCCGACGCGTTAACGCGCGACCCGATCCGCGACACCGCGTGCCGGCCGCGGCGCTACACTCGCGTTTCCAGACGCTCATGTCTCATGTCGATCGCACCGCCTCATGTCAATCGAATCCACCGCACCGCCGCCGATGAACAAAGCAATCGAACTGAAGAAGGCCAAGCGCACGCCGCTGCTGCTCCTGCTCGCGGCGGCCTGCGTGTTTGTCGTGACCGCGTTCATGCCGCGCGGCGTCTGGGTGGACGGCATCAAGGCGGTCGCCGAGGCCGCGATGGTCGGCGCGCTCGCCGACTGGTTCGCGGTAGTCGCGCTGTTCCGGCGCGTGCCGATCCCGGTCGTGTCCCGCCACACCGCGATCATTCCTAAGAACAAGCACAAGATCGCCGACAACCTCGCAGTCTTCGTGCAGGACAAGTTCCTCGACGTGTCCTCACTGGTCGGTCTGATCCAGAAGCACGATCCCGCGCGAAGCATTACCGGCTGGCTCACGAAACCGGCCAACACCGCGCGGCTAGGCGACTACGTCGTCAAGCTGACGGGCGGCATTCTCGAATTGACCGACGACGTGCGCATTCAAGTGTTTATCAAGGACGCGCTGCGCGACGTGCTCGCCAAGGTGGATCTGTCGCAATCGATGGGCGCGATTCTCGACACGCTCACCAAAGACGGCCGTCACCAGGAATTGCTCGACGCGGGCATCGAGCAGGTGGTGGGTCTGCTGCAAAAACCGCAGGCGCGCGAGTTTATCGCCGAACGTATCGTCGACTGGGTGAAGAGCGAGTATCCGAAGATGGAGAAGATTTTGCCGTCCGCGTGGCTCGGCGAGAAAGGCGCGGAGGCGATCGCCAATGCGGTGAACCGGATGCTCGAACAGATCGGCAGCAATCCCACGCACGAGCTGCGCCAGAAATTCGACGACGCCGCGCAGAAGCTGATCGTCAAACTCAAGAGCGATCCGGCGTTCCTGCAAAAAGGCGAGGAACTGAAACGCTATCTGGTGGAAGGCGAAGCGCTCAGCGCCTATGTGAAGGACATGTGGGGCGAATTGCGCGGCTGGCTCAAGCGCGATCTGATGAGTCCGGATTCGGCGATGCATGCGCGCGTGGTGTCGATGGGGGAATGGGTCGGACGCGAACTCGCGAACGATCCGGCATTGCGCCAATCGCTGAACGACCACCTGGAAGACGCTGCGCGCACGATGGCGCCGGACTTCGCCCGGTTCCTCACGCGCCATATCAGCGACACGGTGAAGAACTGGGACGCCCGCGACATGTCCCGGCAGATCGAACTGAACATCGGCAAGGATTTGCAGTACATCCGCATCAACGGGACGATCGTCGGCGGCTTTATCGGCTTGCTGCTTTATGCAAGCTCGCAACTGTTCGAGTTGCTGCGCTTGCATTTGGGTTGAAGCCGCCACTGGGGCGAGGCTTTATTTAGAACGTCGTACGCAAACCCGCCATCACACTGCGGCCACCTTCAGGCGCGATATCGCGCACCACCGAACTCGCGTAGCGGATTTCCTGATTGGTCAGGTTGTCGCCGCGCAGGAACGCCAGCCAGTTAGTCGAGCCGACGCGAAACCGGTAGGTCAAGGTCACGCCGAGCGACGTGTAGCCGTTGGTAGTCTCGTCGTTTTCAGGCACGCGATTCTGCGCCCACGCATGCACGACTTCGGCACGCGCGCCGAACGGACCGTAGCCGTAATCGGCGGCGATCGTCGCGCGCAACGGCGCAATACGCGGCAACGGATCGCCCGTTTCGACATTGCGTGCATGCGTGTAGTCGCCGAGCAGTTCGACGTCGACACGATGCGCGCCCTTCTGGAACACGCGCCATTTCGATTCGAATTCGACGCCGTAAAACTCCGCCTTGACGCCGCGATAGACGGCTTCGTTCAGCGCATCCCCCGTGCCTGCCGCAACCGGTTGATCGTCGTCATCGACCAGTCGGCCCGTGTTGAACTCGGTCAGATAGTTCTTGAAGCGGCTGTAAAAGACGCCCGCACTCGCCTTGTTCGGGCCGCTCGCGTAGCGCAGCGACAGGTCGGTTGAAATGGCCTTTTCTTTCTGCGCGTTCGCATTGCCGATCAGGTACTGGCCGGTGGCGTCGTGCGGGCCGTTTGCGTACAGCTCGTAAAACGTCGGCGCGCGCTCGATATACGCGACGTTGCCCGCCACCGACCACGCCGGCGCAAGCTTGTACAACGCGCCGACCGACAGATTGCCCGCGGTGAAATTGCGTGAGTTCGCGTCGGTGAAACGCTCGTTGCCGCCGGCGTTCGGATTCAGGCGCGTGTATTCCAGTCGTCCGCCCAGGCTCAGTTTCAGCGCGTCGGACACCGCCCATTCTTCCAGCGCGAACAGCGCTGCGTTGTTGGTCTCCATGGTCGGCACGAGCGCCTCGTCACCTAATGCGGAGAAGGTGCTTTGCGAAAGCTGGATGCCGAACACGCCTTCCAGCGGGCCTAACCTCGCGTGCGTCGCTTCGAGACGTGCTTCATAACCGTGGTTCTTGAACGTGGTGCCGGTCACGCCGTCGTCGATTTCCTTGTGTTCGTAGTCCGTGTAGCCGAAGTCGAATTTCAGCTTCTTGATCGGCCCTTGCAGATTGCGCACCTCGGACGCGAACGTCACGCGCTGCTGACGCATTTGCAAACGCACCGAGTCCTCGGCCACGGAGCCGTAATTCGACTGGAAGCCGCTATACGACATGCCCGCATAACCGTCCGCCCATGTGTACGCCGCGCCGGCCGAGCCGCCGTGCGAACGGCCGTCGCTGTTCGGGATGCTGCCGGACGATTGTGCGGCGTCGGGGCCGTCGAGCGCGCGTTGCTGCGCGGAATGCGCGAAGCCCGGAATGCGCAGATCGCTGGTGACGCGATCGAACGCGTCGACGTGAAACGCGAACCGGCCATTGCCGCCCTCCACTTCGGCTGCGCCCGCGCGGGCCGTGTTCGCGCCGCCGTAGCGCGCGTCGACCGCGCCGTTCACGCCGGTGACGGCTTCGCGCGGAATGCGGTTGTCGATCGTGTTGACCACACCGCCGATCGCATTGCCGCCGTACAGCAGCGCGGCGGGTCCGCGCAGGATTTCGACGCGTTCGATCGACAGCGGATCTTGCGGCACCGCATGGTCGTACGACAGCGACGACGCGTCGAGCGCGCCCACGCCGTTCTGCAGGATGCGAATGCGATCGCCGTCCATGCCGCGAATGATCGGCCGGCCGACCATCGGACCGTAGGTGGTCGTCGATACGCCGGGCAAACCGTTGAGCGTTTCGCCGAGCGAATCGGCCTGCCGGACGCTGAGTGCGTCGCCATGCAGCGACGTGCCCGGCATGATCGGCTCGGCGTCGCCGAGCGGATTGCCGGTCACGAAGACGGGCGCCAACGTCGCCGTACTACCGGACGACGAATCGGTGGCGACGGTAGTCGCAGCGGACGACGAATCGCCCTGCGCATGGGCGAGCGCGGCGCATAAAGCCAACGAAAGCGGCGAGAGATGGATGGTCCGCACGCGGCGGCGATTACCCCTGAATCTGAGCATGGCTGTTTTTATCGATGTGTCGGCTTGGCGACGGGGAATCGCATCTTATGTTATAACATAACACTTACGCAACACCTACGATGCGATCCTTTATGTAATCGATATGAAACAAGGTCGTCGGCATTGAGCTGCCATGCGTCTATCGTCAGCATGCCTATCCGAACCTCGATCAGCTTTGACAGACGGTGCTTTGCCGACCTAACTGCGTCGTACAGTAAAATGCGCTGCCTTACGCTGGCACCTTGCCGCCGTTATCGTGGCCCTGCTCGTCCAAAGCTCCGGCCACCCATAGAAGCTTGCGACAGTAAGGCGCCGAAAGCCGCCGCGCCGCGCTCAGACGCCTACAATTCGGGTATATGAATTGCTGAAGCGTCCGTTGCGCGCGTGGGTTCCTGCGGCGCGCTCCCGTCCACGCGTCGGCCTTACCACCTCGGAAAGTCTGCTCATGAAACTCTCGCTACCGCCGCATGGGCGGCCGAACCGCGTATACCCGCCGGGCACGCCCAGCCTGCATGGTTTGGCGTCTGTCATCACCGGCGTGGTGGTGGTTTGCGCGCTGTACTTCGGGCGGGCGGTGTTGATCCCGATTACGCTTTCGGTGCTGTTGAGCTTCCTGCTCGCGCCGCTGGTGCAAGCGCTGCGCCGCCTGCACATGGGCCAGCTTCCGTCGATATTTATCGCCGTACTGTTCGCACTCGCAACGCTGCTTGCGGTCGGCGCGCTGATCACCGCGCAGCTCGTGCAACTGGCGGGCGACCTGCCGCAGTACCAGGTCGCGATCGAGCAGAAGATCGAGACCGTGCAGGAGAAGACCGTGGGCCGCGCGGATTCGCTGATGAGCCGCGCCGCCGCCACGCTCCAGCGCGTCGCGCCGACCAAGCCGAATCCGCCGCGCCCCACCGGCCGCGCCGCTCGCAATTTGCCGGCGGTGCCGACACCAGTCGAAGTACACGAGCCCTCGCCGACTCCTTTGCAGCTTGCACAGCGTGCGCTGTCGCCCGCGATTGCGCCGATCGAGACTACCTTCATCGTGCTGGTGGTGACGATCTTCATCCTGTTGCAGCGCGAAGATTTGCGCGACCGCCTGATCAGCCTGTTCGGCTCACGCGATCTGCACCGCACCACCACCGCGATCAACGACGCCGCCGTGCGGCTGAGCCGCTACTTCGTCGCGCAACTCGGCGTGAATCTCAGCGCGGGCGGCGTGATCGCGATCGGTCTCGCGATCATCGGCGTGCCGGGCGCGCTGCTGTTCGGCGTGATCGCCGCGCTGCTGCGTTTCGTGCCGTACATCGGCATCTGGATCGCGGCGATTCTCGCGGTGTTTCTCGCGGCCGCGATCCAGCCGCAATGGACGATGGCGGTCTATACGCTGATCCTGTTCATCGTCGTCGATGTGGTGGCCGGGCAGATCGCCGAGCCGCTGCTATACGGACACCGCTCGGGACTGTCGCCGCTGGCCGTGGTGGTCGCGGCGATTTTCTGGAGCTGGCTGTGGGGGCCGATCGGCCTCGTGCTGTCGACGCCGCTCACGCTGTGCGTCGTCACGCTGGGCCGTTACGCCGACCGCTTGAACTTCCTCACGGTGCTGCTCGGCGATCAGCCCGCCCTCACACCCGCGCAGAACTTCTATCAGCGGCTGCTCGCGGACGATCCGCATGAAGCGATCGTGCAGGCCGAGCGCCTGCTGCGCGAGATGTCGCTGATCGACTACTACGACAAGGTCGCGCTCGAAGGCCTCAAGCTCGCGCGCAACGACGCGATGCGCGGCGTGCTGATGCCGGACCAGTTGGCGCGCGTGAACGAAGCGCTGGTCGACATCGTCGAAAACCTGGAAGTCGCGGACGGATTGCCTGACCGCATGTCGCGCGAGGAATTGCCCGATTCGACGGGGGCGCTGCTCGCTTCGGCGTCGGCGGATCTTTCGGAGCGGCACGATCACCATGTCGCGCAACACGAACGCGAACGCGCCGCGCAGGGCAAGACCTCGGTGCTGTGCGTGCCCGGACGCGGCGCGTTCGACGAAGTGACCACCGCGATCGCCGTGCAATTGCTGGGACGTTACGGCCTCACGCCGATGATGGCGACGCATTCGGGCTACCGCAGCGCACGCGCCGACGAGCCGAGTTTCAAGGACGCACCGATCATCTGCATCATTTCGCTCGACGCGCCGGAATCGCCGCCGTATCTGCGCAATATGCTGCGGCGCACGCGCGAATGGCGGCCGCGCGCGACGCTGGTGGTCGGCGTCGGCAGCATCGTGCCGGAAGGCGGGCACGAAAGCGGCGCGACCGGCGCGTCGCACGCGACGCCGACGTTCCGCGCGATGATCGAGGAATGCAAGGTCGCGGCGAGCTTGCAGCATGCTCGTCAGACTTCGCATACCGCGGGCGCGGAATAGGCACTGTGTCTTTTCACATGCGCGTTGTACCCAAAATGAGGACAGCCGCGCGTTGTCACTCCTGCATACTTCGCTATCGATTCGCACCGCTTTTCTAGCGCTATGAGGCCAGGAGGCTATCAGGCTGCGGCGGGCAATTTATCGGCATCGAAGAAAACAGCAACCATCTTGCATGGAATAGCTGTGCATGGAGACACACATGACTCGTAGCTTCAAACCCTATCCGTTTACCGCGCGCCAATATCCGGGCATCGTCCCGCCGCTCGTCGATGGCCGCGACCCGGTTCGGCACGCCGTGGCGATTGTGGGCGGCGGGCCGGTCGGCATGACGCTCGCGGTCGCGCTGGCGCGCCAGCGCGTGCGTTCGGTGCTGATCGAAGCCGACGACAGTGTTTGCACCGGCAGCCGCGCGATCTGCATTTCGCGGCGCAGCCTCGAGATTTTCAAGCGGCTCGGCGTAGTGGACGGTTTTCTGCAAAAAGGCCTGCCATGGACAGGCGGCCGCAGCTTCTACCGCGACGCAGAAGTATTCCGCTTCGCGATGCATCAGGATGACGAACAATCGCTGCCGCCGATGATCAACATCGCGCAATATCAGATCGAGCAGTTGCTGCTCGACGAAATGGAACGGCATGCGGATATGATCGAGATCCGCTGGCAGACCCGCGTGACCGGCATCGAACGGAACCGTAGTGACAACGACAACGGCAACGGCAACGGCGGCGCGACGCTCTCGCTGCGCACCGGCGACACCGCATGGCAAATGACCGCCGATTGGGTCGTCGGATGCGACGGCGGCCGCAGCACGCTTCGCGATGCACTCGGCCTCAAACTCAGCGGCACGACTTACGAAGGCCGCTACGTGATCGTGGATATCGAACTGGAGAGCGAACGCGCGACCGAACGCCTCGCCTATTTCGATCCGCCGTCCAATCCGGGCTCGACGGTGCTGGTGCATAAGCAGCCCGACAACGTGTGGCGCATCGACTACCAGCTTCGCGACGACGAAGACCCCGAAGCCGCGATCCAGCCTGACAACGTAATGCCGCGTGTGCAAAGCGTGCTCGACTCGATGGGTGAAACCGGCGACTGGTCGCCGATCTGGATCACCGTCTACAAAGCGAACGCGTTGACGCTCGAACGCTATCGCCACGGCCGCGTGCTGTTCGCCGGCGACGCCGCGCATCTCGTGCCGATTTTCGGCGTGCGTGGTGCGAATTCCGGCATCGACGATGCGGACAACCTCGGCTGGAAACTCGCTGCCGTGGTCAACGGCATTGCGTCGGAGCATCTGCTCGACAGCTACAGCGACGAACGTGTGTTCGCTGCACGCGAGAATCTGAGCTATGGAATGAAGAGCACGGAGTTCATGGCGCCGCCGTCGTTTGCGTTCGACCTGATGCGCAGCGCGGTGCTGGGTCTTGCCGAGCGGCACCCAGCCGTGCGTCCGCTGATCAATCCGCGGCAGACGCATGCGATTGCGTATGTGCAGTCGCCGTTGAACGAAGTCGCGGCGGATGCGTCGGGCGATTTCGGTAAAGGTCCGGCGCCCGGCAGCGTGCTGCCCGAATGCCGCTTGACGCGCATGAGCAATGGAGCGGCAGTCTCCGTTCACCTCACCGATCTGCTCGGCCCGTGCTTCACAGCGCTCTGCTTCGGCATGGATAGCGCGCAAAACGCCGACTGGCAGCGCGTCCAGCAAACGCTTCGCGCACGAAACATTCCGTTCAGAGCGGTCACGCTTGGCACGGCCGACACTGCACGAGCGACAGAGTCACACGCGGTAGATTCAACAGGCCGTCTGCACGACATGCTCGACGCTACGCCCGGCACCGTCTATCTGATCCGGCCCGACGGCCATGTACTCGCGCGCTGGCGCAACGGCAGCGCAGCGGGCGTAGAACGCGCAGTGATCGCCAGTCTGACGAACTCGTTGAAGAACTAATGCCACGGAAGCCGACATCATGACCGACAGCGATCTCGACCTCGTCTATACGACGCTCTGCAAGACCTTGACCACGGAAGGCGAAGCGCAAACATCGTTATATCTGGCGCGCCTCGCGCTGCTTTGCATGACCGAACTCGACGACCCGCAGCGGGCATTGTCGTTGATCGAGGCGGCGAAATTGCCGCCTCCGACGGCTGTGGCCTTGACTCCCTACACTCCATGAAACGCAAGGCCGCGCCGCTCAACTCCGCGGATACAAGCCCAACGTGCTCGCATGCAGGCGCGCGAGACCGAGCAGCGCGTCCGTATACGGCGTCCGCACATCGGTCAGTTGCCCGAGTTCGCGCACCGCGGCCACCAGCGCATCGAGCTCGACCGCCTTGCCCGCCTGCACGTCCTGCAGCATCGACGTTTTCATCGCGCCGAGCGTCAGCGTGATCTTGTGACGATCTTCCGGCTGCTGCGGAATCGGAATCCCGAAGCGCGCGCCGATTTCCTTCGCCTCCAGCATCACGCTCGTCACGAAATTGCGCACCAGCTCGTCGCTGAGAATCCGATCCGTGGTGGCGCCGGTGATCGCGCTGATCGGGTTCATCGTCATGTTGCCCCACAGCTTGAACCACACGTCGCGCTGAATCTGCGCCGACATCGTCGCGTTGAAGCCCGCCGCGACCAACGTTGCCGTCAGCGCGTCGACACGCTCGCTCGGCCGCCCCGACGCTTCGCCGAGAATCCACCCATTGCCCTGATGATGTTTGATCACGCCGGGCGACTCGACCAGACAACTGGTGTGGACGACACAGCCCACCGTCTGCGCGCCAGGAATCGCCGCGGCAATCGCACCATCGGGATCGATCGACTTGAGCCGCTGGCCGGCGAAGTCGCTGCCGAGTCCGTCGCAGAACCACCACGGCACGCCGTTCATCGCGGTCAGCACGATCGTCTGCGTGTTCAATAGCGGTGCGATTTGCGCGGCGACGGACGCCATTGCGGGCCCCTTGACCGCCACCACGACGAGATCCTGCGCGCCGAGTTCGGCCGGCTGTTCACTCGCATTGACCTCGACGGTATGCGTGATGCCGCCTTCGATCAGGCGCAGCCCCTGTTCCCGCACTGCGGCGAGCGTCGCGCCACGTGCCACCACGCTCACGTCGTGGCCGGCCTGCGCGAGCTTCACGCCCATCCAGCCGCCGATCGCGCCCGCACCGTAGATACTTACTTTCATCGATTCAATCCTCAGATCAGTCTTTATAGCCAGCGTCGATGCGATCGATTCGCCGCACCAATGCATCGAACACGTCCTGCCCTGCGCCATGACGCGGATCGAACTGCAACGCGTCGCGTGAGCAGCGGATCGCCACGTCTTCCGGCACAGGCCGCGCGCGCCCCATCGAGAACGTCGCCATCTGGATCTCGCACGCGCGGTTGAGCGTCCACAGCACCGCGAAAGTTTGCGGCAACGTGTGACCCCAGGCAAGCAGGCCATGATTGCGCAGGATCACCGCCTGGCGATCGCCGATATGGTCGAGCAGACGCGGCCCCTCTTCCGCATGGACGGTGATCCCTTCGAAGTCGTGATACGCGACACGGTCGTGCAATTGCGCGCTGTAAAAGTTGGTCTGCTCCAGACCGTTCTCGAGACACGCCACCGCGACGCCCGCGGTGGTGTGCGTGTGCATCACGCAATGCGCGTCGGGCAAGCCCTCGTGAATCGCGGCATGCACGACGAACCCCGCCGGATTCACCGGATACGGCGAGTGATCCAGCACCCGCCCTTGCCCGTCGATCTTGACGAGGTTGCTCGCAGTCACTTCGCTGTAGTGCAAGCCGAACGGATTGATCAGGAAGTGACGCTCGCCACCGCTCACGCTTGCCGGCACGCGCAGCGTGATGTGGTTATAGATCATCTCGGTCCAGCCGAGCATGTCGAAGATGCGATAGCAGGCGGCCAGTTGCACGCGCGCCTGCCATTCGTCCGGATGCATCGCCGTCTGCTTCGGCTGGCTTGCAGCGGGCATGTCGAGGGTCGTCATCGAAGTCTCCATGGTTATTGTGCGGTTGCAGATGCAACGATCTCTACGCGACCACCGCCGCAATCGACGAAGCCACATAAGCCGCGTTGCGCGCATTCAATCCGGCGACGCACATGCGGCCCGAGCGCAGTACATACACCGCGTATTCGCTGCGCAGGCGCTCGACCTGTGCCTCGCTCAAACCGGTGTACGTGAACATGCCGCGCTGCGCGGTATAACGCGCGCGCATCACTTCATCGACACGGCCCGCGAGTCCATCGTGAATCGTGTGACGCATCGCCAGAATCCGCTCGCGCATCGCGCCGAGTTCGGCTTCCCACGACGCGCGCAACGTTGCATCGGCAAGCACGTTCGCCACGAGACGCGCGCCATGCGTCGGCGGATTGCTGTAATTCGAGCGTACCGCGGACATCAACTGGCCCAGCACGCGGCCGGCCTCTTCCGCACTTTTGCACACCACGCTCAACGCGCCGACCCGTTCGCCGTACAGCGAGAAATTCTTCGAGAACGAATTGGCGGCGATCAGCGGCACGCCGGCATCGGCGAGCAGACGGATGCACGCGGCATCTTCTTCGAGGCCCGCGCCGAAACCCTGATATGCCATGTCGACAAACGCAATCAGCTTGCGGCGCTGCAATACCGGCACCAGCTCCGCCCATTGCGCCGGGCTCAGATCGACGCCGGTCGGGTTGTGGCAGCATGCGTGCAGCAACACGACGCTCTGTTCGGGCAAACGGCCGATCGCTTCCAGCATGTCGGCGAACCGCAAGCCGCCGGTGCGTTCGTCGTAATACGGATAGGTGTTGACCGTGAGCCCGGCGTTTTCGAATACCACGCGATGGTTTTCCCAACTCGGATCGCTGATCCAGATCTGCGAGCCCGGGAAGTAGCGCTTCAGAAAATCGGCGCCGACCTTCAGTGCGCCCGATCCGCCGACGGTCTGCAAGGTCGCGATCCGGCCCGCGGCACGCGCTGCATGATCGGCGCCGAACACGAGCGCCTGAGCGGCGTCGCGATACGCGGGCAAGCCGGCCATCGGCAGATACGAGCGCGGTCCGATCGATTCCAGCAGCGCGGTTTCGGCACGACGCACCGCGTCGATTACCGGCAGTTTGCCGGCGTCGTCGAAATAGATGCCGATGCTCAGATTGACCTTGTTGGGACGCGGGTCGAGCTGGAAATCCTCGTTGAGACTCAGGATCGGATCGCCGGGATAGGCGGGAATATGGTCGAACATGGCAAGTCCTCGAGTGTGGCCGGGAGGCCGGTCAGGCAAGATGAAAAGTGTTCACGCACCGGCTGGGATGCGTCGATGGCGGCCAGTTTCCATCAAGCACGCGCCACACACAATCAATCAATTTTCTACGATTCGTAAGTTTTTCTTTAGAATCGACGGATGCCACTTACCCGCGTCACTATCCGTCAGTTCGAAGCGTTTCTCGCCATCGTCGATTTGCACAGCATCGGCGCGGCGGCGGAGCGGCTCGGGCTGACTTCGTCGGCGGTCAGTCAGTTGCTGGCCGAACTGGAAGCCGAACTCGGCTTTCGCCTGTTCGACCGCACTACGCGGCGTGTCGATCTGTCGAGCGCGGGGCAGGATTTTCTGTCCTCGGCCGAATCCGTGCTGCGCCATGTGCGCGCCGCCGCCCAATCCGCCGACGACATCCGCAATCGCGCCGCCGGCATCGTGCGAGTGGGCGCGCCGCTCGTACTCGCGGCAACCGCGCTGCCGGCCGCCATCGCCGAATACGCACGCGACAAACCCAAGGTGGTCGTGCGGATTTTCGACACCGTGGTCGAACAACTGGTGGAACGCGTGGAAAGCGGCGACATCGATCTGGCAATCGGCCCCGATCGCCAAAGCGGCACGCGCGTGCGCTGCGATCCGGCGTTCGTCAGCCCGTGGGTCATGTGGTGCGCGCCCACGCATCCGCTGAGTTCGCGGCGGCGCGTGCAGTGGCAGCATCTGCGCGACGTGCCGATCGTCGCCACCGGGCGCGATCACGAGCGCGCGGTCGAGCAGATGCTGGCGAATCTGCCGGCCGAAGCGCGCATCATCCCGGTAGACGTGGTGGACAACGTGACGACCGCGTTCGGGCTGGCGTCCCAAGGGCTCGCCGTCACGCTCGCGCCGTCCTACGTCGCACCGCTCGCGCGCACTTTCGGGCTGGTGATGAAACGGATCGTCGATCCGGAAACGATCCGCGAAGTCTGTGTTTACCGCTCGACCGAGCGCGCGTTGTCGCCGCCGGCCGACGGCTTCGCTGATTTCATCATGCCGTGGTTGAAACGCTGGGACCGCGACACGCAAGCGGAAGGACGGGCGAAGCGCCGCTGATGCCCCGCCCGCTTCGGTTCAAGCAGGATCGCGCTGCAAACACAACGCGAACAACTGCCGCTGACTGGAAATCCCGATCCTTGCATAAGCGCGTTTCTGATAAGTCACGACGCTGGTCGGTTTGACGCCCATTTGCTCCGCGATCTCGGCGGCGCTCGCGCCTTCGAGCGTGCCGCGCAGCACGTCGAGCTCGCGACGCGTCAGCGCAGGGCAAATACGCCTGACGCGCGCCAGCATCGCCGCCGCGCTGCCCTGCTGGTGCTGTCCGTTGAGTGCGTAATGGCCTCGCGCCGCATGCGCGAACAGATGCGCGACGCTTTCCACCTGTTCGAGCTCGGCCGACTGGAACATGCCGTAGGCGCTATCGCGATACAGGTTGATCGACAGCCATACGTTCGCCATCGGTTGCAGGAGCAACGATAGCCGGTCCGACACATTGGGTTGCGCATAACAGGCCGCCCGATACGCGTCGTTTTCGATCTCGCTGCTTTGTTGCCGATGCAGCACCAGCGCGCCGGGCGCGTGCCGGGACTGCCGCGCGGCGCGGGCGCCGATGATCGCGCGATTGCCGTCGAGCGCATAGAAATGCGTCGCATAGTGATCGGCGACGTCGCGCAGAAACCGTCCGCCGCGATGGTCGGCCACTGAAACGGTGCGCGGCCGTGCGTCGAATTCATACGCGAAGATGGTGCACTGCGAAACCGGCAGCGCGTCGCCGACGGTCTTCAGAATGCTCGCGGCGAGCCGATCCGGATCGGCATGCGCGATCGACATCACGAGATCGGTCGCGCGTGAAGTGCTGATCTGACCGCTTCGCGACGCGGAAGGGATAGGCCAGGAACGCATGATGGAATCCGGCTGCGGTACGTGGAATGGGTGGCGACAAGCGTAGCACAGCGCATTTTGAAGGCCGCTTTTGCGGCGCGAACAACGCGAGCGCAGCTCGCCTGCAGTTTTCCCAGCTCACCGCCTGGTAAACGATCCGCGCGCCAGCGTCACCATTCTCGGCAGTTCGATCGTGAATACCGTGCCCACGGCTTCTTCCGAGTTGACGCTCACATTGCCGCCGTGCATTCGCGCGATTTCCTGCACGATATGCAGGCCCAAACCGAGGCCTTCGCGCGATCTGCCGCCGCTGTTGTTCGGACCGAACGCCTTGAACAGATGCGGAAAAACTTCGGCCGGAATGGTGCCGCGATTGGCGACCTTCAGGCGAACCGACTCCACCGCCGAGCCGTCCACCTCGACGCCGATATCGCCGCCGGGCGCGCCGTGATGCAGCGCATTGCTCACCAGGTTCGACACCGCTTGCCACACCAGATCCGTGTCCCACGCACCTGCCGTATCGCCGTGGCTCGCGAACACGATCCGCTTGCCGTTCTCGCGCGACGCGAACTCGTCGATCACCGATTTGCACAAGGTCGCGAGTTCGATCGAGCGCGGTTGCAACGGCAAACGCCCACCCTGCAAGCGCGCGAGATTCAGTAACTGATCGACCATGCGCGCCATCCGCAGCGAGCTGTTTTTCACCCGCGTGGCAACGGTCACCGATTGTTCGTCCGCGGCGGTACGCATCAGATATTCCGCCGACGCCAGCACTGCGCCAAGCGGCGTGCGCAGATCGTGACTCAGCACCGCCATCAGCATTTCGTTGGCTTCGAGCATTTGCCGCGTGGTCACCAGTTGCGCCGCGAGCTGGCGCTTCTGCTGCTCCAGTTGCACGAATACGTCGACTTTCGATTGCAGAATCCGCGGGTCGAATGGCTTGTAAAGAAAATCGACGGCGCCGGCCTCATAGCCGCGAAACGTGCGCGACGCGTCCTGCGCGGTGGCGGTCAGAAAGATGATCGGCACATGCGACGTGCGCGGGCTGCCGCGCATCAGCGCGGCCAGCTCGAAGCCGTTCATGCCCGGCATATTGACGTCGAGAATCGCCAGCGCCACTTCATGCTTGAGCAACAGGTCGAGCGCCGCCGTCCCCGAATCCGCGACCAGCACGTTCAGATCGGGTCGCGACAGCAAGGCCTGCAGCGCAGTGATGTTGTGGACGATGTCGTCGACGATCAGAATGTTCACGGGTGAGTTCGTCATGGCATCGGATCAGAAAAGGGCCGGCAATGCTGCAAGCCGCCTGGCCATGGTTTCGGGAGAGTAAATACAATCGGCCGCGTCGCGTTCGATCGCGGCGCGCGGCATTTCGGGGGAGCTCGCGGTGTCCGGCGTTTGCACCCAGGTCGTGCCGCCAAGCGCGCGCACACGCAGCAGACCTTGCGCGCCGTCGTCGTTCGCGCCGGATAGCAGAATCCCCAGCAGACGCTCGCGATAAACATCGGCGGCCGACTCGAACAGGACGTCGATCGAGGGCCGCGAAAAACGCACGGCGGCATCTGTCGACAGCGCGACGGTGCGGTCGCTTTCCACCAGCATGTGATAGCCGGGCGGCGCAACATGCACGCGCCCGGCCACGATCTGCTCGCCTGCGTCGGGTTCCAGCACGGGCAACACACAGCGATGCGTGAAGGCCTGCACCAGATAGCTCGGCGGGTCCGGCGGCAGATGCGAAACGATCATCACGGCCGGCGCGAAATTCGCGGGCAGTGCGCCGAGCAACACGTTCAGCGCTTCGATGCCGCCCGCCGACCCGCCGATCACCACGAGCTCGTAGCCGCGCGCCTCTGCGGCGCCGGGTTTGGCGGCAGCAGAGGATCGGCCAGATGAGCGGTCAGTTGAGCGAGACATGACGATGGCTCTAGCGCTTCTGATAAATGCGTTCGCCCGGACGGAACTCGTCGAACGCTTCGTAGTGACGCGAAAAACGCAAACTTTCCTTGCTGCCGAGGCCGAGAAAACCACGCCGCACCAGCGCGTTTTCGAACAGCCCGAGCGCGCGATCCTGCAAGCCGCGGTCGAAATAGATCAGGACGTTGCGGCACGACACCAGATGCGCTTCGAGAAATACTTCGTCGGTGGAGAGGCTGTGGTCTGCGAACACCACGCGATCTTTCAGCGAGCCGGAAAACCGCGCACCGCCATAAGCCGCGTGATAGTAGTCCGACAACGAACCTTTGCCGCCGGCCGCCAGGTAGTTCTGCGTGAAGCCCTGAATCCGTTCGAGCGCGTAGATGCCCGACTCGGCGCGCGCCAATGCGTCCGGATTGATATCGGTCGCGTAGAACAGCGTGCGTTCGGTCAGCCCTTCTTCTTCGAACAGGATTTTCAGCGACCATAATTCTTCGCCGGTACTGCAACCCGCCACCCAGACCTTGATCGACGGATACGTGCGCAAACGCGGCAATACATGTTCGCGCAGCGCGAGAAAATACGCGGGGTCGCGAAACATGTCGCTGACCTGCACGGTCAGGTACTGGAACAGCCGCGAAAATTCGTCGCCGCTGCGCATGATGCGGTCCTGCAACTGCGACAGCGTCTTGAGTCCGAATTCCTCCAGCGCCTGCGACAAGCGGCGCCGCAGCGACGACATCGCATAGTGCCGGAAGTCGTGCTGATACTTGAGGTAAATCGCCTCCAGCAGCAATTTCAACTCGATATCGAAATCGCCGATGCGTTGCGGCGCGTCAAATTCGGACTGGCTCATCGTATCCCTGTTTCCGGCTAGCGCTGCCGCAACCACACGCGGCACAACGCCACCAGCTTATCCACATCGATCGGCTTGGACACGTAATCGTCCGCGCCGGCCTCGAGGCAGCGGGTACGGTCGTTCGCCATCGCCTTCGCGGTCAACGCGATGATCGGCAGATGCGCAAAGCGCGGATTGCGGCGAATCTCGCCCATCGCGGTCAAACCATCCATCTCCGGCATCATGATATCCATCAGGATCAGATGCACTTCCGGGCCGCTTTCGAGCGCGTCGAGCGCTTCGCGTCCGTTGCGCGCGATCTGTAGTTTCGCACCGAGCGGCTCCAGCACGTGCGACAGCGCGAAGATATTGCGGACATCGTCTTCGGCCAGCAGGATCGTGCGGCCCTCGAACGCATTGTCGCGCTGCCGCACCGTGCGCAACATCCGTTGCTGCTCCGGCGCGAGCGACGATTCCACGCTATGCAGGAACAGCGTCACTTCGTCGAGCAGACGTTCAGGCGACTTCGCGCCCTTGATGATGATCGATTTCGAATAGCGGCGCAGGCGGTGTTCTTCTTCGTCGGACAGCATGCGGCCCGTGTAGACGATCACCGGCAGCGCGGCATGCGCGGTATTCGCGGCGAGCCGTTCGAGCAGGTCGTAGCCGGTGCCGTCAGGCAATGCGAGGTCGGTCACGACGCAGTCGAACGTGATCTTCGACAGATAGTCGAGCGCCTCCGCCAACGTTGCGACTGCAACGATCTCGGTGTTCTCGCTTTGCAGCAGTGCGCGAATGCTTTCGCGCATCGGCGTGTCGTCCTCGATCACCAGCACGCGTTTCAGACGCTGTTGCAGACGTGCCTCGAGACGGCGAATCGCCGCTTCCATCGTGCTGCGCGCGGTCGGCTTCAGCGTATAGCCGATCGCGCCGAGGTGCAGCGCCTTGTCGGCGTGATCGGTAGCGGACACGATGTGAATCGGAATGTGGCGCGTGAGCGGATCGTTCTTCAGCCACTCCAGCACCGTCAAGCCGGAACGGTCCGGCAAACCGACGTCGAGCAGCACCGCGGCCGGACGCATGTCGCGCACCAGCGCGAGTCCTGTTGCCGCATCGGCCGCGTGCACGAAGTCGAAATCGAGTTCATGCGTGAGATCGCGCAGGATGGCGGCGAACGCGAGATCGTCCTCCACCGCGACGATCAGCCGGCCGGCCCGCGTGCGATTGTCGCGATCGTCGGCAATCGGTCCACTCGATGCTTCGGGTGCGTTACCGACGGACAACCCGTTGGCCGCCGTGATGACCGCGGGCGGAGAGCCTGCACGCGATGTGCGGATCAGCAGCGGCTCGGTGGCCGGCTCCACCGCCGGTTCCGCCGTCCGCTCCGTCTGGACGAAGACAGGCGGCGTCGCACGTGCAGCCTCATTGGCCAGCGCGGCCGCCTCGCCGTCGAGCGGCAGCCACAGCGTAAACACGCTGCCCTTGCCCACTTCGCTCGCCACGGTGATGCGCCCGCCAAGCAAACGCGAAAACTCGCGCGAGATCGACAGGCCCAGGCCGCTGCCGCCGTATTGACGGCTGGTGGAACCGTCGGCCTGCTGGAACGCTTCGAAGATCATGTCCAGCTTGTCCACCGCGATGCCGATGCCGGAATCGCGCACGTCGATGCGCAGCATGCCGTCTTCAGCCGGCGCGACCGTCAGCGACACCTCGCCGTGTTCGGTGAACTTCACCGCATTGGACAGCAGATTGCGCAGGATCTGCGTGACGCGCTGGCCGTCGGTGACGAACGTATCCGGCGTGCCCGGCTGACGATCGAACGAGAGCTGCAAATGCTTCGTCTGCGCCAACGGTCTGAACATTTCCTGCAACGCCTGCAGCGTTGCATCGATCGATACGGTTTCGAGTTCGACGGTGAGCTGCCCCGCTTCCACCTTCGACAGATCGAGAATGTCGTTGATCAGCACCAGCAGATCGCTATTGGACGCGTGAATGGTTTCCGCGTAACGCACCTGCTCGTCGGTCAGATTACCGGTGCGGTTCTGCTGCAGCAGCTTCGCGAGAATCAGCGAACTGTTCAGTGGAGTGCGCAATTCGTGCGACATGTTCGCGAGGAATTCGGACTTGTAGCGGCTCGACTGTTCGAGGCGCGCCGCATTCGCAGCGAGATCGTCTTGTGCGCGCAACAGATCGGACTTCTGCCGTTCGAGACGCTGTGCGTATTCTTCGAGCTGCACGTTGGTCTGTTCGAGTTCGGCTTGCTGCGCTTCGAGGCGTGCCTGCGATTCCATCAGCGCGCGGCCGCGCTCTTCCAGCCCCTCGTTCGACACGCGCAATTCTTCCTGCTGCACCTGAAGCTCTTCGTTCAGTTGCTGCGTTTCGGCCAACGCATCCTGTAGACGCTCGCGATACAACGCCGCCTCGACGAAGTCGCCCATTGCGTTGCTGACCAGTTCGACGAACTCCTGATCGCGCGCCGCCAGGTCGCGGATAAAACCCAGTTCGATCACGCCGTTGACCTCGCCGTCGTTTTCGATCGGCATGATCAGCAGGTTCTTCGGCGCGCTCTTGCCGGTGGCCGACACCACCTTGATGTAGTTATCCGGTACGTCGTGCAACACGATCGTGCGGCGCGCAACGGCCGCCTGGCCAATCAGCGTTTCCGCATCCTCGAAATTGCGCGCGGCGGCCTGTTCGCTTTCGCGGCTGAAACCGTACGTGGCGATGCGGCGCAACGTGCCGTGACGTTTGTCGCGCACGTATAGCGCGGCGACGGCGGCGTCGAGATATTGCGCGAGAAAATCCAGCATCGCGCGGCCGAGCAGTTCCGGTGTCGCGCGCCCCACCACCTTCTCGGCCAAAAGACGCTGCCCCGAGCGCAACCATACTTGTTGCTGCAAGACCTCGGTCTGTTCCGTCTGATGGCGCAGTACGCCGTCATAAGTGGACGACAGGCCCAGCAATTCGCGGCGACCCATCCATGCGAGCAAACCGCTCACCGTCAGGCTGAACAGCAGGAACACGCCGACCAGCGTGGTGGTCACGCTGCGCGTCGCATCGCTGCGTTCCTGGCGCAAACGCAATTCCACGTCGAGAAAATCGTCGAATTCGCGGCGCATTTCCTCGAATTCAATTCTGCCGCCGCCGTTCGTCAGTGCGTTATCGAGAGGCAGATTCCTGCGGCGCGCGTCGATTGTCTGCTCAGCGAAATGAGTCCAGCGTTGCTGCACTGCCTCGATCTGCTTGAGTTTTTCCACCTGCGGCGGGTTGTCGGCAACCGATTGCTGCAACGCTTCGATCTGCGCCTTGAATTTCGGGCCGCCTGTTTCGTATGGCGCGAGCGAACTCTCGTCGCCAGTGATCAGAAAGCCGCGTGCCGACGATTGCCGGTCGACCGCGAGACGCAATAGTTCATTGGCCTGGCCGATCACGCGCTCGGAGTGTTCCGCCCAGTTCATCGTCGACACCAGATAGGCGATCAGCGCAACGAATACCGCCACGGTAACGAGGCCCATTGCAAGAGGCAATGCGATATTGCGGCGAATGATGTTGCGAAAACGGTTCTGATCGACGGCCTGGGATGCGGTCATTTTTTCTGTCTTCGGCGTGATATATCCGAATGATTCGGAATTATTTTCGGGTTTATAGCGAATCGTTTCCAGTCGCTATTCGACGGCCGTAATCATACAGGATGGGTTTCTTTTTTTGCCGCTTAAACGGCCTTTGTGCCTTGGCTGGACGGCTTGTCGGTCTATTGGACCTCGGCTTGCCACTCGTTGTCCACGCAACTTTTCGCATACACAGGTCAGCACGCGCTCGTCGACGACGAAGTGAAGCCGTAGCGCCGCGTTTTAGCCCGGATTAGAGGCACGAAATAAAGCTGGCCGGTGCGTGTTGAACCGGCCAGCTTTGTTCTTCGGTGTCGCGACTACTCAAACCGGCAAGCGCGCGATCACGCCGGCACCGTTTCCGCTTGCGCCGCGCGTGCCCACACGCGATGCTGTTCGGCGGCCTTGATGAACGCCTTCAACACATCGGCCGACTGCTTGTCCTCACCGGTCACCACGCCCTCTGCATTGCCGGGAAGATGCGCCGCCGTCAGCACGTCACGTCCTGCGCCGATCGCCGCAATCGCCTTCAGATGCTTGAACGCCTCGAGCACGAAATGCCGTGCGTCACCCGATTGCGCGAGCGTCTTCGCGCCGGCTTCACCACCCACCACGATCACCGCGTCGAACATGATCGACGGCAAGCCGGCAATCGTCGCGTCGGGCGCGATGCCGTCGATTGCTGCGAGCGTCGGCGCGATCAGCATCGGTGTTGCGCCTTCGCTTTTGAGCGACTGCTGAAGCTTGCCGATCGCCGCGCCATCCGAACCCGGCGCGGCCAGCAACGCGATTTTCTGCGTCTTGATGCCGGGTTTTACGCGGTTGAGCAGACTCAAAGCCGGCGAGTCCTTTGGGCCGACGAGTTTTGCGGCACCTTTTTTCGGTGCCGGCAAGCCGAGTCCTTCGGCGACCTTCGCGGCGAGTCCCGCATCGAAATTGGCGAGAATTTCGTTCACCGCGCGCGCGCGAATTTCCGGCCTGGTCACCTTGCCGAGTTCGAATTGATAAGCCGCGGCAATATGATCTTTCTCCGGCTCGGACATGCTGTTATAAAACAGCGCGGCCTGCGAAAAATGATCGGCAAACGACTCGCTTCTCACACGAATCTTGGTGCCGTCCACGCGTTCCTGATAACTTTCGAAGCCGCCGTCGGCAGGCGCGGGATCGCTTTCTTTCGGCCAGCCACCGCTCACCGAATTCGGTTCATACGACGCCTGTCCGACATTGATCGCCTGACGATGCATCGCATCGCGCTGGTTATTGTTGAACGGCACCACGGGCCGGTTGATCGGAATCTCATGAAAGTTCGGGCCGCCAAGGCGGCTGATCTGCGTATCCGTGTAGGAGAACAAACGCCCTTGCAATAGCGGGTCGTTCGAAAAGTCGATGCCGGGCACCACATGCCCCGGATGAAACGCCACCTGTTCCGTTTCGGCGAAGAAGTTATCCGGATTGCGATTGAGCGTCATCTTGCCGACGATCTTCACCGGTACCTGTTCTTCCGGAATCAGTTTCGTCGGATCGAGCAGATCGAAATCGAACTTGTGTTCGTCCTCTTCCTCGACGATCTGTATGCCGAGTTCGAACTCCGGAAAGTCGCCGCGCTCGATCGCTTCCCACAGATCGCGCCGATGAAAATCCGGGTCCTTGCCCGCGAGTTTCTGCGCTTCGTCCCATAGCAACGAATACGAGCCGAGCACTGGCCGCCAGTGAAATTTGACGAAACGTCCTTTGCCCTCTGCATTGACGAAACGGAACGTATGAATGCCGAAGCCTTCCATCGTGCGCAGACTGCGCGGAATCGCGCGATCCGACATCGTCCACAACACCATATGCGCGGACTCCGGCACGAGCGACACGAAGTCCCAGAACGTGTCGTGCGCCGAACCGCCGGTGGGCATTTCGTTCGGCGCTTCCGGCTTGACTGCATGCACGAAGTCCGGGAACTTGATCGCATCCTGAATGAAGAACACCGGCATGTTGTTGCCGACCAGATCGTAATTACCTTCCTGCGTGTAGAACTTCACCGCGAAGCCGCGCACGTCGCGCACGGTATCGGCCGAACCGCGCGGACCTTGCACGGTGGAGAAGCGCACGTAGACCGGCGTCTGCACATTCGGGTCCTGCAAGAATGCGGCTTTGGTGTACTCGCCGAGCGATTCGTAAACCTGGAACACGCCGTGTGCCGCCGAACCGCGCGCATGCACGATCCGTTCGGGAATGCGTTCGTGGTCGAAGTGCGTGATCTTCTCGCGCATGATGAAGTCTTCGAGCAACGAAGGGCCGCGCGGACCCGCGCGCAAGGTGTTCTGATTGTCGGCGATCTTCACGCCCTGATTGGTTCGCAGCGCCTGACCTTCGGGGCTGACCCGGAACTGCTCGAGATCCTTCGATTTAGGATCGTTCGCCTGTGCCGGCCTGGCCGCCGGCTTCTGCGTGCTGTTCTTACCTGCCATGGGGATCCACTCCTTGAATTCTGGCGCGCCGGTTGAATCCGGTCGAACGCAATACAAGGAGGGAGCAAGCGATATACCCGCAGATCTCCTGCGAGTACATCGCGGCAGAGCATTCAGAATCGGTAGTTGATGGAAATATCCGCGACGCCATTGGCCTTGCGATGCGTAATCGGACTATTGCCGGCACTGCCGACCAGTTGTTCGAACGCGCCGTCCGCAGTCGCAAACCAGTGCTTGTTGAACAACCATACCGCGCTGATACCGAAGCCCACCGATTTGACGCCGGCGCTCGCGTGGTATCGCGAATAGCCCGAGCTCGCCGACTGACTTTGATTCACGCCGTACCAGCTATTCATATACGTGGAATCGGCCAGACTTACGTTCGGCCCCGCGAACCAGAAGAACTTTTTGGTGCTGCCGGGCATGGGCATATACGCGCCGAAATCGCCGATCCATCCATTCGAGCCGCCGAAATAGCGCCTGACGTCCGCGCGCAATACGAGCGGAAAGTCCTTCGACACGACGTATTCGCCGGACAATTTGACGCCCGGCGCCGCATTGATATTGCCGAGACCGTTCAACTCCTGCGGGTCGTCGTGCGCACGGCGGCCAAGATCGTAGACCGCGGCAAGACTCGCGCGCCAGTTCTGTCCCTGAGCGAAGTTGACGCCGAAGCCTTCGCCGCTGGAGAGGAAGAACAGGTCCTTGTAGCGCACGTCGATACTTGGCCCGGCCATGATGTGATAGCGGTCCGAGCCTTCATAGCGCGGCTGGAACGAAGCAGCCGCCCCGAAGCGCACCTGCCAGTCCGGAATGTCCGGCTGCCACATCTTTTGCAGCGGAATGCCGACGGAGTACTGCCATTCGCCCAGTGGCGACGGCGTTTGTGCCGAGGCTGAGCCCGGCAGACCGGCGAGAGCGCCTAAAGTCGCGGCCATCAGAGACGTAGCCGCGATGCCTGTTTGTTTATTGCGGACCTGACTGGTCCACTTTCTACGGCTGTTCAACACCAGAAGCCTCCGTTTTCTCGCTTGTCGCGAAGGGTTATGTTTTTGCCGATCTCGCCACGGCGTCCGCTTCGGATCGTGCGGACTGTCGCTTTGCCACTTACGGCATGTAATTTTTTCAGCGGGCGCCAGTCTCTGCCCTGCAAACGCACTGCTTAAACGACATCCCTGCATGTAAAACCGGGCTTTCGTATGAGCAGATGCGTGCGAAAGAATTGCCGACGCAGCCACCTGTGCAAAATACGGGCCTAATCGCTGGAAGCCGGACTCGGATCGACGCGATCGGGATGACAAAGCTCGCGGCCCATGTCACCGGCTTACACCGGAAACCGCGTGGTCGACAAAATCTCTTTGAGCACCATGAACGAACGGATTTGCCGCACGCCTGGTAGATAGAGCAACTGCTCAGCATGCAGACGATTGAAACTGTCGCTGTCGCGTGTACGGATCGTCATGAAGTAGTCGAATTCGCCGGTCACCACGTGGCACTCCATGCACCCTGCCACTTTCTGCGCGGCTTTCTCGAACTCCGCGAACGACTCCGGCGTGGAGCGATCCAGCACCACGCCGATGATCACCAGCATGCCTGCGCCCGCCGCCTTCGGGTCGATCAACGCGACCACACCGCGGATCAACCCTGACTCCTTCAGGCGCTCCACACGCCGCAAACAGGCGGGCGCGCTCAGTTTCACTCTGGCCGCCAGCGCGACATTCGAAATGGACGCATCGGTTTGCAGTTGCCGGAGGATTGCACGGTCGATGCGATCGAGCGCGTGGAGCGATTCGGTCTTAACCGCGGCAACGGAACGAACTTTTGTTGCGTTCATGATTTCTCCTGCAATGTTTTATTAATTCGCTTCCAGCTATTTGGCTTTTAAAGTAAGTCGAACGGATTTTTTTCGCAAGCTCATTTCCGGCGCTTTTCCCTAAGCTTCAATGAACGCGAGCGATGCGGATGAGAATCCGCAAACAGCCTGCCGTTCGCGCCCGATCATTCACTGGAACTGGAGCTGCCATGAACCTGCAACGATTTCCCCGCTACCCGCTGACCTTCGGACCCACGCCGATCCAGCCGCTGAAACGACTGAGCGATCATCTTGGCGGCAAGGTGCATCTGTATGCGAAGCGCGAGGACTGCAATAGTGGCTTTGCGTTTGGCGGCAACAAGACGCGCAAGCTCGAATACCTGATTCCTGAGGCGCTTGCGCAGGGATGCGACACGCTGGTGTCGATTGGCGGGATCCAGTCGAACCAGACGCGTCAGGTGGCGGCTGTCGCCGCGCATCTGGGGATGAAATGCGTGCTGGTGCAGGAGAACTGGGTGAACTACTCAGACGCCGTGTACGACCGTGTCGGCAACATCCAGATGTCGCGCATTCTCGGCGCGGACGTGCGTCTCGTGGCGGACGGCTTCGACATAGGTTTTCGCAAGAGTTGGGAAGATGCGTTGGAGAGCGTGCGTGCCGCGGGCGGGAAGCCTTATGCGATTCCGGCGGGCTGCTCCGACCATCCGCTGGGCGGTTTGGGATTCGTGGGCTTTGCGGAGGAAGTGCGGCAACAGGAAGCCGAATTGGGTTTCAAGTTTGACTACATCGTGGTGTGCTCGGTGACCGGCAGCACGCAGGCGGGCATGGTGGTCGGCTTCGCTGCGGACGGCTGGGCCGAGCGGGTGATTGGCATCGATGCATCGGCAAAACCGGCTCAGACGCGCGAGCAGATCATCCGCATTGCAAAACAGACGGCGGACAAGGTGGACCTGGGCCACGACATCACAGCGAAGGACGTGGTGCTGGACGAACGCTACGGCGGCCCGGAGTATGGTTTGCCGAACGAAGGAACACTGGAGGCGATCCGGCTGTGCGCGCGCCTTGAGGGCGTATTGACGGATCCGGTATATGAGGGCAAATCGATGCACGGCATGATCGACAAGGTGAGAAACGGCGAATTCCCGTCGGGCTCGCGAGTGCTGTACGCGCACTTGGGCGGCGTCCCTGCGCTGAACGGATACAGCTTCATTTTCCGGAATGGATAGAAGAATCGACGAAGCGGCGCCAAAAAGAGGCGCCGCCAAGGCACCGTAGGCAAAAAAACTACCCCCCCATTTCCCCCCGCAAAAACTCAACAAAAGCACGAAGCGTGACAGAACTCTGCCGATGCTGCGGATAAACAGCATAAACACTAACAGCAGGAGGCAAAAACTGATCGAGTACAGAAACCAGTACCCCCTCCGTTAAACCGCGATCCACAATAAAATCAGGAAGACGAACAATACCAAGTCCAGCCACAGCGGCATCGCGAATAAGATCCCCATTATTAGCCCGCAAAGGCCCCCGGACTTCGACACTCCTCACCACCCCGTCAACAACAAATTCCCAACTCACAACCCCGCCATGCCCATACAACAAACAGGCATGCCGTTCCAGATCAGCGGGCACCTTAGGCGTCCCCCGCCGCCTCAAATACCCAGGACTACAACAAGCAACCATCTTCACATCGGCAAGCTTCTGCGCGATCAGCGTGGAATCCGCCAACGTACCGATCCGGATCGCCAGATCGAACCCCTCACCCACCACATCGACGACACGATCGCTCAATTCCATATCGAACCTCACATCGTGATGCTCGCGCAAGAACTTCGCCACCAGCGGCGACAAATGCGTCATCCCGAACGACATCGGCGCACTCACCCGCAATAAACCTCGCGGCCCCGCGCGCCGCAACGACATCGCCTGCTCGGCCTCTTCCACTTCGCCGAGAATGCGTCGCGCGCGCTCCTAGAACTCCTGCCCGAGTTCGGTCACGGCCAGCTTGCGCGTATTGCGGATTAGCAACTGCACGCCTAGCGCCTCTTCGAGCGCCATCACACGACGGCTGACGAACTGCTTCGACAACGACAGGCGGCTGGCCGCAGCGGTGAAATTCCGGGCGTCGACGGTGGCGACGAAGATCCGCATGTCATCGAGTTGCATTCTATTGTCCACCTATTGTTGACAGTCTTTCCGATATCGACACAATTATAGCCATCCAGATTGACCTAAACTGTCGTTCATGGATCGCGGACACACCGCTGCCCGGATCGCACAACCCCAAGGAGAACAAGATGCTTGAAATCAGACACGCCAACCAACGCGGTCGCGCAGAGCACGGCTGGCTTAGTTCGCGGCATACATTTTCGTTCGCGCATTACCACGACCCGAAGCAGAACGGCTTCTCCGACCTGCTCGTCATCAACGACGACCGTGTCGCGCCAGCACAAGGCTTCGGCAAGCACCCGCACCGCGACATGGAAATTTTCTCGTACGTGCTGGAAGGCGCGTTGGAACATAAGGACACGATGGGCACGGGCTCGGTGATCGTCCCCGGCGACATCCAGTTGATGAGTGCGGGAACCGGCGTCGCGCACAGCGAATACAACCATTCGAAGACCGACCCGGTGCACTTCATGCAGATCTGGATTGCGCCCGCGAAGAAAAGCACCGAGCCGCGCTACCAGCAACGCCATTTCGGTGCGGACGAGAAACGCGGCGCGCTGCGGCTCGTGTTGTCGCCGGACGGCGAGAACGGTTCGCTGGTCCTGCAACAGGATGCGCGGGTCTACGCCGGTCTGTTTAACGGTGAAGAAACGGCGCGGCTCGAACTGGCCGGCAATCGCTATGCGTATATTCAGGTGGCGCGCGGCAGCGTCACGGTGAACGGCGTGGAGCTTGGTGAAGGCGACGGCGCACGGGTTCGCGGCGAAGAGGCACTGACCTTCACGCAAGGCCATCACGCCGAAGTGCTAGTGTTCGATTTGCGTGATATTGAAACGTCGGAGTTGTGGGCCTGAGCGGCCTTCGTGACTAACCGGGCGCGCCGCGCCGATCGACCCAACGGCGTTCGCCGCGGAGTTCGGCGAGCGGCGCCCCTCCTACTTTGATGAGAAAAAACATGCGCTACAACCTGCTTGAAAACCAGAAGGACGGGGTCATTCTCGTCGCCCGTATCCTGCTGATGGTGCTGTTCGTGATGTTCGGCTGGTCCAAGCTGACGGGCTTCTCCGGCACCGTCGCCTATATGGCGACGACCGGCGCACCGGTTCCGGGCCTGTCGGCGGCGATTGCCGTGGTGATGGAGTTCGTGGTTGGCCTCGCGTTGCTGGTGGGTTTTTATACCCGGCCGCTTGCGCTGCTGCTCGCGCTTTATACGCTGGGCACCGCGATCATCGGCCATCACTACTGGAATATGACGGGCGAGATGCAGTACGCGAACATGATCAACTTCTACAAGAACATCAGCATCATGGGCGGCCTGCTGCTCCTCGTGGTGACCGGTGCCGGCAAATATTCGATCGACCGGCGTTGAGGCCGCACAGCACGCGCCAACACGTGCAATGACAAAAGCCGCCGACGCATTAGCGCCCGGCGGCTTTTTTCCTGCGTGAGGTGCATAACGTGAGCGACATTCTGCGCTAACCCGCAAACTGCGCCAACACGCGCTCGCGAATAGCCGGCCTGATGTTGGATTGCGCCATATTGCCCTGATAGTGCGCGACCACCCGCGGATTCATCACGCGAAACCAGAGCGGCGGCACATAGGCCAGCATGATCATCGTCGCGTAGCCGGACGGCAATTGCGGCGCGCCTTCGAAATGCCGCAGCGCCTGGAACGAGCGCGTCGGGTTGGCGTGATGATCGGCGTGACGCTGCAACTGATACAGAAACAGATTCGTCACGATGCGATTGCTGTTCCACGAGTGCTGCGGCTGGCAACGTTCGTAACGTCCGCTCGCGAGCTGCTTGCGGCCGAGGCCATAGTGCTCCAGATAGTTCACCACTTCGAGCAGCGACGCGCCGTACAATGCCTGAATCAGCAGAAACGGGATCACGATTCTGCCGAACACTGCAATCAACGCGCCCCAGAGCACCGCCGTCATCGCCCACGAATGCAGTACTTCATTGCGCAAGGTCCATGGCGATTTGCCGAGGCGCTCCAGCCGATGTTTTTCGAGGCGCCACGCCGAAGCCATACTGCCGATCACCGTGCGCGGCAAAAAAGCCCAGAACGATTCGCCGTAGCGGGCACTTGCAGGATCGTTCGGTGTCGCCACGCGCACATGATGTCCGCGATTGTGTTCGACGAAAAAATGCCCGTATGCGACGGGGGCTAGCGTGATCTTCGCGAGCCATCGCTCGAAGCGGTCGGTCTTGTGCCCAAGTTCGTGAGCGGTATTGATCGACACACCGGTCGCCGCGCCCAACGAAAGTGCGATGCCGACGTAGTCGTACCAGGTCAACACATGCGTGCTCACGATCCACACCGCGCCGAAGAACGACACGTATTCGATGAACGTCGCGAGATAGACGACCCGCCGGTAATAGCGCTCTTTTTCGAGCGTAGGCACGACCTCTTCGGGCGGATTGCTGGGATCGTCGCCGATCAGATAGTCGAGTACCGGAATGATGCCGAAGACGAAGATCGGCCCGAACCACCAGAAAATATGCCAGCCGGTCTGTAGCGCGAAATTCGCCGCATGCAGCGGCAACGTGATGGTGAGCGCGCCGAGCAGCCACAAATAGCGCTTGCCGTCGACCCATCGTGCGGGGGCCGCTTGCGATGTTGCCATTGTCTCCCTCCTTGTTTTATGTCGTCCGCCAGAGGCAGGCTGTGCGCCTCGCAGCCGGTACGCATGTCGGCAGGATCTTGCTCGACTTTCAGATTTATATGGCCTCGCGAGCGATATCGCCAAGGAATCGGCCTAGGTGCGAGACTCCAAACAGGAGCGCCGTGGAGACGGCCTATACGGACTCGTTAGCGCGGGTGAATGAAACGGGTGTTTGTGCGCCTGCTGCGACGCACTAATTGACACGCGCGCCGTACGGTCTGCACGCAAGGAAAAAAACAAAGCCCGCGTCGATGCGAGCGTTCGGTGAATAGCACCAAAAAAAGCGGCGACCCGAAGGCCGCCGTCCAATACTTTCCCAACCTACATCAAACTGCTGCTTCAGCTTCCACTTCGTTTGCAACTTCAACTTCTTCGCTATGGCGAATCAGGTGATCGAAAGCGGAGAGCGAAGCTTTCGCGCCTTCACCCACGGCGATCACGATCTGCTTGAACGGCACCGTGGTCACGTCGCCGGCGGCGAACACCCCCGGCACCGACGTCGCGCCGCGTGCATCGACAACGATCTCGCCATGCTTCGACAACTCGACCGTGCCCTTCAGCCATTCGGTGTTCGGCACGAGGCCGATCTGCACGAATACGCCTTCCAGTTCGACCGTTTTCGTTTCGCCCGAACGCAGATCCTTGTACACCAGACCGTTGACCTTCTTGCCGTCGCCGGTGATTTCCGTGGTCTGCGCCTGGGTGACGATCGTCACGTTGGCGAGGCTGCGCAGCTTGCGTTGCAGCACTTCGTCCGCACGCAGTTGCGCGCCGAATTCGAACAGCGTGACGTGGCTGACGATGCCGGCCAGATCGATCGCCGCCTCGACGCCCGAGTTGCCGCCGCCGATCACCGAGACGCGCTTGCCCTTGAACAACGGACCGTCGCAATGCGGGCAGTACGCGACGCCATGGTTGCGATACTCGCGCTCACCCGGCACGTTGATTTCGCGCCAGCGGGCACCGGTGGCCAGAATGATCGTCTTCGCCTTCAGCACTGCGCCGTTCGCGAGACGCACTTCGTTGATGCGGCCCGGAATCAGCGCTTCCGCACGCTGCACGTCCATGATGTCGACTTCATAAGTCTTCACGTGCTGTTCGAGCGCGGTGGCGAACTTCGGACCTTCAGTCTCCGTCACCGACACGAAGTTTTCGATCGCCAGCGTATCGAGCACCTGGCCGCCGAAGCGTTCCGCAACGACGCCCGTCACGATGCCCTTGCGCGCCGAGTAAATCGCCGCTGCCGCACCGGCAGGACCGCCGCCGACGATCAGCGTGTCGAACACCGGCTTCTTTTCCAGTTCCTTCGCGGCCCGTGCACCGGCATTGGTGTCGAGCTTCGCGAGGATTTCCTTCACACCGCTGCGGCCCTGGCCGAACACGTCGCCGTTCAGGAACATGGTCGGCACTGCCATGATCTGGCGCGCTTCGACTTCGTTCTGGAACAATGCGCCGTCGATCGCCACGTGGCGGATGCGCGGGTTGATCAGCGCCATCACGTTCAGTGCCTGGACCACTTCCGGGCAGTTCTGGCATGACAACGAAAAATACGTTTCAAATTGATAGTCGCCGTCGAGACTGCGGATCTGTTCGATCACCGCGTCGTCGAGTTTGACCGGATGGCCGCCGACCTGCAACAGCGCAAGGACGAGCGACGTGAATTCATGGCCCATCGGGATGCCGGCGAAACGGATGCCCGTTGCCTTGCCCGGCTCGCCGATCGAGAACGACGGCTTGCGTTCCGCGTCGCCACGGCGTTCGACCACGGACACACGCTCCGACAGCGTAGCGATATCGTTCAGCAATGCCAGCAGCTCTTGCGATTTCGCGCTGTCGTCGAGCGACGCGACGATCTCGATAGGCCTGCTAACCTTTTCGAGGTACGTTTTCAACTGGGTCTTGAGATTGGCGTCAAGCATGGCTATTCGATTTCCGTGACGAGGATATGGGGTCCCGGGCGCCGCACGCATCCGGATAGGACGCGCGCAGCCCGGGAACGTGCGGATCGCTGTGAAAAGCGCTCCGCACGGAGGCGCGCCGCGAGGCGCTGTATTACCTGGTGCTTTGAAGCTTAGATCTTGCCGATCAGGTCGAGCGACGGCGACAGCGTTTCTGCGCCCGGCGTCCACTTGGCGGGGCAAACTTCACCCGGGTGAGCCGCGATGTATTGCGCAGCTTGAACCTTGCGCAGCAGTTCACCTGCGTCACGGCCGATGCCGTTGTCGTGCACTTCGCACAGCTTGATCTCGCCTTCCGGATTGATCACGAACGTGCCGCGCAGTGCCAGGCCTTCTTCTTCGATCAGCACGTCGAAGTTGCGCGAGATGGCGAGCGTCGGATCGGCGATCATCGGGTACTTGATCTTCTGGATCGTGTCCGACGTGTCGTGCCATGCCTTGTGCGTGAAGTGCGTATCGGTCGACACGCTGTAGATTTCGACGCCAAGCTTCTGGAATTCGGCGTAACGATCAGCCAGGTCGCCCAGTTCGGTCGGGCAAACGAAGGTGAAGTCAGCCGGGTAGAAAACGAAAACCGACCACTTGCCCTTCAGGCTTTCTTCGGTGACGGTCACGAATTCGCCATTGTGAAAAGCCTGCGCCTTGAACGGTTTGACTTGACTATTGATGATCGGCATTTTGCTGAGTCCTCTTTCTGGGTGGTTGGAAAGTGGAGTCAGTATGTCAGACGACGCTTAATAGGTAAAGCGGATTGTTTTAATGATTGCGATAGCTTAACGCTATTTATTCTGTTTCCTGAAACTATCGCAACCGGTCAATCCTTCATGAGTCGCCACAGCGTCGTGCGGCCGATTCCCAGCGCCCGGCTTGCCGCGGCGCGGTTGCCGCCGGCCGCCTCGAGAGCTTGAAGAAGCTCCGCCCGAGTCGGCGTGGCGTGGCTGGGCGTAGGGATTATCGCGGAAGCCGACGCACGAGCCAAACCCGCCACCGGCTCGACAGCCCCCGACGAAGGCGGCGCTTGCCGCCCCATCCGCTCAAACTCCGGAAACATGGCCCGGAGATCCTGCAACGCCTCGCCGGAACCGTCGCTGAGATAAATCGCCGCACGCGCGAGCAGATTTTCCAGCTCCCGAACGTTGCCGGGCCACGCATAGTGCTCGAACAATGGCGCGAGGAACGCCAACGCCCGTTCGATCGCCCGCTCCGCCAAACCGTATTGGAGCGCGCCGCGGCTTAACAAGTGCCGCGCCAGTGGGGCGACGTCGCCGCGCCTGTCGCGCAGTGGCGGCAATTCTATCTGAAGCAGGTTAAGACGAAAATACAAATCCGCGCGAAACGCGCCCTCCTCGACGAGCGCGTGCAGATCGCGATGGGTCGCCGCGATCACCCGCACGTCGATCGGCGTGGCGCGCCCGGAGCCGAGTTTCATCACCTCGCGCTCCTGCAACACTCGCAGTAGACGACTTTGCAGCGCCGCGGGCATTTCGCCGATTTCGTCGAGAAAAATCGTGCCGGTATGGGCGATCTCGAACAGGCCCAGCTTGCCGCCGCGTCGCGCGCCAGTGAATGCGCCCTCTTCGTGGCCGAACAGTTCGCTTTCGATCAAACCCTCGGGGAGCGCCGCGCAATTGAACGCGACGAACGGATTGCCCCGCCGCCGGCTGGCGTTGTGAATCCCTTGCGCGACCAGCTCCTTGCCGGTGCCGCTCTCGCCGGTCAGCAGCACGGTAGCGTCGTGCGCGGCGCCTGCCCGCGCAAGCCGCCGCACGCGGGCGAGCGCCGCGGAATCGCCGATCAGATCGTCGAGGCGATGCCGCGCGACCAGATGCTTCGGCCGCTGGCTCGTGCGCAGCGACCGGTCGATGCGCTGCGCGACCAGCGCGTCCTGCACCGTCACCACCGAGCCGGAGCGCACGCCCTGCTCGAGAATCGGCACGCAGTTGACGATCAGCGCCCGGCCGCCAATCTGCTCGATGCGCTCTTCGACCGGCGTGTCGTTGTCGAGTGTTTCGCGCAGCAGCGGGCCGACCGCGCCGCTCAGTTGCGCGGCCACGTCCTGATCGCGCTCGAGACCGAGCAGGTCGAGCATCGCCGGGTTGACGGCTTCGAGCTGGCCGGCGTCGTCGAAAGCGGCTACGCCGTCGCGCAGATGGGCGACGATCGTATTCAGGCGCACGCGCTTCGATTCCTTCTGGCGGCTTACGCGCGCCAGTTCGACCGAGCGCTCGAACGCCTCTTCGACGGCGCCGAGCGAATACAGAAACACGCTTTGGAGCCCGGCCTGCTGCGCGACGTCGCAGGCCATGCCCGGGCCGATGATGACGCCGCAGCCTTCCGCGGCGAGGCCCGCGACGGCGAGCCGGACTTCGTCGACGGAACGGTAGGCGCGCTGTTTCAGGCCGACCTTGAGCCAGCCGCTCAAGTCCGCGAGTTCGTGCGAGATCGTTTCGTGCAGGATCAGCCCGATCTGCTGGCCGGGCCACGCGGACGTAGCGCGCGTGATCGCGCTCAGCACGTCGAAGCCGTTCACTTTGACCATCACGACCGGCACGTTCAGGTTGTCGCGCAGGTACGCGCCGTTCGAGCCGGCGGCGAGGACGACATCGACGGAACCAGCGTCGACGTGGGCCTGCAACGCCGTCACCGCCGCGCCATAGCCTTCGCGCACTGGAAAGAAACGGGCGCGGCCGGCGTAGCGTGGCGCGACCGCCTCGCATAACGACTGCAAGCGGCTGATGCTGACCAGCGCGACGCCGGGGCGAGCGGCGTTCGGATTGTCGAAAGACGAAGAAAAGGTGGACACCGCGATGCTCCTACCGGACTGAAACCCGAAACCTGAAACCCAAAACCCAAAACCCAAAACACATCAGAACGTTCCACGGAACGTTTCATGAAACACTTCCGGCATTCTGCCATGAGTGCCCGACTCCGCGCTCACGCCGCCTAAGCTTTTGATTAGCCGACACCAATCGCGCACGAGCATCGATTGGCATACTTCCTGCAAAATCGGGTCACCGCCCAAGCGGCCCGACCGCCCACGCACACTTCCACCCACGGAGACATCCATCATGAGCACCTCTTCCGCAACCCGTCGCGCCGCCTTCCGCGCAAAAGTCAACGAACGCCGCGGCCTGCTGGTGCCCGGCGCGTTCAACGCGATGAGCGCACGCGTGATCGAGGACGCCGGCTTCGAGGCGATCTACATCACGGGCGCGGGCGTCACCAATATGTCGCTCGGCCTGCCCGACCTCGGCTTCATCGGACTTGCCGAAGTCGCCGAACACACCGCGCGAATTCGCGACGCGGTCGCGCTGCCGCTGATCGTCGACGCCGATACCGGCTTCGGCAACGCGCTGAACGTGCGCCAGACGGTGCGCGTGCTCGAGCGCAGCGGCGCCGACGTGATCCAGTTCGAAGACCAGATCATGCCGAAAAAATGCGGCCACTTTGCGGGCAAGGAAGTGGTGAGCACGAGCGAAATGGTCGGCAAGATCCGCGCGGCCGTCGACGCTCGCGAAGACGGCAATCTGCAGATCATGGCGCGCACGGACTCGGCCGCAGTGCACGGTATCGAAGACGCGATCGAGCGCGGCCATCGCTTCATCGAGGCCGGCGCCGACATTCTGTTCATCGAGGCGACCGAATCGCTCGCCGACATCGAACGCCTGCCCGCGCTGTTCGACACGCCTCAACTGATCAACATCGTGATCGGCGGGAAGACGCCGGTGCAGTCGCGCGAGGCGCTCGCGAAACTCGGCTATGGCGTCGTGCTGTACGCGAATGCCGCGCTGCAAGGCGCGGTGCTAGGCATGCAGCGCGCGCTCGGCACGCTGAAGAACAATGGCCGCCTCGACGAAGATGCGAGCCTCGTCGCGCCGTTCAGCGAACGCCAGCGCCTCGTCAACAAACCGCTGTACGACAAGCTCGATCGCGAATACGCCGCAAAGGATTGAGCGACGTTCGGCGCTGCGCGGCCTCACGCCGGCGTGGCACCGCCACGTCGCCACGAAAATACGTGGTTTGCGGCATACCTTGCGGCATGCCGATTGCACCGCTCATGCCGAAAGCGATGCTATGACGCAGAGGCGTGCGTTAGGATTGCGGGTTGGCGGCGCCCGGCATTTCGATGCGGGCGCGTCGCGCCGCCAGCCAGGTCACTCCGGCCGCGTTCCGCTTGCACCGGGCCAGGGAACGCGAGGAACATGCTTTCAAAAGGTAGTCGCAAACCCATGAAGTCAACATCGTCTCGCGTCGCGCTCCGCCGCCTCTGCGCCCTTAGCGAACCATGCTGCCGCGCAATGAGGACCGCATCATGACTGACGGCGCGGCGCGTAATTCACACGTCGGCTGGCTGCCGTACATCGTCGCGGCCACCTTCTTCATGGAGTATCTCGACACGACGGTGATCGCCACGGCATTGCCGCAAATGGCACACTCGTTCGGCGTCGGGCCGAACAGCCTGAGCCTCGGGATGACGGCTTACATGCTGGCGCTCGCGATTTTCATTCCGGCGAGCGGCTGGGTCGCCGACCGCTGCGGCTCGCGCACCGTGTTCTTCAGCGCGATCGGTGTGTTCACAGTGGCGTCGGTGTTGTGCGGGTTGTCACAGAACGTCGTCGAATTCACGGCCGCGCGGCTGCTGCAGGGCATGGGTGGCGCGATGATGGTGCCGGTGGGCCGCCTGATCGTCGTGCGCAGCACCGAGAAGAGCCGCATGATGCAGGCGATCTCGACCATCACCTGGCCCGCGATCGCCGCGCCGGTGATCGGGCCGCCGGTGGGCGGGTTCATCACGACATACGCGTCGTGGCGCTGGATCTTTCTTCTGAACGTTCCGTTCGGTCTTGCCGCAATGGCCATCGCGCTCGTGCTCGTGCCGAACCTGCGCGGCACCGAACGCAAGCCGCTCGACGTGGTCGGCCTGTTGCTGAGCGGCACGACGCTGACAGCGATCCTTTATGGCGCGGAACTGGCAAGCCAGCCCGGCGAGAGTCCGTGGGTCGCGGGCGCGTTCATTCTCGGCGGGCTGATCGTCGGCGCGGTGGCATTCCAGCACGCAAAGCGCCATCCGCACCCGTTGATCGACGTGTCGACGCTGAAAATCCCGACGTTTTCAGTCACCGTGGTGACGGGCTCGTTCACCCGCATCGGCATCGGCGCGGTGCCGTATCTGATGCCGCTGCTGTTCCAGGTCGGCTTCGGGCTGTCCGCATTCAAATCGGGTCTGCTGCTGCTCGCGAGCGCGCTCGGCAATCTCGGCATGAAGGCGCTGACCACGCGCATCCTGCAACGTTATGGCTTCCGCATGGTGTCGATCGTCGACGTGACGGTGGCGGGCATCTTCATCATCGCGTGCGGATTGCTGACGCCGAACGTGCCGCTCTGGCTGGTGCTGTTCGTGGTGTTCGTCTACGGCGTGGCGCGCTCCATGCAATTCTCGACGCTGGCGACGCTCGCTTACGCCGACGTCGCGCAAGCCAAGATGAGCGCGGCCAGCACGTTGTGGAGCGCCGCCGCGCAAATGACGATCGGCCTCGGCATCGCATTCGGCGCCGTCTCGTTGCGCGCTGCGGCGGTCTTCAACGGCGAGACGACGGGCCAGGTATTCTCGCTCGACGACTTCCGGCTCGCGTTCCTGTTCGCGGGCGTGTTGACGCTGGTTTCCGTATTCGGCTACGTAGGCCTCGCACGCAATGCGGGACAAAGCATCGGCGGTGGGTCGCGCGGCACGGAAAACCCGGTGAAGGGTTGATTCAAAGCGATTGCGGCGAGCACGGCAAAGTGCTCGTCGCACTCTCAATCACGCGCCCGCCACCCTCAACCGTAAGCGCGTTCGCGCATCCACTTGGTCATGATCCACTTGTCGCCCTGAAGCACCGGCGCGCCGCCATGCAACGTGAGCGGATCGAGTTGACGCTGGCCGTTCATATAGCGGAAATACACCGCGCCCCCCTTCTGCGCCGCGACCGACAAACCCGCTTCCGGGAAAATCGTTTCGCCGCCGCCGGGCACGTCGTTCAGATAGATCACGAGCGTCGCCACGCGCTGGCCGCCCTGCGCAGTGTGTACCGCGCTGCCGGGCTGATCGGGTGGAAAGTAGTCGAAATGCGGGCGATACTCGCCGGTCGTGCCGTAATGCAGAATCTGCAACCCTTCGCCGTTTTCGACCGGCCAGTTCATCAGACTCGAAATGCGCCGATCCAGCAGTTCGATGAACGAATCTTCGCCGCGTTGGTACCAGATGCCTTCGCTGGTCCGGTTACGGATCACGTCTTCTTTGCCCGTTGCCGGATTAACCGTGGTCGATCGTTTCAGCCGATGACGCGAACGCTCGATCATTTCACTGCACTCATCGGCCGACAATACATCCGCGAACACGATCAACTGCGGCCGCTCGCTGCGCATCAGCACGCGCACGTCGCGATCGTGAGCGCGAATCACGTTGCCGCTTGCCACCGGCGATTCGTCGTATTGATAGGTTTGCGGCGCTGGTTTGGCCAGCACTGCTTCAGTGGCCGCGGTGGCCCCAGTGGCCGCAGTGGCCGCAATCGAAAGCGGTACGCCGAACGCCTTGTGCACCGCCGCGCGCGCGGCCTCCGTGGCGAAACCGGCCTGCACCATCGCATCGGTCATCGAATCCATACTGCAACCGCGCGCCACGTTGCTACTCAGCCATTCTTCCCATTCGGCATCCACTACTGGCATAGCACTCCCCGTCGATCGGTGTGATGACATGCTGCATCAACGATCCGGATCATGGCAAGGGGGACGTGCGCGTTCAGGCGCGGCCCTGTTTGTGCCGATAGCCTGCGAGGCCCCTTCTCGCCTGCGCGCGGATCGCGCGTTGCACGAGCGGCGACCAGCCCAGCAATGTGCCGCGCACGCCCAACGCCTGGCGCATCCAGCCCCACACGTCGAAGCTGTCGTGATGTTCGGCGATGCGGCCGTCGCGGAACACGAAACGCGCGTCGATCCGGTTGACCACCGCGCGGCCCGTTTGACTGAACAGATAGCTCGCGACCCAATGCGCGCGGCCGCGCTGCTCGTCGGCTTCGACGCCGTCGAAAGTCAGCGAAAAATCCTGCGCACGCGCAACCAGCATGCGCCACATGTCGCGTGCCTCCTCGCCGTGCAGTTTGCCGAAGACGGGGTCGCTGAAAAGGACGTCGTCCGTGTAGCAGGCGGCCATGGTTTCAGCGTCGCGCCGCTGGAAAGCGGCGTAGAAGCGTTCGATGAGTTCGGTGTTGGGATGGCTCATTGTTCGTCGTTATTGTGTGTTGCCCGGTTCCGGAAACGGTCGCTAAGGGCAGCTTAAGCAGCCCTTAGCGACCGTGCCGCACACGATATAGGAAAATGGCCTCGATGTGGGTGCGTCGTGGCCCGTGCTTATCCGTTCGACGCGATGCTACGGTTGTCCGCTCTTTCACGCCTGCCGCCGAGCATCCACACACCCGCCGCGATCGACGCCGCCGCGACCGCCGCCAGACCTAGCGCCGCGGCAAAACCACTGGCGAAACTCGCGTGCGCAGCGCCAATCAGCGTGTCCCGCAGCGCGAGCGGCAAATGCGCGGTCGCTTGCGCGGTGTCGCCGGCGAGCACGCGCGACATGAATCCCGCCTCGAGCGCGGCTTTGACATCCGGCGTCTGCGGCGTGTCCGCCACGAACGCTGCGTGCGTGCGGGCCGCGAGTACCGCGCCGAGCACGCCGACCGACATCACGATGGCCGTGAAACGCGTCGTCGTGCTGATGCCCGACGCCATTCCGGTTCGATGCGGCGGCACGCACGCCATGATCGCCTTTTGCGTGTCGCCGTTCAGGATGCCCGCGCCGAGCCCCGTCACGATCATGCCGAGCGCGACCAGCGTGTAGCGCGCGTCGCCGGCCACCAGTGCGGTGAGCAGATTGCCGGCCGCGATCAGCAGCAAGCCCGCCGCCAGCAGCGCCATGCTCGACAAGCGCTTCGCGAGCGCCGCGCCGACATACGGGCCGACCACCATCGCCAGCGCGAACGGCAGCATGCCCACGCCCGCAACGACCGCCGACAAACCGAACGAGTTCTGCAGATACAGCGGCAAGAACGTCATCATCACCTGCGCGCAGGCCGCGTAGCCGAACATGGCGAGCACCGCGGCGACGAACCTCGGCTGCCGGAACAAGGTCAGATCGACCATCGCATGCGCGCGGGCACGCTGTATCTGAACGAATACGCCGAACAGCAGCGCGCTCGCGGCCAGCTTAACGCCGGTCGCCCAACTCGCGAGGCCGTCGACCGGCACTTCGATCAACGCCCAGATGCCGAGCGCCAGCGCGAGGCCGAACAGCACGCTGCCGGCTACGTCGAGCGGTCCCGGCTGCGGATTGCGCGACTCGCGAATCGCCCGCGACGCACACCACGCCAGCACCGCGCACACCGGCAGATTGAGCAGGAAAATCCAGCGCCAGCCGAGCCACTGCGTGATCACGCCGCCGACGAGCGGCGCGACCGTCGTCGCGAGTCCCATGCAGGTGCCCCACACGGCCCATGCCCGGACCCGCGCGGGCCCTTCGTGGAAAGTGTTCGCGATCACTGCGAGCGCGGCGGTCAGCAGCATCGCGGCGCCGACGCCCTTCACCGCGCGCGCCACGTTCAGGATCGCCGCCGACGGCGCGGCGCCGCAACCGAGCGACGCCACGAAAAACACGGCGAGCCCGAGCAGCAGCATGCGTTTCCTGCCGACACGGTCGGCCAGACCGCCCGCCGCCAGCAGACACGACGCGAACGCGACCATGTACGCGCTGACCACCCATTCGACGTCGGCGAAACTGGCGTGGAATGAACGCGCGATCGACGGCAGCGAGACGGCGACGACATTGGTGTCGAGCACGATCAGCGCGCAGGTCGCGGACGCAGTGGCCAGCACGAACCCCGCATTGGCGGGCGGGGCCTGATTGACCGGGGTAAAAGGCATACCGGATGACATAAGGAGCCACGTCGAGTCGAGTGAAAGTCGTTCGATGGTAGCCAGACCGCTATTACCTGTCATTGACATAGAATCACAGAATAATTAACTGAAATAGCAATACCGAAGCCGCCATGAGACAACTCGAACTCCGCCATATCCGTGCTTTCGTCTGCGTCACGAATCATCTGCATTTCTCGCGCGCCGCCGACGAACTGGAGATCGCCGCGCCGTCGCTGACCAAGCTGATTCAGGAGGCCGAGCGGCTGCTCGGCGTCCGGCTGTTTCATCGCACCAAGCGCTCGGTTGTGCTGAGCGCCGCGGGCAGCGCCTATCTCGCCGAAGCACTGGCAGCCCTCGAACATCTCGCGCGCGGCGAAGAACGCGCCGGGCTCGCCGAGCGCGGCGAACTCGGGCGGATCGAAGTGGGCTATGTGGCGTCGGCGGTCTACGCGGGCGTGTTGCAACGCGCGGTCGGCGCATTTCGCCGTCTGCATCCCGGTGTCGATATTTCGATTCGCGAGGTGCCGATGGACACCATCGCCGCGATGCTGCGCGACGGCTTGCTCGACGCGGCCTATGTGCGCCCGCCCATGCCGCTCGAAGACGGCATCGAAGCCACGACCGTTCATCGCGACCGCTTCGTGCTCGCGCTGCCCGAAGATAGCGCGCTGGCGGCCGCGCCGGAACTCAAGCCGTCGCAACTGCGCGACCAGTATTTCGTGCTACCGGAACAGGAAGCCGGCACTTTCGAAGTGGCGCGGCGCGGCCGCTTTTCCCCGCGACTCGGGCTGCGCCCCGGCACGCTCGCGGCGGTGCTGGCCTGTGTGTCGCTGGGCGGCAACGTAGCGGTGGTGCCGCACGCACTGGCCGGCTGCATCGCGTTGCCGGGGGTCGTGTATCGCGAGATCGCCGGCAAGCCGATCGCGTCGGAAATCGCGCTCGCCTATCGAAAATTCGAACGGGCACCGGCCGTGCGCGCCTTTCTGGCGTTCGCCAAAAACGGCTGATTCACAGAGCTACCACGCGTGCGCGCCTCTTTCACGCCTAACACTCGAATCGCCTTTCGTTATATTCTGTCGGATATTACGGTAGGCTGGGTCGGCCGCCGCAGCGCGTTTTCCGCCAGTTCAGCCGACACCGCCGAACAGCGACGAAATATCCACACGACATCAGCGAAACAAGCGAGCAGGAGCCAGCAGCAGTGCGCAGTCGAACCACATTGTCCGGACCGCCGGGGCGCCTCGAAGGCCTCCCGAAAGAAATTTCGTCGACCATCGTCGCGGTGAAGTCGTCGTCCGAGCGCGGGCGAGCCGAACTGATTCGCGATGTCGTCGACGCTTACCGGCGCCTTTACGGCAGCGTGCAGCGCTTCGTGTCGATGCTGACCGACGACCAGTTGAACTTCGCATCGGTCGGCACGTCGGGCTCGCATTCATTGAATCAGTTGCTGTCGATTCTGGCCGAACAGGCCAAGGCGACGTCGTTCGTGCGTCTGCGCGATTTGAAGGCGGCAATCGAGGAAGCGCGTTCGGCCGAACAACTGCGCGACGCGATCTTCTCCGACGCGTTCAGCAACGACCTCGCCGCGCTGCGCAAGGTGGTGGCGGAGCTCGAACGTCTTGACACGGTGTTCATCGGCCTCTGTGTCGGCCACGTGCTGGAACAGCATGCGCATCGCGCCGCACAGCTGCCGCCGGCGCGAACGCGAGCCAAACGCGGAGCCCCGCGTGCCGCCGCGGCGCGCAAGTCGAACGCCGCCGCCCCGGCACTGACCGGCTCAAGCGACTGACCCGGCATGTCGCCTATGAATAAGCTGCTGCGTTCATCGTTATATTCCGCGAAACATATCGGCAGCAGGTTGGACACGCCGCGAATGTCCCGCACGTTCGCGCAGCCGACCTGACGCCCGCCCCGGATCGAGATTCTCATGCACACGCCACCGTTTCGTCTCGCTGACACCACGCGCCTCAAGCTCTCCGGCGACGACATCGCCGACACCGGTTTGCGCGTGGCCGACCCGTGCTGCACACCGGCCAAAGTCGCGGTGCAGAACACCAGACGACGCGCGCGCCTCGCCGAACTCGACGGCAATCTGCATTGCTCGATCATCGGCACCTGCCTCAGCACGCATGAGTTGCGCAAACTGGTGCCGAAATTCACGGGGCTCGACCGCCGCGATGCGAGCGATCTGGAGATACACCACTGCGCAGTGGAACTCGCGATCGACGGCGGCGCGGGCGCGAAAGCGCTGCATAAGCTGCTCGACGAGCACTATGCAGCAGCGATCCGCCGCTTCGACAAAGCCGACGACGACGTCGCGCTGCTCGCGCTCTGGGACGAAGCGCTCAGGAACGGCGATATTCCGCCGGCCTATTGGGCGCTGATGACGCATCCTTACGCGACCCTGCATGTCAGACAGAAGGCGTTCGGCGAATTGCACATGCTGTCGCATCTGGTGGGCGCGGCGAATCGCGCCGATATTCGCCGGCTGGTCGCGCTCGAAGCGGAAAACGCCGAGTTGAAGGAAAAAGTGGAACGGCAGCAAAGCCGTCTGCAGGAAATCAGCATGCAGCGCGATGCGACGATCGCCGCACTCAATGCGCAGATCGCGCAGCTCACCGAGCTGGCCACGCGCCGGACGCCGGCCGGCGACGCCGGTCTCGAAGCCGAACTGCAGCATCTGCGTGAGAAGTTGACCGACGCCGACCAGCGCGTCGCGCTGCACACGAGCCGGCGCGAGGCGGCCGAACAACGGGTGCAGCAGGAGCAAGGTGCCGCTGCGGCGCTGCGCAAGAGTCGCGATCAGGCGCTAGCGCAGCTCAAGGTCATGCAAAGCGAGTGCGACGCGCTGGAACAGGCCACCGTGGATGCCGCCGAGGACCTGAACGGCGCGGACACACGCCGCGCGAGCCTCGCCAGCGTGCGCGGCAAAAGAATTGTGTACGTGGGCGGCAGACCGGGTTCGAACGCCGCGCTCAAGCGGCTCGTAGGCGCGGCCGGCGGCGATCTGGTGGTGCACGACGGCGGCGTGGAAGATCGCAAGGGCCTGCTCGCCGCGGCGTTGCCGGGCGCGAATATCGTCGTGTTTCCGGTCGACTGTATCGATCACGACTCGATGAATACGCTCAAGCGGGTCTGCGAACGTCATCAGATCGACTATCACCCGTTGCGTACCGCGAGCGTGGCGAGCTTTGTCGAACTGATGGCGCGTCTGCATCCGGAGCATCTCGCGCAACTCGGCAATCCGCCTGCTTCGGCGTTCTGTCTGCGGCACGGTTGAGCTTAATCTGCTTGACGAAGGGACGGCAGTTCAGGAACGGATCATCCGGGTCAGCTCGCCGATCTGTTTGGCGCAGCTTCGTTGCGCCTCGGCTTCGACCTCGCGATACAGACGAATGATCGATTCGCCCACCGCCGTGAGCGTGCAGCCGCCACCGCTTTGACCGCCTTGTTCCGATTCGGTGGCGGGCGCCTTGAGCGAGCGGTTCAACTCGTCGACCAACAACCACGCGCGCCGATACGACATGCCGAGGCTGCGCGCGGCTGCGGAGATCGAGCCGTATTCGCGTATCGCTTCGAGCAGTTCGACTTTGCCCGGACCGAGCGCGACGGCCTCGCCGCTGCGAATGCGCATTCTGAAGCGCACTTCCGGGCGTGTCTTCGCGCTCTTTGTCGCGGGTCTTGAGCTGGTTTTCGCGGTGTCTGCCATGCGCGAAAGCATACACGAACCGCCTCGCGCTGCCAGCCTGGCCGAACGGCCTGCAGCGGCACGTCAAGGCGACGCGGGAAAGCAATGTGCGTAGTCCTCGCAACCCGGACAACCCGGCGCAGGACCCGGTTGCAAGCCGAGCGAAAGCGCGCGTTGCTGCGCCAGGAATTTCTTCCAGCGCAGGTTGGCGACGTTCAGCACAACCAGCGTCGGAAAATAACGCGTCAGCATCCACGTCACGTCTTCGCGGCCGGTAAGACCCAGGTCGCGCCATAAATGGTCCGGCCGCAAACACGCATGCGCGACGATCGACGCGAGACAGCGGGCATCGTCGGCATCCACTGTTCTGGCGGCATACGCCAGCAACAACGCGCGCAGCGATTCGACGAATGCGGCATGCTCGCCGGTTGTCACGGCGGGCGCAGGCGCTTTCGTTGCAGAGCGTTCGAAGCGCCGCGCCATCAAGCCGTTCCACTCCGCTTCCCGCAAGCCGAGCAGCGCGAATTCGCGACGAACGTCGCGCGCGGCGAGCAGTTTGGCGAACAGTTGCGTGTCGGGTGAAGTGGGGTCGGCGGAGGCTGCCAGCCATTCGAGCGTGCGTTCGCCAGCCGGATCATTCGGCCCTCCGGCGGCGGTCACAGCAAATGAAAGCGGATCGTTAGACATAGCGACGACGCAGTGGCCAAGCAACGTTTCATGCTACGCCTTCCGCCCGAATCGTCTAAGCCGACGCGCCGAGCACGTGCGCGTCGATACGAGCGAGGCGTTTCACATGACGTGGCGCAGGCAGGATGTCCGAGCCGGAAAACAGAATCGGCGCGCCCTCTTCCGCGCTGAGCGCGCGGCCTGCGCATTCATACGCGACTATCACGTGCTCGCCGACCGGCGTATTGAACAGCTCATGCCACGAGAATGTGACGACGTAGCCATCCTGCCCCACCGCAACGAACACCGTTCGCTTGAATTCGCCCGGCACCGAGTCCGGCAGTCCCGCTTCCGTGATCAGCGTCGTCAGACGCACACCACGGTACGGCTCGACGCTGCGGATGAACCGGTTGCTCGTGTAGCAACGCAGATCGAACGGCGCGGCCTGCACGCTTTCATAACCTCTGAGCTGATCAAGATCGAAAGACAACGGACGCTGGAAGCGCCCGCCCAGCACGAGCCCGCCGTCGACGGCCGGTGCCGCACTCACATTCATCGTATTCATACGCGTCAATCTCCAACCTCGATGCGTGGGCGGCTCTTCCACCCGGTGTGCCCGTTAGGGCTGATTCGTGCCCGCTATGTTCGCAGGGATATTACGCCGAGTCGGTGCTCACGGCACGAAGCCACGCCGATACGCAATATATCGCCGGACATATCGCGGTCGAGTCAGGTGAACCGATTGCGGAATTTCCGCTATAGCTACCACGCTGCCTGCAACAACCGGCGAGGACATCGTAATATAGCGGTCTTAATAACGAACCGGGGTTTTGCATGATTCGCAAGCTGCTTGCTTCTCTCGTCATCGTGACCGGCGTGACGGCCGGCGCGCCCGCCTTCGCGCAGGACGACACGGTCAACGTGCTGTACGCCGGCTCTCTCGTGAACCTGATGGAACGCAGCGTGGGCCCGGCGTTCGAGAAGGCCACCGGCCAGCATTTCCGCGGCTATGCGGCCGGTTCGAACAAGATCGCCAACGAGATCAAAGGCAAGCTGCGACGCGGCGACGTGTTCATCAGCGCGAGTCCGAAGGTCAATAGCGGGCTGATGGGCGAGGCGAACGGCGACCACGTCACGTGGTATGTCAACTTCGCGGAATCGCCGTTGATGATCGGCTATAACCCGCAAAGCAAGTTCGCCGCGGACTTCAAAACCCGGCGCTGGGATCAGGTGTTGCAGGAGCCGGGCATCCGCATCGGCCGCACCGATCCGAAGCTCGATCCGAAAGGCGCGTTCACCGTCGAGATGATGACGAAGGCGGCAGACCTGTATCACCAGCCGGATCTCGTCGAGAAGACCTTGGGCGCACCGGAAAATCCCGCGCAGGTGTTGCCTGAGGAAACGCTGGTGGGCCGCCTGCAATCCGGCCAGCTCGACGCAGGCTTTTTCTACTCCACTGAAACCTCCGATCTGAAGATTCCGGCACTGCATCCGGCGCCGGAGTTGCAGGCCAAGGCCAGCTACACGCTGACGATTCTGAACGACGCACCCAACCGTGCCGGCGCGAGCAGCTTCGTCGACTTCCTGTTGAGCGCGCAAGGCCGCGCGTTGTTGAAGCAGCACGGCGTGGACGTGATCAAACCAACGGTGACCGGCAACGTCCAGGCGATGCCGCCTTCGGTGCAGGCCGTGATCGACGCCGCCCAGTAAGTCGTGCAACGTACCGCCGCGCGTCCGCTGCTTTGGCTGGCGGCGCTTCTTGCCGTCTATCTGTGTGCGCCGTTTGTGGCCAGCGTGCCGCAACTCGGCGCGGCCGATTGGGCCAATGTCGACTGGTCGGCGACGTGGTCCGCGGTTGGCGTATCGGCAGCGAGCGCCAGCGTCGCCACGCTGGTGATTCTGCTGGGCGGCGTGCCGCTCGGCTATTTCCTCGCCCGCTCGAATTCGCGCAAGGTGGCGCTGCTCGGTTTCGTCGTGCAGTTGCCGCTCGCGCTGCCGCCGCTGACGAGCGGTGTGCTGCTGCTGTTTCTGCTCGGACCGTATAGCTGGGTCGGCAAACTGACGGGCGGCCTGCTGACGGATTCGTTTGCCGGCATTGTGCTCGCGGAAACATTCGTGGCCGCGCCGTTCCTGATCATCGCCGCAAAATCCGCTTTTACGGCGGTCGATCCGGTACTCGACCACGTCGCCGCGACACTCGGCCATCATGCCGGCAGCCGTTTTCTGCGCGTCATGCTGCCGGTCGCGTGGCCGGCGATTCGCGCCGGACTAGCGCTTGCGTGGCTGCGTGCGTTCGGCGAATTAGGCGCGACTGTGATGGTCGCCTATCACCCGTATTCGCTGCCGGTCTATACGTATGTGGTGTTCGGCGGCCAGGGTCTGCCCGCGATGATGCCGTTGCTGCTGCCGACTCTCGCGATTGCGGTCGTCTGCGCGGCGCTGTCGATTTACAGCCTTCGGCAAAAGGCCGCGCTCGAACAGACCGAAAATGGCGACGACGCACTGGAACCCGCCGCCGATCTCACGGCGAGTCGCGGCGATGCAGCCGATCTGCGCCTTTCGTTCCAGTTGCGTCGACGCCTGGGCGCGTTCGATCTCGATCTGGCGTGGGCGCCGGTCACGCGGCGTCTGGCGATCATCGGTCCATCGGGTTCCGGTAAATCGCTGGCATTGCGCGTGATTGCGGGGCTCGAGCGCAATGAAGCCGGCTCGGTGCAATTGGGAACAGCCGATCTGAGCGCGTTGCCACCCGAGCGACGCCAGATCGGCTACATGCCGCAGGACTACGGCTTGTTTCCGCACATGACCGTGGCCCAGCAGCTTGCGTTTCCGGTCGATGCCGATGCCGCGAGCGCGCGCTACTGGCTCGATCATCTGGGGCTGGCGCAACTCGTCGCGCGTTTGCCGCATCAGCTTTCCTTCGGACAACGGCAGCGGGTCGCGCTCGCGCGCGCGCTGACGCGGCACAGTCAACTGCTGTTATTCGACGAACCGTTTGCCGCTTTGGATACGCCGCGCAGGCGTCGATTGCAGCAGTCGTTGCGGGCTTTGCAGCGCGAGATTGCGGCGGTGACGATCATCGTCACGCACGATCCCGACGAAGCCGCATTGCTCGCGGATGAGGTGCTGGTTGTCGAGCAAGGGCGCGTGCTTCAGGCGGGTTATATCGGTGAGGTATTCGAACGGCCTGCTTCGATGAGGGTTGCCGAGTTGCTTGGGCTACATAACGTGGGGGAAGGCGTGATGGTCGCGCCTGGACTGGTCGATCTGGGCAATGGGTTTGCTGTCGGCACTGGCGATTGCGGATTCGATTTTTTTGCGGGGCAACGGGTGATGTGGCGGGTCGCTTCTCAAGCGGTGGTGGGGTCGCCTGGCGGCGCTTACGAGGGGGTGGTTGAAGGTGTCGAGCTCAGGCGCGGGGAGCGGTATGTTCGGGTGAATATCGCCGGGGTTCGGCTTGATGTTCCCGATGGGGATGGGGTCGCGCGAGAAGGAGATGTTTGGCGGCTCGACGTTCGCGGGTTTGGAGTGGGGGTTTGGTGAGCACCACCCCAAACAGACGGCCCCTACTCCCCGGCATGAGCCCTTTCCCGAACCTGAGAAAAATCAACTTCCACCAACAACTTTCCGGAATCAAAAACGGTCTGAAGCGCTTCCTCCCAGTCCCCTTCGACGGTACGGTCATCCCAGGCAATAGGCAAAACAACAGTCCGATACTCCCCTGTACGCCGATTAACCAGCAAAGTCATCCGCCCTTTCATCGACCGTTTCGCGGAATCGGTCACAGGGTCCTTCCGCACATCGTGCCAAACATCCCCCAGTCGAATCGCGGAACACTTCATTGCAAACCGTTGCGTATCGCGATTGATCTGCTGCAACAACGCGCCACCCATCCCGAACACGATATTGTCGGCCGCAAACCCGGCCTCATCAATCGCCGCGAGAATCGTCTCGATCGACTCGGCATTCACGCCATCGCCCTGAATCACACGCACGTTGTTCAACACCCGGCGCCCCTTGCCGTTCACCGTCGAGCCGAACGAAGCCTCCAACGCGCGCATCGTCTGCAATACGATAGTCAACGGATCGCCTGAATCAGGCCGAATCACCAGCGTGCCGCCGCAATCGAGCACGGCCTGCTTCAACTCCGTGCCCCACACCTCAAGCGCGGCATACAGATCGTATGAATCCGACACCACCGAAACGATCGCCCCCGGCTTGCCGAACTGCGCAATCATGTTGCGGAACGCGTCGGTCTCGCGTTCGCGTCCCCACGACGTAATCGTGCTGTGCTCGGCCGCAGGCACGGAGAAAGCCGCCATCGCCTCGTTGTAATAGTGGTTCGCGGCAACCACACCCAGCACCGTGTCCGAACCCATGAAACTGACAAGATGCGCCGCGCCGCCGATCGCCGCCGATTCCGCACTCGAAACACCGCGCGCGCCGAAATCGTGCAACTTGAACGGCAGTTGCGTGAGGTCGTCGCTGCTCTTTTCGAGGTAGCCGCGAATGGTCTTGCGCAGGTGCCAGCTCTGCGTCGCCACCGTGATCGGATACCACACGCGCAGCAGCATCGTTTCCAGATACGACGCGAGCCAGAACACGCGAGGGTCGTCGCATTCGACCGTGACCAGCACATTGTGCGTCGGCACCACCGAGCCTTCCGGCACCGCGCGAATCCGCACCGGCAGATAGCCCCCATATTGCTCGACCACGTAACGCCAGCCCGCCTCGTTGAACGGCTCGCCATGCGCGGTGAAGAACGCTTTAGCCTGATCGATCATGGCCGGCGTAATCGGCTTGCACAGATACTCCTTGATCAGCATCTGCAAACCGAAAAACAGCGTGCGGTCATAGCGGCCGCCGCGCGACTCGATATACGAGAACATCGCAGTCGCTTCGGGCGGATATTGCAGGTAGTGCGACGCCTTGTACGAATCCGTATTGAGAATCGGATTGGACAGGATCGACGCCATATCGTCGGGACGGTTGCCGGTGTGTTGCATGGCTAGAACTCCTCTAGGCCGTTGAATCGCCGCCAGGTCTATCCCGGCGGAGCGGATGCGCTCGAATGCGCTCGAATACCTACAGCTTGCTCAGAAAATGATGGGCGATGTCGAAGTGATCTTCGAACATCACATTGCGCAGGGTCGCCAGTACGTTGAGCGGAATCCATTGCGCTTTGTCCGCGTCGTCGCTGCCTTTTACGCGCGGCAGTTCGCCGAATGGAAAGTGAAACAGAAACGCATGCGTAATAGTACGTCCACGCAGCGATCGATGCGGATGATCGAACACCTGACGATCCTTCAGCGACCCACGCATCACCGGTTCGGGAATCTTCAGGCCGGTTTCCTCGCGCAACTCGCGAATGCACGCGGCTTCGAGCCGCTCATCCTGATTGACGAAGCCGCCGGGCAACGCCCATAAACCGCGGCCGGGTTCGCTGCGCCGACGCACCAGCAGAATGTGCCCGGAATGCACCACGAGCGCGTCGACCGTCACGAACGTCACCGCATACGGCGCCGCAGCCCACTTCCTTTTATAGCCGGCAATGAACTCGGCTTCCGATTTCAATTGCGCGAATTCGGGCCGCTTGCGGAACTGCTCGAGCCACGCGAACACCGGTGCGGGTACAGCCCATTGCACGAAGCTGTTGCTGCGCTCGGCAAACAGTTGCTCGCGGATTTCGGTGGCGGAAATGTCTTCGGCGGCTTTGACGTCGATGAATTCCCATTGCGGGAACATGCGCAGATAGTACGAGGACGCATCTTTTTCATGGCCGATCAGCGCGATTTTCTTGCCGCTGGTATCGCCGAGTTGCGCGGCCACCGCGTCCTGGGTCCAGCGAAGCCAGTCGTTGTCGTTGTAGGTCGAATCTTGCACGGGCGCAATGGTGATGCGCTCGCGTTCGTCTTCACTCAACATCGACGCCAGCATTTCGCGGCGTTCCTCGAATGAAAACGGGTCTTTGATGGTGCGCGGTTTGTCGGTCGAGCCGATCAGAATGCACACCTTTTTCGCCGAAGCGAGCGCCTCGCGCAGCACCTGAAGATGCCCGCGATGCGGCGGTTGAAAACGGCCAATGAAAACGGTAGCGTCGAAACGCTTCGAAGATACTGTGCTCATGAGGCTCCCTCAAGAGTAGTTGGGCGGCGTCGGGTCTTTCCGTCTGCCGTATTGCGATTCTATGGTTGAGTCGCCGCACTCGTCAATCGAGCGGCGGTTTTTCATCGTTTCATCGCAGCTTAAAGCGCGAGTCAACTGCCTGCAAACTCAATTCGCGCGTCAATGTCCCGGCTTCAATTGCTGCGGTCCGTTCTTCGGCCACGTCGAGAGAAAGCGGCCGAGCACGCTCTTGCGACGCTCGACAAACGGAGGCCAGAGCATGTCGGCAAGCAGATTGATCCCTTGCGCGAGCGCACTGTCTTTCGCCGACGTCACGAGCGGCACACCACGATTGAGCGCCTCGTTCGCGAGCTTTTCATCGCGAGGCAACTGGTGCGCGACTTTTGCGCCGAGCGTCTGTTCGAGTGTCGTCAGGTTGATACGCGCGTTCTTGTCGTACTGATTCACGACCACTCGCACCTTGCTCGCCGAATACCCAAGCTCCCTGAAAATCTCCAGCATGCGGCGACCACCGTGCAAATAGAGCAGGTTTTGCCGCACGATCATGCAGATCGCGTCGCTCTGATCGAGTGCATGAATCGTCAGCGGATTGAGACTCTGCCCGACATCGATCAACACCGCGTCATAGCGCTCGCGAGCCAGCGCGAGAATCCGTTCCAGTTGCGCAGGCAGCAACTCCGCTGCCTTGAGCGGATCGCCAGCGCCCGCCAGCACGTCGAGATTGGCATGCACGTGCATCAGACACGACTCGAACAGCGCGACGTCGAGACGTTCGATCTGTGAGCACAAATCCGCGAGTGTGGTGGGCGGCGGCTTGTCGGCCATCAGCAGACTGGCATCGCCGAACTGCTGGGTCAAATCGATCAGCAGCACGCGCCGGTTGCGCAGCGCGGCCTGCGAGTAAGCGAGATTCACTGCGATCAGCGTCGTGCCGCTGCCGCCCTTGCACGACGCCATCGACACCACCCGTCCCGCCCGGCGCTTGCCGATGCTTTTTTGCGTGTCGATCTGCGTGAGTGAAGACGCCACCTCGTGCGCGTCGAGCGGCCAGGCCAGTACATGTCGCACGCCGACGCGCAGCGCGGCGCCCAGCAACGCGGCGGATGGCGCCGGCGTCACCAGCATGCAATGCAAACGGGGATTGCACGCGAGCGCCTCTTCGACGCCGCTCAACTCCCGCGCAGTCAATCCGACTTCGTCGACGATCAGCAGATCCGCGTGCCGGATCGCCGCGCCATACAGGCGCAACTGCCGCACCGTGTCGTACACGACGCGCAACCGGTACACCACCCCGCTCTCCTCGAGGCGCGCGACGATGTGCGGTGCCCGTTCGGCGCTGGACGAAATCAGAAAGATGTCGATCATGTCGGGTCTCCGCCGGCCTGCCGTCACTCGGTCAGACGAGGCCGTGTCAGTTGCGGCCGGCGCTCACGTGCAGTCGTCCGGATCGAAGGGCTGAATGTCCGCGCCGCGCTCGCGGTCCCGTTCCGACGAAGCCGGTATCTCGTACATCGCATCGCGCAGCGCTTCGCGTTGCAGTTCCTGCTGCGCTTTGCGCTTGATTGCGTCGGCGATGACCAGCGTTTGAAGATCCACCGGCGGCGTCGCGAACAACGCACGTGGCGCCGCATGGCACCGCTGCCAGGAGATCGAGTCGTTGCGAGTGTGTTTGACGCGAATGTCGCCGTGAACCTCGTCGCGCTGTGCGGCTCGACGGTCCAGTCCGATAGCAGCCGGTTTGCTGATCCTGTTCATGACATCCCCCGATGATGGGCTCTGAAAGTTTTTCCAGGTGAGCCGTGCCCGCGTGAATACGCGAACACGGCGCCCGGCCAACCTCGTAACTTGCGCCTCTCTGAGAAGGCTCAGGCCTTTTTTTCTCCCCGCTGCTTCGCGCCGGCTGGTCCCGACCGTGCGCGGCCCCGTCCCTGTTCTATGCGTCACATGCCACCCGTCGACAGCCCGGGCGCTGTGCCTGTCGCTATTGCTCGCTGCTTCCCCGCAACCTGATTCCGTCCCAAAGTCCCAGGAGGACGAAAAAAAGTGGCGAGGTCATCGCTTCACGTCGCCCGGTCGCGAATGACCGATACCCCTCGTATCGATCTTTCGCGCCGTTTTATTGACGTCCGTTTTTTGAGTGGCCCCGCCGCACCCTCGTAAAACGCATTGGCTTTCCCCGGCCGCGCTTTACGGAGTTTCTGATTGCCGCCGGACATTGGCTTTATTCGCTGTTTACCGATGCTTACCCGTCCGGCGGCAATGCAAACCGCTTGTAGCCTGCATATTGCAACGCCCATGCCATGCGGCCTCAATCCCTTGCGGCACGGCGATTTTTGTTGCATCGCACCGTATTCGGACCCGCTTCGCGTCGCTCGATGATTCGTATTCGACACGTGTTCTCCGCCGCTCAAAAAGCGTCGGAGAAAAATGTACATAAGAAAAGCACCCGCCACTCGCAATACATCCCGTCTCCAGCAAAGCTTTGCGCGGTGCGCCGGTCAAATATGCCGATGCGTTGGGGCATGAATGACGCGTAAAAACGTGCTGCCCGATTTGTCGCAAACGTGAGACGTGCCATTTCCGGTTCAGCGACGCCTCGGACATGGCCGTTCATGCCAATTGGTTTCGAAATGTGGGACACCGCGCTTATCCCCTCTTGACCTGCTCTTTTTGAGCACTACAACAAATGTGCAAAACGCGGAATTCGTTCTGAATCCATATTTGTTTGTATGGCGTTACAAAGGACTTTCGCTTATGGTTAAGCCATGCGCCGCATAGAGCGCCTTGTATCAGGCCAACGAGGTATGAAACGGCAAATTTGATTCGGGGATGAAATCGTTTAGCGCGGACCGGCGTTTCAAGCCGACGCGCTTTTCGTCCGATGTGTAGCAACGTGCAGCAAACAGCGGCGCGCGCCGCCAGTTCCATGTTCCCGAATCGCCGCCGCCGTGAATCCGTGATCACCAGGCTGCTCGCTGCAACAGCGGGCAAGGTGAGAAAAGATGCCGCCGCTTCCGCATCCATGGAACGGCGGACTCAGTTGGCCGTGAATCGGGGCCGTTCGCCGATTCACTCCAGACCGTAGAACAGCAGTCGAGAGCGCAGCATCGACCCGGGGGCAACATGAATACGACTTGCACGCCTGTCGACACGGAACGCACCGTTCTGTATGTGTCGAACTCGCCCGATCAGGACCTCGCCAGTTTTCTGGCGGCCTCGGGCTGGCAAACAGTGCATGCGAAAAGCACAGCGATCGCGGAACGCATGATCGAACGCGGCAACATCAAGGTCGGTCTGGTCGAACTACCTGCCGAATGCACGTCCCAACATCTGTCCGCGCTGGCGTCCTGCATGCGGCGCGTCGAAACCAACTGGGTCGCGCAGATCGCGCCGGGCCAGGCGAAAGACGAACTGGTCAGCCGCTTCATCCTCGACTATTGCTTCGACTTCGTGACACGCCCCTGGATGAACGAGCGGCTCGTGTTCGCGCTCGGCCACGCGCACGGACTGTCGAGCCTGCGCCAGGCGCGGGTCGTGCTGGAACCGTCGCTCGGCCGGCACGGGATGGTCGGGCAATGCGAGGCGATGCAGCAGCTTTACCGGCGAATCGACAAATGCGGCGTGACGGAGGCGCCAGTGTTCGTCGCCGGCGAATCGGGCACCGGCAAGGAACTGACTGCCCGCGCGATCCATGACCGCTCGCCGCGCGCCGGCAAACCCTTCGTCGCGATCAATTGCGCGGCGATTCCGCCCAGTCTTTTGCAAGCCGAACTGTTCGGCCACGAGCGCGGCGCGTTCACCGGCGCGTTGCAACGCAAGATCGGCCGGATCGAAAGCGCGCACGAGGGCACGTTGTTTCTCGACGAGATCGGCGACATGCCGCATGAATGCCAGGCCGTGCTGCTGCGCTTTTTGCAGGAAGGCACGATCGAGCGGCTCGGCGGCAACGGTCCGATCAATGTGAATGCCCGGGTGATTTCCGCGACCCACGTCGACCTCGACAAAGCCGTGGAAGACGGCCGGTTCCGCTCCGACCTGTATCACCGTCTCTGCGTGCTGCGCCTCGTCGAGCCGCCGTTGCGCGAACGCGGCGGCGACATCAAGCTGCTCGCCAACTACGCGCTCAGCATGTACAAGCAGGACGGCGCGCGCAAACTGCGCGGACTGTCCAGCGATGCGATCGTCGCGATGTCGAACTATCCGTGGCCGGGCAATGTGCGCGAGCTGATCAACTGCGTGCGCCGCGCGGTGGTGATGAGCGAAGGCCGTTTCATTACGGCGAGCGACCTCGGCCTGCCCGACTCCGACAACGGGCCGGCCGTGACGCTGGCGGAAATCCGCAGCAAAGCCGAGAAAGACGCGATCGAACACGCGTTGCAACGGCATGGCTACAAGCTGTCCGAGGCGGCTGCCGAACTCGGCATTTCGCGCGCCACGCTCTACCGGCTGATGCATGCGAACCGGCTGCACCAGGAACCGGGCGCCACCGGCCGCGCGCTCAATCCCAACGGTGGAGCGGATGCCGACGACCAGACCGTGCAACAGGCGACTTCAGCGGCTTAAGGCCGTGCGTGGGGGCGGCCGGCAATGGTTTGCGCGGCGCTTGCGGTTCGCCGCGCCGCCGCAGCCGCGCCACCTCGGTCAATCCGTCGCGACGACCTCCTGCGCGGCAACCTCCTTGTGAGCACACGAAACCCTGCGGTGGAGCGCCGCCCCTCCTCCACCGTTGCGGCTCAGGCAAGCCCCTGCGACGCGCTCGCCATCCGCGCCCAGCCCCTCGATATTGACCACCCGTGCCGCCGCAAGAAACTTGCGCTCGCCGCCACGATCCTCGGCTCGAGCATGGCGTTCATCGACGGCTCGGTCGTCAACGTCGCGTTGCCATCGATCCAGAGCGAACTCGGCTCGAGCGTCGCGGCGATCCAATGGGTGGTCAATGCGTATCTGCTGTTTCTCGGCGCGCTGGTGCTGGTGGGCGGCTCGCTCGGCGACAAACTCGGCCGGCGCACGGTCTTCATCGCGGGGATCGGGTTGTTTACGCTGGCCTCGATCGGCTGTGGTTTCGCGCCTCACGTCGGCGCGCTGATCGCCGCGCGCGCCGTGCAAGGCGTGGGCGCGGCGCTGCTGGTGCCGAGCAGTCTCGCGATCATCGGCGCGGTATTCGACGACAAGGAGCGCGGCCAGGCGATCGGCACATGGGCGGGCGTCGGCGCCATCACGTCCGCGATCGGGCCGGTGGCGGGCGGCTGGCTCGTCGACGCGTTGTCGTGGCGGGCAATCTTCTTCCTCAACGTACCGATTGCGTGCGCAACCATCGCGCTGGCGGCACTGGCCGTGCCCGACAGCCGCGCGCACGAACCGGCCGACGGCGGCGTGGATTCGCCGCCGCCAGGGCTCGATTGGCCGGGCGCCGCCGCTGCGGCCGCGGGGCTCGCCGCGCTGACCTACGGGCTGACGATCGCGTCCGCGCGTGGATTCGGCGATCGCTGGGTGCTGGCGTCGATCGTCGGCGGCCTGCTGGTGCTCGGCGCGTTCGTCGTGCTCGAAGCGAGGACCCGCAATCCGATGATGCCGCTCGACGTGTTCCGTTCGCGCGACTTCGTCGGCGCCAATCTTGTCACGCTGCTGCTTTACTTCGGACTCGGCGGCGTGCTGTTCTTCCTGCCGTTCACGCTGATCCGCGCTGACGGTTACAGCGCGACCGAAGCCGGCGCGGCGCTGCTGCCGGTGCCGGTCACGATCGGGTTGTTGTCGCGCCTGACCGGTGGGCTGACGAGCCGCTTCGGCGCGCGGGCGTTGCTGAGCGTGGGGCCGCTGATCGCGGCGTCCGGTTTCGCGATGCTCGCGCTGCCGTGGGTGCGCGGCGAGTACTGGCGCGGCTTCCTGCCCGCGCTGATCGTGCTCGGCCTCGGCATGACGATCACGGTCGCGCCGCTGACCACGACCGTGATGGCATCGGTTTCCGCTGCGCGGACCGGTGTCGCGTCCGGCATCAACAACGCGGTGGCCCGTGTCGCGAGTCTGCTGGCGATCGCGGTGCTGGGCATCGTGTTCGTGTGGTCGCACGATGCCGCGCTCGACGCACGGCTCGCCGCGTCGCAGTTGCCGCAGACGGTGCGCGACACAGCCCGGCTGACGCAACTGGGAGCGGCTGAAGGATCCGCGCGTTCGGACGGCACCCCGCAAGCTCCTTCGGCCGATCCAGAACAAGCCCGCGAGGTCGCTCAGGCTCAGGCCGCGGCATTGGGCACGGCCTTGCGCGCCGTAGCGCTGGTGTCGGCCGTCTGCGCGCTGGCCGGCGCAGCGTTGGCAGCAGCGACGATACGCTCGCCAGACAGGCCGTAAGCGCGCTCGTATTCTCATCGACAGTTCATCAGGCGCTGAAACGTCGCGGTTAGCCGCCGCCCCATACTTGCGTGTATCGACGCTTGATATCCCACGACTCGAAGCCGCCCGGAGACCCTCATATGACGATCACCTGCTTCATCCGCTATCAGATCGACCCGTTTCAACGCGAGGTCTTCCATGACTACGCCCGCAACTGGGGGCGCATTATTCCGCGCTGCGGCGGCCATCTGATCGGCTACTTCCTGCCGCACGAGGGCACCAACGACATTGCGTGGGGTTTGATTGCCTTCGACAGCCTCGCCGCCTACGAGACCTACCGCGCGCGACTGCGCACCGATCCCGACGCGCGAGAAAATTTCCGGCTCGCGCAGACAAAGCGCCTCATCCTGCGCGAAGAGCGCAGCTTCACCGAGGTGGTCGAAGGGACGGTGGGCGTGCCGGCAGCGGGCACTTCGAGCGAAGCGGTGTAAAGCCCAAAGGCGGCCGCCCAGGCAAGCTTTCTGCTACCTGACGCAGCATGTCGTACTCTATCGAACCCGCGCGGCGTTCCCTTACAGAACGCCGCCGCAGGAACTTGTACGACTAAACCGGTGTCGGTTCATGGTCCACCGGCCGACCCGGCCCACGCGTCCCGGCCCAGCCGCGCGCTTCTGGCTCCCCGCTTTACACCCTATGCGCAAACTATTCCACGTCTGGTTCTTCATCCTTTTCATCGTCGGCGCCGCGCCGGCCTTTGCCGCCAACGCTCAGCCGGCTGCCCCCGCGGCAGCGTCGGGTGCCGCGATCAGCCTCACGCCCGAGCAGGCCCGCCAGGCGCTCGACGTCCTCAACGACCCCAAACGCCGCGCGCAAGTCACCGATACGCTGCACGCAATCGCCGCAGCCGGCGCGCTGGCCGCGCCGCTGCCGTCCGCCTCCGCGGCTGCTGCGGCGTCGGCGGCTTCCGCGCCTGCCGCGGCCAGCGGCGCAGCCGCGCTCGTGCCGGCTGCATTCCAGTCGAACGGTCTCGCGTCGCAGTTGGCGCGCCAGGGTGCGCATTGGGCCGTGCGGCTCGGCGACTCGTTGCGCCGTTCGCTCGCCGCGCTGCTCGACGTTTCGTCGGTACATGCATGGTGGAACTGGCAGTTGACCAATCCGCAAGCGCGCAGCGTGCTGGGACACGTTCTCGGGTCGCTGCTCGCCGCGTTGCTGCCCGCGCTCGCGCTCGAGTGGCTCGCGCGCCGCCTGCTGCGCCGCGCTTACCGGGCGCTCGCCGCGCGCCGCGAGCATGGCGACGAAGACACCGCGCCGCAAGCCGACCTGCCCGTCGACGTGAAACCGCAACCAGCCGATGCGCCGAATGCCGCTCCGCCGCTGCCGGTGCCGTCCGCTGCCGAAGCGCTTGCCGCCGCCCAGGCCGCGCCGGCAGGCACCGGCATGAGCCCTGAAAAACCCTCCGGCAAAGCCAGCGAAGCCAAAGGCAAGCAGAACGCGCAACATCACTGGACATTGCTCCAACGCCTGCCGCGCGCGCTGCTGACGATGGTGCTACGGCTGCTGCCGCTGGCGGTATTCGTCGGCGCGGCGAGCGCGCTGATGTCCATCTTCACCGACGACGGCACGCCGCAAGACCGCGCGCTCGATTCGCTGATCGACATTTACGTGCTGTGCCGCGTGATCGTGATCGTGAGCGGCTTCTTCCTGCAGCCGCACGCGCCGCGCCTGCGTCTATTGCGGATGAGCGACGCGTGGGCCGTATTCGTGCAGCACTGGATGGTGCGTATCGTCAGCGTGGTCGGCGCCGGTTCGGCCGTCGCGGAAATCGCGCAATCGCTCGGCCTGAGCGACGCCGCGCATCTCGCGCTGATGAAGGTGGTCGCCCTGGCCGCCCACGTGATGATCTCGATCCTGATCCTGCAATGCGCGAAGCCGGTCGGCGAACTGATCCGCACGCGTTTCGCCGCGCGCGCTTCGCTGGAAATGTTCGGCAATGCCCTCGCCGATGCATGGGCGTGGTTCGCGGTGTTTGTCGTGATGGCACTGTGGTTCATCTGGGCGCTCGACGTGCAGAACGGCTATCACGCACTGCTGCATCTGGGCGGTATTTCGCTGGCGATTCTGGTCGGCGCGCGGGTCGTGTCGATTGTGATCTTCGGCGCGCTCGCGCGGCTCTTCAACATCGACAGCGATGCGGCCGAGTCGCTCGTGCATCAGCATGCATACCGCTACTACCCGCTGTTGCGGCGGGTCGTGACGTGGATCATCGGCGTGGTCACCGCGCTCGCGCTGTTGCAGGTGTGGGGCGTCGATCTGAGCGATCTGTTCCGCGCGGGGACGGTCGGCCATCGCCTCGCATCGGCGGTCGTGACGATCGCGGTGGCGGCCGTCATTGCGCTGCTGGTGTGGGAAAGCGTGAACGTGTCGATCGAGCGGCGGCTGGACCGCTGGACCAGCAGCGGCGACACCGTGCGCGCCACACGCCTGCGCACGCTGCTGCCGATGCTGCGCAGCGCGTTGTTCTGCGCGATCGCGCTGGTGGTGGTGCTCACCGGGCTCAGCGAACTCGGCGTGAATATCGGACCGCTGCTGGCGGGCGCGAGCATTTTCGGCGTGGCGCTCGGCTTCGGTTCGCAGAAACTCGTGCAGGATTTCATCACCGGCATTTTTCTGCTGATGGAAAACGCGCTGCAAGTGGGCGACTGGGTCACCGTGGCGGGCGTGTCCGGCACGGTCGAGTATCTGTCGATCCGCACGGTGCGGCTGCGCGGCGGCGACGGCTCGCTGTTCACCGTGCCATTCAGTTCGGTCACGACGGTGAACAACACCAATCGCGGGCTCGGCAACGCCGCGGTGAAGGTGAACATCGTGTTCGGGCAGGACGTCGATCTGGCGATCGCCACGCTGAAGGAAATCGGCGCCGCGCTGCGTGAGGACGACAAATTCAAGGACGGCATTCTGTCCGACTTCAGCTTCTGGGGCGTGGATGGGGTGGACGGGTCGGCGGTCACGCTCGCCGGTCAGATCCAATGCCGCGACAGCGCGCGCTGGGGCGTGCAGCGCGAATTCAACCGGCGCATTCTCGATCAGTTCAGCGCGCGCGGCCTCGAGATCGCGAATCCGCAACGGCATGTGCTGACGTGGGATCCGGAAAGCGAGCCGGCCAAGCTCGAAACAAACGGTGCGGCGGCTGGCGCTTCGACGAATTCGCCGAAAGACCTCGCCGACGCGTCGCCAGAAACAGCCGGCCCGCACGCCGACAAAAAGCCGGCCGACGCGCCCGTCGAAGACCAACTGCCAGTGGACCCCAAGCCGGCCGGCGGTCCAGGAACGCCAGCCAATCCCGGTTCGACTTCTCCGCACGAGTGAAGTACTGGCCGTGCCCGGCGCGTTCCGACGTCCACGACGAGCGACCGCATCCCGACGCACTTGCCTACTGCACCTCCCACCAGCGCGGCAATAACCGGCGCACTTCCGCGCGCCGGTACCGATCGTCGATCAGGTGCACCACGCCTCGATCCTGCTCCGTACGAATCACGCGTCCCGCGGCCTGCACGACCTTCTGCAAACCGGGGTACAGGTACATGTAGTCGTAGCCGTTGCCGAACTTCGCGTCCATCGTGCGGCGCATCTGCTCGTTGACGTCGTTCATCTGCGGCAAACCCAGCGTCGCGATGAACGCGCCGATCAACTGCTGGCCGACCAGATCGATACCCTCCGAGAACGCGCCGCCCAGCACGGCGAAGCCCACGCCCTGGTTCATCGTGCGAAAGCGCGCGAGGAACGCGTCGCGCGCCGCCTCGTCCATGCCCGGCTCCTGCGCCCACACAGGCAGCGCCGGATGACGTTCCCGCAGCAGCGCCACCACTTGCTGCAGGTACTCGAAGCTACTGAGAAAGCCGAGATAGTTGCCGGGCTGCGCCGCGTACTGCCGTGCGATCAACTCGACGATCGGCATCAACGAGCGCTCGCGATCGCGCCAGCGGGTCGACACGTTGCCGGCCACACGCACCTGCAATTGCTCGGCGCGAAACGGGCCTTCCACGTCCAGCCAGGTCGTGTGCTCAGGCAGACCCAGCGTGTCGCGATAGAAATGATGCGGATTGAGCGTGCCCGAAAACAGCACGGTGGTACGCGCGGCGTCGTAGCGCGGCGCGAGGAACGGCGCCGGAATCACGTTGCGCACGCATAGCGTGCTGCTGGTTTTGTCGCGTGGCGCGTGGCGATCCTCGGTCAGCGTGATGTCGAAGATCGAGTGCTCGCCGAACTGCTCGGCCAACGCGACGAAATGCATCGCGTCGAAGAAAAAGCGCAGCGATGCTTCGTCGATGGAAAGCGGCGCCTCGGCAAGCTGATCGGTCACCGCGCCGATCAGATTCTGCGCAGCCGACAGCAGTTTGCCGGGCACGTCGGGATAGACCTGATACGTCGCGGCCTGCTCGGCCTGCGCGCGCTTCACCGCGTTCCATTCGCGTTGCAGACGTTCGAGCGGCTTGCGCAAGCTGACCGGCGCGGTCTTGCGCGCGAGCCTGAAAGCCGCCTGATCGAGCGACGCGCTGTACATCCGGCGCGCGCGCTCAAGCAGGTTGTGCGCCTCGTCGACCAGTACGCCGACCCGCCACTGATTGATCTGCGTGAGCGCGTACAGCATCGCGCTGCTGTCGTAGTAGTAGTTGTAGTCGCCGACCACCACGTCGGCCCAGCGTGCCAGCTCCTGCGCCAGATAGTACGGGCAGACCTCGTGCGCGAGCGCCGCCTCGCGCACTGCGGCGCGGTCGAGCTTGCGGCCGGCCAGCGCGGCGCTGCGGGCGGCGTCCAGACGGTCGTAGAAGCCGCGCGCAAGCGGACAGGACTCGCCGTTGCAGGCCTTGTCGGGATGCTCGCAGGATTTGTCGCGTGCGACCAGTTCCAGGGTTCGCAAAGGCACAGGCAGCGGTTGCAGCGTGGCGGTTGCGGCTGTGGCGCTCGCATGCAGCGTGTCGATCGCATCGAGCGCGAGCGCGCGGCCCGGCGTTTTCGCGGTGAGGAAGAACACGCGGTCGATCTGATCCGACGCACACGCCTTCAGCAACGGGAAAATCGTGGCGAGCGTTTTGCCGATGCCGGTGGGCGCCTGCGCCATCAACGGCTTGCCGTCGCGCGCGGCCCGATAGACCGACACCGCGAGTTCCCGCTGCCCGCTGCGGAACTGCCCGTGTGGGAACTGCAATCGGCCAAGCGCGGCGTTGCGTGCCGCGCGATGCGATTCCTCCTGCACGGCCCAGTCGAGAAAACGCTCGCATTGCTCGACGAAGAACATCTCCAGTTCGCGCGCGGTATGCGTTTCGGTCAGCAGCGTTTCCTTCTGATTACCGACGTCGAAATACACCAACGCGACCGTCAACCCGGCCAGCCCACGCGCCCGGCACAGCAGATGGCCGTACACCAGCGCCTGCGCCCAATGCAACGTGCGGTGATTGTCCGGCATCCGTTCGAGCGAACCGCGATGGGTCTTGACCTCTTCGAGCCGGTTCGCCGTCGGGTCGTAGCCGTCAGCACGGCCGCGCACCGTCAGGCTGCGATGCGTGCCTGTCAGCGTGATCTCGGTTTCGTAACCGCTCGCGCGCCGTCCCGCGACCGTCACGTGGCCGGCCATCCCTTCGAGCGACGTCGGCGCCGGCGTGAAGCGCAAATCCAGATCGCCGCGGCGCGCGGTGAATTCGCACATCGCGCGGACCGCGACCACGTAGGTCATGTCGCGGCCTCGGTGGCGGTCGCTGCGGCGGGCAGCGTGACCGCGCTGGCAGTGGCGGGTTCATCGGCCCAGCGCACGTCGAGTACACGCACGGGCATGCGATGCTGCACGCAGTACGCGAGCCAGCGGATCTGGTTGTCCTGCAAGCGGTCGCCGGGGCCTTTGACTTCAATCAGTTCATAGCGCCGTTCGGCCGGCCAGAAGCGGATCAGGTCCGGCAAACCCGAGCGATTGCTGCGGATATCGCGCAATAGCCGTTCGAACCACAATTTCAGATGCGCGGCGGGCAGGCAATCGAGCGCGAGACTCACCAGTTCCGGGCTCAGCATCCCCCAGAAGACGAACGGCGATTGCAGCCCGCTCTTGATCTCGAGATGCCGCAAGATCGTGTCGCGATATGCGCCGCTCTCGAGTTGCGCGAGGCACGCGGCGAACTGCGGCGCGCGACGCAGATGAAAATCCGGCGCATGCAGATCGGCCGGACCGCGCTGGAACGGATGAAAAAACGCGCCGGGCAACGCGGCGAACACCGGCTCCCAGCACAGCAGACCAAACAACGAATTGATCAGCGCGTTTTCGACGTAATGGACCGGCGCGTCGCCCGACGTCAAATGATCGCGGGCGACGTATTCGACCGGCAGCGCCGTGTCCGGCCTCGGCAGCACCAGCGTGTCGCGTTCGACCGGCCGCGCGGCCTGCGCACGGACCGCCGATGCGCCGCACTTGCGCTGCAAGCGCGGCAACATGCGTGCGACGCGCTGCGCTTCTTCTTCGCTTTCCGGCGTGGCGGCGGCTTGCATGGCGAGGGCGAGCGCTTCGTCGAAACGCTCGCTGCGTTCGAGCACGCGCATGCGCCGATGCCGCGCGCCGGGCCAAGCGCTGCGATCGTACACTGCTAGCGCGGGGGCCCAGTCGTGCTGACGCTCGCAATGATGACCGATGCGGAACAGCAGCTTCGCTCGACGCGTTTCGAGCCACGGATTCGCGGTTTCGATCGCGACGACGGCGGCGATCAGTTCGTCGACGGCGGTTTCGCCCTCAGGCAGCCCGTCGAGCGCATCGCGGCAGGCCTGCAACGCGAGATACACGTCGACGTCCGCGCGCTGCTGGAACGCCCGCGACGACGGTGAGAACGCAACGGTTTCGTACTGGAACACGCCGAGGTCGGCGAGCACGAACTCGGACCAGTCCTGCTGCAGATTGCCGAAGAACATCAGACGTAAGCGCTCGCAGAGCGGCGCGATCGCGACGTGCAGGATGCGGTCGGGGGTGGCGGTATGCCAGGCGGAAAGTGGGCGGGCTGGGTTGGGAGGGCTGCTGAACTCGTCGTCGTTTTCTCTTTCGTCGCCGGCTGGCTCGTGAAACGGCCGCAGCGTTTCCAGCAATTCGGGCTTGCGTAAAGCCTTTGCGCCTGGAATCAACGCGATGGCGCCCGCGAAGATCAGCAGTAACTCGGGGCGCGTGGTCAGCGCGAACAGATCGTCGAGCGTCAGGTCCGGCTCGGTATCGACCCAACCGAGTTCGGCCAGCGGCGCGGCCGCCTGCAAGGGACAGCCGATTTCGTCGTACGCGAGTCGGCTCGCGCGGAACAACGCGCCCTTGCGCATCAGCATCCGTACGAGCAGCGCGCGCGAAGGCTGCGGCAAAACCGCGAAATCGCGCAGGAAGCCATGCTCGCGCTCGTCCAGCAAATCGTCGTAACGCTCGGCGAGCCACGCAAGCGCGCGCTCGAAGTTCAGCAGGTAATAAGGGACGCCGGAACGGTTGTCCGGCGGAAGATGTGTCGCCACGGCGCTTTCATGAAACCTGTATGTTTATACAGTGATGATAGCAAAGTCCGGGGCGGGGACGGCCGACGAACTCGGCGTGATGACCGAATTCGCCACGAGTCGTAATCCACGAGAGTTCTGAAGCGCGATACGGCTCGATCGACCACTGTATTGTCCGAGCAGACGATGCAGTAGGTATCGTAGATATGCCGCAGATGTGGCCGCAAGCTGGCGTGAGCGGCGTATCGCGTCTGGTAATTCCAGCCTGAGGCGAAGTAGCGGTTCGCGTTCAATGCCCGCTGTTCTTCTTCAATCGGCTGGAAGCCCGAGGCTTGCATTGTCTCGACGACCGCAATTTTGAGCTTGCCAAGATGCGCTCGCAACCCGCTTTGCGAAAGACCGTGATCCGCGTTGAGGACTACCTTCAAATCGACATCTTCCGACATCCTCTCGATCAGCCCGTGCGCTTTGGACAGACTCGTCCCACCGCAGAATACGAATTGAACGTGGTCGTGTCGCAGATCGGCCAACGCATGCAGTGCGTCGGTGACGTGGACATCTTTCTCGAGAACAAACGCGGACAGTTCCCCCGCCAGCCCTTCGGCCGTGATCGCATCAATGAGGTCTTTCTGCTCGGCCGAAATTATTTTCATATTGAACAGTTTTCTTGCCGAAACCCAATTTGCGCACGATACGGCGATTTCCGGTGTTGATCACCGCTCCAGGCGGCAATTGAGTTGTCTCACCCGCGTTGTACAACTCGGCCTGCTTGCTCGGGTAGACCTTCACGCCCAATCTGGTCAGCGCCTGTTCGGCCAGAATTTCCACCGGTTGAACCGGAATCGGCGCACCGGACAGAACGCTGCGCTTGGCTTTTGCATAGACGCCCACGCCGAGTTTCACAATGACGCCCTCCTCGACCAGCTTGCGAAGCGCCCGCCCTACCTGAGCTTCGCTGCCAAGGCGTGCGAAGTCGGTCCGCAAGAATACGTCGGACGAGCGCCTACCCACTGCTATCTTCAGACGATCTTCCAGAACCATGACAAACTCCGCTCACCAAGTAATCTTGAAATACATTCCAATCAGTTGATTATAAATGTAAATTTCAATCCAATACCGATCACCGAGTCAGTATAGCATGTGGTCAGTTGAGGAAGATTCTGCATTGCCGCCCTCATTTATGACGCCACCCACACCACCGTCAGCGACCGCACCCCCTGCGCTCCGCGAATCAGCACGCCTTCGATGTCCGCCGTCGCCGACGGCCCCGTCACCAGCGCCGCATAGCGAGCCTCGCGGAAATCGTCACGCCGGTACACGTCCTGCAAACCGTCGATCAACTGCGCCGGGTCGACCAGCACCACCAGATGCTGGACGATGTACCCCAGCGCATTGACCACATACTCGCGCTCGCTGAACCACACGGAGCCCGTCTCAGCGACACCGAAGCGCGCCCGCACCACCCCCACGTCGACATCCTGCAGCGAAGCCGGCTCCGTATCGGCCGCGAGCGTGCGCGTGCCCTGCACCTCGGCCGTAGCCGACGCAATCGACGCCTGATCGCCGAAGCGTTCCCGGATCAACCCGAGCACCTCGCTTGCAGTCGCGACTTCGACGCACGTGCCGCCCATCGCCTGCAACGCCGCGGTAAAACGCGCACGCAAATCGCCGCCCGCCGACTCGAACAACGGCACCTCGGGCCGTTGACGAACCGGCGGTTGCGCGGAACGCACCTTCGCCAGAAAAGCCTCACGCGTTGCCATCGCCACCTCCTCGATTCTTTTTGTACCAGGCATGGAAGGTCAGCTTCGGCGCCTCCGGCAATTCGCGCTGCCTGCCCCAGATGTTCAGCGGGTTGTACAGCACGAAATTGGGCAAACGCCGCAATGCGCCGCCCATCGACGACACCGTCGCGCGATACAAAGTCGGACTCGCGAGCAGACGCCCCGCCATCTTCAACACTTCCTGCTTCACGAACGGCACTTCATGACGCTCGGTAATGACCGTGCGCCACTTGTAGATCTGCTCGTGAATATTGATCTTCACCGGACATACGTTCGTACAACTACCATTCAGCGTCGATGCGAACGGCAACGCGCTATAGCGCTTCAGATCGAAAGTCGGATTGATGATCGCGCCGATCGGTCCGGAATAAGTGCCGCCATACGAGAGGCCGCCGCTGCGCCGGTACACCGGACAAGTATTCATGCACGCGCCGCAACGAATGCATTTGAGCGAATACCAGAAGTCTTCCATCGCCAGCCGCTCGGAGCGGCCATGGTCGACGAGAATGAAATGCATCTCGGTGCCGGGACGTGGCGCACGAAAATGCGACGTGTATTGCGTGATCGGCGAACCGAGCGCGCTGCGCGACAGCATGCGGATAAACACGCCGAGGTCCGACACTTTCGGAATCAGCTTCTCGATCCCGATCGACGCGATATGCAACGGCGGCACGTTCGCCGACAGATCGGCATTGCCTTCATTCGTGCACACCACCACCGTGCCCGTCTCCGCGACTGCGAAATTGCAACCGGTCATGCCAGCCGTTTTCTCGCGCACGAAATAAGGCCGCGTATTCATCCGCTGGCTTTCGGCCAGATAGTGGATGTCGCTATTCTTCGGATCGGTGCCGATCGTGCGGCCGAACAGCTCGGCCACGTCCGCGCGCAGTTTATGAACCGCGGGCACCACCATGTGACTCGGGTCCTGATGATCGAGCTGCTGGATGCGTTCGCCGAGATCGGTTTCCATCACCGTGATGCCGCGCGGCTCGAGGTACTCGCGCATCTTGCATTCGTCGGTGAGCATGGATTTGCTTTTGACGAGCGTGGTCATGCCGCGCTCGGACATGATCTGGTGCACGAGCGCGTTGTGTTCCTCAGCGGTCGCCGCCCAATGCACGGTCACGCCGTTCGCCTCGGCGGCCGCTGCGAACTGTTCCAGATAGCCCGACAGATACGACAGCGTGTGTTCCTTGATGCCGGACGCGAGTTCGCGCAGCGTCTCCCATTCGGCGATGCCGTGCGCCTGCGCATCGCGCTTCTCGCGCAAATCCCATAAGCGCTTGTCGTGAAACGCGACATGCTCCGTCTTGCCGATGAAAGCCCCCGCGGCCTTCGCGTGATCGATGCGGCTCATACGCGCGCTCCGTTGAGGACCTGCGCGATATGGATAAAACGCGCATCGGCTTTCATGCGCTCCGCGCAGCCTTGCTGGTGCATCAGACACGACATGTCGCCCGACACGATGTATTCCGCGCCCGCTTGCAGATGATCACGAACCTTGTCCTGTCCCATGCGCACGGAGACCGGCTCTTCCGTCACCGAGAACGTGCCGCCGAAACCGCAGCATTCGTCCGGCCGCGCCGGTTTCACGAATTCGATGCCCTTTACGCCTTCGAGCAACGTGCGGGGTTTCGAGAACGGCACGCCGGCGATCTCGGACACCGACGCCTCCTTCAGATGCCGCAACGCGCTGCAACTGTTGTGCAAGCCGACGCGGTGCGGAAACTCGGCCCACGGAAACTCGCGCGCGCCGACCACATCGTGCAGAAACTCGACGAGTTCATAAGCGCTCGCGCGTACTTTCCTGACCTCGTCGGTCTGCTCGATCGCAATCAGATGCTCGCGAACATGATGAATGCAACTCGCCGACGGCCCGACGATGTAGTCGTAACCCGCAAAGTTGCGTGCGAACACGCGTTCGGTGCCCGCAGCGTCGGCCTGTGCGCCGCTGTTGGCCATCGGCTGACCGCAGCAGGTCTGCTCCTGCGGATAGTCGACCTCGATGCCGAAGCGCTCGAGCAATTCAAGCGTGGCGATGCCGACCTCGGGATAGAACGCGTCGATGAAGCACGGGATAAACAGGGCGACTTTCATAAGCTCATTGTGGGGAAAAGCGACGGCCGGGGATTTGCGTACTCACTTGCCTACTCTACTGCGGAAACGTGCGGCGCTGCACGGCGCAACCGCAGTAGCAGCACAGACCATCCATTCGTTTAGCCTACAAAGGATGATTTTGTATGACTGGTCATGTTGGTCAGACCAAGAATATAAGGAAGTCGCCTGAGGGTGTCAACGGGGGATTGGACCGTGCGCGACGCGGTCGCCGCGCAGTTTCAGGGAATCGTGCGAGGCGAAGGATTTGCCGCGTCTTCGCGGTAGATCTCGCGCACAAACGACAAATGCCGCTCCGCGGCCTTGCGGGCTTTCTGGGCGTCGCGCGCCATCACGGCGTCGTAGATCGCCTGATGCTGGGTCATCAACTGCTTTTCCATCGCGTCGTCGTAATCGATCAGACGATGGTATTGGCGCATGCCTTCGTGAATCAGCGTGTGGATGCCGTGCATCACATGAGCGAGTGCGATGTTATGCGTGGAGTCGGCAATCGCGAGGTGAAAGGCCGCGTCAAGCTCGGCGAGATTCGTGCGGTCTTGCGACAGCGAACCAGCTTTCAACGCTTCGAATGCTTCAGCGATTTTCTGCCGGTCAGCCGCGGTGGCGCGTTCGGCCGCGTACACGGTCGAAATCGCTTCGAGTCCCTGGCGCAATTCGAGAATGTCGGCACTAGTGCGAGGATTCTGCAGCAGCAGTTCCGCAAGCGGTTTCGAAATGATCGGCGCGGTGACGTCGACCACCGTAAAGCCGCCGCGGCCCGAGGTTTCGATATACCCGTCCGCTTCCAGACGGATCAGCGCTTCGCGCAACGAAGGCCGCGACACGCCCAGCTGCGTGGCCAGATCGCGCTCCGCGGGCAAGCGGTCGCCGGGCATCAACGTGCCGTCCGAGATCAATTGCTTGATCTGGTCGGACACGACGTCGGAGAGTCGCTTGCGCGTAAAGGACTGAATCGGGCGGAAAGGCATGATGTGAGGGGCAGACGCGACTCGCGCGGGTTTGGAACGCGAATTATAGCGTTCGCACCTCGCGGGTCCGCCGCTCATTACCGCATCCATGAACACCGTACCGGAATGGGGACCAAAAATTACACCCAGTAAGCATGTAACGGCACGAGTCAAAACGTACAGATTTTAATTCCAGACCAACAAAACACGACAATATCCACCCTTGAATACCCATATTACTTACGACGCAATTGGGAGTCGCAAGTCGGTCTGATACAAGTGTTAAATGTATTTATAAATTGTTTAGTAGCACATCAATTTCAAGAACCGTCGATTGGCCGTATAGCCATAAACCAAGGACCAGGGTGATATCGATAAACACCGCTTTTTCCATAACTAACGAACCATGTTGAAGTGCTTCTCTATTAGGGCTCTGTTCTTTGCAGTGAGCCTGATTCTCACAGGTTGTGTCGTTGCACCTGTCGGTCCAGCGCAATGGGTGCCGCCGCACTATGACGCCTGGGGCTATTGGCATTCAGGCCACTGGCGTTAAGCCGTTGTTTAACGTTTGTTAATACCACTTTCCTGGACACTGAAATGCTCACATCACATTTTGCAAATCGACAAGGCGTCGGCATGCGTGGCTATTCGATGGCGGCCATTTACGCTGCGCTCATCTCCATTTTTCTCGCTCAACCGGCAATGGCGCAAGTAGTGATGACACAGAGCCCCCCGACGATAATAGAGACACCAGCGCCCGGAGTCGTCGTAGCTTCACCTCCACCGCCGCCCGTGGTCGTCACCGCCCCACCTCAGGTCGTTATGGTCCCGCGGCCGCCCTCCTGCTCGTGGGCGCGCCGCCGCGTTCCCGACGACGGCTACTATGGATGGCACTGGGAGCACTTCCGGGTTTGCGGCTGACGAACGCACGCGCAAAGCATCGCAACGATCTGCTTTCTGTCGCGTGGATAACCACGCGACATGCTCGACACGGTCAAATCTGCCGGCGCAATTCCGCCGGCGGCACCTTCATCAGATGGCGATACTTCGCCACCGTGCGGCGCGCAACCAGCACGCCCTGATCGGCGAGCATCTTGGCGAGCGTCACATCGGAAAGCGGATCGCGGGCATTTTCCGCGGCGATCATTTCCTTGAGCAGCGCGCGCACCGCAGCGGCCGAACAGGTGCCGCCGCTTTCCGTGCCGAGTTCACGCGGGAAGAAGTGCTTGAACTCGAAGATGCCGCGCGGCGTAGCCATATATTTGTTGCCGGTGGCGCGCGAGATCGTCGATTCATGCAGACCGAGTTCTTCGGCCACGTCGCGCAAAACCATCGGCTTCAACGCGATCTCTCCGTACTGGAAGAACGCTTTCTGATGCGCGACGATGCATTCGGCGACCCGCTGAATCGTATCGAAGCGCTGCTGCGCATTGCGGATCAGCCAGCGCGCTTCCTGCAGTTGCTGCGCGAGCGGCGAGCGGCTCGCGCCGGCCGACTGCGCAAACAGCTCCGCATACATGCGGTGAATGCGCGCACGCGGCTGCACGGCTGGATTGATCTGCACTACCCACTTGTTACGCGCCTGGCGCACGATCACATCCGGCACTACGTAGTTGTCTTCCGTGCGGCCGTAGCTGTTGCCCGGCTTCGGATCGAGCTTGCGCACCAGCGCGCAGGCCACGCGCAGTTCCTCTGCGCTGCAGCCGATCTGCTTCTGCAGTTCGGCCTGCTCGCGACGCGCGAGACGTTCGAGATGATGCTCGACGATCTGCTTCGCGACATCGCGCCCCGGCGTGTCCGACGGCAACGCATTCACCTGCAGCGACAAACACTCGGACAGCGAACGCGCGCCAAGCCCTGGTCGATCGAGCGACTGCACGAGGCGCAGCGCCACCAGCAATTCTTCTTCAGTGAGTTCCGGTTCGAGATCGACGCTGTCGGCGAGATCGGAAAGCTCCTGACGCAGATAACCGTCGTCGTCGAGCGCTTCGATGACGAAGCGGGCCACCGCGCGGTCGCGGTCGTCGAGGCGATACAGGCGCAGCGAGTCGTGCAGTTGCTCGCGCAGCGTGGGTTGCGAGCGCGCCCATTCTGCAGGGTCGCTGCTATCGGAATCGCCGTTCTGGCGCGATGAACTACGGCTGCTGTAATCGCCGGAGAAGTCGCCGGGCATATCGTCCGGGCCGTCCTGCCCTGCGCTTTCCATCGTGTCGCTGCTGCCGCTATCGGCCGGCAGCGAATCCGGTTCGGCTGCGGCGACGGTATCGGTGGCAGGCATCGACGCGTCGTCGCCCGTTGACGCAGTGGCGAGCGCTACGTCTTCGGTGTCGGTCGAGTCGTACTCGAGGAACGGGTTGGTGTCGAGCGCGGTGCGCAACTCCTGCTGAAACTCCAGAGACGACAACTGCAACAGTCGCACAGATTGCTGCAGGCGCGGCGTGAGTGCGAGAGACTGCCTTGTGCGAAGTTCAATTGAAGGCATTGTAGTGAGGTCCCTTGATAGCTGAGAATTGACAGGTGACCTCTGTAGAGCAACAGTCGTACCAGTTCGCGCAACCTGCTGTTTTTTCTACGCTTTGCTTTTTCAGGCCCGCCAATTGCGCAAGTCGCGGCCGCCATTTTTTACAAGTACCCGGCAATTTCCGGTCTTGGGCCGGCCACGCTCTCCCAGCGCGCGGCGTGGCTTCGCGCAAATACATTCTTCAGCCTAAATGCTTATCCCGTAACGGGTTTTGCTGCATGGCAGCGTTCGATCGGGGCCGCGGGCACAGCGATTGCGTTGAGCCCTATGTGGACGGGCGTCGTTCTTTGCATGCGAATCGGCACAGCCGGGACACCTGCATAGGACGTCGTCCGGTGTCGATAACGGGCCCTGACGGAACCGTAGCGGCAACGACCCCACGCGTGTCATCAACGGTTTCAACCGTGATCGACCGCAGGCAACAAGACCGCAATTTTCATCAACACCCGAAGGAGAAACCATGAAGACCATCCAATTTCTGAAGACTGCAGGTAGCATCGCTTGTGTTGCATTCGCACTGAACGCAACGGCACAAACCAGCGCGTCGGCTCCGTCGTCGGCATCCGAAACCATCGGCCAGCACGTCGACGACGGCACCATCACAACCAAGGTGAAGGCTGACCTGCTCGGCGCGAAAAACGTCAAATCCACGCACATCCACGTGAAGACCCGCAAGGGCGTGGTCTATCTGACGGGCTCGGTGCCGTCGGCTGAGGACAAAGCCGCTGCTCTGCAAGTGGTCGAAAACGTCAACGGCGTGACGAGCGTGAAGAACCACCTGAAGGTCGCCGCCGAATAAGATCGCGCGAGCCTGTAGGCAGGGGCCGGGCGCGACCGGCCCCTGCCACGCTTCAGGGCAACACGAAAAAACCGTCCGCACGCGAGTGTGGACGGTTTTTTTAATGCATCTTCCTGCGCTGCTTTTTCGGCGCACCAGATATCGATGTGCCGATACGCCCCAAAAAAACGGCGCCCATCAGGCGCCGCTCCCATCGATCAGCGAATACCGATTAACGCTTAGCCGCCGCGTATTGATCGCGCAGATCACGCACGCGGTCGTGGTTCTGCAACACACCCTGATACTGACGCTCGACGATCGCACGCACGTCAAGCGGCAAGTCCTTCTCCAGTGCATCGTGATAGCGCTTCTTGGCGACATCCTCGCCTTTTTCGCATTCAGCGAGAATCGCGTGATCGCTGCGATCCGTCACGGCCGATTTCACGTCGACCCAGCCGCGATGCAGCGCACCGCTCACGCTGCCGCCCGTTTCCGGCTTGCCACCCAAAGCCTGAACTGCATCCTGCAACTCGCGAGCGCCGCGCGTGCAGTCTTCGGCACGCGACAGAAACAGCGTTTTCAGTTGCGCGTCATGAGCGTCCTCAGCAGCCTTGCGAAAGCCCTTCTCGCCGTCCTTCGACGTTTCGACCAGATCGTTCAGCACGGAAACAACGTTCGTAGCCATCTAAGTACCTCCAGGGATTTCGTTGAAGTGGAATCCGTCGCCGCGCGTTTCGATGCGGCTGCGGGGTTCATTGAGAGGAACGCATGCGCCGTGCCCGGCGTGCGCCGCCGGGCGCGCGTGGCCAACTTTGCCAACGCGCGTAAATGTTGCCCGCGCCGGGACCTTCGCGCCGCTCTGCGATCCCCGCCCAGCAAGCGTTTAGCCAATGGCACACAGGTTGCTTAAGATGCTGCGCCCAGGCGCGCCAGGATGCACGCACGAATTGAAAAAAATGGGCAGGCAATAACGACAGGGAGAAACCGATGAAGATGAAAATCAGGAGCACCGAATTTCTGGTGGGCGTCGCGATCGTCACTTCAGCGGCGGTGTTGCAGATTCGCGAGCACACCTTGCCGCAAGATGCGCCATCTTCGGCAACGCCGGCGCTGGCGTGTGGCGCGGCGCATGACGGGCTCGTACCGGCCGGCTGCGAGCCGACACGTGGCGAGCGCGAAACGGATCGCGCGCAGAAGCAGGCGCGTGGGGCACAGCGTATTTGGGTTTGATATTGATTAGTTCGGATGCCGGATTAACCCGCCAACGACAAATGCCGCGCTGTCGCAAACCATTCAACGCAAAACGGCCCGACATGTGTCGGGCCGTTTTGTCATCTGCTCGGTGGTCGCCTGCCAGGCGCTTCCGCTCACGCATGCTTCTGCGCGAATTCCTCGATCGGCTGCGGTTCCTTCAGCGGATCGAAATCCGCCCAGCGCCCCTGTTGCCAACGGCCGCTCGCGCGCTCGATCGCGACGCCTCCGGCGTCGCGCAACACGCGCGCGGCGTCGAACTGATTGTCCGGCGACACGTGCACGGCAACCAGCACACCTGAATCGCGTGTTTCTGCGTGCAACGCTGCCGAGTGTGCGGCTTGACCGTCGCGAGTGCGCGACATCGCGCCGACCAGCGAACCGACATAAGCGCCGACGCCCGCCGCAATCAACGAAACGATCAGCGGCGCCGAGAACGCCGCGAAGATTCCGACGCCGACCACCGCGCCCGCAACCGCTCCAAGGGTCACGCCAAGTCCGGCGCCTTTCGGCGCATTCTTCGATCCCGCGTCGGTGTGAGTGTCGCCGCCGATCGGATAACGCGCGTGCTGGCCGCGCGGATTGACGAAAAACAGCGTGACGTCTTCTTCGACGAACCCTGCGTTGAATAACTTTTGCGCCGCTTCTTCAGCGGCGGGGAACGTGGTGAAACGTGCTGCGACGATGAGTGACATAAGGCCTCCTTGCATCGTTGACTGGAGATCGCGCCGCTGGCCGCATCCACGCATGACGCGCGCGCGGCAACCGTATAACCCGGAACTACGCCAAAGTCCCGCGATCCGGTTCCATACCTTCTACTCTGAACAGTCCGCTATGCAACACGACACCCACGCCGTCGTTCTGGTCGAGCGCTTCCGCGCAGACCGAACGGATGCGCTGGCGACCCTTGTCGAACGCGGAAATCAGCGTGGCTTCCAGTGCGGATTCGGCGCCGAAGTGATCTTCCAGGGCCTCCGCGGTGATCGCGCACACGACCTGCTCCCCATCCACGCGCGCGAGGAAGCGCACGGTCAGATTCGCGCCGTCGAAAGCAGGTTCGTCGTCAGGAAAAGTGATCTGCATAAGGGAGTCCTCATAGGCCGGCCGTGGCAGGATCGCGTTCATGACGAACCCTTCATTGCGCCGGCCAGTTGCTGCGCCATCGCGAGGTGATGTTTGATGGTCGGCAACGCATGCGCGGCCGCGGCCTTCAGTTGCGAGTCGGTACCGCTCTGGCTTTCCTGCGTGAACAGATCGACGGCCCGTTGATGCGCTTCGAGTCCGACCTGTTCGACGTACGCCTGATCGAATTCCTTACCCTTTAATGTCTGCAACTTGCCGACCAGCGCCGAATCGGCGGACGGAGCCGTCGCCAGCCCCTTCTTCGCGGCGAGCGCACCCATTCCGCGCGATAGCTTCGTGTGGTCGACGATCATCTGCTGCGCGAATTTCTTCACGTGCGGATCGCTGGAATTCTTCAGCGCGAGTTTGCTGGCCGCGATTTCAGTGGCGTCGGACTGAGAGGCGTCCTGCACGAACTGCTGATCCGCGGGCGAAAGCTTCGTGCCGCCGACCGGCGCATCGCCGGCCGGCGCATCGCTCGCTTGCGCGTAAGCGCCGATGGAAAACACGCCGAGCCCAAGCCCCAGCGCGACGCTCATCACTTGTAGGGAATACCGGAATTTCATGCATTTTCTCCCTAGTTCACTTTTCCATCGGGACGAAGCCCGCGCCACGCGGCGTGACTTATGCGGCTTTGCGCTTCGACGACAACTGCGCAATCAGCGTCTTGTTGAAAGCGGGAAGATCGTCGGGCTTGCGGCTCGAAATAAGATTGCCGTCCTCGACCACTTCCTTATCGACCCATGTGCCGCCCGCGTTGCGAATGTCGTCCTGCAGGCTCGGCCAGCTCGTCAACGTGCGTCCGCTGATGATGCCCGCCGAGACCGGCAGCCACGCGCCGTGGCAAATCACTGCAAGCGGCTTTTTCGCGTTGTCCGCGGCTTTCACGAACGCGCGCGCTTGCGGCAACAGCCGGATCGCGTCGCCGTTCACCACGCCGCCCGGTAACACCACGGCGTCGTAGTCGTCCGCGCTCGCCTTGTCGAAAGTCGCATCCACGTCGACCGTGTCGCCCTTGTCCACGTGTTTGAAGCCCTGGATCGTGCCGGGTTTCGCCGAGATCACGTGCACCGTCGCGCCCGCTTCTGCGAGCGCGCGTTTCGGTTCAATCAGTTCGGCCTGCTCGAAACCGTCGACGGCGAGCACTGCCACTTTGTATCCCTTCAACGTATCAGCCATGCGTACTTCTCCTTGGATGAGTGCCGGGGCCGGCGCGCCCCGAAATGCTCATGTAGATCAATCAGCAAAAGATGTGCCCATGCGATCCGTCTGATGAACCGATCCATGTTTTCCGCGCCGCAATGCGCACACCGCCCGCCCTGCTACAACTTGCGCGAAAGGCGCAATCACAGTCCTTGCGGGTCGTCGTCGAGACCGTCATCGTCGTCGACACCCGGACCGACGATGCGATCGGGTTCGATGTCGCCGTCCTCCACCAACGTCGAATCGCCGTCGGCCGACGCGCGCTCGCCGGTACCGTAGCGGTCGGTATCGCTGCCGAGTTCGGTGTCGCCGGTTTCGAGCGCGTGATTGTCGAGTTCGGAATCGACGTCGAATTCATGGCGCTTCGCGCCGGCGACGTCGCTGCCGCTATCGGACGAATCGCTCGGTCCGAGTGCGCCTGTCGTACCGGACGTTTGCTTCACCTGCTGTTGCGGTTCTTCATCGGGATTCAGCGTGCTGCTCATGGCGCTCTCCTTTGGTTGATCCAGTACCCGTAGCGATGATTCGCAAGGACCGTTCCGCCGACGAATACCTGCGCTACCTGCGCTATGTCCGCATGCAGCAAGGCGAGTCGCGGGCACCGCCTTTGCTTGGTGGAGCACACCGGTGCGAATGCGCGCCTCATGCTTGAAACTTCTACCCATCACCATGCCAGCTACCCCTCCGTCCCAACGCCGCAGCGAAGACAGTGCCCCTCAACCGGCGCCCACGGCGATGCCGCCCGGCTTGCGACACGCGGACGACAGCCGTCCCGGCTACACCCGCGAGCGCGAAAAAGACCGCTTCGTGTACTTCGATCTGAAGGGCGAGCGCATCGACGACGAAGATGAAATCAAACGCATCAACGCGCTTGCGATTCCGCCCGCCTACGAGAATGTGTGGATTTGCCCTGACCCGCGCGGCCATATTCAGGCGACGGGGCGCGACGCGCGCGGACGCAAGCAGTACCGTTATCACCCACGCTGGCGCGAAACACGCGACGCCGACAAATACGAGCGCATGGCCGAGTTCGGCCGCGCGTTGCCGAAGATCCGCGCGCGCGTCGCGCGCGATCTGCAACTGCCGGGCATGCCGTGCGACAAGGTCATCGCCGCGATCGTGCAATTGCTCGACAGCACGTTGATCCGGATCGGCAGCGTCGAGTACGCGCGGGACAATCAGTCATACGGCTTGACCACGCTGCGTAAAAAGCACCTGAAACTCGAGGCCGGCCAGTTGCGTTTCAAGTTTCGCGGCAAGAGCGGAATCGAACACGACGTGACGGTGAACAATCCGCGCGTCAAGCGCATCGTGCGACGCTGCGCGGAGTTGCCGGGCCACGACCTGTTCCAGTATCTCGACGAAGACGGCACGCGCCGCACCGTGGGTTCAGCCGACATCAACGACTACCTGCGCCGCGCAAGCGACGCGGACTTCACCGCGAAGGATTACCGGACGTGGGCCGGCAGCGTCTATGCGCTCGCCGCATTGCGGCGCCTGATCTGTAGCAGCGCGACCGAAGCAAGGCGTCATATCGTGGCGACGGTGAAAGACGTCGCGAGCTTGCTGCGCAATACGCCCGCGGTATGCCGGCGCTGCTACATCCATCCCGCCGTGATCAGCGCGTTCGAGGCCGATGAGTTGCAAAGCCTGCCGCCGGGCCAGGTACGCCGCGGTCTGCGCGTCGATGAAGTGGCCTTTGCCGCTTTCCTTGCGCATGCGGAAAAGCGCGCAATGAAACTGGCGCGTCAGGCGGGAGCGAAGGGCCGCAAGGCGCGCGAATCGGCGGTGAACGACAGCATCGACCAGTCGCTGACTACGTTGCTGAAGAAATCGCGCGTGGTGCGTAAAGCGGCGGCCGCGAAGACCGCAGCAAAAGCAGGTGCGCAAAGCGCGCGTTGAACGCCGCCTGACGTGTCGTTCGATGGCTCGCGTCGGCAGCGGCAGCTGCCACCGCTGCCGCTGCCGGAGCACAAAGCAAACGAACCATCACTGCCCTTTCGTATCGCTGCTCGCGTCGGCACCGGGCATGTTGGTCGAATCCGTCTTCGGTTTCTTCGCCTTCGTCTTCGACGTGTGATGCATTTTCGACGAGCTCGAACTCATCGCGCCGGAAGCCGCCTGACCATCGGTCGTCGGTGCTGCGGTGGCTGCGCCGTGAGCGTTACCTGAACCGCCGGTGCCCGAGTTGCCGCCGTTACCGTTGCCGCCGCCGGCTTGCGCGAACACGGCGCCCGACATGGCGAGAAGTGCCGACACCAGCAATGTCTTTGAATAATTCATTGAGAATCTCCCTGTTCAATGTGAATGACCAACGCGAAACCGTTGCGCGGCAGGACCGTCAATCGTTCGCGTAGCTGTCTTTCATACAGCAAGGGCTATGCCGCATGGACGCTCATCCATAAGAGTCTCGTTGGCAACCGAGCCGGCGCAATAATTTCAAATGCATCAGCATGCTTTACGCGCCTCGTGGCGCAATCGATCCGGCGAAACGCGGCCCCTCGTCGCGCATCCGGCTAACGGCAGCCCCCAGGCACGAGGAACGCCGGTTGCTGATGCCTCCGCATACCCATCCGTAGAGGAGTCAGATCATGTTCAACCAGACACAGACGCAAGCCGGTATGCGCCAGAGCCAAGGCGCGCGCATCGTCGGCGAAGGCGGGGCCAGCGCCGACGGCCCCGGTCCGGACGTGATGGCCGCCGCCACTCTTGACGGCAACAAGGTGATCAGCAGCGACGGTGAAGACATCGGCAAGATCAAGGACATCATGCTCGACGTGCGCTCGGGGCGCATCGCGTATGCGGTGCTGTCGAGCGGCGGCTTTCTCGGCATCGGCGACAAGCTGCTGGCCATTCCATGGCATGCGCTCACGCTCGACACGCAGGAAAAGCGTTTCGCGCTCGCGATGACCGCCGAGCGCGTGAAGAACGCACCGGGCTTCGACAAGGATCATTGGCCTTCAATGGCCGACCCGACCTGGGCGACCTCCGTGCATCAGTACTACGGCAGTGAGCCGTATTGGGGCCGCGAGCGCGATGACAGGCGCGACGATGTCGGCGTCGGCGATATCCCGCCGGGGTCGTCGGATGCGCCCGAGGCGGGCGGACTCAAGCTGTAATCCGGCCGCGTAGTGCGGCGCAGCGATGCGGCGATGCGCCGGCTGCCGTCACCCGGCAACCGGCCGCCTCTGCCCATGGGCAACGTGGCCCCAACCGGATGCTCATGCACGAAACTCTGTGGTTTCTGATAGTCGGCGCCGTGCTCGTTTTCATGGGCATTGCCGCGACCACGTTCCGGCGCCTGCCCGTCAGCGCCGCGATGTTCTATCTCGCGATCGGCTACGCGCTCGGGCCGCCGTGGCTCGGTCTGCTCGACATCGACATCGCCGCCGACGCGCATCTGCTGCGCACCATCACCGAGATCGCGCTGCTCGTGTCGCTGTTCGCGATCGGCCTGCGCTTGCGGCTCGGTGTTTTCGAAAAGCTCTGGACCGTGCCGCTGCGCCTGGGCTTTCTCGCGATGCTCGCGACCATTCCGCTCCTGACGCTGTTCGGCGTGTATGTGCTGCACCTCGGCTGGGGACCGTCGCTGCTGCTCGCCGCCATCCTCGCGCCGACCGACCCGGTGCTTGCCCACGACGTCCAGGTCCACGATCCCGGCGATCACGATCTGCTGCGCTTCGCGCTGTCCGGCGAAGGCGGCCTGAACGACGGCATCGCGCTGCCCTTCGCACTGCTCGGTCTCGCGCTCTGCGCGACCCCCGCCGCCGACGCCGGCGACGTGCTGACCGTGGGACTGGCCGGCGGCATGGTGTGGGGCGTGGCGGGCGCCATCGCGATTGGCGGCGTGCTCGGCTGGGCCACCACGCATGCGGTCACCTGGCTGCGCACGCGCCATGCGCAGGCGCTCGGCCTCGAAGGTTTCTTCGCGCTGGGTTTGATCGAGCTGTCGTTCGGCGCCGCGCAACTCGCGCATACCTACGGCTTTCTCGCGGTGTTCGCCGCGGGCGTCGCGATGCGCCGCGTCGAGCATCGCGCGAGCGGCGACGTTTCAGCGCGCGAGGCGATCGGCACGGTCGACTCGGAGGACGTCGAGGCGACCGCCGCGAATCCGCGTAAAGCGCACGCTTATATGACGGAATCGGTGCTGGGCTTCACGATCGAACTCGAACGCATTGCCGAAGTGGCGGTGATGGCGATGATCGGCAACGTGCTCGCGACGCTGCGGGTGCCGCTCTTCACGTGGCAGACGGTGGCGCTCACCGTCACGCTGTTCGTGATCGTGCGGCCGGCGGCAGTGGAACTGTCGCTGCTCGGTTCAAACGCGAGCCCGACCCAGCGGCGTTTGATGAGCTGGTTCGGCATCCGCGGCATTGGTTCGTTTTACTACCTGACTTACGCGCTCGAACATGGCGCCGCCGCCGACGTGCAACCCCTCGTACCGCTGACGCTCGCGGTAGTCGTGGCGTCAGTGGTGATTCATGGTGTATCGGCCACGCCGTTGATGAACTGGTATCACCGGTTGAGAAGCCGCGAACAATAGCGTTTCAAACAATTCATACCGCATGAGTTAGAAGAAAATCGCATCGATTGGCAGTCAGAATTAGATAAAAACCGTAAATCGAGGCTAGGCGCTTTAGTCTTTTCTATCTAAGATAGCCGCTAACTCATAACAGGGAGCGGGAAGACATCGATGCGAAAGTGCCGGGTCATTTATGCCGTTCACCTGAATACCGTGTATAAATGACACGGCTTGGCTCGCGCTCCTTCGTCAGGGCTGTGTTGTACCCGCTCGCGCAAACGGCGCGTGTCATCTCGGCTCTACGCACGGCTGCTCGCCGTATCGTCCGGCTTGCGGCCCTGACCGTATTCGCGGTATTCGCATGGCTGCATGGCGCTAGCGCCGGCACCTCGGCCGCGCCCTTACCTTCACCCTTGCCCGAACAGAATGCGCCGGCATCCTCGAACGCGCTGCCTTCGTTCGCGCTGTACTACGGCAAGAACCCGCCCGTCGAACTGCTGTCCGCCTACGACGCCGCCGTGGTCGAGCCCGACAGCGGCTTCAATCCGCGCGCGCATGCGCTGCCGCACACCACCTGGTTTGCTTACGCGAGCGTCGGCGAAGTACTGCCCTCGCGCGATTACTACGCGGCGCTGCCCAAGGAATGGCTGGCCGGCCACAACGAAGCGTGGGCGTCCCGGGTGGTCGATCAAAGCCAGCCGGGCTGGCCCGCATGGTATGTCGAACACGTGATTGCACCGCTGTGGGATAAAGGCTATCGCGGCTTTTTTCTCGATACACTCGATTCATGGCAACTCGTCGCTAAAACCGATGAAGACCGTGCGCGTCAACAAGCCGGCCTGATTGCGGTAATCCGCGCAATCAAAAACCGTTACCCCGATGCAAAGCTGATATTCAATCGCGGTTTCGAAATCCTGCCGCAAATTCACGCGCTGGTTTATGCAGTCGCATTCGAGTCTTTATATCGCGGCTGGAATCAGGCGCAGCAGCGTTATACCGAAGTCCCGCAAGCCGATCGCGAATGGCTGATCGCGCAGGCCACGACAATTCGCGAGCAATACCGCCTTCCGGTTATTTCAATCGATTATTGCGCGCCCGCCGATCACGCGTGCCAACGCGACGCCGTCACGAAAATCCGTGCGCTTGGCATCGTGCCGTACGTGACCGACGGCGCGCTCGCCAGCATGGGCGTGGGTGCCGTCGAACCGCTGCGGCGCCGCATTCTGGTGATTCAGGATCCGCCCGCGCGCACCGATCTGAACGTGTCGCCGGGCGTGCGCTTCCTCTCGATGCCGCTCAACTATCTCGGCTACCGGATCGATTTCGCCGACGCCCGCGAGCCGTTGCCGCAAGGCGATCTGCGCGAGCGCTACGCCGGCATCGTGCTGTGGATGAATAACGACGTGCCGCGCGCGAAAGACTACCGCGCGTGGCTGCTCGCGCAGATCGACGCGGGTCTGCCGATCGCGGTGTTCACGTCGTTCGGCACGCAGCTCGATCCGGTGCTCGCGCAAAAACTCGACTTGCAGATCGTGCCCGGCCAAACGGTGAACGGCAAACTCGAAGTCGAATCGTCCGACCCGCAATTGATGGGCTTCGAGATGAAGCCGCGTCCCGATCCGCACGATTACACGGCGGTGCGCGTCGGTTCGCACAGTCGCTCGCTGCTGCGGCTGCGCTCCGGCGATTTCGTGATCGACGGCGCCGCGCTCACACCGTGGGGCGGCTACGCGATGCGCCCGTTCGGCGTGTTCGATCTCGGCGCGGTGAATCAGGCGCGCTGGGTCACGCAGCCGATCGCGTTTTTGCAGGCCGCGCTACGTTTGCCCGCCGACATGCCGGTGCCCGACACCACCACGGAAAACGGCCGGCGCCTGCTGATGTCGCATATCGACGGCGACGGTTTCGCGTCGCGCGCCGAGTTCAGCGACCAGGGCACAACGAACACCGACGCGTCGCCGCAATATTCCGGCGACGTGCTGCTGCGTTTGCTGCGCGACTCCGGCATGCCGACCACCGTGTCGCTGATCGAAGGCGAAGTGAGCGACGAAGGGCCCTACAAGGCTTTCGCGGCGCACCTGCGTACGCTCGGGCGGCGCATCTTCGAACTGCCGAACGTCGAAGTCGCGACGCACACCTACACGCACCCGCTGCAATGGATGCGCGTAACCGGCCTCGGCATCTCGAACGACAAGGACGCGCCCACCGAAGGCGGCAGCCAGACCAGCAACACCGGTCTCTCGATCGACATCCCCGGTTATCGCTTCAATATCGATCGCGAAGTGAGCGGCTCGATCGGCTACATCGACAAACAGATCTCGCCGTCCGCGAAACCGGTGCGCATGGTGCTGTGGAGCGGCGACTGCCAGGTGCCCGCGCCGGTGCTGAAGGCCGCTTATGACGCCGGCGTGCTGAACATGAACGGCGGCGACACGGTGATCACCCAACGCTATCCGAGCTGGACCGCGATCGCGCCGCTCGGCGTGATGAAGGACGGCTACTACCAGGTGTTCGCGCCGAACCAGAACGAGGAGTTGTACACGGACCTGTGGCACGGCCCGTACTACGGCTTCTCGCGCGTGCTCGAAACCTTCGCGATGACCGATCAGCCGATCCGCTTCAAGCCGATGGACATCTACTATCACATGTTCTCCGGCACCAAACTCGCATCGGTGAAGGCCTTGCAGGAAATCTTCGACACCGTGCTGCGGCAGCCGGTGAATCCCGTGTTCTCGTCCGAATACGCGCGCAAGGTGCTCGATTTTCTCGACATGAGCATTGCACGCGACGGCGAACGCTGGGTCGTGCGCGACGCCGGCCAGTTGCGCACCGTGCGCCTGCCGGTGGGCAAGGTGCCGGACATGGCGAGCGCGGTCGGCGTGGCGGGCTATCTGCCCGGCCCCGGCGGCACATATGTGCATCTGGCCGACAGCGAGGCCAGCTTCGCGGTGATCGACGCGGCCGCCGCGCGGCGCGCATCGCGTGTGCCGTATCTCGCGGAAGCGAACGGCCGCATCGAGCGTTTCGAGCGCAACACGAGCGGCTTCTCATTCGATCTGCGCGCGCGGATCGCGCCGCAATGGCGGGTGGCCAACGCCGGCGCCTGCCGCGTGAGCCGCCGAACTGTTTCCAACGATCCCCACCAATTGCATGTCGATGTCGCCTGCGGCACCTGAGCGGCAACGGCTCTTTTCGCCGGCCGTCATCCTCGTCCTCGGCGCGCTCACCGCGCTGATGCTGGTGCTCGCCTTTCCGCGCGAGAAGCTCGAAAGCCGGCTGCTCGGCGGCGTCAACGCGGACGGCCTGACGATCGCGTATCTGGAAGCATGGCTGCGCATCAATCCCGACAATGCGGACGTGTTGTCCGCGTTGACGCGCGAGTACCTGAAGGGCCAGCGGATCGCCGACGCGGCGCGCGTGCTCGAGCGTCTTCAGCATTCGAACGATCCGGCCGCGCGGCAAGGCGCGCTGGCGATTCGCGTGTCGATCGCGCAGCAGCGTCTGTATGCGTTGAAGCCGGACGATCCGGCGCGGGCCGCGCGGATGCGCGAGCTCGACGCGGTACTGCGCGAAGCGGCCGCTTATCAATGGGACATCGAACAACTGGCGGTGCTCGCGCGGCAGGCGCGCGGTCTGAACGACAGCGAACTCGCGGCGCGCTACTACCGTCAGTTGATCCAGCGCGACCCCGCGCATGCGAGCGGCTGGCTGATCGATCTCGCGCAGACGGAACTCGGCAACGGGCGGTATGCGGCGGCCGCCGACGCGTGGTTCGACGCGCAACGCCATGCGAGCACGCTGGACGAGCGGCGCAAGCGTTTCATGGCCGGCGTGCAGGCATTGCAGGCCGGCAACGATCCGGTCGCCGCGCTTCAGGCCGCAAACACGCACCTCGGCGATCTCGCCGACGATCCCGACACGTTGCGCTACCTCGCCAATCTGGCGCTCGCCGCAGGCCGTCCCGATCTGGCCGAGCGGTACGTGAAGCGATTGCTCAAGATGTCCTCGGTGACGCCACGGGAGATCCGGCGCGCAACGCTGAAGGTCGATCAGAAGGCTGAGCTCGTTGAATATCGCAACGAGCGAGGTGTGTGGCTGCGCGCCGCGTGGTATCGCCCGGCTCCTCGATGGCGCGGGCTGCGTGGCGCGGTTTTTTCAGGCGATGATGCACGTTACGGCGGTGGCTTTCGTCCAGTCGCCGCCAGCGCAACGCCAGCCCCCACTGCTTCCGGCAACGACAACGAACTCGCCTATCGCGTGTTCCTCGCCAACGGCAACGTCGCCGACGCACAGCGCATCGCACAAAGCGCACTCGACCAGGACCCGCAATCCGCGCTGTGGCGCGGGCGTCTTGCGCAAGTCGCGGAATGGAATCATCAACCGCAGGTCGCGTTGAAGAACTACCTCGCGCTCGCGCAAAACGGCGGCGACGCGAACGCATGGCAACAGGTCGCGCGTCTCGCGCCCGGCCTCAACGACAACGCCGCCGTGCTGGCGCTCACGCTGCATCGATCCGAACAACAGCCCGGCGACCTCAAACTGATCGACGCGGTGGTGTTCTCGTACGAACAGCTCGGCGACCCCGACAGCGCGCTGCGTTTCCTGCAATCGCGGATGCAGGGCGCGCAGCGGCGCGCGGTGCTGGAACGCTACGCGGCGCTCGCCAACCGCAAGGGCGACGACGACCTCGCGTTGCGCAGCTACCGCGATCTCGAACGCGAGTTCGGGCCCAACAGCGCGTACGGTTTGCAGATCGCCACCGTGCTCTACACCCGCACGCAATTCGACGCCGCGCTCGCCGCGATGAACGAATCGAAGCGCGCCGCGCCGAACACCGATACCGACTTCTGGCGCTTCTACGCGCTGCTCGCCAATACGGTCCAGCATCCACACGAGGTCAACGCCGGCTATCGCGCGCTGATCGCGGGCGGCAAAGCCGATGCCGACGACTACGAAGCAATGACCGGCTTCTACAGCGATTCGCCGCTCGACGCCGGCCGGCTCGCCGAATATGCGTACCGTCACGGCGGCCCGCCGCGCACGCTGCCGCAAGCGCTCTACAACTATCAGCGAGCCCGCGCGTGGGGCCGGATTCGCGCGTTGCTGGCTTCGCTGTCGCCGCAGGAGCGCGCGGCCGCCGAACAGTCCGCGGCATTCCTGCTCGCGCGGGCCGACTACGAGCGCCAAACCGGCGCGGTGGACGACGCCGCGCGCGATATCCGCCGCGCCGCGAGCATCGCGCCGGACAACACCGAGGCCCGCGCCGCCTATCTGTGGATGCTCACGGATCACGGCACGGACGCGGAGTTACGCAACGCGATGCGCCGTTATTCGAGCGACGCCGAAGACGACCCGCCGCTGTGGGCGCCGTATGCGGCTGCGTCGATGCGGCTCGGCGACGGCCGCGCCGCACTGCACTATCTGCACAAGCAGGCAGGACAGACAGCACAGGGTGCACAACCGGGCTCCGCCGCGCAAAGCCCGCTGTGGCGCCTCACCTATGCGGACGCATTGGAACTGAATAGCCGCATCGACGAGGCCTGGCGCCTGCGTCGCAGCGTCTGGCTCGAACTCGCGCGGCGCCCGCGCGATCCGGCGCAGGCGAGCGCGCTGTCCGCCGCCGATCAGGACGACTTGCGCGGCCGCTACGTTTCACTGGCGACGCTGTTCGACAGCGGCGACCGCTCGCGCGCGGTGCTGATCGAAATGCTGCGCGCCGATCGCCGCGACGACGCGCAATCCAGCACGACGCAGCAGTCCGCACTCGGCGACATCGGCCTGCTGCCGCCCGCGCAACAGGACGCGCTGAAAAAAGAGCAGCGCGTGTACTCGGCGATCGCACGCGAAGCCGCGATTTCGTGGGCCCAGACGCAGGACGAACCCGACATGGAGCGCGCGTGGCTCGAAAAGCAGTACATCCAGCGGAGCACGCGCCCTGTGTATGCGCAAGCGCAACTGGCAATCAACGACGGCGACGTCAACGAACTTTCGCGGCTGCTCGACACGCTGCCCGATCTGATCCCGCGGCAGAACAAGGTCGACGCGCAGACGCTGACGGGTCGCAACGCGGCCGCGCAAACCACCGCGTTCGAGTCGCAGACGAGCCTGCCGAACGACAGCGTGATGCAGGGTCAGTTGCACGACCGTCTGCTGAGCAATGCGCAGGCGGTGGCGCCATCGGTGCGCTACAGCGACCAGGGGCCGTTGCGCTTCAGCGAAGAATCGATCACCGGCGGCGTGCGTCTGACGCCTTCGCAGGCGCTGCAATTGCGCTACCGTCAGCGCGATCAGTCGACCGATGCCGCGTCGCTGCCCAATGCGCCGAACCACGACCGCCTGCTCGAAGGCGTGTATCAGCACAAAGGCCAGTATGACGAGGAACATGTGATCGTCGGCCGCCGCGAGGCACTGAAGGACTTCGTGACCGCGCGCGTCGAGGGCACCTATGCGGTGAATCCGAAACTCACGCTGACCTATGCCGCGGGCTACAACCAGGCCGCGACGGAAACCACGCAACTGTCGGTGGCCGGCGTGAAGGATCTCGCTTCGGTGGGCTTCAATTACCGGGCCGATTCGCACTGGTTCGGCGGCGGCCGCTACGAATACGCGCGCTTTCACGGCCAGGATCGCTCGTCGCTCGGCGACGGTCATCTGGTCGAATTGAACGCCGGCTACAAGATCAAGGCCGACTATCCCGACTACACGATCCGCGCGGTGTTCTCGCACGGCCAGTACAGCGCGAACGGCACGCCTGGCGCGGCGCTGCGCAACCTGTTGCCGGCCGGTACGGCCTTCGACGCGCAGTCGTTCATGCCGCAGACCTTCACGCAAGGCGGCCTGCTATTTTCATTCGGCGACGACCTGCCGGAAAACTATTCGAAGGCGTGGCGGCCGATGTTCTCCGCCGGCCCGCTGCGCGACTCGCGCGCGGGCTGGTCGGGCCAGGTGATGGCGGGACTCGTCGGCAGCCTGTTCGGCTCCGATCAGGTGCTGATCTATGGGCTGTATCAGGGCGCGTCGTCGAATCACTCGACCTCGGTGAAGGAACTCGGCGCGCGATATCAGTGGCTTTACTAGAAGAATCACGAGGCACGCGGCTTGAAAGGCCACGACATGCAGCAAGCCTGAACGACTGTCTGACTGGGAGAACAAGATGGATCAAGCGAATCAAACCCGAACGGCCGCCACACGCACCCGCGCCGCGCTGTTCTCGATCGTGTTCGGCGCGGCGTTCGGCATGCTGGCTGCCGGCTGCTCGGTGATCGATCGCAGCGCGGCACCGGCCTTCTCGAAGAGCGACACGTGGGCGATCCTGCCGATCGCCAACAACACCGAAACGCCGCAAGCGGGACAGCGCGCCGCGTCGATCGCACACAGTCTGCTGGCTTCATACGGCTACGCGAACCTCGCCCGCTATCCGGCCAGTGCCGACGACGAAACGTTGTTCGACCCGGCAAAACCGGATGCGCAGCAGAACGCGCTGAACTGGGCGCGTCAGCAAAACGCGCATTATGCGTTGACGGGCTCGGTCAACGAATGGCGCTACAAGGTCGGCGTGGACGGCGAACCGGCCGTCGGCCTCACGCTTGAAGTGCTCGACGTGCAAAGCGGCAAGGTGGTGTGGACCGGCAGCGGCAGCCGCACCGGCTGGAGCCGCGATGCGGTGTCCGGCGTCGCGCAGAAACTCGAGCGCGATCTGCTGAGCCCGCTCGCGCGATGAACCGAAGCACGCGGCTGCGCCCGCCACGCGCGGCGCGTGTGCATCTAACCGATACCAGGAAGCCATCGCCATGAACACGCGTGCTCCGGATCAATTCGCGCCGCGCTCCCGGCTCAAACGCCGCCAGGCGCAGAGCGTGGGCGCAGGTTCGCTGTGGGCCCGGCTGATCGCGCCGCCGCGCGGCTCCGCTCATCGGCGCCTCGTCACCACGCTCGAATCGATACTCGCGACGCTGCTCGCGATCGGCCTGTGCTGGCTGTTCCGGCCGCACAATCCGCTGCTGGTTCACGTCGGCTTCGGCTGGATCTGGATCGTGCCGATCGTGCTGGCGCTGCGCTACGGGTCGATTGCGGGCGCGTTTTCCGGGCTGATCCTGCTGGGCGCGTGGTATGTGCTGTATCCCGGCGCCGATCCTTCGTCGCTCGGCTCGATCGCTCATACGTTGATCGAACCGCAGCCGCAGGCACAAGCGTTTCCGGTCGGCTTTTTCTTCGGCGGCTTCGTCTTTACGCTGCTGTGCGGCCAGTTCGGCGACGTGTGGATCACGCGTCTCGGCCAGGCGCGCATGGCCAACGACTATCTCGCCGAACGCCTGTCCATCCTGACGCGCAATCAATTCCTGCTGCGGCTCTCGCACGAACGCCTCGAACAGGATCTGCTCGGCCGTCCCGCGACGCTGCGCGATTCGCTCGCACGCATGCGTGCGGTGACGATCGCGCAGGAACCCGGCAGTGCGCAGCGCGGCGCGGTCGATCTGCGCGGCGCGCAACAGTTTCTCGATGCCGCGGCGCAGGCCTGTCAGCTCGAACGCGCGCGCCTCTACGCATGGCGCGACGGCAAACCGCATCCGGAGGCAGCGGCATGGATCGGCACAGCCTTCGATCTCGATGCCGACGACCCGCTCGTGCGCGAGGCGCTCGAAGCCCGCAGCCTCGTGCATATCGAATCGAACGCGCAGCAACTCGGCGCGCCGAGCCGCTATATCGCCTGCGTGCCGCTGATCGACGCACTGAAGGAGCCGGTCGGTCTGCTGGTGATCGAACACATGCCGTTCCTCGCGTTGACGCGCGACAACCTGCAATTCCTGCTGGTGCTGTGCAACTACTACGCCGACGGCGTGCAGCACGCGGTGGTCACGCGCGACACGCTGAACGCGTTTCCCGATTGCCCGTACGATTTCGCACTCGACTATGCGCGGCTCGTGCATCTGTATCGCGACACGCAGGTGCAGTCGTCGCTGGTCGCGCTGGTATTCGACGACCGCGCGGCGAGCACCACCTGGTACGAACATGTGCTGCGCACGCGGCGCGCGCTCGACGTCCAATGGGCACGCGGCGACGCGCGGCAACGCATGATTCTGACCTTGATGCCGCTGTCCGGCGAAAGCTCGATCGACGGCTATCTGCTGCGGATCGAAGACAATCTGCGCGCGCAATACGGCGTCGATTTCGAATCCGCTCGGATCGCCGTGCACGCGATGGTGATCGCCAACGACGAACCCGTCGTCGCATTGCGACGTCTGCTGGAGCGCTGCGATGCCAGCCACGCCTGACGAACGCCGGCAAGCCGCGGCGAACGCGCCGCCGTCTCAGACCGCCGCTCGCGTGAGTGCCCTTCTCGCCACGCTCGCGGGTATCGGCGGCCTTGCGTTGCAACTGGGCGTGTTCGCGCTCGCCATGCATGGTGCGCCGGATACCTCCGCGCAATGGCTCGGCGGTCTCGCCGACGACACCCCGCTCGCCACCGCCGGCCGTCTGAACACGCGCACGTTGCTGCTCTGCCTCGCGTTGCAGGCAATCGCCGCGCTACTGATCTCGCTCGCGATCGCGCGGGCGATGCCGCCGCGTTACCGCACGCCCCGCAAAGGACTGCTCGCCGCGCTGTGGTTCCTGAACTTCGCGGTCCCGCTCGGCGGCATTGCGTGCACACTCGGCGCGCTCGGTATCGCGCGGCTTTTGCCGCGTCCCGCCGCGCGCCTGCCGGTCACGCAGATCGACGAACCGGAGTTCGCCGCGAATCTGATCGGCAACGTATCGTATGGCCGCGGCGCGCGTCTGAAGGCCGAATTGCAAAACGCGGACGCCGGCACCGCGTTTCGCATGACCGCGTTGCTGGCGATGCAGGCGATGCCGGCGCGCACGGTATCGCCATTGCTGCAAGGGATGCTCGCCGACCCGCTCGACGACATCCGCCTGCTTGCGTACGGCATTCTCGACAACCGCGAAAAACTGCTGACCCAGCAGATCCTGCAACAGCGCCCGAGGCTCGACAAAACGCTGCACCCCGAACTGAACGACACCGACCGGCGACGCGCGAACAAGACACTGGCAGAGTTGTATAGCGAACTGATCTACGAGCATCTGGTGACGGGCGACGTGTATCGCAACGCCGCCGATCAGGCCGACGGTTTCGCCGCCGCAGCGCTCGCATCCGATCCGGACGACGCGTCGCTGTGGCGTCTGCGTGGCCGTCTCGCGCTCGACCGGCGCGAACTCGACGCCGCCGACACGATGCTGCAACGCGCGATCGACTGCGGCTTTCCGCGCGAACGGATGCTGCCGTATCTGGCCGAAGCCGCTTACCTGCGGCGCAATTTCGCGCGCGTGCGGCAGTTGCTCGGCGAAATGGATCGCCGCGCCGGCAGTTCGACGCTGCATGCGGTGCTGGCGTTCTGGCAAGCGCATCAGGTGCATCAAGCGCATCAAACACCGGCAGCGCACGGCGCTTCTCTATGAGATCTCGAACATGAATGCCACCGCGTCATCGTCCTCTTCATCGCCGTCGCCCTCGTCATCCCACACGAATGCGAATGCGCCGCGCCTGCCACGCGCCGCGTCCGCCGATATCGGCCTGCTGCTCGAAGGCACGTTCCCGTATGTGAGCGGCGGCGTGTCGAGCTGGGTCAACCAGATCATCCGCGCGTTTCCGGAGTACACGTTCGCGCTGTGTTTTCTCGGCAGCCGTCCGCAGGACTATCCGAAGATGTCCTACGCGCTGCCCGACAACGTCGTGCATCTGGAGAATCACTACCTGTACGATTTCACGCCGCCGCCGATGGTCCAGCAGCATGCGGGCGACCCCGCGGCTTTCATGCAGGCCGCGCAGATGCACGACAAGCTGCGCAACCCGGCGATGCACCAGGCCGCCGGCCGAATGCTGAAGGACATGCTCGACGATCTGCGGCCCGGCGGCGCACTCGGTGAAGAAGCATTCCTGTACTCGAAAGAAGCGTGGACCTATCTGACGGACCAGTACCGCCAGTTCTGCACGGACCCGTCTTTCGTCGACTATTTCTGGACCGTGCGGATCATGCACAAGCCGCTCTGGCAACTCGCGCGCATCGCCGAAGGGCTGCCGAAGGTGAAGATGTTCCATACGGTTTCCACCGGCTATGCAGGCTTTCTCGGCGCGCTGCTGCGCTACCGGCACAGCCGCCCGCTGCTCGTGTCGGAGCACGGCATCTATACGAAGGAACGCAAGATCGACCTGTTCCAGAGCCAGTGGATTCGCGACAACCGCAGCATCTTCGAGCGCGACGTATCGCAGATCGGCTATTTCCGCGACCTGTGGGTGCGTTTCTTCGAAACGCTCGGCCACGTGTGCTACGACGCGGCCGAAGACATCATCGCGCTCTATGAAGGCAATCGCCGCCGCCAGATCGTCGACGGCGCGCCCGAATACAAGACCGCCAACATTCCGAACGGCGTGAACCTGCCGCGCCTCGCGCCGCTGCGCGCGCAACGCGGCGCGCAGGTGCCGAAAACGCTGTGCCTGATCGGCCGCGTGGTGCCGATCAAGGACATCAAGACTTTTATTCGCGCGATGCTGACGGTGGTGCGCCGGATGCCCGAGGCCGAAGCGTGGATTGCGGGCCCCGAAGACGAAGACGAGTCGTATGCAAACGAATGCCGCGCGCTCGTCGAGAGTCTCGGCTTGCAGGACAAGGTGAAGTTTCTCGGCTTCCAGAAGATCGACGAATTGCTGCCGAAATGCGGCGTGCTGATCCTCAGTTCGATTTCCGAAGCATTGCCGCTGGTGGTGCTCGAAGGTTTCGCGGCGGGCGTGCCGTCGGTCACGACCGATGTCGGTTCGTGCCGCCAGTTGATCTACGGCCTCGACGGCGAAGACGCGGCGCTCGGCGCGGCGGGTCGCGTGGTGCAGATCGCCGATCCGCGCGCGCTCGCCGAAGCCGCGCTCGAGCTGCTCGACGAACGGAACTGGCATGCGGCGCAGCAAGCCGGTATCGCACGGGTCGAGCGTTTTTATACGCAGGAGCAGATGGTCGGTTCGTACCGTGAGTTGTATGCGCGGCTCACCACGCAGGCGGATGTCGTCGAGCCGGCCGGGCCGCCCGCCTCGCTCGCCACGTTGCCGCACTGACGGAGTTCACACGATGGCCGGAATCGGATTCGAACTGCGCAAGATGCTCCGCCGCAATACGCTGCTGGGGCTGATGCAGGCCTACACGTATGCGGGATTGATCGGCGCGGGACCGTGGGTGCTGTCGATCGTCGGGATTCTGCTGATCGGCGTGCTGAGCCTGCCGTTCGTGCTGCCGACCGGCCTCATCACGCAGTTTCAGGTATCGGTGACGTATCTGATTTCGCTGTCGCTGATTCTCACCGGGCCGTTGCAGCTCGCGTATACGCGCTTCACGTCGGACCGTCTGTTCGAAAAGCGCGACGATCTCGTGCTGCCGAATTTTCATGCGGTGGCGTTCGTCGTGACGGTGGCCGCCGCGCTGCTCGGCACGCTCGCCGTGGTGCTGCTGTTCCCGCAGCAAACCGTCGCGTATCGGCTGCTGATGCTGGCCGGCTTCGTGGTGATGAGCAATATCTGGATCGCGACGATCTTTCTGTCCGGCATGAAGCAGTATGTGTCGATCATCGTCGTGTTCTTTATCGGCTACAGCTTCACCACCTGCGCCGCGCTCGCGCTCAATCGCTTCGGCCTGACCGGGTTGCTGTCGGGCTTCGTCAGCGGCCAGACGATTCTGCTGATCGGTCTGCTCGCGCTGATCTACCGCGACTACCGCAGCGATCACTTCATCTCGTTCGAAGTATTCTGGAAGCGCTATCGCTATCCGTCGCTGATGCTCACGGGGCTGCTCTACAACCTCGCGATCTGGGTCGACAAGTACATGTTCTGGTATTCGCCGGGCACGGGCCAGCCGGTGATCGGGCCGCTCAGGGCGTCGATCATTTACGACATCCCCGTGTTTCTCGCTTACCTCGCGATCATTCCGGGGATGGCGGTGTTTCTGATGCGCATCGAGACCGACTTCGTCGAGTATTACGACGCGTTCTACGATGCGGTGCGCGAAGGCGCATCGCTGCAACATATCGAACGGATGCGCAACGCGATGGTGGAAGCGTTGCGCAACGGCATCTGGGAAATCATCAAGGTGCAGACCATCGCCGCGATGATGCTGTTCGCCGCCGGCACCGTGCTGCTGTCGTGGCTGAAGATTTCGACGCTCTATCTGCCGCTCCTCTATATCGACGTGATCGCGGCCAGCATGCAGGTCGTATTCATGGGCACGATCAACGTGTTCTTCTATCTCGACAAGCGCAGGATCGTGCTGATGCTGGTCGCGGGTTTCGTCGTGCTCAATGTGGTGTTCACCGCGATCACGCTCGCGTTGAATCCCGCGTTCTATGGTTACGGCTTTGCCGGTTCATTGCTGGTGGTCGTACTCGCGAGCCTGTATCTGCTCGATCGTAAATTGGAGTCGCTAGAATACGAGACCTTCATGCTGCAATAGCGTCTCCATTCGATGACCTCACCCGAAGAATCAAATCGCGCCGCACGCGCGAGCGCCGCCAACTCGCTGTTTGCCTTTCTCAAGTCACTGCCGCTCGGCGACCGCCTGGTCGAAGGCGGGGTGATGGCCGTACAAGCCGTGGCCGGCGCGAGCCTCGCGTTCTGGATCGGCCGCTGGCTGCATACCGAACAGGCGTTCTGGGCCGCGATCACCGCGATCGCGGTCAGCCAGCATAGTTATATCGACACTCGCAATCTGTCGCGCGACCAGTTCATCGGCGCGATGGTCGGCGCGCTCAGCGGACTCGTGGGCGCCACGCTCGGCGGCGGCCATTTCGCGGCATATGCGATCACGGTGGGAGCGGCGATTCTGATCTGCTGGGTCGTGAACGTGGGGAGCGCCGCGCGCCTCGGCGGCATTACCGCGACCATCATGCTGCTGGTGCCCGGCATCGGCTCGCCGTGGGACCGGGCGCTGCTGCGTTTAGGCGAAGTGACGCTGGGCACCGTCTGCGCGCTGCTGGTCACGTTGCTCATGTCGAGAATCGAGAAGCGCTGGCTTGGTCGGCCCGATAAGGCCTAGATTTTTTATCGGGGTTCCCGGTCTGTCTCTTGCGGTTGGCGCCGGTAACGACCCGGCGGCACACCCACACTATGCTGAAACGCCTTGCCGAACGCGGCTTCGGATTGATATCCGACCGCTTCGCCGATCTCCGCCGCGCTGCGCTGGGTACGCCGCAGCAGATCGCACGCAATCGTCATGCGAATCTGCGTGAGGAAATCCATCACCGTCATGCCGGCGCGCTCGCTGAAATGGCGCGCGTAAGTGGCGCGCGACATGGCCGACAGATCGCCAAGCTCGGCAATCGTCCACGCTCGCTCGGGTTCGGCCAGCAACGCCTGAACGGAAGCGCCGAGGCGCGCGTCGGCGAGCAGCGCAAGCACGCCCGAAGCGGACGCGTTCTGCGCACCGTACACACGCAACGCAATCGCGAACAACGCGTGACTCAATGCGGTGACTACTGCAAGCGCACCCGGTTGACGCTGTTCGGACTCGGTCCGCATCAGCGCGATCACCGTCTGCAATGCGCCGAGCGTGGGCTCGCGGCCGAGCGAGACGTGGAGCGGATCGGGCAGCGCATTCAGCAGCAACGCGGACGAACCCGGTGCGTAGATGAAGCGGCCGCACAGCAGATCGAGGTCGGCGGTGATGTCCGTGCTGCTGCCGTGGCCCGTGTGCCCGCTATCGCCGTTGCGCCGCAGCGGCAACATGCCGTTGTGGCTCGACGTGAGCGGCGTGGTGACGGTAGAGCGTTGCACGTCGCGCACCCGGTGCGCCGCGCCACGCGGAAACAACACGAAATCACCTGCACGCAGCGGCATTTGCGCACCGTTTGCCGTTTCGACAATGCACGCGCCGTCGAGCACGAGATGAAACGGCGCGATGCCCGCTTCAAGCGGCGCATGGTCGATATCGAAACCGCCCGCGAGCAGGCAACGCAAATCGAGGCTGCCTTGCGGCCTCGCGAGGTCGATCAATCGGCTGAGCGTATCCATGAGACGATCGCGCTAAAGGTTGAGCGAATCGAGTATTCAGGATATCGCGGGACAGCGCAATACTTTGTTCAACGCGCAGGCAACCGCAGGCGCGCAGCAAACAAGGAGCACTGTCATGTTGAACTGGATCGATTACCGCACAGAACTGTTCGGCCGCATCGGTGAAATCGGCAAACTGTCGCCGGATACCGTGAGGGCTTATCAAACGATGTCGGGCGCCGGCAAGAAAGCCGATCTGCTCGGCGCAAAAACGCGCGAACTGATTTCGCTCGCTGTCGCAGTGAGCCTGCGGTGTGACGGCTGTATTACCGTGCACACCGCAGAAGCGCTCAAACACGGTGCGACTCGTGAGGAAATCGCCGAAGCGCTCGGTGTGGCTGTCGCGATGAATGCGGGTGCAGCAATGGTGTATTCGGCGCGAACGATGGATGCGGTCGCCGCTTATGCAAGCGAAGCAGCGGCGACCGAAGCGAGCGCGGCTAGTTGAGGCGCGGGGCGGCGCGGCGCTTGCGCGTCACGACGTCACCGCCTCACCGCCTCACCGTCTCACCGCATCACCATGTCACGCCACGTCACGACGCAAAGCGCGCCTCTTCAAGCTGCTTGCGGCGCGCCTCGCCCTGGCGCGTCAGCATCCAGCCCGGATATTCCGGCGGCAACGTACTCACCTTATCGAGCTTCGCGAGATCATCGGCCGTAAGCGACACACTGGTGGCGGCGATGTTGTCGTCGAGCTGCTCGATCTTTTTTGCGCCGACGATCACCGACGTCACCGCGCGCTGATGCAACAGCCACGCAAGCGCGATCTGCGCGACCGAAACTTTTTTCGCGTCGGCGATATCGCGCATGACGTCGATGCAGTCATACGCGCGTTCGCGATTCACCGGCGGAAAATCGAAGGTCGTGCGACGACTGCCCGCTTCACCCTGCTGCTCACGGCCATACTTGCCGCTCAGTAAACCGCCCGCAAGCGGACTCCACACCATCAGACCGAGCCCTTCGCTATGCAGCATCGGCACCAGCTCACGTTCGAGGTCGCGTCCTGCCAGCGTGTAATACGCCTGCAGCGTTTCGAAACGCGCGAGGCCGAGGCGCTCGGCAATGCCCAGCGCTTTGACGATCTGCCAGGCGGCCCAATTGGACACACCGACATAACGAACATGGCCGTGCTGCACCAGCGTATCGAGCGCGCGCACCGTTTCTTCGATCGGCGTGGCGGGATCGAAACCGTGGATCTGATACAGGTCGATGTGATCGAGTTGCAGACGCTTCAGGCTCGCCTTCACACCGTCGATGATGTGATAACGCGAAGCGCCGCGCGCGTTCGGAAAATCCGCGGTCGGCCCGAATACTTTGGTTGCGACAACAACCTTGTCGCGCGGCACTTTGAGATTCTTCAGCGCCTGACCCGTGATCTGTTCGGACAGGCCTTCGGCGTAGACGTCGGCGGTGTCGATGAAATTGATGCCTGCGTCGAGCGCCCTGCCGACCAGCCGCTCCGCATCCGCCTGTTGCAGATCGCCGATCTGCTTCCATATGCCCTCGCCGCCGCCGAAGGTCATCGTGCCCAGACATAACTCTGAAACAAACACACCGGTACGGCCCAACTGGTTGTATCGCATCGTTCGAGACTCCGTCGTAGATTCGTTGACAGGTGAGCCGGACAGAGTACTTGAGTTCACAGAATCTCGCAGCGCGCAGCCATCCCGCGCGTTCGATGCGTTGTCAGCGGATTTGGAAAGTTCGAGTAAGACGTGTATAAATCGGACCATTCCGCTCCGTATGACGTCGTCCCTTAAAAGAGGACCCTCGGCATGAAGAAGACGGTAGGCATTGGGCTCGGCAGTGTGGTACTCCTGTCCAAAGCACTCGTTCCATCTGCTATGGCTGCCTGCAGCAATAGCGCCCCACCCTCCAGTACAACAGTCACATGCACCGGCAGCGGACTCGCTGCGGTCGTAGCGCAAACCGGCAGCACCGGCGTGACGATCAATACCGACAACACCGCGTCGGGCAGCTTTGTGCGAAGCAGCAACGCAGTCGCTTTCAGCGTCGATACCAACAGCTCGATCACCAGCGCCGGCAACTTCTCGCTAACAGGCGGAGGCGGTTCGGGCACCGTGCGAGGCGCGGTGCTGCTCGGCGTGAACAACGGCAACCAGATCACCAACGCGACGGGCGGCGTGATCACCACCAGTGGCGCGTTCAACGACGGCATGGCCGCCAACGGCAGCGGCAATACGCTGACCAACAACGGCACGATCAGCACCGTCGGTCCCAACGCATACGGCATGACTGCCGCGTGGGGGCAAACGAATGTCGGCCAGTCGAACAACACGCTGATCAATACCGGCACGGTCACGACATCGGGCAGCAATGCACGCGCGGCATCGATCCTCGGCGGCAGCGGCAGCATCAGTAATAGCGGCACACTGTCCACCAGCGGCTCGGCAAGTCCTACCGCTTATATGCAAGGCAATAACGACCAGTTGACCAACAGCGGCACGATTTCCGCGAGCGGTGCCGGGTCGGACGCCGTGTTTTCGAACACGGCGGGATCGAGCTTCGTCGCGACAATCCGGAACCTCGCGGGCGGCACGATCATCAGCCAGAACGGCTCGGGCATCCGCACACTCAACGGCAACAGCACGATCATCAATGCCGGGCTCGTGCAAAGCGGTATCGGTACAGCCATCACGATGGGCAACGGCAACAACTCGCTGATTCTGCAAACCGGCTCCACGATCGTCGGCACGGCGGACGGCGGCGCAGGGTCGAATACGGTGACCTTGCAGGGCACGGGCACCGCGGCGAATGCGTTCAACCATTTCCAGACCCTGCTGATGCAAGGCACGTTGTGGAACTGGACAGGCAGCGGCACCTTCACGCTCGCTCATGTGGAGACCGGCACGTTGAATCTGACCGGCACGCTCGGCGTGAGCGCGACGGCGCTCGTCGATAGCGGCGCGGTGTTGCAGGCGACCGCGCAGAGCCTCCCCTCGACGGTGACCGACAACGGACTCGTGCGCTTCGCGCAGGACACTGCGGGCACCTACACCGGTTCGATCGGCGGTACGGGCGCCGTCGATAAAACCGGCGCGGGCGTATTGACGATGGCACCGGGCGCGGCGAGCGGCAACACGTATTCGGGCGGCACCACGATCGATCAGGGCACGCTTGCCGTCGCCGCGGACAATGCGCTCGGCGCGAACAGCGGCGGCCTCACGTTCAACAGCGGCACGCTGCAATTGAATTCGAGTTTCGATCTGGCCGGCACGCGTGCGATGACGTTGGCCGCCGGCGGCGGCACGATCGATACGCAGGCGTTCGACAGCACGTTGTCGCAGGCGGTAAGCGGCCCCGGCGCGTTGACGAAGGCCGGCAGCGGCAGCCTGTTGATGAACGGCGTGAACACGTACAGCGGCGCGACCACGATCGCTGCGGGCACGCTCGCAATCGGCGACGCGGCGCATCCGGTCGCCGCGCTCGCCGGCGGCGGCGCCACGACGGTCGCGCCGGGCGCAGCGTTCGGCGGCTATGGCAGTGTAAGCGGCGCGGTGACGAACAACGGCACGCTCGCCGTCGCGAATGCGCTGCCCTTGTTTGCAGGCGGCAGCAACGGCGCGTTCTCGATCAACGGTTCGCTCGTGAACGCGGGCGTCGTGCAGATCGGCGATGCTGCCGGCGCAAGCGTTGGCAACCGGCTGAACATAACGGGCAACTACGTCGGACAAAACGGCGCGATCGGACTGAACACCGTCGTGGCCGGCGACGGCGCGGCATCCGACCGGCTGGTATTGAGCGGCGGCAGCGCGAGCGGTGCGACGCGTCTGCAGGTCACGAACGTCGGCGGACAAGGCGCGCAAACGATCGCGGACGGTATCGAGCTGATTCAGGCGACCAACGGTGCGAGCACGTCAGCCAGCGCCTTCTCGCTCGCCGCTCCGGTGAAGGCCGGCGCGTACTCGTATTACCTCGCCAAAGGCGGCGTGAGCGGCGGCACGACTGACAACTGGTATCTGCGCAATACGGTGCCCGCCCTGCCTCCCGGCGTCACGCCACCGGTCACCCCACCCGGCGAGCCGCCCGCGGAGATCCCAGGCGTGCCGCTCGCCGCCGTGGACAGCATCCCGCTGCCCGCGCCGGCTCCGGCCGGTTCCGCACCCACACCGCTATATCGCGTCGAAGTGCCCGTTTATGCGGCGGCGCCGGGGGTCGCGCGTACGCTCGGCTGGATGCAGATCGATACGTTTCATGAGCGCCAGGGCGACCAGGCACTGCTGAACGAAAACGGCACACTACCTGCCGCGTGGGGCCGCGCGTGGGGCGGTCATAGCGTGCTGAGCGAGGACGGCGTGGCGAGCCCGCAATTCGACGGCTCGATCTACGGCATCCAGGCGGGCCAGGATCTGTACGCGGACAGGAGCGCGAGCGGCCAGCGCAATCACTACGGTCTATTCGTCGGCTTCGCGCGGGCGACCGGCGACGTCGACGGTTTCGCGCTCGGCATGCCGAACCTCGCCGTCGGCCATCTCGCGATCAATGCGTACAGTCTCGGCGGCTACTGGACTCATGTCGGCCCGAGCGGCTGGTACACGGACGCGGTGTTGATGGGCAGTTCGCTCACCGTCGATCCGCTTTCGCGCGACGGCGTCGGCGCGAGCACGCATGGCAGCGCGGTGACCGGCTCGCTCGAAGGCGGCCTGCCGATTCCGCTCGGCGCCGGCCTGACGCTCGAACCACAAGCCCAACTGATCTGGCAACACCTGTCGCTCGACGATCTGAACGACGGCGTGTCCAGCGTCGGCTTCAGTAGCGGCAATACTTTCGTAGGACGAATCGGTGCACGTCTGCAAGGCCAATTCGATGCGCTCTCAACCGCATGGCGGCCGTATCTGCGAGTCAGTGTGCTGCGCACATTCGGCAGCGACGACAAGGTCACCTTCGGCGGCAGCACGGTGATTCCGGGCAGCGTCGGGCAAACCGCCGCACAACTCGGCGCAGGGGTGGTCGGCAAATTCAGCGCTTCCGGCAGCGTGTTCGCAACGGTAGGCTGGATCACGAACCTGGGTGGCGCGCATCAGCGAACGGTAACGGGCGACGCGGGGGTGCGTTGGGTCTGGTAATTTTTGCCGCTTGATCGGAGCGTTGTGAATCGCGCTGCGCGCGAGCCTCGGCAAACACCGTAGAAACCTGCGAGACTGGCTGCTGATCCTCGCTGACAGGCCGACGCTCGCGGCCCTCTGGATATGGCACGCCATGCCCCCATCTATGCCGACATGACTTCGGCTTCGCCCTCCACTGCTATCGACGCGGTCCCCGACCCACACGCGCCCGATCCGTCGGCTCGAAAACGCGCGCACGTCCATGTCAAACGCGCCGCCGCGGCGCTCGATGACTTTCATCCTGCTGTCGCCGGCTGGTTCCTGAAAACGTTCCCCGCGCCCACCGACGCGCAGAGCGCCGCGTGGCCGCCAATCCGCAGCGGTCGCTCGACGCTGGTCGCCGCGCCGACCGGCTCCGGCAAGACGCTCACCGCGTTCCTGTCCGCGCTCGACGAACTCGTGCAAACGGGCCTCGCGAACGACGGCGCGTTGCCCGACGAAACGCTGGTGGTCTACGTGTCGCCATTGAAGGCGCTCTCGAACGACATCCGCCTCAATCTGCAGATCCCGTTGCAAGGCATCGCCGAAGAACTCGCGGCGCGCGGCTTGCCGCCGCTCGAGATTCGCACCGCCGTGCGCACCGGCGACACCACGCAACAGGAACGCAACGCGTTGAAAAAGCGCGCGCCGCATATCCTCGTGACCACGCCGGAATCGCTGTACGTGCTGCTCGGTTCCGACTCGGGGCGCCGCATGCTCGCGACGGTGCGCACGGTGATCGTCGACGAAATTCATGCGCTCGCGGGCAGCAAGCGCGGCAGCCATTTGTCGCTCAGCCTCGAACGGCTCGACGCACTGTGTCAGCGGCGCTTGCCGCGGATCGGCTTGTCGGCGACGCAAAAGCCGGTGAGCGCGGTCGCGCGCTTTCTGGTCGGCGGAGCGAGCATCGATAGCGAGACACCCGCGGATTGCGCGATCGTCGACGTCGGTCATATCCGCGCACGCGATCTCGCGCTGGAGATTCCGCCGGTGCCGCTCGAAGCAGTCATGCCGAACGAAGTGTGGGAACGCGTGTACGACCGCCTCGCGGAACTGGTCGCGCAGCATCGCACCACGCTGATTTTCGTCAACACTAGGCGCATGGCCGAGCGGGCCGCGCGCCATCTGACCGAACGGCTCGGCAAGGACGTGGTGGCCGCGCATCACGGCAGTCTCGCGAAAGAACATCGTTTCGATGCCGAACAACGCCTGAAGCGCGGCGAGTTGCGGGTGCTGATCGCGACGGCTTCGCTGGAACTCGGCATCGACATCGGCGACGTCGATCTGGTGTGCCAGATGGGTTCGCCACGCGCGATCGCGCCGTTCCTGCAACGTGTCGGACGCTCGGGGCATCATGTCGGCGGCATGCCGAAGGGCCGCCTCTTTCCCACCTCGCGCGACGACCTGATCGAATGCGCGGCGCTGCTCGATTGCGTGCAGCGCGGCGAACTCGACGCGCTGCGGATTCCGCGCGCGCCGCTCGACGTGCTCGCGCAACAGATCGTCGCCGAAGTATCGAGCGCGGAATGGAACGAAGACGCGCTCTTCGAGCTGATGCGCCGCGCCGCGCCGTATGCGGATCTGCCGCGCGAACAATACGATGCGGTGCTGCGCATGCTCGCTGAAGGCTATACGAGCCGCAACGGGCCGCGCGGCGCGTATGTACATCGCGACTTCGTGAGCGGCACGTTGCGCGGCCGGCGCGGCGGCAAGCTGGTCGCGGTGACCTCGGGCGGCACGATCCCCGAGAATGCCGACTATGCGGTCGTGCTCGAACCGCAGGCGATCAACATCGGCACCGTCAACGAGGACTTCGCGGTCGAGAGTCTCGCGGGCGACGTGTTCCAGCTCGGCAACGCGTCGTACCGGATTCTGCGGATCGAAAGCGGCCGCGTGCGGGTCGAGGACGCACAAGGACAGCCGCCGAACATTCCGTTCTGGCTCGGTGAAGCGCCGGGCCGCAGCGACGAGTTGTCGTTCGGCGTGGCGCGCCTGCGCGAGCAGATCGCAGGTTGGCTCGAAGGCGAACACGAAGAACGCGGCGTGGACAGTTCAAATGCCGAACTCACATCCGCGACAATAGCCAGACGCATCGAGCAGGCCATCGACTGGCTCGTCGCGACGCTCGGCCTCGACGCCGCCGCAGCGCGTCAGATCGTCGAATACCTCGCGCGCGCCCGCGCGGCGCTAAGCGTATTGCCGACGCAAAACACGCTCGTGATGGAACGTTTCTTCGACGAATCGGGTGGCACGCAACTCGTGATTCATGCGCCGTTCGGCAGCCGTGTGAACCGCGCGTGGGGTCTCGCGCTGCGCAAGCGATTTTGCCGCACGTTCAATTTCGAACTGCAAGCTGCCGCCACCGAAGACGCGATCGTGCTTTCGCTGACCGGCAGTCACTCGTTCGTACTCGACGACGTATGGCGTTATCTGCATTCGAACAGCGCCGAGCATCTGCTGATCCAGGCGCTGCTCGACGCACCGCTGTTCGGCGTGCGCTGGCGCTGGAACGCGACCACCGCGCTCGGGCTGCCGCGTTACACCGGTGGGCGTAAAACCGCGCCGCAATTGCAGCGCATGCGTAGCGAGGATCTGCTGACCAGCGTATTTCCCGAGCAGGCCGCATGTCTGGAAAACGTGGTCGGCGAGCGCGAGTTGCCGAGCCATCCGTTAGTGGACCAAACCGTCGACGATTGTCTGCACGACGCGATGGACAGCGAACGCTGGCTCGCGTTGCTGCGCCGTATCGAGCAAGGCGAACTCACACTGGTGGCGCGCGATCTGCCGGCGCCGTCGCCGCTCGCCGCGGAAATCCTCAACGCAAAACCGTACGCGTATCTCGACGACGCACCGATCGAGGAACGCCGCACGCAAGCCGTGCAGAACCGCCGCTGGACCGACCCCGCCTCTGCCGACGACCTGGGCGCGCTGGATGCCGCCGCGATCGACAGCGTACGCGACGAAGCATGGCCACAGGCGCGCAACGCCGACGAAATGCACGAAGCGCTAACCGGCCTCGCGTGCATCACGCAAGCCGAAGCGCGCAACCACGAAAACTGGCCGGCGTGGCTCGACGCGCTGGCCCGAGCGGGACGCGCGACGCGTCTGCGCGTCGCACCCGACGACATGCTCTGGCTGCCCGTCGAACGCGTAATGTGTTTTCAGGCGTTGTATCCGGACATGCCGTTCGACCCATCGCTCGCGCCGCCGAAGGGCTACACGGAGTCATGGAGCGCGGACGACGCGCTACTCGACGTGCTGCGCGCACGGCTGACCGGCTTCGGCCCGCTGCCGGTGCGAGCGATCGCCGATGCGTTGGGTTTGCCCGCACCCAGGATCGAGCAAACCCTCGCGCACCTCGAAGCGGAAGGCTATGTGATGCGCGGCCGCTTCACGCCCGGCGCCGACGAAGAAGAATGGTGCGAGCGCCACCTGCTCGCGCGGATTCATCGATACACGGTAAAGCGCTTACGACGCGAAATCGAGCCGGTGGAGCGCCACGACTTCATGCGTTTCCTGTTCGCATGGCAGCACCTGACGCCCGACACGCGCAGCGAAGGACGCGACGCGCTCGCCGCGGTGCTCGATCAGATGGAAGGCTTCCAGGCCGCGGCCGCCGCATGGGAAGAAGACATTCTGCCCGCACGGGTGCGAGCCTATTCGAACACTTCGCTCGACGAACTATGCCGCGCGGGCAAGATCGTCTGGACCCGCCTGACCGAACGGGCGCGCGGCACGACGGGCCCGGTGCGCAGCACGCCGATCGTACTGTTGCCACGGCGTCATGTGAACGTGTGGGGCGCGCTGCTCGATCCCGCGAAGCAGCCCGAATTGTCGGCGCGCGCGCAGAGCGTGCATGACGCGTTATCGCAACACGGCGCGATGTTCTTCGACGAACTGATGAACGAAGTGCACGTGCTGCGTATCGAGCTTGAAAACGCGCTGGGCGAACTCGTGGCGGCTGGGCTCGTCAATTCGGATAGCTTTGCGGGCTTGCGGGCGTTGTTGAAGCCCGTCGCCAAACGTAACGCGTCGTCGGGCAGCCGCCGCGCCCGCTCGCACTCGAGCGCGCTGATCGGCGGAATGGACGACGCGGGCCGCTGGGCATTGGTCAGCCGGCGCGCCGCGCCCGCTGCGGCTTCCGATGCGCCGTCACGGCGGCCGCAATGGGCGCCCGACGTGCTCGAACACGTCGCAATGAGCCTGTTGCGCCGCTATGGCGTGGTGTTCTGGCGCGTGCTGGAACGCGAAGCCGAATGGCTGCCGCCGTGGCGCGATCTGCTGCGCGTCTATCAGCGGCTCGAAGCTCGCGGGCTCTTACGCGGCGGCCGTTTCATCAACGGTCTCGCGGGCGAGCAGTTTGCGTTGCCCGAAGCGATCCCGTTGCTGCGGGAAATGCGTCGGCATGCGAACGATAGTGCTTTTATCTGCGTGGCCGGCACAGATCCGTTAAACCTCGTCGGCACGCTGCTGGTGGGCGACCGCGTGCCGGCGGTCGCGGGAAACCGCGTGTTATATCGCGACGGCATGGCGGTGGCGACGCTGGTCGCGGGCGTCTTCTGGTTTCATCAGAGCGTGGACGAAGCCCCATCCGAGCGCGAGCGGGCACGCGCATTGCTGGCACGGCGTTTCTGAGTGGTGGCACGGCGAAGACACGCATGAAGAACGCATGAAGCACGCATGAAATTCGCAAGGAATGCGGTAGAAAATCCGCAGCGGCTAAAAAACCCTAAAGCCCATCCCTTTCAATACCGTTAATGTTTATAAGCCAGAACGCCAGCCGCTTCGCTACAATGGTGTGAGTCTTACATCTGATGAAGACTGTTTGCCGTCACCGCCACGAGGCGGACCGACCGGTACACACCGCCCGGGGATCTCATGAACGACGACCAACACGAGCAGGTGCTTCTGGCGCAGTTCGGCACAAGCAGCCCATGCTGGCGTCTGTCGGCCGACAGCAACGCACTGGAACTGACGCCGGTGAGCGGCGACGGGCCCGCTAACGTCGCGGTTCCGCTCAATCCCCAACAAGCATCGCAAATCCGCTGCCTCACCGGCGTTACTTCGCATCGGGTTCTCGACGTGCGGCTTTTCGGCGAACCGCTGCGCCTGCATCTCGTCGGCAAGAAACTGTCCAGCAACACATGGGCCGGCACTGCATCGGCCTACGACGATACGGAATCCGTCGCGCGCGATCTGGTTCACGGCCTTTCGTTCGCCGAACAGGTCGTCTCCGAAGTCAACTCGGTGGTGGTGATCGTCGACAGGCATGGCCGTATACAGCGCTTCAACCGGCTTGCCGAAGAACTCACCGGCGTCAAGGAAGAAGACATCGTCGGGCGCAACGTGTGGGCGTTGTTCATGACGTCCGAGTCCGGCGCGGCGTCAAGCCAGAACATCACGGGCTTTTTCAATCGCGGCGTGTCGTATGAAGTTGAACGGCGCGTGAAAACCATTCATGGCGAACGGCTCTTTCTGTTTCGCAACAAGTTCGTGCAAAGCGGCAGCGGCGTCGAAGAACAATTCCTGATCTGCTCCGGCACCGACATCACCGAAGAACGGCTCGCAAAGGAACGGCTCACCGAACTCGCGAACACCGATGCGCTTACCGGCCTCGCCAATCGCAACGCGATCCACGACAAGATCCGCACCGCGATCGAAAACGCTGAGGAAGGCGAAACGATCGGCGTGCTGTTCCTCGATCTCGACAACTTCAAGAAGGTCAACGATCACTACGGCCACGTGTTCGGCGACCGGCTGATCCGCGATGTGTCGTCGGCGATCAGTGGCTGTCTGAACCAAGGCGACACGCTCGCGCGCCTCGGCGGCGACGAGTTCATCGTGCTCGCGGCCAAGGGCACCGCGCATGAACTCGAAGCCACCGCGCAGCGCATTCTCGAACGGCTGCGCACGCCGTTCAGCGTCGGCCTGGTGGAGGTGTACACGGGCTGCTCGATCGGCATCGCGCTGTGTCCGGAACACGGCGACAGCCTCGAAAAGCTGGTCCGCTCCGCGGATACCGCGATGTATGTCGCGAAAGACGAAGGCAAGCGCACCTATCGCGTGTTCTCGCCCGACATGAACCGCAAGGTCGCCGAGTACATGTGGCTCGACACCAATCTGCGGCGCGGTCTCGAAGAAGGCCAGCTCACGCTGCACTACCAGCCGAAACTGTCGCTCGCCACCGGTATCGTGCAAGGCGCCGAGGCGCTGGTGCGCTGGAATTCGCCGGAACGCGGGCAGATCATGCCGGCCGAATTCATCCGTTATGCAGAGGAATCGGGGTTGATCGGGGTACTCGGCCGCTGGGTGATGGAAACGGCCGCGCAACAGGCTGCGAAATGGAAAGCCGACGGCTACAACCTGCGTATCGCGATCAATGTGTCCGCGCGGCAACTGGTCGATACGGCCGTGGTCCGGCATTTCAGCGAGGCGTTGCAACACGCGAGCCTCGACCCGTGCCTGCTCGATCTGGAGCTCACCGAAAGCTGCCTGATCGAGGACGAAGCGGCCGCCATCGATCTGATCACGCAGTTCCGCCAATTGGGCGCGCAAGTGCATCTGGACGACTTCGGCACCGGCTATTCGTCGCTGTCGCAACTCGGGCGTATTCCACTCGACGTGATCAAGCTCGACCGCAGCTTCGTGCGCTCGATCAACGCCGATACCAAAGCGCAGGCACTGGTGCGTTCGATGGTAGCGGTCGCGCAGGAGCTCGATTTCAAGGTCGTCGCCGAGGGGATCGAGACCGAAGCGGAAGAAGTGTTCATGAAGGGGTTGGGCGTCGATTATGTGCAGGGCTTCCTGTACGGTCAGGCAATGCCGGCTGCGGAGTTCGAGCGCTGGCTGCAGGATCGGCAGAAGCTCAGACTGATCGCCTGAGCTTCCGTGGCGCCGGTGGCTATTGCCGTGGTGGCTCGCTGAGTGACGCGCGGATCGATTCAGGCGAAGTTAGCGGCGCTCGAGGCAGCCTGACGCAGGTTGGCGTTCCGGCGGTTCTGCAACAGCACCAGCCGCTCCATGAAAGCGAGATCCTTTTCCTCGATCGTGAAGGCGGCGTCCACCCAGTCTTCGGTAATTTCCATCAGCTCGGCACGCGACAGTTGCAGCACGCGCTGACGCGCCCGCAGCATCGCGCGAATCCCGTTCATTTTCGGCTTGATCGTGTCGATGAAAGTGCGCGTCGCCATATAGGCGTCACCCGGCTCGAACAACTGGTCGACGAGACCCTTGCCGTAATGCCACTCCGCGGTGTGCGACTCCCCTATGCCGATCAGTTCCTCTGCGAGCCGCATTCCCACCTTGCGCGCGACCAGCGAATAACCGCCCATGCCCGGGAACAGGTTGAACGCGATCTCCGGAAAACCCATTCGCGCATCGGTCTGCGCGAGCAGGAAATGGTGCGCGAGCGCCGCCTCGAAGCCGCCGCCGAGCGCCGTGCCCTCCACCATCGCGATCGAAATCGCGCCCGTATCGAAGCCCCGCGCCGCGGCGTGCACACAATCGACGCAGGCCCGCGCATACGCCATCAACGCCTGACGCTTGCCGGAGCGGATCGCGTCGGCGAAGAAATCGAGGTCGCCGCCCACGTTGTACAGGGTCGGAATCAGCGAGCCGGTCACCCAGAAGTCGATCGGCAAACCGGACTCGCGCGCAGCCTGCGCCAAACCCAGAATGTCGTGCACCAGATCGAGATTAAAACAGGGACGCGGCTGCGCTCGCAGCATCATCCACATGACATTGCGGCCTTCTTCGTAGTAAGCGGAAATTTGCGACAGATTGCCGGCTTCAAGGAACGGGCGGCAGGCGTGGTGATTATGCAGATTCATTTTGAATGGTCCTTTAAGGTTAAACGCTGGTATTGCAATGCGAGCCTAAAGCAGACCGGAATGGGATGGGAGCGGGGTAACCAACAGATGAATGCAACGCGCGCGGGGAGCCCCACTGGACGGGGCTCGGCGGGGAGACTTCGGTGAGCGTGCCGGATAAGAAAGACGCAAACGCTTGCGCACCGAAAATAGACGAAATGAGCTCGTAATCAAGCGCGCCCGGCCATCGAAATTGGCGCACTCATTCATGTGGAATTTATTGCCGGAATTGAAATCGGTCGAAGTATTTTCTATTGATAAATACCGAAGAAAATATGAATTGTGGATATTTATCTTTTCTATCTGTGGGCTAACAGACGGAATATCCGATTTGCATATTCAAATGATTTCGATCGCGTCGATAAGCCGTTGAAGCGCGACTCTGCGCCCATGTGGCGCGATCGACGGGCACGCCCTCAGCCTCACGGCTATGAGTCATTCGGGCGCCCGGCGTAGTAGAAAGTAGTGGAGAAAATCAGGGCGCCGCGGCGATCACGTCGGCGACCGCGGCCGTCAGCTTCTTGCCATACGGCACGTGCAGGAATTCGTTCGGGCCATGCGCATTCGACTTCGGTCCGAGCACGCCGCACACCATGAATTGCGATTTCGGGAAGCCGGCCTTCAACACGTTCATCAGCGGAATCGTGCCGCCCTGCCCCATGTACGCGACATCCGCGCCGTAGTGTTCGCGCGATGCGTCGTTCAGCGCAGTGGCGAGCCACGGCGCAAGATCGGGCGCGCTCCAGCCGCTCGCCGCGCCCGCGTCCGGTTTGAACGTGACCTTCGCGTTGTACGGCGGATCGAGTTCGAGCAGCGCCTTCAATTCGGCGACGGCCTTTTCCGCTTCGATCAGCGGCGGCAGGCGCAGCGACAGCTTGAACGCGGTGCGCGGACGCAGCACATTGCCGGCATCGGCGAGCGCGGGCAGACCGGCCGCACCGGTCACCGAAAGCGACGGGCGCCACGTCGAATTGAGCAGCGCTTCCTGCGGATCGGTGGTGGTGGGCAGCACCTGACGACCATCCTGGCCGCAGGCCCACGGCAGCTTCTTCCACACGTCGTCGCCGAGAATCTTTGCGGTGGCTTCCGCTTCACGCAGACGGTCGGCCGGCACCTGCACATGAAAGCCCTTCGGCAGCAGCGTGCCGTTGGCCGAATCTTCGAGCCGGTCGAACAGTTGACGCATGATGCGGAAGCTCGACGGCGCGATACCGCCGTAGCCGCCTGAATGAATGCCTTCGTCGAGCACCTGGACTTCCAGATCGCCCGCGACCAGACCGCGCAGCGACGTGGTCAGCCACAGTTGATCGTAATTGCCCGCGCCCGAATCGAGACACACCACCAGCCCCACTTTGCCGAGCCGCTCGCGCAACGCGTCGACGTACGGCAGCAGATCGTAGCTGCCCGATTCCTCGCAGGTTTCGATCAGGCCGACGCAACGCGGACGCTCGATGCCTTGCGCGTCCAGCGCGGCCAGTGCCGTGATGCTCGCGTAGATCGCGTAACCGTCGTCTGCACCGCCGCGGCCGTACAGCTTGTCATTCTCGAGCTTCGGCGTCCACGGCCCGAGATCGTTGCGCCAGCCGTCGAATTCCGGTTGTTTGTCGAGGTGGCCGTACAGCACGATGGTTTCTTCGCTGCCGGAGCGCGTCGCCGCCGATTCGAAGAAGATCACCGGCGTGCGGCCCGGCAAGCGGATCACTTCGAGCTTCAGACCACGCACAGGCTGCTGTTCGGCCCATTGCGCGGCGTCCGTGATCACGCGTTCCAGATAGCCGTGCTTGACCCACTCGGGATCGAATGCCGGGCTTTTGGCCGGCACCGCGATGTAGTCCGTGAGCGCGGGCACGATCTCGTCGTTCCATTTGCGGTCTACGAATTCGCGGAGCGTGTCATGGTTGATGCGCTGCGTTTGCCGGGTCGTATCGTCGGAGATCATGATGGCCGTCCGTTAAGGATCTGTTCAGTCGAAACGTGCATGATAGTCCCGATGGCGGGCTGCGCGAACCCCGTATTCGCGCGACAATTACCGCCTATGTCGCGGATCGTGGAGCACATTGATGGGTGGCAACATCGTCGTTCAGGGCATCGCCGCAGCAGTGGCGCTCGGGCTGTATTTTCTGCCGTCGATCCTCGCGGACCGGCGCAAGCGTCACGACATGCTCACGATCGCGCTGTTCAACGCCTGCATCGGCTGGACGGGTTTCGGCTGGCTGCTCGCGCTGTACTGGTCGTTGCAGCCGAACCCGCCTGAAAACATCGCGGGGAAAGTGGTCGAGACGCGCAAGATCGTGCGGATGCGGGCGTTTTCGTCGGCGCTGATGGCGCGCGTGCAGCGGCGCGGTGCGCCGGCGCGCGACCGCGTGGAGAAATGAAGGTGGGTGGTGGGGTGGTGACCGGTGTGGTCTATGCGACCGCGGCGCAGGCGCGTATCGATCTCGCGCCGCCTGGCCGCTAGTCGCTGTTCTTCAAGCCGCGCGACCGATTCTACCCCACACGACGGAGCCCGCCGGAATGGAGCGCGGTTCGACCCGCACGTTGTCCGGCGAAAACATTTCGCGGCGCAGTTCGCCGTGTTCGTCGAACCACTCGCAGATCAGCCAGTCGCCCGGGTTGAGCGCCACCGGCCCAGCGTACGTGACAGTCATGCGCGGGCCGCCTTCTTTCAGTGTGACCACGTCGCCGATATCGAGGCGCGCGGATGGCGGTGTCTGGAATGCGTCGATGGTGGCGGTCAGCATATTCAATCCCCAAGGAACCGTTAAGCGTTATTAAGCCTTTGCGTCATGTAATGAGTTTGGGTTGCGATGATTTGCCGCGGCGAGTCTTCTGAAGGAAAACTCTAAAGGTCCTGCCAAGATTAACAATCGAATTTAACCACCGCAAGCGCTTTTTATTGATACCGTTTTCATCGGTGCTGAAATAGCTTTCTCTTTCACCACATTACCCCTGGTTACGGGAAAACCCCTCTGGACCCACCCCACAGGGCTACCCATGCGGCATTGCACGATAGAAAAACTTACCCCGGGGATTGATCCGCGTCATGTAGAAAATGCGCGCGCTTTTGTCATATCTAAACCCGCGACAGAGAGATCGACTCGGGTTTATTCCAGGTGTCGTACAACTGAAAATTACTTGTGAATCATTGGATCGCCGGTAAATTCAACATTTCCAAAAATGAATTCTGTTAAAAACTCTTAATAACCGCGTCGACACTGTGGCTGAAAACGATTTCCCGCCTGATATTTTCAAACCGGCTGCGCCGCACGGCTCAGCACCAGTTGCTGATGCCGCACCAGCAACACGCTCAAACCGATACACAAGAACATCAGAACCGCATTGATCGCGAGGCTCAACTGGAACGCCTGCGCGTACGCACCTGCCGTCGTGTGGCCGCCGACTGCACCGAAGAACGCACCGCTGATCGCGGCCGTGCCGAACGCGGAGCCGATCTGCAGCGTCGACGAAACCACGCCCGACGCAAGCCCGGCTTTCTGCGGCGCGACTTCCAGCAACACAATGCGCATGATCGACGGCAACAGCAAGCCATGGCCGACGCCCGCGCACACCAGCCCGCAGTAGAACAACAGGTCTGGCGTGGCCGCATGCGTGGCGGACCAGCCCGTGACCGTAAAACCGACCGTCATCATCGAGAAGCCGAGCGTCAGCACGTGGGCGCCGATGCGTTTCACCACCGCCGGCGACGTAAGCGGCCCGATCACGAAGCCGATCGCGAACGGCATGATCGCGATGCCCGACGCGAGCGGCGTCCAGTGCAAGCCGGTCTGCAGGAAGATGCCGTAGGTGAGGAAGAACGCGCTATTGCAATAGAACAGGAACGCGAGCACAAGACCGAGAGCGAACGCCCGGTTGCGGAACAATTGCAGGTCGACCAGCGGATGGCCACCGGCTCGCTCCACGCGACGCTCCACTGCGACGAACAAGGCCAGCGCGGGCACCGCGAGCGCGAACATCACGAAAGTCCACGCGGGCCAGCCGGCTTCGCGGCCGTGCGTCATCGGATAAATGACCAGCAGTAGCACGGTGGAGAGCAACGCCACGCCTTTGAGATCGAGGCCGGTGTTCGTGCCGGGCTGATTTTCCGGCACGAACTTCCACGTGCCGATGAAAGCGAGGATGCCGACCGGAATGTTGATCAGGAAAATGATCCGCCAGTCGAGTCCAAATGGGTGATACGTGATCAGCGCGCCGCCGCCGAGTTGCCCGACGATCGACGACAACCCGAACACGAAGCCATACAGGCTCATCACCTTGGTCTGCTGATGCAGCGGCACCACCGCGCGGATCGTCGCGAGCACCTGCGGCGCCATCACCGCGGCGGCCATCCCCTGCACGATGCGGGAAATCACCAGCATGTGTCCGCTAGTCGCAAAACCGCATAGCGCGGACGCGACCACGAAGGCCGCCATGCCCGTCATGAACATGCGACGACGTCCGAACAGGTCGCCGAGACGCCCGCCCGTGATCAGCAACACGGCGTACACCGACGCGTAAGCGGACACGACGAGCTGCAACTGCGCGTCCGTGGCATTCAGCCCGGTGCGAATCGACGGCAGAGCCAGATTGACAATGAAGTAGTCGAGCGGCGCGAGGAATGCGCCGACGAACAGCACGGCGAGCGCGAGCCCCTGGCGCTCGAAGCGCTGCGCCGACGGTGCCGCAGGCAGTGGGCACGACTTGATGGCCTCAGAATTCATGACTGTCCGTTCAAAAATTAGGCAAAAAAAATTAGACGAGCGCACGCATCGCGACGTCCACGATGCCGATCAGCGCATCTTCTGTGTGAGCCACCCGCCCTAGCACGCGCAGGCCTTGCATCACGCACAGCAGAAAATCGCCGACGGCTTTTTCATCGAGAGTTGAATTGAAGGCGCCGCTCGCCTGGCCGCGAATCACCGAGGCGGCCAGCAAAGTCGCCATGCGCCGCTGGATGGCCGCGACGCGGGTGCGTAATTCTTCGTCGCCGGATTGCATTTCCAGCGCGGTGTTGGTGATGAAGCAACTGCGCTCGCCGCTCAGCGCGCACGCGACCCGCGCGTAATGCAACAGCGCGTTGCGCAGCGCCTCTTCGGCCGATACCGGCGCATTCAGCCGTTCGGCCAGCCGCGCGACCGAGCCTTCCGCGTAATGGTCGAGCGCGGCGAGCATGATGCCGTGCTTGTCGCCGAATACGCCGTACAGGCTGCCGCGCAGAAGGCCGGTGGCTTTGCACAGGTCGTCGATCGAGGTGGCGTGATAGCCGTGGTTCCAGAACACCTGGCTCGCGCTGGTCAACACGGTGTTCGTGTCGAACTCGCGCGGCCTGCCCCGAACGCAGACCTCGCCCGCTTTTTTGGCGGATTGCTTGCTTGCTCGAGTCACGGCCTCGTCCGAATGTTCCGATCGCTTCATGAGACGGATATTATGACCATCCGTTCAAGAAAGCAACCGGAGTTTTCTGTCAGCGAAAGACTGGGCTCAGAACAGATAAAGCCCGGCGACAAACACGACGCCTGAAAACAGCAGCGCCGTCACGCAATACCCCATGATGTCCCGCACGCCCAACCCTGCGATCGCCAATGCCGGAAGTGCCCAGAATGGCTGCGCCATGTTCGTCCACGCCTCGCCGTAGGCTATCGCCATTGCCGATTTCCCAAGGTCGGCGCCAATGGCCTTCGCAGCAGGCATGACAAACGGCCCCTGCACCACCCAGTGGCCGCCGCCGCTCGGCACCGCGAAATTGATCACCGCCGAACTCAGGAACGTCAGAAGCGGAAAGGTGTGCACAGTCGCGATCGTGATGAACCAGTTTGTGATGACGCCGGCGAGACCCGAGTGGTCCATCGTCGCCTGTATGCCCGCGTAGAACGGGAACTGGATCATGATGCCGGCCGTCCCGCGCGCGGCGTTAGCGACGGCGCGCGCGTAGGCCATCGGCGTACCGTGCAACAGGATGCCCGCAGCGAGGAACGCAATGTTCACGGTATCGATGTCGAGGCTAAAGCCCTTCTTCGTGACGCGGATAACCAGATAGGCCACGATCAGCAACGCCACGAGCACGGACAGTGTGCGGCTTTCCTCGATGCGCTCAGCGGCGGTCGACTGAGGTGTGATTTTTCTTGCCGCGACCGGTTCGTCGACGAGGAGCGCAGGGTCGATCGAAACGACGTCTTCGGGTTTCGGCATCATCGCGCGCACCAGCAACGGCAGCAGCACGATCAACGCGATGGTGACGAACGCGTTGTAGCCGGTGAACAGCGTCTGGGAGACCGGGATGAGCCCGATCACCTTCTCCATCGGATTACCTTTGGTCGCGGCGACAAGAGGAACGGAACCCGACAAACCTCCGTGCCAGGTCAGAAAGCCCATATAAGCGGCGGCAACGAGCAGCCGGTAGTCGACGCCCTTGACGCGGCGTGCCACTTCGCGGGCCAGCATCGCGCCGAGCACGAGTCCGAAACCCCAGTTGATCGCACACGCGATCGCGCTGACGAAAGCGACCAGCATGGTTCCCTGGACAGGCGTCTGCGCCACGCCGCCCAGTGCGGACAGCGCCCGCTTGACGGGACCGGATGTGGCAAGTGCATGCCCGGTCACGAGAATCATCGCCATCTGCATGGTGAAAGCGAGCAGGTTCCAGAAGCCGCTGCCCCACATGTAGACGAGCTCGACTGGCGATTGCGGCGTCAAACCCAGCGCCAATGCAAATGTGATGGCGGTCAGGATCAGCGCAAAGATGAGCGGATCGGGCAGGAAGCGATGAACGATCTGCGTGAAAAATCGAGAAATACCCTGAATCACGTGGTCTCCGGCGTTGTTAGATGAATAGGCCGGGATTCTGCCACGCACACAAAAAGTTAGCAGGCTACCTCGCAGGCCTCCGATTCAGCAGGTAGCCGCGTGACTGGAATATCAGCCCGGCCCGGCCTTGCCCCACTTCTGCTCGGCGCTCGCGAACAGCTGATTGATCTCGTTGCCGCTGGCGGCTTCCTTCGTGTACTCGAAGGTGCCGTGGTCGCGCATTTCGTACGCGGCTCGCAGAAACGCACCCAGCGCGGCACGCGCGAGCGACCCGCCGACACTCACGCGCCGCACGCCCAACGCCTGCAACTCGTCGAAGCTGAGCACGACGCCTTGCAATCCCATCAGCACGTTGACCGGACGGTCGAGCGAGCTGACCACTGCGGCGATTTCGTCGCGTGTTTTCAGGCCCGGCGCATAGAGGACGTCCGCGCCGGCATTCTGAAACGCTTGCAGGCGCCGGATCGTATCGTCGAGATCGGGACGGCCGTTCAGGTAATTCTCGGCGCGCGCGGTCAGCGTGAACGGGAATGGCAACGCGCGCGCCGCTTCGACCGCGGCGCGCACGCGCTCCACCGCTGCTTCGAACGGGTAGATCGGTGCGTCGGCGCGACCGGTTGCGTCCTCGATCGAGCCCCCGACCACCCCTGCCGCCGCAGCCTGCCTGATCGTTTCGGCGGCGTCTTCCGGCGCGTCGCCGAAGCCGTTTTCCAGATCGGCGCTAACCGGCAGATCGCTCGCGCCGGCGATTTCGGCCAGATGCACCATCATCTGCGCGCGGCCGATCGAGTTGTCCGGCAGCCCACGCGAAAATGCGTAGCCCGCGCTGCTGGTCGCGAGCGCCTTGAAGCCGGCGAGCGCGAGCAGACGCGCGGTGCCGATATCCCACGGATTCGGAATGATGAAGGCTTCGCTCGATGCGTGGTACGACTGGAATTGCCGTGCTTTTTCGGTTTGCGTTGTCATCGACGGTTCCATCGGAAAGAGACGGCCGGCGCTGTGCCGGATCGTCGTCATGTTGGGAGGGGACACACGCGGCAATGCCGGCGGTGTGTGGCTGCGTGTGCTTGTGTATGTCCAGCCGCCGGCATTCCCCGCGTGCAAGAGTCACGCGGGCAGGTTATTCCCCGGCTCAGGTTTCGAGCTTCGCGTCCAGCGTAATGGTGGCGTTCAGCACCTTCGACACCGGACACCCCGCTTTCGCGTCCGCCGTGGCTTTGTCGAACGCGGCCTTGTCGCCGCCGGGAATCTTCACGGCCACAGCGAGATGCACCGCGGTGATCGAGAAACCGCCGCCGTCCTTGTCGAGCGTGACGGTGGCCGTCGTGCCGATCCGCTCCGGCGTGATGCCGGCCTTGCCCAGTTCCGCCGACAACGCCATCGAGAAACAACCGGCGTGCGCAGCCGCAATCAGCTCTTCCGGATTCGTGCCGATGCCGTCCGCGAAGCGTGTCGAAAACGAGTACTGGGTCTCCTTGAGGACGCCGCTGTCGGTGGAAATCGAGCCCTTGCCGTCCTGCAGGCCGCCTTGCCAGACTGCTGATGCCTTGCGCTTCATCGCTCTCTCCTTTTGTGTGCCTGCTTTACGCGCGCTACGACCGGATCTGATGCCCGCCGCCACGGTCCCGCCAGGTGGTTGCGGATTCGGCATCGGTCGCAAGTTGTTCGAGGGACTTCCTCTGAGACGCGTCGCGCGGCGCCGCAGGCGCGGGCGTGGACCGAACTTCATGATAGGCGCTTCTGTGTGCCGGTGTCGTGACGATGCGAGCAATGGAAGACGTTACCGATCGAAGCGGAGTACGCGGCAATTTTTGATCGACAGCATCGGGTTTTTACCGATCGAAGCGACCGAAACGACTACTCGGCAAATGGCAAGCTCTGCTGTCCCACCGCGCGCATGTCGAACACATTCAGCGTCATCGCGACCAGCGCGTAGTAGCCGAGCAGGCCGACGAGATTGATCACCACCTCATGGCCGAAACGCTCGATCGCTCGCGCGTAGGTGGCGTCCGACACTCGTTTGGTGTCGTACAACTCGCTCGCGAAGTCGTGAATCAATGCGTCGTCGGCATCGGCAAAAGCGGGACGCTGCCCGTCGCGGATCGCCTCGGCGTCCGCTTCGCGCACGCCGGCTTGCAGCGCGATCGGATAGTGGATGTACCACTCCGCCTGCGCCTGCCAGCGTGCCGCCGTCACCAGAATTGCCAGTTCGGAAAGACGTAACGGCAATCCTGTTCGATAGCGGCAGAACGCGCCGAGACGCTGCGCCTGTTGAGCCAGCTCCGGGCTGTGAATCCAGCCGAGAAACGGGCCGTTCAGATTGCCGCGAGGACCCGACACAATCTCGTCGAGAACGGCCTTTTGCTCGGGGGTGGCGTGTGCCGTGTCGAAATGCGGCAGGCGGTCGGTCATGGCAAATCTCTCGAAGTCGCAGGGTCAGTGGTTCAGTGGTTCAGGCCGGCAGCGCAGCCGCGATCGCGTCGCTCAGCCGGTTGACGATCTCGTCGATATCGCGCGCCGTGCAGATGAACGGCGGCGCCAGCAGCACATGATCGCCGATCTTGCCGTCGACGGTGCCGCCCATCGGATACACCATCAGGCCACGTGTAAAAGCCTCGCGCCGGATGGCCGCATGCAGTTTGAGCGCCGGGTCGAACGGCGTTTTGCTCGCACGATCTTTCACCAGCTCGATGCCGACGAAAAGTCCGCGCCCCCGCACGTCGCCGATATGCGGATGCTGCGCATAGTGTTCGTGCAAACGGCCGCGCAACTGTTCGCCGCGAGCGTGCACGTTCGGCAACAGATTGTCTTCTGCGATCACGCGTTGGACTTCGAGCGCGGCGGCGCACGCGGTCGCGTGACCGATATAGGTATGACCGTGCTGAAAGAACCCCGAGCCGCCGACGATCGCCTGATAGATCCGCTCGCTCACCAGCGTCGCGCCGATCGGTTGATATCCGGCGCCGAGTCCTTTGGCGATGGTCAGGATATCCGGCGCGACGCCGTCTTCCTCGCACGCGTACAGATAGCCGGTGCGGCCCATGCCCGACATGATTTCATCGAGGATCAGCAGCACGCCGTAACGGTCGCACACTGCGCGAATCTTGCGGAAGTACTCGCGTACCGGCGGCACCGCGCCCGCCGTCGCGCCCACCACCGTCTCCGCGACAAACGCGGCGACGTTATCCACGCCGAGCTCGAGGATTTTCTGTTCGAGTTCGTCAGTGAGACGCTGCGCGAACTGTTCGTCGGTTTCGTCGGCGCGCTGCTCGCGGTATGCGTAGCACGGGCTCACGTGATGCGCTTCGATCAGGATCGGCAGGAACGGCTCGCGCCGCCATGCATTGCCGCCGATCGCAAGCGCGCCGAGCGTGTTGCCGTGATAGCTCTGCCGCCGCGCGATGAAATGACGACGCTGCAACTCGCCCTTCTCGACGAAGTATTGCCGGGCCAGCTTCAGCGCAGCCTCGATCGCCTCCGAACCGCCGGACACGAAGTACACGTGTTCGAGTCCTCGCGGCGCGCTCGCCACCAGCCGATCTGCGAGTTCTTCGGCGACATCGGTTGTAAAGAACGACGTGTGCGCATATGGCAATTGCTGCGACTGCCGCCTGATCGCATCGATTACGCGTTGATTGCTGTGGCCGAGGCACGAGACGGCAGCGCCGCCGCACGCGTCGATATAGCGCTTGCCAGTGGCATCGACGATCTCGATGCCCTCACCGGCGACGGCAACAGGCAACGTCTGCTTCGGCGCGCGATGGAATACGGTGGACATGGCTTCTCCTTCTGGACGATCACGTGTGTGTTCGCCTCCATTCAACAATCGGCACGCATTTATACTTTAATACAACATTTGTTGTCAAACGGGACGAAAGCAATCCAGACGCGCCACGGCGCGAACCGATCGATTCTGGAAGCGTGGCATCAAACCACGTAAGCGCCCTTCGCATGCAGCGATTGCTCGGCGATGGCAAGCTGCTCGACGGCCCCCGCGCCCTCCAGCGCAAGCAGATGCGCGACGAGCGATTCGGCGAGCGCCGTCGCGGCCACCAGCGAAGGAAAGAACGACGGACTTTCGTGCGAGAAAATCAGGACTTTGTCGGCATTCAGCGCGATCGGCGACACCGCGCTATCGGTGATGGCAATCAGCTTGCTGCCTTTTTCCAATGCAGCTTCGGCCACGCGCGCCGCTTCGACCGAATACGGCGCGAAGCTGATCACGATAGTCGCGCTGTCGCGCGCGATGCCGCGCAATTGCATCTCGAGCGTGCCGGCCTCGCCATTGAGCAGCGACACCGACGAGCGGAACAACTGGTATCCATACACGAGCCCGAAAGCCACCGCGTAGCACGAGCGGAAACCGGCCACCTGCACATGCGGCGCGCGCCTCAACAGCCGCGCGGCTTCCACGATGACGCGACCGTTATGCGCGGAGGTGACGTCGAGATTGTGTTGCTGCGCGATCAACAGATCGCGCGCCAGTGCATCCTTCGATTTGACCAGCGAGCGCGCGCGGCTTGCGAGCGGTTCGGGCCGCGTGCGCACCCGCGCGACGAACAGATTGCGCAATTCGTTCCAGCCGGGAAAGCCGAGTTGCTGCGACAACCGCACCAGCGAAGCAGGTTGCACCTGCGCCCGCTCGGCGACCTTGCGCATCGACGAGACCGCGACTTCGTCGGGATGATCGAGCAGGAAGCCCGCTCCCGTCTGGAACTGCGGACTCAGTTCGGAGAAGCGCGCGCGGATCAGCGCGGCAAGCTGGTCGAAACTGTCTGGCATGCGATGTACCGGGCGAACGGTCGAGTAGGATGACAACAAATGTTACCACCCGGTGCAGCGCAGCCAACAGCCATTCGAACGCGCGGCTAGAGCAGCGCGACGACCCGCACGTCGCCCTGTTCCGCCGACGCCACCACCTTTTCGCCGATGCGCCGGAACGTGATCGACACCGACGAATCGCCGACTTTCAGATCGCCGACTTCGAGCCAGTCGATGCCTTCGGGCAGCATCGGCTGTTCGATCAGCACCTCGCGACGGCCTGCGTCGATCGTGATGCCGAGACACGCTTCGAGCATCATGAACGGCGAGCCGGCCGCCCACGCCTGCGGCAGGCACGCCACCGGATAAGCGGTGGGCGGCTCGCCACGGCGCCGTGGGAAGCCGCAGAACAGTTCCGGCAGACGCATGTCGAAATTGACCGCCGCCTGGAACAGCGCCTGCAGCAAACGCACGGCGGCCGCCTTGCCGCCGTAACGCGACAGGCCGCGCGCGCAGATCGCGTTATCGTGCGGCCAGACCGAGCCGTTGTGATACGCCATCGGGTTGAAGCGCGCCTGGCTTGCAGCCAGCGTGCGCACGCCCCAGCCGGTGTGAAACAGCGTGGAGTCGAGCGCGTGCACCACTGCTTCGCCGCGTTCGCGCGAAGGCAAGCCGAACGCCAGCAGATGCCCCGCATTCGACGCCATCACGCGGCACAGTTCGCCGTGACCGTCGAGCGCGATGCCGTAAAAGCCGGCCTCTTCCATCCAGTACTTTTCTTCGACGCATTGGCGGATCTTCTTCGCGCGTTCGCTGTATTGCTCCGCCGGCTCATGCAGACCGCGCAGTTTCGCGAAATGCGCCATCGTGTCGAATGCGGCGCTCGCGTAGGCCTGCACTTCGACCAGTGCGATCGGGCCGTCGGGGAAACGGCCGTCGGCGTGGAACACCGAATCGTGGCTGTCTTTCCAACCCTGATTCGCGAGACCGCCGTCCGACTCGCGCTGATAATCGAGCAGGCCATAACGGTTCTTGTCGCAGACGCCCGCCACCCACTGCGCTGCGCGCTCGAGCGCCGGCCACAATTCGTCGATCAATGCGAGGTCGTTGGTGCGCGCCACGTAGGCGCCGGCCAGCACGATGAACAGCGGCGTAGTGTCGACGCCGCCGTAGTACAGCGCGAACGGCACTTCGCCGGTGGCCGCCATTTCTCCCTTGCGCATTTCGTGCATGATCTTGCCGGGCGCGGCGTCGCGGAACGGCGAGTTCTCGCGTGCCTGATGCTCGGCGAGAAAGCGCAGCACGCCGGCGGCCAACTCCGGCTGAAGCCACAGCGTTTGCAGCGACGTGATCACCGCATCGCGGCCGAACGGCGTCGAGAACCACGGGATGCCCGCATACGGATACGGGCCCGTGGCGAGATCCGTGGTCAGCAAACCGAGGTCCGCGAGCGAACGGTCGATCCATGCATTGAAGAGCGGATTGCTCGTGCGCACCCGCGCGGTGGCGCGGCGCCGTTCGCGCATTACGAGGTGTGCGTCGACGAGCGCTGCACGCACCGCCGCGCGGCCCACGCGTGGGCGCTCCGCATCGATCTGCGACAGATGCGCTTCGCTCAGCGCATGCGTGGGCTGCGAAACCTGCGGCACGCCCGCGTCCGGTTTGCCCGACTGCGCGACGACCTGCACGGCCACCGACAGATAGATCGACACGCACGCTTGCGCCGGCAACTTCACCGTGTAGTCGGCGCGATCGGCGAACAGCTTGTCAGGTTCCGGTGCGAACGCGATCTGCACATTGCGCGCCACGTTGTCGAGACCGATGTAGCCGAGCAGCACCTCACGGTTCTCGACACGCGCCGGTTCGACGCGGCCCTGTTTGTCTCGCTTCAGGCCGCGCACTTCGAACATGTCGCGGAAGTCGCTCGCGAACGAGATGGATAGCGGCACGACCGCGTCGCTGGTGCCGTAGTTTGTAAGCTCGATGGCCTCATTGAGCACCGTGCCCGACAGCACGCGCACGCGTTCGACGTGGATCACGCCTTCTGGCGTGCTGTCGCCGCCGAGCGGCGGCAACGGACGATTGGTCAGATGGGCGGTGAACGACGTGTTGTCACTGCTGACGCTGCCCGAAAGCAGCGAAGGCGCGCGGCCGCCGAAAGTCAGGCGCAGCGTGGAAAGAACACGAGTGTCGTTGACGAACAGGCCGTCGTCATGGCCCGTGATATCGCCAAGCGGATCGTTGACGATGAAGGTGTCGCCGGACTTCAGCACATGCTGCGCGGCGCTTGCGACGTTGAGGTTTTCCGTCGGAATGAATACGCCGTCCGGCTCGGGCTCGCGGTGATCGATTCCGCCGGACAGGCCGCCGAGGGTTTCTGGCTGCTGCATCAGGTCGCTCCTATGGGGTTCGCTTCGCTTTCATTTTCACTTCGGATGCTGCATGCGGCTGGCACACGTGGGTGGCAGGTCGCTTCCGATTGTAGAGGGTATGTGGGCGTCAGACGAACTTAACACACAGGAGTTTCCTGTTTGTGCGGGCACAGTAAGTGCAGATATCGCGCACCTGTCATGACGATTTCATTGTCCTGTCAGACAAGACGCTGCGTCGTCGATTCAGCGAGTTCCGCCGCTTCGCACCCGACGGTATAGTGACTCTGCCTCCCCCGGGGCTGAGCGATTCAAGCAATACCGGTCCGATCGCTCATTTTGATCGCCGTGCCTCGATACGAGGACGGCGACTTTTTTTGCATCCAGCCCCCTCCATGTCAGGCTGGTTGTGGCCTCACTTGAACCGGCGTCAAAAAGTTTTTGGGGCCTGCGCGCAATCCCTCAGGCGTGGGTCAGCCGTTCGAGCATGTACCCGTAACGGGTCACCGTGCTGAGGATGTAGCCGTTGCGGGGCCGCAGGTTGAGCTTGGAGCGGATAACCGACGCGTGGCTATCGATCGTTCGCGATTTCATTTCCGCCTCCTGATGCCAGACCACCTGCCGTATATAAGGCGTAGCGAGCGGCTTGGACAGGTTTCTGAACAACAGCAATGCAAATTCATACTGCTTCGCGGTCAGGGCCACTCGCTGGCCGCGCACCCAGACCTTTCGTTCACCGTGGCAAAAGCGGTATTCACCGTAACACTCTTCCGTCACCACTCTTGCGATGCCTGGGACACGCCCCAGCATCGCGTCGACGCGCGCAATCAGCCTTTCTGGAGAAACCGGCACGATAATGTGATCCGCTCTGCCGGGGCGCGATATAGCGGCCATCTCGCATGCAAGGTCGCGATAGGCAAGAACCAGAACCGGCAGCTCGGCAGAAAAGAGCGCCCGGATCCGCACAAAGATACTGGCCAGGTTCTGATCGGCGATGAACCGCCCCAAGATGAGTAGATCAAAAGACATGCGAGCACCAGCAGCATAGAGGTCGCACTCACTCTCGAAAACGTAGCATTCGTCGTGTTGACGCTCAAGATGGCAGGTCAGAAAGTCCGCTTCGGATTTGAACGCGGTGAGGATGGCGATTTTCATCGGTTAAATCCGTCTGGAGGGCAACATATCTTGGCTGTAAAAACCGGCGATATTCTTCTTCATGATCTGCAATACTTAATAAGAAAATTATTTTTTTTAACTTTAAATATCATTAGCTCGCAATGCCCTCCGTCATCCAGAAACTGTTCGCAGATCACCGGTTGCTTACTGCTCCCCGGAAGCGAACCGGGTACCGCACCGATCGATCCCGATGAAACGCTGCCACCGTCACAGGCTGCGATCGTCATCAACATAGCGATGTAAAACAGCATCGCAGAGCTTCTGATCTGCCCGGTCCGGATATGTGTTCCTGTTCGTGCCACCTGACACACCTAGAATTAAATATTCATTAATCGATAGCATCGCTAACTATCAATAATAGTGGTGTAATTGTCAGTGAAGAGTCAGAATCAGGTTCTCTGGCTAATAGAATCTTTCATGACCTTCGTAAAATCACAGAAGCTAGGATAGCGTTGTGAACGCCCGAGGATAACTAGCAAGGTTAGCAATACTGCGTCCTTTTACACAGGACAACCGGATGTATCTTTCAGCACCAATGCGCGCTATTGATAGCTGAGAGTGAACGTAGCCATACCCTTGACCGTGCCGGGTGTCACCGTGCCCGTCGAGATGTATTGCACCGTCATCGGAATGTTCATCGCACGGTCTACCGTGGCGCCGACCAGCCATTGGTTGACGTTGCCAGCGACCGCCGAATCCGGCCCATAGCTGACCACGGTGCCGTCGCTACGCTGCATCTGCAACTGCACGCCCTTCGCGGTCGAATCCGTCGACAGCGACAGATTGCTGCCCGTGTTAGCGGGATTCGTGGCATCGCTCAATGTCATGTAAAGCTGCGAGCCCGATGTGCAGTTGGACAGTGCAATGTTGAAACGCGTTTTGCCGGCTGTGCTGCCGAGAGATGGGAAAGCACTGGGACTAACGGAGGGTAGATTGACGGACGACGTAGGAGTGACGGTGCATGTGGGGGCGGCGATGGTTGCGCCGTTGATGGCAATGTACTGGGGGATCCAGCCCGCAGGACTTTTACTGTATACAGCTACTGCCATAAAATTGGAAATGCTTACGTTAGCGCCTGCTTTTATTGGGCCGGTTTTAACAAGATCGATCTTGATCTTGGCGGTTGTAGCTGCTTGCAAAGTGCCTCTCAGGGTCACCGCACCATCAAGACCAGCAGACAACAGTTCGCTAGACAATACTGGAGCCTGGCCTGGCAAATTAGCGGTCACACTAATGCCCACACCGGGCGTCCCCGAGCCAATATATTGCGACGAGTTCGAATCGGCGGAAACCCAACTGCTAAACGCCGCCTGGAAGTTACCTGAGGAGTATCCGGCTGGATTACATGTAAATGTGGCTGTGATGGTCTTAGTCGCGATAATCGAACCCGGAGCCGCGTCGCGATTTACATTTACATTACCGAATCTCACCACGGTATCGCTCGGCGTTACCGTGCATTGCGCGCCAGAATCATCTGCATGTGCAGCCGTACTCACGAGGAGCGCGACCCATACCAGTCCCCACCATACCAACGCCTGTTCCCAGGACATCCACAGCGAGCGCATCCCGCTTCTGCTCGTCACACGCTTCTCACATCCACTCGTTGCGCTCATCTTGATCACCAGTTGCCAGATTTACTCTGTTCAGACGCCATGCGCGTGTTTGCCGCCACATGAGTCATCGTTGAATTCTGTGCGGCATTGCCAGCATCCGCATGCTCGCTCGCACCGCTACCCGCCACCGCTGGCGCACCCGCATTGCGCGCACCACACACCGCATCGATATGTGCAAAAGCACCGCGATCCTCGCCCTTCGGAGGCAACCGATAATCGAACGAACATTGCTGATCGGCCGCGTCGCCCCACTTGACCGACAACGAACCCGCGTCCGCGACGCCCGTCACGAAGATCCGGCTGTTCTGGCCAATCGCACCCACGCTGCGATTCTTTTCGTCATATACCTCGGCCCCGAACGGCAACGACGCACCGTTAGGCAGATGAGTCGAGATCACAGCAGCCCGCCCGGTCGTGGTGGGGAAGCGGATCAGGACCACTGAATTAGCGCGCGGCACGACCTGCTCACTCGTCGAATTGAATTCAACATCAACAGGAATTCCCTTCGGATCGATATCGATCGTATTGAGCTGATAAGGCGACAGGTACGGCACCACCGCATAGCCGTGGCTATCGATTCGCACTCCGGTCGCGTTCGTCACACGCGCACCTTCCGCGCCCTTCGCTTCGACCACGCCGATCGTATCGCCGACGTTATTAGCGAACGTCACGCCGCCCGGGTGAGCCACCACCGCACCGCTCAACCCGCCCGAAATCTGCGAGTAGCCGCTACCGTCGCTTGCGCTCGCGGAGACCGTCGTATACGCACCGCGATACTGCGCGTTCACGCCGCCAGAATTGGAACCCGGCGCATGGTTTGCCGTCACTCCGTAGGAGAAATCGTTGTCGTCGCCAACGGTACCGTTGACCATCGCCTGCTCCGACGACCCGCTAGTGCTGTTACGAGTAACGCTGGTCATCAGGTTCGGCGCATGAATGCCGTGACCAAGCGGGATCGTCACGCTCGCGTAGATCTGGTTGCTGAAGCGGCCCGACAAGCCATCGCGCTGGCGCGACAGCGAAAGACTGTATGACAGACTGTTATTGAAAATGCGCGTCGAGTTGTTGTAGCCGACCTGGAATGTCGAGGTGGTGCCCGACCGATTCCAGTAGTCGAGCATCGATCCCACCGCGTAGACGCTTCCCCATTTCGACCCGAACGTCTGGTTGACGGTCAGTTGCGCCTGATTGCGTTGACGATCGAGCAAACTGGCGTCCCTACCCGACGACACCGCGCTGCGCGCCAGCAGCGCATCGCGCATCGACCAGAAGCCGCTCGACGAATAGCGGTAAGCGGCAATCGAAAAATTCGTATTGGTGGCGCTCACCAGTTTGCTGTAGCTCAGGCGCACGCTCTGGCCGGTCGTGTTCGGTACGCCGTCGATCTGCGCGCGCGCCTCGGTGATGTCGAGCGCCACCGCGCCGTATGGCGTGTTCACCGCCATACCGAGAAGACCGGCGAGATAACCTTGCGCGGCGAGTACACCCGCATAACCCGTGAGCAGATTGTTAAAGCCGCGCTGGACCGTGCCCTGGAAAAAATTTTCGTGCACGGTGATCTGCGGGTCGCGAACCGCGCCCGCGGCAAGGTTGAAACGCGTGACGCCAGGCCTCAGCAACTGCGCGACCGATGCATACGGTACCGAGAAGCTGTGCTGACTACCGTCGGCCTCGGTCACCGTCACGAGCAGATTGCCGCCGTAACCGGTTGCGTACAGATCGTTGATTTCGAACGGCCCGGGCGCGACTGTCGTCTCGTACAGCTTGTTGCCGTTCTGCGTGACACTCACGCGTGCATTGCTGTTCGCCACGCCGCGAATCAACGGTGCATAGCCGCGCTGCGAATCGGGCAGCATGCGGTCGTCGGAACCCAGTTGCACGCCGCGCATGCCGATGCTGTCGAACATCGTGCCGTCGGTGAACGACTCGCCCACCGTCAATTCGCTGCGAAGCGACGGTATGTCGTGTTGCAAGTAAGTGGCGATGTTCTGATAGGTTTGCGGACCTCGAGTCTGCCACGTAAAGGCCGAATTCTGCCGCACATGCCAGTTGCCGAAATTGATGCCGATGTCGAGCCCGAGATACGTTTGCGTGCTGGGCGCACCGCCCCCCATCGAGCGAAACGAATTCAGGTTATAGCCGAGCGTCGCCGAAGGCACGCCCGCGTCCCACAGTTCAGGGCTGACGTAGCCTTGCGGATTGTGCAGCAACGCGGCTTGAGGGAGGCTCACGTCGAGGCGGAGTTCCGACATATCGAAGGTTTGCGACGCATCGTCCGCTAGCGCGGACAGGTTCGCGCAACTGCCCGCCTCTACCTTCGCGAGCTCGGCACGGCCTGGTTCCGGAAGCACCGCGAAGTTCAGACCCAACCGTTCGATCAGGGTCTTGTCCATGCAAGCGGTCGCGCTTTCCCCTTCCGTTTTCGCGACGAAGCGGACCCGCGTATGAGCGATCCAGGTACCGTTCTTGTAGAGGTCGACCGTGTAGTCGCCAGCCGGCACAGGGTTGCTGCGCTCGAAACGCGATACGTCCACCTTCTGATCCTTCGGTTTCGCGAGAAACTGATCGTTAAACTGGACGTCGGCGAGCGTAAGCGAATCCGCCCATGTAATACCTGGCGCAAATGCCCCGATCAGCATCGCCACTATCAGGGTGAGGCATCCGGGCGCGCGCGCGCGCCTCGCACGCGACGTGCGATATTTTTTGCTACTCATGATTTCCCCAACAGAGCGGCGATTCGCTGTTGCTATCGGTGCGAAACGCTGCCTCTCTTTTTGGATAGCGGTCGATACGTCGTGGTTATTGCCACCTCACCGCTGGATTCAGGGTTTCGCCGCCTGGCGATAGTTGCCCGGACGTTCAGCGCCATAGTCGTCGATGAACGTGTAGTCGACCCGCAAATCGGCGCCGGCCGGCGGCGGCGTTTTGCCCAGGTCGAAGTGTTCAGTTGTTTGCGGCGCTACCATGCCGGCGAGATCGGACGCCAGCACCTTATCGCCGGCCTGCGCCGAGATCTTGCCGAACGTCACGTAGTAAGGCGTCGGATTCACCGCCTCCAGCACGTAACCGCCGCCTTCCTTCTGCACGACCTTCCAGTTCACTTTTTCAACCGCATCGGCTGCGTTTCCCGTCAGCCCTGCAGGACGGAAGAACACCTTGATTCGGGACCGGATCGCCAGTTGCAACAGATTGGCGCCACTCGCTGCCCCCGCCGTATCCGCACGCGGCGGAATGTCGAGCACGTTGAGCCAGAACAGCGATTCTTTGTCCTTGGGGAGCGACTCCTGCGTGTAAATCAGACGCAAGCTCTGCGATTTTTTCGGGTCGAGGCGAAACAGCGGCGGCGTCAGCGTGAACGGCACTTTCGATTCGTCGGGCAATGAGTGCATATTGCCGTTGTCCAGCCAGGATTGAACCAGCGCCGGCGCCGTGCCTTCGTTGCTCAATTTGACCGTGACTTCACGCTCTTTTTCCAGGAACACGACGCGAGTCCCACCTAACACGACGCCGGCTTGCGCTACCCCGAGGAGCGACGAAAACGCGAGCGCAGCGATCGCCGTTTTTAACTTCTTGTTCATTTTGGTATCCATACTAACTGGAATAATTTCAACCATCGAATTCAATGACAGTGTTCGTGCCGTGCGCGAACACTGTCACAGCAAACGTTTATTGATAAACGATGGTGTAGTTCACGCTTGTCGAAATAGAGCCCGCACCCGGCGTACCACCATTTGCGACATACCCTGCCAGGAACCTGGCCGTACCGGAGTAATTGGTGAACGCACCGCTAGTCGCGGGAGATCCTGTCAGCGTCACCGATTTGACGCCCTGAGAACCACTAATATAACTCAGGTTAATGAAGGTTTTATCGGCGTTATATAAGCCGATTTCCACATTCGTAGCCGTGCCGCTGCTGTTTGTCAGCATCCCGGTATTTGAATCAATGGTGGCACCAGGCTCAAAAAATGCGACAGCGCCGGTGCGAGTCGAGCCACTGCAGTTACTCATAGCAATAGTGAATGGCGTTAGCCCAACGGGTGTCGTCGTAGTTGTTCCCTTCACCGAACTGGCACTAACTGTCGGCAGCACGATCGTCTGATTAGAGGCCCCCGTGGTGACAGTACAAGTCGTATCAGTAACTGTTCCGGTGAAATTGAACACCCCGTCATACGCATTCGACACACCCGGTACCAGTGCCGCAAAACCGGCCGCAACACCCATAGCGACCACCAACACCCCTGCCCGCGTTTTATTCAAATTCATAACCAATCCGATAAAGGTTAATTATATTTAACAGCATCTTCAAATACGGTTAAATAAGGTCTGTAAAATTATGGCGCGCCAGCGCATTTATTTATCTACTGCATACCTGGAAAAATAGCCAAAGTAGAGCGGCCAGATACGGACACGTCTTTGTCGAGATACGCTGATAGAGCCAGAGCCGACAGAAATGCCGACCCTTCGATAATGCCATGCATTTCAGGTTTTGAGTGTCCTGCCGGGAAGGACACTGCCATGCGGTTTTTGGTTATTCCAACAGCCGTTGTTTATCGATATGCTTGTGACGCTTGTTGGACGGACGACTCTCTCCCGACTTCGCTCTGGTCGTCCGCTTGATCGCTGTTCGCCCTGACGGGAACAGCGTTTTTTATTTCAGACGACGATACTCGTTCGAGTTCAATTCGCTATTAAATAAATACAGAAACAAATAGTCGGCACCGGACACGAAGCTTGGCGGAAAATTAAACCGCGAGTTTTTTCAGAAAAAACGAGACAAAGGAATATAAGTTTGCACCAGACGATGATCACATTGCGTGACAGGTGCATCACAGATTGAATCTTTGCGGGCAAGCAAATGCGCGGGCCAAGGTGCTGACAAACGTCAGACCAGACACCGCGCGATAACACACTTAAAAAAAATCCAGCTTTACCGCTTATCGATCGCCTTCGCTTCCCGCTGCGTAGCACCGACAAACAACTGACGCGGCCGGCCGATCTTCTGCTCCGGATCGGCGATCATTTCGTTCCACTGCGCGATCCAACCGACCGTACGCGCCATCGAGAAGATGCACGTGAACATCGACGTCGGGATACCTAGCGCGCGCTGCACGATGCCCGAATAGAAATCGACGTTCGGGTACAGCTTGCGCGACACGAAGTAGTCGTCTTCCAGCGCGATCTTTTCCAGTGCCATCGCGAGCTTGAACAGCGGGTCGTCGTGCAGACCGAGTTCTTCCAGTACTTCGTGGCAGGTTTCACGCATCAGCTTTGCGCGCGGATCGTAATTCTTGTAGACGCGGTGACCGAAGCCCATCAGCTTCACGCCGGAGTTCTTGTCCTTCACCTTCGCGATGAACTCGGGGATGTTGTCGACCGAGCCGATCTCCTCCAGCATGTTCAGCGCGGCCTCGTTCGCGCCGCCGTGAGCCGGTCCCCACAGACACGCAATACCCGCCGCGATACACGCAAACGGATTCGCGCCCGACGAACCGGCGAGACGCACGGTCGACGTCGACGCATTCTGCTCATGGTCCGCATGCAGAATCAGGATGCGATCCAATGCGCGCACCAGCACGTCGTTGACCTCGTACTCTTCGGCCGGATTGGCGAACATCATGCGCATGAAGTTCGCGCTATACGACAGGTCGTTCTTCGGATAAACGAACGGTTGACCGACCGTGTACTTGTACGCCATTGCGACAAGCGTGGGCAGCTTCGCGATCATGCGAATTGCGGAGACGTCGCGGTGCTGCGGATTGTTGATGTCGAGCGAGTCGTGATAGAACGCCGACAGCGCACCCACTGCGGCGACCAGAATCGCCATCGGGTGTGCGTCGCGACGGAAACCGCGAAAGAAGAAATGCATCTGTTCGTGAACCATCGTATGTTGCGTGACGGTGTTCACGAATTCTTCTTTCTGCTGCGCGTTCGGCAATTCACCCTTCAGCAGCAGATAGCAGGTTTCGAGGAAATCGGCATTCTGCGCAAGGTCGTCGATCGGATAACCGCGATACAGCAGTTCGCCTTTGTCGCCATCGATATAGGTGATTTCGGAATTGCAGGCCGCCGTCGACATGAAGCCAGGGTCGTACGTGAACTTGCCGGTCTGGCCGTATAGCTTACGAATGTCTATCACGTCCGGCCCAAGCGTGCCCTGATAGATCGGCAAATCGATTGTCTGGTCGCTGTCGGAAAAACTCAGCGTTGCGTGTGTCTTCGAATTCATCTGGCTATTCCTTTTACTTTCACATCGCACACGTGCCGGCATGCTCGATCGTCGCGTGGCATGCTCAGGCTCCGCTTCGCATTCTACGGTTGTAAAGAGGTTTGATTGCGACGGTTGACGACAACAATCCATCTCTGTACGCGCAATACTCAGCGCTTGAAATATCCGCAAATATCGTTGTGAATAAAAGAACGAGCATCTACATCCCGTTGCGAGAATGAAAGTAAGCACGCTTACTGCAACAATGTTTTGCTTCGGCCGAACAGCAGAAGCGCGCGGGCTCTGCGATAGTGGCTGCGTGTTTTGCTTCCCCTGCAAGCACATCGCTGTCTTTGGCCCGCCACTCTATGGCGGGCCTTTTTACTCAGCTAAAAGAACAGGAAGAACCCGATGAATGCCTCGCTCGAAACACTGTTTCCGGACCACATCCACACTGAAGACAACATCGTCACTGCACTGAATCATCAGGACATCGTCGTCGCGTTGTCGGCCGCGCTGAAAACGCAGAACGTCGCGGTGCTTCACATGCTGTATCCGCGCACCGACGCGCGCACGCACCGCAGTCTCGACGCGCTGGTGAACGTATTGCACGGGCACGGCCTGCATGAAGTGGCGGAGTTGATCGCGCAGGAAGCGCACTACCTGCTGTTCAAAGATCCGGTGAAGGCATGGAAAGCGTTCCACGAAATTCGCAACGACTCGCTCGCGATCGGCGTGCATCTGTATTACCACGGGCTTGTCGGCGAAGCTGCGGAACTCGCGCTCGATAAAGACGCGCATCGCAAGGCTTAACAACAGGACGCCGCGTCAGTTCATTCGTAGGCCGATTCGTCGAGCAGGCCGGCGGCAGCCGCCGCGCCTGCACCGCGCACCGCGCAGGTCAACGGTTCGTCGGCCACCCGCACGTAGAGTCCGAGTTCGTTGGTCAACCGGCGGCTGAGATGGCCGAGCAACGCGCCGCCGCCTGTCAGCACCACACCATTGTGAGCGATGTCGGTCACCAGTTCCGCCGGCGCCGTTTCAAGCGCGCGCTTGACCGCGCCGATCACCTGGCGCAACGGACCGTCGATCGCATCGGCAATATCGTGATTGCTCAATTGAACCGTGCGCGGCAGGCCGTCGTCGACGCTGCGGCCGGTGGCGTTCATATGTTCCATCGGCACGTCGCGCACCGCAGAACCAATGCTTTTCTTCACGTGCTCAGCGGTTTGCTCACCGAGCAGCACACCGTACAGATTGCGCACATAGGTGACGATCGCCATGTCGAAGCTGTCGCCGCCCACGCGGATCGATCCGCTATAAGCGGTGCCGCCGAGCGAAATCACACCGACCTCGGTCGTGCCGCCGCCGATATCGACCACCATCGAGCCAGTCGCCTCCGCCACCGGCAAACCCGCGCCGACCGCCGATGCAAGCGATTCGCCAATCAGACTCACCTTCCACGCGCCGGCCGCCACCGCCGCTTCCTTGATCGCCCGGCGTTCGACCTGGGTCGCGCCGGCCGGCACACACAACGTGAACGCCGCGCGGCGGCTGAACAACGGCCGCGGACGCGCGATGTCGACGAATTGCCGGATCATCTGTTCGGCTGCGGAGAAATTGGCGATCACGCCGTGACGCATCGGCCGGATCGCTTCGAGGTTTTGCGGCGCGCGGCCGAGCAACTGGCGGGCTTCGGTGCCCACTGCGGCCACGCGTTTTTGTCCTGCGGATGGTTCTTTCTGGAAGCACACGACCGACGGCTCGTTCAGCACGATGCCACCGTGGTCGGTGTAAATGAGCGTATTGGCCGTGCCGAGATCCACCGTCACGGATTGACGGAAGAGTCGATCGAAAAGCGGGTAGTACGGCGTCGGTCTGGCCATAAGAAGGCTCTAATGTTTCGTTATCTGCCCTCTCCGGACAGTCTGGAAATGCGCCCCCGGTCACCCGAGCCGCTTGGCACGCCTGATCGGCGTTGCGCAGTCCGCGCGGCGGAGGTGATTTTCATGCTAATGCCCCGTTAACGGCAAGCAGATCAGAATCTTTAGGGGCACTTTTCATTCTGGACGTGTCACTCGCGCGACAACGCACCCAGCGCGTGCTCCAACGCCTCCTGACCGAGCGCCACACCGTCTGCATTAATCGTATGACCAATGCCGGGCAATGCGTATGCGTCGACGGTATAGCGCGCGTCGGTGAACGCCTGTGCGGCGTATTCCAGTTCCTGCACGGGAATCACCGAGTCGTCTTCGCCATGCACGAGCGTGAGCGGCGTGCCGTTCTGCGCGACGATCACCGACGCGAGCCGCCCCGAATATGCAATCACGCCCGCGGCGCCTTCGGTGCTGGTCGCCACGTGATGCATCGCCATAATCGAGCCTTGTGAGAAACCCACCAATGAAAGGCGACCGAAAGCCAATCGATGATGCGCCAGTTCGGCGTCGAGCACGCGCCGCAGCGCCGGATAGGCTGCGGCGACCCGCGTCTCGCGATTGCCTTCGTTGATGTCGCGCAGGCTGAACCATTGGCGGCCGCTGAAGCCGCCGTCGAATTCATCGGTGCCGTCGAGCGACGTGAACGCGACGTCGGGCAGGCTTTCGCTCCAGATATCCGCGAGCGGCATCAGATCGCGCGCGTTGCTGCCCACGCCATGCATCAGCACGACGAGACCTTTCGCCGGCGTGGTGAGCGATGCGCGGCGCCAGCCATGTTCGAATTGTTCCCAGCTCATATCCGTTTCCTTCTCTTCGTGCGGTTCGGGTTCCGCGGTTAGGTTTTATGTGTCGGCAAGCGTGGCAACGGGTTGCCGCAGCGGGTGACCCACAGCGTCCCATGTTAGCTGTCCGCGAGGATACGCTGACCGAATTGTTTGCGCCGCTGGGCCTGCATGCCCCGACGACGCCCCAACCCGAATACAGGTATGCTTTCGCGAGCATTCGACGTCCGCCCGGAGACCCTAGTTTGAGCCAACCTGCCGCCACGCCCGCCGCCACGCCGCCCGCACCGCCGCCTCCGCTGAAAGGCGGGCAGCTGGTGCTCGCGACCATCGCCGTCGCGCTCGCCACCTTCATGAACGTGCTCGACACGTCGATCGCGAACGTCGCCATCCCGACCATCTCCGGCAACCTCGGCGTTTCCGTCGACGAAGGCACGTGGGTCATCACCGTGTTCGCCGCGGCCAACGCCGTGTCGATTCCGCTCACCGGCTGGCTCACGCAGCGCATCGGGCAGGTCAAGCTGTTCGTGGGCGCGATCCTGATGTTCGTGCTCGCTTCGTGGTTGTGCGGTATCGCGCCCACGCTGCCGATCCTGCTGGTCGCGCGGATCTTCCAGGGCGCGGTGGCCGGTCCGCTGATTCCGCTGTCGCAAGCCATTCTGCTGGGCTCGTATCCGAAGGAGAAATCGTCCACCGCGCTCGCGCTATGGGCGATGACGGCGACCGTCGGCCCGATCGCGGGGCCGGCGCTCGGCGGCTGGATCACCGATAGCTATAGCTGGTCGTGGATTTTCTACATCAACATTCCGGTCGGCATTTTCGCGGCCGGCGTCACGTGGATGATCTATCGCACCCGCGAATCGCCCACCCGCAAACCGCCGATCGACGTGGTCGGCCTCGGTCTGCTGATCACGTGGGTTGCGTCGTTGCAGATCATGCTCGACAAGGGCAAGGATCTCGACTGGTTCTCGTCGCCGGTGATCGTGATTCTCGGCATCACCGCATTGATCAGCTTTGCGTTCTTCCTCGTGTGGGAGTTGACCGAAGATAATCCGATCGTCGATTTGCGTCTGTTCAAACAGCGCAATTTTCTCGGCGGCACGATTGCGATTTCGGTCGCGTATGGCGTGTTCTTCGGCAACCTGGTGTTGCTGCCGCAATGGATGCAGGAGTATCTGAACTACCGCTCGGTGGATGCCGGCCTCGTCACCGCGCCGCTCGGCGTGTTCGCCGTGTTGCTCGCGCCGGTGATGGGCCGCGTGCTGCCGCGCTCCGACGCGCGCGTGATCGCCACGCTGGCGTTTATCGGCTTTGCGATCGTGTTCTATATGCGCTCGAAGTACGTGATCGAAATCGACACGTGGCATCTCGTGATCCCGACGCTGCTGCAAGGCATTCCGATGGCGATGTTCTTCGTGCCGCTCACCGCGATCATCCTGTCGGGCCAGCCGCCGAACAAGATTCCAGCGGCAGCGGGTCTGTCGAATTTCGCGCGGGTGTTTTGCGGCGCGGTGGGCACCTCGATCGCCGGCAACGAGTGGAATAACCGGACCGTGTTGCATCACGAGCGGCTGACCGAACGCGCGAGCGTCGACAACCCGTTGTTCAATCAGCAGATCGATTCGACCCAATCGCTACTGCATCTGAATACGCAATCCGCGCATGCGCTGTTCGACTTCACTGTGAACACCCAGGCCGCGATGATGGGGCTGAACGACATCTTTTATGTGTCGGCGATCATTTTCATTCTGATCATTCCGCTGATCTGGATCACCAAGCCGGCGAAAGGCGGCGGCGGCCCGGGCGCGGCGGGCGCGCATTGATGCCAGACCGACGTTCGATGAACTACGCAGCCATCCTCGAGCAGATTCATCGCGATCTGCGGCCGTATCTGGGTACCGGCAAGGTCGCCGATTACATCCCGGAGCTGGCGAAAGTACCCGCCGACAGCTTCGGCATGGCGATCGTCACGGCCTCGGGCGAGGTGTTTCGAACCGGCGAGGCCGACACGCGTTTTTCCATCCAGAGTATCTCCAAGCTGTTCGCCTGCACGATGGCGTTCCGACTGCTCGGCGACGCTCTGTGGCAACGCGTCGGGCGCGAGCCGTCCGGCAACGCGTTCAATTCGCTGGTGCAACTCGAAGCCGAGCATGGCAAGCCGCGCAATCCGTTCATCAACGCGGGAGCGCTGGTCGTCACCGACGTGCTGTGCCGCCGCTTCGTGCAAGCCGAAACGGCATTGGTCGAATTCATGCGACGGCTCACTGGCGAGAACAGCATCGACTACGATTCGCGCGTCGCGCAATCGGAGTTACAGCACGCCCATCGCAACCGCGCGATGGCGCATTTCATGGCGAGCTTCGGCAACATGGAAATGCCGCCGGAAGTCGTGGTCGACGCGTATTGCCGGCAATGCGCGATTTCGATGAGTTGCGTGGAACTGGCTAAGGCAGCACTGTTTTTGACCAATCATGGCGTGGTACCTGCCAGCGGCGAACGGATTCTCGATACCAGTTCGGCCAAGCGACTCTCCGCGCTGATGCTCACGTGCGGCACCTATGATGCCGCCGGCGATTTCGTCTATCGGGTCGGCCTGCCCGCGAAAAGTGGCGTGGGTGGCGGGATCGTCGCGGTGCTACCCGGAGAAATGGCCGTGTGCGTGTGGTCGCCTGGGTTGGATAGCAATGGGAATTCGCTGGCGGGGGTTTTGGCGCTCGAGTGGTTGACTACGTATACGGAGCAGTCGATTTTCTGATCTGCGCAGTTGATCAGAAACGATCTTTGAGGGCACCCGGGTGTGAACGCAGCACCTTCCTGAAGAAACGATGAGCCGCGGCGCTTTGCCCGTTCCCCCCAGACCTTCAATGTAACTCTAGACGGGATGGCAACCCGCTTAGCCCCTACTCGGCTATCCTTCCCTAGCCAATGTCCGCAGAAGCCTTGGCCCATATTTCATTCAGAAAATCTCGCGGCCCGACAAACAATCCCGTTGTTCTGCATAGCGAAATTTCCAGCTGTGTGGTTAAAAACAGATCGCCTACAAGCTGCAATTTCCCCGACTGCAATTCCATCCCGATCATCGATTCGGGAAGCCACGCGACACCTCCGCCCAACAGAACTTCCGCCTTCAACGCTTCGACTAGAGCTGTTTCGAAGTGAAGTACAACGTCTGTATGCGCTTCAAGTCGTGCATGCAATGTACTGGTGACTCGCCCAAGGAACGATGTTCTCGTATAGGCGAGCAACGGAAGCTCAATACGTTTTTCGCCGAACAGTTCGAAAATCGGATATCCACCCTCGCCGCATGCCGATACAGGGACAAGACGATCGGCACCGATTCGTGCGCATGATATTCCATTCGCTTCGAATCCGACCGGAACCGCTGCATGTCGATAGCAAATCAAAAAATGGCAAGCACCGGAAAGAAGCATTTCAACGCATTCGTCGAAGTCGGCCGCGATAAGGACCGCATTGACTCCACGAGGAGGGCGCTGCGTACGCCACCAGTTCGCGAAGAACGAGCCGGCGAGTGAGTGTGGCAGTGCAAAACGGATCGTCTTACCCGCCCGTTCATGGGCCGCTCGCGCTTCGCGCCGACTCCGATACAGATCTGCGACAACCGCCTCCGCGAGAGGCAGGAACCCGACACCTGCCTGGGTCAGCGCGACCGGATAGGTACTTCGATCCACCAGAGGTACGCCGTACCAGTTTTCCAACGCCTTGACGCGCCGACTGATCGCAGGTTGCGTTGCGTGCCGCGCCTGTGCAGCGTGAGAAAAGTTGCGCAACTTCGCTACTGACACAAAGTCTTCAAGCCATTTAAGTTCCATGCGATCTCCCCATAGATAGCACAAGGATAGGCCCCACGTGGCCATTCCATATTTGCATAGTTTTATCAAAAACCAGAATTGGCGTTCAATTTTGTCAAAAATTACTCTTAGTCCAACGATGTCTATTGGACGCTTTGACAGAGATGAGCAAAAACCCTAGGTCTGAAGAAATGGTAATCGGGGTCCTTGGCGGCATGGGTCCTCAGGCAGGCATCGACTTCCTTTCGAAGCTTGTGGCTGCCACGCCATTTACCTGCGAACAGGACCATCTGCATGTGCTTCTCGATTCGAACCCCAAAGTCCCTGATCGCAATCGCGCGATCGCCGCAGCTTATAGCCGTCCTCTGCGCGCAGATGAGAACCCTGGGAACGCGCTTGCAGCAATGGCCCAAAGGCTCGAGGTGGCAGGTGCCGATTTGCTCGTCATGGCCTGCAATACTGCGCATGCCTTTCAGGCAGATATTCGAGCAGCGACCCGAGTGCCCTTCGTAAGCATCGTCGATGAAGCTTGTGACGCCGTAGTACGCGAAACGCCCGGCGTCAAACGAGTGGGCATCCTTGCAACGCAAGGATGTATTAGTGCCGAACTGTACCAGCAAGCGCTATTGCATCGAAGATGCGAGCCATTACTCCTGCCACCGCAAAGACAGGAGCGTTGTATGCAATTGATTTATCAGATCAAGCTCGGAGGCATTTCAAATGAATTGACTGGCGAGATGATCGAACTTGCTCGGGCATTAACCATCGCTGGAGCTGACGCGATAATCGCGGGCTGCACAGAAATACCACTGATTCTGCACCCCGGAATGCTTCCCTGCACGCTCATTGATGCTACTGCGAATCTTGCAAGGCAATGCGTCCGCTACGCTCGCCGCCTTGCCCCACTTCCGTTGTCCTGCTTTTCCAACCAGTAAAGGTATTTCATGCATCTTTCAAAATTTCCACGGATCCGGCTCGGCCATTTCGATACCCCTTTGGAGGCAATGCCCCGACTGAGCAAGCTGCTTGGTGGGCCGAATCTCTTCATCAAGCGCGACGACTGCACCGGGTTGGCGAGCGGAGGAAACAAGACACGCAAGCTCGAATTTCTTATTGCTGATGCACTGGAAAAAGGCGCCGATACGGTCATCACGCAAGGGGCAACTCAATCTAATCACGCACGACAGACCGCAGCAGCGGCTGCGCGTCTGGGGATGCGCTGCATCCTCTTACTCGAAGATCGTACTGGCTCCCGAGATCCCAGCTATCTGCACTCGGGTAACGTATTCCTCGAACGCCTCATGGGCGCGCCGACCCGGATCTACGCTGGCGGGACCGACATGAACGACGCGATGCGTGTGGTCGCGGAGGAGGTGCGTGCAGGTGGTGGGAAGCCGTACATCATCCCTGGCGGCGGGTCCAACGCCATCGGCGCCTTGGGTTACGTCAACTGCGCTCTCGAGATCCTCACGCAGGCAAATCAACAAAGCCTGGTTGTGCACCACGTTGTTCATGCGACCGGAAGCGCAGGCACCCAGGCAGGCCTTGTGACTGGCTTCGAGGGTAGCCGTAGTGGTATCGATGTTCTAGGCATCGGCGTGCGTGCGCCACGTGAAGCTCAGGAACAGAGTGTCTTCAAGCTCGCGTGTGAGACTGCCGAGTACCTCGATATGCAGGGGGCGGTCGCCCGAGAGCGCGTGGTTGCCAACTGTGACTACGTGGGTGACGGGTACGGCATACCGAGTGCCGGTATGGTGGAGGCGGTCACCATGCTGGCCCGTACCGAAGGCATTCTTCTAGACCCGGTTTATTCGGGTAAGGGGATGGCCGGTCTGATCGATCTGATCCGGAAAGGTCACTTCAAGCCCGACGAAAACGTCGTGTTCGTGCATACAGGTGGTAGCGCGGCATTGTTCGGCTACATGAGTGCTTTCCACGCACAGCTACCTGACGAAATCGATACGCGCAATATTCGCTAAAAGATCGCCGCGCGCGGCCAAGGGAGGAAGTATGAAGCAAAGCCGTCTTGGACTTGCCATTTTTGTTGGTATGGTTGCCGGCATTGTCGTAGGGTATGTGTGCCACCAGACTATGTCTCCATCACTGGCGAAATCTACCGCGGGACAATTCACATTGATCTCGGACATCTTTTTGCGTCTGATAAAGATGGTCATCGCACCACTCGTCTTCTGCGGCATTGTTTCGGGGTTAGCTGCCGCCGGCGACGCTAAAGTCGTTCGCCGGGTAGGACTCCGTGCATTAGGTTGGTTTGTGTGTGCGTCGTTTGTCTCACTGTTGATCGGAATGCTTCTCGCAAACTTCCTTGACCTCGGTCATTCGATGCACCTGCCAGCACCTTCGGCCGGTGCACCGATCAGCACGACAGCCTTCAGTCTCGCGAGTTTCATCTCCCACGTCGTACCAACAAGCATCTTTCAGGCGATGGCCTCAAATGAAATTTTGCCGATCCTGGTATTCGCGGTGTTCTTTGGCATCGCGGCCGGCGCAATGAAGGAAATATTGCCCCCGACCGTGGTTACGTGCATTGATAGCGTCTTTATGTTGATGCTAAAAATCACGTCGTACGTGATGCAATTCTCACCATTCGGCGTATTTGGCGCGATTGCGTCCGTAGTTACCGTTCAGGGATTGGGGGTCCTGCTGACTTACGGGAAATTCATTGGCTCCGTTTATGTCGGCATGGTGATCCTGTGGTGCGTTCTGGTACTGGCCGGATATCTGGTGCTGGGAAGATCCGTGTTTTCCCTGCTCAAACTGATTCGCGAACCCATGATTATTGCTTTCAGTACAGCAAGCGGCGAAGCTGCCTATCCCAAGACACTGGAACAGCTCACTCGCTTTGGAATCAGTCCCCGGGTCAGCAATCTCATTCTACCGCTGGCTTACGCATTCAATCTCGACGGCTTAATGATGTATCAGGCCTTTGCCGCCCTGTTCATTGCGCAAGCCGCCAACATTCATCTGTCTTTCAGCCAGCAACTTGCGATGCTGTTAGTCATGATGCTGACTAGCAAAGGCGTAGCCGGCGTTCCTCGCGCGGCGATCATCGTGATTGCGGCAACGCTGCCGCTGTTTGGCTTGCCTGCCGAAGGTGTCGTTCTCTTACTCGCGATCGATCAGTTTATCGATATGGGTAGAACCACGACAAACGTTGTGGGCAATTGCATCGCCGCAGCTGCAATCGCAAAACTGGAAGGCGCGCTTCAGCCGTGGACAGGTCGGGAGTACTCCACCGCAGACGAATTCCAGGTTACGCCAACGGTATCCCAAACGCTCGCGACTGCCGAGAAGCCGTCTCCGGCAACGGCGATGACTACCTCCTTTCCTACTACCGGGCAATCGTAATGATGTTGGCCTTACATTGCAAATGACCTTGTTTCTGGTCCTGCGTCCTGGAGAAAACTACTCCATCAATGTAAGCAACCCTTGACCCCTAGCCTTATCGGTGCGCCCTTCACCGCATAGGTAGAACATTACCGACATCAGCGCGCAGCCCTCGCGAAGCGTGGGGCGAGCAAGCGTCTTCGCGAAAAAAGTGTATGGCAAAGCCTTCGAATACGTAGGCATTGCCATGCATTCAACAGGGTTAGGCAATCATCTGCCTTCCAGTTGCGCCAGCAGCGTCGCCGGTATGCCGATGCCATCACGCGCCGCGGCCTCGCTCACTTCATCGCGCCGATAACCCGGCAGACGCACACCGTCGTCTTCCAGCATCAGATCGATCAGAGTCTCGATCCGCGCCTCGTATATCGCGGTGCCTGCCAATGCAGCCGGGTCGATGATCCAGAAGAGATGTCCGACGCGCGAACGCGCGCCCTCTGCGGTGAGAAACGATCCGGCTTCCGCGCCGAATTGCGCGCCCGATAGCGCGGCGGCCAACAGTTCAACCATTAGCGCGAGCATCGCCCCTTTAGCGCCGCCGAACGGCAGCATCATGCCGTCGAGCGCGGCCTGCGCATTCGTTGTCGGCTGGCCGTCTGCGGTCGTCGCCCAACCCTGCGGGATCGGCTTGCCATCTCGCGCAGCAACCATGATTTTGCCGCGTGCCACTTGCGATAGCGACAGGTCGATAACAAGTGGCCGGCCCTTCGAACGAGGAAAGACAGCAGCGATCGGATTCGTGCCGAACAGCGGTTTTTTGCCGCCCCAGGCCGGCATCGACGCAGGCGCATTGCTGAATGCGAGCCCAACGAGCCCGGCCGCGCCTATCGCTTCGAGGTGATACGCCCCCGCTCCGAAGTGATGGCTGCGCACAATGCTCGCCGCTGCGGTACCGAACCGTCGCGCACGTTCGATGCCGGTCGCGGTCGCCAGCTCGCAGGCGGCGAACGCGAGGCCGTCGGCGGCATCGATCAGAAAGGCCGCGCCCTTGTCTCGTACGATACCCGGCACCGCGGCCGGATCGACCCGACCGTTGCGCAACTGCGCGATGTACATCGGCAGGCGCGCAACGCCGTGCGACGCGAGCCCGTGCATGTCGGCGTAGACGAGCGCGCGCGTCGTAGCGTCGGCAGTCGCAGGCGTCGCGCCCGCTCCGATCAAGGCCGCGCGAACCAGTCTGCTCAGCTCATCTACCGGAACGTATCGCAGGTTCGGATCGCTCATTTGTGACTCTCGCGCATCGCCTGACGCGAAGACAGCGGCATAATCTTTTCGTCCATCTCATCCGTCCTTTCTTGTAGCTCTTCGCTGCGCGGCAGCGCAAGCACGGCACGTGCCGTCTCGGCATCGAACACGCCTTCCCAGCGCGCGACCACTAACGTCGCCACCGCATTGCCTATCATGTTCACGATCGCGCGCACTTCATTCAGCACGCGGTCGATACCGATGATAAGCGTAATACCCGCCACCGGAATGATGTGGTGCGTTGAGAGTGTCGCCGTCAGTGCAACGAGCGCAGCGCCTGCTACACCCGCCCCGCCCTTCGACGTCAGCATCAGGATCGCAAGCAGTCCGATCTGCTGCATCAACGTGAGATGGGTGTTGGTCGCCTGCGCGATGAAGAGCGAGGTCATCGTCAGGTAAATCGCGGCGCCGTCGAGGTTGAATGAATAGCCGGTTGGCAGCACGAGACCGACGACCGACTTCGGACAGCCGAGCCGTTCGAGTTTCTCCATCAGGCGTGGCAGCACCGATTCGGTTGTCGACGTCCCGAGTACGATTAGCAGTTCTTCGCGCAGGTATTTGAGAAGTGGCCAGAGACCCACACCCGCCCAGCGGCATGCCGTACCCAGTACGATCACGACGAACAGAATGCTCGTCATGTAGAAGCACAGGATTAACAGGCCCAGTTGCTGCAGACTCGCGATGCCGTATTTACCAACTGTGAATGCGATCGCGCCGAACGCACCGAGTGGCGCGAGCCGCATCAGCATCTCGACGATTCTCATCAGCACGTCGCCGAACTGCTCGATGCCGCGCTGAAGAATCCGGCTTCGTCCGGACATGATCGACAACGCAATCCCGAACAACACCGAAAAGAGCAACACCTGCAATAGATCGCCGCGCGCGAACGCACCGACGACCGAATTCGGCACGATCTGATCGAGGAAACTCGCCTGCGACTGCGTATGCGCTTCGCTCAGGTAATGCGAAACGCCAGCAGCGTCGAGTGTCGCGGGATCGACGTTCAGTCCCGCGCCCGGATGCACGAGATTCGCGACCACGAGGCCGATGACGAGCGCAATGGTCGTCACGACCTCGAAATAGAGAATCGTCTTGAAACCGACGCGCCCGACCTGCTTCAGGTTCTCCATACGCGCAATGCCAATCGACACCGTGCAGAAGATCAGGAGCGTGATCAACATCTTGATCAGGCGGATGAAAGTGTCGCCGAGCGGCTTGAACTGAACGCCGAGCGACGGCGCAAAATGACCAACGAGAATGCCGGCCGCAAGTCCGATCAGGACTTGTACATAGAGATGCTTGAGCACGCGCACGATGGTGTCTCCTCCACTCGCTGCTGCCAGAAGATAGCCGGCACGCCACACGGCACGCACCGCTTCGTCGAGCGGTGTCGTGCCGGCGCGCGCACCGGACGGGGACTTCGTTTTGCCCTACTGTTTTCTATTGATGATGCGATATTGCGATGATGCGCTTGTGCTTGCGGCGTATCAGGCGCTTTCGAACAGCCGTGTCAGTACGAATTCACGATGGCCGAGCGTTTCCGCCGAGGTCCAGCGGCCGTTCGCCGTGGCGAGCATGCATTCGAGCAGGCGGTCGCCCGACTGGTCGAGGTTTTGCTCGCGTTGCAGGATGCCGGATACGTCCACGTCGATATGCTCACTCATCGTGCGCACCGTGCGTGGGTTCGCGCAGATCTTGATGACAGGCACGATCGCATTGCCAATCACGTTGCCTTGTCCCGTCGGGAAAAAGTGAACCGCGAAACCCGAGGCCGCGCACAGCGTAACCATCTCGGCCGCGGCCGACGACGAATCCATGAACCAGAGGCCGGGATGCGTGGGCGTTTCAGCCTTGTCCAACACGCCGTCGACCATGCACTTCTTGCCAATCTTCTGGATGTTGCCGAGCGCCTTTTCCTCGATGGTCGTGAGACCGCCCGCAATGTTGCCCTTGGTGGGCTGCGACTCTGACAAGTCGTCAGTCTTCCAGCGATTGATCATGTCCTGGTAGCGATCGAACATGAACTGGAAGCGCTCGCGCACGCCGTCGTTCGCACAGCGCGCGGCGACGATCTGCTCGCCTCCCGTCAACTCCGACGTCTCGCCGAACACGAGCGTGGTGCCGAAGCCATACAACTTGTCGAACGCATTACCGACGGTGGGGTTGGCGCCGCAGCCCGACGTGGTATCCGATTCACCGCATTTGGTCGATACCCACAGGTCGCTGATCGGGCACTCCTCGCGCTCCAGCGCGGTCGCATATTGCACCATCTCTTTCGCCGCTTTCGACGCCCTCATGATCGTGTCATGGTCGCCATGCATTTCGATGCCGAAGCCCATGACTGGTTTGCCCGACGCCGCGATACCGTCGACCACGCGCTTGGTCCAGCCCTCTTCGATACCGATCACGACGACCGCTGCGACGTTCGGGTTGCTGCCGGCACCGATCAGCGTGCGAAAGTGCAAGTCCAGGTCCGCACCGAACTGCAAACGGCCATACGGATGCGGCAGCGCCATCGTGCCTTTGATGTTGCTCTCGACCGCCTGCGCCGCCGCGTTCGACAGATCGTCGACCGGCAGGATGATCACGTGATTGCGTACGCCCACGCGGCCGTTGTTGCGGCGATAGCCGCGGAAAGTCGTATCCAGTTCAATGACGCTCATGGTGTCTCTCTCGATATGGGGAAGCGAAATGTTTTCTGCTGCTTAGGGGCACACGGCTTACCAGCGCTTCGTCTTGATGTTGTGCACGTGAGCGTGCTCGCCCGCGGTGATCGGCGCGACCACCTTGCCGATATCGACGCCGTACTTGAACACGGTGTCGCCGACAGCCATGTCTTTGAGCGCCACCTTGTGCCCGATTGGAATGTCTTGCTTCGCAGCCACGGTCACGATCTCATCTTCATCCATGATCCAGGCGTTCAGTTGCGTTCCCGCCTGAATTCCTTCGACGACTGCCACGCCCACCGTGTCCCGGGCCTCATGCAACACGATGTGGATCGTCCTGCTTTCGCCCGCTTTGGTCGCCGTGCTCGCGGCGCCATTCGTTTTTTCTGCTGCTGCATAACTCATCTGCGTCTCCTAGTTGAGTTCATTAAGTGTCCGGAGCGTGCCGGACGGCGAATCACGCTTCGCCGCTGCGTTGTGTTGAAACCATCATAGGCGTCACACTCATCCATGTCAACTAGATCATCTATATGTGTTGTATGAGTTGGTTATGTCGTAAAATCGGAACACACGTTTCACAAGAATCCAGGGATAACCATGAGCACCATGACGGAAGCGCCGACCGCCGTCGGCGGTACGCGGTACAAGGAAGTGAAGAGCGCACTGCTGGCTGCGCTTGCGGGGCAGGAATGGAAGGGAGGCGAAGCGATTCCGGCGGAAAAACGTCTTGCTGAGCGATTTGGCGTCTCGATCGGCACGCTGCGTAAGGCCATCGACGAACTGTGCGCCGAGAGCATACTCATCCGGCACCAGGGCCTTGGCACGTTCGTCGCGATGCATCAGCGCGATCGGCATTTCTTCCGCTTCTTTCGCATTGTGCGCAACGATGGGGACAAAACCTACCCGACCGTGAGCCTCGTTAATTTCCGTAAAACGAAGGCAACGCAGAAAGTCGCAACCCAGCTCCGAATCAGCGAGGGGGCACCTGTTTTTCAGTTCACGAATCAGCTCGCACTGCATGGCGTGGTCGTGATCGTCGAGCACATCGCGGTACCGGAGGCGCGCTTCCCCGACCTCACGGAAGCCGCGCTGCGCAATCGCCCCAACACGCTTTACAACTTCTATCAGGATGCGTTCGGCATTAACGTGGTGAGTACGGATGAACGGGTTCGCGTTGGACAGGCGAGCAAGCTTGAGGGCGGATTGCTCGGGCTCGCCTCAGGGGCGCCCGTGCTGGAAGTCGAGCGGATCGCGTATTCGTACAATGAACAGCCAGTCGAATATCGGATCTCACATGTGAACACCCAGGAATACGATTATGTATCGAGCTATGCACGCACTTCGAGCGGCGGATAAATGAACTGCCTTGTACGCAGGTAGGCGTTGATGCATCTGCCGTATTTCTGGCAATCGCGCCGCTCAATCCCCGATGTTGCATCGCGTACCCGCGCGATCTGGATAGAACAAAGTGTAACCGGATACGTAACAGTTTTTTAACCTGAGATACTCACGCGCTATCGAGTCGTGGAGCGGAGTTTTCCCACGTCGCGAGCCGTCACTGCGCTTGCCTTGTTGCCCCACGAGGTTCGGATAAAGGTGACCACATCTGCGATTTCCTGATCTGTCAAACGCTCATGAAATCCCGGCATGGTGAACGAAGTAGGAGCGCTTGACGTACCCGGCATGGACGCACCGCGCAGAACGATGTGAATCAGCGACGTTGGGTCGGGTTCATTCACTGTTGCACTCAATGCAAGCTGCGGAAAAACTTGTCCGTATCCCTTACCGTCTGAACGATGGCATGCGGCACAGTTGTTGAGAAAAGTCAGTGCACCCGGCCGATTCGTTTGCCCTTCCTGCAATGATTTCGCGGTACTGGTGTCGTATCGTGCCTTAACTGCCGAGGTCTTGTCGGCACCGAGCTGTTTCAGAAAGATGGCGATCGCATTCAGATCCTGATCGCTCATGTACTGCGTGCTATTGACGACCACCTCCCGCATCCCGCCGAACGCGGCAGAGTGCTCGTTACGACCGCTTTTCAGGAATGACACGATATCGCTGGGTGTCCAGCTACCCAATCCCGTCGCCGAGCCGTTTCGGAGATCATTTGCAAGCCAGTTTTCGACTTTGCCCCCGCTGAGAAATGCGGGATCACCGTTATCCGTGGTGGTGATCTCCTGCATAAAAACACCGCGGGGCGTATGGCACGCTCCGCAATGACCTAATCCCTCTACCAGATAACGCCCCCGTGCGACGACTGCAGAATCATTGCCAGCACTCGCATCGCCCTCGCGCTCAGACTGATTCACGCCAGGAGCAAAAAAATGACGCCAAACGGCGAGAGGCCAACGCATGGACAGTGGCCATGGGATATCGCTCTTCCGATTGCCTTGCTGAACAGCAGGCACTCCATGCATAAAGTAATAGTACAGTGCTGCTACGTCTTCATTCTTCAACTTCGCGTACGACGGGTAAGGCATGGCCGGATATAGCGTGTGGCCATCTTTAGCGACACCACGCCTCACTGCACTTTCAAAGTCGCTGTAGGTATAGCTACCGATCCCCGTTCTGGTATCCGGTGTGATATTAGTCGAATAAATCGTCCCGATCGGCGTTGAGAAAGACAGTCCTCCTGCAAAAGATTTTCCGCCCTTCGATGTATGACACGCCACACAATCACCGGCACGCGCCAGATACGCTCCTCGAGCGAGTTCAGCATCTGAGCTGGCACGCTCTCCTGAAGAGTTCGAAGGATTGACCAGCGCCGCCTTGCAAACGGCTGTCGTTACGAACAGCAGCACCGTGATCGCAACAGGTTTTTTGATTATGGACAGCATGCTTTTACGCCCGTGCAAGATGACCGGGGTTTTTCAGGTAGATCTCGCGAATTGCATGAGCCGCCCAGTACGTCAATCCGCCAACGAGACCCGTCGGGTTATAGCCGGCATTTTGTGGGAATGCACAAGCGCCAAGAACAAACAAATTGTGCATATCCCAGCTCTGAAGATATTTATTGACTACGCTCTTCCTGGGATCGGATCCCATGATTGCCCCACCCGTCGTATGTGTACTCTGGTAGACACGCGTGTCAAAGTGCATTCCGGATTTCCGAACATTGATATCGACCTCATTCGAAAGAACGCGCCCGATACGTTCTGCCTGCGCCACCGCATGTTTCGTCATTCGGAATTCGTTTTCCTGCCAATCGAACGTCACACGCAAAAGCGGCTGACCATATGCATCCTTGAAGTTCGGGTCGAGGCTCAGATAGTTAGTCCGATAAGACATCACCGACCCCTGCGCATTGATAGTCATCAAGCGCTGATAGGCGTCCTGCACAGATGACTTCCACTCGGCACCCCATTTCTTCGTGCCTTTTTTCTGACCCGCCTGTCCAATAGGGCGTCCGCCAGTCCGGTTGTGCCGGATATTTGCACCGCCTATGAATCCAAGCGCGGCGTGATCGAAGTTGTCGCCGTTGAAATCATCAATAGCCTGTCCACCCGCACCTGCACCAATAAATGGATTGAGCTGCGTTCCCTTAGGGAGAAACACATTCACACCGCCGTTCATCTGGTATGCGAAGTTACGCCCAACGACGCCCTCACCTGTTGCCGGGTCATACGGTTGGCTAATGCCAGATAGCAACAGCAGACGGACATTGTGCATCTGGAACGCACTCAGAATCACGAGATCGGCGGGCTGCTCAATTTCCTGACCGCTTGCGTCGATGTATGTGACGCCGGTGACGGTCTCTCCATCCGGGTGCTTGTTGATTCTCACCACCTGACAGCGCGTTCGTAATTCGAAGTTTTCCTTGCGGAAAAGCGCAGGGTGGATTGTTGTCTGAGGTGACGATTTGGAGTACATGAAGCATCCAAAGTCTTCACAGAAACCACAGAAATTGCACGGCCCCAGCCGTACACCGTATGGATTCGTATAGGGCGCGGACGCGTTGGCAGCCGGGATAGGAAATGGTTCGTATCCTAGTGTGCGGGCCGCCTTGGCGAAGAGTTGAGCTCCGTAGACGTCTGCCAACGGCGGCAGTGGATACTCTTTGCTACGCCAGGCCTCAAACCGGTTACCGCCAGCAGACAACTTTCCGTTCAGGTTGCTGGCCTTGCCGGAGATCCCCGCCACCTCTTCAAACCGCGTGAAAAATGGCTCGAGCTCATCGTAAGTGACACCGAAGTCCTCGATTGTCATGCCATCCGGGATGAACTTTTTCCCATATCGATCCGTGTAATGCGAACGCAGCACCAGATCCGAAACTTGTGGGCGCCATGTCAGGCCGTTCCAATGGAACCCCGCACCTCCCACACCGTTGCCGAGCAGAATCGCCCCATGCTGGCGATACGGAACAGCAGCCTGATCCGGGGTGTGCCTAAACGTCAACGTTTCCTTCGACAGATCCTGCAACAGGCGCCCACGAGATACATGTGCAAGCTCGTCCGCTACGTTCGGATATCGCGCTGTGTTCTCCGTCGTCTGCATCTCCCCGCGCTCAAAAGCCAGTACGTTCAAACCTGCTTCGGCCAGCTCCATAGCCAAAATCGAGCCAGTCCAACCAAACCCGACGATAACGGCATCTACTTTCTTTTTAACGATAGCCATTACTACGACTGCTCCCCAAGAATAGAGACCGGCGGAAGCGGATACCTGGCTCCAGGCTTTCCAACCCAATCCATGAAGTCCGCGCGTGCGCCCGGAAAACCAATCATCTTCCAGCCCGCCATGCCGCGATTTCCGCCATACATTGGGTCTGCGAAGTAGCCCTCTTTCGTGTTCTTGAGAAGCGTCGAGAAGAAGAGCTTCGCGGGGACGGTTTGCAGCTCGATCTTCCCGTCGTCGATCTGCTCAAGGAACTGAATCCGGAGTGCCTTTCCCAGCTCAGCGAAGACCCTCTTATGAGTTGATTCGCACCAGGCGTCACACTCCTGAATACCGATTCGATAAATGTCCCGGGGCACAAATTTCATCTGGTATCCAAGTTCTGGCGCAGACGCCGGGTTAAAGGGCGCATGCATGTACCACAAATGCCCGTGAGCGTAAGGAGTCTGCATCTGCCGATCAATGAACTCCGGCACTCCCGCCTCCACTGCGCCAGCCCCCGTCGAATCAGATGGAATGAGTTCGTCAACTGCCGCAATCAGAAACTTCCATTCCGAGTCCGTAAAGAACGTGGGACGGTATGGGCTACCCTCGGCGCTCCTCATTACCCCAGCGGAATTCTCGCCGTCTGGCTTCGCACTTTCGCTGCATCCCTGCTGGGCAAGAAGCGCAGGAGTCAATGAAGAAGCCGGAATTATCGTTGCGACCTGACGGAGGAATCTTCTCCGGCCTGTTTCGTCTTGTATTGCTGTCATGGACTCATTGTCGGGTTGACTTTGATCATTAGGATCTAACGCAGGCAAACGAACCTTCGCTGGTCAGTTCATCGGATGCAGCACATGCTAGAGCTCGAACTCATCCATGTCAACCATATCATATATATGTGTTAGAAGACCTCCGAATAGACTTCGCCACCTTTCCGGTCTCGGCGCCTGTCGCATGTCGATACCGCAAAAATCCGTTTGACAAACTATCTTAAGATATATATCTTAAGATACATCTTAAGACACAATCGGAGCACACACGATGCGTCGTCATTCTCGTTTTTCCCGTTCGCCCAATGCGGACGACAGCTTTTTCGCCGCGGACAACCGCCCGTCCCTGCATGCGCTCTGGCACGCGTTTGCCCGCCATTACGAGCATCGCGGTGAGCGTGGCGATGGCTTCGAACGCCGTCGCGGCGAACCTCACTCGGGCCGCGGCAACTGCGAAGGCCGCGAGCGTGGCGGCTTCGGTCGTCACGGTCATGAGCGTTTCTCGCTGCACGCGTTGTGGCATGCGATCGGCCGCCATGACGACCATCGCGGCGGCGGCCGCGGCGGACGTTTTGGCGGAGGTCCCGGCGGCTTCGGCGGCCCGGGCGGATTCGGCGACGGAGACGGCGACGGATTCCCGCGCGGTCGTAAATTCACGTCCGACGATCTGCAACTGCTGCTGCTCTCACTGATCAATACGCAGCCAAGCCACGGCTATGAACTGATCAAAGCACTCGAAACGCGCTCGAACGGCTTCTACAGTCCGAGTCCCGGCATGGTCTATCCGGCGCTCACGTATCTGGAAGAAATCGGCTACGTGACCGTGCAACTCGAAGGCAACCGCAAGCGTTACGAACTCGCCGAGCCAGGCCGCGAATATCTGGAGGCCAATCGCGAGCGCCTCGATTTGATGGTCGCCAAGCTCACGCATATCGCCCGCAAGATGGATTCCGTGCGCCGCGCGTTCGCCGGTGAAGAACCCGCGGACATCAGCGAAGGCGGCTGGCTACCCGAGCTGAGCAAAGCACGTCATGCACTGAAGCGTGCGCTGCTGCTACGTACCGATGTATCCGCGGAAGAACAACGCCGCATCGCCGGAATTCTGGCGCGTGCGACCAAAGAAATCGAAAGCGACGGCAAAACGGGCGGCCGCAAAGACAGCGGCGAACAGCCTGCCTGATAGTGCGCCAGCCGCCCGCGCCCGTCGCCTGACCAACACAGGAATTGCATCCATGCAGACACAAGACAACCGTGCCGAACTCGCCGTCCAACGCGTGCGCCATCCGCTGAAATTCCGGCTGCTGCAAGTCACGAAAGTGCACGCGCTGACCCCGCATCTGATTCGCGTCACCTTGACGGGCGAGGATCTGCACGACTTCGTCTCCGCCTCGTTCGACGACCACATCAAGGTGTTTTTCCCCGAACCCGGCGCCGACAAACCGGTACTGCCGGTAGCGAGTCCGGACGGTCCGGTGTTTCCCGCCGACCAGCCTCGCCCGACCGCGCGCGATTTCACGCCGCGCCGCTTCGACCGCGAAGCGCGCGAACTCGACATCGAATTCGCGATGCACGAAGCCGGTCCGGCCGCGACCTGGGCGGCGCAGGCGAAGGTCGGCCAGTATCTCGGCGTCGGCGGCCCGCGTGGTTCGTTCGTCATCCCGACCGGTTTCGACTGGCACCTGCTGATCGGCGACGACACCGCGTTGCCCGCGATCGCCCGCCGCCTCGAAGAATTGCCGGCCGGCGCGCGCGTCGCGGCGGTGATCGAAGTGGGCGATCCGTCGGCACAGATCGAATTCGCGACGCAGGCCGAACTGCATCTGATCTGGCGCTACCGCAGCGAATCGACCTGCCGCGGCGAGGCTTTGCTGCAAGCGGTGCGCGAGCTCTACCTGCCCGAAGACGGCGAAGGCTACGTGTGGGCGGCGGGCGAAGCCGCGACGATGCGCGCGGTGCGCTACCACCTGTGCACGGAACGCGGCGTCGAGAAGTCGCGCATTCGCGCGGCCAGCTACTGGAAACAGGGCGCGCAAGCGGTGCACGAAACGCTCGACGACTGACCGCTCGTTCGCGTGCATTCAATGCTGCAAGGATCAACGGAGAAACCGCGTGAGGCGAGATAAGTGTGAATCAGGCGCGCAAATCGAATCGCCCGCGCGGATGCAGTATTTCGAACAACAATAAGGAATCCAGTCGATGTATTCAATCAGTATGAAGCACGAACGCCGCTTGCTCTGGCTGCTCGCGCTTACGCAATTCACCATCATCATGGACTTCATGGTGATGATGCCGCTCGGTCCGCAGATCATGCACGCGTTCAGTATCACGCCGGCTGCGTTCGCGACGGCCGTGTCCGCGTATTCGTGGTGTTCGGGATTGTCGGGACTGTTCGCGGCCACCTATATCGACCGCTTCGACAGGCGCCGCCTGCTGCTCACCGTGTATGCGCTGTTCGCGCTGTCGAACCTCGCCTGCGCGCTCGCCGACAGTTTCCCGTTGCTGCTCGCGGCGCGCGCGTTCGCGGGGATTACCGGCGGCGTGTTGGGCTCGGTGATCATGGCGATCGTCGGCGATGTAATTCCGGTGCAGCGGCGCGGCGCCGCGACGGGCACGATCATGACGGCTTTTTCTCTGGCGGCGATCGCCGGCGTGCCGGCCGGCGTGATGCTCGGCGCGCATTTCAACTGGGCTGCGCCGTTCTTCTTGCTGGTGGCGCTGTCGTTGTTGATCTGGCTGGTGGGCTGGCAACTGGTGCCGTCGCTAGCCGAACATCTGCGCCGCAAGCAGCCCGCACTCGGCGAGGTATTGCCCGAGTTGTGGCGACTGCTGAGCAACCCGCGGCATGTGAATGCATTTGCGCTGACCTTCGTCATGATGATCTCGCATATGCTGGTGATTCCATTCATCTCGCCGGTGCTGGTCGCCAATTACCACGTGGCGCCGGCGCAGTTGTCCTGGCTGTACATGGCGGGCGGCGCGGCGACTTTCTTTACGTCGCGCAGGGTCGGTAGGCTCGCCGACCGCTTCGGGACGCGGCGCGTTTTCCGGATCGCCGCCCTGCTGGCATGTCTGCCGGTGCTGTTCGTCACGCATCTGCCGAACCTGCCGTTTTACGGGCTGGTGCTGTTCTTCCCGTTTTTCATGGTGCTGATGTCCGGTCGGATGGTGCCGATGCAGGCATTGCTGACCACGGTGCCGCAACCGGCTCAGCGCGGCGCGTTTCTGAGCGCCAACAGCGCGTTGCAGGCGCTCGGCACGGGATGCGGCGCATGGCTTGGCGGCCTGATGCTGAGCAGTTCGCCGACCGGGCAGATCGTCGGGTATGGCACGGTCGGGTGGGTGTCGGTTCTGGTCGCGGTGGCCGGCGTCTTCTGGGTGACTCGCGTTCGGAGCGCCGAGAGTGGCGGATTGCCGCCCTCGGGAGTGCTGCGCGGCGAGGCGGTGAAAGGGTAAGGAAGATCTGCATCTGCTTGCGTTCACATTGAACGGCAAGGCGATCGAAGTCGGCAAGCGTCGCGTGCGCATTCGCCGCCTGTCGATGGATCGAGCCGAGCAGTGTCTGCGCGAATGTTTGAAATGATGGGCCTGCCGGTGGGCACTCGCATCTGGATCGCCGCTGGCGTGACCGACATGCGCTGCGGCTTTCAGAGCCGCTCCGCGAAGAAGCAGACGGCGCTCGAAGACAACCCATTCGGCGCCCACGTCTTCGTGTTTCGCGGGCGTCGCGGCGACCCGCTGGCATGCCGCTTCTCTCGAGTTTTGCCCAGCTTTCATGGGCATCGTGGTTTCCAGAAATCCGCCAACGCCTGCCGGAAGCTGGGCATACCATACCGCTGCGCCGTCGCGATGCCCTGACGACTGACCTCGTTGGTCTGTCCGTGCCGCTCGAACAACACGATCGCCCGGTGAATCTGCCTGGCAAATCCGACGATGTCGCTGGCTGAGGGTACCCACATGCCGTTGTGGTCGCTCGCATAGTCGTGCCCTGCGCCTCCGTTGCTTCCGGCCACAATACAGCCTGAGCGCATCGCTTCAAGGACAGACAGCGCGATCGATTCGTTATGCGAAAACGCTGCATAAACAGCCGAGCCACCCAGAACGTTCGCCACCTGCATACGATCCATGCCGGATATTTCACACCAGGGTACATCGGCGTATTCGGGATACATTGATCGAAACATTGACATGACCGCACGACTTTCCGCCGGCAGTTTGCGCGGAGAATACGCGATCCTGAGGGTCTTTTCCTGGGGCTGGAAGTACTCCGGAATGCCCGGCGTTATGACATTGACCGACCCAGTGTAACCAGAGCGCTGCAGAACGGCCGCACCGCCCAGCGACGGACAGATGATGGTCCCGAACCGTCCGCAGTCCAGTTCGTGGATCGAGCGGATGGCCGCGAACAGGTAAAGCGTGTTCTGGTTGTGAACCACAACGTTGCAGTCCACTTTCTGCGCGAACGCAATGATCCCCGGATCGTTTTCGGGGATGACAAGGTAATCCTCTTTCCTGAAGACGGTCTGGTTAATGAGTCGTGTATTGCCGGGCAGGCGCTGCCGGTCGAAATCCTGTCCAGGTACGACCATTGTTGCCGGCAGCCCCATTTCCTGGAGTGTATGGACATGCTCGACGTTGACGAAGTCGCCACCTGTGGTGGGAGTCGGGAAGGCAAAGTAGTAGATATCTGGCATGTCGATTCACTCGCTGGTTATCAGAAAATGTCCGTGTACAGGACTATGCCGATGAGAACTCCCCCGATCACACCCACAACCTGGCCGGTGAACATTGCGTTCAGATCCTCGTCCAGCAGGAAAGGACTGCGCCGGACACGAAGTACCGTTTTTAGCAGAATGGGTCGGGCAAATACGACACTGGCGGCGGGCAGAACGGGCACTGCAATCTGCATCAGTCCATGGGCCTGGTGTCCTGCTGGAATATCCAGGAAGTTGAAGAGGACAATGAATCCTACGGTAACTGCGACGCCTGTCAGAACGCCTCTGACAAGCCAGTCTGTTGAGTATGAATGCATCGGGTTAGTCTCTCGGGGAATGCTCAGGCAGGCTGAGCCAGTGAAACGGTGGTCGGTATCCAGACGCGCGCACGCGCCCGGCGATGACTGCGCCAGCATGTTTGCCGCTGGGTGTCTGTGTGGCGAGCCCGTCGATGCACATCGGAAGCCCTTCGATTCTGAAAAACACTCACGTTTGTGCTGCTTCTATTGATCCGGGTTTTCGGACGCGCCCGTATTTTTCCAAGTGATTGCGATCTGCTTTTTTCGCCGCGCAGACGCGTGCAGGGGACGGGAGCGGCGGTTTGCCGCCCTCGGGGGTTCTTCGGAACGGGGCGGTGAAAGGGTGAGGTGCGTGCCTCGCCCTAGCGATACGAATCCAGTACGTCCCCCGTGCGAGGTCACCCAAATCCACTATCGGTTGCAATGCCGCACCTGGCAAAGAACGTCCACACGGAAGAAGAATGAGGATGAATTTCCCCCACCTGCCTTCTTTTATACAGGTAAGCATGCTGCTTACCTCCTTTTGAATTTGAAAATATCACGCTGTCTACCATTGGTATCCGGATCCAACCGATGCGCCATACGTGCCTCGACTGCTCGCGGTAACCGAACCTTTAAAGACCCAATGGCCATCGTCCGAGATGGTGGAGACGCCGAGCGCAAGCGCGGTTTGTCCATGGTATGTGCCGCCAGCGGCCGACAGCATGCTGCGGCCCGGCACATACGCCTGCGGTAGACCTGCGATCGCGATCGCAGCCGCAGCGGCGCCGTCAATATCATGGCGGGCAGACCTTAAATCTTCTTCGACCTGGTTAATCCGTCCGTCGGTATATTGATTGGCGCCACTGATCCCTTGATTCAGTTGCAGAACATTGACCGCATCCGTACTTGCGACACCCGGCGCCACGTTTGTAATCGTGCGTTCAGCGCCAGGGGCGCCGACCGAGACTGCATTAGGCTGCGACGCAATCGAACCCGAACCTAAGGCGACTGAATTCGGTGCAGTGACCATCGCACCGTTACCGATCGCAACCGCGTTGGACGGCGACGCGCTTGCCCGATTGCCGATCGCAACACCGTCTTGCGTTGTCGCGTGTGAGCCACCGGCGAAACCGCTAGTCGAATTCGCGTGGTCTCCAACGGCGCTGCCCTCACCGGTCACTGCATGGTCGCCGCCTGCGAAGCCCGTGGTCGAGGTTGCGTTATCGCCCGATGCACCGCCCGCTTTTGAGGACGCGTTATTGCCGCTGGCGCTGCCTGTTGTCGAAACTGCGTGGGCGCCCGTTGCTCCGCCTGTGTCGGTTTGCGAATGGTTACCGCCAGCGAAACCGTCGTTCGATCTGGCGTTGTTGCCTGATGCTCCGCCGTCTATCGAATGCGCGTTAGCACCGGTCGCTCCACCATTGTTCGTCTGTGCGTTATTGCCCGATGCTCCGCCATCTATCGACTTCGCATTGGCACCCGTCGCACCACCGTTGTTCGTCTGCGCGTTGTTGCCTCCGGCGAAACCATCGAAGGACTTCGCATTGCTACCCGTCGCCCCACCGTTGTTCGTCTGTGCGTTATTGCCCGATGCCCCGCCGTCTATCGACTTCGCATTGGCACCCGTCGCTCCACCATTGTTCGTCTGTGCGTTGTTGCCTCCGGCGAAACCATCGATGGACTTCGCATTGCTACCCGTCGCCCCACCGTTGTTCGTCTGTGCGTTATTGCCCGATGCCCCGCCGTCTATCGACTTCGCATTGGCACCCGTCGCACCACCATTGTTCGTCTGTGCGTTATTGCCAACAGCTCCGCCGTCTATCGACTTCGCATTGCTACCCGTCGCACCACCATTGTTCGTCTGTGCGTTATTGCCCGATGCTCCGCCATCTATCGACTTCGCATTGGCACCCGTCGCACCACCGTTGTTCGTCTGTGCGTTGTTGCCTCCGGCGAAACCATCGAAGGACTTCGCATTGCTACCCGTCGCACCACCGTTGTTCGTCTGTGCGTTGTTGCCAACAGCTCCGCCGTCTATCGACTGCGCATTGGCACCCGTCGCACCACCATTGTTCGTCTGTGCGTTGTTGCCTCCGGCGAAACCATCGAAGGACTTCGCATTGCTACCCGTCGCCCCACCGTTGTTCGTCTGCGCGTTATT
>NZ_JAQQBV010000003.1:0-326829 GCF_046030735.1 Paraburkholderia xenovorans
GCGCGCTTATCTGCTGCAATTGATCGGCATGATTTGCACGAGCCACCGCGACATGATTCAGGCGCTAGTGGCGGCACGCTCGCCGGCGCGGCAGGAATCTGTGTTTGCGCGCTTGTCGGGCTATCTGCATGCCCACCTGTCCGATCCGTCGTTTTCTGCCGCTTCGCTCGCGGCGCTGATGTCGTTGTCGTCGCGTTACGTCGGCGACCTGGTTAAGCGCGAAACCGGCAAGTCCGTCGTGCAATGGATCACGCAGACCCGCATCGAGGAAGCGAAAAGACTACTACGCGACCACCGTCGGCAGATCAAGGACATCGCGTTCGAGGTCGGCTATCGCGACGAAGCGTATTTCACGCGACGTTTCAGGCAGTTCACCGGCGTGTCGCCGTCCGCGTATCGCGACGGAGCCTGAGCGGCAGCGCGTCACGACGCCGACGCACCGTTTCGGGCGAGGCTCGCGCGTGAAATGTGGAATTGTCCAGGTGCTTGCGTCTATCTGTCCAGGCGATGCGTGCCCTTCGAAGATATCGTGCAGTCACACACGATTTCTCCTTTGGAGCACCACGCCATGAGTCAATTTGTCATTTCCGCCCCGCCGGTCACCTCGGTCGAAGTCGCCGGATCGGACGCACGTTTCCCTGTCCGCCGCGTGTTTTGCGTGGGGCGTAATTACGCCGACCATGCGCTCGAAATGGGCGGCAATCCGGATCGCGAGCCGCCGTTCTTTTTCCAGAAACCATCGGACGCCGTCGTGCCCGCAAGCGGTCAGATTCCTTATCCGCCGCTGACCAGCGACCTGCACCACGAGATTGAAATGGTCATTGCAATCGGCAAAGAGGGGACGAATGTTTCCACCGACGATGCCAGAGATCTGGTGTGGGGCTATGGCGTGGGTGTCGATCTGACGCGCCGCGATCTGCAGGCAGCGGCGAAAAAGCTCGGTCGTCCGTGGGACTGGGGCAAAGGATTCGATTTGTCTGCGCCGACAAGCCCGTTGCGCCCGGTCTCGGAAGTCGGCCATCTCGAAGCGGGTCGGATCTGGCTCACGGTGAATGGCGAACTGCGTCAGGAAGGCGATCTTCGCCAGATGATCTGGCCCGTCGTGGACATCATTCGCTATGTGTCGGAATCGGTGACGTTAAAACCGGGCGATCTGATTTTCAGCGGCACGCCGGCCGGTGTCGGTGCAATGCAACCCGGCGATACGGTGCGCGGCGGCGTAGAAGGTATCGGTGAATTTGAATTCCGGATCGGCGACGCCTGAGGCTAGAACCAGGCGTTCCGGGTCCCCGCCAGACCCGCTTGTTGTCATTTCATCGCTACGTGTAATCAGTAAGAAATCCATGAAAAAAGTTTTGCCGTTCATTGCCGCGTTGACACTCTGGACGTCATGCCAGGCACAGTCATCCATCGGCTCACCCGTCGGCTCATCAAGCGGAGAATCATCCTCTGAGACTGCGGGCGATTTCATTGCACATGACTTCAGGTTCTCCGATGGAACCGTGCTTCCCGAAGTAAAACTGCACTATGTCACGCTGGGTCATATTCAACGAAACACGGCGGGTCACGTTACCAACGCGGTGCTGCTTCTCCACGGCACGACCGGTACAGGTCAGCAATTTCTGTCTCCCGCATCGCGAAAGGAGTTGTTCGCAGCGGGTGCACCGTTGGATGCCAACAAGTACTTCGTCATTATTCCGGATGGACTGGGGCGCGGCGGCTCGAGCAAACCGAGCGACGGATTACGCACACGGTTTCCTCAATACGGTTACAACGACGTCGTCACCGGGCAGTATCGGCTTGTGAAAGAAGGGTTGAAAGTCGACCATCTGAAGCTTGTTCTCGGCACGTCGATGGGCGGCATGCAAACGTGGCTTTGGGGCGAACAGCATCCGGACATGATGGACGCGCTGATGCCGATCGCGTCTCAACCGATCGCGATGGCCGGGCGCAACTGGTTCTGGCGGCAGATGGTCGTCAGCGCAATAGAGCATGATCCGGACTGGCAGCATGGCGACTACACCGCCTCTCCTCAGCAATGGGTGCGCGTCATGCCGGTGTTCACGATCATGACGCAGAACCCTCGGCAGATCCAGTTGACCGCGCCTGATCGGGATGCGGCCACTCGTCTGTACGATGCAACGATCGCGCAATACTCGAAGTACGACGCCAACGACGTGTTGTACTGGTTCAAATCCTCCTGGGACTATGACCCTGCGCCTGAGCTCGGCCGGATAAAGGCGAAACTGCTCGCCGTGAACTTCCAGGACGACCTGATCAATGCGACCGATCTCGGTGCGTTGCAGCGACTCGTTCCTCAGGTGGCCGAAGGTCAATTCGTGGAGATTCCGGAAGGCCCGTCGTCGTTTGGGCATCAGACGCTGGCACATCCGGAAGTCTGGAAAAAATACGTCGTGCAGTTACTCGCCGGTAAGCGCGAGCCTCAATAAGCTGGATCTTTCCGCTGACAACTTTCTCATTTCAGGTTCTGTGCTGCATCTGGGCACAGAACCGTTATCGGCCAGGCATTTCGTGAAAAAAGCAAAACATTTCATTCTCGGCGCTCTCTTCATCACAGCGTTGTCGTCGTGCTTCGCGCAAAACGCCGAGATAAACCGAACCGAGATTACCCGGAGCGACGTATCGGTGCCGGGCCGGCAGGCGATCGTTTCGCGTCTCGAGATCGCACCGGGTGGAAAGCTCGGCTGGCATACGCATCCGGGCGACGAAATCGGCTACGTGACCTCAGGGGTGCTGACACTGATGGTCGCGGGCAATGAAGCGCGCAAAGTTGCAGCGGGCGGCGGCTTCGTGGTGCCGGCCGGCGCTGTGCATAGCGCAAGGAACGACGGCGCGCTGCCCGTGCAGGTGATCACCGTGCACGTGGTGGCAAAGGATGAGCCCTTCGCCACTCCGGCGGCTGCGCCTGCATCCGGCAAGTAAAGCGGGCAAGGTGTTGCTGGCGTAAAGCAGTAAAACAGCCATGATAGAAAGAACGCGCCACAATCGAGCGCGGGAGGATTCGCTCTCGCGGAATCGAATCGTCGAAGAGTCGATCGCGTTGCTGGACAGCCGCGGCGAAAGCGGCCTGACCTTTCGCGCGCTGTCCGGGCGGCTTGCCACCGGCATCGGCGCTATCTACCGGTACATCGACAGCAAGAACGATCTGCTGACTGCCGCTTGCGACGCGGTCATCGCCGACATGATGAGCGTGCCGCCGGTCGGCGCGACGCCGGAAGCAACGATTCGCGCGCTGGCTCTCAGCCTGTTCGACGCGATCGACGCGCATCCGTGGGTCGGCTCGGTACTCACCCAGGCACCGGCGCAGTTGCCGACGGTGCGCGTGCTCGAACGCATAGGCCAGCAGATTCGCTCTCTTGATGTCCCTGACGACGCACAGTGGGGCGCCGTGTTCGTGTTATTGAATTACATTCTGGGCGTCAGCGGGCAGAACGCGGTGAACGCGCAGATCGCGCGGGAGTCAGGCACCGACAAATCCAACTTCCTCGACGAGCTGTCGGCAATGTGGTCCGAGCTCGATCCGCATGAATACCCGTTCACCCGTCGCGTGGCAGGGCAATTGCACGTCCATGACGATCGCCTCGATTTTCTCGCCGGCATCGATCTCATACTCGGTGGGATCGGCGCTGCGCGCAGTCGCTGAGCGGACGTGTCATGCGCGGCTGTGCGACGGCTTTCAGCCCGTCTTCTGCCCGTCTTGCAGACCCATTTCAGATTCCCCTTCATTTTCGCGGCGATTTGCCGTAATCCTGTTGACCGCCCGCGCCTTCCCGGCGCGATGTTTTTCCGTTCCGCTGGCTGTACCCCGAGGCATCCATGTTTTCCAACATCACGATCCGCGCCCGTCTCGCCCTTGCGATGGGCTTCCTCGGCCTGCTCATGACGATCGGCGCCGTGCTCGGCGTGGCGGGCATCGCGTTGAGCAATGCCGATCAGAAGGATCTGTACTCCAACGAACTCGCGTCTGCGATTGCGATCGGCAAGTTCAACTTCTTCTATGCGCGCGGCCGGCTGGTACTGGACCGGATCGCGGCTCAGCCCGATCGTGCGGACGTGGCCACCCTCGAAGCGAGAGCACGCGAGCAGTTTTCCATCGGCGACGAAGCCTGGCGGACCTACCGTGCCCTCTCCGCCGACCCGCGGCAGCAACCCCTCGCCGAAGCGGTCGAAGCCAAGCGCGCGCTTGCAATGAACGGACCGGTCGCTCAGGTGTTTGCCGCGATCGACCGGCGCGACACCGCGCAACTCGGCGATCTGATCTCGAACAGGATGACGGCGCCGTTCAACGAAATCACGGACCGTTCCGCGGAGCTCGAAAAGATGCAGGCGGATCAGGCCCACAGCCGGTACGAGGCCGCACAGGAGCGTTTCCATACGATTCTCGCGCTCGCCGGAGCCGGTCTGCTGATCGGGCTGTCGATGGCCGCGTTCGCGTGGCATGCGCTACGTAAGTCGATTGCCGGCCCGCTCGATGACGCGATGCACCACTTCCGCGCGATCGCCGAGGGCGACCTCGCCCGGCGTATCGAGGTACGCTCGCGCGACGAGATGGGCCGGATGCTGGAAGATCTGCGCCTGATGCAGTCCCGCCTGCGGGAAACGATGGTCTCGGTACGCGACGGTGCTCAATCGATTTCCACGGCTACCGCGCAGATCTCGGCAGGCAACACCGATCTGTCGCAGCGGACCGAGGAGCAAGCCGCGTCGCTCGAAGAGACCGCATCGAGCATGTCGGAACTCACGTCGACCGTGCGCCAGAACGCCGACAATGCGCGTCAGGCGAGCGAACTCGCGCGGGCTGCGGTAGACGTCGCGCACGAAGGCAGCGAGGTCGTCTCGAAGGTCGTCACGACGATGGGCGAAATCAATGCAAGCTCGAAGCAGATCGCCGACATCATCGGCGTGATCGAAGGCATCGCGTTCCAGACCAATATTCTCGCGTTGAACGCGGCCGTCGAAGCGGCGCGCGCAGGCGAGCAAGGCCGCGGTTTTGCGGTGGTGGCGGGCGAAGTGCGCACGTTGGCTCAACGCAGCGCGTCGGCGGCCAAGGAAATCAAAACGCTGATCAGCGAATCGGTCGACCGGGTGGGTAACGGAACGGAACTGGTGGGCCGCGCAGGAAAGACGATGACGGAGATCAACGACGCGGTGCGTCGCGTGACAGACATCATGGCCGGGATTGCGGCCGCCTCCGAAGAACAAAGCGATGGGATCGAGCAGGTCAACAAGGCCGTCTCGCAGATGGATGAAGTCACGCAGCGCAACGCGGCATTGGTCGAGCAGGCCGCGGCAGCCGCGGTATCGCTCGAGGAACAGGCCACGCGCATGAGCGATGTGGTGGCCGTGTTCCAGTTGCCGGCGAATTGAGTCTCTATCGCCTCGTTGATTTAGCCTGACAGCAACAGCACACCATTCACGCTTACTTACGCCAGCACGTTCGAGAACACCCGGTCGGCGAGGCGGTTCGAATCGGTGCCGCTGTTGAGCACGCCAACGGCTTTCAGGTCGTCCGCATAGAGCGAGATTTCCTTCCTGAACGCGTCGCCCACCGGATGATGGTGATCGGTGTGACTCCTGAGCATCGCGGCCAGTTGGTTCACGTCGGCGGAAGGCGTGTACGGCGAGAAAATCGCCGCGGCTTCGGCCGGATGATTGGCGGTCCACTCGGTTGCGTCGAGCAATGCCTGCGTCAACGCCTGCGCGGTCGCGCGGTCCTTGCGCACCAGCGAGCCGCGCACGCCGAGCACGCAGCACGCGCGGGTCTGGTATTCGCCGCACAGGTTGTTGGATACCTCGTACAGATGGTCGTCTTCGCGAATCGTCCAGATGGTCGGGTCGCCATCCGCGATCGCCTGCACTTCGCCCTTCTTCAGCGCCTGGCCCAGCAGGTTCGCCGGATACTGCCGCCAGTTCACGTCGCGCTCCGGATCGACGCCGATCTTCTTCAACACGATCGCGAAGAAATTCTTGGCCGGACTCGCCATGTCGCTCACGCCGATCGTGCGCCCCTTCAGACCCGCCACGTCGACGATGCCCGACGCGCGCGTGGCCAGCAAACGCATGCAGCCGCCGTGAATGCCGGCTGTCAGCTTCACATCGAAGCCCTGCTCCAGCGGTTTGATCCAGCGCAGCGCCATGCCGACGCCCGCATCGGACTTGCCGGTTGCGATCGCTTCGAGCAACTGGTCTGTCGAGCCCGAGTAATTCACCAGTTCGACCTGCAAGCCGTGCTTCTGGAAGAAGCCCTGTTTCTCCGCAACGGCCACCGGCGCGGTACAGATCGCGCCCGCATTCCACGACAGTTTCAGCGGTTTGAGCGGCGTCTGCGCGAGCGCCAGCGAAGCCGGCAGCAGCGACGCGCCGCCGAGCGCCGCCGCGCCCGCGGTCCACGCGGTTTTGCGCAGCCACGCGCGGCGCGCGGGACTCAGCGGAGATTCATCGTAGGGATTCATGTGCGGCTCCAGAGGTCGTTGTCGGTTGTTGTTTGGTCGTTGTTAGTTTTGCTTCTATGCTTCGTTCAGGTGTCGAGCCCGAGTTGCGCCAGCACTTCGCGACGCAAGGCCACCAGTTTCGGATCGTCGCGATGGCGCGGATACGGCGCGTCGTTGCGCACCTCGGCAATCACGCGTGCCGGCCGCTCGCTGAATACGATCACGCGATTGGCGAGCAGCAGCGCCTCCTCCACGTCGTGCGTGACCAGCAGCACGGAGAAGCGCGCGTCCTGCCAGAGTCGCGCCAGCTCGCCTTGCATGCGGATGCGTGTGAGCGAATCGAGCTTGCCGAACGGTTCGTCCAGCACCAGCAGCGCCGGATCGTTGACGAGCGCGCGCGCCAACGCGACACGCTGCGCCATCCCGCCGGACAGTTGATGCGGAAACGCTTCGGCGAATTCGCTCAGGCCGACGAGTTCCAACGCCGCGTCGATCCGTTGCTCGGCTCGTTCATACTGCGGACCGGCGCGCCGCGCGAACCGCTTGCGCTGCGCCTGCGGGCCGATCCCGACATTGCCGCGCACCGTACGCCACGGATACAAGGTCGGGTCCTGAAACACCACCACGCGCGACGGATCGGGGCCCGCGATCGCAGCGCCATCGGCCTGCAAGCTGCCTTCGGTCGGCTTGTCGAGGCCAGCGACGAGACGCAGCAACGTGGATTTGCCACAGCCGCTCGGTCCGAGCAACGCAACGAATTCGCCGGGCTCGACGCTGAAACTGACGTCCTGCAACACCGGCAATGCGGCGCCGCGCAGCGCGAACCGATGGCTGACGTGCGTGACGTCGATACGTGCGCCGTCGCGAACCGACGGCGCGGGAACGGACCGATTCAACACTTCGGGTACGGCTACCATTTGAGCAATCCTTTCTGCCATGCGAGCAGACGGTCACGCACACGAAACAGCAACGTGATCAGGCCGGAACACATCAGCGCCATCACCAGCAGCGCCGCATACATGTTCGCGTACGCGGCCCACCCCTGCGCCCATTGCAGATACCAGCCGAGCCCGGCTTTCACGCCCATCATTTCCGCGACGATCAGCACCGAGAACGACGCGCCCAGACCCATGAACAGCCCGACGAACACCGACGGCAGCGCCGCCGGAATCGCGACGCGCAGAATCAGAAAGCTCGGCCGCGCGCCGAGCGTGCGGGCAATGTCGTAAAAGGCCGAATTGACGCCGGCGACACCCGACCACGTCAGCACCGTCACCGGAAACGCGGTGGCCAGTGCGATCAGGAAGACACTCGCGCTGAAGCTCGACGGAAAGAAGAAGAATGCGAGCGGCAGCCACGCGGTGGCCGGCAACGGGCCGATCAGCCGCAGCACCGGATGCACCCAGTAGCTGACCGCTTGCGACCAGCCGATGCTCACACCTGTGATAAAGCCCACGGCCGCGCCGAGCACATAGCCATACGCCAGCAGACCGAACGAATGCAGCACGCTCGTGCCGAGCCGCGCATAGTCGTCTGCGTAGACGCCGATCAGCGCTTGTGGCGGCGCGAAAAACGGCCGCGGCAGCCATTCGAGTTGCGCGGTGACGGCTTCCCACGCGCTCACGCCGAGCGCCAGCGCGAGCAGCCAGGGCATCGCGCCGAGCCACGCGCCGGTGCGCGTCACCGGTGCATTCGCGCGAGCCGGTTCGTTGCGGTAGCCGGCAATGGCAGTCCCGATCGCGAATACCGCCAGCACCAGTTTCAGTGCTATCAATTGTTTCGTATATGGCCAGTCGTCGAGACTTGGCCACCATTCGGTCAACGCCGCGCCGCCGAGCCATGCGAGCGCCGCGAGGCCGGCGATCAGCACGCCGCGTGAAAAACGGAGCGTGGGAGCCGCGCGGCGGGCCTCGCTTTCGCCCGCGGCGACGGCCGCGCCGCGCGTCGCGATCGATTCGAACTGGGTGGACATGATGGTTCGGGCCTCCGGCCTCGTGTCGGTGCCGATGACGCGGCCAGCGCGCGTGAAGCGCCCGTCGAGGCCGTTACATGACACGCGATTCCAATAGGATGGCCGATTATAGAAACGGCATATCGGCATTTCCAACCGACAATTCCGCCGATCGATATTCCACTCGCAGCGCTATTTTTAGAGCGCTCGCGTCACGTTGACGAATACGACGCTGCGACATCCAAATCGTCCAGCTTTGCGCGCATTCAGATAACGGTATGAAAATTCCTTGGTTCTTTCTTGCGTCCGCAATGCCGAGAATGTGCGATCCCAACAGACTCCAGCCCCACTTTCTCATTCATGTTCAGCCGACCGACCCGCACACTCCTTAACCGCACCTTGCGCGCCGTCGCACTGCTCGCCGCATTCGGCGCGAGCGTCGCGCATGCCGACAGCACGCTGGACCGGATTCATCAGCGCCACAAGATCGTGGTCGGCGTGATCCTGTCCGGGCCGCCGTTCGGCTCGCTCGATCCGGCGACGCAAAAACCGGTCGGTTTCAACGTCGATCTCGCCAACGACGTCGCGAAGCGCCTCGGCGTCGACGTGGAATTGACGCCGGTGCAGCCGTCGAACCGCGTGCAGTTCCTGCAGCAGGGCAAGGTCGACGCGTTGATCGCCAATATGGAAGTCACGAAGGAACGCGCGGAAATCTTCTCTTACCCGCCCACGCCGTTCGAGGAGATCGGCGGCGCGCTGATCACGCGTAAGGACAGCGGCATCAAGACATGGAACGACGTGCGCGGCAAACCCGTGTGCGTGTCGCAGGGCAGCAACTATACGAAGCCGCTCGCCGAACAGTACGGCGCACAGGTCAAGGCTTTTCGCGGACAACCGGAGTCGCTGCTCGCACTGCGCGGCAACAACTGCGTAGCGGCGGTGCACGTCGCGCCGACGTTGCGCCTGCTCGTCGCGCACAATCCGGACTGGAAGGACTACACGATCCCCGTTTCGAACGAACTGATTCCGTCGCCTTCGGTGATCTGGGTTCGCAAGGGCGAAACGGACACGCAGAACGCGCTCGATAAAATCGTCCAGGACTGGCACCGCAGCGGCTGGCTGATCGACGTCGAACACAAGAACGGCATGCAACCGTCGCAGGCCGTGCTCGATCTGCACACGAAGCTGAAGGCACAAGGTGCATGAGCGTGTCCGCTGCTGACACGCTCTCGCATGCCGCGACCGGTCTCGTCGACGCGATCGGCAAGATCGGGCTGAACTACAGCTTCGTACTCGCGCCGGACGAACTCGCGTCGTTCCTGCATGGGATGCTGGTCACGCTCGAATTGTCGCTGGTGACCGCCGTCGGCAGTCTGCTCGCCGGCGTCGTGCTCGCGGCCATGCTCACGTCGCCGCGCGCGGCGCTTGCGCGCCCTGCCCGCGTGTTCGTCGAAATTACCCGCAATACGCCGACGCTCGTTCAGTTGTTCTGCGCGTTTCTCGTGCTGAACATGCTGATCAGCGAGGCGTTGCGCAACCTGGGCGGCAATCCGCTGACACCGTTCATCTGGAGCGCGATCGTGATCTCGCTGCATAAGGGCGCGTTTCACGCGGAAGCGCTGCGCGCCGGTATCGAAGCGGTGCCGCGCACCACGCTCGAAGCGGCGCAATCGCTCGGCTATAGCCGGCGTCAGCGCCTGTGGGGCGTGCAATTGCCGCTCGCGCTGCGTTTCGCGCTGCCCGCGCTCGTCAACAACATGGTGGATCTGGTGAAAATGACCACGGTCGCTTCGGCGATCGCGGTCGGCGACATCACGTATGCGTCGATCATGATCTGGACGCAGCGCGACAACGTGCTCGAATTGATGATCCTGATTCTGCTGTTCTTCGGCGCGCTGACTTTCGCGATCAATCGCGCGGGGCGCTGGCTCGAAGGTCGCCTGAGGATACCCGGCTATGGCCACTAGTACGCTTTCGCCGCCGGCACGCGGAGGAAAGCGCGTGGCTGCCGTAATCGGCGTGGCGGTCGCGCTCGCGCTCGTCGCGTGGCTGGTGCAGGGGTCTCGCAATCCGACGCTCTCCGCACTCGTCACATGGACACCCGCGCTCGTCAAATCGCTGTGGGTCAACATCGAAATCAGTTTGCTGGCGATCGCGCTGGGCACGCTCGCCGGTCTGGTGCTCGGGCCGTTGCTGCTGTCGCCGCTGTGGATCGTGCGCGCGCTCACTCGCAGCTATGTGCAGGTGTTTCGCAATGCGCCGCTGCTCGTGCTGATTTACTTTTCGACCTACGTGTTCCCTTTCGAAATCGCGTTCGGCCAGCATATCGTGCCGTTTCCCGACTGGTTCAAGGTGACGCTCGGTCTTGCATTGCCCGCGAGCGCCAACTTCGCCGAACTGTTTCGCGGCGCGATCCAGTCGATTCCGCACGCGCAGTGGGACGCCGCGCGCTCGCTCGCCTTCAGCCGCACACAGGTGTTTCGCTGGATCATTCTGCCGCAGTGCGTGAAGCGCATGCTGCCGCCGTGGATGAACCTCTACGCGAGCATTACGATGGCAACGGCGCTCGCGTCGCTAGTCGGCGTTCACGATCTGCTGGATACCGCGCAGGTTGCGAGCAATACCGTCGCGCGTGCGGATTTCACGGTGGTCGTCTATTTCGCCGTGCTCGCGCTGTTCTTCGCTTACTGCTATCCGATCGCGCGCTTCACCCGTCTTCTCGAGAAACGCTATGCCTTCAGTTGAAACCTCGCCCGCCGGCGCGCGCCCGCTGGTCCGCTTGCGCGACGTGCATCTGTCGTTCGGTGCTAACCCGGTGCTCAAAGGCATCGATCTCGACGTGTTCCGCGGTCAGGCGGTGTCGATCATCGGGCCGTCGGGTTCGGGCAAGTCGACGATCCTGCGCTGCATCACCGGCCTGCTGCGTCCGCAGCACGGCGAAATCGAAGTGGACGGCACGCGCGTCGACCGTCTTTCTTCCGAACGCGACGAGATCGAATTACGCAAACGCGTCGGCTTCGTGTTCCAGCAGTACAACCTGTTTCCGCATCTGAGCGTGCTGGACAATCTCGTGGTCGCGCCGGTGCGTATTCTGGGCCGCGATAAAGCCAGCGCGACACGCACCGCGTACGATCTGCTGAAGAAGGTGCGGCTCTCGGACAAAGCGCATGCGTATCCGGGCGAACTGTCGGGCGGCCAGCAACAGCGTGTCGCGATTGCGCGGGCGCTCGCAATGCAACCCGATCTGATCCTGTTCGACGAAGTGACGTCCGCGCTCGATCCTGAGACCGTCGGCGAAGTGTTGACCGTGATTCGCGATCTGGTGAAAGACGGCATGACCTGCGTGCTCGTCACGCACGAAATGCGTTTCGCCGAGGAAGTCAGCGATACGGTGTATTTCACCGAGGCCGGCGTGATCGTCGAACACGGGCCGGCCGAGCGGTTGTTTCGTGCGCCAGCCAGTCCGCGCACGCGCGCGTTTCTCGCGCACACGCAGACGGCGCCGGACGCCGCGCGCGAAGTACAGGCGCACGCGCACAGCACGACGCCGGTGAAACTCGATTTGAGCAGCTTCGCGATTTAAAGCGGACCGCGCGAATGCAAAAACGGCGTCCGTTTTGCGGACGCCGTTTTTTTTGTGCTACCCACCTTCCGCCGTTTCTAGCCCTGCTCCGCCGCGTAACGACTCGCCGGCCGCGGCAATCCAAGATGATCGCGCAACGTCGTACCGCTATATTCGGTGCGGAACAACCCACGCCGCTGCAATTCCGGCACCACCAGTTCGACGAAGTCGTCGAGGCCGCCCGGGAAATACGGCGGCATGATGTTGAAGCCGTCGGCCGCCTCGCCGACGAACCATTCTTCGAGCGCGTCCGCGATCTGCACCGGCGTGCCCCACACGATCCGATGCCCGCGCGCGCCTGCCACCAGATAATACAGTTCGCGCAACGTCAGATTCTCGCGGCGCGCGAGATCGGTCAGCAGTTTCGCGCGGCTCTTGAGCTGATCGGATTCCGGCAGATCCGGCAACGGACCGTCGAGCGGATACTTCGACACGTCGTGACCGAGACGGTCGGACAGCAGAGTCAATGCGCCCGACGTATCGATCCATTGCTGCAATTGCGCGTACTTGTCCTTCGCTTCCTGCTCGGTTCTGCCGATCACCGGAAACACGCCCGGCATCACATGCAGTTGATCGCCTTCGCGACCGAACTTCGGCAGGCGGCCTTTGAGGTCGCGGTAGAAAACCTGCGCTTCCTCGATCGTCTGCTGCGCGGTGAACACCACCTCGGCGGTGCGCGCGGCGAGATCCTGGCCCGGACCCGACGAACCAGCCTGAATCACCACCGGATGACCCTGCGGCGGACGCGAAGAATTCAACGGGCCTCTCACCGAGAAGAACTGCCCTTTGTGATCCAGCGTGTGCACTTTTGCGGGATCGAAATAGACGCCGCGTTCCTTGTCCTTCACCACCGCGTCGTCGTCCCAGCTGTCCCACAGCCCTTTCACGACGTCGACGAATTCGCCCGCCATCTCGTAGCGCAATGCGTGGTCCGGATGATTGCCGCGCGTGAAATTCGCAGCGGTGCGATCGTACGACGTGGTCACCACGTTCCAGGCCGCGCGGCCGCCGCTCAGATGATCGAGCGACGCGAACGAGCGCGCCACGTGATACGGCTCGCTATACGTGGTGGAAGCAGTCGCCGCGAGACCGATGTGACGCGTGCCCATCGCGAGCGCGGAGAGCAGGCACAGCGGTTCGAGCCGCATCGCCATCGACGGATGCGCGTCCGGTCCGCTCGTCAGCCCGTCGGCGAGAAAAACCATGTCGAATTTGGCGCGCTCGGCCGTTTGCGTGATGCGCTGCATCAGCGCGAGATTTTCGCTGCCGGCCTGCGCGTCGGGATGACGCCAGCCGGCGACGTGATGTCCCGCGCCCTGAATGAAGAGCCCGAGGCGCATCTGCCGCGTGGCGGCGTTGCGAGTAGTCGATGTCATACGGTGATCTGTGCGAAGACGTTGAAAAGAGTGGCGAGGTCGGCGGCGCTTTGCATCGACTCGACGTGCGCGGGCACGAACGCGACGCGTTCGTCGCGGCCGGTGGCGTCCGCGAATTTGGCGGGCAGATCTTCGGCGCTGTAGAGGCGATCGGTCTTGTGCGTCAGCACCGTGCCGTTATGCAGCGCGATCTCGACAGTGGAAAAACGCGTGGCGGGATCGGTCGAAGCACGCGGCGCGCTTTCGTCGTGACGACGCGCGACGCGCGCGGCAAGCGCGCTCAGGTCGTCGCGTACCGGCACGTCGGCGAACGTGGCGACGCCTGGCGAGCCGTCCGTCAACGCGGCGGCCACCGCGTATTCCACGCTGAATCGCGCTTCGAGACCGGTCGACGGCAATTGATTCGATAGCGGCGTGTCGCCGCCGGGCGGAAACGTGACCGTGACGCTGGCAATGTCCGCCGGCGTCACGCGATGCGCGTCGCGCAACGTCAACGCGGCATGCACCGCGTAGTGCGTCGCCGTGCAGCACGCCCACGGTTTGAAGTACAGACCCGGCGTGTCGATTTGCCAGCGCGCGCCCCAGCCGTCGTTGACGCGTTCGAGTTGCGCCGCGCCGCCGCTAAATACACCGAAGAAACCGATTGGGCCATCCAGCGCATCGGGCGACCCGTGCAAACGCGCCGCGGCGAGTTCGGCGGAAAACACACCCGCGCGTGCGGCGAGACCCGCGTGCAGCGGTTTTGCTTCGCTGCCGAATTGCACACGCAAACCGGCCGACTGCGTGGCCGCAAGACCCAGCGCGTTTTCGATCGCGTCGGCATCGAGCTTCAACAGATAGGCGGCCGCCGCGGCCGCGCCGAGCGTGCCCAGCGTCGCGGTGTTATGAAAGCCCTGTTCGTAATGACGGCTGCCCAGCGCGAGGCCGAGGCGCGCCATCGTTTCGACGCCGACCACATAGGCGTCCAGCAAGTCGAGCGCGCTGCTGCCGCGCGTTTGCGCCAGCGCGAACAGCGCGGGCAGCAGCACCGTGGACGGATGGCCGCGCACGCTGCTGTGAACGTCGTCGTAGTCGAGCGCGTGGCCGGCGTAGCCGTTGAGCAACGCGGCCTGTTGCGCCGAAGCGCGCACCGCGCTACCGATCACGGAAGCGTCGCCACGCGAATCGTGGCCGCTGACACCCAGCAGTTTGCGGTAGCCGCTGTCGCTTGCACCGGCGAAGGCCGCGGCGAGGAAGTCGAGAATGCCGCGTCGCGCCGCTGCAATCGCGCGCGCGTCTTCACGAGGAACCGACTGGGAGATCGCGGCGGCCAGAGTTTGGGTCACGCTGCGGGCCGCGTGCGTGGCAGCGGGAACATCGAGGCTTGGCATATCGGAGGCGGACGCGCCGTTCAAAGTCATGCGACAAACGTTGCCCGTCACCGGCGTGCCACGGAAAAACCATGCGCAAACGGATATCGATCGGGCAACGACCTAAAGGCCGCATGCTAACGAAGCATCTCGTCATAACCAAACAAGAATTCCCGCTTTCGATATTGCGGATTCTGCGATGCTGTAGCAGAACCCGCGGATCGAACTCGGACGGCCGAGCTGCGTTACTGTGCGGCCGCCGTGACAGGCGTGGCAGGCGTGCCGACCGCCCAATCGAGCGCGGCATCGAATAGCGTCGCGCCGTCGGCACTCAGTTTTTCGAACGTGCGATTGCCGAGAAACACCGCGACCCGGCGCGCGGGCGCAATGAAGTCGTAATCCATCGTCGCGCCCTTTTCGTACGCAAACATCACCGCGCGGGTGGGCTCGCCCGGTAACGTCGCGATGACGGTTGCGCCTGGCGCCGGCTTGCCCCAGCCCATTTCATCGTCGCGGGGATAGACCCAGCGCTTGCCCGCAGGAACGCCGCCCGCGAGCGGGCTCGGTGCGTTGACCACGTTGATGTAATGCTCCTTGTCCAGCGTGCCGAAGTCTTCTCCCTTCTTCTGGCCGGTGAAGCGCAACGAGTCGAACAGGTCCGACTCCCAGGTCAGCAACGGCACGGGCACGTCCCGAAACGCGGTGCCCACCATATCCCGCGCACTGACGACCGACGAGATGATCACCAGGTCCTCGCCTTGCGCGGCGCTGACCGGGCCGCTCTGATCGACCATCGTGACGACCATCCCGCGCTGTTCGAGATGCGCGCGAACCTTGTCGTCCTCTTCGCGATCGCGATGCGTGAGCCGCGTCACGTATAGCACTTTCTTGTGGTCGGTGACTGAAGAGGCCGACGCGTTGCCGCCCGCCGCATAGGCTGCGGCACCGCCGCTCAGTTCGCAGATCGCCGCAACGACGAGGGCCAGCGCGGCAAACGTGTTGCGACGCGAACGCGATACCGCAACCGGGCGCCTGAATCGGGAAACATCATGGCTCGAAAAAACGGACATCGAAAAATCCTTTATAAAAAACCGCATTCGGCTGTGACGAAGCTTAAAAATCGATCGTCGACGTAAGCGTGAACGTGCGTTCCAGCCCGATGCCCAATTGGCTCGACCCGGCCGACGCCCAGTAGTGTTTGTTGAACGCGTTGTCGACGTTCAACTGGAACGTCGCGCCCTTGCCGAAAATTTTCGTCGAATAACGCGCACCGGCGGAGAACAGCGTGTAGCCGGGAATGGTCGCCTGATTCGCGTTGTTGATCGGACGCGAGCCGACGAAATAAGCGCCGCCGTTGAACGACAGGCCCGTGAGTTGCGGTACCCGATAGTTCAGGAACACACTGCCTGTGTAGCTCGGCGTGTTTTCCGGGCGTTTGCCAAGCGTAGTCGGATCCGTGCTGTCGACGAGTTCGGCATTCAGCCACATGCCGGTCGTGACGATGGACAGATCGCGCGTCACGTCGCCCTGATATGAAAACTCGACACCGCGATAACGGCCCAAGCCGTTCAGTGCATACACGTTGTTTGCATCGGCACTCGCAGAAGGCTGACGAATCTGGAACAACGCGATCGACACCAGCGAATCGTTGCCGAAGCGATGCCGCACACCCAACTCCTCCTGGCGGCTGACCGCGGCCGGCAACATCTGGTACGCGTTCGCTGCGGTAGCCGGCGCGCTGCCCGCGGATTCGAGCCCCTCGATATAGCTCGCGTACACGCTGGTCTGCGGCGTCAGCTTGTACAGCAGACTGGCGGACGGCGACGTACGATGAACGTCCTGCGTCGCCGTGAAGGCCTGAGTTGCGTGGTAAGCGGAATAGCGCACGCCGGGCGTGAATTGCAGGTTCTGCGTGAGGTCGATGCGATCGAACGCATACGCACCCGCGTTGCTGGCGTGCTGTGCGTAGAAAGCCTTCGAACCCGCCGGCGTGAGGTTCGTGATGCTGATCGGCGAATAAAGGTTTTGAGCCGCCGTGTAGTACAACGTCGTGAAATCGGGCTGGAATTGCCAGGTCTGCGACACGCCGAAGGTGACATCGTGATTCACGCTGCCGGTGTGGAAATTGCCATTCATTTCCGCCCGAACGATCTTGCTCTCGTAGAACTGACCATTCTGCTTACTGCCCTGCAACGTACCCGCGCCCGTGTTCACGTTGTACTTCTGCATGATCCACAACCAGCGGTCGCGCTGCGTGATCGACTGCCCGAGCGAGACGTTCGCGCTCCAGTTGTCGGAGATCAGATAGTCCGCGCGAAACAACTGGCTGGTGGCCGTCGCGCTGGTTTTCTTGTCGTTCGGCGACAGCAGCGTCGACGCATCCGGCAGTCTCGGCAGCGTGATCACGCCCTTGACCGCAGCCTGCGGCGTGATGCCGGCCTGCTCGGCCACGCGCTCGTCGATATGCTCGAGATCGTATTTGAACGACAGGCGCCGCGTCGCCTGCCAGTCGAGCGCGACGCTTTCGAACTTGCGATAACCGCGGTCGCCGTCGATCGGCGTCTCGAGATGCTCGTCCATCGCATTCACACGGATTCCGAACTGATTGTCCGCACCGAAGCGGCGCGCGACATCGGCCTTCGCGCCGACTGAACCGTGCGAATCCACGAGTGCCGAAACGCTCGTCACCGGCGTAGCGCCCGCACGCTTCGTGACCATGTTGACGACGCCGGCCGGAACCGTGAACCCGTAGTACAACGCGGAGGCACCCTTCAGAACCTCGACATGATCCTTGTCCTCCATCGGCATCCAGATGTTGTTATCGATCGGCAGCACACCGTTGAGGAGATAGCTGTTGCGGTTGTCGAGCGCGATACCGCGGATCGACAACTGGTCGTACGCGATACCGCTCAATTGCTGACGCACGACTCCGGCGACATTGCGCAGCGCGTCGTACAGGCCGCTCGCCGCCTGGGCTTTCAGCAGATCGCCGGTCACCACGTTGACGGTGGCGGGAACGTCCAGCGTATCCAGTCCGCGGTATTGTGCGGTATCGACTGTCTTCGGCGCGAACGGGCTGGCTTGCTGCGCGTTCTTCGTCGCGTTGACGTCGACTGCTTTGAGCGTGGCGCCTGTGGCGGCGTCCGCACTGCCTGCATTACTTGCAATACTCGCATTACTCGGCGGTGCAGTTGCGGGCGTGGCGGAAGGTGCCGACGCGCCCGATACCGGATCTGCCGCAAGCTCTGCCGCGGCATGACTGACTACTGGCCAGGCTGCCGAGATGAGCACCGTCGCGGCACAAAATACACGCGGAAGCTCGAACGTCCTGGTTCGCGCGCTCCGATGTGGGCGTCGGTGTGGCACAGCGTTTGTCATGAATTCCCCGAGGTCGATGCTGAAAAAAGATAAATATGAATTGTCACTTCTCAAATGACAATAATTCTCATTTGAGAACGGATCGCATTTATACTCCCTTTCATTTTTGTGATCAAGCGCGGAGCGATGACACTCACGACAGCGCGGTTTTCGGCTTGATTGCGCGGAGTACGACCTCAGGTCGTTATGTATATGAAAGAAATGGGCGGTATTTTGTGCGGGTAGTCAGTGATCGATTGCGGCCCATCACGCGCCGCGAACATCACGAAAAATCGTCACATTGAGTTGCTATACAGGAATGGCAACGCTCATCGGAGATCGATTTGGACATTCGAAAGTCAGCCACACGCGTCGACGGTGCAACGAAACACCCTTTCGAAAACTGCTTCGTCGACTTGGGGGGACACTCGGCAGAACGGGCTCTTACTGCGCTCACTGCTGCGATACATGCGGCGCAGCGCGATATGAACGCGCTCACCTGGATCACCGACGCGCTGCCGGGCGCAACGCTCAAACCGGCGCTCGCGATCGGTACGGTCGGCGAGTTATACCGAACCTATACGCGCCCCGCCGAACTGGGCCGTCTGAAATCGGTGCTGCGCGCGTAACAGGCGATCGTTGAGGCCTGGAAAGCTGGCTTTAACTGAAGGGACGAGGCAATTAAGATGGAGGCTGAAACCTGCCTCCTATTGCCGGATACCTCACGCCAATGCCTTCTTCCGTCCGCAATTCGCTGCTCTGGATTTTCGACGCATTCGAGCGCGAGCCGACTTACGTCAGCAAGCGCATGTTCGGTAGCGACGCCGCTTATATCGACGGCCTGCTATGCCTCGTCGCCGCCGATCGCGCCAAACCGTGGAACGGCTTGCTGGTGTGCACGTCGCAGGAACGCCATCGCGCGCTCATCGACGAAATGCCTGCGTTGCAGCCGCATCCGGTACTGCGTAAATGGCTTTATGTGCCGCAAGACGATCCCGCGTTCGAAACCGTCGCGCAACAGATGACAGCGCTCGTGCTCGCGCGCGACCCGCGCGTGGGCGTCGAGCCGAAACCGCGACGCGGCTCGCGCGGGAAATCCGCGCTGCCGGATACGTGACCCGCGCTAAGCGGTTTCGCAGCGCTGGTTATCGGGCCTGGCTGCGGACTTTGCTTCGAGTTTCGGCCAGATAAGTTTCTCGAATTGCTCCGCCGAAACCGGCGCGGAATACAAAAAGCCCTGTGCGTAGTCACAATCGATATGGCGCAGGAAGTCGCGTTGCTCGTCCGTCTCGACACCTTCCGCAATCACTTTCAAGCCGAGCTTGTGCGCAAGCACCACCATCGCCTCGCACAGCGCCTGGTTGTCGCCGTCCGAGCCCAGGTTGTGCACGAACGAACGGTCGATCTTCAGATAGTCGATGTCGAAACGCTTCAGATAGGCGAGCGACGAATAGCCGGTTCCGAAGTCGTCGATCGACACACGTATCCCCGCGTCGCGGAAGATCAGCAGCTTGCCGTTCAATTCGGCATCCAGCAGCAGGCCTTCGGTGATTTCCACCGCAATGCTCTGTCCGGGCATTCCTTCGCGAAGAAGCGATTCGGACCACTGTTCGCATACCAGGCTATCCTGACGAATCTGCACCGGCGACATGTTCACGCTGATCTGAAACGACGGATGAAAGCGGCTACGCCAGTCGCGCACCTGCCGCACCGCCTGCCTGAACACCCAATCGCCGATCGGTACGATGAGCCCCGTGTCTTCGGCCAGCGGAATGAAGTCGAGCGGACTGATCATCCCGCGCTCCGGATGCAGCCAGCGGATCAGCGCCTCTGCTTTGCAGACCTCGCCGGTCGCGAGATCGACGATAGGCTGGTAATAGACGTGAAACTGCTCGCTCTGCAACGCGACGCGCAGATCGCTTGTGAGACGCAGGCGCCTTTCCGCCGCGACCTGCAAGTCGGGCGTGAAATAGCTGAAACGGTTGCGGCCGGCATTTTTCGCCGCGTACATCGCCTGGTCGGCGTTCTTGAACAGCACGTCGAGTTCGCGGGCATCAGTCGGATACAGCGTGACGCCGGCACTGGCGGAAATAAAGGCCTCCTCCGTACCGAACCTGAACGGCTCGGCCAGCTTGTCGATGATCGTCCGTGCGATCCGCTCGACGGTTTCGGTGTCGTCGAGTTCCGGCAGAATCACGGTGAACTCGTCGCCGCCGAGGCGGGCGACGGTATCGCATTCACGCACGCATGCGGTGATGCGCTTTGCGGCTTCGATCAGCAGAATGTCGCCGGTATCGTGCCCGAGCGAATCGTTGACCTCCTTGAAGCGATCGAGGTCGATCAGCATCAGTGCCATCGGCCGGCCTGAGCGATGCGACATGCGCGCCTTGTCGTCGAGACGGTCATGGAACATTTGCCGGTTCGGCAAATGCGTCAGTGCGTCGAAATTGGCCTGTTTCCAGATCGTCGCCTCGAATGCCATCCGGTCCGACAAATCGCGGCCCACCGCGAGCACCGAACTCACTTCACCCGATCCGTCGATCTCCGGCGTCAGGCGGATATGCGTGCATTGCTCGTGGCCATCCTTGCTGAGCCATCGCAGCTCGAATTGCGTGCTCTTTCTGCTGGCAATGGTCTCGCCGATCTTCTTCTCGTAGATCAGCGCATTCGAGCCGCCCGGAACTTCGGAGGGCCGCTTGCCGAGCGATTCAGCAAGATTGAATCCGGCCGACGTGCAGAACGCGGGATTGGCGTACGTGCGGCGCAAGTCGCGGTCGTAGCGAGTGATCGTATCCGGCGAATTCTCGATCAGCGTGCGCGACTCCTGTTCGCGACTGACGAGTTCCATCGTGCGCGTAATGACGGTCTGCTCAAGCGACGCGTTGATCTCGTTGATCTTCTGGATCTTCTGCCGCATCGCCGCGCTCATTCTCTCGAAGCGTTGCGCCAGCCTGCCGAGTTCGTCTTTTGCACCGGCATGAATGTTCTGTTCCGCCTGTGCGTCTGCTTCTGAGTCTGCTTCTGAGTCTGCTTCGGCGCCCGCGTCGTTGCCGCTATCGTGCATTTTCCGCACCAGTTCGATGAGCGGCGCCGAAATACTGTACGAGATGAAGTACGCGAGAAAAATCGACAGCAGGAAACCGGAGATGCCGACCAGCACGATCTGGTTGCGCACCGACTGCGCTTCGGCCATCAGCTTCTTTTCGGCGACCGTGCTGACCACATACCACGTGGTGCCGGGAATGTTCGTGTAGGCGGCGAAATAGCGTCCCGCGTGCCGGCCTTCGAAGTCGACAAAGCCGCTCGGCTCGCCGAATGGCGCGCTATTCGCGATCTTATTGACGAGACCCGGCTCGGCCGATCGATCTGCGTTCGCGGACGATCCGTCGGCTCGCGCGATCAGTTTGCTATTGCTCGCGTCGAGAACGTAGATCTCGGTGCCGCTTCCCAACGCGACGTCATTAAAAATCGTTGAGAAGTGTTCAGGGCTGATCACCAGCACCAGATTGCCGATCTGCCGGTTATTGCTCTTGCCGATGATCGCGCGCACCATCCCGAGATTCTGCTGCCCTGCGCCGTTGTCGTAACTGCCCCAGTAGGGCCGGCCGCTGAGATCCGGCGCCTGCTTGACGAGGCGCATCACCCCTTGGGTCAGTTGCGCGAATGCTTGCGTGTCCATGACCCGGTCGGTGGTGTCGAGTATGTATTTCTGATTGATGAAATTAACCGACCCGTAATGCTCGAGCAGCAGCCGCGTCATCTCCTCGCGCGCCTCGCTCTGTTCTTTCGCGCTGCCGGTCGCGACCTTCGTCAGACCGCCCTGAACAGGGTCCGACAACACCACCAGACTACTTTCCGTCTCGATCTGCTCCATCCGCAGCGAGATGTTCCTGGATACCTGTTTGACCACCTCTTTCGAGAATACTTCGGCCTTCTCCCTGATCGCCGCAGTCGACTCCACGTACGATATGTAGCCCGAAATCAGTATTGGTATCAAAGAAAGCAGGATGAATGCCGCGATCAGCCGGTAACGAATTTCGACCCGGCGCAGCAAATCCAGCGAGAAGTACGCGAAAACGCGTCGCAGCAAGCCAAGGAGCGATCTCATTTGTAATGCATCTTCGCTTCATGCTTGACGGACTCGTCGAGCAGCCTGGCCGCCTGGCTGGGCGAGATCTTCCTGAACAGCACGTCCTGCATCAAACGGTGCAGGCGCTCGATCGAGTTGGACGGGAACACCGAATAATAGGGGCTCGCGGTGACCGGATAACGACTGACCCTGTTCGTATAGTCGACGATCTTCTGATCGCTCACGATCGTCCCCGGCACTTGCTTGAACGGTGGAATGTTCTGGCGTTTTCTCTGCAGAATGGCAAACCCTTTCCCGGCGATGAACTCCAGAAAACGCATCGACGCCGCCTTGTTGCGCGTGTCGCACACCGCGAAGCCGGTTTCGCTGCCGATCACCGGCACGACCCGCTCGCCGGGTGCGTTCCACGGCGGAATGAAGACGCCGACCTCGAACGGATTGCCATGCAGCAACAGGCCCGCCGCCCAACTGCCGTGAAAAGCCATGGCGGCTTTACCGTCCTTGAACAGGCGTATGCCTTCATCGTAATCCGTCGCCATGAATCCTTCCTGCGTGAAACCGCGCTCGGGTATCAGCTTAAGCCCCGCAAAAATGTCCGCAACCTGCGGCGTGTTCAGATTCAGCGTGCCCTCGCCGATTTTCTGCTTCCACGTGGGTTCGTGAGCCACCACGTTGTTCGCAAAGCCAGAACTGAACGGGCCGTTGCCGAGCATGTTCGGGAATCCGCCGCTCCACACGATCGGCGTAAAGCCAGCGCGCTTCAGTTGCTCGCATGCCTTCAGGAACTCGCGGAAATTAGTCGGCAGTGCCTTGATCCCCGCCTTCGCGAACATGTCCTCGTTGTAGTAGATCAGGGTTGTCGCCACGCCGCCGGAGATGCCGAAGCTTCTGCCTTGACGGCTCGTCCAGTCGCCCTTCAGCGGGTCGAGCATGTTGTGCCATGCGGCTGTTGCCCCGACATCCGCGAGCGTGCCCTGATCCGCCAGTTCAGCAGCATAAGCGTTCGGATTGACGCTGACCACATCGGGCAGGTTACCGGAAGCGATCCGCGGCTTGATGTTCTCTTCGACCGAATTGCCGATCATGAACTGCACGTTCACGCGAATGTCCGGATTGAGCTTGCTGAACTCGGCCGCGATCTGCAGCATTTCTTCCGGCCAGTCCGGCGCCCAGATCAGCGCGGTGATCGTGGTGACCGCCGGCGTGGCCGCACTCGACGACGTCTCGTCTTGCTGCCTGCACGCGCATAACGATAACAGCGTCAGACCGAGCAATCCGGCAAGCAAGCAGGAAAACAGGGAGGCAAGCTGAGTTCGTCGCACTTGGGATTCAATCGTTGGTTTCGGGACGGATCAGGTGGGTGGCGGCGCGTGCAATGAACGAACCGGTGCCTACCGTGCATATCGGCAAAATATAACGGTTCTTTACCCAGGGCAAACTCGATGGATCGCGGATCGGCGCGAGGGCCTGTTTATCGACCGGATGACGACCGGATGCGATCGCTTCGGCTGGAGGCCAGGAGTGGGGGGAACGGCTGGTGTGGAGGAATCGAGGGCCGTGCGAGATGCACGACCGCGATATCGCGCGGCGGCATTCAGATCGAATGCGGAAGATCGACCGGCACGCCACGCATACTACCCGCGGCGCACCGGTCGCTTGCAGCGCTTATTGCCCGGTGTAACCGACCGGAGCCGTCGCGTTGGACTTCGCCAGCGTCGCGTTGGCCGACACGATGTACTGCGGCACTTCGGTGAGCGTCAACGTGGCCGTACCGTTGGTATAGGCAAGCGTGCTGATGTTGCCGTAGCCGTCGATCTTCGTCACATTGCCCGACGTACCCGGGCTATCCACCTGCAGCGAATAGCTGGTCGAATAGGTCTGGCTGTACAGGCCATTGCTCGCCGGCCACTGCGCATTGCTGTGCGCCCATGCCGCGGTCACGACCTTGCCGTTGCCGAGTTGCTGGAACGCGTACGCATAGACACCGGCCGGCGCATTCTTGACCCGGCCCAGCGTATTCGTGCCGTCGAGGGCGCGCGTCATCGTCGCGAAGGCCATGGCCTCCGGTTTCGGCGAAAGATTCGTCGCGCCGTACGCGCCTTGTGCGTCGCTCAGGTCGAAGAACGAGCCGTATCCCACTTCACCCGGATAGTCGGGGCCGTAGAACAGCGTCGTCAACTGCGCGCCGCCGCCGAGCACGATGATGTGCGAACGCACGCCAACCGCTGCATGAGCGAACAACTGGTTCTGCGACGGACCCGTCGAGCCGTAATTGATGCCCGGGTCGTAGCTCGTGCCTGCCTCGGTGAAGAAGAGCTTCATGTTCGGCTTGCCCGCCTGCATCACCGAGCGCAACTGCGCGACCAGATTGTCGAGTGCATTCGCCTGGTTCGCCGGATCCGGATCGGAGTCCTGCAACTCAGGCGGATGCGCCGGATACGTGCCCGCGTTCCAGTAGCCGTGCGACGAGACTGCATCGATGTAATTCCACAACCCCAGCGCGCCGAACTTCTGCAGATAACCGGTCGTACAGGTATCGCAATTCGACGGGAACGGGTTGGTCGTGCCCATCACGACCGCGTTCGGATCGGTCGAATGAATGCCCTGATACGCAGCCTTGTACATCGCGACAAAATTCGCGTCGCTGTCCGCCCAGCCGAGGCTCGGTTCCCACGTCACCTGGTAGTAGTTGCTCTGCTGGTTCGGATAGTACGCAGAGCGAATCAGACTGGTATCCGTGCCGACTCGCGCCATGAAGCTCTGGAACTCAGGCATGTTCGTCGGCGCGTAGTAGCTGTCGTTGAACTGGCCGGTCTTCGAATCCCAGGCCGGCAGTCCGTCGAGACGAACAATGCGCATCTGATCGGGATTGGCCTTGTAGAACGGATCCAGATCGTTCACGTTAGGCGTGTACGTGTTGGGACCATTGGGTTCCATGACCGACACCTGACGGTCGTCGATCGTCCACGAGATGCCCAGGTCGTGCAGCGCGGCGATATTGCCGTTGAATCCCTGCATGCCGAAGCGATGCTGATCCTGATGCGCATACGTCACGTTGCCGAGCACCGACGTGAGGTTAGGCAACACGCCGAATGTCGCGATGCCGGTCGGACGCGTGCCGCTCATCGGCAGCGTGCCGCCGTTCGAGCGCAACGTCGCCGTCAGCGCGCCATACCCGGACCACGTCGACGTGCAAGGAATCGTATTGGTCTGCACGCCGGTGCTGACCGCAAAACTGCCTTGTGCCTTGATTGCGCCGTTCGAGTCCGCGACCGACCAGACCACCGTGTCCGCGCTCGGCGCGTTCGTCGTGATCGCGAGCTTGAACGGTGCGTTGTTCTGGAAGATCCGCAGGCCGTCGGTGGTCGGCGTGTCGGCGCTGATCACGCCATTGGCGGTGCCGCCCGCGGTGTGAGTCGGCGCGCTGCATGAGAGCGTCGACGTGCTGGGGCTGGGGGTGGGGGCGGGTGCGGGCGTGGGTGTTGGGGTTGGCGTTGGCGTTGGCGTCGGAGCTGGTGCTGGTGCTGGTGCTGGTGCTGGTGCTGGTGCTGGTGCTGGTGCTGGTGCTGGTGCTGGTGCTGGTGCTGGTGCTGGTGCTGGTGCTGGTGCTGGTGCAGGCGTCGGCGCGGGGGCTGGCGTGGGCGTTGGGGTGGGAGTTGGCGTCGGTGCAGGTGCAGGTGCCGGCGCAGGTGCAGGCGTCCCACTCGCGGCAACCGCCCTTACCCAGCACGATTTTCCATAGCCGTACGCGGGATCGGTCTGCGAAACCGCGCCGACATAGCAACCGACTCCGTTGCTGAACGTGCGCGGCGCCGTCAACATCACCGAAGGCGAGTTGGGAGGAACCGCGCCGAACACCACCGAACCGGTGCCGAGGAATTTGCAGGTGCCGTTCTCCTGTCCGCACAACGTGTATTGCAGACCTGACACGGTGATGGTGCTCGCTGCGTGTGCGCTTTCCGCGCCAAACCACGCGAACACGGTTGCTGCCGCAACCCCCATGAGTTTCAAGTTACTCGTCATTGACTGTATGTATCGCTAAAAGCAGGTTATCCCCGAGGATGAGCAAGATCGAACTAAGCCGTCCCGCCTTGGCGTTGTTGACTACAGAGAGAGGTGAAACCGGCGAACGCGATGATCGCGTTCATTGCTGACGAAGCTCGCGCGTCTGCTAGGCCGCTGTCCGCGAACAGAGGACGTTATTCATTCGAACGTGCGCATACCGCTGCCATAGCGCAGCCAGATCACCCGTCGATTCACAGTCATTTGCTATTTATTACGGATTACTTACCATAATGTTTAAAAAATCTGTCTACCCTGACGCCATTTACGATTGCTTCCATGGATTGACGACGCGCAGCATTTATCGCGGCGTGAAGTTGCCGTTCGACGAAGTACAGCGATACAACGGGCAGTTGGCAGTCCGGCGACGGACAAGTGACAAACAAAACAGATGACGAACGGACGCAATCATGAACCAGCGGATCGCAGCCGTAACGCTGCATCCGTGCACGTTCATGTCTGACGATTGCTGCGCAAGCTTTACTGAGCAGCGAAATTTCCTCGCGAGTGCCCGGTATTACTTACAGCGGCGAATGGCAGACGAAGTATAAACGTTTCATCCGTGTAACGTATCGGCACGCTGGCGCGATAAGTAGTACTTCCAAGGATATCCGCTGTGACGTCCCCGTCGGTTTCGGAAAGAAATGGAAAGAGAAAAGCTCTGCCTCATTGAGCCGCTTAAAACGCAAGTCTTTATTTTTTCCAGGCCGGGAAATTTGAGCGACACAAACAAATGCACACGTCTATTTATATTATTAATATAAAACCCTATTGGAGAATGGTCGAAAAGACGCGATGATGGCTTCATTCACGGACTGACAATGCGTCGTCGCGGTCATCCAGTTGAACGCGCAACTATTCTCACGCATTACTCCAGTCAAGAAATTCAGTTGCGAAAGATCAGCCCGATAAGTGGAAAATACAGCCTATGAGACCAGTCAAATTCGATACCGTCGTACTCGGCGCGGGCATTGTCGGCGTGTCGGTTGCAGTGCATCTTCAGAAGCGCGGGCGCGCAGTCGCGCTGGTGGACCGCAAGCTGCCGGGCAACGAGACCTCGTTCGGCAATGCCGGGCTGATCCAGCGCGAAGGCGTCTACCCTTACGCGTTTCCACGCGACCTCGGCACATTGCTGCGCCATGCGCGCAACCAGTCGCTCGACGTCCGCTATCACGCGGATGCGCTGCTCAAGGTCGCGCCCTTCCTGTGGCAATACTGGCGCAATTCCCATCCCGAGAAACACGCGGCAATCGCGCGCGCGTACTCGACGTTGATCGAACATTGCGTCAGCGAACACCGCGCGCTGGCCGCGCAAGCGAACGCGAGTGCGTTGTTGCGGCCGATCGGCTGGATGAAAGTGTTTCGCACCGAGGCCCGACACCACGACGAAATACGGCTTGCCGAACAATGGAATCGTGAATATGGCGTTGCGTTCGAGTCGCTCGACGCCACCCGTTTGCAACAGATCGAACCCGATCTCGACAAGTCTTTAACAGGTGGCGTGCGCTATCCGCAGTCCGATTCCGTGAGCGATCCGAACGCGCTCGTCACCGCCTATGCGAAGTATTTCGAAGCACTCGGCGGCCGTTTTTTTATCGGCGATGCCAACTCGTTGCGCGAGCCGGGAGAACATTGGGAGGTCGACACGAACGCGGGCACGCTCGCCGCATCGTCTGCGGTGATCGCGCTGGGGCCGTGGTCGGATATGTTGAGCGCACGACTCGGTTACCGGCTGCCGCTCGCCGTCAAGCGCGGGTACCACATGCACTATGCGTCAAAGGGCGACGCTCGCCTCAACCAGCCGGTGCTCGACGCCGAGCGCGGCTATCTGCTCGCGCCGATGGCGAAAGGCATCCGCCTCACCACCGGCGCGGAGATCGCGCTGAACGAAGCGCCCCAAACGCCCACACAACTCGCCGCAGTCGAACCCATCGCGCGCACGCTGTTTCCATTGGGCGAGCGCCTTGACGAACAAGCATGGATGGGACGCCGCCCTTGCACTGCCGACATGATGCCGATCATCGGTCCAGCGGGACGTCACAAGAATTTATGGTTCGCGTTCGGCCACGCGCACCATGGGCTCACGCTAGGACCCGTAACAGGCCGTCTGATCGCTGAGATGATGACCGGCACGCAGACGTTCATCGACCCGCGGCCCTTCAGGGTCGACCGGTTTTAACCTGTTCTCTGCACGGCCATCGCACGGAGAACTTCGAAAACCGGTTCGCTCCGGCGAATACCCTTTGGCCGACGTCCGCGAGAATTTACGATTCATGTTTGCCAGCCAATAGCCAGATCACCCACAACGCCAACAGAATGGGATGTGCCTGCCGTATCGGCCGGCATGCGTGACTGCCGCAAGCAGTCATTCCTGAATAAGGAGCATCGTATGTTGATGCGTGATGTCATCCCCAACGTTCTGAACCGCGAATCCGTCCTTCTTTCGGAAGACCCGGCGGCGCCCGTCGCACTGAAGACCTTCCATCACGGGTTCGATATCTACCTGAAGGACTCGAACGCGTTCATGAATACCTATTTCTCGCGCTACTTCGAATGGCAAGGGGTGTGCCGCGAGCGCTGGTTCCACGAGTGCATTCACAACGACTTGCTGGGCTCGGACGGTATGTTCGTCACCAAACGCGCGCACCAGGAATACGTGCATGAGACCTTTCCGTTTCAACGGGTGGATTGCTACCTGAACACCGTGCAGGTCAGGCAGTGCTCGGCGTACCTGCTGTTTCGCTTCTTCGTGGACGGACGCAAGGTCTCGCAGGGTTACCAGCAGATCCTGTTCTCGGGAAGGGACCGGAAAATCAGGCGTTTTCCGGAAGGGATCATCGAGCGTGTGAAAGAGTACGAACTGCCGGTCTCGGCACTCGCCAACGCATAAAGGAGAAACGGGGGTTAAAAGGGCTCAAGGCGCTATAGAGGAATAACCCCAAGGCACTCACCGCGCCTGACGCCCACCTGCAACTTCAACGCTTCATGTTTTGACGCCGGCGCTCGGACCGCGCCGGCGCATTCGCCTGTGCCCGGTCGGCCGGAGAACCCGGCGTGGGCAACCAGACCGTGAAGGTTGTATGCGCACCGGGTATCGACGCGCATTCGATGCTGCCGCCCAGCATATCGACCGCACGTCGGCAGAATGCGAGCCCCATTCCCGCGCCGCTGCCGTGCCGCTTGGTTGAAAAGAACGCGTCGAAAATGTGCGGCAAGACGTCGGGCGCGATGCCCGGGCCGGTGTCGCGAAAACGCAGAACGCAGAAGCCCTGCTCTTCGGTAGCGCTAATGCTGATCTGGCCTTCGCCGCTCACGCGAATCGCGTGCAATGCGTTCTTGAGCAGATTGAACAGCACGAAGACGGCCAGCGTATCCGAGCCCGAGAAACACATGGTTTCGTCGATCGGCATGACGGTGACTCGCGCGCGCTCGTCGCCGCGGAACGGATAACGCTCCAGCGCCGAATTCACGCATTGCTGGATCGAATGCGGGCTAAAGCGCTTGCGATCGAGCCGGTCCAGCGTAAAAGAAGCCAGTGCCATTTCGACCATCGCGCTGGTACCCGAGACTTCCCGCCTGATCGACGTAGCGAGTTGGCTGATGCGTTCGGACTGTCCGGAATGCCCCTGATCGTCGTAGAGCCCGTGGGTGACCGCGAGCCGGTAGCCCTTGAACACGTGGGACCAGACGCTCGCGATTTCGTCCGCGTGCATGCCGATCGTCGCGAGCGGTGTGGCGATTTCGTGTGCGATGGTCGCCGCGAGCGCATACGGGTGGATCAGGTGATAGCGCACGATCGTGATGGCCAGAAGCCCGAGGCTGAGGGCAATGAACAGCACGCCGGGCGGGTAGATCGGCAAGCCGTAGTTGACCGCGTAATCGACCGCCGCGAACGAGTACAGGCACAGGCTCGCCAGGCACAGATCGAGACGCCTGCGCGCCTCGTTGCCGGCCTTCTTGCGGGCGGCGAGCAGAAGCTGTGCGCTGCGCAACGAGAGCAACACCGTCTGCAGTACATGCAAAGGATGCAGCGTTCCGGCGGCCGGATAGTAGCCGAAGAAGTAGTGGCGATAGCCGGCGATCACTTCGTCGCCGGGAAGCAGCACGGCGAGCACGACGCAGATGCCGTAGGACACCAGCAGCAGCGGCCGTTCGCGGCGGCGCGCCGCCACTTCGGTGACGAAATGATAGAACGTGGTGGGCAGAAAAAGAATGAACAGATAGCCCACCCGGACCAGCACGCTCGCGATATGGGGATTGTGAGTCTGGAACAGCAGGGTCCACGTGCCCTGCCATGCGAAGGTCGTCGCGCACATCAGGATGAACGGCGCGGACAGGCGGTTGAAACCCTGAGTAATCAGCACGTAGAGCCCGAACACCACGAACAGCGCGGACACGAAGGCAGTCGGGATCGCGTACATGGGGCTCTATGTGTCTCGAAACGTGGATCCAGGCCGGCATTTTTTACAGCCCGGTCCGCTACTCATCAGGACGGTAGCCGCCCTCTTCTTCAGACCGGCGCTCGCTGATTCCGGTCGTCGCGCCATTGCGAGAATGTCAGCGGGTTCAGGCCCGGGTTCAAGCCCACCTCGCCCGGCTCGATTCTGGCCCAGCCATAGAACGCGTCCTCCCAGCCCGGAATCTGATACGGCTTCAGTTCCTTGTACCGGGTGCCCGGACGGTAGGCCATTTCCGGCCAGAAAAGCGGCATCGTTTCGCGCACTGCCATGCGCTTCAACAGGTCAGCCGGCCCGCTCTCGTCAGCGACGATCTCGCCCTGCGAGATCCAGTCGCTCTCCGCCCACGCGACAAAAACGCTCGGCTTGCCGGCGCGGTCGAACATCAGGATCGCGTTCTGCTCCGGCCGCCAGTAGTACTCGACGATGCCTTCGGCAGCCACCAGCTCGTCGATCACGCGCCTCGTGCGCGGGTCGCAATAGGTCATGCCGTTGTCGCCCAGACCCAGCCAGCCGGCTTCCGCGCAATGCCTGCGCCTCGCGTCGTTCAGAAAATGGACCAGCCGGTTCGCCGAATCGCCGTCGGTCTTGCGCAGATACAGATCGACGATGCCGGCATTGAACGCCTTGACCGCGACTGTTTCATCCGCAACACCGGTCAGCAGCACTTTTGCACAACGCAAACTGGACAGCGACGAAAGAAAATCGACGCCGCTCATGCCCGGCATGTCGTAATCGACGACAACCGCGGCCACTTCCTCGAAACGCAGATCGCGGGTCAGGATGTCGCGCTCCGCCGAGGTTTCGACGAACCGCTCGATACCGGTTTCGCTCAGGCACGCCGACGCGGGCGCGAACTCCAGCGAATTCTCGCGCGCGTGCTTGCGGATGAAAGCAAGCGCCGTTTGCGGGCGGGTAAAGAACAGATTAGTGGAGACATCCGGAAAGAAGCGACGCAAAGCGTCGAGATAGCTGTCGTTGTCGTCCACGAAAACGACGGAGGCCGGATATAAAACGGGGGGTCGGATAAAGTTGTTCATATTTTCACGTGGTTCGTCACGGCACTGCCTGATTCCGGTAGAACCATATAGTACCGGGGTCTGTACTTTAACTGTGCAACTTGCTTGGTCTTTCAGGCACGCTATGCCAATTGAGTACCACGCACTCAAGCAAGCCGACCCGAAACCGGCGGCCAGCGGGCGCTCGCGGCTGAACCGCGCTGCCATCACCACTTAATTGTGAAATCCCCCGTGAAAATCCCTATTCTCAATCGCTCTCGATAAATGCAGATCGAGCAACCTATGCTCTGATCGCTATATCGATCTATCCATTGCTTCGTGGCGACGCAAGTGGAACGGCAACAGAATGAGGCGATCGTGAAACTCCGACACTCATCATGTCCGCTATCTCCGCTCCGCAATCGCCCAGTCCCATCCGCAGCGAAGTCGACCTCGACGCCGACGGCAAGCACGCCGGTTACCTGCGGGTGCCGCATTCCGTTCACCGCTCCGCTTATGAGCTGGTTGCCGGTGCCGATCGTTTCCATCCGCAATGGAGACGGCCCTGTCGTGTTGATCATGGCCGGCAATCACGGCGACGAATACGAAGGCCAGATCCTGGTCTCGCAATTGATCTTCGATCTCGAAGCCGAGGACATCCAGGGTCAACTGATCTTTCTGCCGGCGGCCAACGCGCCCGCTGCGGAAGCCGGCTTGCGCACCTCGCCGGTCGACGGCGGCAATCTGAACCGTGCGTTTCCGGGCAATCCCGACGGCACGCCGACCCAGGTCATTGCGCACTACATCGAACACACGTTGCTCAACCGCGCCGACTATCTCGTCGATTTGCATTCGGGCGGCAGTTCGCTTTTATATGGCGGCGCCAACATGCTCGCGATCGATCCACGCGACAGCGACGAGCGCGAGAGGATCATTGCGCTACTAAAGGCATTCGGCCTGCCCAATGCGTTTCTGCATAAGGAAAACCCGGTGCATGCGGCATCGGCGGCTCGACGCCAGCGCGCGTTGTCCATCACGACGGAACTCGGCGGTGGTGGAACGGTGAACCCGGCATTGATTCGCGATGCGCGCCGTGGGCTGCTGCACTTTCTCGGCTTCATCGAGTTGCTGCATGGGCGCCTGGTCCCCGAGAGGCCGCCGGCTGCGACGCGCTTCCTGCGCGTGGCCGGCTCGAGCCACTATGTGTATGCGTACGAAAGCGGCCTGTTCGAACCGCTTGTCGAACTCGGCGAACGCGTCAGTGCGGGGCAACCGGCAGCTCGCATCCACTTCCCCGATACGCCTTTGCGCGAACCCGTCACGCATCATTTTCAGGCCGCTGGCGAAGTGGTTTGCAAACGCGTACCCGCGCTTGTACGGCGCGGCGATTGTCTTTTCCATCTCGCAGAAGACTATCCGCTCACCTGACCCGCGCGCTCAGTTCTGCCTGACATATTGCCGGTTTGTCCGCATTGACGACTGATGCCACGGCCATCGATATGGATATGGCAATTGCTTCTTTAGTCCGTGCGGAATCCGAAGCTATCGTAGCTGCACCCCGATCAATGCATCCATGCAATCTGGTTATCCATGAGCGACAGCATTCTCGATACCACCACGCTCGATCCTCGCGCCAAGCCGTTGATCGATGCATTGCAGAACGAATATGCAACGCGCTACGAGCCGTACAGGAAAGACGGTGGCGCGGCCGCCGCGCAGGAAATGAAGCGCTATCCGCCCGAAGCCTTCGCGCCGCCGCACGGTGCGTTTGTTCTATTGCTGCGCGACGGTGCAGCGATCGCGGGCGGCGCGTTCAAGCGTTACGACGAACGCACGGCGGAACTCAAACGCATCTGGACTCGCGACGATGTGCGCCGCCAGGGTCTCGCAAGAAAAATCGTGCAAGCGCTCGAATTGCGCGCGCTGAATCAGGGCTACACGCGCGTCTATCTGACGACCGGCTTCAGACAACCCGAAGCATGGGGTCTCTATAGCGACTGCGGCTACACGAGCCTGTTCGATTCCGCGGTCGAGCCGGAGGTGCTGGTGCAACTTCGATACGGCAAGGACCTGCTCGAACCGGGGCGCACCGACACGCTCGACGATCTCTACAGCAAGGAACCCACGCTGGTTGCTCACGACTCTTCCTCCATCGCCTCTCCGGATTAAAAACAGAACCGCCATGAAAACCACCCACAATTTTTCATCTCTCGTTCTGGCCGGCATGATGGGCGCCGCGCTGATCTTCAGCTCCGCGTCGTTTGCCGCCACCGGTTTCGACCTGAGCCCCGAGCAACCCGGACGTCTGCACACGGCTCCGGACTCCAATGCGATCAAGGCGCTGCCGGCCAATTTCCCGTTCATCAAAAGCGACACGCTAACGGTCGGCCTCGTCGTCGCGCATCCGCCGATCAGCACCTATGCGACCGACGCGAAAACGGTAGTCGGGTTCGATCCGGACCTCGCACAACTCGTCGCGGACAGTCTCGGGCGCAAGCTGAACCTCGTGATACTCGCGTGGCCCGACTGGCCGCTCGCGCTCGCGTCGGGCAAAGTGGACGTGGTGATTTCGAACGTGACCGTGACGGAGGAACGCAAGGCCAAGTTCGATTTCTCGACCTATCGTCGCGATCTGGTCGGCTTTTACGTGAAGAACGATAGTCCGATCAAGTCGATCAAGGAACCGAAGGACATTGCGGGCCTCAGGGTCATCACGGACGCCGGCACCAATCAGGAAAAGATCCTGCTGGAGTGGGACAAGGAAAATGTCGCGCACGGACTCAAGCCGATTTCGGTGCAGTACTACGACGACGACGCGGTCAAAGCCGTCGCGCTGCAATCGGGTCGCGCGGACGCCATCTTCAGCGTCAACGCCGCGCTCGCGTATGAGGCCGCGCGGCAAGGCAAGACCCGCGCGGTCGGCGCAATAAGCGGCGGCTGGCCGCGCACCGCGGAACTCGCCGTCACGTCGCGCAAAGGCAGCGGCCTCGCCGATCCGCTCACCGTTGCGCTCAACGATCTCATCCGCAACGGCACGTATCTGTCCCTGCTGCAACGCTGGAAGCTCGATTCCGAAGCGATCGACAAAGCCGCCACGAATCCGCCGGGTCTGCCGAAGACCTGACAAGCGCGCGCGTTGAACCGCTGCACCGCCCACTTCCTGTCTTTCGATAGCCGCTACCGTCATGGCTTATTCACTCTCCTTGCTGGACAAAAGCCCAATCGCGGAAGGCGCGTCCGCCGCGGACGCGCTCAGCTTCACCGTGAAGCTCGCGAAACGCGCCGAAGAACTCGGCTACCGGCGTTTCTGGATCGCCGAACATCACGGTTCGCCGACGCTCGCGAGTTCCGCGCCCGAGATCGTCATCTCGCACGTGCTCGCGCATACGTCGCGCATTCGCGTCGGCTCGGGCGGCGTGATGCTGCAGCACTACAGTCCGTTCAAGGTCGCCGAAACGTTCAAGCTGCTCGCGGCGCTCGCGCCCGGCCGCGTGGATCTCGGCGTAGGCAAGGCGCCCGGTGGGCTGCCGCTCACGACAAAAGCGCTGCAATGGCTGCAGGACAAAACCCGCAAGCCCGATTTCGCGTCGCAACTCGCGGAACTCGACGCGTTCCTCGCGCTTGGCGTCGCTGAAGATCATCCGCTCGCGGGCGCACTCGCGCTGCCGGTTCCACCCGCGCCGCCGGAGCGGATCCTGCTCGGCGGCAGCCCCGAAAGCGCAGCGCTCGCCGCGCGGCACGGCTGGCAATTCTGCTACGCCGGCCATTTCAACGGCGACGAAGCCAACATCGAGCGTTCGGTGCAGACCTATCGGGACGCGACAGGACACGCGCCGCTCCTCGCGCTTTACGCGGTGGTCACGCAATCTCAGGAAGAAGCCGATCGGCTCGTCGGGCCGTTGCGGCTTTTCAGGTTGCAACTGTCGAGCGGACAAAGCTTCAACCTCGCCACGGCCGAAGCCGCGGCGGAATTCGCGCGGCAAAGCGGCGTGAATTCCACCAGCGACTATCGCGTCGAAGAACGCCGGCCGCACGTAGTCAAAGGCACACCCGAGCAGGTGCGCGAACAACTCGACGCGCTGAGCGCGCGTTTCGGCATTCAGGAGTTCGTAGTCGATTCGCCGCTCGTCAGCTATCCGGAGCGGCTGCGCTCGGTCGAACTGCTGGGCAGCCTTCTCGAAAGCGTCCACGCGTGACGCATCCCTCAACCTTTTCACCCGAGCGGCGGACGACGTCATGAGCACGCAAAACATCAGCTTTGGAATCATGTTGCACGGTGCAGGCGGCCACATGAATTCGTGGAAGCATCCCGATGGCCCGGCGGATGCCAGCGTCAATCTGGACTACATCGTCAAAACCACGCAGAAGGCCGAGGCGAACGGCATTGTCTTCGCATTCGTGGCCGACGGCCTGTACATCAACGAGAAATCGATCCCCCACTTTCTCAACCGTTTCGAGCCGATTTCGATTTTGTCCGCGCTGGCCACGGTCACGTCGAAAATCGGCCTTGCGGGTACGGTCTCCACGTCGTATAGCGATCCGTTCACCGTGGCGCGGCAGTTTGCATCGCTCGATCTGATCAGCGGCGGACGCGCGGGCTGGAACGTCGTCACGACGCCGCTCGAAGACACCGCGAAAAACTACGGCGGCTCGCATCCCGAGCACGCAGTGCGCTACGAAATCGCCGACGAGTACCTCAGCGTCGCAGAAGGACTGTGGGATAGTTGGGATGACGATGCATTCGTGCGCGACCGGAAAAGCGGTGTGTTCTTCGATCGCAGCAAACTTCACACGCTCGATCACAAGGGCAAGTTCTTCCAGGTGGCTGGGCCGCTGAACATTCAGCGCTCGCCGCAAGGCCAGCCGGTGATCTTCCAGGCGGGCTCGTCCGATGCGGGGATCGCGCTCGCCGGCAAGTATGCCGACGCGGTATTCACGCACTCGATCTCGGTCGAAGAAACAAAGGGCTTCGCGCAACGCGTGAAAGACAGCGCGGTCGAACACGGCCGCGAACGCGACGAAGTCCGGATCTTTCCGGGCATCGGCCCCGTGGTTGCGGCGACGCAGGCCGAAGCCGACGAGAAATACCGCGTGATCAGCGAGTTGCTGACCATCGACGAAGCGCTCGCCTATCTCGGACGCTTCTTCGATCATCACGACTTCGGCCAGTATCCGCTCGACGCGCCCTTTCCCGAACTCGGCGAGATCGGCCGCAACAGCTTCCGCTCGACCACGGACCGCATCAAGGCGAATGCACGCGCGAACGGTTCGACGTTGCGTCAGGTGGCGCTCGAAGTCGCGACGCCGAAAACGCAATTCGTCGGCACAGGCGCGCACGTCGCCGAGGAATTGATTCGCTGGGTCGATGCGGGTGCCGCAGACGGATTCATTCTGGGCTTTCCGGTGCAGTCGCAAGGACTCGACGATTTCATCCGCTTCGTGATTCCCGAACTCGAAAAGCGCGGCCGCTACGAGCGCACGCTGAAGGGCGCGACGCTGCGCGACCATCTCGGCCTGCGACGCAAGGCAAGCCGCTATGCGCTCGCGGAAGCGATCTGACGACACGCGAGGCGCATATGAACGATTCCGCAGAAATCCTGAACTCGCCGCTCGGCGCAGCCCAGCCCCATACGAACGCAACCGCGGACCGTGAGCGCTATCGGATCGTGCCGGCGCGGCACCGCGCGCGTACGATCGGCACGCTGTTCGCCGGGCTGGTGATCGTCGTCGTGCTCGACTCGGTGCTGAGCAATCCGCGCTGGGGATGGAGCGTGTTCGCCGAGTGGTTCCTGTCGGAACCGGTGCTCTCCGGTTTGGGACGCACGCTGATTCTCACCGCGCTCGGCGCCGTACTCGGCTTCTCGCTCGGCATTCCGATCGCGCTGGCGCGCGTGTCGCGCTCGCCGCTTCTCGCGGGTATCGCGTGGGCGTTCGTGTGGCTGTTCCGCTCGATTCCGCTGATCGTGCTGCTGCTGATTCTCAACAACCTCGGTTATCTGTACGAAACGGTCTGGCTTGGCATACCGTTCACGAACATCTCGTTCCTCAGCATGCCGACCACCGAGCTGATCAGCCCGTTCTTTGCGGCCGTACTGGGCCTGACGCTCAATCACGCGGCGTTTTCCGCCGAGGTGATTCGCGGCGGCATCCTTTCCGTCGACCAGGGGCAACTCGAAGCGGCCGGCGCGCTCGGCTTGCCGCGCTCGCGCCAGGCCCGGCGCATCGTGTTGCCGCAGGCGATGCGCGCGATCCTGCCCACCGCGTTCAACGATCTGATCGCGCTCGCGAAGGGTTCGTCGATGGTCTATGTGCTGGCGATGCCCGAGTTGTTCTACACGGTGCAGATCATCTACCGGCGCAATCTCGAAGTCATTCCGCTGCTGATGGTGGCCACCGTCTGGTATCTGATCATTCTGACCGTGCTTTCTGCGATTCAGGTTTATGTGGAGCGTCACTATTCGCGAGGCGCCACTCGCAATCAGGCGGCGTTGCCGTTCGGCGGTCTCCTGAATTCGCTCGTGAAGCATCTTGGGGTTGAGCCCAAGAAGTCCAATACCGAATCCTCCACATCGCCCGTCGCAACAAAACAAACCATCGAAAACCCGTGGACCGATCAGCGCGCAGGCGGCGCAATCTCCATCCAGCGGATCTCGAAGAGCTACGGTTCACTCAAGGTGCTCGACAACGTATCGCTGACCATGCCACCCGGCAGCGTGACGGTAATCCTCGGCCAGTCCGGCTCGGGCAAGTCGACGTTGCTGCGAACCATCAATCACCTCGAACGAGTGGATGAAGGCCTGATCGACATCGATGGCGAATTCATCGGCTATCGACGCGAAGGCCACACGTTGTACGAACTGAAGGAAAAGGACATCCTGCGCCGCCGTATCGAAGTCGGCATGGTGTTTCAGAACTTCAACCTGTTCCCGCATCTGACGGTGCTCGAAAACCTGGTCGAAGCACCGCTCGCGCACGGCACCGCGACGCGCGCCGAAGCCGGGAACATCGCGCGTAGTCTGCTCGCGCGCGTCGGACTGGCCGGCAAAGCCCATGCGTGGCCGCGGCAACTGTCGGGCGGTCAGCAACAGCGGGTCGCGATTGCGCGTGCGCTGGCGCTCAAGCCGAAGGTGTTGCTGTTCGACGAACCCACGTCGGCGCTCGATCCCGAACTCGTCAACGAAGTACTCGACGTCATCAAGGAACTGGCCCGCTCCGGCACCACGATGGTCATCGTCACGCACGAAATCGGCTTTGCACGCGAAGTGGCCGATACGATCGTTTTCATGGACCAAGGCCGGATCGTCGAATCGGGGCCGCCGGCAAAAGTGCTCAACGCGCCTGAACATTCGCGCACTCGCGAATTCCTTTCACGGGTTCTTTAAATTCATGATCATTAGTCGACGTCGATTCATTTACACCTGCGTTGCGCTTTCGGCACTTTCTGCGCTTTCCGTCTGCATCGGTTCGAACGCGACGGTGGCCGCATCGGGCGCGGTCGATTTGAGTCCGCAGCAGACGGGCCGTATCCGGACCACCGCAAACCCCGAAGCGATTGCCGCCCTCAAGAACTATCGTTTCACCAGACCGGGCACGTTGACCGTCGCTATTTCGCCGCATGGGCCGCCGACCGCAACCTATGCGACCGACGCGAGAACCGTGATCGGCTCGGATGCCGACTACGCGCAACTGGTCGCCGATTCGCTCGGGCTCAAGCTCGAGATCGTCCCTATCACGTGGACCGATTGGCCGCTCGGTCTGACCTCGGGAAAGTACGACGCGGTGATCTCGAACGTCGGCGTGACCGAGCAACGCAAGGAGAAATTCGACTTCACGACCTACCGCCAGGGTCTGCACGGTTTCTATGTCCGGACCCAGAGCCCGATCAAAAAACTCGCGGAGCCCAAGGATATTGCGGGTCTTCGCATCATCACGGGTTCGGGGACGATTCAGGAAAAGATCCTGCTGGAGTGGAACCGGCAGAACGTCGCGAAGGGTTTGAAACCGATCGAGTTGCAGTACTTCGACGACGACTCCACAGCACGCACGGCGCTGCTGTCCGGCCGCGCGGATGCGGAGTTGAATCCGAACGCGCCACTCGCATACGACGCCGCGACTACCGGTGCGGTTCGCGCCGTCGGCACCGTCAACGCGGGCTGGCCGTTGAAAGCCGACGTGGCGATCGCGACGCGCAAAGGCAGCGGTCTCGTCGACGCGTTGACCATCTCAACGAACGGATTGATTCAGAACGGCACCTATCAGAAGTCGCTTGCGCGTTGGGGCATTCAGGGCGAAGCACTCGAGCGCGCTGAAAGCAATCCGCCGGGATTGCCGAAGTTCTAGCGCAGGCGTTTGGCCGGCACGGCCTCGCCTGTCATGGTTGTTTCGCCCGCCATTGCGCGTAAGCCACGAGCGTTTCTTCATTCGGCGGATAGGTGCCGCGCAACGGCCTGCCTTCCGCGATGCGTTGCGTGATGAACGCTTCGAGTTGTTCCTGCTCGGTCGCATCGCGCGCGACTTCTTCGGCCATTTCATGCGGCACGATCACCACGCCGTCGACATCGGCGACCACGATATCGCCCGGATAAACCGGCACGCCGCCGCAGGCGATCGGCACGTTCATATCGACCGCATGGTGTTTCGCGAGATTCAGCGGCGCGCTCGCGCCGGCACACCATAACGGCAGACCCAGTTCCGCGATCGTGCCGCTGTCGCGCACCGGGCCGTCGGACACCATGCCGGCGACACCGCGTTTCGCGAGCCGCTGCGCGAGAATCGAGCCGACCGATGCAACCCCGCGCTCGCCGCGGCAATCCTGCACCAGCACGCTGCCCGGCGGCGCCGTTTCGACTGCCTTGCGCTGCGGATGGTCCGGGTCCTGAAACACGCCGAGGTGATCGAGGTCTTCGCGCGCCGGAATATTGCGCAGCGTGAACGCGGGACCGACCAGGTTCGGCGCACCGGGCGCCGGTTTGACGAGCGGCGCGACGCCTTGCAGGAAAACATTGCGCAGGCCGCGCTTGAACAGTTGGGTGGTCAGCGTCGCGGTACTGACGTGGCGCAGCAGTTCGAGAGTCGTTTCGCTGATGCCGGGATCGGATGCGGTCATGAGAGATTCTGGATGAGTTAGTGGATTTCGGGCTCGGGGCGCGGGCCTGCCGGGTTGTCCCGAGTACTTTGCTGGACGGATGCGGACGGTGTCGGCGCGCGAATCGGCTCTTCGAGAAAATCGAAATCGCAGCCCTTGTTCGCCTGCATCACGTGCAACTGATGCATCACGCCGAAGCCGCGTTCGAACGGCAGCTTCGGCGTGATCGGCAACTGGCCCCACTCGGGCATGCCCGGTGCGCCGATCGGACCGGCGTGTTGCAACACGATCACCGAATCGGCGGTCACGTCGAGCGCTTCGCTATCGATGCGCGCCGCCATGTCCGCATAGTCCCTGAACACGACGGCAGGACCGCGATGCTTCAGCAGATGCGTTTCCATCGCCGCCGGCTTGATCACGCGTGATAACCCATCTGCGCGGTGCGCGAACGATGACCGAACGAGCGCAGATCGTTCACGCCGTACCAGCGGTGGCTGCGAAGTTGCTCCGGGGTTTTGCGGTTCGATGACACGGACGTCTCCATGGTCGCGATACCTTCGCTTCGCGCCGCGCCCGGATGAACCGCACACGGCTTTTCGATCACGCGGATGGTAGCGCTACCATCGAGCGGCGTCGCTCGGGGATTGCACTGAACGAGACGTGGGAGGATTGGGCGGCATGGCGCCGCCATCGAACAAAAACTGAAATGTGCGCGAAGAACTCGCGCCGCAGGAGAAAAGCCGGCAACGCCGACGAATTACGAAAACAGCGGCAGAGACTCGACAGGCGTTGGACGCGGGCGCCGCGGCGCCGCCCGGCGGGTTCGCGCGACAGCTTTCACGCCGCTGGAACCGAGCCGCCGGTTCAGATCCGACAGCGCCTTGCAGAGCGACGTGCGAGCCGGCATCTGAGCCAACGCCAACTCGAGCCGGTCGAACAGTTCCGGCAGGTTCGCTTCGCCGGTCGTCTTTCGCGCCGAGCTACGGTTGCGCATAACACCGCTCCTTTATTGCATCGATATTCCGTCGGCGCGCTTCCCGTCATGTCCACGGCGCGCCGCTGCCGGATTCAGAACAACTGGGCGCCCAGTTCGCGCAGGCTATTCCACTTGACCGTGCTGACGAAAGTCCGGCCGGTGGTGTCGAGCGACTCGATCATCGCCCGTTGGCCGCGCGCTTCCGCCACCACGCGGACGATGCGCGCCTGGTAGCGCAGCAGCGCGCCAATCGGCGGACACAAGGCTTCCCGGCAACGTTGCGATCGTTTCTTTTCCATGCGCTTTCATTAGGTAATCAACGGGGTGCAGGGCCGCGGCAAGTCGCGGCATCGCAGCCCGGATGCTACCAGGTCAACGCGAACCCGTCCAGGTATCGGGGTATCGGCGGGTAGCGGGATATCCGGGCAGCGTGCAGCAACGCTGGTTGAACCGGTAGAGCGCGAACCGTTCACGCATACGCTCACGCATAGCGCGCGAGAAACATATCGGCAGCGGACTCCGCCACCTGCCGCTGTTCATCCGCACTTAACGGCGGCTGCCCCATCGTCACCTGCGGCCAGAAAGCGAACGCCTTCACGAGGGCCTGCAACTGCGACGACGCGAACACCGGGTCCGGCGTCCTGAGCCGGCCGTCGGCGGCTGCGGCGCGAATCCACACCGTCAGATCCTCTTCGCGCTCACCCATGCGCGCCACCATGTCGCGAGCGCGCTCCGGCGAATGAATGCCGGCCGCGATGGCGACGCGCGCAAGCGACAAAAACGCCTCGCCACTCAACAGGCTCAGTTTCTTCGACAGCAGTTGCAGCAGTTGCGCGCGCAACGGCAGTTCCGGCGAATACGCGGGTGCCGCGTCGGTATCGCTCGACTCCCACAGCTGCCGCAGAATCGCCGCGAACAGCGCTTCCTTGCTCGGAAAATGGTTGTAGACGGTGCGCTTCGAAACGCTCGCGCGGGCCGCGATGCGGTCCATGCTGGTCGCGTCGAAACCCGCCGCGAGGAATTCTTCGATAGCCGCGGCCAGCACCGCCGCGCGCTTGCGGTCGGTCAGGCGTAAGGAGGAGACACAGAGTTTCATGAGCAAATTCTACACCGCACAGTATACTTTTCTCGAAAATAAACTACACTAGGCAGTCTACTTCCTGTATCGAGATGGCTCATATGACATCGTTCACCGGTTCCATTCGTCGCGTTTTAGGTCTGAGCGCGGCGCAGCGCGGGCGCGAATCGTTCGACGCGTCGGCTCAGCACGACGGCGAGCGCTTTCGCAACGTCAAGCCGCGTCCCGTGGAAGGCTTCGGCAAAACCTTGCGGATCGCGTGGAACGTGTTGTTCAGGAAGCCGGACGGCACGATGCCCGCCGGTCCGTTGCCCGTCGATTCGTTGTCGCGCGAACAGCTTCTCGCCGCGCCCGATCGCAGCCTGTATCGCCTCGGCCATTCCACGATGCTGCTCAAGTTGCGCGGCCAGTTCTGGCTCACCGATCCGGTTTTTGCAGAACGTGCGTCGCCGTTCAAGCGGCTCGGTCCGAAGCGCTTTCACGCGCCGCCCATCGCGCTGGACGACCTGCCGCCGCTGCGCGGCGTGATTCTGTCGCATGATCACTACGACCATCTCGATCGCGAAACCGTGCTGGCGCTCGCCGCCACCACCGGCGTTTTTCTCACGCCGCTCGGCGTGGGCGACCGTCTGATCGAATGGGGTGTGGAGGCATCGAAGGTGCGCCAGTTCGACTGGTGGCAAAGCGTCGAGATCGACGGCCTCGCGTTCACGGCCACGCCGGCGCAGCACTTTTCCGGCCGCAGCCTGTTCGACGGCAACAGCACGTTGTGGGCGTCGTGGGTAATCGTCGACGACGCGTTGCGCGTGTTCTTCAGCGGCGACACGGGCTACTTCGACGGCTTCAGGACGATCGGCGAGCGGCTCGGTCCGTTCGACGTGACGTTGCTCGAAACCGGCGCCTATGACGCGATGTGGCCGTACGTCCACATGCAGCCCGACGAAACCGTGCAGGCGCACGTCGATCTGCGCGGCCGCTGGCTGGTGCCGGTTCACAACGGCACGTTCGATCTGGCGATGCACCGCTGGCAGGAGCCGTACGAACGCGTAAGCGGCCTCGCGCTCGCGCGCGGCATTCCGCTCGCAACGCCGCGCATGGGCGAGCGTTTGAACCTGGACGCGCCGCATCGCGGCGAACGATGGTGGCGCGAAGTCGTGGAGAATGCCGAGGTCCGCTTGCAGGAAAGCAGCGGACAAGGTCTTTCGTCGAACTGACGGGTGACTGACCGACTGACCGGCGCGCGGCCGCTGAGTAACCGGTATCAGTCTCAGAGTTCGAGCACGAGTCTGTTGCCGGCCGCGCGTGAACAGCAGGTCATCATCCGCGTATTCGACTGCCGCTCGCCTTTGGTCAACACCACGTCGCGATGATCGACTTCGCCGGCGAGCACGCGCACTTCACACGACCCGCACAGCCCTTCCTCGCAATCGCTCTGCACGTCGACATTCGCGTGACGCAGCGCCGCGAGCAGGGTCTGGTCGGCGGCCACCGTCACGACGAGTCCCGAGTCCTTCAACTCCACGTCGAACGCGTGCTCGTTGGCGGCATCGAGCGCGCCGAGTGTCGATTCGAAGTGCTCGACTTTCAGCGAATCGTCGGGCCACTTCAAGCTCGCATCCTGCAACGCGTCGAGCATGCGAGCCGGACCGCACGCATACACCTGCGTGCCCTCTTCCACCCTCAACGCATTGAAATCGTTGCGCGTGCCTTCGTCCGACACGAAGACGCGAACCCGTTCGCCATGCAGTTCGATCAACTCGGGCAGCAAAGCCATCGCGGCCCGCGTGCGGCCGCTGAAGTGAATTTCGTAGTCGAGGCCGAGCGTTTGCGCGCGACGCGCCATCGCGCTAATCGGCGTGATGCCGATACCGCCCGCGATCAGGATCAGCTTGCGCGCCGCTTCGTCGAGCCGGAAATGATTGCGCGGACCACGAATTCTCAACTGCGCGCCGACCGCGAGATTGTCGTGCATCCATGCCGAACCGCCGCGGCTTTCGCGTTCCTTCAGCACCGCGATTTCGAACGCGCTCGCATCCTCGGGATCGCCGCATAGCGAGTACTGCCGCGCTATACCCGTTGCGCCGCATTCGACGTCGATGTGCGAGCCCGCTGTCCAGCGCGGCAACGGCCGGCCATCCGGCGACGCGAGCTTGACGCGCACGATATCGCGTGCGTCGCGCGACAGCGACGTGACCACCACCGGCCGGCTGATCGCATGAGCCGAAGGTTCGCCGATGCGCACCGCCGCGCGCGGTTCGAGCACTGCGGTATTGTCGCGCTCGGGGTTCAGCAACGGATCCCATTCGACGAACACATGCTCGGGCCCGCGAAACGACGTGTTCGGCACGTAGCTGAAACGCTGGTCGGCAAGACGCATGTGCGGCAAGCGGCGCGTGAATTCGTCGAGGAAAATCTGCATCTCCATGCGCGCGAGATTCTTCCCCATGCATTGATGCGAGCCGTAGCCGAAGGTCAGTTGATCGCTCGCGTTCTCGCGGCGGATGTCGAACAGATCCGCGTCGGCGAACTGCCGTTCGTCATGATTCGCCGACGACGTCACGATCAGCAGCTTCGCGCCCGCCGCAATGGGAATGCCGCCGACGTTCACGTCGCGCGTGACCAGACGCCGCCACGCCGCAACCGAACCGTTGTGGCGCAAACACTCTTCGACGGCATTCGGAATCAGGCTCGGGTCCTCGCAGATATCGCGCCACGCCTGCGGATGTTCGAGCAACAGTTTCATCGCATTCGCGGTGGCGTTCGCAGTGGTTTCGTGCGCGGCCACGATGCCGGCCATCATCATCGAATGCAGATAGGAGTCGGTCACGACCTCGGGCAATTCCTTCTGCTTGCGAATGCCGTATTGCATCCAGCCGGGACCGTCCGGGTCTTCGCGCATCTTGTCGAGCACCTTGCCCGCGAAGGTCCAGAACTTGCCCACCGCATGCGCGACCGCGACCTGCTCTTCCGGCTTCGGACGTCCCCATGTGTTGACCGTGTGCGCAATCGAATACTCGCGCAGCGTGTCCATGTCCTCCTCCGGCACGCCGAGGAAATGCAGCGCGACCGTCAACGGCACTTCCCACAGCATCTGGTCGACGAGATCCGCGCGGCCGTCGTCGATGAAACGATCGACGTATTCGCGAGCGAGCCGCCGCACCATCGGCTCGTGATGCAGCAGCGCCTCGGGCGTGAACGGGTCCATCAACGCGCGGCGGCGCGGCATGTGCGCCGGTTCGTCTTCGTTCACCAGCGTGCGGTTCATCGCATAACCGTACGACGCGAGCACCTCGTTCGCTTCGGGTCCGGTCGGCGTGATCTTTTCGAGCGCAATCGACGGACTGAACGTGAGGTTGTCGCGAAAGATAGCCTTGATGTCGTCGTAGCGGGTGACCACCCAGTAGCCCAGCTTCGGGCTGTAGAACACCGGCTCCTGCTCGCGCGCCCAGCGCACGTATTCCGGCGGGTCCTGCTGATAGCCGTCTTCGAATGGATCGAATTGCGCCGCGCGCGGGCTCACGGGACAGGCCGGCGCACCCTGACTGAAAGGACAACCGGAGGCCCGCTCCGCTGAATTCGTGTCGCTCATCGACATCTCCTGCTGCAAAATCCGTTTTGCGTAACTATAGTACGCAATGCGTAAATTACCGCCTGGGGTTTACGAGTTGGCCCGTTTCGACAGGTGCGCCCCGTTAAAATGCCCGCATGAAAAAAAGCCCGATGACCACGCCCGCCGAGATCGAATCCGCCGCCGCGCCTGAACGCGAACGCCGCCAGCGCGTGCAATCCGCCACCACCGCGGTGGTGTTGCTGAAAGGGCTGGCCGCGCTCGGCGGACGCGCGTCCTTGACCGCGCTGGCGTCTTACGTCGACGAAAGCCCTGCGAAAGTGCACCGCTATCTGGTCAGTCTGATGGAAGAATCGCTGGTCGCGCAGCAGCCGCTCACCCAGTTGTACGTACTCGGGCCGGAATGCCTCGCAATCGGTCTCGCGGCCATGCGCATCGTCGATCCGATTCGCGAAGCGGAGTCCTCGCTGGCGTTGCTGCGGGAAACGCTCGAGGTCACCTGCTTCGTCGCGGTCATGGGCAATCGGGGTCCGACGATCGTGCGCTTCGAGGAGCCGGGTCTGCCGGTGACGGTCAATGTCCGCGTGGGCTCGGTGATGTCGGTGTTGTGGTCGGCAACCGGCCGGGTGTTTCTGGGTCTGCTGGACGAGTCCCGCATCCGCGCCATCGCCGAAGACGAACTCGCGCAGGCGCCCGCCGAGCTACGCGCACAACTCGATGCAAACGATCCGATCGGCACGCTCAGACGCGAGGTTCAGGCCGCGCGGGGCGCTTCGGTGAAAGACACCAATCTGAAGGGAATCAGCGCGGTCGCCGCGCCGCTCTTCGACTTCAACGGCCGCCTGTGCGGCACGCTGACCGCGCTCGGCGCGACAGGCGGATTTGATTCGTCGATCGATGGACCGATTGCCGCCGCCGTGCGGCGCGAAGCGCACGCGATCAGCGCGCGGCTCGGCTTCGCTGCCGGGACCGTGCAGGCATAACGCGTACCCACCACTCGCACTATTCGCATTCCCAAATACACATTCGCCGGGAATAACCGATCCACTCCGCTGGTTTACCGATGCAGAGCGTGATGACGCGACTCACGTCGCGCTCCTGATTCGCGCTCGCTCCTGGAGGAGGATTGCAATGAAACCGATCTCGCTGAACCGTCTCGTCGCGCGGACCGTATCCGGCGCGCTCTGCGCGAGCGCCGCGCTTCTGTTCACGTCTGCCGGCGTCTACGCGCAAACCGCGCCGGCGTCCGGCACGCATCAGGTCACGCGCGCCGAAGTGCGGCATGAGCTCGAAGAGCTCGAGGCCGCGGGCTACAACCCGTCTCAAGGCGAAGACGAGAACTACCCCGCCGACATCCAGGAAGCCGAACGCAAAGTAGCCGCCATGCATGCGGCCCAAGCGAATGCGTCGATCGGCAATCAGCCGGCGATGCAAGGCATGTCCATGCATTGACGGCAAAACGGTGTGTGTGAACCTGTGGACAGCGGGTTCTCCCTTTGAGCGCCGGTCTTCTTCAGGCCGACGCTCTTTTTTCAGCTTCGACGCAACGACTCGAGGTGATCAATTGGATATCATCGGTATGGCTCGCCAGTCACAGACGGCGCAGACGGCGCAGACGGCGATTATTCGCGACGAACACCATAACGTTTGGACCAAAGGATCGACCGTGCAAACTCTGCTGCGCCGTGTTCAATTGGGGTCCGGTGTGGTCTTGCTGGTCTACCTGTTTCTGCATCTGCTCAATCACGCGCTCGGGATCTGGTCGCTGGATCTCGCGGGGCGCGGCCTCATGCTGGCGTTGCGCTTGTGGCATAGCGCGCCGGGCACCGTGCTGCTTTACGGCGCGGCGCTACTGCATTTCTCGCTCGCGCTATGGACGATCTACGGGCGCCGTCATTGGGGACTTCCGCTCACCGAATGGATACGGCTTTGGGCGGGTTTGAGTCTGCCTCTGCTGCTGATCCGGCATGCGGTGGACACGCGGCTTGCTTCGTCGCTGTATGGCTTCGAGCCGAACTACGAGCGCATCGTGATCGCGCTGATCACGAGCGGCTCACAAGGCTTGCAACTCGCGCTGCTCGCGCCGGGCTGGGTGCACGGCTGTCTCGGGCTATGGCTGCGCATGCGCCACCATGCTACCGCGCGCCGCGCGAAAGCCGTGCTGATGTTCCTGCTGGTCGGGATGCCACTGCTGTCCGCTGTAGGCTTCTTCCGCATGAAGCAGGCGGTGCTGGCCACCCATACCGGGCCCTTGCATCCCGATCCGAAGCTGGTCACACACCATCTCACGCTCGATACATGGCGCCATGACATCCTGGTGCTGTATCTGTCGCTGGTGATCGGCGCGCTCGTCGCAGGTTTGTTGCGCAATTGGCTGGAGCGGCGGCGCTTAAGAAAAGAACCGGTGAACGTTTGATGCCCGAAGCGCCTTGTCGCAACTAGAGACTAGCGGCTAGCGACTTCTGCCGTCCACCTCGCGCAGCGGAATCGCGTCTACATCGAGGCCGTCGATACAGAACGCGTTCACGCTGCACATTGCGGGGTCGATCCGCCGTTGATGAAACGTGTAGACGCCACAGGTCCCGCAAAAATAATGCAGCGCGTGGCCGGTATTCCATCGATACGATTTCAGCGCCTCTTCGCCTGCGACGATCCGCAGGCTGTCGCGCGGCACGCTCACCATCACCGCGTTGCGCTTCGTGCATAACGAGCAGTTGCATCGCACCAGTTCGTCGATCCGCACGTCGAACGCGAAACGCACCGCGCCGCAATGGCACGAAGCCGAGTAGCCTGGCATCGCTGTCTCCTTTTCCGGTCAAATGCCGGCCCTCAAAACGTCAGGGCATCAGCAGGATTTTCGAACCGATCTTGTTGCGCGCCATCTCGAAGCCTTCGAGCGCGTCGGCCAGCGGCAGACGATGCGTGACCATCGGCACCAGCGCGGCATGATGCTCGACGACGAAGTCGCGCACCTGCGCCCAGGTCGCGCGCGACGCTCTATAAGTGCCGCGGATCTGGTGACGGTTGCGCACCAGCTTCGCCGCGTCGAAACTGACCGGCGCGCCGTGAATCCCGCAGATCACCAGCACGCCCGACGGCCGCAGAAGATCGAGACCGGCCTGCACGGTAGAGGGCACACCGGTCGCTTCGATGACGATATCGAACTCGTCCGCGCCGATCAGTTGCTTCGTGTCGGACAACGGCTGCTGTTTCAGATCGAGAGTCCTGTCGATGCCGAGCGCGCGCACGCCGTCGAGCCGGCCCGGATCGTCGTAGCCGACCACGACGACCTCCGCGCCCCGCTCCCGCGCCAGCAGCGCGATGCCCTGGCCGATCGTGCCCGGCCCCATCACGAGCACCTTGTCGCCGCGCTTGACCTCCGCGGCCTTTACCCCGCTCAGTCCAATCGACAAAGGCTCGCAAAGCGCCGCGATACCCAGATCGATGTCGTCAGGCAGCGCGAGGCAATTGAGCGCCGGCACACGCACGAAACGGGCAAAGCCGCCGTCGCGCAACATGCCGATTCCGCGTCGATCGCGGCATTCGTCGAGCCGCCCCGCGCTGCAGAATTCGCACACGCCGCATTCGACCGATGGAATCACCACCACCGGCTGCCCGGCCTGCAGACCGGCGACGTCCACGCCGACTTGCGCGATCCGGCCGGCGAATTCATGGCCGATCGTGACCGGAAACGCCTGCTTCAGAAAGTCGTAGCCGCCCGACCAGTCGTAGATGTGCACGTCGCTGCCGCAGATGCCGGCGGCGACCACGTCGACGATCACTTCGTGCGCGGCAGGCGCGGCCGGTTGAGGCACTTCACGAAATTCGAGGCCGAAGGCCGCGGCGGTTTTTTGCAATGCTTGCATGGGTTACTCCTATGAGTTGCTCCAATGAGTTTCGCGTGACAAGGCGAGAGGCTCAAAGCGATGAACGGACTACCGGCGCGCTGCGCCGCAGCGATGCGTCCACCTGCGAATGCGTGATGCCGAACGCGAGTTCGTAAGCGTCGACGATAACGGTCGACGCCGCTCCGGCGTGCCCGAACGCCAGATCGCGCAACGCCGTAGCGTGCGCTCTCAAGCGCTGTTCGTCGGTGCCTTCGACCAGCAGCACATGGGTCGGCTGATCGGCATTCGACCACTTCTCGAACGCGTCCGGCACCGCAACGTGAGCGCGCCCGAGATGAACGGCGGTGACGTCGGCGAGCGCGCTGCAGGTATCGATCAACGCGCGTTCGTCGAACGCCCGCGCCGCCTTGATCCGCACGCACGCGATCGCCTGTCCGGCCGTGCTTCCCGCGGACCCGACCGTGTTGCAGGTGGCGCGCACCACGTTGCTCAGAAGCGGCCTCATCGCGGCCGACCGTGCCGTGGGCCGTGCGATCACATCGAGATAGGCGGCCGACTCGAACACCGCCGCGGTCTCGACCTCGTACAGCGTGAAGTAACGATGCTGCCCGGGCGCCGAAGACAGATAGCGGCGTCCGGCAATGAAGCCGGCGATGCCGACCCGCTCCGGCACATGTTCGTCCGTATGCCAGCGGTTGTATTCCGCGTCGGATTCGGCGCTGATATCGTTCCAAAGCGCGAGAAACGCGGAGCCGGAAAGGGCCATGATGCAGTACCTTCGTTGATAAAAAAGCCATCAGGACGGCCGCGCGTGCAGCACGCGGGGCGTCGCGGCGGGCATGCTGAACATGCACAGCGCCGCCACCAGCGCGGGCACCGCGACCAGTGTGAACAAGGTCCCGTAGCCGAGGCCCGACGAGAGCAGATAGCCGCCCATCACCGAGCCGAGCATCGAGCCGAAGCGGCCGATGCCGGTGGCCCAGGCCACGCCCGTCGCGCGACTGGCCGTCGGATAATGCGTGGCGGCCAGACCGTTGATGCCGACCTGCGAGCCGCTGATGCAAAAGCCCGCCAGAAACACGATCGGGCCGAGAATCGCGGGCGTCGTATAGGTCTGCCCGACCAGATAGATCACCGCGCCGGCAACGCCATACGCGCAGCCCAGCACCCGGTGCGGCGCGGCCATGTCCATCACGCGGCCCAGCAACAGACCGCCGCACGTGCCGCCGACGGACCACAGCGCGGTGGTCAGCGCGGCCATCTTCATCGAGCCGCCCGAGTGCGTGATGATCGTGGGCAGCCAGCTCGACATCAGATACAACACCGACAGCCCCATGAAGAACGCCGCCCACAGCAGCAGCGTGCCGCGGCGATAAGGCGCGACCAGCAGTTCGCGCACGGCCGAGCGCAATCGCTCCGCTTCGCGCGCGCCGAAACGGCTGTCGTCGTCGATCGCGGACGCCGCGATGCGTCGTCCGAAAACGCGCAGTTCCGTTTGACGGTCCGGTCGCCGCAGCGCGAGAAAACGCATCGACTCCGGCAGCCACAGCCACAACACCGGCAACAACACCAACGGCGTCACGCCGCCGACGAGCAGCATCGCGTGCCAGCCGAAGCGCGAGATCACCTGCGAGGCCACCACGCCGCCGAACGCCGAGCCGAGCGAATTGCCGCACAACATGATCGTGATGAGGGTCAGGCGCCGCCGCGCCGGCACATATTCGGCGGTCAACGTGACGGCAGTCGGCGTCGCGCCGCCGATGCCCACGCCCGCGAGAAAACGCAGGAACGCGAGCTCCGTCACGTTGGTGGCGAACAGACTGAACAACGTCGCGAAGCCGAAAAAGGCAACCGACGCGAGCATCACCGGCCGTCTGCCGTGACGATCGGCGAGCGGGCCGAAAATCAGCGAGCCCGCCATCATGCCGATCAATCCGAACAGGAAAATCGGCGACAACTGGTTGACCGTCAGCCCCCATTCCGCGCGCACCGAAGGCGCGATGTACGCGGCGAGACCGATATCGATACCGTCGATCGCCACCGTGAGGAAGCACAGCACGATCACCAGCCACTGGAAACGGCTGAGCGGTTGCGTGTCGATGAAATCCTGCACATCTATCAAACCATTCTGTTTCATACTACGTGTCTCCTGCTCACATCGTCCTGCTCGCTTCGTCCCGCTCACATCGTAGTGTGCGGACGCGACTCCATGGTTCGCACCACTGTTCTAGAAAAGCTTTCTCAGACCAACCCGCACGGCCAGTTGATTCGAATTGCTCGACGGCGACAAGCCGAACAGATCCGCAACCGCCTGCTTGCCGGTCGAATCGACGCCGCTCGCGTGCTGCCAGATCCCCATTCCGTATACGTACGTGGCCTTCGAGAAGAAGTAAGCGCTGCCCGCTTCGACCGAGTTATAGTGCCCGCCCGGCGACGCGCTGTATTGCCAGGCCACGCCCGCCATCGTGAACGGCGTGAAATTGAACGCGTAGTTCAACTGGTAGTTGTTGAACGCGGCATTCGGCGGCGCCGCGCGATTCGACGCGGTTCGAACGATGTCGAGAAAGCGCACGTTCGAGTACAGGAACGACCACTGCGAGCGGCCATACACGTATTTCGCGCCGCCGCCGAGCACCTGCTGGCTGGTCGCGCTCACGTAGTTCTGGAAGATCGGATTGGTGACCGGATTGCTGAACGCCGCGCCCGCCACCGGCGAACTGCCGGCGCCGTATATCGACGTGGCCGGCGTGCGCATGTTCATGTACGCGCCCGCAAGCGTGAGGCCACCGTTCGCATACTGCGCGCCCGCGCCGTAGGTTCTGTCGTGCGAAAAATCGCCCGCGGTGCCGCCGAGACTCAGCATCGCGCTGTAGTTGAAACCGCGATACACCGGGCTCTCGTACTTGATCACGTTGCTGATCTTGTTGTAATTCCACGATCCGTCGATGTCGCCGAGCGTCGCGCCGAGGCCGCCCGCGAACAGAAAACTCGTGCTCAACGGCACGAAGTAGTCGTTGGTCATCGAGTACTGGCGACCCAGATACACATTGCCCCAGTCGCCGCTCAGGCCGACGAACGCCTGTCTGCCGAACAGCGTATTGGCCGGCTGGAACGCGCCGGTTTCGATGCTGAAACCCGCTTCGAGCACGAAGATCGCTTTCAGATTCGAGCCCAGGTCCTCGACGCCGCGCAGCCCGAACTTGTCGCCCGCGCGGCCGCCGCTGTAGGTTTGCACGGCCGATTTGCCGCCCTGGTTGTTGCTATAGGTCAGCGCGCTATCCACTGCCCCGTAAATCGTCACGCTGCTTTGCGCGTGTGCTAACGCGCATGCCGCCAGTGGCAGGCAGGCAACCAGTTGTTTCATTCCGTCTCCTGTTCGTTATCCGGGGCAGCGGCGGGCGCGCCCTCTTTTTTAACCAGACCGCGCGACGATGCGGCGGCCTGTCAGGAAAAATGATCTCCGAAACGGGCGTCCGGAAATAGCAGCAAAACGGAAGTTCAGAACACGGTTTCGGGAAAATATCGAAACGCGCGGGTGCCGTGGCTCAGCAGCGCAGCGGCAATCAGAGGAAATCGTCCTCGCGAGCGAGTTCGACGAGGCCCTGCCGCAGGAAATCGAGAAGCGCGCGGAACAGCTTCGGATTGTTGTGATCCGCCGGCCGCAGCACCTTGATCCAGAAATCGGGCAGCTCGAAGCCGCTGAGAATCCGCACGAGCTGCCCCTGCTGGACACTCGCTTTCGCACGGTAGCGCGGCAGCACCGCAATGCCGAGTCCGTCGACCGCGGCGCGATGCATCGCGTCGATGTCGTTGGTGGAAAAAGCGCTATTGACGGCCACGTCGATACGGCCCGACCCGTGTTCGCTGAAGGTCCATGTGCGTACCGGGCTGAGGTACGAATACAACAGGCATTGATGCGTCGGCAGCTCGGACGGATGCGCGGGCTCGCCGTATTTCTCCAGATACGACGGGGCGGCATAGACGAGCCGCTTGAACGGACAGAGCGGAAATTCCTCGACGCCGTCGTACGCAACGGGCAGCCCCGTGATCACGAAATCGAAGCCTTCCAGCAGCGGATCGACCGGCCGGTTCGTCAATTGCAATTCGATATCGATCTTTGGATGCGCGCGAAAAAAGTCGTTCAGCAGCTTGCCGAGAAAATGATTGGTGAACGACGACGGCGCCTTGATCCGCAAGCGGCCGGTGAGCGCGGGGCCGTCGTCGACGGGGCTGCTCATCAGGCGCTCATACGAAGCGAGAAAATCGCGTGCGAGCGCGATCGTCTCCCTGCCGCGCGAGGTCAGATGCAGACTGCGCGTGGTGCGCTGGAACAGCAGCGTCTCCAGTTCCTTTTCGAGCGCGCTGACCCGTTTGGTAATCACGGAGCCCGCTACGTTGAGGCGCAGCGCGGCGCCGGAAAAGCTGCCGACTTCCGCCACCGCGAGAAACGCGCGGACGTTTTCTACGCTGTCCATGTGTGCCTGTTCGTGCCTGTGGGTGTCTGTTCGTATCTTGTGCCGGTCGGTTTCGCTAGCCGGGTTGCGCTTTGCTGCGCGCCGCCAGTATAACGATCGGCAAACGGCCGCCAGGTCGCGGCAGGACAGACGGCGGCACATCGCGACCGGATGCCCGCTATTCAAACCCCACGCATGTCCGCTACTTCGGCTCGCTCTTCAGATAGCGCTGCGGGGTCTCACCGAGCGTTTTTCTGAACATCGTGATGAACGCGCTCGACGTGGTGTAGCCGAGTTCATGCGCGATCGACGCGACCGGCACGCCCTGAGCCAGTTTCGACACCGCTTCGACGATTCTGAGTTGCTGACGCCATTGCCCGAACGTCAATCCGGTCCCGTCCCGGAACAGACGCGCGAGAGTCCGCTCGCTCGCGCCGACGCGCTCGCCCCATGTGGTCAGCGAATAGCCGTTCGCCGGCTCCGTCAGCAGAAAATCGCAGATTTGCCGCAGACGCCGGTCGAGCGGCAACGGCAAGCCGCCGCCCGTCGACTCGCGCGAATCGCGCATTTCCGTGAGCAGCAGCGGCGTAATCATGTCGTAGCGGCGATTCGGGTCGCTCCGCTTATCTTCGACCATCGCGGCCACCAGTTCCCTCAATAGCGACGACACCATCAGCGCCCGGCATTCCGATTCCGGCCACGGCGACGCCTCCGGCTCGAAATAGACGCTGTGCATCAGCACCTCGCCGGTCGCAATCAATTCGTGACCCACCCGCGGCGCGATCCACAATCCGCGCTGCGGCCCGAGCGTCCACATGCCGATCGGCGTCATCACACGCAACACGCCGCGCACGGTGAAGACGAACTGCGCCTGGTCGTGCGAATGCCAAGGCTCTCTATTTCCAGCTTCGTATTCATAGCTGCTTGCTATGATCGGGCGCGAAAGTTTGCGCTGCTGGAATTCGGGCCGGTGCCACCAGATCTGGTCCACGGTCAAAACATCCTTCGTCAAACGGTCAAAAACTGTCTGTTTTGCGAAATTTATTGGCAATACTTCGTGCTACCCCGTCGGGTAACCTATTTTGCATCGAACAGCGGCAAATTACTAATGCAAACAGTAATGATTCGCACTTACAAGATGCCGTTGCTACAGGCTACACAACAGGGGAAGCACGAGATGAACCGACGGACCGGTCGAAACAGGAAGACCACACAGATTGCACAAGCACACACGTGGGCGGCGGGGTTCAGATTGCTGCCGATCGCAGCAGCCGGCTTGATGTTCGCGAACGCGGCCTGCGCGCAGCAGCAAGCCCAGCCGACAGCAGCGGCGGCACCGGAAGCGGCGGCGTCCGGCGCTGCGGCCACGGGCAAGCCGGTGAACTCGCAACTTCCGGCGGTCGTCGTATCGGGGGAGCGTGGGCCTGAAACCGGCACCGGCCCGGTAACCGGCTATGTGGCGAAGCAAAGCACCGCCGGCACGAAGACCGACACGCCGATCATCAAGACGCCGCAGGCGATCTCGGTCGTCACGCGCGACCAGATGGACATTCAGGATGCGCAAAGCGTCGCGCAGGCATTGCGCTACACGTCCGGCATCAACCCGGAACAGCGCGGCACCAACACGGATTCGCTCGAATATCTGTACGCACGCGGCTTTCTCGTCGACGAGTTCTGGAACGGCTTGCGCACGCCGGGTCCGGCGGGCGGCTTCGGCTTCAACGTGACCAGCTTCGATCCTTATATGTTCGAGCGGATCGAATTGCTGCACGGGCCGGCCTCGGTGCTGTACGGCCAGGGATCGCCCGGCGGCACGGTGAATCTGGTCAGCAAGATGCCGACCGCCGAGCCGTATCACGAGGTCGGTTTCCAGACCGGCAGCTATGGCCGCGTGCAAGGCTTCTTCGACTTCAGCGGACCGATCGACCAGGACGGCAAGGTGCTGTACCGCCTGACGGCCGACGGCTTCAACACCGCCACCCAGACCGACTACGTGAACCAGCAGCGCTTCGCGATCGCGCCGACCCTCACGTGGCGTCCAGACAAGGACACCACGCTGACGGTATTCGCCAACTACCAGGCCGATCCTGAAGCGGGCATCTACAACTTCGTGCCGGTGGTGGGCACCATCCAGACGGGCGTCGCGCAATTGCCGCGCAGCTTCTATCCGGGCGAACCGACCTTCGACAGCTTCCGCAAGACCCAGGAGTCGATCGGCTATCAGCTGGATCACCGCTTCAACGACGTGTGGTCGGTCAAACAGAGCTATCGCTTCCTGCACAACAGCGAGACGCTGCAATACGTCGACGATGAAGACGGCTACAACCCCGCCGGCACCGCACTGGAGCGCACCGCGTACCTGAACCGCGGGATGGTGAACTCGCATACCGTCGACAATCAGGCGACCGCGAAATTCACGACCGGCCCCGTGTCGCATCAGGTGACCGTGGGTGTCGATTACCAGAACATCCAGTTCAATCACTACTTCCTCGGCGCGTTCTCGGATGTGCCGTCGTTGAGCGTGACGAATCCGCAATACGGCGCGACGATCCCTTACCCGGACTTCACGTTCGGCACGTCGAACGCGCAGTCGATCAAACAGCTCGGCACCTACGCGCAGGACCAGTTCGACTTCGGCCGCTGGTCGTTCCTGCTCGGCGTGCGCGAAGACTGGACCAACGAAGACATCACCTCGTACAACACCGGCGCCACCACGAGCCAGTTCAACCGCGCGTTCACATGGCGGGCCGGCGGCGTGTACAAGTTCGACAACGGCATCGCGCCGTATGCGAGCTATTCGAAGTCGTTCCAGCCGCAGGTGGGCACCGATTTCAACGGCCATGCATTCGATCCGACCACCGGCGAGCAGGTCGAAGTCGGCGTGAAATTCCAGCCGAAGGGTTACAACAGCTTCGTCACGGTGTCCGCGTTTCACCTGACCCAGCAGAATGTCGCGACGACCGATCCGGTCAATATCGGCTTCCAGGTGCAAACCGGCGAAGTGCGCTCGCAGGGTGTCGAGGTCGAGGCGCACGCCAGCCTGACCGACAACCTGCAACTGATCTTCGCGTACACGTACACGAATCTGCTCAACACGAAGAGCAATTCGGCGAATCTGGACAAGGTGCCGGTCGGCATTCCGCGCAACACCGCTTCGCTGTGGGCGGACTATGCGCTGAAGGCCGGCCCGCTCAACGGGCTGCAATTCGGCGGCGGCGTGCGCTATATCGGCGGGTCGTACGGCGACACCGCGAATACGCTGCTGACCTCGTCGGCCACGCTGATCGACCTCGCGGTGCGCTACGATCTCGGTCGCGCGTTTTCCGGGATGCACGGCTGGACCGCGTCGCTGAATGCAAGCAATCTGCTCGACCGTCACTACATGGCGTCGTGCAACAACGGCTCGTGCAATTGGGGCGAAGGGCGGCTGGTTCTGGCAGGACTGAAATATCAATGGTAACGACGTCTGGAACGCGCCGATGAAGCGGCGCTCGATGCTCCGCCTCGTCGCGGGCGCAAGCATGGCGGCGGCGGCTCGCGCGAGGGCAGGTACGCGCGCGCCGCCGCGGCGCATCGTCTCGCTCGACTGGGGGCTGGGCGAGATGCTGCTGTCGATCGGCGTCGTGCCGGTCGGCCTCGCGAATACGAACGGGTTTCGCAGCAGCTTCAGGACGTCGGCGCTGCCGGGGTCCGTCGTGGATCTCGGCCTGATGTTCCAGCCGAACATGGAACTGCTGCTGGCATTGCAGCCCGATCTGATTCTCGTGACGCCCGCGCATGCGGCGTTGCGCGCGTCGCTGGAGAGAATCGCACCGACGCTCACGCTCGGCATGTTCCGATTCAGCCCGACGCCGTACACCGCAGCCAGCGACGAAACGCTGCAACTCGCGCGCTTGCTTCAACGCGAGCCCGAAGCCACGGCCGCGCTCGCCGATGCACGGGGAAAAATCGACCGCGCTCGCAACAGGCTCGCCGCGTGCGAACCGGCTTGCGGCCGACCGCTTCACATCGCGCAGTTTCTCGACGAAACGCACGTCCGCGTCTTTGGCCCCCACAGCATGTACGGAGAAATGCTTAAGACGCTCGGTTTGCGCAGCGCATGGCAGGGCTCTGCGCATGCAGCCGGCGTCGCGACCGTAGGCTATCAGGCGCTCGGTTCCGCAGATGCTGCAACGCTGATCTGCCTGACACCGCTCCCCGCCTCCGTCGAATCGATGATGAAGACCAGTCCGTTGTGGCGCGCGATGGGCTACGCCGCCCCCGGCCGCATGCTTGCGTTGCCGTTGATTCCGCCGGGCGGCGGCGTGGTTTGCGCCGCTCACTTCGCCGAAGGGCTCGCCGATGCACTGGCGAAAACGGCGCAGGAGCGCGCATGAAAAGTGCCACCGCTACCGTGATGAAAGCGCCGCCACGCACACCGCTGCCGCTGCTGTGCGCGGTCCTCGCCTGCGCCGCGTTGCTGTTCTTCTATCAACTCGGCACGCATCTGCCGGCGTCGCTGTGGTGGCAGGCAATCGTCGCGCCGTCGCCCACCGATCTGCAGCAATTGCTCGTCCATGACAGCGCGTTGCCGCGCATCGCCGTGACCTGGCTGTGCGGCGCCGCACTCGGTCTTGCCGGCGTCGCGACCCAGCAGGTGCTGCGCAACGTGCTGGCTGAACCGATGACACTCGGCGTATTTCCCGGCGCTTATCTGGCGCTGTCGGCCGCCACGGTCTTCGCGCCGCACTGGCTTGCCGCGGGCCGCGACGTCGTCGCGCTGGCCGGCGCGGGCGCGGCGCTCGCCACCGTGTTCGCGCTCGCCGCGCGGCGCGGCATGTCGCCGCTCGCGCTGGTGCTGGCCGGCATGATCGTCAACCTGTGCTGCGGCGCGTTGAGCTTCGCGCTGTCGATCTCGCATTACGACGTGCTGACCGGCCTGATGATCTGGGGCGGCGGCTCGTTCGACCAGCACGACTGGCACGTCGCGTTCGCGTTGCTCGCGCGGCTCGCGCCGTGCGTCGGCTTGCTGTTGCTGTGCATGCGCCCGCTGACCATCTTCGAGGTCGGCGATGCAGTGGCGGGCAGCCTCGGCGTTTCGCTGCGCTTCACACGCGGCGCGGTGCTGCTTCTGACCTTGCTGGTGACCGCGTTCGTCGTGAGCGAAGTGGGCGTGGTCGGCTTCATCGGACTGGCCGGTCCGACGCTCGCGCGTCTCGCGGGCGCACGGCGCCTGCGCGACCGGATGGTGTGGGCGCCGCTGTTCGGCGCCGCGCTGCTGTGGCTCGCGGACGAGGCCAGCCAGCCGCTCTCCGCGCTGTACGGCACGGTGATTCCCACCGGCGCGATCACGACCTTGCTCGGCGCGCCGCTGCTGCTGGCGATGCTGCCGCGCCTGCACGGCACGCCCGACCTCGCGCGTGCCGCCCGGCTGCATCCCGCGCCGTTGTCGCGCCGCAGGCTGACCGGCATCGCGAGCACGAGCGCTGTCGCGTTGCTGATCGTCGCGCTCGTGTCGCTGAGCGTCGGGCGCGGACTGAACGGCTGGCATATCAGCAATGTCCACGAGATGAACGCGCTGCTGTTCCTGCGCCTGCCGCACGTGGTCGCCGCGGCGGCTGTCGGCGTTCTGCTGGCGCTTGCCGGCGGCATCGTGCAGCGTATGACGGGCAATCCGATGGCCAGTCCCGATCTGCTCGGCATCACCGCGGGCGGCGCGCTCGGTCTGATCGGCGCGCTGTTTCTGACCACCGGGCCGGGCGTGCCGACGTTCTTCGTCTGGTGTGCGGGCGGCGCGTTTGTCACGCTCGCCGCGCTGTTTCTGCTGAGCCGTTCATCGTCATATTCGCCCGATACGCTGGTGCTGACCGGTGTCACGATCAGCGCATTGTTCCAGGCGGTGTCGACGATCGCGATGGCCAGCAACGATCCGCGCGTGCTGGTCCTCTATGGACTTCTGGCCGGTTCCACGTATAACGTGAGCGCGTTCGCGGCGGCCGTCGTCGCGGTAATCGCGTTATGCTCGCTCGCTGTCGTGCCGTTATGCCGGCGCTGGCTGGACGTGTTGCCGCTCGGCGCGAACGTCTCGACGGCGCTCGGCGTGAACGTGACGCGCGCGCGTCTGTGGCTATTGCTGCTGGCCTCGCTGATGACCGCGGCCGCCACGCTGGTGATCGGCCCGCTGTCGTTCATCGGCCTGATGGCACCGCACATGACGCGTATGCTCGGCATCCGGCGTCCGCTTGCCCTGCTGTTCGTCTCGGCGCTGCTCGGCGCCGTGCTGATGGTGTTCTCGGACTGGCTCGGACGCTGGATCCTGTTTCCGCAGGAAATGCCGGCCGGCGTGATGGCCACGATGACCGGCGGTTTTTATCTGATCGTGACGATGCTCAGGCGCAATCGCGACAGTTGAGCACCCGACGTACCCCACACAGACGTACCCCATAAATAACACTCAGTTGACGTACAACTCTGAGGAAAATAGATGTCCCTACTCCTTTCGCTGACCCGCGGCTATCGCGGGATTCTTTTCATCGCGCTGGCCACGGGTCTGGTCAGCGGCTTCGGCAACGCGGGCCTCGTCGCGCTGATCAACCAGGCGCTCGGCGCGTCGACCCACACGCTCGCCGTGCTCGGCGAGCAGTTCCTGCTGCTCGGCATCGTCGTGCTGGTCACGCGCACGCTGTCGCAAACGCTGTTCATGTATCTCGGCCAGCGCGCGAAGGCGACGCTGCGCATGCGCACGATCGAACGCATCGGCGCGGCGTCGTATCAGCATCTCGAGAAACAGGGCGCGTCGAAACCGCTGGCCGTGCTCACGCAAGACCTCGACAGCATCGTCGTGTTCTTCGTCAATCTGCCGGTGCTCGCGATGCAAGGCGCGATCGTGCTCGGTTGTCTCGCGTACCTCGGCTATCTGTCGTGGCAGATCATGATCTTCGCGATTCTGACCATTTGCGTGGGCTCGCTCGGCTTTCGCTTCGCGCATCAGAAAGCGCTGTTTCATTTGCGCGGCTCGCGCAAGCGCGAAGACGATCTGATCCGGCATTTCCGCGGGCTGTTCGACGGCGCAAAGGAACTCAAGCTTCACCGGGCGCGCCAGCGCGCGTTCGTCGACGACACGCTCGCCACCAACGTGGAAGCGGTACGGGTTCAACGCACGCGCGGCTATGTGCTGTACGCGGCTGCGGCCAGTTGGGGCAACTTCATCCTGTTCGCGTTCGTCGGCATCACGCTGTTCGTGCTGGCGCGCCTCTTTCCCGTGGACACCCACGTGATGTCGGGCTATGCGATGACGTTTCTCTACATGATCATGCCGATCGAAGGACTGCTCGCCGCGTTGCCCACCATCTCGACCGCGCGTGTCGCGCTCGAACGGATCGAGCAGGTCAACGCCGAATTGCCGGTCGAGGAAGCGCGCAATGTGCCGCCGCCGGCGTCGTTCGACAGCATCGTGCTCGAAGGCGTCACGCATCGTTACTTCCGTGAACGGGAGAACAGCATGTTCACGCTGGGTCCGATCGATCTGAGCTTCCGGCGCGGCGAACTCGTCTATCTGATCGGCGGCAACGGCAGCGGCAAGACCACGCTGGCGAAGATGCTGGTCGGCCTGTACGCGCCGGAAAACGGCCGCATTCTGCTCGACGGACAAAACATCGACGCAGCGGCGCGCGACGGCTACCGCCAGTTGTTCTCGGTCGTGTTCAACGATTTCTTCCTGTTCGACAGCCTGCTCGGCTTCGGCCCGGAGCGCGCCGCGAGTCTCGACGCCGACGCGCGCGCATTGCTCGAACACCTGCAACTCGACCACAAGGTGGACATCGCCGACGGCAAATTCTCGACGCTCGATCTGTCGCAAGGTCAGCGCAAACGCCTTGCGCTACTGGTCGCGTATCTCGAGGACAGACCGTTCTACGTGTTCGACGAATGGGCCGCCGATCAGGATCCCGCGTTCAAGGAAGTGTTCTACCGGCGCCTGCTGCCCGAGCTCAAAGCGAGAGGCAAGACGGTGCTCGTGATCACGCACGACGACCGCTATTTCCACCTCGCCGACCGCTTCGTCAAGCTCGAATACGGCCAGCTCATCGAACAGGGCAGCGGCGAGCAACTCGATACCGGGCGCCGTCATCCGGCGTCGGCACTTTGAACCTGATCCGCTTCCGAACATGACCCCATCGTTTCAACGCGACCCCGCTGAACTGAACCCGATGTACGAACTCGACAACGTGTCGTTCAGCGTCGGCGAGCGCACGCTGCTGCATCCGTTGACGCTCGCGCTGCCCGCACAGCGCGTATGCGGTCTGATCGGTCACAACGGCTCGGGCAAGTCGACGCTGCTCAAACTGCTGGCGCGCCAGCAAACGCCGGGAGCGGGCGAAGTGCGCTTCGGCGGCCGGCCGCTCGCGCAATGGGACCACCGCACGCTCGCGCGCAAGATCGCCTATCTGCCCCAGCAACCGCCGGCGGCCGAGGGCATGACGGTGCGCGAACTGGTGGCGCTGGGCCGCTATCCGTGGCACGGCGCGCTCGGCCGCTTCACCGGCGACGACGCGGACAAGGTCGCGCAGGCGCTGGAACTGGCCGACGTCGCGAGTCTCGCGGAACGCGCGGTCGACAGCCTGTCGGGCGGCGAACGCCAACGCGCGTGGCTCGCGATGCTGGTCGCGCAGGACAGCGAATGCCTGCTGCTCGACGAGCCGACCTCCGCGCTCGACATCGCGCATCAGGTCGAAGTGCTGCAACTCGTGCGCCGCCTCAGCGCGGAACGCGGACTCGGCGTGGTCGTGGTGCTGCACGACATCAACATGGCCGCGCGCTTCTGCGACGACATGATCGCGCTCAAAGCAGGCCGGGTAGCCGCGCGCGGCACCCCCGCGCAATTGATGCATCCCGACACGCTCGGCGCCATTTACGGCATTCCGATGGGCACCGTCGGCCATCCCGGCGGCGGCGTGCCGATCAGCTTCGCGTGGTAAGGACCTCACGGCGTTAGCCCGCCCGTTACGCCGTAAGCGCGCACATTAAAGTAACGGCGCCCGGGCGCCGTTATCGCAACTACGTATCGACGAATCTCTACGACGCCATGCTGCCGTTGGCGCGGAAACTTCGTTGCTACGGCAACCGTTTGCCCGCCGGACAATCCAGCCCTGCTCGTACGACTTCACGATGACGCCGCCAGCGCCCCCACGGCGTTTAAATTCCAGCGACAAGACCGACCGCCAGCCGTCATACTCTGACACTTGTTGCGGCGGATGGTCCCGGCAACACAATCGAAAGACTTCTCCAGCTACACGATCGAAGCATGACCGTCCGCCTCGTCTCGTTCGCGGCAATTCCCGCGTCACGCCACGCGCGGTTCATGTGGAGCGTATTTTGTAATGAGTGACACCCTTGCCGCTCCGTTTGCTGACGACAACGCCCATTCGGGCGCCTTCGTGGGCAACGCGCCCGCGTTTCGTCAACTGGTCCGCATGATCGACCGGATCGCGCCGACCGATCACCCGTTGCTCGTTTTCGGGCCGACAGGCTCCGGCAAGGAACTGGTCGCACGCCGGGTCCATGCGCATAGCTCACGGCACAATCAACCATTCGTCGACGTCAACTGCGGCGCGATTCCGGAAAATCTCGTCGAAGCCGAACTGTTCGGGCACGTGAAAGGCGCGTTCACCGGCGCAGCCGAGAATCGCCAGGGGCTTCTGCAGCAGGTCGGCAAGGGCACGCTGCTGCTCGATGAAATCGGCGAACTGCCGCTCGCGCTGCAACCGAAACTGCTGCGCGTACTCGAAACGCGAACCTTCCGGCCGATCGGTTCGTCGACGAGCCTGCATTTCGAAGGCCGCGTGGTGGCCGCAACCCACCGCGACCTGCGCGAACTCGCGCGCGAGGGACTGTTCCGCGAAGATCTGTTCTACCGGCTCGCGGTGTTCGTGCTGGCCGTGCCCGGACTCGAACAACGCATCGAAGATATCCCCGCGCTCGTCGCGCACTTCGCGTCGCAGCACACACGCCGCCTCGAGTTTTCGCCGGCCGCGGTTCGCCGGCTGAGCCAGCACCCGTGGCCGGGGCACATCCGGCAACTGCGCAATCTGATCAGCCAGTTGAGCGTGCTCGCCGAAACGACGCTGGTCGACGCCGATTCGCTGGAGCCTTTTCTCGCCAACGAAGCCGGCGGCCCGGTCTCGCGCGCGAGCCTCGCCGACATGCTGCTGCAACTCGAAGGACGCGACAAGCTCGCCGCCGCCGAAGATCTGCTGATCGACCGCGCGCTGGAGCGCACCGGCCGCAACAAGAGCGCGGCGGCCACGCTGCTCGGCGTGGGCCGCAAGACCATCGAGCGGCGCTTGAAGTCGCGCGAGGAACATCACCGTGAGGCGCGCAAGAGTCTCGAACATGCGAGCGCGCTGATCGAAGAATCGAAATTCGCCGAAGCCATTCCGCTGCTGCGCCGCTGCCTCGACCTGCTGCAGACGCCGCATGAACCGGAAGCCGCGCGCCGTCTTCAATTCGACGCGTACCGGCTGCTCGGGATGAGCCTGCGCAGCGTACACGGCTGGCTGTATGCGGAGGCCACCGCCTGCTATTCCGCCGCGCTGGCGATCGGCGAAGGCGTGTGCGAGCCCGCTGAAATCGCCGCGATCCAGTTCGGCATCTGGACCACGCAACTGACCACGCTGCAACTCAAGCATGCGCGCGCGACCGCGCAGAACATGCTGGAGCGCGCGCAAAACGGCGGCGACCGGGTATCGCTCGACGAGGCGCATGTCGCGATGACCAACACGCTGTTCTGGCTCGGCGACAGCGAGGAAGCGCTCGCCTGCCTCGCGCGCGGCAACCTGCTCGGCGTCGCGCGCAACGACACCCGCACCGGCTCGCAAGGGGTCGATCTCGCGAGTCTCGCGCTGACGTTCGAAGGACTCGCGGCCTATCAGATCGGCGCGTTCGGCCAGGCGCGGCGCGCGATGGAAATGCTGATCCTGCGCGCGTCCGAACCCGGCTCGCATGCGTTCGCTCACGCGGTCAATCTACAGGGCGCCGCGTGGCTCGCGTGCCTGTTCGAAGACATGGAGCGGCTCGGCGAAGTGGCGAGCGAACTCGAATCGGTGTCGATTGCGAACGGCTTTGCGTTCTATCGCGGCGTCGGCCAGATTTTGCGCGCCTGCCATCTCAGCTGGCACGGCCATTCGGAAGAAGCCGAGACCATCATGCTCGACGGCTACGACAACCACGTTGTGTGCAACGGCGGCGCGCTGTTCTATTCGTTCAAGACGTGGCAGCACGGCGAACTGCTGCTGCGCGCCGGCGAAGCGAAGACCTGCGACACGCTGCTCGCCGCCGCGATCGACGAAACTCTCGCGCGCCAGGAGCGGGTGTATCTCGGCGAACTGCTCGTCACCCGAGCGCGCGCGCAGTGGGCGCTCGGCGACGTGCACGCGGCCGAACTGGGGCTGCGCACTGCGCTGTCCACCGCGCTCGCATTCGGTTCCGTGCCCGCGCGCGTGGACGCCGCCCGCTACCTTGCCGACCTGCTGCGCTCGACCGGCCGCAACGCCGAAGCCATCGACATTCTCGGGCGCGGTCTGCGCTCGCTGAAGTCGGATCCGACCACGCGCGTCACCCGCGCCGTGAACCTGCTGGCCGAACTCCAGCAGGAAGCGTCTTTTAACCTCGACAGTAAAGGAATCGCAAATGGCTTATGAGTTACGCCGGGAAGATCTGGAACCGCTGTTATTGGGCGCAGCGTTCTTCGGAAGCGGCGGTGGCGGCACGATCGAATCCGCGCGGCACCTGGCCGCGCATTTTGTACGCGGCGACTACTACCCGGCCGACACGGTCAAGGTCGTGTCGGTTGAAGAAGCCACCGAGGGCGCGGCCGTCATGGTCGCGTATCTCGGCGCGCCGGAAGCGATCAACTCGGCGACCTATCCGCTCGGGCCGGTGACGGCTGTGCAGAACGTCCAGAGCCGGCTCGCTTCGCAGGGTACGACACTCGCGTACGTGATGCCGCCGGAAAGCGGCGCGCTCGGCTTCACGGTGGCCGCGCTGGTGGCGGCGAAACTCGGTCTCGCGGTGATCGATGCCGACGGCGCCGGCCGTGCCGTACCGTCGTTGCCGATGCTCACGTTCGCGGCGGCCGAAATCGATCCGCGCCCGGCGTTTCTCGTGAGCCAGGGCGGCTTGTGCGTCGAACTCGACGTGACGCCTCGCGCCGACAGTAACGGCGGTCCGACCCATCAGCGCGACGTGTCGGCGATCGTCGAGCAGATGATGCGTCCGGTCGTCGCCGATCCGGAATTCGGGCAGTTCGGCGGCCTCGCGATGTGGGTCATGAAACCGGACGACATCCGCCGCGCAACGCCGATTCACGGAACGTTGACGCGCGCGCTGGAACTCGGCCGCGCGGTGCAAGCCGGGCAGATCGGCAACGCGCAGCAGATGATCGGCTATCTCGTCGAACGCTGCGGTCTTGCCGCGCGCGCGATCTCGGAACCGGGCGAACTGGTCTCCGCCGAAGTAGATACGAGCGGCGGCTTCGACGTCGGCAAGGTGCACATTCAGGCCGGCAAGCATACGTACACCGTGCTGTATCAGAACGAATCGCTGCTCGCGTGGGACAGCACGAATCCGCAACCGATCGTGCTGGCGCCGGACAGCGTCGCGTATTTTGTCGGCGGCGAAGGCCAGTCGATCTTCAGCAACGGCGATCTCGTGCAGGACAACGGCTCGCTGAATCCGGCTATCGGCAAGCGCCCCGTCACGCTGATCGGCTGGCGTGCCGAAGCCGAGTTGCAGAAGCCCGGCCTGATTCTCGACAGCTTCCTGCAAGTACTGAACACGCTCGGTTATCTTGGGCCTTATGTTCCGCTTGCATCCCTTCATTCGCTTCATGCCGCTCACAACGGAGACGCATCGTGACCTCACCGCTTCGCATCTGCGTACTCGTGCCCGTCGCCACATCGCAATACAACGACCGCATTCTGAAGGCGCTCGCACCGGTCGTGCCGCCGGACGTCGATGTCGAGATTCGCAACATCACGCAAGGGCACCCCGACATCGAGAACCGCACGAACTGGCTGCAGAACGGCATGCCCGTGGTCGAACTCGCGCAGGCGATCGCCAGCGACGGTTTCGACGGCATCTGGCTGACCGACTTCGACATGTGCGGCGTCGAAGCCGCGCGCGAGGTGATCGATATTCCGATCATCGGCGGTTTTCCGGCTGCGGCCTTCACCGCGCTCGCGCTCAGCCAGCGCTTCTCGATCATCACGATCCTGCAAAGCACGCTCGCGATGCAGCGCGGTCATCCGCAGAGCTACGGCATTCAGGACACGTTCGCGTCGATCCACGCGATCGATTGCCCGGTGGCGCAGCTCGACAACGTCGACGTGGTGGTGGTGCGCACGTTCGAGGCAGCGCTGAAAGCGATCAAGGAGGACGGTGCGCAATCGATCCTGCTCGGCTGCACGGGTTTCGTCGACGTCGCGAGCCGCGTCTCGACACTGCTCAGCGAGGCATTGGGCAGTTATGTGCCGGTGATCGATCCGAATCAGGCGGGCTTCAGCTTCCTCGTCTCGCTAGTGCGGATGCGATTGCGGCCGAGCCGATTGACGTATAGCAAGGTCAGTCTGCAGGCGTAATTCCAGCCCGTTTTCCCTCCACTCCGGCGCGGCGCACGGTCGCTGCGTTGCGCCGGAGCTTGCCGCCTACCCCTCTTCGCTTGTCTCGATATCGTCCTGCGGACGGAAAAGTCCTTTTTGCGCGTCGAAATGGCAGAATGGCCGAAATCGTCCATTCGGTAAAAAATGACCGGACGATACTGTCCAATGCATGTCGTCCATTTTTTGAATTCCTCTGCGTTTACATGGCCCTAATATTTGGCACGAACGTTGCTTTAATGAGATAGCAATCGCCGCCCGGTATGACCATGAACCGGGCGACGGCAGTGCCACAAGCACTCACCCAACGATCGAATGCCGGGAGCCTGAGAGACCAGAAACAGATCGCGCGCAGCTACGTTCGGATATCCCACGCCCCGCGGTGTGCGAGTTGTCCACTAGCCGACGCGCAGATCGACGCCGACGATACCAGGTCGTCGGCGACAGACCTGAGAGGGCTGTGCTGTTGTTGTAGTGACTGTCGTTTATCGACAGGTGGCAACGAAGTGCTTCCGCAGAGAACACCGTTGCAATACGTAACGCCAACATGGCGGAATCCGTCTGGCTATGTACCGGGCGGACCGTTGCTGGGCTCGGCCGTCGTTGCTCTGCTTCATTGAACGGGCAACGGCGGCTCGTCCTTTTTGTTCTTGCTGTATGTGTGTATGTGCAGTACGTGCGGTTCCGGTTTTTCCTGCTGTCCCTGTTGTCCCGTTGTCCGCTCCAATCGAGGCTTATTCAACGATGCTCCGCGAAGCAGTCGCTCACCGACTGCGGCCGCCGTACGTCCATTACCCTCGACAGCTTTTGCCGTATTGCCTGTTGCATGAGCGCAGAGATTTTTTGCGTGTAATAGAGATTGTTTATAGAAACCCTACGCGACGCCAGATTGTTAGCGGCCTCGCGAGCGATACCATTATGGCCATCCACGGGGAATTACACAGTGCACCACCATATTTTTGAAAGTGAACTCGTTCATCTCGAACGGGTGATTGCCTGCGCACCGCGAGAACCGTTTCCGCCGAAATACTGGCGAGATCGCGTCGAGCACTTGAGAAACTGTCCACAAGCCCCGCTGTATCGATACCGTATTGCCCGGCTGTCCCAGCTCGTCGCCGAGCTTGGCGCGGCTGCTTGATATCGACTTAATATCGGCTTGATATCGGCACGAAGGGCCTATTTTCAGGCATTGATATCCCGGCCTGGAATCTCCATCGTCTTTTTATCGGAGATAAAGCACGATTCGACCATTGCGACCGCGCGCGAATAGTGGTCGTCTCCGTACGGCAAGAAATACATCAACACGCCATTGCCTTTCAGCAAACCGCCATCCGGCTGTGCGAGACGCAGGAAAGCGATCGCGTGTATGCCGCTCTGCTTGAGAAGCGGCCAGGAAGCGGCCAGGCATAGGTTGCCTGACGGCCAATCTATTGTGCATGTCGGCCAACGCTGCGGCGTCGCGTTTCTGACGCAGTAGGCTTCGAGGCGTGCGTCGGGCGGTTTTCCGGGCCTTGTGCGCTTCGCGACCGAGCTGCTTGAGTCGATTGATTTGCCACCGTCGTTTCACTGACCGAGGTTTCAGGCATGGAATCCGACGCCCGCCACATTCGCGGCTTCAACGGTCTTCGCGCGATCGCAGTCGCGCTCGTCTTCATCGCGCACAAGCTGGGGCTCGGTCAGGTCGATATCGGCCGTGTCGGTCTGTGGCTGTTCTTCGTGCTGAGCGGCTACCTGATTGTGGGCATTCTGCATCGGGAAAGAATCGGTTGCGAGAGCGGTCGAACCAGTCCGGGCCCAGCCATCAAGCGGTTCTTCTTTCGACGCACACTGCGCATCTTCCCGATCTACTATCTGCTCCTCGCCGCCTGCGCGCTGGTTCTGGCGTATGCGCACTACACGGCCAATCAGTCGATCGCGGCGCTTTTCATCGGCGGCGCCACCGGCCTGATCTATCGCGCGTTCTATCTGTCGAATTTCCTCGTAGGCGTAAAGCTTCACCACTGGGTCGGTCTGCTCGATCATCTGTGGAGTCTTTCAATCGAAGAACAGTTTTATATCGTGATGGCCCCGCTCGTGCTGTTGATGCCGTCCAGACACCACATGAAACTCTGTATCGGGGTGTTCGTGATTGGCGTCGTCAGCATCTTTCTGCTGCGCGGTTTCAAGGTCGACGAAACCTTCACTTATACATTCACGCTGTGCAACTTCGCGATCATCGTTTCTGGCGCAATGGGCCGTCTTGCGTCGACCTGGCTCAAGCCGCATCTCAGCGGCCGCGCGCTGCCCATGGCGCTTGCATGTGCGGTTATCGTGCTGACGCTCGACCGTGACCTGATAGTCGGACCGGCCTCGGCGCCCGTCATCCAGGCGGTGATCGATCTCGCCATCATTGCCGGCTGCGCGACGGTGGTCATATGGATCGCGAGCAACCAGTTCTCGCGCATCACCGGGTGGCTCGAGTGGCGGCCGCTCGAATATGTCGGGCGGATCAGCTACGGCGTCTATCTGTATCACATGTTCGTGCCTGATTTCGGCAGCGGCGGCAAGCTGGCCGCGAAGTTCGGCTTGCCGATTACCCCGTTGACCGTCGTCGTGGGCTTGCTGGTCTGCTTCGCGATGACAGTCGGCGTTGCGCATCTGTCGTGGCGCTATATCGAGCAGCCGATCCTGCGCCTGAAGGATCGGCGTATCGGCCTCGAAATCGGTGGACGCACAGGCGGCGCAACCCCGCCGGCGACAACGACGACGATCGTCGAATCCTAGCGGCCTGCGTGCGGTGCTCGTATTCGACGATTCGCATCACGGAGCGACGAACTGCGTCGGTGCGATTGCAAGCTTCAGCGTTCAGGAACGACTGCGCCGCTACTCCTGCACCGCGCGCTCATCGTAACGAGCTCTCGCCCGTTCGACTTCAGGCAGATATTCAACCGTCCAGACATAAAGCGCTTCGAACGGCTGATCGAGCGAGCGTCCCAGCGAAGTAATTTCATACTCCACCGAAATCGGCGAAGTCGCGATCACCCTTCTCTCCACGATGCCGTTTCTCTCGAGCCTGCGCAGACATTGCGTCAGCGCTTTCTGCGTCACCCCTTCGATACGACGCTTGATTGCGTTGAATCGCAACGGCCCTTTGCGAAGCACCGCGAGAATCAGCACCGACCATTTATCGGCAATCTGGTCGAGCAATAAACGACTCGGACAATCCGCTACGGACAACACCTCTGTTTGATTCTTGTGCATGACGGTTTCCTGAATGCTACCTGGTTGCATTGTGGTGACTCATTGACACCTAGTATAGAACAGATACCATCGCCCTTTTCCTCCGAGAGGGTTTCAGTAATGACGAATACGCAACTCGACGTGTTGTTCAAACCGTTCCAATTGAAAACGTTGAATCTGAAAAACCGCATCGTCATGGCGCCGATGACACGCTCCTTCTCTCCAGAAGGCGTGCCCGGCGCCAATGTTGCGGAGTACTACAAACGCAGGGCAGCGGGTCAGGTCGGCCTCATCCTGTCCGAGGGCACGGTGATCGACCGGCCGTCGTCGCGTAACGATCCGGGTATTCCGTTCTTCCACGGCGAGGCTGCGCTGGCCGGTTGGAAGAAGGTCATCGACGGTGTGCACGAAGCCGGCGGCAAGATGGCGCCGCAAATCTGGCACGTCGGCTCAGTGCCGAACCCATTCACGGAATGGACACCTGATACGCCGGCCGAGAGTCCTTCCGGGCTCGTCGCGCCCGATAAACCGCGTGGCAATACGATGACCGACGAAGACATCGCGGACACGATTGCAGCCTTCGGACGCGCGGCCGCGAACTCGAAGCGACTGGGCTTCGACACAGTCGAAATCCACGGCGCTCACGGTTATCTGCTCGACCAGTTCTTCTGGGAAGGAACCAACAAGCGCACCGACCGTTTCGGCGGCAGCACGATCCGCGAGCGCTCGCGCTTCGCAATCGAAGTAATCAAAAGCGTGCGGGCCGCCGTCGGTCCCGACTATCCGATCATCATTCGCCTGAGTCAGTGGAAGCAGCAGGACTACGCCGCGCGGCTCGCGAATACGCCGGACGACATGGCGGACTGGCTGGTGCCGCTGGTGGATGCCGGCGCCGATATCCTGCACTGTTCTCAACGGCGCTTCTGGGAAGCCGAGTATCCGCAAATCGACGGCGAAAACGGACTGAACTTTGCAGGCTGGGCAAAGAAGCTGACCGGCGCGGCCACGATCAGTGTGGGATCCGTCGGGCTTTCAGGCGACTTTCTCGGCACGTTCGGCGGCGAGAGTTCTTCGCCGGTGGGACTCGACAATCTGCTCGAACGCATGGAGCGCGACGAATTCGATCTGATCGCCATTGGTCGCGCGATTCTGAGCGATCCGGAATGGGTCACGAAAATCCGTACTGGCAATACCGATAGCCTGAAAGACTTCAGTGCACAAGCATTGGGCGAGCTTTACTGATCGGGTCTCGATCGGCTACGCAGCGTCTGAAAGCCGCCGTTCATCATCTGAGCGGCTTTCACGGCGACGCGTAGCCGTCGGCTGATTACATTTTCATTCGCATTCCGTCCTCATAGCGTTTTCCGATCCTCCCATTGAATAATTTCATGTGACCCGAGTGGAATAACTTCACTCATAAGGTGTTGTATACGGCGAAACCAGAATAATACGGTCGACGTCCAGTCGCCCTTGCCGACCAACAATCACATGAAAACGAATAATCTACGGATGATGCTCGCCGGCCTCGCGGCCGCCCTGGCGAGTGCGATGTTCGCGGGCCCTGCGCTCGCCGCATCGTTGAGTGTTCACGTGTCCGATCAGAGCGGGGCGCCCGTGCAGGACGCGGTCGTCTACGCCATGCCCGTCGATGGCCGGCTGCCGAAGCGTGAGCCGGTCGGCGCCGAGATCGCGCAACAGAACAAGATGTTCACGCCGCTTGTTTCGGTCATTCAGACCGGCGCGTCGGTCAAGTTGCCGAATCTCGACGACATCGCGCACGAGGTTTACTCGCTATCCGCCCCGAAGCATTTCGAACTGAAGCTTTATCGGGGCGTCCCCGCGCATCCGGTTCTGTTCGACAAACCGGGCCTCGTCGTGCTCGGATGCAATATCCACGACATGATGGTCGCGTACCTGTACATCGTGGATACGCCCTACTACGCCAAAACCGATTCGAGCGGCAATGCGACGCTAACCGATTTGCCTTCTACGCTCTATCGCGTGACGGTCTTGCACTATCGTCAAAGCGACGCGAATGCGCGGCCCACGCAAACAGTCAACACATCGGCCAAAAGTCCCGCAACGTTCACCGTCAAACTGGACGCCGGTTGACCGGCGTATCGAGTGGGAAACACTATGCGCCTCCATCGTCTGTGGACGAGAATTGCACTGGTCTTCGTGTTGCTGATGCTCGCCGTGCAGGCCACGGTTTTCGTGGCGACGAGTACGGTCATCCGGTCCGTCGCGCGGGCCAACGCCGATAGCGATCTGGCCGTCGGCGAGCGCGTGTTCGAGCGCGTATTGCAATCGGACATCGAAAAGCTGACCCAGGCCGCCGCAGTGGTCGCGGCGGACTTCGGTTTTCGTGAGGCAGTCGCGTTGCGCGATCAGACGACGGTACTGTCCGCGCTGCAAAATCAGGGCGACCGCATTCACGCCGACATGGTGATGCTGGTCGGACTCGACGGCAAACTGATCGCCGACAGCCGCAGCCCGGCGAGTGCCGGAACGCCGTTTCCGTTTCCGTCACTGCTTCAGCATTCGGCGCGCAAAGACGCGGTGTCGCTGATCGGCGTGATCAACGGGCAGCCGTACGTGATCGTGACGGTGCCGGTAAAAGCGCCATTGACGATTGCATGGGTCGCGATGGGCTTTGCGATCGACGATGCCCTTGCACGTGATTTGCAAGCGGTGACGTCGCTCGAGGTTTCGTTCGTCGCGAACTCGGGCGCCGCGCCGTGGACCGTGCTTGCAAGCTCGCTGCCCGCGCAACAGCGCACCGAGCTGCAACTGGCGAGCCGCACCGCGATGCGGGTCGAACCGAAGAGCGCCAACGTAGTGCTGAACGACGGTTTCGGATCGCGCGTGCTGCCGCTTGCCTCGCCGGGAAAACAGGTCGTCGCGGTACTCCAGAAATCGCTCGACGAAGCGATGGCGCCTTACCGGAAACTGCAGTCGATGCTGCTTCTGCTGACTATGGGCGGCGTCATCGTCTCGATCGCAGGCGCGGCACTGACCGCGCGCAGTGTCACCCGTCCGCTTGCGGAACTGACGCGTTTCGCGCGACGCATCGGACACGGCGACTACAGTTTGCCGATCCCGACCGAGCGCAAAGACGAGATCAGCGAACTGGCGGTCGCGTTCGGACAGATGAGCGAGGGTATCGCCGAGCGTGAAGCGCGCATCACGGAACTCGCTTATGTCGACGGATTGACCGGCCTGCCCAACCGGGTCTCGTTCAACGAGCGCTTCCAGCAGGCAATCGCATCGGCTGCCGAGCGCGGCGGTTCCATCGCGATGATGGTGCTCGACGTGGACCGCTTCAAATATGTGAACGACGTACTCGGCCACCACCTGGGCGATCTGCTGCTGTCTGAAGTCGGTCAACGCCTGCGCGCCTGCCTGCCCGGCGCCTCGGATATCGTGGGCCGCCTCGGCGGCGACGAATTCGCCGTTCTTCTGCCCGACGCCGATCTGAGAGCCGCGCAGCGCGTCGCGAGCGTGCTGCTGAAAGCGCTGGAAGAGCCGATTCAGATCGAAGCGCACATCGTGGACGTGGCGGCGAGCATCGGTGTCGTCGCCTTTCCGGAAGACGGCACCGACATGCACGTGTTACTGCGGCGCGCCGACGTTGCAATGTACGCGGCAAAGCGCACCAACGCGGGCATGTCCATCTTCGATCATGGCGAAGAAATGCATGGCGCGGAACGGCTCTCGCTGATGAGCGGATTGCGTCATGCGATCGAGCACGCCGAACTGCGGCTCTTCTACCAGCCGAAAGTCCACCTTGCGACCAACGTGATGACGCATGTGGAAGCACTGGTGCGTTGGCAACACCCGACGCGCGGCATGGTGCCGCCCGGCGAATTCATTCCGTTCGCGGAACAGACCGGCTTCATCCGCTGGATCTCGCGTTGGGTCGCCAACGAGGCGATCGCGCAGTGTGCGCGCTGGCACGCAAAAGGATTGAAGCTCAGCGTGTCGGTCAATTTGTCCGCGCGCGATCTGTTCGATACGGATCTGCCCGATGTATTCGAAACGATATTGCGCCGGCACGGCGTCGAGCCTCGCTGGTTGTGGGCCGAGATTACCGAGAGCGCGTTAATGGAAGACCCGTCCAAGGCAATCGCGATACTCGAACGCTTGCGCCGCTTAGGCATCCGTCTTTCGATCGACGACTTCGGCACCGGCTATTCGTCGCTGTCGTATCTGAAACGAATGCCCGTCGACGAGATCAAGATCGACCGTTCGTTCGTGGCCAACATGGCAAAAGATACGGATGACGAAGTAATCGTCCGTTCGACAATCGCACTCGCGCACAACATGGGGTTGAGCGTGGTGGCCGAGGGCGTCGAGGATGCGGCGACGCTCGCGGCCTTGAGAGCGTTGCAATGCGATGTTGCGCAGGGCTATTACCTGAGCCGGCCATTGACCGCGGACGCGCTCGAAGCATGGATAGCGAAGCGCGACACGAATGTCCCGGCCACGATCTGAAGCGCTACCGCAGACCGTGAACCTTAACGAACGTCTACCCGACACGATGAACTCGTTGTACAGACGAAAGTGAAATGAAGAGAGAGTGAGATCATGACAATCGTTCGCCGTCTCGTTGTGACTTTAGGTGGTGTGCTGCTCGCGCTCGGCGTAGTCAGCGGTTATGGACTGGTGCAATTGCACGCGTCGTATCAGCGGATCGAAAACGTGGAAACCCGCACGATTCCGAGCCTGAAATCCATTTCCGCGGCGCTCGACAATGTGGCCGCAATGCGGCTCGCAGTCTATCGCTATGTGGTGGACGGAATCGACGAGGCGAGCCGCGCGGGAATGGAGCGAGAGATCGCCGAAGCCGACCATCGCTTCGACGACGCGATCTCGGCCATCCAGCTTCAGGACTCCAGCGACGGCGCGGACCCCAGGCTGCTCGACGCCGATCGCGCCAATATGGACGCGTACCGCGCGGCCCGTCACACGTTCTTCGAAAAGATGCATGCGGGCGACCGCGACGGCGCGCTCGCGATGCTTCACGACGGTGGCGGCGTACACAATGCCGCGCTCGCGCTGAGCGATGGCTTGCACGACCATCAGAACAACGAAATCGAGCGCTCGAATCATGTCAGAGAAGACAATGCGAGCGCTTATAAGCTGGCGTTTTCGTTGATGCTCGCAATTGCCGGCTCGGCTCTCGTGCTGACCGGCATCCTCGGCGCTCGTCTTTATCAATTGATCGGCGGCGGCCTGCGTCAGATGCAGGACACCTTGCGGGAACTGAGCCAATCGCTGGATCTGTCGGTGCGCGCACGCGTCGAACGGATGGACGAGATCGGCTATACGGCCACCGCGCTCAACAGCCTGCTCGATCGGGTCGCGAGTGTGGTTGAGATCACGCGGGCGTCGAGCGACGCAGTCGGTGTCGCGTCCCGGCAAATCGCCGCGGGCAATCTGGACCTGTCGTCACGCACCGAACAGCAAGCCGCTTCGCTTCAGGAAACTGCCGGCACGCTCAGCGAACTCACGGCCACTGTGCAGAAAAACGCGGACAACGCGCGGCAAGCGAATCAGTTGATGGTCGGCACCACGCATGTTTCCGACGAAGGAAGCCGCGCGGTCGAAAGAATGGTCGGTACGATGAATGAGATCGCGTCGAGTTCGTCGCGAATCGCGGAGATCATCGCGCTCATCGAGGGCATCGCGTTTCAGACGAATATTCTGGCGCTGAACGCGGCGGTCGAAGCCGCACGCGCCGGCGAAGAGGGACGCGGTTTCGCTGTGGTCGCTTCGGAAGTGCGCGCGCTTGCGCAACGGTCTTCGTCTGCTGCGAAGGAGATCAAGAACCTGATCGAGCAGTCGGTCGCGACAATGTCCTCGGGTTCGCAACAGGCCGAGGACGCGGCCCGCGCGACCGCCGAAGTGCAGCAGGCGATCCGCCGTGTGGCAAGTATTGTCGAGGAAATTGCGGCGGCGTCCGATGCGCAAGGCAACAGCATCAACGAGGTCAACGTCGCGATCAATCAGATCGACGAGGTCACGCAACAGAATGCGGCGCTCGTTGAAGAATCCGCGGCCGCCGCACAATCGCTCGACGAACAGGTGATGCGTCTCGACGAAACGGTCTCCGCGTTCAAGATGAGCGGCGCATAGCGTTCAATGGCATCCCGGCAGCGTGCTGAACGCACGCTGCCGGGATTGGGATTGCAAAGAACCCACGCTCCAGCTTACTCGGCGTCTTCTTTCAGTTGCGGCAGCGCTGAAGATTCACCCGGGGTCAGGAGGCCGACCTGTGCATACACGCGAAGCTTGTCGCGCGTATCGGTGATATCGAGGTTGCGCATGGTGAGCTGGCCGATCCGGTCTTGCGGCGAGAACGTCGACTCGACCTTTTCCATCGACAGACGTTCCGGCTGATAGGTCAGGTTCGACGACTTCGTGCTCATGATCGAATAGTCGTTGCCGCGCCGCAATTCGATGGTCACTTCACCGGTGATCGCACGAGCGACCCAACGTTGCGCGGCTTCGCGCAGCATGATCGCCTGCGGATCGAACCAGCGGCCCTGGTACAGCAGGCGGCCGAGACGGCGGCCGCTTTCGCGGTACTGCTCGATCGTGTCTTCGTTGTGGATGCCGGTCACGAGGCGCTCATACGCGATGTACAACAGCGCAAGACCCGGAGCTTCGTAGATGCCGCGGCTCTTCGCCTCGATGATGCGGTTTTCGATCTGGTCGCTCATTCCGAGCCCGTGGCGGCCGCCGATACGATTCGCTTCCAGCAGCAGTTCCACCGCGTCCGTGAATTCCACGCCGTTCAGCGCGGTCGGGCGGCCCTCTTCGAAGCGGACCGTGACCTGCTCCTTCGCGATCTGCACGTCGTCGCGCCAGAACGCGACGCCCATGATCGGGTTGACGATCTGGATGCCGCTTTCGAGGCTCTCGAGGTCTTTCGCTTCGTGAGTCGCGCCCAGCAGATTGGAGTCGGTCGAATAAGCCTTCTCCGCCGACATCTTGTAGTCGAACCCAGCCTTGCGCATGAATTCGGACATCTCGGCACGGCCGCCCAGTTCGTCGATGAACGCCTGATCGAGCCACGGCTTGTAGATCTTCAGGTCCGGGTTCACCAGCAGGCCGTAGCGATAGAAACGCTCGATGTCGTTGCCTTTGTACGTGCTGCCGTCGCCCCAGATATTGACGCCGTCCTGCTTCATTGCGTTGACGAGCATCGTGCCGGTCACCGCGCGGCCGATCGGCGTGGTGTTGAAATAGGTGACGCCGGCGGTCGAAATATGGAATGCACCAGACTGCAAAGCCGCGATGCCTTCGGCCACGAGCTGCGCACGGCAGTCGATCAGGCGCGCGCCTTCCGCACCGTATTGCATCGCGCGGCGGGGAATCTCATCGTAGTCGTCCTCGTCGGGCTGGCCCAGATTGGCCGTGTAGGCGAACGGTACGGCACCTTTGAGGCGCATCCAATGCAGCGCGGCGCTCGTATCCAGGCCGCCGGAGAACGCGATACCGACGCGTTGCTGGACGGGAAGGCTTTTGAGAATGGTGGTCATGATGAAATAGTCTGGTTAAGGTCGGCGTACAAACTGGAAAAAGTGGAACCGCGTGCTGAGCCGTGGGCGCCATGAATCCGCCCGATCGCCCCAGGTGAGCGCAGACACGCCGCGCACCGGTGCCGTTCGGCGCGCCGCGGCGTCAAAAATTGCCGGCGAAACCGCTATTTTGCCTCGATATTGGGCAAATGACGACCGGAACCGCGCTTGGACGCGTGCCGGCGACCCCGATTGCGGGGTCGTGCCGGCGGTAAATTGGCTGAAAATCGACGGAAAGGTGATGTTTTAACACACTGCCAGCGTGCCGCAGAGCGCGGCCCGGCGGCGCGTCCAGAATATCCGACCGGATCGCGGGCCTATACTTCTGCCCGACGCGTTGCAAGCGACCGCGCCCCATCAACCAGCGAAGCCTGACGAATAAATTTTCGCACTCGACACAATATCCCCGTTCCTGATCCGTCTTCACAGGCATGGAACAGCCACCCACATCGGACACGATGACCGACCGAGACAGCGACATCACCGCGGCCGTAGTGCGTGAGCGCGCGAAGCTCGGGAATTTCATCCGGCGTCGTGTGCGCGATCCGAACGATGCCGAGGACATCCTGCAGGATGTCTTCCACGAATTCGTGCAGGCGTACCGCCTTCCCGCTCCAATCGAGCAGGCGAGCGCGTGGCTGTTCCAGGTGGCGCGCAATCGCATCATCGATCGTTTTCGCAAGAAGAAAGAGCAACCGCTGGCCGAGGTTTCCAACGACGAAGATGAAAACAGCAGCGAGTACCGCCTCGATCTCGCGCTGCCGGCGCACGACGCGGGACCCGAAGCGCTGTATGCGCGCGCCGTGGTGCTCAAGGCCTTGCAGGACGCACTCGACGAATTGCCCGCGAATCAGCGCGACGTGTTCATCGCGCACGAGCTGGAAGGACGGAATTTCAAGGACATGGCCGCGGAAAGCGGCGTGCCGGTCAATACGCTGCTCGCGCGCAAACGCTATGCGGTATTGCATTTGCGCGCGCGGCTGCAGGTCGTTTATGACGCAATGGATATTTAAAGGAGTCGACGGATGAAGTTTCGGATCAGATGTATTGGAAAGGTGATCCTCGTGCTGGTCGGGATCGCGGTGCTCGGATGGGCAGTCATGACGCTGTGGAACTGGATCGTGCCGGCATTGTTCGTCGGCGCCCGCACGATCGACTTCGCGCGCGCTCTCGGCCTGCTGGTGTTGAGCCGTATCCTGTTCGGCGGATTCCGCGGACACGGCGGCGGCTGGCACAGACGGCATCACTGGCGCAAATGGCAGGCGATGACACCCGAAGAACGCGAGCGTTTCCAGGCCGCATGGCAATCGCGCCCTTCACGGCACAGTGGAGACTGAGCATGCGCGAAACAGCAACAGCCGACTGCAAACAGAGACCGGGCGTGATCGTGCCCGTCGTCGACCTGCGACGCTGCGAAGGCAAGGGCGATTGTCTGGATGTGTGCCCCGAAAATGTGTTCGAAATCCGGCGCATCGACGAAGAAGACTATCTCCGCCTCGGCACGCTGCAGCGCTTCAAGCTGCGCGTGCATGGAATGAAAGTCGCCTACATGCCTAACGCGGATGCGTGCCGCTCATGCGGTCTATGCGTGACGGCCTGCCCCGAACGCGCGATCAAGCTGGCGCGGGCGTCGTAGCATCGCCTGATTTTCGAGCAGCGATCGGATACATCGTCAGTAAAACGATTCGTCAAAATCAAGGAACACACATGGTTTCATCGAACGCAGTACTTCTGCAGCGTCTTCATGAACAGAGTCAGGCAGAAGTGATGACACGGGCACGCGCGCAGTTCCAGGGCTCAAACGAAGAGTTCATCGATCTCGCGGAGCAATACGATTCGCTCGCTCCCCGGCTGCGAGGACAGTTTCTCAGCATGTACGGGCTATCCACCGAAGACTTCGACACCTCGCAAGGCACGGCGCTTTCGTTGGCGATCTCCGCGGAATTGGGCCAGTTCCTGAGCAACATGGTGCTGTCGCACCGGCCGACCAGAATTCTCGAACTCGGCAGTTCCTGCGGCGTATCCACGCTGTATTTCGCCGAAGGACTTCGTACCTTGGGACGCGGCTCGGTTGTCGCGACCGAACTGGATCCGGCGAAGTGCGCGCAGCTTCGCGCTCACGTTCGCGCCGCGTCGCTCGAACACTATGTCGACCTTCGCGAGGGCGATGTCTTTCAGACCCTCACAGAACTGGATGGAACGTTCGACATCGTATTTATCGATGTATGGGCGAATGCGTATCTGCGTCTGTTCAGGGAAATCGAGCACCTGCTGCGTCCGGGGTCGATCGTTCTCGCGGACAACATGTACACGTCTGAAGATGCCGCGCAGCCCTACAAGGCATATCTCGACCAGCATCCGCGCTATTCGACTACGACGCTGAACTTCGAATCGGGACTCGAATTTACGGTTGTCATGTCCTGACCGTAGCGATCGGCCCGCGAATCAGGGGTACGCCGCGACCGCGACTTCGGGCGGATACGGTACCGCGCGATCGTGCAAGGCATCGAGCGGATCGGATATAAGGGCTGAAGAGGAGCGGCGCGCCCAACGGTCCTGTGCGTCACCTGCTAATATCCACGCACTCGTACCCGCGTCCTTTTCATTTCAGTTCTTTCTAATCATGTCCCTGCTGAGCCTGCTCGACCCATGGGAGCCTTCGTTCAGCCTCGTCGCAATTTTCGTCGTGGCTGCCGTGCTATTCGCGCGCGGCTCAAGCCGTATCCGCATCAGCTTTGCTCGACGTGCCGCCTTCTGGATCGGTCTTGCGTTGTTCTATATCGCTCTGCACACGCGGCTCGACTATTACGCTGAACATCAATTCTTCATTCATCGGCTTCAGCATCTGGTGCTGCACCACCTCGCGCCGTTGATCCTGATGGCGTCGTATCCGGGCAGCGCCCTTCGTGCCGGACTGCCGCTACGCTGGCGCATCAAGCTGCGACGCTGGCAGCATGGCCGGCCGGCGCGCGTTATCGCAGCCGTCGTATTCAATCCGGCGTTCATCTCGATAGCGTTCGTCGTGTCGGTCGTCTTCTGGCTGATCCCTTCCGTGCAATTCGTCGCGATGCTCGACTGGCGCATCTATCGCTTCATGAACTGGTCGGTTGCGATCAGCGGCCTGCTGTACTGGTGGATGCTGCTCGATCATCGCCCGTTTCCACCGAGCCGCACGCGCCCGGGTTTGCGTGTGCTGTCGCCGGTCATCACGATGACGCCGCAGATTCTGGTCGGCGCGATCATCACGTTTTCCTCCCGCGATCTTTATCCGATCTTCACGTTGTGCGGGCGGGCTTTCACGTCGGTGCCCGTTACGCTCGACCAGAGCCTCGGCGGCCTCATCATGTGGGTGCCGGCAGGCGTGCTCGAAGCGATCGGCGCGATGATGGCGCTGCGTCATCTGATGCGTTTGTCCACGTTGCCTCAGCGCGTGCCGGTGAAGCGCGCGACGAAAATCACGTCGCGCACGGCGATTTGATTCGACGATAGAACCGCAAAATCTCCGCATCGCGCGGCGGCCTGTCGCGCCACGTAAAGCCGTCATCGAGCGCGATCAGGTCCTTCATGTCGGGCCAGCACCCCACCGCCAAACCGGAGAAACAGAAAAGCAAAGCATAAAAAACCGTTTGTCATAGCGACGTTATGCGGCCTCTAATAGCAGGCTAAACGTCGCAAGACGGAAAAGCGGACAGGCTGAACCTGAACCGGTTCAGCCTCCGAGGCAGTCTCTTTTCACGGTTAAATTGGAACTGGCATGGCTGACGTAACTTCCTCCGGCAACAGCTATGTCTCTTCGAGACGAACGCATTCAGGAGCGTCGAAAACCGTACTGTACAGATGGCTCTCCTGGCTCGTCCCCGCTTTCGTGGTGGTGTTTTGGGAAGCGGTCGCGCGCCTCGGACTGGTCGCGCCGCAAGTACTCCCCGCCCCAAGCAGTGTCGCCGTCACCGCATTCGATCTCGCCAGAAACGGCGATCTGTTCGTTCACCTTGGCGTTTCGCTATTGCGCGCCGCCGCCGGCTTTGTGATCGGCGGCATCATCGGTCTTGCGCTTGGCATCGTGGTCGGCTTCTCGCCGCTGGCACAGGCGCTTCTCGATCGTTCGATCCAGATGGTACGCGCAGTCCCCTTCCTCGCGATGCTGCCCCTCGTGATCGTCTGGTTCGGCGTGGGCGAAGTCGCGAAAATTTTTCTGGTCTCGCTCGCAGTGCTGTTCCCGATCTATATCAACACGATGCTCGGCATCCGCCAGATCGATCCGAAGCTGATGGAGCTCGCCAAGGTAGTCGGGCTCAGCTGGAGCGCGGTCGTGCGCAGAATCATCCTGCCCGGCGCGATGCCGTCGATTCTCACGGGAGTCCGTTATGCACTCGCTCATGCGTGGCTCGCTCTCGTAATCGCCGAGACGCTTGCGACAACGAAGGGGATCGGCTTTCTCGCGATGGATGCCCGCGAATTCCTGCAAACCAATGTCATTCTGTTGACGATGATCATCTACGCGATCATCGGTGTCGTCGCGGACACGCTGGTGCGTTCGCTCGAAGGCCATTTCCTCGCGTGGCACGCGAATTACGCCAAAGGAGCGCAGAAGTGAGCCGAAGCATTGCAATGCCCCGAGGTTTCGACATTCCCGCATCCAACGACGAGCGCGCCGCTCATTCGCCGCTCGCCGTATCGGTTCGTGGACTGCAACGCAGCTATGGCGCGCGTGTCGTCATCGAGGCGCTGGATCTGGATATTCGCAAGGGCGAGTTCGTCGCGCTGCTGGGTGAAAGCGGATGCGGAAAGACCACGCTGCTGCGTTCGCTGGCAGGACTCGATCAGCCGGACGCCGGACAGATCAATGCGCCCGAGCGTCCTTCGGTCGTGTTCCAGGAGCATCGTCTGCTGCCGTGGGCTACGTTGTGGGAGAACGTCGCACTCGGCCATGAAACCACGATCGGCCGGGCCGGCGCGGCTCGTGCATTGGCCGAAGTCGGACTTTCAGGTCGCGAGGACGACTGGCCGCGCAATCTGTCGGGCGGTCAGGCGCAACGCGTGGCGCTGGCGCGCGCGCTCGTTCGCGATCCGGTGCTCCTGCTGCTGGACGAACCGTTCGCGGCGCTCGACGCGCTTACGCGAATAAAAATGCACGGGCTCGTGAAAGAACTCGTTGCTCGCCATCACCCGGGTGTGCTGATCGTGACGCATGACGTCGACGAGGCGCTGATTCTCGCGGACAGAATTCTCGTGATGCGTTCGGGACGCATCGCCGCTTCGTTCGAACCCAAAAACCACACGCCGCAGCAACTGCGATCCACCCTGCTCGAAGAGCTGGGCGTTCAGTCTCACTGAGCGTTTTCCTGCATGACAAGGACCTGAAAAGAATGAATGATTCATCGTTGAGCCGCCGCCAGCTATTGCGCGCGGCGGGCGGCCTGCTGGCCGGCGTCGCCGCGAGCAGCCTGTTGCCGGTGCGGGCAGCCGAGCCGCGCAAACTCACGCGCAACACGGATACGGTGCGCATCGGCTGGGGGTATGGCGCGCTGCCCGACATCGCGAAACAACGCGGCGTATTCGAAAAGACGCTCGCAGCAAAGGGCATCAAGGTGGAATGGGGCGGACCGTTTCCGAATCATGCACCGTCGATTCAGGCGGTAGTGGGCGGCAGCGCGGACTTCGGCTTCTGGGGGTCGACCACACCGGCGTTGGCCGCGATGCTGGCCGGCTCACCGATCGTGTTCAACGCATTCGACGTCTATTCCCCGCGCTCGACTGCGATCATCGTGAAGAAAACGAGCGGCATCAATTCGGTCGCCGATCTGGCGGGCCGCAAGGTCGCCGTCAATCGTTCGGGGCTGGGCGAATTCCTGCTGATCGCCGCGCTGGAGAAGCATCACGTCGACCGCAGCAAAGTCGAATTCGTCTATCTGAATCCGCCCGATGCAGCGCCTGCATTTGCGCAAGGCAAAGTCGACGCGTGGTCGATGTGGTCGCCGGCCGTGGATATCGCGCGCTTCTCGAACGACGCAAAGGATATCTTCAACGAAGGACGCGACCTCGACTTCCTGATCGACTATAGCTCGCTGGTGACGCGTCGAAAATTCACCGAGGAGAACTCCGAACTGATTCGCGCGGTGCTGGACGCATATTACGTCGAAGGTGCATGGCAGTCTGCGCACTCCGTCGAATCCGAGCAACTCGTGCAGCGAGAAGCGAAATATCCGGATCAGGTGCGCGACTATCTGGCCAGCCTCAAACGCGTGAATCAATTCCACGAACCGGACGACGCCGCTTTCATCGCGCAGTTCCAACGCGCGGCCGACTGGCTCGCGGAACGCAAGATCATCAACTCGCGCATCAAGGTCGCGGATTACAGCATCAAGGTATAAAGGATCAGGCGATGAGCGCAGCAAACACACACGCGGGGATCCATGTCGGCGCCAACGGAGGTGCGGGAAAACTCGTTTCACCGCTGTCCGTCACGCTGGGTTTCGCCGCGACTATCTCCGATATCGCGGCGACCGCGGCGGAGCGTGAACTCGCACATCGTCTGCCGAACGAGGAGATCGCGACGCTCAAGGCGCTCGGCTTCGGCGCATTGCGGCTGCCGGCGGATGCAGGAGGCTCGGGGCTTTCGTTGAGCGAGCTTCTCGCCGTAGCGCGCGACATCGCCGCAGCGGATTCGAATATCGCTCACGCTTTTCGCAATCATCTGTGGCAAGTGGAAGCCGCACTCAGACGGCAAGATCATCCCTTTCATGCGCACGTCCTCGACCTGACGAAGCAGAAGAAAACGGTCGGCCTCAGTTTTACCGAAACCGACACAGTCGCAGCCGGTGCTCGCCCAGGCCAGGTCCTGACCCGGCTCGAATGGGACGAAAACCGGCACACGTACGTGGGATCGGGCGAGAAGGTCTACGCAACGGGCAACCTGTACAACGACGCATTCGTCGGCATCGCCGTGGAAAGCCGCGCGGGTCGAACCGTGCAATATGTGCTGGAACGCGGCGAAGGCGTCGGCAATGACGACGACTGGCAAGGATTCGGTCAACGGCTGACAGGCTCGGGCACCGCGAAATTTCACGCGGTGACCGTGCCCGCCGACCATGTCTATCCGCCTGATCCGCCGAAGTCTGACGAAGCCGCGCCGTGGAGTTACACGTTCCATCAGGTCTATCTGTCGAACTGCATTGCGGGCATCGTGCGGCGAGTGGCGTTGGACGCCGCAGAGGTCTTGCGTACTCGTGGGCGCAACTTCTATCACGGCGAAGCAGCGCATCCGTCGGAAGAAACTGCGCTGCAAGCATTGCTCGGCCGCATCCGCGCTTACGCGGCAAGCGTGGAGGCGACGGTGGATCGCGCCGTCGCGGCGCTGCAACTCGCGTGGAATCACTACGGAACGAGCGACGAGTACGAGACCACGCTCGCCGCCACTCTGTCGGCGGCGGAAGCCAAAGTCGTGATCGACGATCTCGCGCCGCAGATTGCCAGTTGGCTGATCGACCTGGGTTCAGGCTCGGTCGTTTCGCGCAAGGGCGCGTTGGACCGGCACTGGCGCAATATCAAGGTGATTGCCTCGCACAATCCAAGGCTTTATAAAGAGCGGCTGCTCGGGCAGAACCTGCTGACCGGGCACTTGCCGCCCACCGGCGCGTTCTTCTGAATCGGAATAAGCGGCGGGCTCAGATATCTCGCGTCCGCGGAATGACGACTGCCTGGCCGTGCAGTTTTCCGTCCGCGTCGAACAGTTGCCACAGCGTGGCTTCCTCGATCATGAAGCGCTCGCCTGACTTGGTGACCCGCACGCCTTTATAGCCCGTCTCGTAGCCGAGCCGCTGAACGCGTGCGAGAAATTGCTCGCGCTCTTCGCGATTCGGCGCTTCCGCGGAGAGCCGCGACGGCAGCCGGGTGATTTCATCCCAGTCATATCCGAAGCGGCGCTGCGCGGCCTTGTTGCCGTAAATGAAAACCGGATCGGGGTTGGTGTTGTGCGCGAGCACGGCAAAAGGTGCGCTTTCATAAAGCCATTCGGTGGCTTCGGCTACCGGCATGGGCTGCGGCAAAAGCGGCCGGCCGAGCAGCCGCAGATAGCTGTCGGCAAGCAAGCTGTAGAAATCTGGGTTGTTGTGAAGCGGGATCGTCTGGGACATGTCGATGGAAATGATGACGCGTGCGCAAAGAAGAAAGCGCTAACGATATCAGTTCTACTTTTCTGTCTTATTACGGCCCACGTCTCGTCACGTTCCCGTCGGAAACACCTGCGCGTCGAATACGGTGTGAAAAACCGTACCTTCGAACATGTCGATCAGCACACGCGATTCGACCTGGCTTTCGCGTCGAACCGGCGAAGCCAGTGCCGCGTCGATATCGTCCTGACTATCGAACAGCATCGCGATCGCAAGCGGAATGGCGGGATCGTCCACGTCGCTATGCCGCTGGCGAATGACCCGCACGTCTTTCGCGCCGGGAAAACGCGTCCACAGCGGCACGAGCTTGTCTTCCACCTGACGGTAGAAGCGGCTTTCCATGCCGGGCTTGATACGCCCTTTGAAAAAGGCACAACGCATTAACATGTTTGCGTTCCTGAAGAGCGCGGCGCGCGCCGCATCATCACGTTCAGCCGCGCCCGATGAACGGCATATGACTCGCCATCACGGTCATGAACATCACATTGGCCTCGAGCGGCAGGCTGTCCATGTACAGAATGGCGCGCACCACGTTGTCCATTTTCATCCGCGGTTCCACCATCAGCGAGCCGTCGGCCTGCAACGTGCCTTGCGCCATCAGGTTGCTCATATCGCTGACCACGTTGCCGATATCGATCTGACCACACGCGATGTTGTAGCGGCGTCCGTCGAGTGAAGTCGCCTTGGTCAGGCCGGTGATCGCGTGCTTCGTTGCCGTATAGGCTGCCGCCTGCGGGCGCGGCGAATGCGCGGAAATCGAACCGTTGTTGATGATCCGGCCACCAGCCGGAGACTGGTTTTTCATTAATCTGAACGCACGCTGCGTGCAGAGAAACGCGCCCGTTAGATTCACGTTCACCGCCTGGGTCCACTGCTCGTACGGAAGGTCTTCGATCGAACATTGCGGCGTGAAAACGCCCGCATTGTTGAACAGCAGATCGAGCCGCTCCCACTTCGCTTCAATGGATTCGAACAGACGACGCACCGATTCGGAATCGCTGACATCGCAACTGACGCTCAGCGTTCGGGAGGCCGCGTCCGGTCCCGCTTCCTCCACTACGCTGTCAAGCGCGGCGGCGTTGCGCGCGGCGAGCACGACGCGATAACCGGCGTCCAGCAAGCCGAGCGCGACGCTGCGTCCGATGCCGGAGCTCGCGCCCGTCACAAGAGCAATTTTTCTGTTCATGCTTCACTCCAATGTCTATAAGATGCTTCACGCTCAGTTCGACCAGCCGCCGTCGATCACGTGGATCGCACCGGTGGTGAACGACGATTCATCCGAAGCGAGATACGTGACCAACGCGGCGATTTCTTCCGCGCGCCCTACTCGCCCGATCGGCTGCCGGGCGACAAATGCGGCACGCACCTGCGCGGGATCCTGACCGCTCTGCGCGGCCTGCGACGCAATGCGCCCATTCAGCGAAGGCGATTCAACCGTACCCGGACATATCGCATTGCAGCGCACGTTCGCCGTGATGAAATCGGCCGCGACGGCCTTGGTCAAGCCGATCACCGCCGCCTTCGTGGCACCGTAGACAAACCGGTTCGGCACGCCTTTGACGCTCGATGCGGCCGAAGCCATGTTGATGATCGATCCGCCTTGACCGGACTCCAGCATCGCGGGGACAAATGCGCGGATCGTCCGATACATCGACTTCACATTCAGATCGAACCCGAAGTCCCATTGATCTTCCGTGCACTTCAGGATATTGCCATCGTGCACATAGCCCGCACAATTGAAAAGCGCGTCGATGCGGCCCACGCGCGAAGCGAATGCGAGCACTGCGGCGTTGTCGAGCACGTCGAGCCTGCTGGTTTCGATGTGTGCGCCGTCCGGCGCTTCGTCCTTCAGTTTCGCCAGCGCGTTGTCGTCCACGTCGGTAGCCCAGACCTGCGCGCCTTCGGCGGCGAGCATGAGTGCGGACGCTTTACCGATTCCGTTTCCCGCAGCCGTGACGACCACGATCTTTCCTGCGACGCGATTACCCATTGCGACATTCCTCTTCAAAGTTGATTGTGCAGCGATGCATTGGCACTAGTGGATGGCGTCTTGCAGATCGGTGAGATCGCGCCCGCGCGTTTCCTTCGACAGGCTCACGCCGATCAGCGTGAACACCGACAGCACAGCGGTGTACACACCCATCACCCAGAACGCGCCGCCGGCAAGTCCGATCAGATAGATGCCGAGAATCGGCGCCAGTCCGCCCGACAGCACCGCGCCGATTTCTCTCGACAACGCCACGCCCGAGTACCGATAGCGATTGCCGAACAGTTCCGCGAAATGCGCGCACTGCGCACCGAGCATGCTGTTCGCGCCGATTGCCAGTCCACCGAACATCGCGATGGCGACCCACATGAACTCGCCGGTGTTGACCATCCACCACGAGGGCACCGACCACAGCAGCATGAAGATCGCGCCGCAGCGATACACGGTCTTGCGGCCGAAGCGATCCGACAACGCGCCGAACATCGGTGTGGTGATGACGCTGGACAGCGTGGCAATCAGCGCGCACGTGGTCCCCATCCGCGCAAGTTCCGTCGACGCGATTCCATGCCGTGCCGCCACCGTGCCGCTCAGGAACGCAATCACGATGGTGGTGTAGATGGTCGAGCCGCCCTGCTCGGCGAAGCGCATCAGCACGGCGGCGAGTACCGGGCGGCGGGCTTCTTTCATCACGAGCCGCATGGGAGAACGCACGACCTTGCGCCCGCTTTCGAGCGCGGCAAAAGTGGGGCTTTCACGCAAGCGCAAACGAATCCATAACGCGAGGCCGATCAGCGCGATGCTGCCGAGGAACGGAATACGCCAGCCCCAGGCGAGCAACGTGGTCTGATCCATCAAGTGCTGCATGATGCTGAAGGTCGCGGCCGCGATGCCGAAGCCCGCGAAAATACCGACGAAAGGCAACGCGGCATAGAAGCCGCGCCGCTTGACGGGGGCGACTTCCGCCATCAACGTGGAAGCGCCCGCCTGTTCCGCGCCCGCGCCGAAACCCTGAGTCAAACGCAGCAGCACGAGACCGACGGCGCCCAGCGGGCCCGCCGGCAGCAATCCGACCAGTGTCGTGGAAATACCCATGATCGCGATGGTCAGCAGCAGCACGAACTTGCGGCCCTTGCGATCGCCTAGCGAGCCGAAGAACAATCCGCCGAGCGGCCGCGCGAGAAAACCCACGCCGTACGTGGCGAAACTCGCCAGCAGGCCGGCATGCGCGTCGAGCGTCGCAAAGAAAACACGGCTGAAGATCAGCGCCGTGGCCAGTCCGAAGATCGCGAAGTCGTAATACTCGAGCGCACTGCCCACCGCGCTCGTCAGAATTGCCCGCCGCAATTGCCGCGTCGACACCTGAGCAGCAGGTGATTCTCCGGCGCCGTGCCGCGGGGAGCCGGCGAGCGCGTTGGCTGGTGTCACAGCCTTGTTGTGGGGCGTCATGTCGTCTGTCTCCTGATTCCTGCATGTGTCATCGCATATGTCATCGTTACCCCTTCGTCCGGCGTGGCGACGTGCCGGACGGAGTTCGCACTCTTGGCGGTGCGTGAAGACTCTGCTGCTGTCTTTTTTTGTTGCGTTCTACGGAAACGGCTTACCAACTTGCGTGGCTTGGGCTAAACTTGGTTATCGGTAACCACGAACAAAATCTAACACAAGGAGATGCAGATGCACAAGACAGAGATACTGGTCGTTTCCCCTTATCCGGACGCCGACATGGCGCTGCTCGCCGAGCAGTTCACGTTGCATCTGCTGCCCGCTGCGGAGGACCGTAACGCCTATCTGGCAGGCCTTGCGCCCCGAATCCGTGCGCTCGCCACCAACGGCGAATCCGGCGCGGATGCCGCGTTGATCGACGCGCTGCCGAATCTCGAAGTGATCGTTTCATACGGCGTAGGGGTGGATGCGATCGACCTCGCGCATGCCGCGCGGCGCGGCATTCGTGTCACGAATACGCCGGATGTGCTCACCGAAGACGTAGCCGACCTGGGCATGGCGCTGATGCTGTCGGTTGCCCGGGAGATCCCGCAGAACGACGCCGTCGTGCGTGCCGGACAGTGGGGCAAACGCCCTATTGCACTCGCGTCGCGGATGTTCGGCAAGCGGCTCGGCATTTTCGGCCTGGGTCGAGTCGGCCGCGCGGTCGCACGTCGCGCAGTCGCGTTCGATATGAAGATCTCGTATCACGATCGCGCACGATTCGACGACGTTGCCTATCCTTATTATTCGGATGCGGCCGCACTCGCGAGCGACTCGGACTTCCTGATGGTGTGCGCGGCGGCCGACAAGATTGCGCGCGGCGCATTGGGTCGCGACGTGTTCGACGCGTTAGGCCCGGAAGGCTTTCTGATCAACATTGCGCGCGGCAGCATCATCGACGAACCCGCACTCGTCGAATACCTGATCGACGGACGTATCAAAGGCGCAGCGCTCGACGTGTTCTGGAACGAGCCGGCCATCGATGCGCGCTTCCTGACGTTGCCCAACGTCGTGTTGCAGCCGCATCGCGCGAGCGCTACCGTCGAAACGCGCGCCGCGATGGCGCAACTCGTGCGCGAGAACCTGCGTGCATTCTTCGACGGCAAGCCGCTCGTGACAGAATTCACCGCTCATCTCGCCGGGCTTTGACTCGCCCCATATCAATGTTCTCGAGTATCCATTCATGACACAGACCAACAATCCCGTCTCCGCAAGCATTCAGCCGTCCGCAACGGAATCCGGTCAGGACGCCAGCGGGAAACGACTGCGCAGCCGCCGCTGGTTCGACGATCCGTCGGATCCCGGCATGACGGCGCTGTATCTCGAGCGCTACATGAACTACGGGATCACCCGCGAAGAGTTGCAATCCGGCAAGCCGATCATCGGCATTGCGCAGACGGGCTCGGACCTCGCGCCGTGCAACCGGCATCATATTGAGCTGGCCAAGCGCGTACGCGACGGCATTCGCGACGCGGGCGGCATTCCGCTCGAGTTTCCCGTGCATCCGATTCAGGAAACGGGCAAGCGTCCCACCGCGGCGTTGGATCGCAATCTCGCGTATCTCGGGCTGGTCGAAATCCTGCACGGCTATCCGATCGACGGCGTCGTGCTGACGACCGGCTGCGACAAGACCACGCCCGCCTGTCTGATGGCGGCGGCCACGGTGAATATTCCTTCGATCGTGCTGTCCGGCGGACCGATGCTGGACGGCTGGTGGAAAGGCAAGCTCGCGGGGTCCGGCACAGTCATCTGGGACGCCCGCAAGCGCCACGCGATCGGCGAGATCGACTACGAAACCTTCATGGAAGAAGTGTCGTCGTCCGCGCCGTCCGCCGGCCATTGCAACACGATGGGCACGGCCCTTTCGATGAATTCGCTCGCCGAAGCGTTGGGCATGTCGCTGCCGGGTTGCGCCGCGATTCCGGCGCCGCATCGCGAGCGCGGCTGGAGCGCGTATCGCACGGGCCGGCGCATCGTCGAAATGGTCGCGGAGAATCTGCGTCCGTCGGACATCATGACCCAGGCCGCGTTCGAAAACGCGGTGGTGGCCGCGGCGGCGCTCGGTGCGTCGTCGAATTGCCCGATCCATATGGTGGCGATCGCGCGGCACATGGGCGTCGACCATACGCTCGAAGACTGGCAACGGCTCGGGCCGAACATTCCGCTGCTGGTGGATTGCCAGCCCGCGGGCCGTTTCCTCGGCGAAGCGTTTCATCGCGCGGGCGGCGTGCCTGCCGTGATGCGCGAGCTGCGCGATGCCGGCAAGCTCAATACCGATGCGCGTACCGTCACGGGCAAAACGCTTGGCGAAGATCTCGCGACGGTGGCCGAGCCGGATCGCGAAGTGATCCGCGCCTATGAGCAACCTCTGAAGCCGGCGGCCGGTTATGTCGTGCTCACGGGCAATCTGTTCGACAGCGCGGTGATGAAAATCAGCGTGATCGACGACGCATTCAGAAAGCGTTTTCTGTCCGACCCGGAACACCCGAACGTATTCGAGGGCAAAGCCATCGTATTCGAAGGCCCCGAGGATTATCACGCGCGAATCGACGACCCGGCGCTCGACATCGACGAGCGCTCGGTTCTGGTGATCCGCAATTGCGGACCGGTCGGCTATCCTGGCGGTGCGGAAGTCGTGAACATGCAGCCGCCCGCGGCGCTCATCAAGCAGGGCATCACGGCATTGCCGACGTTGGGCGATGGGCGGCAGAGCGGCACCTGCGCGACGCCGTCGATTCTCAACGTGTCGCCCGAAGCAGCGGTAGGCGGCAACCTCGCCCTGCTGAAAACCGGCGACAAGCTGCGAATCGATCTGACGCGCTGCCAGGTCAACGTATTGATCTCCGACGACGAAATGGCGACCCGCCGCGAATTGCACGTGCCCATTACGCTTCACCACAAGACGCCGTGGGAAGAGATCTATCGCAGCATGGTGGGACAGCACGACACGGGTGCCTGCCTCGAACCGGCGACGCGGTATCTCGACATCGTCGAAACGCGCGGCGAATCGCGGCATAACCATTGACCTGGCCGCTGACTGTGCCGATGATCGCCTCGCGAAACCGTCACGCGCTTTCGCGGGGAATCACCTCGTAAGGAATGCGGATCAGCGCGGGCACGTCCTGCTGGGCAGGACGCACTCGTGCGATTTCGCGGCGCGACGTGTTCGGTGCTTCCGAGTTGTCGATCGCGGCAAGCAACGATTCGCCGGTTGAATGTCCGATACCGTAGGGATCGACCGAGACGGTCGTGATGGTCGGATAACAGTGGCGCGATACTTCGAAATCGCCGAAGCCCGCCACCGCGATGTCTTTCGGCACGACTAGCCCGCGCCGATGACTCGCCATGATCACGCCGAACGCGTGGATGTCGCTCGTGCACATGATCGCGTCCGTGTCCGGCCACTTGTGCAGTATCTGTTCGAGCGCCGCGCCGCCGTGGCCCATCGCCGCGCCGTGCGCCATGTCGGTGGTCCATTCCGTATGCGCGATTTCGCGAGGCTCGTGAAAACCGGCTTCCTCGACCGCGCTCAGATAGCCGTTGCGCCGCGCGATACTGCGCAAGTCGAGATGCGAAGCGCTACTCACGAAAGCAATGCGGCGATACCCGCGTTGATATAGATGTCGCATCATCGCCGCAGCCGCATCCGCATTTGAAAAGCCCACCACCCGATCGATGGGCCGCTCGGGAATCTCCCATATCTCCATCACCGGAACGCGGGCCTGCTTGAGCATCGCACGCGATTTGGCGGTGTGCTGGCCGCCGGTGATCACGACCGCACGAGGCTGATGGGTCAGCAGCTCACGAATGAGCGCTTCTTCCCTGTCGAGCAGGTAATCGGTGTTGGCCAGCAACAGGCGCAGATTGCGTTTTTCGACGACGTCGTTAATGCCGCGAACGGTCTCCGAAAAATTCGAGCTCGACAGCGACGGCACGATGACCGCGACGACATTGGTGCGGCCCGACGAAAACGCGCCGGCCACCGCGTCCGCTACGTAGCCGGTTTTGCGCACTGCGTCCATGACGCGCGCGCGGGTCTCGTCGCTGACGTGTTGGCCGGTCAGAACGCGCGAGACGGACATTTTCGACACGCCGGCAAGCCGCGCGACGTCGGCCATGCGCACGGGGGTGCCGGAGGAGGATACGGAATCGTTGCTGGAACTCATGCGCGAACCGAAGACGTGAGCAACGCAATGAAACCTTCGACCGCGTGCTCGTAAAGCGCTGTCGAGTTGGCCGCGTGCGCCAGCACGTAGCCGCCCTGGCGCACCGCCTGCGGTGCCTGGTTCGTGTCAATCAGCCGGTTGAAAGATGTGCTCATGGGCGCATTGTACGTACCCGTATGTTTCCATGCTACAGGCCGGAGACGCCAGCCGGCACGTAAAGGAAAACCATGACGCCCGCTGCGCAGTACATCGCCGGTGAAGTTCCCCGTCGCGCCAGAATCGGCCCTTCGGGCCTCGCCGCCGCCATTTCCTCGTTCAGCTATGATGGCCCGGTATTTCCGATCAATCGCCGCATGTCGACAAGAGGATTCTTCGATGGCTATTCAGCGAACCGGCCACCGGTACCGTGATGCTGCTACAGGCAAGACCATTGATGTCTGGTTTCCCGCTTCTGGCGCTGCAAAAAAGCGCGGTTGCCTTGCAGAGAAAGTCGGTGTCATTGCGGGTGAATTCGTCGATGTAGTCATTGAATCGCTCGACGCTCCACCTATCTCGACTGAAGATGCCTACCTGCGTTTGCACCTGCTCTCCGAGAGAACCGTCAAGCCCAACGAAATCAACCTCGACGGTATCTTCGGCCTGTTGCCCAATATTGCGTGGACCTCCGCAGGTCCCGTGCTCCCAGGCAATATCGACGACCTCCGGGACCGGCTCGCGTCCGAGCACCATCATCTAACGGTGTCGTCGGTAGATAAATTTCCGCGGATGACGGACTACGTGGTGCCGGAAGGCGTGCGGATTGCCGATGCCGATCGCGTGCGGCTCGGCGCACACCTCGCCAGCGGTACGACGGTGATGCACGAAGGCTTCGTCAACTTCAACGCGGGCACGCTCGGCGAGTCGATGGTCGAAGGGCGCGTGACGCCGGGCGTTACGGTCGGCAAAAATTCGGACGTCGGCGCTGGCTCGTCCATCATGGGAACGCTGTCGGGCGGCGGCAAAAGCAGGAACTCCATCGGCGAGCGCAGCCTGCTCGGCGCGAATGCCGGCATCGGTATTTCACTCGGAGACGAGTGTATCGTCGAAGCCGGCCTGTACGTCACTGCCGGTACGAAAGTGAAGTTGCCCGACGGCAACGTCGTGCCGGCCCGACAGTTGTCCGGTCGATCCGGCCTGCTGTTTCGCCGAAACAGCCAGACCGGTGCAGTCGAAGTGCTGCCTACCGATTCGTCCCGCTGGGGCGGGCTGAACACGAACCTGCACAGCAACGATTAAGCAGCGGCAATCCGCGGTTCACAGAAGCGAACCGCGGATTGAACGACGCAGAAACGTCACGCCCCCACCTTGAACGCCGACACAACCTGTTCCATTCGGCGCGCCTGTTCCTTGAGCGACGCGCTCGCCGCTGCCGCTTCTTCCACCAGCGCCGCATTCTGCTGGGTGGCCTGATCCAGTTGGGTCACGGCGATATTGACCTGCTCGATACCTTCGCCTTGTTGGGTCGAAGCATGAGCGATCTCGTTGACGATCGTGTCGACGCCTGAAATCGATTCGATCACGCTTCGAATCACCGAGTCGACATCTTTGAATAGCCGGGTCCCGCCGGTGACGCTTTCCGACGAACGGTCGATCATCTCCTTGACGTCCTTCGCGGCTGTCGAAGTCCGATGCGCGAGCGTGCGGACTTCCCCTGCGACCACCGCAAATCCTTTGCCCTGCTCACCGGCTCTCGCGGCTTCGACCGCAGCGTTGAGCGCCAGAATATTCGTCTGGAAAGCGATGCTTTCGATCGTGGATATCATGTCGGCCATTTCGGTCGAGCGCTTGCCGATTTCGTCCATGACGGCTGCCGCACGCGAAATGACTTCCCCACTGTTACTCGCCCTCGTCGACGCTTCGCGACTCAGCACACCGGCCCGTTTTGCGTTATCGGCGTTATGACGAACGGTCGACGTCAGCTCTTCCATACTGGCCGCCGTCTGCTCCAGCGAGGCCGCCTGTTCTTCCGTTCTGCGCGAGAGGTCGAGATTGCCGGAAGCGATCTCCTCACTGCCGACGAGTACCGCCTCCGCACTCGTCTTTGTCGTCGCGATGGCCGCGCCTAGCGACACGAGAAGCTTGTTCAACTGGTCTCGCACAGAGGCGAGTTCATCGCGGCCGTCGACCGCCAGTCGATGCCGCAGGTCGCCCGCGCTTGCCAGCCTCATGCTCTCTGCAATTTCCGCGACGTCACGATTGGTCTGAAACGCGAACGCTATGAACAGATAGAGCGCGAGCGCCACCGAAGTGCCGCTGACCACGCACATGAGCACGAAGTGCTCTGCGTCGGATTGGGCTCGCTCAGTCAAAAGATTGCGCAACATCACCGCAAGTTTTCCATGCGCGGCGTAAATCGAATCGACTGCCCGAGTTCCCAATGCGAAGAAACCGGCGCCATCCAGCGACTGGGTATCGTGGCCTTCGGCGGCAAGATCGCTGAGCACCTTTCCGAAGTCATCGAAATCATTGAAGCTCAGCTTCTGAATATCGTCGGCCTGCGCTGTGTTCGCGAGCGCGAGTTGCGCTCTTTGCAAATCTCCTCGCACCGTCTCCATCTGGTCCCGCAACAAGCTGGCGTGCACACCCAACGCGCCTTCGTCGTTCGGACTCAACTTTCCGTGACTCAATGCCGTGGCGCCTTTACCCCGTGCAATCGCCGCCATTTCCGCGAGACTCGGCAGCGAAAATGCAACGGCGTTCATCAGGTAATCGGTCTGCGCCGCAGGGTCCAATGACAGTTGCGAAGCGTCCGCGAGATCGCCGGTGAAAGAGAAGATCGCGCGCACAAATGCGGTGTGCGCGTCGAAAACGTCTTTGCCCGCTCCACTAAGCGGCATGGCCGCCAGTTTCGCGTACTGATCGGATAGCGCGTCGACCTGTTTCGCGATCGAGAACGTCTGCGTCGACCTGGCCTGATTCTGCAATGCGCTCATCAATCTGGCGGAGTCTTCATTCGCGGAATCGAAGGTCGCCCGCATCGCTTCATTACCCGCGATAACAGCGCCGCTCGCGCCTCGTCGTTTTTGAACGGCTTTGATCAACGCCTGGCTCGTCTCGAGCAACGACACGCCATCGAGTTCCTGCTGCGTGGCTCGATATGCGTTCGCGTCTTCGCGCAAAATGGAAAACAGACAGACGGAAAGCGGAAGTAAGAATAGGAGAGCAAGCACTACGAGCTTCCTCGACATTTTCAGTCGATTCATCAACGCCATGCCGGGAGCAAACAATCGCATTTTTCAACATCCTTTGTTCAACCAGTGCGTCGGCCGACCATCCGTTGGTTCGCCGCGAACCTGACAGGCCCAGAGAGCATATCGGCGCGCTCAGGCCAATCTGAAGCATTCCAGGAAACGTTTTTTCCGAAGCACCCCATTGGGGCGGCATCGCATCAAAAGAGTGCGAAAGAAAGCGAAAGGATGCGCGTAAAGCGGCATATCCAGATGAATGCCGGCGCGCGCCGCGACCGCTTAAAAAATTTTTCAGCCAACGGAATGTTTGCTCCGGGACCGTGTTTGCCCCTTCATACACCAGCATCCAGCGTCCGCTTGCAGTCGTAAGCATCGACCGGATAACCGACTGGGTATGGTTCGTCCGTATCGACTCGCCGCAACGGTTGAGCGAGATCCGCGAACCCGATCCTTCACACACCTCGGAGAAGTCCTCATGAAGTTGAATTCGTTCGTCCTCGCCGGTTTCGCCTGCGCCACGTTGCTGAGCGCAACCACATCGTTCGCGCAGGACAACGCCGCGGCCCCGTCCGCGCCGATCAGGAATGTCGTGCTGGTTCACGGGCTGTTTGCAGATGGTTCGAGCTGGCAGAAAGTGATTCCGCTGCTGCAGGCAAAGGGCCTGCACGTCACGGCGGTGCAGAATCCGACGACCTCGCTCGACGCGGACGTGGATGCGGTCAAGCGCGCGCTTGCGCAACAGGACGGTCCGACGCTGCTGGTCGCACACTCGTACGGCGGCATGGTGATCAGCCAAGCGGGTGACGATCCCAAGGTGGCGGGTCTCGTGTACATCGCCGCACGCGCGCCGGATGCCGGCGAAGACTATCCGGCGCTGACGAAAAAGTACAAGGCCGCGCCTGCGTCAGCGGGGCTGCAGTGGTCGACCGACGGTTACGGCAAGCTGTCCGAGCAGGCATTCGTGCACGACTTCGCCGGCGATCTGCCGACGGCCGAAGCCGAAGTGTTCTATGCGGTTCAACAGCCGATCGGCAAGGCGATTACGATGGCGAAGACAACTGTCGCCGCGTGGCACGACAAGCCGACCTGGTATGCGGTATCGACAGAAGACCGGACTATCGATCCGGATCTGGAGCGCTTCATGGCGAACCGGATGCACGCGCATACGATCGAGCTCAAGTCGAGCCACGTGTCGCTGATTTCGCATCCGACTGAAGTGGCCAATCTGATTCTCGAAGCGACCGGCGTGCAGAAGTAAGGCAGGGTTCGCGTCGAGACAAGCGCTCACGAAAAATCGTTCACGTCCGTGCCGCAAGGAACGTCCACGCAGGTGGATGCGCAATGCTCTCCAGAAAAGCTTCGAGGTCCCGTTTCGTCAAAGCGACGGTAGCGGCACTATCGAGCGGATGCAACAGGAAGGTCGACTCATTGCGCAGGTCTTCGTCGATTACGAGGTGAACTTCGTGCGACGCGTCGTTCACCAACGCAAGCGGGCTTAACGAGCCCGGCCGTACACCGAGCAGTTCACACAGGCGATCGGCGGAAGCGAATGAAAGACGCTTGCTGCGCAACGTATTCGCAACCGCCGATAACTCTAGCGATTTGTTCGCGGCCGTCATGACGAGATAGTAGCGACCGCTCTTGTCCTGAAGCAGCAAATTCTTGCAGCGGGCGCCTTCGAGCGAGAGTTCGAGCGCGCCCGATTCCGCCATATTGCTCACCGGTTCATGGTATTCGCACGCGAACTCAATGCGACCGTGCTTGAGCAAGCCGATAAGCTCTTCTCTTCCTAGCATTTTTCTATCATTTCTCTATCGTTGTCCTGTCGTGCCTGGTTTCACGTCGAAAACCGGATGCGAGGCCGTTTGAATCGCCGCCAACGCGTCGGCTTTGGTCAGCAAGCCGGACTCCTCCAGAATGGTCAGCAGCGGGCGCCCTTCCGCAACAGACTGGCGAGCCAGTTTGCTCACACGAGCGTAGCCAAGTCTGGGCACGAGTGCGGTGGCGACGGCCATCGAATTCATCAGATGCTGCTCATTTTTTTCGACATCGACTGTGATGCCGGCAACGCACTTTTGCGTGAACCGCTGGATGCCGTTTGTCAGCAACATGATGCTATCGAACACACGGGACGCGACGACGGGCTCGAAGTGATTGATCTCCAGTTCTCCATACTGAACCGCTTGCGCCACGGCAACGTCATTGCCGATCACAGCGAAGCTCAACTGGATCATCGCCATCGGCAAGACCGGGTTGACCTTGCCCGGCATGATCGACGAACCGGCTTGAGCTTCAGGAAGACGCAATTCCCCCAGCCCGCCCACCGGCCCGGACGACAGCACCGTGAGATCCGACGCGATCTTCGCGAGAGACGCTGCACAGGTACGCAGTTCGCCCGAAACGCGAGCAAACACGTCCAGATTCTGCATCGCGTCGAATGGGTTTGACGGTGCAACGTACTCCACGCCGACAACGCGTGACAGGTGCAGATAGACCGCCGACCGGTAACCAGCCGGTGCGCCGAACCCCGTGCCAATCGCGGTGCCGCCGAGCGGGAGCGTGCGTAGCTTGTCGCGAACAGCCGCCAGTTCCTCCGCGAGACGTCGGGCGAGCGACGCGTAGCCGCCAAAAAGTTGTCCCAATCGCATCGGCTGCGCATCTTGCAGACAAGTGCGGCCGAGATGCAACACGTCGGCGAACTCCGTCGCCTTGCCGTCCAGATGCGCGGCAAGCTGCTGAACTTCCGAGATCAGCGGTCCGAGCATCGCGTGCGTTGCAATTTTCAGAGCGGCCGGATAAACGTCGTTTGTCGATTGCGAACGATTGACGTGGTCATTGGGATGGATCACTTCATAGGACCCGGCTGCATGCCCAAGATGCTGTTGCGCCCGATTCGCGATGACCTCGTTGAAATTCATGTTCGTCGAGGTGCCGCCAGAACCTTCCAGCAAATCGACGATAAGCGAATCGTCAAACCGTCCTGCAATGACTTCCTGACACGCCGCCACAATCGCATCGCACTGCTGCGCACTCAGCCCGTCGTTATCGCAATTCGCGAGTGCGGCCGCCCACTTGCATTGCGCAAACGCCGTACGGAACTCAGGATAGTGCGCGATGCCGAGCGGGGACACAGTGAGATTGTCGACACCTCTCACCGTGTTGACCCCATACAGTTTGTCCACCGGTATCGCGACGTCGCCGACATAGTCGTGTTCGGTTCGCGATTCGGCGTGCGTAAGCTTATTCATGTGAGTTCCTTTCACCAACATTGACCAGTTCTTCAATACCCCGGCCCAGCGCTTTCAGTCTGGGCAGGAAAGATGTTTCAACCACCTCGCGCGCCGTCTCGCATGCTTCTTCGAAAAACGCACTGTACTCGTCGCGCCGCGCGACGAGATAAAGCGACCGTTCCAGTCCAAGGTTCTCCACCACATGCGTGGCGACCTGGCTTGCGTACGCCGCGCCCTGCAGCAGGCACATCGGCGAAGTCACCGCCCATCCAATACCTTCGGCAACCATCGAAGTCAGCGCATCGGCGTTATCGAGTTCCAGACGGATCGGCATACGCAATTCGATTCGGCGCAGGTAGCGTTCGATTTGCATGCCGACCTGCGAATTCCGGTTAAAGCGTACGATCGGCAGCGAATTCGCGAGCGCCCGCACGTCGTCCACCGTCTTGACGGACTTACGCCAGTCTTTAGGCGTGACGACGAGATATCGCTCTGAAAAAAGCCGGTAGCGGACCACGTCGTTGGCATCCATCAGCGCATCGCTCGTGACGATGAGATCCAGATCTCGCCGTAACAACGCCTCGCCCTGTTGAGGACTCAATCCGGTGCGGATGGAAAGCTGCGAAACTTTCCCCAGCAGGCTTTTGGTGAAGACCGAACCGCAGGTCGCCGCAAACGAATCGACCAGTCCAATCCGCAGGTCGGGCTTGATCCCTTGCCCTGCTTCGACAACCTGAGCCTTCAGATTCGCGATTTCCTCGTTCAGTATCGCGCCGCGGTTTCGCAACGCGATGCCGAACGGCGTCAGCGCGAGCGGACGAGTGGTCCGATTGACGAGTACGACGCCGAGTTCGTCTTCGAGTTGCCGGATGATCTGCGAGACGCCCGACTGAGAAATACCCATCCGCGCCGCGGCCCCCGACATGCTGCCTTCCTCCGCAACTGCAACGAAGACTTGTACTGCGTGCATATCGATTGGCTTGTTCGGCGACATGATGGGCTCTTCTAAACGTTGTTTCTGGATGACGTCGCCAATGCATCTTGTCGCGCGTCGCTTTCGTCACGTTGATCGGGCTTCATATCCGCAAGGTTCTTACTCCCCGTTTCCGGCGCAAAGATGTGGCAGAACACCCCACCGAACACCAGTACGCCGATACATACGCCCAGTGCCGAATGAATACCGACGTTGTGCATCGCCACCGGAAGAAGGAACGTGCTGATCGCCGAGCCAAAGCGGCTCGCCGCAACCGCGAGTCCAACACCGGACGCACGCAAGTCGGTCGGAAACAGCTCGGGCGGATACACAAACTCGAGATTGGCGGCCGCTGACAGAATGCAGGCAAAGATACCAAATGCGAGCATGGTTCCAAGCGGCCCGAAACCCGCGTAAGCCAGTACAGCGAGACTCACCGCAGCAAGGTAGAACGTGCCGATGAGGAATGCGCGCCGCGATAGCTTGTCGACGATCAGAAGACCGACAATGGCTCCAGCAAAAAGCAGCGCGTTATAGACAAGGCCCCCGACAAAGTTGTCTTTCACCTGCAGGGCCTGAAGTACCTTCGGCGAAAACGTGCCCAGCGCGAAATACGGAATGACCTGGCAGGTGTAAAACACGCAACCGACCAGCGTGTTCTTGCGCCAGCGCGGCGAGAACAGTTCAGACCAGGCGCCGCGCCGTTGCAAAGGAAGCGCCGAAGGTTTGGACAGGATCACGTCGGGTCCGAATTTGCCGCGAATGATGGAGAGTGCCTCGTCGCTGCGCCCGCGTTTCATCAACCACATCGGCGACTCCGGCACGCCAAGTCGAAACGGCAGAATCAGCAATGCCGGGATTCCGCTCGCCGCAAGCATGATTCGCCATGCGTCGGGGCCGATGTCACGAATGACGAACCCGACGATGTACGCGCCGACATAGCCTGCAGCCCATGCAGCGGCGAGCACGCTGAGCAAACGGCCACGATAGCGGCGCGGCGAGAACTCGGTCACGAGCGATTTGCTGACCACGTAATCGGCGCCGAGAATCAATCCCAGCAGCAGCCGGAGCACCAGCAGTTGCGCCGGTGACGTCACGAAATATTGCGCCGCCGAGATGATCGCGAATAACAGCATGTCGAATGCGAAGATGGTGCGCCGACCGTATTTGTCCGCAATCGGACCGGCAAACATGCTACCGAGAAACAGACCCGCCAGCGATGCCGCGCCGAGCAGCCCCATCCACAGCGGCGTCAAATGAAGCGATCCGGAGGCCATGCTCACCGCGATGCCGATGATCCCCAGCACGAAGCCGTCGCTGAACTGGCCGCCCGTTCCGCTGAACGCTACGCGCAAATGGAAGCGGCGCAGAGGAAGATCCTCTAGCAATACCTGGTTGCTCACTTTCGTCTCCTATGACTTTGATTATCGAGGCGCGTCGTTCGCCGCCCTGAAAACCAGTGTAGAGAGTCAGATTCAAGAAAACAGCAGGTGCAGTGACAGTATCAAACAATCTAATACTGAGTCATGCGCGTGCTGAAGGTGGAATGACCAACAGATCGTCGATATCCGACGCAGACGAGTCTAGTGACACCGAGACCTAGACAAATTAGCGGGTGGCCACCATTAGAAAAGCTGATTGTGTGGTGAAGCAGAGATGAAGTCGTGCGTTGGAACAGCGCGCTTGCGTCACCGATCCGCACTGCGGACGGCGATAAGCACAGTCTTTCCGCCGCTCGCACCACCAGCGGTTTCACGCCCACCGATCGGGCATCTCGCGCCACAGTAGTGCATCGTTCTCGGGCAACCGGAACCCGTAACCCCCTGCTACGACGTTAAAACAGGAGGCGCCGTCGTTGGCACAACTCTTGAATGCAGTTTTCCAAACTTGTACACAAGAAGGAATACGAGATGCTCGGCTGGACGATTTCGGATTGGCAGGACGCTTATCAGGGCGGCGCTACGCCCGCGTTATTGCTTGGCGAACTGATTCGCGAACTCACGCCAGACGACCCCGCCTGGATTTCAATCGCGACACGAGCCGTACTCGATGCGCAACTCGCACGCCTCGACGCGAAGCTTGCAGCGGCCGGCGGCGATCTGACGAAACTACCGCTTTACGGCGTGCCCTTTGCCGCCAAGGACAACATCGACGTACCCGGCTTCGAGACCACGGCCGGATGTCCCGCATTCGCGTACTCGCCGGAGCGCAGTGCAACCGTCGTTCAGCGGCTGGTGGATGCCGGCGCGATCGTCATCGGCAAAACCAATCTCGATCAGTTTGCAACCGGCCTCGTCGGCGTGCGCTCTCCTTACGGCATACCGACCAATGCGTTCGATCCCGGGTACATTTCCGGCGGCTCGAGTTCGGGCTCGGCTTCGGTCGTGGCGCGCGGGATCGTGCCTTTTTCGCTCGGAACCGATACCGCCGGCTCCGGACGCGTACCAGCGGGCCTCAACAACATCGTCGGACTCAAGCCGACTCGCGGCGCGTTCAGCAATACCGGCGTCGTTCCTGCTTGCCGCACGCTCGATTGCGTGTCGGTATTCGCAACCACCGTCGACGACGCAGCGCTCGTGTACGACACAGCGGCAGCGCTCGATCTGGCCGACGGTCTCTCTCGCGAAGCGCCCGCCTCTGTTCGCCACTGGCGCGTGTCGTCAACGCCTCGCTTTGCGGTGCCACTGCACCCGGAATTCTTCGGCGACGAACTCTCCGCGAGTGCTTTCGACGCGGCGATTGCACACATCGAAGCGCGCGGCGCGACCTGTGTTCCAATCGACTTTTCAATGTTCGATGAAGTCACCGCATTGCTGTATGACGGTGCGTGGGTGGCCGAGCGCTATGCGGCGACTCGCGAATTTGCCGATCGGCACGAGGCGGAAATTCATCCGGTGGTGCGCGACATCATCTTCAAGGCGAAGGAGTTCTCCGCAGCGGACACGTTCGATTCGATCTACAAACTCGCCGACCTCAAGCGCCGCGCCGATGCAATGCTCTCGCAATTCGACGCACTGCTCGTCCCGACCGCGCCGACGCACTACAAGATTTCCGAGTTGCTGGCGGACCCCGTGCGTCTGAATAGCAATCTCGGCAAGTACACCAATTTCGTCAATCTGCTGGACTGGAGCGCGGTGGCAGTACCGGCAAACCTGCGCGATGACGGCTTGCCATTCGGCATCACCTTGATCGCCGACGCGTGGCGGGAACGCGCACTCGCCGACTTCGCTGCGCAATGGCACGCATCCACCGGCCTGTTGCGCGGAGCAACGGGGCTGCCGTTACCGCCGAGTCGCGCCGGGCACACGCCCGAGCCAGCGATCGACGAGACCCGCAGCACGATCCGCATTGCGGTAGTCGGCGCGCATCTGCGAGGGATGCCGCTCAATCACGAGCTGACGAGTCGCGGCGCGCTCTTCGTGGAGAGTACGACGACCGCAGCCAACTACCGCCTCTTCTCGCTTGCGAACACCACGCCGCCGAAACCGGGACTGCTGCGATCCGACAGCGGCTCGGCCATTCAACTCGAACTCTGGGATGTGCCCGCCGCCGCATTCGGCTCATTCGTTGCGGGTGTGCCGGCGCCGCTGGGCATTGGTACCGTGACACTTGCCGACGGCAGGCAGGTCAAAGGCTTTATTTGCGAACCGTATGCGTTGCAGGACGCACACGAGATCACCGTGTTCGGCGGCTGGGCTGCATGGCTCGCCAGCCGGAAAGCGGCTTCGACGTGAGCCGGTTCCTGAGCTGAGACTGCCGTGCTCGATACCGTGCTATTGCCAATCGCGTCACGACGATTTAGTGCTGCCCGGCATCCTGGTCCTCACCAGGTATCCTTCGTCAAGCTCCCGTCTTACAAGCCGCCTTTCGTGAGTCGCTCGCCGCGCGGTGCCGCCTGATACTTACTCAATCACGCGGTTCCAACAATATCGCGCAGTTCGGCGACTGACGGAATCGCCGTATAAGTTCCGCTGCGTTCCACTGTCAACGATGCCGCCTTTTGCGCCGCGTCGATAGCGGTTCGCAGCGGCTTCCCCAGCGCAATCGAAGCCACCAGCACCCCCGAAAAGACGTCGCCGGCGCCTGAGGTGTCTTTCGCTTTCACCGGCTTCCCTTCGACAACGACGACGCCCTCTTTCGAAGCCAGCAGGCAACCACGCGCACCGAGTGTCACGATCACCCACTCAGGTCCTCGACTTTGTAGCCAGGTGGCCGCAAATTCAACGTCTCTCATGCTGGAGATGTCGCATATCTCGCCTTCGTTAGCGATGACGCCATCGCATTTCTCGAGAATCTCAGTACCGTCCCAATGCCAGGGCGCGGCGTTCACGATAACTTTACCGCCCCGTGCCCGTGCGAAATCGACGATTGTCTTCGTGCTCCCGGAGGACAGGTTTCCCTGCAGCAGCGCGTAATCGCCTGGCTGCAAGTCCCTTAGACAATTCGTAAGCTCGGTTGCATGGCTTGCTTGAGTACAGCCCACTGTCGTGACGATCGAGTTCTCGCCGTCCGCGGTGACGGTCAGGATAGAGACGTCGGTGGCCAACGGCAGCTTCAGCAAACGCAGGTCGCTAAAACGCTCCCGGGACAGCGCCGCTTCGATTTCAACTCCGGTGGCGTCCGTGCCGATAGCGGATACAAATGCCACGTCAGCACCCGCGCGTCGGGCCGCGACAGCCTGATTCAGTCCCTTGCCGCCGGGCGCGCGTGCGATTGAATCGGCAAGAACCGACTCGCCCGGCCGCGGGGAACGCCGCACCGAGAGCGTCAAATCCGCGACCGAATTGCCGACTACATAAACGCGTGTCATGAGCGGGCCCGATTCGCCGCGTTCATGAATTCACTCAGCCGACCGGCATCCACATCGTTCCACCATAGACCGTCTTTCTTGAGGTAGCTCGCCACGATGACTGCATCGGCAATGGTGAACATGTCCGCGACATTGCCGGGCGTGACACCTGAGCCGACCACTACGGGTAGCGACGTTCCCGAGCCGATCGCTTCCAGTTCGTCGAGGCTTGCGGAATCTCCAGTTCTCTGGCCGGTCGCTACCGCCGCATCCGCATCGAAGAACTCGACGTCGCGCGCCAACTCAGGGATCGAGCGATCCGCCGTAATCGCATGAGCACCATGTTTGACGTGAACATCGGCAAAGATCTTGATGTCCCGGGCATGCAACCACGAGCGATAGCGTGTTGCCTGTGCCGCCGGACCCTCGACGAAACCTTCGTTCGCTATATAGGCGTTCGCCCATTGGTTCACACGGATAAACGAAGCCGACGCCGCCTTTGCAATGGCGAGAGCCTGAATCGCACCGTTAGCTAACACGTTGATGCCAACCGGGCATGGCACCGCGCGCTTGACGGCGGCAGTGACAATCGTCATCGCAGCCACGGTCTCCGGTCCGATATCGCCCGGCTTTGCGAACGGAATGTCACCGTGATTTTCGACAATCAGGCCATCCACGCCGCCGTCAACCAGAATCCGCGCTTCGTTGCACGAGAACTCGATAATCTCTTCCATGCTCTGACCGTCATATCGCGCGGACCCCGGCAGCGGAAGACAGTGAAGCATGCCGATGACCGCCTTCTTCCGACCGAACAGGCTGGCGATGACGTTCTGCTTCTGATTAAGCACAAGTTTCTTTGACATGATTTGGGTGTTCGTTTGCTGTTGGGTTTACTCGTAAGCGGCGCTGTGAAAATCGATTTCCAGCGCAAGCGCCTTGGCGAAGACCGCATTCGTCTGCTCGAAGTCGAACTGGGCATCCGGCAAAGAGTCGATCTGGTGTCTGAGCCAGAGCGCCTGTTTCCTGAAGGTTTCGTCGGTGTGTAAAAGCACCCACGCGTTAATGCTCTGATTGGCAATCGCCACCTGCCCCGCCTCCGCGCACCAATCGGCGTACATCCACTCCGCACACATCATCGCGACGATGACATCGTGAAAGGAACCCTTTTCGGCGATTTCGAGCATCCCGTAGTTAAAGGCCCTCACATGATCCGGAAGCGAGTCGTCCGGACTCAGCGGTTTAACATCCAGCGCGTCGAACACCGCTTCGAAATACGGGATCTGCTCTGTCGCCAACGCATGCAGGACGCCAGCCAGCCAGCGCTTGCTGGCAAGGTCCGGCGCCTTGACGAGCGCATAGCCGAAGATCGTGATGGCGGTTTCGACGAACAGGTGTTCGTAACGCAGATAGTTGGCGAATACGGCGTCAGGGAGCACATTTCTCTTGATGTCGCGAACGAAGCGATGCGCCTGCATTTCGTTCCAACGCTCAATATTCTGTGCCTTCAACCGTTCCGAATGAGACAGTCGTACCATCATTTCTTTCCTTTTCTAGCCGTACGTAACTTGCTGAAGAACCGGGCGTTCGACCAGATGGCGAGCAGAATGATGACGCCCGTCACGATCTGGGTGAAGAACGGCGATACATGCAGCAGGATCAAGCCGTTTCCCAGCGTGGCAATCGTGAGCGCACCGAGGATGGTGCCGATTACTGTCGCTCGGCCACCCATCAACGACGTTCCGCCAAGAACCACGGCAGCAATCACATCGAGTTCGAATCCGGACGCGGCATTCGAAGAACCTGAACCGAGCCGTGAGGCCAGTACTAAACCGGCCAATGCGGACGCCGCCCCCGAGATGACGAATACCGATGCCTTGATGATGAGCGCCGGCATACCGGCACGTCGTGCTGCTTCGCTATTGGAGCCCACCGCGATGACTTGCCGCCCGTATCGCGTCCGGTTGAGCGCGACGTAACCGACAATCGAAGCGAGCACGGCAATGATCGCGGGCACGGGAACCCCGGCCACTGTTCCGGCACCGAAGAAGTCGAATCCTGTGCCGGGTTCGATAGGCACGGAAAAGCCTTGCGTCGAGTACAGCGCAATACCGCGAAGCGTTGAAAGTCCGGCGAGTGTGACAATAAAAGACGGGATCGCCTGGCTCGCGGAGAACCATCCTTGAATGAATCCGATACCTGCGCCGAGCAGTAGCGTGATGACCATCGCCAGCGGCCACGGAACGCCGGCCTGCATGACAATCGCAGCCAGAGAGTTGGTCAGCGCGACAACGGAGCCGACGGACAGATCGATGCCGCCCGTCGCAATCACGAACGTCATGGCAATCGCGACGATCAGCATGGGCGCCAGTTGCCGCAGGATGTTCAGAATGTTGGCGCCTGTCAGGAACGACTGCGTACTCAAACTGAACAGGACACAACACAACACGAAGAAGACCGCGATAGACGCAACCTGTGCGTGAGACAAAAGAAAGTCCTGATACTTCGAACCCTTTTGCCGTTCCGTATAGACCGAGGCGTTCATTAGTGACGCTCCCCGACAATGAGCTGGACAAGTTCTTCCAGCGATGTATCCGCTACACGTCGCTCAGCCACTTTCGTCCCCTCATACATGACGGCGATCCGGTCGCATACACGAAACAGGTCCTGAAGACGATGCGTAATGAGGACAACCGACACGCCTTGCGCCTTCACCCGATTGATCAATGCAAGCACAGCTTCGACTTCGGCGACGGCCAAAGCCGACGTGGGCTCGTCCATAATCAGCACGCGTGGTTCAAAAGAGGCGGCACGAGCAATGGCGATGGCCTGACGCTGGCCACCCGACAATTGTTCGACATTCGCGCTGAGATCGGGTATCCGGATCTTGAGATTGGCGAGCAGTCGTTTACCTTCTTCAAGCATCTTCTTGCGATTAAGGAAGCCCTTGCTGCAAATTTCGCGACCCAGATACAGATTGCCGGCAACATCGATCGCATCGCAAAGACTCAGATCCTGATAGACCATCTCGATGTGCCGTCCTCGCGCATCGGCGGGGTTCGCCAGTTTCACCGGCTCACCGCCGACGAAGATTTCGCCGCTATCGGGTATGTACGTACCCGCCATGATCTTGGTGAGCGTCGATTTACCCGCGGCGTTGTCCCCAATCAGCCCGAGACATTCTCCCGGATACAAGTCAAGGTCAACGCCTCTCAGGGCCTGAAACGAACCGAACGAGATCTTGATCCCGCGCAACGAGAGTACAGGCGCAACCTGCGAAACGGCTTGGGCTGCATTGCCTGTCCGCTCCGTCGGAATAGCGGTTTCAGTCTTTTCCATTTCGTCTCACTTCTTGAAATTGGCGCGGTACGGATCAACGGTTGCCTTCGTCACGACTGCGAGCGGAACGGTGATGGTCGGCGCAACGCTCTTTCCGCTGTGAACGTCGCTCAGTGCCTGAATCGCGGCACTGCCCATTCCCGCCGGGTCCTGCTGGACGACGCCCAGTACGACGCCACTATCCATGCCGCGGATAACTTCGGCCGCGAGGTCCCACCCGACCACCTTGACCTTCTTGTTGAGCCCTTGCGCATTGACAGCCGCAATGGCGCCGAGCATGGCCGGTTCACCCGTTGCATAGATGATGTTCATGTCGGGGTTTGCCGTAATGAGGTTCTCTGCGGCAGAGAGCGCAACGTCCTGGCTGTTTCGGCCGTCTACCGTGCCGACAATCGATATGCCGGGAACCTTTGTCCATTGGTCGATCGCGGCCTTTTGCCGGGCGTTCTGAATCGTCGAACTGAGCGCGCCGACTATACCGATCTTTGCTTTGCCACCGAGACTTGATTTCACGTAGTTAGTCGTGAAGTCGGCGATCATTTTTCCGCCGACTCCGTTATCCACGCCAACCTGCGACTTTTGCGGTCCCGTCGGCAGTACAGCGTCGATACCGACCACCGGAATCCCAGCGTCTGTTGCGGCTTTGATAGACGCACGCAAACCGTTGACGTCAATCGCATCCACCGCGATTCCGTCCACTTTCTGCTGGATGTAGTCGTCCATCGCATTGTTCTGCGCGCTCGGCGCATCGTTCGCGTTGAAAACGACGAGCTTCGCACCGAGTTTGTCAGCCTGCTTCTGTGCTCCCTCGCGCATCTGATTGAAGTAGGTGGCCTGCTGATTAATAAGGATCAGACTATATGTAGGTGCCGCCATGGCAGGCAGCGAACACGATAGTAGTAGTCCTAATGTAATATGGCGAAAATTCGTCAGACGAAAAGTGCGACGCATAAAGACCTCCAGATCAGATGGTTATGTTTCTCGGGGTACCGAGACAGACCCTCGCGCGATAAGCTCCACCGGTAACTTGAATTCAAGTTGGCCCGGACTTTCTTTCGATTCTGCCAACGCCAGCTCGACTGCTTTTCTTCCCATTTCCCGTATCGGTTGCCGGATTGCGGTTAGAGGCGGGTTGAAAAGATGTAAAGGACCGGCATCATCGAAAACAATCAACGACAGGCGTTCGGGCACCGCTACACCGGCAGCCTGAAACGCTTCCAGCAAACCAAACGCAATCTCGCCGCTCGACACGAAAACGGCGGTGGGATCTTCACTTGACTGGAGAATTTCTTCTGCGGCCAGTCTCCCGAATGTCGGAGAGTAGTTTCCAAAAGTACTTAAAACCACGCGGGCACCGTGTGCTTCAGCTGCGTCCCGTAGTCCACTCAAACGCTCTGTCGTACTGCGCAATCTCTCCGGTCCTCCAACGAATGCGATCCGCTTATGCCCGAAAGACGCAAAGTACTCGCCGGCCATGCGACCGCCGCCTTCGTTGTCGCAAAACACCTTTGCGCATTCGATTCCCGGCACGTCCTCATCGATCAGCACCAAACTGGGAACCGTGCCCAACGTGTGAGCCAGTTCGCGAGAGTTGTGATGTCCACTCACGAACAGGAGGCCACTCACCCGATTGCGAAGCATTCTGTCGACGTAATCGGCTTCTCGCGCGGCGCTATTCGACGTGGCGCTCAGCAGGACGCCTTGACCCCGCTCCTCCGCGGCTTGCTCGACCGCAGACGCCAACGCCGCAAAAAATGGGTTTGCGATGTCAGGTATCACCAGCCCCACCGTATCCGAACGGCCGCGACCCAAGCTCCTTGCGGCAGGGTTAGGAACGTACCGAAGCGCACTGATGGCCGAATCGATTCGTTCCGACGTTGCCGCGGGCAGCTTGATTGCCGAGTTCAGATAGCGCGACACCGTCGACGGCGAAACGCCCGCCGCCGCGGCTACGTCGTTCAGACTCGCTCCATACTTCTTCTGGGCCAAGTTTCCCTCTACGAAAGCGCTTTACTAAACCGTTTTCGTATTGAATTTGGCCATTAAGCCTGTGTCAAGCGCTTTTTCATATATGATAATTGTCAAGTCTCAGACCGGTTCGCCGCGGCTCGCACACATTCCGTGCGCTGGGCTCACAGCCAACACCTCGACTTTTTTAGTCATGTCCTGTCAGAATTTCAGCGCTGCGCCGACTAAGCGCGACACAACCGACCTGATAGGACAACCAGAGTGGACGATCTCGACTTCGCCTGCACCACATGTGGCCAGTGCTGCCACGATTTGCGCCTGCCGCTGACGATCGTTGAGGCGATCGATTGGCTGGGTCGCGGCGGACAGATAGAGCTGTTGTGCGAAGCCATTCCCTGGCCGGTCGAGCCTGAGCCCGAAAACGCGCAGGCCGCGTACAAGCGGGCACGTTCGTCGGCCGCCGCGAGCGGCACGTTGCCCGTGCGCATTACGGTCATTCTCACTGCTACGTTTGCCGGCGCGTGCCCCAATCTTCGAGCCGATATGCTCTGCAGCATTTACGAAGACCGCCCGCTGGTCTGCCGCATTTATCCGGCGGAAATCAATCCTTTTGTGTCGTTGGCGCCGGAAAACAAGGGGTGTCCGCCGCAAGCATGGCAAACGGCACCCTTTCAACGGGGCGGCATCCTTGTCGACGCGACGACCCATCAGTTGATCCAGCAGTCGCGTCTCATGAATCAGTCGGAAGCCTCGTTACGGATGCAGATTTGCGACGACCTTGGAATCGACCAGGCCGCACTCGCGAATGAGGGATTTGTCATTCATTCTCCAGACAGCCAGGCCTTACTCGCGGCTCTGGAGCGCTGCCGCCTGTCGCCGGCAGCGGATAATGAATCGGCGCAATGGACGTTCGTTTCGAATCGCTCGGAGACGATTGAAACACTCGCCAGTGTCGGCGCTGTCGGTCACTCCGATCGGTCCGCTGCCAATGACACGTGCGGATATCTCGGCTTCTTTCCGGCGTCGTAGATCATCAGGCAGTCGCCGGATCAGCGGCGATGAGCCAGCGAACGCACCACCCGGTCTCCCGTCATTTGCACGGCCTGCACCAGCACGACCAACACCACTACCGTGGCGGCCATGATCTGATTGTTGAAGCGCTGATAGCCATAGCGGATCGCCAGGTCACCGAGGCCGCCGCCGCCCACCACCCCCGCCATCGACGAAAAGCCGATCAACATCACCACGGTCAGCGTCAGTCCCGCCAGCAGCGACGGAAACGCTTCGGGCAGCAACACCTTCTGGATCACGTGGCGCGCGGTGCCGCCCATGGCTACCACGGCCTCGACGCGGCCACGGTCGATCTCGTCGAGCGCCGCTTCGACCACGCGGGCAAAGAAGGGAATCGCGCCGATCGACAGCGGCACCACCGCCGCCGAACTGCCGAGCGTCGTCCCGACGATCGCGCGGGTCAACGGAATCAGCGCGATCAGCAATACGACGAACGGCACCGACCGCCCGACGTTGACGATCGCGCCGAGCACCGCACCCAGACGCGGTGCATCGAGCGCGCCGCCGGCCCGCGTGACGAACAGCAGCACACCGAGCGGCAAGCCGACCACCAATGTCACGAGCGCCGATAACGCGACCATATAAAGCGTTTGCGAAGTGCCACGGAGAACTAGCGGCACGATGTCGATCCATGCATCGGGATTCATACTCGCTCCGCCCTCACGCCGCGATCGTTCAGAAATGCCAGCACGGCGCCGAAATCGAGGCCGCCTTCCGGCGCATGAAAACCGACGCGCAAACGGCCGACCCGCTGACCGCCGATATCTTCGACTCCACCGCCGAGCAGCGTCACGCCGATCGCATGCTCATGAGCGAGCGTACTAAGCGCGGGCGATGCTTCGACGGAATCGGTGAAGGTCAACTCGGCCACTGCATCGTGCCCCTGCGATGCGCTCGCGCATGCCGGCAACAACGCCCTGCCGAGACGCGACCTAGGATCGCCCAGCAAAGCCGCCAACGGCCCGGCCTCGACCACTTTGCCCGCTTCAAGCAACGCTGCCGAATCGCAGATCGACTTGACGACATCGAGTTCGTGCGTGATCAGCACGATCGTCACGCCAAGGCGTTCATTCACATCGCGCAGCAACGCGAGGATCTGCTGGGTGGTCTCGGAATCGAGCGCGCTGGTCGCTTCATCGCACAGCAGGCAGGACGGCTCGGCCGCCAGTGCCCGCGCGATCCCCACGCGCTGTTTCTGCCCGCCGGACAGTTGCGACGGAAACGCGTGCGCCTTGTCGGCAAGACCGACCAGGTCGAGCAGTTCGGCGATCCGTTGCTTGCGCTGCGCCCGCCCCATTCCGACGATCTCGAGCGGCACCGCGATGTTGTCGGCGACATTCCTCGCATGCAGCAGATGAAAGTGCTGGAAGATCATCCCGATGCGTTGCCGCTGCCGCCTGAGCGCGGCGGCCGGCAGTGCGGTCAGCTCTTCGCCGGCCACCCACACGCGCCCCGACGTGGGACGCTCGAGCAGATTCAGGCAGCGAATCAGCGTGCTCTTGCCCGCGCCGCTGCGCCCGACGATGCCGAAGATCGAACCGTCGGCGATCTCCAGTGAGACGCCGTCGAGCGCGACGAATTCGCCGCTGCCTGAGCGATAGACCTTGCGCAGATCTTCGACGCGAATCACGCACCGCTCCCGGCGGCATGAACCGGTATCACCGAGCCGCGATAGTGGTCGACGATGAACTTCGCGACTTGCGGCGACGCGAGCACGGCGGACAGACGCTTGATGCGCGGATCGTTGGCGAGTTGCGGCGTGGTCACCAGCACGTTCGCGTACGGATTGCCTTCGACCTTCTCGAGACCGAGCGCATCTTTCGCGGGCACCAGGCCCGCTTCCAGCGCGTAGTTGCCGTTGATCACGGCGAGATCGACATCGTCGAGCGAACGCGGCAGTTGCGGCGATTCGATCTCGACGATCTTCAGGTGCCTGGGATTCGACGCGATATCACGCGGCGTCGCGAGACTCGCTTCGCTGCCCGAAATACCCGGCTTCAGTTTGATCAGCCCTTGTGCCTGCAATAAAAACAGCGCGCGACTCAGGTTGGTTACGTTGTTCGGCACCGCCACCGAACCACCGTCCGGCACCTGCGCGAAACTTTTGTACTTGTGCGAATACACGCCAAGCGGCTCGATATGCACGGACGCGGCCACCGCGAACTTCTTGCCGAGCGCCTGTTCCTGCGAATGCAGAAACGGCACGTGCTGGAAATAGTTCGCATCGACGTCGCCGTGCGCAAGCAGTTCGTTCGGATTGACGCCGTTCGCGATCTCGATCACGTTCAGCTTCAGATCCGGCGCGATTTTTTGCACGTACGCGAGAATCTCGGCATGAGGCACCGCGTCGGCGGCGACGCGCAACGGCGGCGCATCGGCCGCGCTCGCGTGAGCCGCAAAAGTGAACGGCAGCACGGCAAAGGCCGCGTTGCGGACAAGGCGAAGCATCGCTGAACGGAGCATGGAGATCCCGGGTTTTAGACGAGTTGAACAACGCGCGAGCTGTGCGTCGCGCGTGAAGACACCACAAGAAAAACGGTCCGGACAGTTCAGGCCGACTGTGCGCCGAGCACGTCCTGGTAATGACGCTGAGCGACATCAGGATGCGAGCGCAAACGGCCCTTCAGATAATTCGAACCGGCGTCGTGAAAGAGCGGATTGTCCGGATCGCTGGCGGGGCCGCGCGCTTCGCCAGCCAGCGTGGGCGGCAAGCTCAACCGCGGCACCGTCGCGTCGAGCCGGGCGCCGAGAAAGAACGCGACCGACAATCGCTCGCGGCCCGCCGGCGGACTCACCACGCGATGCACGGTGGCGCGCAGATAACCGTTGGTCGCCAGTTCGAGCAGCTCACCGATATTCACGACAAAGGTATTCGGCAGCGGCACGGCGTCGATCCACCGGCCGTCGTCGGTAGCGACTTGCAGACCCGCTTGCGTGTCCTGCAGCAGGAAGCTCAGGAACTCCGAGTCCTTATGCGCGCCCACGCCCTGATCGCTCTGCGCCGCGTCGCGGCCTGGATAGCGAATGATCTTGATGTGCTGGTTCGGCGTGTCGCGGTAGACCGTTTCGAACGCATCCGCGGGTTGTTCGAGCGCCGCGGCAAATGCGCGAAGCAAACGGATCGCCACGCCGGTCAGTTCGGCTTGCCAGCGCAGCAGCACGGGTTGGAGTTCGGGCAGTGCGTCCGGCCATTGATTCGGACCTTGCAGACGGGTCCATACCGGCACGCCCTCCCCCTGTGCAATCGGTGACCGCTCGGCGCCGATGTCGAACTGCTCGCGCCAGTCGGGCTGGCCGCGCGTCAACTCGCCGCCGGCACTCGCCGCCGGCTCGCGTATAACCGCGAAACTGCGGCGAGCGCACCATATCGAGAGCGCGTTTATCTGATTCGGATAACTGAAAGAAGCGCCGCGACAGGGTTTGTACCTCATCGATCAGCGACGCGCTCACGCCGTGACCGCGCAAGTAGAAAAAGCCGATTTCGCGGGCGGCGTCGCGCAGATTCTCCAGAAAGGCCGCGCGCGTGTCTGCGTCGCTGTGATCGAATTGCGCCAGATCGAGAATCGGCAACGCTGGTGTGGTGATGTCTTGTGGGTGATTCATGCATTCTTCTTGTCGGGTATGACTGGCGATCCGGCGGCGACTACCTGCCATGCCGCGGATGTCCTTTGCTTCGCGCTGTGTTGCATCGTGCCATAGGCAGAATTCGTCGGCCGCAACGAATGTCTGAACCTGTCAATCGATGCTAGCAGCAGCGTTTGCGGAGCCCAACCAACAATTCACGCTTTCGATATGCTGACTCACTTCAATACGGACTACTTGACGAGAAAATCGTTGTAGTTCCGGTTCCGTATCCAGGACGGCGCGCGACCACGACCGCTCCATGTCGCACCCGTAACGGGGTCCCGATACTTCATCTGAGGCGGTTTGGTGTTGTAGGTGCCGCGCCGGTCGACGCGTAACTGGTTCGGCACGAGGTTGAAGAAGTTCATGACCTGGCGGACATGTTCGATAGCCGCTATCTGCTCCTGCTGCCAGGCGATCAGGATCCGTTCGTCGAGTTGCGCGAGTTGCTGCTTCAACCTCTTTACCCTGCTGCTCATGCTCTCTTTCCGTGTACGTGACCAGGGTGTCGCATCGCGCTCCCGGTCTTTGCGGTTGGCTTCACGCCCCACACCACCACATATCAACCGATATATGAAATGCAAACGTAATAATATCGAGTTGAATTTTAAATATCAACTGATATCCTTGCGGCCATGAAAACGGCGACCAAACCCACCCGGCTGAGCCGCGAAGAAAGTCGATTGCAGACTCGCGCCCAATTGCTTGCTGCGGCGAAGCGGCTGTTTGTCGACAGGGGTTTCGGCGCTACATCGCTTAGGGATATCGCGGCCGAGGCGGGTTATACGCAGGGCGCGTTCTATTCGAATTTCGCGAGCAAAGAAGATCTGTTTGTGGAATTGATGCGAGAGCGCTCAAAGACACAAACCGCCGATATCGCGCAAACGCTGAGTGACCCATCCGCGTCTGCGGACGACATATTGAGCGCGTTGGAAGTGTGGGCGCAGACCCTCGACGCCGAGCCCGAATGGTCTGTCTTGGGCGTTGAATTCAAGCTTCAGGGGCGCCGCAACCCTGTTTTTGCCACAGCCTCGCAGGCGTTGCTGGACGCGCACCGCGATGGCCTCGCCTATTGCATCGAGCAGATTTTCGCCAGGTTGGATCGCGTGCCGCCTGAATCGCCGACCGTGCTGGCCGCGTCCTTCATGGGGCTCTCACAAGGCCTCGCATTGCAACGCTCGATGCTCTCCGAGGCGCCCATTGGACACATGATCATGGTGTTCCTGCGCAGCCTGCTGGCAGCGGCGCCGCGTGTGAGTTGCGGCTGAGTTGCGTGTGAGTTGATAGAGACGCCCGTCACGACAGTGAACTCGTTGCCCCGATCTTCACCGATGCGCCGCTCAATGGTATGTCGTCGTGGACGACTGTAGTTTCGTCAGCTCGCCGCGTTTGAATCGGAACCAGCCTTGCGAGCTCTGCATCACCACTTCGTCGCTTTGCCAGAACACACGCCTCACCGTCATGCGCTTGCCCGAGCGCTGCACGAGCGGCGGACGCGTGCGAAAGTCGTACAGCACCGGGCCCGCGTCGGTCTGCACGAGCATCCGCGTGACGGTGTTGCCGGCGTTGCCGACGTCGTCGAAATGCGTGAGTGTGCTCGCGCTGAAACGATCGACGGTGTCCTTGTCGAGCATCACGACAAAATCGCGGTCAGCGCGCACGAATTGCAGTGGGCCCGCAGGCGTCGCGAGCGGGCCGGACTCGTTGCTTTGCGCATAGACGCCAGCCGCGCAAAAGGTCGTGGCGAGTGCAGCGAGGAACAGTCGTCTCATGGTGTCTTTTTAGATTCAGCGGCGTCTGCGATGACGGAAAGCGGCTCGCCTAACAGCGTATGTTAAACGACACACCTTCAGAGCGTGCACGATTCACAGACGCGAAGTGTCGACGTTCGACGCAGCGAGCTTGCGCACCGCATCGAGCGACGCGCCGACCATGCGTCGCAATGTCGACTGCACCGCGTCCGCGCGCGCGGGCAGGTAGTCGAAGGGCGCGTCTTCACTCATGTAAGTGGACTTGCACATCTCCAGTTGAATCGCATGAATGCCGCGCTCGGGCGCACCGAAGCCGCGCGTAATGTAGCCGCCCTTGAAGCGGCCGTTGGCCACCGACGTGTAAGGACTCTCGGACATCGCGTCGACAGCGGCGTGCTGCACGGCTTCAGCGCAGGTGCGTCCATCCTGCGTGCCGAGATTGAGATCGGGCAGCTTGTTATCGAACAGACGTGGCAGCACGCTCGCGATCGAGTGCGCTTCCCATAGAAGCACGTTCGCATGGTGCTCGCGCAAGCGCGCCAGCTCCGTGGCGAGCGCGTCGTGATAGGGCCGCCAGTACGCGGCGACGCGTGCCGCGCGTTGGGCCGCATCCGGCGCGCAGCCCGGCTTGTACACGGGTTCGCCAACAAACGTTTCACCGGGACACAGCCCCGTGGTGGTCTGCCCAGGATAAAGGCTCTCGTCGTTCGACGGACGATTCAGGTCGATCACGTAGCGCGACACGCGCGCACCGATCACGGTCGCGCCCATCTCACGAACGAACGCGTAGAGGCGATCGAGATGCCAGTCGGTATCGGCAACCGTCAGCGCCTCTTCCGTATAGAGATCGCGCAGACTCGCCGGAATGTGCGTGCCGAGATGAGGGATCGAAACAAGCAGCGGCGCGTCGCCGCGCGCCAGCGAAAATAATTCGTTCATTGGATTGATTCTCTCCGTGAGTACGTTGGCAAACGCTAGATCAGCGCGTCTGCCGGCAATTGCGGGACCGCCCGCGCAAGCGCGGGCTGAATCGAGCCGGCCAGCACGCGCCGGGTCAGCGTCACGATCTCGTGCGCGAATTCATCCCACTCGCCCTGCCGATGCAGCAGGAAAAAATCACGCCGCCCGAGGCGGCCGCCCGGCAGCGGCAACACCGCGATCTCGGGCAAATAATGGCGCGCCTGCCACAGGCAGAGCGGCGTCGACAGAGCGAAGCCCAGCCGCGCCGCGACGAGGCTGAGCAGCGGATCGGTGGCGTCGAACTCGAAACGGCGCGGGCTGTCGATGCCGAGGTGCCGGGCATAGCGCTCGGCCTGCTGGCCGATCACGGAGCGCGCGGTGTAGCGGATCATCGGCATTTCAAGCGCGAGCGTGCGCCAGTCGGCGCCGGGGTGCTCCGCGAGCCAGTCGCGTGAGACCACCGCGACGAAGGCCTCCGAAAACAGCGGCACTTCGACGATGCGAGCGTCGTTGAGCACGGTCTGCGTGCACACGGCAAGATCGAGCTCACGGTCGTGCAACTGCTTGCTCAAGCCCGGCGTCAGGCCGGACCACAGCGAAATCTGCCGTGCCGAGCCCGACACCGCGCGGATCAGTTCCGGTCCCACGGTAGCCGCGAACGAGTCCACGCAGCCGAGACGCACCGGCACCCTGCCCGCGTTCGACGCGTCGCCGATGCGCGTGCTCACCATCTGCGCATGCTCGAGCAATGCGCCCGCGAGCTGGAGCAGCGCGCGGCCCGCCGTGTTCGGCCGGGGCGGCCGGCTCTCGCGGTCGAACAGGGTCACGCCCTGGTCGCGTTCGAGCGCTGCGATGGCCTGACTCACCGCGCTCTGGCTCACGCCAAGCTGTTTCGCCGCGCCGGTCATCGAGCCGGTGTCGCATACGGCGAGAAAAGCCTGCAATGCATTCAGGTCGATGGGCGCTCGGGTTTGCCTCATAAAGACTCCACGGAAAGCCTGCGCGAACACGCCGCGTATTCGTCATTCATCGCTTCACGCTACCTATGATGAATCGCTCGAGATGCTGCCGCACCCTGTGCGGTATGCGCTGACGATGAGCGAATACGCTCACCCACCATAAGTTTGCCTAATACAAAAAAACGGCGAACGGCAAGGTCGCAAAATTCTACACATCATCAAATCAAGGGGGGCTCATGAGCCACTATGACTATGTCGTGATCGGCGCCGGCGTGATCGGCACGTCCGTCGCGCACCATCTGGCGTCGCTCGGGGCGACCAGCGTCCTTGTCGTCGATCAGGGGACGATCGGCGCCGGCACGACGTCGCAATCGTCCGGGCTGTTGCGCACGCACTATTCGGTGCGTCAGAACGTTGAACTCGCTCGCGCGTCGTGGTGGGCCTTCAATAACTTCGCCGACTATCTCGGCGACGAAGAAGCCTCGTGCGGTCTCGTCCGATGCGGCTACATGATCAGCGCGCCCGAAGGCGACAAACTCGACCCGCTGGCCGCGTCGCTACGCGCGCAGCAGGAGATGGGCATCGAAGTGCAACTGCTCGATCGCCACGAAGCGCACGCGCGCCTGCCGATCGCCACGTTCGACGACGCCGCGCTGATCGGCTTCGAGCCCGAAGCCGGTTTTGCCGACGCTTACCTGGTAGCCACGAGTTTTGCACGCTCGGCGCGCCGCCGCGGCGTGAAGATCACCGAGGGCGTGCGCGTGACGGGGCTCATTCGCGACGGCCGCCGCGTAAGCGGCGTGGAAACGACGGCGGGCCGCTTCAGTTGCGGCCATCTGATCAGTACGCAGAACATCTGGACGCCGGAGCTCGCCGAATGGATCGGCGTGCCGTTGCCGGTGAAGCCCGAGCGTCACACGGTGCTCGCGCTCGAATGCGAAGCCGCGCCGTACACGTTCGCGATGCCCGCGTTCAAGGATCTCGGCTCGCCAGGCATGCTGTATTTCCGCAGCTACGGCGGCAGCCAGATGCTGGTGTCCGAGGGCGTGGTCGGCGATACGCTCAACGCGCCCGAAACCGAGCAAGGGGACATCTCGCTCGACTACGTGGCCGAAGTCGGCGCGCAGGTCGCGGAACATTTTCCTGCGTACGAAACGGCGGGTCTCGCTTCCTCCTGGACCGGCGTGTACGACGTGACGCCCGACTGGAATCCCGTGCTCGGCAGCGTCAGCGACGTGGCAGGACTCACCGTGGGTTTCGGCTTCTCCGGCCACGGCTTCAAGCTCTCGCCGGGCATCGGCAAGCTGCTCGCACAACACGCGCTCGGCCTGCCTACCGACGTGTCGCTCGACCCGTACGCGCTCGACCGCTTCGCGCGCGGCGCACTGCTGACCGGCAAGTACGGCCTCGGCGCGGTGTCGTGACCCGCATTGAAATGCGACAAGGAATAAGCCAATGACTATCCGTATTCTGGTGCCCGTCAAGCGTGTGGTCGATCCGAACGTGCGCGTGCGGGTGAGCGCCGCCGGCACGATCGACACCAACGGACTCAAGATGTCGCTGAATCCGTTCGACGAATGCGCGCTGGAAAAAGCACTGCAACTGAAGGAGGCGGGCGTGGCCTCGCAGGTCACCGTGCTGACCTGCGGTTTGCCCGCGTATCAGGACGTATTGCGCACCGCGCTTGCAATGGGTGCCGACGACGCCGTGCTGGTCGACACCGGCGCGGCCACCGCAACGCTCGATTCGCTCGCCGTCGCGCGGCTCGTCGCCGCGCACATGAAAGAGGCGGAGTACGGCCTCGTGCTGTGCGGCAAGCAGGCCATCGACGGCGACGTGGGCGGCATGGCGGCCATGCTCGCCGCACTGCTGGGCTGGCCGCAGGCGCTCAACGCGAGCGCGCTCGAGCCTGTCGACGGCGGCTGGCGCGTGAATTGCGGCGACGACGCGGGCACAGCGACATGGCAGCTCGACGGCCCCGCCGTAATCAGCGCCGATCTACGCCTTGCTGAGCCGCGACGCGTGACGCTGCCGAGCATCGTCAAGGCAAAGCAGAAGCCGCTCGCGACGCGCGAGGCCGCCGCGCTCGGCGGCGCGTCCGCTGCGCAAAGCCGCGTGCTGACGCTGAACGATCCGCCCGCGCGCGAACCGGGCGTGAAGGTGGAGAGCGTAGCCGCCCTGCTCGACGCGCTCGCCGTTCAACGCGTCTTCGAAACCGTGGGAGCCCGACAATGAGAACGCTGGTCCTGTGCGATGGCGAAGCACGAACAATTTCCGACGTGACGCTGCGCGTCGTGAGCGCGGCCTTGCAACTGGCGCAGCCCGTCGATCTGCTCGTCTTCGATGACGCGAGCGCTGCGGCGGCGGCCCACGTGCGCGGTGTCGAGCGCGTGCTCGTCGCGTCGGCGGGCGCGGCCGATACGCTCGCGCCGGAAACGGTCGCGGCGCAGTTGCAGTCGCTTTCCGCTGAGTATGCAATCGTGCTCGCCGCGCATCGCTCGCTGGGCCGCGCAGCGTTGCCGCGCGCAGCGGCGTTGTGCGAAGGCGCGTTCATCGCCGACGTGACCGGAATTCGCGAGCGCACGCAGTTCGTGCGCGGGCTTTATGCGGGCAGCGTCGTCGCGACCGTCGCGAGCGCTGCCGCACGCACCTTTGCAACCGTGCGGCCTTCGTCTTTTCCGTCCGCTGCGGCCGAAGGCGGCGCTGCCACGCTTGTGCCGATTGTGCCGCTGGCGCCGATCGTGCCGTTTGCGAAGACCCGCCTCGTCGAACGGCATGCGTCCGCCCAGAGCGGACTCGATCTCGGCAGCGCGCGCGTCGTGGTCGCGGGCGGCCGCGGCCTCGCCTCGCAAGACAACATGACGCGTCTCGGACGCCTGGCGGCCAACCTGAGCGCAGCGCTCGGCGCGTCGCGGGCCGCCGTCGACGCCGGCTACGCGCCGAACGCCGCGCAGGTCGGACAAACCGGACGCAGCGTCGCGCCTGACGTGTACGTGGCCTTCGGCATCTCGGGAGCGATCCAGCATCTGGCCGGCATGAAGGACTCGAAGTTAATCGTCGCCGTGAACAAGGACCCGGATGCGCCGATTTTCTCGGTTGCCGATGTGGGCCTGGTCGGCGATCTGTTCGATGTGATCGGGGCGCTCGAAGCTCACGTTCAAAGCGCGGAGCAACACGTATGAGCGTGAATCGGGATGCTTCTTTGCGCGATGCGGGCATGGGCGTCGGTGTCAACGTCGATAAGGAAGCCCCTGCTTTCGCTGGCGATGCGAATGCCCCGGCCGTGCGCATCGTCGATTATTCGCGTATGCCGCCCGAACGCTGGGCCAACGGCGACGGCACCACGCGCACACTCGCGCGCGGCCCCGAACAGAATGGCGCTGCGACCTGGCGTCTGAGCGTCGCGACGCTCGACGGTGCTGCGAAATTCTCGCAATTCCCCGGTTACGACCGCACGCTGCTGCTCATCGACGACGGTGCGATCGATCTGCTTTCGCAAGACGGCAAGTTGCTCGCACGCGCCGGTCAACCGGTGCATTTCTCCGGCGAACTGCCCGTGTGGATCGATCTGCCCGTGCGCCCGGTCAATGTGCTCAACTTCATGCACCAGCGCGGCGCGCATCGGGTGCGGGTGAGCGTCGACACGCATTCGTTGCGCGTGACGCCCGCCGCCACGCATCTGTTCGTGAGTCTCGCCGGACAATGGGACGTGCAGAGCGCGGTCCTGCGCGATGTGACGCTGCCGCCGCTCAACGCGCTATGGACCAGCGGCCGCTCCGACGACCTCGTGTTGCGTCCCACTGCGCCGGGCGCGCAACTGGTATCGATCGCGATCGATGCCGATACATCAAATACAACCGACACCACCGGCATGGAAGGACATTCGCGATGACGAATCAGCTGGACGCGCTAATCGCCCAATACGGTCCACGCGAGTCGATGGAATACGACGTCGTGGTCGTCGGCGGCGGCCCGGCTGGCCTGTCCGCAGCGATCCGCCTGAAACAGCTCGCCGCTGAAAAAGGCGTCGAGATCGGCGTGTGCGTACTGGAAAAGGGCTCGGAGATCGGGGCGCATATCCTGTCGGGCGCGGTGATGGATCCGCGCGCGATCACCGAACTGATCCCGGACTGGAAGGAAAAAGGCGCGCCGCTCACCGTGGACGTGACCGAAGACAGATTCCTGTTCCTCACCGAAACCGGCTCGAAGAGCGTGCCGGCCTGGGCATTGCCCGATAACTTCAGGAACCACGGCAACTACGTGATCAGCCTCGCGAACGTCACGCGCTGGCTCGGTCAGCAGGCCGAGGCGCTGGGTGTGGAGATTTTCCCGGGCTTTCCGGCCGCTGAAATTCTCTATCACGACGACGGCTCGGTCAAAGGCGTTGCCACCGGTAATCTCGGTATCGGCAAGGACGGCGAACCCACCGAAAACTTCCAGCTCGGCATGGAATTGCACGCGAAGTACACGCTGTTCTGCGAAGGCGCGCGCGGACATCTGGGCCGTCAACTGGGCGATAGATTCAAGCTGCGCGAAGGCGCCGACCCGCAGGTCTACGGGATCGGCATCAAGGAACTGTGGGAAATCGATCCCGCGAAGCACAAGCCGGGTCTCGTGATGCACACCGCCGGCTGGCCGCTGGAGAACGACACCTACGGCGGCTCGTTCCTCTATCACATGGACAACAACCAGGTGGTGGTCGGCTTTGTCGTGGGTCTTGGGTACACCAATCCCTATCTGTCGCCGTTCGAGGAGTTCCAGCGCTACAAGACGCATCCGGCGATTCGCGCGGTGCTCGAAGGCGGCAAGCGCGTGTCGTACGGCGCACGGGCGATTACGGCCGGCGGCCTGCTGTCGCTGCCGAAGCTGGTGTTCCCGGGCGGTGCGCTGGTCGGCGACGATGCGGGTTTCCTGAACGCGTCGCGGATCAAGGGCTCACACGCGGCGATCAAGACCGGCATGCTGGCGGCCGATGCGGCGTTTGAAGCCGTGCAGGCTGGCCGGACCAGCGATGAACTCACGGCCTATCCGGAGAGCTTCAAAACGTCGTGGCTGCACACCGAACTGCATCGCGCCCGCAACTTCAAGCAGTGGATGAGCAAGGGCTTGTATCTGGGCACGCTGATGGTCGGCGTCGAGCAGAAGCTGCTCGGCGGCAATGTGCCGTGGACGCTGCATCACCAGCACTGGGATCACGAGATGCTGAAACCGGCCTCGCAGTGCAAGCCGATCGTGTATCCGAAACCGGATGGCAAGCTGACGTTCGATCGTCTCTCTTCGGTGTTCATCTCGAACACGAATCACGAGGAGAACCAGCCGGCTCACCTGACGCTGAAAGATCCGTCCGTGCCGGTGAACGTGAACTGGCAGACGTACGCAGGCCCGGAATCGCGTTATTGCCCGGCGGCCGTGTACGAGTTCGTGAAGAACGACGACGGCAGCGAGCGCCTCGTGATCAACGCGCAGAACTGCGTGCACTGCAAGACCTGCGATATCAAGGACCCGACGCAGAACATCGTATGGGTGACGCCGGAAGGCGGCGGCGGTCCGAATTATCCGAATATGTGATCGCGAACTCGCCCCGACGCTTAACGGTTCTTATAACCCACGAGATCGATTTCCACGAGCGCGCCGCGACCGAGTTTCGCGACACCGATGGTCGTGCGCGAAGGCAACCGCAGGCCATCCTGACGGAAATACCGTGCGTAGACCGTATTGAACGCCGCGAAATCACGGTCGAATTCGCTCAGGTAGATTCGCACAAACACGGTGTCGTCGTAGACATAACCCGTGTGCGCGAGAATCCGTGACAGGTTCTTGAAACAGAGTTCGGCCTGGGCTTCGATACCCGACGGCAAGTCGGCCTCGGGCGCATCGGGGTCGCTTGGAAGCTGACCGGTCACATAAAGCCAGCCGGCCGCTTCCACCGCGTGGGAATAGAGCGACGACGGAGGCGGCGGGCTGGCATCCGGAACGACGTGATGGATTTTCTGTGCGGACAATTTGAGGTTTTCCGAAAAGTTGAAAGTGGCCTGATAAATGGTTTCGACTACGACAAAGCGATGCAAAAACGCACACGTTGCCGGTCGTCTTGTCAGACCGGCACGCTGAGGATCGAGGTCTTCTCATCCTTGAGCAACCGCTCGATATGCCGGGCGATATCGGGAGCGCCGCTCATTTCACCGAAACTGCCGCGCGTGATCGGGCCAAAGGCAAAAAGGCCCGCAACAAGACCGCCGTCACGCTCCCTGAGTTGACTGTGCGAGTCGACGTCGAGGCCGATACCCGCGCCATCGAGACGCGCCCGACCGGCGGCCAGCAGCGAATGAACGAGTGGATTGGCGGAAATATTGCGCGCCGGCCCCGTGCAAAACACGATGCGATCGAATACGCGCTGCTCGCGTGCGCCCGACCGCTGTTTAAGTGTGACGACGAAGCCATCGCGCGCATTGTCGTCAATGCCGGCGATCCCCTTGGTTTCGACGACGATCCGGCGCGCGTCGATGGCTTCCCTGAGCACGGCATGAACCTGCGGCGCCACCCGAAACCGATGAACGTCCCAGAACGGCAGCAACCGTCTGACGACGCGCCGTTGTTCGCTGGGCGGCAAAGCCTGCCAGACCCGCGCAAGATCGAAGCGCAGCGCATCGACCGCGGGCTGCCAGCCACGCAACGGCATCTCGCGGGCAATCCGCTCGCGCAACATGCGGAGCAGCGCGCGAACGGTCGATGGAGGCTGCGCGTCGCCGAGAAAATCGGCCTCACTGGAAAAGAGGCCTTGCGGCTGTGCGAGTAGGCCGCGCCGCGAGATCGCGGTAATCGGTCCACGGTGGCCGCGTTCAAGCAGACTAACCGCGCAATCGGCCATGGTCAGTCCGGTGCCGACGACGAGTACCGACGCGTGCTGTGGAATGCGCTCAAACGCTTGAGGCGCCCACGGGTTCGTAATCAATGCCGGATTGCGCAGTGTGGCATCGGAAATCTCGCACGGCAGTGCCGGTGCCGCATGGCCGATGCACAGCGCGATGCGATCGGCCTCGATGGAAACGCCCGTGTCGAGTATCACCTCGTGTACCGTACCGGCGACGTGAATGGCCGTTGCCGATGCGCGCCAATGCGTGAAGCGCACCCGGTCGCCGGCGGCGGCAACCGTGTCGCGCAAGGTCGCGGCAACGTAAGCGCCGTAGTGTTCGCGCGAAACGTAGTGATGACCGTTTGCATCGGTGCTGCCTGGATCGAGCAAATCGTGTGCGATCAGCCAGCGCGTGGCATGCGTCGGGTCGTCGCAGAACAGACTCATCCGGTCGCTCGGGACGTTGATCCGGTGCAACGGATCTCGCGTGCTGTACGCGATGCCGCGGCCGATTTCCGCCGAACGTTCAATCAGATCGAACTGGAGCCTCAGAGCGGTCTCATCACCGGCCGCAGACTGACTTGCGTGGATCGCATGGATAATGAACGCAGCGCCGGTAAACCCGCCGCCGATAACGGCGATACGCAGCATATCGGACGACCTGCCTGCGGCAACCTCACCTGCCCTCGTGTTCATGACATCTCCAGCGCGTGAACGGCGGCTTCGAAACAGGCCACGGGCGCAGTGGCCACGCCGATGCCAATCCAACCGGTAGCGCCATCCCGATGGGCAATACCAGTATGAATGCGAACCGGCTCGCCGGCAGCGACGACCTTGCGCGCATCCAGCCCCAAGCCTACGCCTGCCGGACCTGCGAGTACCGGATCGATAACCGGATGGGAAACGTCGAAAAGCGCACGCATGCGCTGCCCCGCTGCGCTCGCCGCCGGCCACTCCTGATGCATGAGTCGCGCAAGCTCGGGAGAACAGTGGGCGATCGCGCCGCCCAGCCCATATGCTTCCATGATTGCGCTATCGCCGAGATCACCTTGCGCGTTTGCCCGTGAGTGCGGCGCAAAAAAGCCGCCGTCCGGTATCGAGGCCGGAGCCGTAAACCAGCGCGAGCCGCCGCCCGCAATGCGCACGCCGCACACGGTGCCATTACGCGCAATCGCGGTGACGATGCTCGATCCCGCGATACCCTGGGCGCGATCCAGCGCAAGCTTCGCAGCGGCCATCGCATAGTTGAGAAAATGCTGCGGATTATCGAGCAGCCAGGCCCTCACCGGATTGTCGAGTTGCGCGAGGCTGCGCACGAAGCCATACATGCCGCCGACGTTGCGTTGATGCACATCGTCGCCAAGCGCCACACCGTGGGCGATCAACGGCAGAAGGGGCAAGCCGCCCGCCGGCAGCGCCCGTTCGATAGCCGGACCGACGACGCGATCGAGATGATCGAGACCGGCCGCAACCTTGTCGTCATAAAAACCGAACCGCAGTACGAGACGCCCTGCTTCGGCGAGCGTCGCATACGTGACTCCCGCGCCGGCGCGGTTTTCGATTCGCATCACGGTCTGGTTTGGCCGCACGACGCCGGTCATCGGCGATACGGTGCCGAGGTCGTGATTCGACCGCAGGCGGATTTCGCCGCGCTCGATCAAGCTGCGCGCCGCGTCTCGCGTGCCCGCCCAGCCTTCGTGAAGTACGGCGCCGATCAGCGCGTTGAGCACCGGTGCGGGAATTTCCGCGAAGGACACGAAGGGCGGCCCTGCGTGGCCGAGTTCGCCGTCCGCGAGGCCTAGCGCGCTCGACGCAAGCTCGCATCCGGCCAGCACGGGCTCGGTTGCGATAATGCGCTCGACGGCAAGACGATTCGCGCCCGCGTTTGCGTCAGGAAGAGGACTCGGTGAGTTCCGGGTGGTCATGGCGGAATGGAAGTCGTGTGGTGTAGTTGGCTAGAAAGCTACGCGCGCGCTCAGTTTGCGGATTCGAGAAAAAAGCCTCCGGCGCGCCCGTCTCGACGATCTTTCCATTGTCCATAAATACGATGCGATTTGCGCTGCGGCGAGCAAAGCTCATTTCGTGCGTAACCACGAGCATGGTCATCCCGCGTTGCGCAAGATCCTGCATGATGCGCAACACGCCGTCGACCCGCTCGGGATCGAGTGCGCTCGTCGGCTCGTCCAGCAGGATGAGCGGCGGCCGCCCAGCCAGCGCGCGAGCAATGCCGACACGCTGACGCTGGCCGCCGGACAGTCGTGCCGGATAGACATCGCGCTTGTCGGCAAGACCGACCAGTTCGAGCAACGCTTCGGCCTCTTCACGCACTTCGGCACGGGGCCGGCGCTGCACGTGGAGTGGCGCTTCCATGATGTTCTGCAACACGCTCAAATGCGGCCATAGCGCAAAATGCTGGAACACCATCCCGATCTGCGTGCGTATCGACGCAAGCTCCCGATCCGACATCCTGTGTCCGTCCGCCCGCACGCCGACGCGTTGGCCGAGCAGTCGTACCGTGCCTTCATCGGGCGCTTCGAGCCAGTTGATACAGCGCAGTAGCGTCGATTTTCCCGATCCCGACGGGCCGAGCAGGCAGACCGTTTCACCGGCCGTCACGTTCAGATCGATAGCATCGAGAACGGTATGCCCATTGAAGCGCTTGGTCACGCCAGCCAGTTCAAGTACGGTTTCCGGCGTGGCGGCAGCAACGGGGGCGGCCACGGAGGCCGCGTGCGCGGACAGACTCATTGATATTGCTCCGAGACACGGCGCACTGCCGATACGCAGAATTCGATCGCCGAACACAACACCCAGTACAGCAGCACGGCCACGATAAATGCCGTGAAAGGAATGTAGTAATTCGACTGGATATTGTTCGCTGCATAGGTCAGTTCCGGCACTGCAATGATCGTGAGAAAGGAACTGTCCTTGACGATCTGGATGAACTGATTGCCTAGCATCGGCGCTGTCGAATAGAAAACCGGTGGCAGGATCAGCCGCCGGACCAGTTGGAAGCCATGAAAGCCGAACGCATAGCTCGCTTCGATCTCCTCGTGCGGGCGGTTGGCCCAGCCCGAGCGCAGTATCTCGGCAATATAGGCGGTGTTATAGAGAAGCAACGCCAGAAAACCCGCCGGCTCGTTGTCGAGCCGGATGCCGAAAGACGGCAGCCCGTAATAGATCAGATAGACCAGCAACAGGAACGGCGTGCAGCGCATCAGATCGACGAAACCCCGTGCCACCGTTGCAAGCGCGCGTCGCTTCGACATCAACACGACGGTAAGCAACGCACCAGTAACGAGCGAACACGCGCCCGTGAGCGCGGAAAGCACGGCTGTCGTCACCGCGCCGCTCAACAGTTCGTCTTTGTGAGCCCAGATAATCGCGAGATCGTGGGTCATCTCGCGTACCTCACAGCAGACTTGTGTTCGAGATACTTTTGCAGCCTCAGAAGACCGAACACGATGACGATGTAGATCAGTAGCGCACCGATGAGCGGCGGCAGCGGACGATAAGTGTCGGCGCCGATGCGAACCGCTGCGCGCGTCAGGTCGACGATGCCGATCACCGAGATTGCGGGGCTGTTCTTGATCAGCACGGTCATTTCATTGACGAGCGGCGGCAGATTGCTGCGTGCAACCTGCGGCAGCATGATCCGGCGCAACAGCAGGCCGCGATGCATGCCGGCCGCGCGCGCGGCCTCGATCTGCTCGCGCGGGAAGTTCTCCAGTCCCGCGCGCCAGATTTCGCAATTGAACGCAGAGGTGTTGACGGACATCGCGATGATCGCCGCCAGCGAAGCAGGCATGTCATAGCCGGTGGCGGCCGGAACCAGAAAAAATACCACCAGCGCTAGCGTCAGCAACGGCGTCGCCCGCACTACGCTGATATAAAGCGCAAGTAAGCGACCGAGTCCGGGCAGTCTGAGCCAGCGAAGAATGCCAAGCGCAAGTCCGAGTACCAATCCGACCACGATCGCAAGTACGGCAAGCCCGAGGGTGGTAACCGCTCCAGCCAGAAGCGACTCGATTCCCAAAGTTTCCACCACTCGATGTCAATACTCGGAAACGAAATGCTCAGGAGGAGCCGGGAAGCTGGTGCCGAACCACTTTTGCTGGAGCTTCGCGATATCGCCGTTCTGACGCTCTTCAGCCAGGAAGTCGTTCAGATACTTGAGCAGCGTCGTGTTGCCTTTCGCCACGCCCCACGCGACATAGGTTTTGCTCGATACCGGCTGGCCGAGTTCGAAGACGTCGCCCTTTTCCTTGATCAGCGTATTAAGTCCGACAATGTTATTGACGACATAGTCGGTGCGGCCCAGCGCGAGATCCTGATAGGCCTCGGGATACGACGTGTACTGCACGATCTTGCCGATCTTGCCGCCCGATGCCGCCAGCAGTTTTTCAAGCTCGGGCAGGCGTTGATACATCGCGCTGCCGGCCTGGACGCCGATCGTGAGGCCGTTCAGATCCGCCACCTTGTTGATCCGCTTGTCGCCCTTTCGCTTCACGTAATAGATCGTCGCTTCGGCGATCGGCGTGGTGAAGTCAAGCGACTGCTGACGTTCCTTGGTGATCAGCAAACCGGTTGTCGCGACATCGTATTTGCCGCTGACCACGCCGGCGAGCAGGCCCGTGAACGGAATGATCTGCTGGTGAACATCGAGCGGGCCACGCGCTTTGAGCTTCGCGACCAGTTCATTGTCGAAGCCGGTCGGCTTGCCGTCCTGAACAAATTCGAATGGCCGGAAATCGTCTTCGGTGACGACATTCAGAGAGCCGCGCTGCTTGATCTGGTCGAGCGTCGCGGCTGTGGACGGCACAGCTTGCAGAAGACTTGCGGCGCCAACCAGCGCGGCGCACATGACGACGGTGCCACGACGCCGAAACCATTCGGCGCGCGAGAGAGCTGAAGCAAACATTGAAGTCTCTGGAAATGGAAAGTGAAGAACCTGCGGAACTCGATGCGGGATGGATCGAAAAGTCTAGGGGACAACGCCACTTGCCAGCTAATAACAAATCAAACAATCGTTATCAGCAAAAAGAAAATGGAGCGTTGTCGCACACGAGTTCCGCGGCCGCTTCAATGCCGGCTTCGTCAGTTGCAGGGTTGGCCGGCTTCACTCACTCCATCGCACCGCCTGCGTAATTCCGCTGCCCGCGCAAACGCTTTGCAATCCGGCCAAACGCGAGCCACTGCTGCGCGATCAGTCCGTTGCCATACGAACGCCCTGCGCCGTGCGGCACGGGTTGCTGGTCGCGAATGCCGGTCGGCTCGACGGCCGGATTCCACGAAGCGGTGCGGAACATCATGTCCCACCATGGAAACAGCACGCCGAAATTACAACCGTAAGCCGTCCCTTCATGGCCGTAGCCGACCGCGTGATGGCGGCGATGGAAGACGGGACTGACGATGATGCGCTCGAGCAGCCAGCCGTACGGCAGACGCGCGTTGACGTGCTGAATGCTCTGCATGAAGTTGCTGAGCGCCACCAGCACCACGAACTGGTTCGGCTGCACGCCGATAAACAGCGAGATCGCGGCGAAGAACGCAGCCTGGATGATGTCGTCGAGAAAGTGGTTGCGGTCGTCGTTCCACAGCGACATCTGCTGCTGGCTATGATGCACCGCATGCAGTTCCCACCACACACCGAAACGATGCTGCCAGCGGTGATACCAGTAGCCGGCGAAATCGAGCACGACCAGGTAGATCAGGAACGACACGACCGGTTGATCCGTCACCCCTGGCCAGAGGCTGTCGATATCGATGTTCGGTATGCCGTAGATCGCGATCAGACTTTGCCAGTGATCGAATACCGGCTGAAGCATGAAGAAGAATGCAATGTTGATGATGCCGAGCTTGGCAATCCACGTATAGATGACGTCGGCACGCAGCGCCTTGCGATCCTGCCACTGCTCGACAGGGCGCAGCGCTTCGAGCGGCCGCAACGTCAGATACGTGACGACGATTTCCAGCACGCCGATGATCACCCAGTACAGCGCGTCATAGGTGTCTTCGTCGTACCCCATCAAGCCGAAGCGATAAAAGAACGGCTGCACCACGTCGACATAGAGCAGCGTCTGCAGCGCGGACACCATATTGTCGAGCTGTGCGACGATTTCATGAAACATCACAATCCTCGTGTTCTAGCAGTTCTGCCGATACTCATGTAACAACACGTTTGAAGCGGCCTGGCTGCCTCAGTCCGGATTAGGCGACACGACCGGCGCACGGTTGTCGAAGAAGATGCCGTGCGGCGAGCGGCCCACCGCAATGGTGTCGATCAGCTTGCGGGTCGTCATGTCGATGATGCCCACGTGCCTCGCGAAACGGAATCCCACCCATAGATAGCGCTTGTCGGGTGTAAGTTCCATATCGTCGGGACCGGGCAGCAATCCGGTGATATCGCCGGCATTGGTGAGCGTGGTGTAGTCGATGATGCTGATCGTGCTGTCGACGCGATTGGACACCACCACATGCTTGCCGTCGTCGAGGTTGCGGAAGTTGTGTGCGCCACGGCCGGTGTGGATCTTCTTGACGATCTGCTGCTTGTGCCAATCCACCACGGTCACGTCGTCTTCGCCGGTCATTCCAACCAGCAGGTAGCGCTCGCCCGGGATCATCCACAGACCTGCGGGTTCGTTGCCGACATGCATTTTCCAAAGCACGGTTTGAGTGGGCAGATCGATCGCCGCGAGTTCGCCGGAATCCTGCAGCGTGACGAACACGGTGCGGTTGTCGGACGAGAAAGTCATGTGGCTAGGCGTCCTGGCCAGTTCGATATGCTTGACCAGCGCCATATTCGTGCCGTCATAGCGGTAAATGTCGACACGATTCATGCGCAGCGCCGCCGTGACGAACCACTTGCGATCCGGAGAGAAGCCCAGTTGATACGGGTCTTCGATGTCTTCGACGGTGCGCTGCACCTTACCGGTGTGCGGGTCGAGAAACATCAGGTTGTTCGACACCGAATCGGCCACGATCAGCGAGCGGCCGTCGGGCGTGATCATCAGATGGTGCGGCTCCTTCCCGGTCGGCTCCGTGCCGACAACCTTGCGCGTGGCCGGGTCGATGAGCGTCAGTTGCGCTTCGCCGGAATCGAGCACGATCACGTTGTCTGCGGCATTCGCGTAGTTCGTGATGGCGAGCATGCCGCACAGCGACGCAGCGAGCGCTCCGATCCTTGTAATGGAAATGATAGAAGATGGCATGGGGATCGTAGTCACGTAGAAAGATGCACTGAGGCTGGATGCAATGAATATGTCGGCGATTCGTCAGCCGAACTCGACACGGCTATCGCTCTAACGTTTGAACCGCCGCTGCCGATGACACGGCAGACGGGGATAGATGCGGAAAAAAAACCTGCATCGCGCTTTCCACATTAGCGAGCGTCATCGGCACCCAACCGGAGCGTTTCTCCGTGATGCAATACTGAAAACAGGTTATCGGCCAACCCCGCTTTCCGGGTCGCTTCCTTGAGCAACCTGGGTGGTTCGTCGAACGGCTCTCCGGCGAGGGGGAACGTTCCCCAATGAATGCCGATTGCTCTTTTGGCCTTTACATCCTGAAAGATCTGCACGGCCTGCGCGGGATCGACGTGCTGCCCTTCCATGAACCACCGTGGCGCATACGCACCGATCGGGATAAGCGCGAGATCAAAGCCCCCAAATGCGGCGCCGATGTCTTTGAAGTCCTTCGAATAGCCGGTGTCGCCGGCAAAATAAAAAGAGAACGGTCTGCTTGCCCCCTTTCTCGTTTTTGCGACCCAGCCTCCCCATAGTGTTTGGGCACGATCAAATAAGGTTCGTGCAGACCAGTGCTGAGCTGGAACAAACCATACTTCGAGTCCATTCGACTCGACGTGATCGCCCCAATCCAGTTCGCAAGCGTTCTCGATGCCTGCCGTCGTCATCCACGACTTGACTCCCATTGGCACGAGAAATAGCGGTGGTCCTCCGCGCTGAGCATTGATCGCCACTACGCTGGCGGCATCGAGATGATCGTAGTGGTTATGGGAAATCAGGACTAGATCTATATGCGGCAACTGTTCAATCGACAATGCCGGCTCGACTTTTCGTCGGGGCCCGGTAAACGAGAACGGAGACGCTCGATCCGAGAAAACTGGATCGGTGAGGATATTCACACCTTGAATTTGCACCAGAGCACTGGCGTGACCGATCCACGTCAACGTGTCAACTGTCCGGTTCTGTTTGAGCCAGCTTACATCGGGGTAGTGACCTGGAAAGGCGTATCCGTTGACTGCCGGCTTCGGATAGCCATGTACCCGCTTCTCCCATTGCCACCGTAGAAACGACCTGCGTATCAATTGCGTGTAGTTATTTTCGAAGCCCGACGGCGTTCGTTTGGCATGGTGCAACGCAATGGGATCGGTATCATCTGCTTGCTGGATAGTGGGTATCGCAGCGGGAGTGTTGCACATGAAAGAACTTGATGAAGAGGTTAAAAAGTTCAGGCGATCCGATGCGCGTTACGCATCCACTGCACCATGAGGAGTTCCATCTTTCTTATGATTCGCTGGCATCCCCAGAGGCATGATATAGCGAGACGACATCAATCCGACAGATCGGATTCCATGGAGTATTTGGAGAAAAACGGGGCGGTCCCTCAACCGCGGCTTGCCTTGGTAGGCGCCGCTTTCGCGAGCGTGTCCCGCTGATCCGGCAGAAATAATGAAAGCACTCCGCCAATAACCAGCAACACCAGGTTGCAGCCGAGCGCAACCGCAAAGGCGTGACCGTACGCAACTGCTCCGCGGCCAGCACCCAACTCGGCATAGAAAACACCGCCGATGATCGCAACACCCAGCGCCGACGCGATCTGAAACGTCGAAATGACGATCCCAGAAGCGAGACCTGCATGCTTCGGCGCCACCCCGCCGATCACCGCTTTGATGACTGTCGGCATGACCGTGCCAAATCCGAGTCCGGCGATCGCAAGACCGGGAGAAAGACTGTCCGGCAGCGTTCCCGCCGCCGCAAGCAGCACAATGCCGAAGCCGACCACCTGCAGCGCGAAGCCGAGCGTCAGTGCGAACTTGCCAAGCCGCAGCATGACGTGAGCGGACGCAAGCGACGCCAGAAAATATGCAACGGCGTACGGCAACGTCGCGAGACCCGCCTGAAGCGGCGAGAGATGCAATCCGCCCTGCAGGTACACAGAAAACGTCAGATAGAACGAAGAAAGCATATACAGCGCGAGTGCCATCGCAACGCCGACCGCGAAGCCCGGTTCGCGGAACAACGCGAAGTCGACAAGGGGCGAACCACCGCTCGCCGCGAGGCGTCTTTCGAAACGCACGAACAGCGCGAACGCAAATGGCGCGACAACAAGCATGGCGATGATCCACATCGGCCAGCCGGTTTCCCGGCCCTCGACGAGTGGATAAACCAGAAGACCGAGCGCGACCGAAAGCAGTACGACGCCGCCGATGTCGAGACGTTGCGCGTGCTCGGCTCGCGAATCGCGCAGAAACGCAAGACCGCCGACGAAGGCCACGAGGCCGATCGGCACGTTGATCAGAAAGATCGCCTGCCAGGTGAATCCCAACGGATGGAGCGATACCAGCGCGCCGCCCAGCAACTGGCCACAGATGTTCGCAAAGCCGAACGTCGCGCCATAGAGCGCGAGTGCGCGCCCCTGTTCTGCGGGCGGGAACAGCACGCGGATGGAAGCCAGCACCTGAGGCGCCATGATGGTCGCGGTCAGACCCTGCAGGATGCGCGCCGCGACGAGTATCGCGGCGCTCGGCGCAAGTCCGCACAATGCCGACGCGAGCGTGAAGCCGGCAACGCCGGTCACGAACATTCTCTTGCGGCCGAACAGATCGCCGAGCCGTCCGCCGGTGATCAGGAACACCGCGTAGGTTGCCGCATACGCCGAAATGATGAATTCAATCTCACTCGACGTGGCGCCGAGATTCTGCCTGATCGACGGAAGCGCGAGATTGACGACGTTGAAGTCGAGGATCGGCAGGAACGCGCCCGTCAGCAGCACGGGCAGCGCGAGCCAACGCCGTGGGTCACCTGCGTGCGTGTCGAGTGGAGAATGCAGGCGCGCTTTGTCGAGTGTGCTCATCGGTGTCGTCGTTCGTCGAAAGGATACGGGGACGCGTGTCGCCCGGACAGTGCGGTCCGGGCTGAACGGGTGGTCGATGAAGCGCACTATGCGATACCTCTTGCCATAACTCAATGGGATGAGTGAAGATATCAGTGATAACGATTGGAGATGATAGACATGGCAACCCTCGATGTCGACGCGGTGCGCGCCTTCACGCTCGTCGCGGACTTTCAGAGCTTCACGCGCGCCGCGGAGGCAATGGACACGACGCAAGCCGCGATCAGCATGAAGCTGAAGCGGCTGGAGGAACGGCTAGGCCATAAACTCATCGAACGCACGCCCCGGCTGGTGCGACTGTCCGCACGCGGCGCCGCGTTTCTGGATGCGGCGCGCGAGTTTGTCGCCGCGCATGAGCGCGCCCTCGCCGAACTATCGGGTACCACGCGGCGTCTTGCGCTCGGCATCAGCGACCATGTGGCGGGTCCTGATCTGCCGGTTCTGCTGACGAGGCTGCATGCGTACGATCCCACGCTGCTGATCGAAGTCCAGATCGAATCGTCGCGCGAACTGCTCGACGCGTTCGAGCAAGGCAAGCTCGACGCTGCGATCCTGCGTCGCGAAGACGATCGCCGCAACGGTGAAGTGCTCGCGCTGGAGCCGTTGGGCTGGTTTGCATCGCCCGGTTTCGTGCATCGGGAAGGCGCGCCGCTGCGGCTCGCGGCGCTCTCGGCATCGTGCGGAATACGCAACGTGGCAACGCGCAAACTGGACGCCGCGGGGATTGCGTGGACCGAAGTATTCATCGGCGGCGGTACGGCCGCCGTCACTGCCGCCGTATCGGCGGGTCTGGCCGTTGGAGCGTTCGCTCAGCGGGTCGCGCCGCTCGGTGTCGTCGAAGTCGGCGCGCTGCTGGGTCTGCCCGCGCTTCCTCCGTCGGAGATCGTGCTGCATTCGAGTCTCTCGGACAGGAAGTCCCGCGAGGCCTTGCGCACGGTTGCAGCTGCATTTCGGGAGCATCGGCCGGCCACTCAATAAGGGGCTCGGCCGAAGGCTGCACGGTCAGGTTATTTTAGTCTGCGTCAATTCCCCGAGCGCCCTGTGAGCGGCGAGTCGCATTGCAGTCGCGTAGCCGCCGACGCTCGGGAGATCGCAAACAGGTTTTTTAGAACGCCGTTCTGAGTCCGCCTCCCACGGTATAACCCGAGGAACGCCTCGTCGCCCGATCGGACAGTACGGCGGTATAAACGTCTGTCCGTTTGGACAGCGAATAGTCATAACCCAATGCCCACGTGTTGCGATACACCGTGCTATGACCGCTACTCTTCGAATACGCATCAGATCCGAGAATATGTCCCTGGCCGACTGGTATCGAGAAACCCAATTGCCCGGTGTTGACGCCGACGTTGCCTGTCGTGTCGTAATCCCAGATATGCTGGTACTGGCCAAAAAGTTTTACCACGCCGAAGTCATCTGATACGCCAATGTTCATCACCGACTGCGTTGTCAAACCGGGCAGCGACGTTCCAAGATCGCCAGGCGTAATGCTGAACTTGACTTGCTGCCACACAGCGGACGCAGCGAAGCCCCCCATATTGTAGGAAAGCTGCCCGCTCCACTTGTTTTGCCCCAGATGCCCCGCTTCGTTTCCAAAGGAATACGCCGCTTTTCCGGAAAAAGGACCCATCTGCGGGCTCACGTACATCACGGAATTCGACCACTCGCCGGCATCGCCAAATACACCTTGCCCATTAACCCCGACGTAAGTTTGCAGAATCATCGGGGAAAAAACAAAGGAGTTGAAAAACGGATTAAAAAATATCGCGGAAAGCCATAGCGGAGGAGTTAGCCACCCGGCTGTCACCGTTCCATAATTTCCTTTGAGACCAACGAAAGCGTTTCGCGAAAAAAGACCATCAGACGGAAAACCGGTACGGCCGAACTGACCGTTCATGATGTTGATGTAGCCTTCGAGCTCGAATATTGCGCTAAGGCCTCCACCGAGATCTTCAGTGCCTTTCATTCCCCAAAACGAAGCAGTCATGCCACCGCTTCCCGCAAGGACTTGAGATTCGCCACCCAGTGCTTTCTTTGCGCCGACAAAAGCATCGAGTACGCCATAGAGGGTCACGCTAGATTGAGCAAAGGCCGCCTGGCTGGTAATGCCAACACTCAAAATACTCAATTGAATCAACCGATTCAATTTCTTCTTCCTCACGATCATTCTCCTTGGTCTTGGGATTTTTTATATAACGGTGCTGCAGTTATCGGTTGCGGTCGTCGTCCTGTCGACGCGGGTTCCGCGGCGCTCTCCAAACCCGATTCATCTGTTGGACACGGATAGGGCTGCGCGATCGAGGTACTGGAAATCGACATACTTGAGCGGATCTCGCAGCTCCTTCTTTGGCAAACCGAATTTGGAGCGCAGTTCCAGAACGCGCCGTATGCCTTCGATATTCGGGCGTGCATCGCGAAACACGCCCCCATCGGGATCGGTCGCTATTCCGTAAGTCCTGTGCGCAAGATCCGGCGTCATTCCGGGGACATTGGCGACGAGAATTGCTTCGACGGCGTCACGATTGGCGGGCTGGTAAAGCCAGTCGATCCCCTTCAGAAGCGCGCGCGTGAATCCCATTACTTCGGCGTCATGGGCCGTTGCCCACGATCTCTTCGCTGTCGCCACGAATCCCTGATAAGGCCCTAGCTCATCTTTCACTCGCAGCAGCGTGTGAAACCCTGCTCGCTCACCCATGAACTCAAAGGGGGTACCTTGAATTGTCGCCACGTGGTTCGGGTCGGCCAGCATGTCCTGAAGCCGTTGGGGAGTGCTCCCCATCTTGACAAAGGTGACGTCGCTGCCATTCAGGCCATGCCGCTCCAGAATTTCCCGCAACACGAAAGCGAACCCCGTCGTCATGGCATCCACCGTGAGCGTTTTTCCCCGAAGGCTTTCTACACTCGTGTATTGAGGCTGACTGACCAGCGACAGAAACGAATTGTCGGTACCGGCAAACACAAACAGATCCGGGTTCGGCGGAATCGGCACCTCGTTCTGCCCCTCCTGGTAAGCGACGACATTGTCCATCGCCGTCATCGCGAGATCGTACTTACCGGCAAGTAATTGACTCATCTGCGACGCGGAATTGGGGGTGTAGGTCAGTCGCACGTCCAGCCCTTCCGCCGCAAAAAATCCCTCCCGTTGCGCAACCCACATCGGCAGATTCGAAGCGCCACCGAACGTGACGACGGTTAACTCATGCGATGACGCCTGCGACGAAAGAGAAACGACTTTTGCATACGACCCTGCCGCACAAGTAAGTGTCAGGAAAAATGCGATTGCTTGCCCAAGGCAGCCAGCAGATTTCATTTCGTAATCCTGTCTAGCATGATGATGAATAACCCATAAGATCTGACAATTAATTCCGGACACATTCCAGTGAATAGCCGGCGACAACGTCCCAGCGTCGCCGGAAACATTCCTACGCCTTGTATAACGCTGCATTGCCGGCAGACCGGTTCACGGCGAACTCCATCGCGACCTCCCCGACGACCGGGTAGCCATTGGCGACAGCCGGATGATTTTGCGGAAACATTATGCAATCGATTGCATTGTTTGACGGCCAATTTTAATTTGTCAATCTGTTTTTGCGGGACGGTCCGGGCGCCAGGACCGGCTCATCGCATCGCCGCCGCAGCAACCCAGCGAGCAGCGGTGCGGCAGGATGGGCTGAGTTCGATTGGTCAGTCCGGCGCTAGCACAGCCAATTTGATGAAAAAACCGCAATCGATTGCATGCAAATCCCCCGAATGGGGAACCCAACCGCGTCGACAAGCAGTTTTCCGCTAATTGATAGAATCGGGCCGAAGAAATACTTGATCGCAACCCAGCTCAACCCACCGCGCACCTGTGAATGCCCATGCAACCTATTGTTCTCGTTCCCGGATTGCTCTGTTCGGCAGAAGTTTTCGCATCCCAGGTCGCCGCTTTGTGGCCGTTCGGACCTGTTACGGTCGCATCGACGCTGGAAGGTAAAACAATCTCCGAGATGGCAGCCGCGATCCTCGCCGCGGCGCCTTCGCGCTTCGCACTCGTCGGCTTTTCAATGGGTGGTTATATTTGCCTTGAGATCATGCGACAGGCGCCGGAGCGTATTCTCAAGCTGGCGCTTCTGGACACGTCGGCGCGCCCCGATACCGCTGAGCAGAGCCAACAACGGCGGGCTTTGGTTGCTGCCGCCCGGACGGGCGACTTCAGAAAACTCGTGTCGGAAACTTTGACTTTCCCGCATCCTTCGCGCAAGGACGACGCGAACCTCCGCGAAATCAACCTTCGCATGGCGATGGCGGTGGGTGTGGAGGGTTTTGCACGACAGACTGAGGCAATCATCACGCGGATCGATAGCCGCCCCAGTCTCTCCGCTATATCCGTACCTACGCTGGTGCTCGTCGGAGATGCCGATCCTTTCACGCCGCCAGAGCGATCCGAGGAGATCGCGGCGGCAATTCCCAACGCGCGCTTGACCGTCGTGCCTCATTGCGGTCATGGGTCGACGCTCGAACAACCTGACGCCGTGAACAAAGCGTTGATCGAGTGGATCGCCGGCCCGTCACGTTGAAGGTCGCAACCTCCGACCTTCAATGCTCAACCTCCGACCTTCAATGCTCAACGTTCAACGCTCAACGCAACTGACTTCGCGGCGTCACATCTGGCTGAGTATCCGCGCTTAGGCCACGTAGAGCGCTAACCTGTTTGCCGACTACATCCGGCAAACAGGTCGGCCCAACGCATCCAGCCGCTCAGAACTTCCACCCGAGGCGCCCCCAGATCGCATTGTCGTGCGAGCCGCCGCCGTACTGTCCGCTGTACGACACACCGAGCGTCATGTTCTTCGCGACGTTCGCGTCGAGCCCCAGTTCCAGCACCGCAGTATCGCGCGCGATCGGCACGCCGGTCACGTCGAACGACGAGCCGCCGCTGACGAATGCGAGCGTCGAACCCGGCTGCGAATTGCCGAACGCGTGACGCCAGCCGGCCATCGCGTGTGCGCTGAACACCGCGCTCGGCAGTGAGCCGAGACGCGTCGCAATGCGCAGACCCAACGTCGAGAAACCGATGTTGTCGGTCTCGCCTGCGCCGCGCAATGCACCATCGCCGCCGTTTTCGGTGAAGCCGTCGGTACGCAGGTTCACGTACGCGAGGCCCGCGAACGGTTCGAGCGCGAAACGGTTCAGCGGAATCGCGTAGCCGACTTCACCGAACACCTGCGCGGTCTTCGCCGAGTAGTCGGCCTTGTCGTGATCGCTGAAACCGGTGAAGTTCGGATAGCGGTCCATGCCGATGTCGTTCCACGTGTACGACGCACCGAGCCGCACGCCGACCGGCCCGTACTGCGCGCCGCCGTACATCGCGACGTGATAGCTGTCCACCGACGCCGACGAGTTCAGCGCATTGTCGAGCGAGCTACGCGCGAAGCCGCCCGCCAGACCGAAACGCCACGTGTCGTTCAGCGCCATATCCGCACCGCCGATAAAGCCCGCCGTGCTGCGGTCGATACCGGACGCGTTGCTGTTGCCGGCCAGCTTGCTGTCCGAACCGTAGGCTTGAGCCCACACCACCGGTTGATACGGCCGCGGATCGACGCACGCATCGCGCGAGCCGCCGTGCACCGCGTCGGCGCTGCCCGGCAACGCGCCCTGCGCAAGCCGCGTGTCGCACTGCGCCGAGCCCGACGACAGCGCCGCAAGCGGCCCGCTGGTCGGAGCGAGACCCTGGCGCAGCCGGTCGGTCACCGCATCGCGCACATAACGGCTGTCGATCAGCAGCATGCTTCGGGTGCTCGCATGCAGTTCGCCGTCGAGCTGATTGAACGCGGTGCGCGCGGTTTGCGCATCGGTCGACAGCAGCGCCGGGATCAGCGTGCCGCTGGTCGGCACTGTCGCCAGCGCGCCGGCTACCGCGCCTTCGTTCGGCGTGGTCGCGACCGACGAGAACGCCGTGCCATTCGGCTGCAGCCGAACGTACGCATGCGTCGGGTCGTACGACAGCGTCGGCGTGAGGAACGCGAGGTTCGACGACACACCTTCGAACGTGCCGTTGATCCCGCCCGTCGCGGTAATGATCGGATAGCTCGTCGACGGCGTATAGACGCCCTGTCCGGCCAGCACCTGCACCTGGCCGCCCGCGAGCGTGGTGCTGCCGCTCGAAGTCACCGCGCCGCTTTGCTGCGGATTGGCCACGACGTTCAGTTGCGAGCCCTGCTCGAACAGCACCGTGCCCGCGACGTTCAGGCTCTGGCCCGGCGTGCCGGCCGTCGCGGTCGCGCCGGTGCGCACGATCAGTCCGCCGATTGTGCCGATGCCGGTCAGCGCAGCGCCGGATTGCACGGTCACCGTCGAATTGGCGGCCGAGCCGTTCACCGCGAGCGTGCCGCCCGCCACCGTGGTCGGTCCGCTGAACGTGTTGACGCCGCTCAAGGTCAGCGTGCCGCCGCCGGCCTTGGTCACCGAGCCGGTGCCCGACAGCGCGCCGCCGAAGGTACCGCCGCCGTTCACCGTCAGATTCGCATTCCCGAGTTTGATCGACGCGCCGGCCACGCCGTCCAGCGACGCGAAGTTCAGATCGAGCGGCGGCGTGCCGACGCTGCCGCCGGCATTCAACGTGCCGCCTTTCATCGTCAGGCCGCCCGTGCCGAGCGCACCGTTCGACGCGAGCGTCAGCGTGCCGGCGTTCACGACCGTGCCGCCCGAGAAGGAGTTGGCGCCCGCCAGCGTCAGGTCGGCTGCGCCGTTCTTGACCAGACCGCCGCTCCCCGACACGACGCCTGACAGCGTGGTATCGGCGCTGCCGCCGATCGTCGCCATGGCGTTCACCACGAGCGGATTGGCGAGATTGACACTGGTCGTCGCATCGAGCGTGGCCGGCGCGTTGAAGGTCAGTGCACCTGTACCGAGCGCCGCGTTGTTGCCGACGACCAGCGTGCCGCCGGTCACCGTCGTGCCACCGGTGTACGTATTGGCCGTCAGCAGCGTCTGCGTGCCCGCGCCGGCCTTGATCAGCCCGCCATTGCCGCCGATGGTGCCGCTGAAGGTGCCGTCCGTACCGCCGCCGAGCGTCAGCGTATTCGCGCCCAGCGCGACGTTGGAACCGGCCGCGCCGGACAGCGAGCCGATTGTCGGCGTGCCGGTCGCACCGCTGATGTCGAACGCGGTGCCCGCATTCGCCAGGTTGACGTTGGTCGTCGTCGACAATGTGCCGCCACCGGCTAGCGCGAGCGTGCCGGCGTTCACCGTGGTCGCGCCGGTGTAGGTATTGATGCCGGTTAGCGTCTCGGTGCCGGTGCCCTGCTTGATCAGGCCGCCGCTGCCGCCGACGCCACCGGTGAACGTGCCGTCGGTTGCATCGCCGAGCGTCAGCGTGTTGGCGCCGAGGTTGACGCTGCCGCCGCCGGTCAGCGTACCGAACGTCTGCGTGCCGTTGCCCGCCGACAGGTCGAAGGTCGCGCCGTTCGCGACGTCGACGATGCCGCTCGCGTTCAGGCTCGCGTTCGCGCCGAGCGCCAGCGTGCCGGCGTCGATCTGCGTGCCGCCGGTGTAGGTGTTGGCGCCGTTCAGCGTCAGCGTCGCGAGACCGTCCTTGGTCAGCCCGCCGGTGCCCGACAACGAGCCGTTCAGCGTCAGATCGTTCGCGCCGTTCACCGTCAGTCCGGCGTTCATCACGATGTTGTTGGCGAGCGTCGCCGCGGTGCTACTGGCGAGCGTCGCCGCGCCGCCTACCGTCAACGCGCCGGTGCCGAGCGCCGTATTGCTGCCGACAATCAGGCCGCCCGCGTCCAGCGTGGTGCCGCCGCTGTAAGTGCTCGCACCCGACAGCGTCGTCACGCCGCTACCCTGCTTCACCAGGCCGCCCGTTCCAGTGATCGTGCTCGCCACTGTCTGGTCCGTCGCCGCGCCGAACGTCAGCGAATTGCCGCCCAGCGAGATCGTGCTGCCCGCCGCGCCCGACAGTGCGCCGACCGTCTGGCTGCCCGCCGCGGCGCTGATGTCGAAGCCGGTGCCCGCGCCGGCCAGATTCACCGCACTGCCCGACGCAAGGCTGCCCGCGCCCGACAACGCGAGCGTGCCGGCATTGATCGTCGTGCCGCCGGTAAAGGTGTTCGCGCCGGTCAGCGTTTCCGTCCCGTTGCCCGCCTTCACGATGGCACCCGTGCCGCCGATCGAGCCGCCGAAGGTCCGGTTCGAGCCATCGCCGAAAGTCAGCGTGTTCGCGCCGAGCGTCACGTCGCCGCCCGTGCCCGCCAGCGCACCGATGGTCTGGTTCGCGCCCGCGGCGCTGATATCCAAGCCGGTGCCCGCGCCGTTGAGCGTCACGCTGCCGGTCGCCGCGAGACTGCCGCCCGCGCCGAGCGCGAGCGTACCGGCATCGATCGTGGTGCCGCCGGTAAAGGTGTTCGCGCCCGTCAGCGTTTCGGTGCCCGTGCCAACCTTGAGCAGCCCGCCGGTGCCGCCGATCGAACCGCTGAAGGTGCCGTCAGTGGCATCGCCGAGCGTCAGCAGGTTCGCGCCGAGGTTGATCGTGCCGCCGCCGATCAGCGTGCCGAAGCTCTGCAGGCCGTTGCCGGCGGACAAGTCGAAGGTCGCGCCGGTTTCCACGTCGACGATACCGTTCGCGTTCAGGCTCGCACCCGCGCCGAGCGCCAGCGTGCCCGCATTGATCGAAGTCTGGCCGGTGTACGTGTTGGTGCCGTTTAACGTCAGCGTGGCGAGGCCGTTTTTGGTCAGGCCGCCGATGCCGGAGAGGCTGCCGTCGAGCGTCAGGTCGTTCGTGCCGAGCACGGTAAGGCCGTTGTTCAGCACGATATTGTTGGCGAGCGTCGTGGCGGCGCTGCTGTCGAGCGTGCCCGGGCCGTTCACCGTCAGCGTGCCGGTGCCGAGCGCCGAGTTGTTGCCGACGATCAGGCCGCCCGCGTTCAGCGTGGTGCCGCCGCTATACGTGTTGGCGCCGGATAGCGTCTCGACGCCCGAGCCGTTCTTGACGAGGTTGCCGGTGCCCGTGACCGAACCCGCAAAAGTCTGGTCCGTCGCATCGCCGAACGTCAGCGCATTGCCGCCCAGCGCGATCGTGCTACCGGCTGCGCCGGACAACGCGCCGACCGTCTGGCCGGTGGCCGCCCCGCTGATGTCGAAGCTTGCGCCCGCGCCGGCGACGTCGATCGCGCCAGTGGCCGCGAGGCTGCCGTTGCCGGCCACCGCCAGTGTGCCCGCGTTGATCGTGGTGCCGCCGGTGTAAGTGTTCGTGCCGGTCAGCGTTTCGGTACCGCTACCGTTTTTCACGAGACCGCCGCTGCCGCCGATCGTGCCGCCGAACGTGCCGTTGTTCGCGTCACCCAGCGTCAGCGTATTCGTGCCGAGCGTGACGCTCGTGCCGCCGACGCCATCGAGTGCGCCGATCGTCGGTGCACTGGTCGCGCCGCTAACGTCGAGGCTCGCGCCTGCGTTCGCCAGATTCACATCGCTCGATGCCGACAGGCCGCCGGCCCCCGACAGCGCCAGTGTGCCGGCGTTGATCGTCGTACTGCCCGTGTACGTGTTCGCACTGGTCAGCGTCTGGGTGCCGCTGCCGTTCTTGACGATGCCGCCGCTGCCGCCGATCGTGCCCGCGAAGGTCTGATTGGTCGCATCGCCGAAGCTGAGCGTGTTCGCACCGAGTAGCACCGTGCTGCCCGCCGCACCGGCGAGCGCGCCGATCGCCTGGTTCGCACCGGCATTGCCGATGTCGAACACCGAGCTCGCGCCCGCCAGATTGACCGCGCCATTTGCCGCGAGACTGCCGCCCGCGCCCAGCGCGAGCGTGCCGTCGGCAATCGTCGTACCACCGGTGAAGGTGTTCGCGCCGGTCAGTGTTTCCGTGCCGCTGCCGGCCTTCACGATGCCGCCCGTGCCGCCGATCGAGCTGCCGAGCGTCTGCGCGGTGGCATCGCCGAAGGTCAGCGCATTGGCGCCCAGCGTGATCGCACTACCGTTCACACCGGACAGCGCGCCGATGGTCTGATCGGCGCCCGAACCGCTGATGTCGAACCCCGCGCCGATGCCGTTCAGCGCGACTCCACCCGTTGCCGCCAGCGAGCCGCCTGCGCCGAGCGCGAGCGTCCCCGCATCGATCGCGGTGCCGCCGGTGAAGGTGTTGGTGCCGGTCAACGTTTCGGTGCCCGTACCGACTTTCACGAGACTGCCCACGCCGCCGATCGAGCCGCTGAACGTGCCGTTGCTCGCATCGCCGAGCGTCAGCACGTTGGCGCCGAGAATGATGTTGCCGCCGCCCGTCAGCGTGCCGAAGGTCTGCAGGCCGTTGCCCGCCGACAGGTCGAAGGTCGCACCGGTCGCGACGTCGACGATGCCGGACGCCGCAAGGCTCGCATTCGCGCCGAGTGCGAGCGTGCCGGCGTTCACCTGGGTGCCGCCGGTGTACGAGCTGGCGCCGTTTAACGTCAACGCGGCGAGGCCGTCCTTGGTCAGGCCGCCGGTGCCGGAAATGCCGCCGTTCAGCGTCAGGTCGTTGCTGCCGAGTACCGTCAGGCCCGCGTTCAGCACGACGTTATTGCCGAGCGTGGTCGCGGTGCTCGTATCCAGCGTGCTCGCGCCGCCTACTGTCAATGCGCCGGTGCCGAGCGCCGAGTTGCTGCCGACGATCAGGCCACCTGCGTTCAGCGTGGTGCCGCCGCTGTAGGTGTTGGCGCCCGTCAGCGTCTCGACGCCCGCGCCTGCCTTCACCAGACCGCCGGTGCCCGCGATCGTGCTGGCGAGCGTCTGGTTGGTAGCGTCGCCGAAAGCCAGCGTGTTCGCGCCCAGCGCGAGCGTGCTGCCCGCCACGCCCGACAGTGCGCCGACCGTCTGGTTCGCGCCCGCGTTGCCGATATCGAACACCGAGCCGTTGCCCGCCAGACTCACCGCGCCGCCCGCCGCCAGGCTGCCGCCCGCGCCGAGCGCCAGCGTGCCGGCATTGATCGTGGTGCCGCCGGTGTAGGTGTTCGCGCCGCTCAAGGTTTCGGTGCTCGCGCCCTGCTTGACGAGGCCGCCGGTTCCGCCGATCGTGCCGGCAAAGGCGGCGTCGACCGCATCGCCGAGCGTCAGCGTATTTGCGCCCAGCAAAACACTGGTGCCGGCCGTGCCGTTTAATGCGCCGATCACCGGCGCGCTGGTCGCAGCGCTGACATCGAACGCGGCGCCCGCGTTCGCGAGGTTGACGTCGGTCAGTGCCGACAGATTGCTTGCACCCGACAGAGCCAGCGTGCCCGCATTGACCGTGACCGGCCCGGTGAAGGTGTTGGTGCCCGCCAGCGTCAGCGTAGCCGCGCCGTTCTTGGTCAGGCCGCCCGTGCCCGACAACGCGCCGCCCAACGTCAGTGCGTTCGAGCCGAGTACCGTCAGACCAGCGTTCAATGCAATGTTGTTCGCCGCCGTGACCGCGACGCTGGAATCGAGCGTCGCCGCGCTGTTGACCGACAGTGCGCCGGTGCCGAGCGCCGCGTTGTTGCCGAGCACGAGGCCGCCACCGTTCAGCGCGGTGCCGCCGCTATAGGTGTTGGCGCCGGACAGCGTCTCGACGCCGGTGCCCTGTTTGATGAGACCGCCCGTGCCGGTGATCGAGCCGCCGAGCGTCTGATTGCTTGCGTCGCCGAAAGTCAGTGAGTTCGCACCGAGCGCGACCGTGCTGCCGGCCACGCCCGCCAGCGCACCGATGGTCTGGTTCGCGCCAGCGGCGCTGATATCGAAGCTGGATCCCACACCGCCCAGCGTGACGAGGCCGCTCGATGCCAGGCTGCCGCCCGCGCCCAGCGCGAGCGTGCCGGCGTTGATCGTCGTGCCGCCGGTGTAGGTGTTGGCGGCTGTCAGTATCTGCGTGCCGCTGCCCTGCTTGACGAGGCCACCGGTACCGCCGATCGCGCCGCCGAAGGTGCTGCTCGCGGCGCCCCCCAACGTCAGCGTATGCGCGCCGAGCGATACCGCGCTACCGGCCACGCCGGTTAGCGTGCCGATCGTGCGGTTGCCGCTCGCCCCGCTGATGTCGAAGCCGCTCCCCGCGTTGGCGAGGTTCAGGCTGGTCGCCGAGGACAGCGCGCCGGTGCCCGCCAGCGCCAGGGTGCCCGCGTCGACCGTCGTCGCGCCGGTGAACGCATTCGCACCGGTCAGCGTCTGGGTGCCGGCGCCCTGCTTGACGATGCCGCCGCTGCCGCCGATCGAGCCGCCGAAAGTCTGGCTCGTCGCGTCGCCGAACGTCAGTGTGTTCGCGCCGAGCGCGACCGAGCCGCCAGTGCCGGCGAGCGCGCCGATCGTCTGGTTGGCGCCGGACGCGCTGATGTCGAAGCTCGCGCCTGCGCCGCCAAGCGTCACGCCGCCGCTCGACGCCAGGCTGCCGCCCGCGCCCAGCGCGAGCGTGCCGGCGTTGACGGTCGTGCCGCCGGTGTAGGTGTTCGCACCGGTCAGCGTCTCGGTGCCGATACCTTGCTTGACGATGCCGCCGGTGCCGCCGATCACGCCGCCGAATGCGCCATTGGTCGCGTCGCCGAACGTCAACGAGTTCGCGCCGAGTCCGAGCGTCGTGCTGACCGAGCCGGTCAGCGCACCGATGGTCTGCGGACCGCTCGCCGCGCTGATGTCGAACCCCGCGCCGGCGTCGCCGAGCGTCACAGCACCGGTCGACGCCAGGCTGCCGCCCGCGCCGAGCGCGAGCGTGCCGGCGTTGATGGTCGTGCCGCCGGTGTAGGTGCTGGCCGCCGTGAGCGTCTGGGTGCCGCCGCCCTGCTTGACAATGCCGCCGGTGCCGCTGATCACGCTGCCCAGAGTCTGGCTGGTTGCGTCGTCGAAGGTCAGCGTGTTCGCGCCAAGCAACACTGCGCTGCCTGCCACGCCGGAAAGCGCACCGACCGAGCGCCCGCCCGCCGCTCCGCTGATGTCCAGTTGCGCGCCGCTGGCCGCGAGGCTGACCGAACCGGTCGACGTAAGGCTGCCGGCGCCGGACAGCGCGAGCGTGCCGGCGTTGATCGTCGTGCCGCCGGTGTACGTGTTCGCACCCGTCAGCGTCTCTGTGCCACTGCCTTGCTTGACGATGCCGCCGGTGCCGCCGATCACGCCGCTCAACGCGCCATTGGTCGCATCGCCGAGCTCAGCGTGCGCGCGCCGAGCGCCACATTGCCGCTGCCCGACAGTGCGCCGATCGTCTGGTTCGCGGTAGCGGCACTGATGTCGAGCGCGGTGCCTGCGCCATTCAGCGTCACCGCACCTGTCGGAGCCAGCGTGCCGGCGCCGCTTAGCGCCAGCGTGCCGCCGTTGACAGAAGTGGCGCCGGTGAAGCTGTTCGAACCAGTCAACGTCACCGTGGACGCGCCGTTTTTCGCGAGGCCGCCAGCGCCGCCGATCGCGCCGCTCAACGTCAGCGGATTGGTGCCGGCGAGGTTCAGTACCGCCCCACTGGCGACATTGACTGCGTTGCCCAGCGTCATGGCCGCGCTGGTATCGAGCGAGCCGGTCGCGTTCACATTGAGCGCGCCGCTGCCGAGCGCCCCGGCATTGCCGAGCAGCAGCCCGGCGCCCACTGCATTCAGATTCGTGCCGCCCGTATACGTGTTGACGTCGCCAAGCGTGACCACGCCCGTGCCGGCCAGCGTCAGGCCGCCAGTGCCGCTAGCTGCGCCGGACAGTGTCAGCGCGTTGACACCCTGCACCGTCAGACCGCCGGTGCCGAACAGCAGCGTGTTGTTCAGATTGAGGCCGGCGACGCTCGCCGCCAGCGCGCCGCCATTCGACGTGATCGTGCCGGTGCCGAGACCTGCGGCATTGTCGAGATTCGCGACCGAGCCGGACGCGAGCGTCGCATCGCCGACCGCCGACGCGCCGCTGATGTTCCACGTGCCGCTGTCGAGCGCGAGATGCTGGAAGTTGATGTAGTTCGGCATGCTGATCGACCCGCCGACCGGCCCACCCGTGCCTTGCTGCAGATGCAGCGTGTTGTTTCCGCCGGCGCCACCGTCGACGACGCCGGCCGCCGCGAAGCCGAGCGAAAAGCCGAGCACGCCGAGTATATTGCCGCTCGCGCCGGTACCCGCCGACACCGACGAGCCGGTCAACGCATTGAACGTGTTGGTCGCGCCCGCGCCTAGCGACACGCTGCCGGTGATCGTGCCGGCATTGGTGAACGTATTGCCGAGGCCTGGCGTACCCGGCGCCTGAAACGCAACCCGTCCGTTGATGACGCCTGCGGCGCCATTCGTGAAGCTGGTCTGGCCGCCGCCGTACACGGCAATCGTCGGCATGTCGCCGATACCGATGCTAAGACCGACAAGCGGCGTCACGCCGATCGAGCCGGTGTTCGAAATATTGGTCACGCCGCCAGTGCCGTTCTGCACCGCCAGCGCTAGGCCGGTCAGACCGTTGAGGTTGACGCCCAGCAAGCCCGTCGTGCCCTTCATCGTGCCGCTATTGGTCACGCTGACCGTGCTGGCCGTCGCGTTGCCGATCACGATGCCGCTCGACAGAATGCTGCCGAGACCGAGCAGTGACGGATCGACGGTGCCTGCGTTGTTCAGCGACACGTTGTTGCCGGTGAGCGTCAGCGCGGTGCCTCCGACGCCCAGCAGTACGCCAAGGCTCGCTCCCGGATTGACGGTGACCGACACGTTGTTGGCCCCGTTTGAGTAATTGGGCGCCAGCGGATTGGCCGCGCCGTTGCAAGTGACGACCGAACCGGCTGTCGAGCAGGCGGCCTGCGCTGTTTTAATTCCGGCCCCGCTGAATACGAGAAGCACGCTCACTGCGAGCGCGGTCTTTTGCGAATTGAGTTTGTATTGACCGGCGGCGTTTTTCAAAGCTCCCCCTCGATAACGGCAATTGACCGAAAATCAAATAAACCGACTAGGCGTTTTAAACGCGATAACACTGATCCCGCCCGGTCGAATATCGACAGGCACGATTGACAGCGGTTATGCCGGCTCAACGCCTCAGAGCGCGCACGCGAGCGCCGCGCCTCGCCAGGCACGGGTTAACGGCAACAGTGAGAAAACGGCTACAGGCGCGACGCCTGCTCAGGAAAAGCACATGGTTGACGGCCCTCAGGTTGATATGCTCTCTCGTATATCTTTTTTTACAACCTTACATCGCTTTCATCAGCATATACAAAGTTATTTGCTCCGCCATGCCTATTGCTTATCTTTTTTTGAATTCAAAAATCAAAATGCATAGGCGAATGGCAAATATGTCCGAATGACCTTTCGCACTGCACTAATTACAACGGATTTAAACCATCTTGAATAAATGTGAACGAATGCAAACCAATGCAAACCAATAGGGAATAGTCCGCAGTTGTCGTCGATCTCGATGTCGAGGTATCGAATCGTGCTTTCCGGCGGAAGAAGAGAAAGTCCGAGGCCATCGGTTCACCCATCGATGGCTCGTCGCTTCAAGAAGAACTGGCGTTTAACGTGAATGTCGGCGCGATGTGACGACAGTTATCCATATTGCGCAACGAGTGCGTACCACAACGCATAAATTTCCCGCATGCCTGGGTCGTGATCATTAGTCCATACAGCCGTTTGCACGAGTACGAGTTTCGAACGTGGATCGACAATGATTCTTTGCCCGTCCATGCCTTGCAACGCGAACATACGGTGGTCGCCCGGCAGTATCCAGACCTGATACCCATAGCCGAAAATCGGGTTGGCCTTCCCGGCTGCCAGAAAGCTATCGGGAGAGGTCACGCTCGTCGTTTGTAGTACCCAGTCGTGCGGAACAATCTGTTGACCGTTCCACTTGCCGTCATAGGCCAGCATCAGTCCGAGTCTCGTCCAGTCGCGCAATGTAGCGCTCACGCAGCAGTAGGTAACGTCTTGCCCGGTCGGATCGCGTCCCCATGATGCATCCGACTCCATGCCCATCTTCTTCCAGATGCGCTCGCTCGCGTACTGTGCCACCGACATATGCGTTGCCTGGCTCAAAACCAGTCCCAGCACTTCTGTTTCAATACTTGCGTAGCTGAAATGCGTACCCGGTGCGCGCTCGCGTGTGTCGAAGCGCTCGACGGCTTTGATTGCCCCTACGCCGTTCCTGCTCAAAAGATCGCGGCCCAGTTTGTCGCGATCGTCGCCGGGGTTGCTGTCTTCAAAGAAATGGACACCGGAAGACATATGCAGCAGATCGCGAATTGAAGTCTGGCCGTACGCATTGTTAGCCAACTCCGGGACATAGGCATCCGCGAGATCGTCAATCGAGTGAATTGCGCCTTCCGATATGGCGATGCCGATCAGCATTCCGACGATGGTTTTCGCCATAGATTGCGACATGAACCGGTCGGTGTCTTTGCGAGCGTAGCGATAATGTTCGTAAAGGATCGTATTGCCGCGCGCGATCAGCAGACCGGTCACCGGATTGCGGTCGAGATAATCGTTGACACTCCGATACTGGCCTCCGTACGGGTAGTTCAGGCTTAGTTCGTGTTCGGAGGCTTTGAGTGTGGACGGAGCGCCGTCTCTCACAATCGGATCAGTCGGATGGACCTGATCGAAATGGGTGTAGTAGCCGACAAACTGCTTTTGCGTTCGCGCCTGCCCCGGTGCGGGTACGGGATAGTGGTCTGCTGCACCGTAAGCGTCTGCAGCGTAGCCGGTGTCGGAGAACACCGCGTCCGACTGCGCCATCGCGCATGACAACGCCAGAATGCAGCCTACAGTTGCCTTAATGCTTTGCAGCATTGCAGAGTTCCTTTTTCACTTCAACGAAGCAGCGTTGGACGGATGACGAGCATTATTTCGTATGTTCCGGTTAAACGGCGGATTGCGCTAATTCCCGTCGGTGACCGCCTTATGGTTTGCGTGGGTGCCGGATGAAATGCGCGAAGAACAGTTTCTCGTGACCACTGGGCCGGCTAGCCGAGGCACGGGAATAACGGCATCCGCCGGTCAAAGCGTTTCTTTCCTGGCCGCAACAGGAGTTGCCGCGCTGAGTTCGTCGACGGCAAGCCACGATACAACACAGCATCCCCTGATCGTCAGCGTTACTCGCCGGCGCCCAGGCCAAGGAATCGAAACGGGGGTGCAGGCTGAAAGTACCTCGATACTTCGCCATCGAAAGTATTGCGCTGGTCTTTACCGAGGTCGAGACGTTTGACGGGGGCGTTCATGGAGAAGTCGACCTTCTTCAGATCGACCCAGAAGGTGTTTGGCGTTAGAGCCGATTCAAAGAAATAGAGCAGGCGCTTGTGATCGGCGACAGTGCGCCAGCGGGTGGATGAAATATTCGGCTCATCCGGAGTGGTGATGCCAAACGGCACGGACACGTTTCGGATCACACTGAACACGCTGGCCAGTGCGAGAACAGGGTCTTCGTTTTTAGGAATGGCATTGACGTAGAACGAAGCGCGCGCAAACCGGTCGGCGGAGCGGTTTGTGCCGGGCAGCCAGACTGTGCCGCCAATGCCCTTCCAGTATTCGTTAAGCGCGAGTTGCTCGTCAAAAGTCGGCGAGTTGGTCATCACCTGATATTGCCTGCCGTGATGGATGACCTGCTTGCCGGCGATGTACTCGACGATCGCGCTGTCGCCGGTGGCATCCGACATCGCGAGGTGCAGGGTGGCGAGGCGCTGTTCTCCGGGGACGTTGTCCGTGACGATGGTGAAAGGCTCTTTCTCGAGCGCCGCGACAGCTTCCGAAACGGTGGCGAAGTTATCCAGCACGTATTGCGCCCACGCGGCGATGGTCAGTCCCGGCTTCGAGTTTTTGTCGAAAGCCGGGTATTGCGATTCGACGAGCCACAGAAGTTCCGCGGCGAGCCCCTTCTCGTTCATGCCGTCGGTGGTAGAAACGTCATAGCCGGTAGCGACGACGCTACCGTATCTGGCGGTCCATTTGAGTGAGTTCGGCCCGGCTTCGCCGGTGCGGGCCATGCCGCGCGGCAGAATGTACAGATTGGTGGCGATGTCGAGCTTCCAGTCCATCGATCGTGCCGTGATGACGTCGTTGTTGTCGCCAAGATAGACGACTCGCGTGCAGGCGAGCGACGCAAAAGGAATAGCAATCAGCGTCGCCGCGGCAAAAAGACAGGGAAGCATTGACCGGGCGACGTGGCGCATGGCGATTCCTTACGATTGTCGATGGATGCGGATCGATTGATTTCCGGTACTCGCAACTGAAGCGGTCAGATGACTCTGGAAGCAATATACCGTGGCGGCGAACGCCACGCTTTTCGATACGTGGGCCTGGCTGCAGCGAGACCCGGCGTACCGGGTTTGGTCGAGTACTAACTCTTCCGGGAAGAGAAGCTCTCCCTGATCTGCTCCAGCCAACCTCCGATTGCACCCAGCTTCTCACTACCCTTGCCGAGTAGATGCTTCAACTCATTGTCCGCTTCGGCGCGCGTAGAGCGCTCCCCGCTCGGGAGCGGCGGCAGAATATGAGCGTAATAAGTCCTGGCCAGCAACCGATGCAGCAGCCGTTCGCCGGGGAACGGCTCGTTGTTGTTCAACGCCCGCGCGGCCTTCAGCATCGAGCGGATATCGTATTGCGCCGGACTGATGTCCGGCACCTGCTTGCGCAGACCGAGCAGCGTATAGACGGCGATCCGCGCAGTGCGAATCGAACTGTCCATCGTAAAGATGATGTCGTTCGACGTTTCCACGAACTGCCCCATCAGGCCCAGATTGGTGCACCCCTCCGGCACCACGTGCGGCCGATCGCCTGCCGCGCGCGGCATGAACATCGCGGTGATGTAAGGCATCGTCGCGAGGCGCACCTTCGTGTTCGCGGCCACTGCATCGAGCTGATCGGCAATGCCGAGGTGATAGCAAAGCTCCGCCAGAATGTCGTGCCCGGTGCACGCCGGCATCGGCTTTTTGACGTGATTGCCGTCCTTGTCCATCAACAATGCATACGCCCACAGCACCAGCACGTCCTTCGGCTGGTCGGGAAAATGCGGCTGACGATTGCAGGTCACGCTCAGCACCCAGTTGGAATCGGTGAAGGTGATGATTCCACCGGTTACCGTCTTGCCCGAATAAGGATCGTTGACCGAAAGTTCTTTCAGCCGTTCGATCAACGGTGACGGCTTGCACGTGAGCGTCACTGATTCCCACATCGACCGATCGGTATCGCCGTAGAACTTCTCCGGCTTACCGAAGATCGGCGATTGACTGGCAAGGTTCTTCCAAAGTGCCCAGTCGCTGTCGTCGCCGGGATCATGCTTGCTGCGTTCGAGCACCGGCGCATGCTCCATGTCGCCATAGGCCGTGCCCTCCGTCATCGAGCCGGTCAACGCAAAGACCACATCGTTCGGGCCGATCGGAATGACCGTGTCAGTGCCGTCGACTTTCGCCCGAATGGCTGTCACCGTGCGCGTGTCACCGTGGACACGCATGTCGAGGTCGTAGACCCGCGTGGCGAACTGCACCTTCACGCCGGCTTGCTTGAGGTGCTTGACCAATGGCCGAACAAAGCTGTCGAACTGGTTGTACTTCGGAAACACCAGCGCGGACATGTCGGCAAGTCCATCGATCGCGTCGAGGAAGCGGTGCATGTAAAGCTTCATTTCGAGCAGGCTATGCCAATTCTCGAACGCGAACATCGAGCGCCAGAAGTACCAGAAGTTGGTCTCAAGAAAGCCGGCGCTGAAATATTGCTCGATGGTGATGTCGTCGAGATCCTCTTTGCGCTTCAGAAACAGGCGGATCAATTCCCATTGCTGGGATTTCGACAGGCCAAACGTGGAAAAATCACGAATCTGCCCTTGCTTGTGCATGAGCCGTGCTTTCGAATAATTAGGATCGTTGTCGTTGACGAGCCGATACTCGTCCAGCACGCTATATCCTTCGGGCAATTCGAGCGCCTGGATATCCTGGAACATGTCCCAGAGATTGTCGTAGTTCCAATTCATCTCGCGGCCACCGCGGATGATATAGCCGTCCTCCGGATTGCCTGCGCCGTCGAGCGAGCCGCCCTCGATCTTCAGCGCGTCCAGTATGGTGATATTTTCACCGGCCATGCCGCCGTCGCGGATCAGATAGAAAGCTGCGGAGAGACCCGCGATGCCGCTGCCGATGATCCATGCCTTACGCCCTTCCACGTCCTGATCTGGCACGGGCCGGTTGCGCATATAGGCGCCCATCATGTCGGGTGGCGGAAGAGGATTGTCCGGGCTGTTGTGCCAGTAGGCAGCCGATGCGTCGGTTTCGACGACAAAGTCCTTCCCGGACTCGCCGACGGATTTATGAATGCTCATGACAGGCCTCTCAGATAAATTGGAATTCTATTCGCGCGGCGAATAGCGCTTTTGTGTTTCGTCATGCGCCTTTCTTCTCTACGTTCTAAATTGCAAAAGACGAGATACTAATAACTTGATCCATCACGTTGGAAAAGGTTCCTGTTGCGAGTCTAAAGGACTACCGGACTACCGCTGTGAGTGCGACTCTATGCCACATAATGCGTGATAACGATCGGCAGTACGGTGCCAACATCATCCCAGTACATCGCAATTCGCAATGAATAAAAGGTATTCACCGGGCAACCGATCGTCGAGCAGATAGCAGATATCAGCCGATGAGATCGGCACCTGTCGTCAGCACAATCTTTCCAAAGTGCGTACCGGAATCGATCAACTCATGAGCGCCACGAGCATCGGCAAGCGCGAAGGTCTTGTAGACAACCGGCTTGATCTTGCCGCTCTCGATGAGTGGCCAGACCTGCCGCTCGAGTTCATTGATGATGGTCGCCTTGTCCGCGGAGGAACGCGATCGCAATGTCGAGCCCATATGCGTCAAACGTTTCGTCAGCATCGGCACGATGTCGAGATTCTTCGCCGGCCCTTTGATCACACCCACCTGGAGAATCCGTCCGTCCATCGCCGCGGCGTCGTAGTTTCTGGCCACGTAGTCGCCGGCAATGATGTCGAGAATCACGTCGACACCTTTGCCATCGGTCAACCGTTTCGTTTCGGCGACGAAATCTTCGTCGCGGTATTCGATCGCGAGGTCTGCGCCTAGCGCCAGGCTCGCTTCCCGATGCGCGGGCGAGCCAACTGTCGTGATGATCTTCGCGGCGCCGAAGGCCTTCGCCAGCAGGGTCGCGGTGGTGCCGATACCCGACGCGCCGCCATGAATCAATACCGATTCGCCGGCAACCAGCTTGCCACGCTGGAACAGGTTCAGCCATACCGTCATGAGCGTTTCGGGCATCGCCCCCGCTTCTACCAACGTCAGGCCTTTGGGGATATGCATCGTATTGTCGGCATGCGCGACCGCATATTCTGCGTAGCCACCGCCGGGAATCAACGCACACACCAGTTCGCCGATCTGGAATTGGGACACGTCCGAGCCAACGGCAACGACCTGGCCCGCCACTTCCAGCCCTGGAATGTCTGAAGCGCCGGGAGGCGGATCGTACAGCCCTTTGCGCTGGAAAACGTCTGGACCGTTGACGGCAGCCGCGTGGACGCGGATCAGAACCTGATCGGCGGCCGGCGTCGGCACAGGGCGCGTAGTCGGCACCAGGACCTCGGGACCGCCGGGCTGTTTGATCTCAATCGCCGTCATGGACGACGGCACACGATAAGTTGATGCAGACATGGATACCACTCCTTCATATGGATGAAGCTCGATTGATCCGGCGGAGCATTTGATACGAGCAACCTCATGACGGAGTTCAGTATAGGTCTCGACACCACTGCATATATGCAGCAATATTCGTACTTTGAGATGCAAATTTGCATCATTGAGGCGACGCGATGAACTGGGATGACGCGCGAGTGTTTCTCGCGGTGGAGCGCGAAAAAACGCTCCGTGGCGCGGCCAGAACACTCAATCTCGATCAGGCGACGGTCGGCAGGCGCATTGCTGCACTCGAGCACGCGCTACGTGCAACGCTTTTCCTGCGCACGTCCGACGGATACAAGCTGACCGCCGCAGGCGAGGCCGCGCTGCGATCGGCGGAGAAAATGGAACACTCCGCACACGAACTCGTCCGACGAATTCAAGGCACGGATACCCGGCTTGCGGGAGACGTAAGAGTCACCAGCACCGATTCGATCGCGTTCGAATTCCTGCTGCCCGCCATCGAGCGTCTGCATGCTGCGCATCCGGAAGTCCGCGTGCTGTTGGACACGTCCACGCGCATGCTCAATCTGGCCAGGCGCGAAGCGGATATTGCAGTCCGCTCGGTCAGGCCGGATAACCCCGATCTTGTCGCGCGGCGCCTGGCTTGCTGGCCCATGGCGCTCTTCGCATCGCATACCTATCTCGGGCAGCACGGCAAACCCGCCGTGGGCTCCGCGTTCGCGGGCCACGATCTTGTCCTCTATCAGGGAAACGGAACAGCCAATCGATCGCCGACTCTTGCTGGCGAGCCGATACACGCGGGACGCATCGTGTCGACCTTCAATTCCAGCCTCATGCTGCGTGCCGCGGTAAAGGCCGGCATCGGCATGGGCGAGCTTCCGATCCATCTGGCTGAACACGACGGCCTCGTGCAGATATGGCCGGAATCCGCGCGTGCGGCGGTCTATGAAGTCTGGCTCGTCACACATCAGGATCTTCGGCATACCGCGCGCATCTCAGCCATGATCGACGGCATCGTGTCGGCGTTCGAAGATCACACGAACCACTCAAAATAGTCCCGCACCCTGCTTATACAAAAGTCACGCTTGTTAAGCGGTTCTTGTCTACTGCACTCATGTGACTCCTTGCATCATGTTGACGCAGTGGGAGCCTATTTCCTGAAGGCCGCGTTGCCCGCATCTCCGTAGGAACTCGCTTTCGTCAGCGATTCACTACACGCGCCGGAATGAAGGCCCAGACCAGAAACGCGGACAAACACAGCGTACCGGCAACCAGATACAAGCCGGACGACAACGTTCCGGTTTGCCCCTTCAGCCAGCCAATCACGGTCGGACTGACGAACCCCGCCAGATTCGCGGTCGAATTGATCAGCGCAATGCCGGCGGCGGCGCCTGCTCCGCCCAGAAACGACGTAGGTAACGCCCAAAACATAGGTAGCGCGCTGACAATGCCTACCGCGACCATCGTCAAACCCAGCATCGACAGCGCCGCACTGCCGGCCGTATTCGCACACAACACGAAGCCGCCGGCCGCGAACACGGCCGGCACGATCACGTGCCAACGTCGTTCGCGCCGCTTGTCCGCGCTGCGTCCGATCAGCAGCATCGCAATCAGCGCGGCGGTATAGGGAATTGTCGTCATCAAACCTATCAGCGCCGGACTTCTGATGCCCGTGCCTTTGATGATGGTCGGTTGCCAGAAGCTCAGCGCATAGGAGCCCATGATGATGCCGAACAGGATCAATGCAAGCAGCCAGACACGGCCTGAGCCGAATACCTGGCTTACCGAACCATGCGTCCGGGTTTTGCCTTCCGCATCGAGCTCGAGCTGCACCCGTGTACGCTCCTCGACACTGAGCCACGTTGCGTGCGCCACTTTGTCGTCGAGCCGACGATAGACCATCACGCCAAGCAGAATGCCCGGCAACGCTTCCAGGATGAACAACCACTGCCAGCCATGCATGCCGGCGAAACCGGCCGTCGCGGTCATGATGTAGCCCGACAGCGGGCCGCCGACGATGCCCGACACCGGATTGCCCGCGGTCAGCAACGCGACCATCCGGCCGCGTCTGTGCGACGGAAACCAGTACGTCAGATAGAGCAGCATGCCCGGATAAAAGCCGGCTTCCGCAATACCGAGGAGGAAACGCACGATATAGAAATGCAGCGGCGTACTCACCCACGCCGTGCACATCGAAAGGATCGCCCACGTGATCATGATCCGCGCGATCCAGCGCCTCGCGCCGACCTTGTGCAGCAACAGGTTGCTGGGCACTTCGAAGAAAAAATAGCCGATAAAGAACATCCCCGCGCCAAGTCCATATACCGCTTCGCTGAACCGCAAATCGTTCAGCATTTGCAGCTTGGCAAAACCGACATTCACACGGTCCAGATAAGCCACCACGTAACAGGCGAACAGCAGCGGCAGGAAGCGCCAGGCGATGCGCCGATAGACCGCGTCGGCGGATCCGGCAATGCCGATGCCGGCCGCAACATTGTGGGGATGGGAATTCAATGCGTGTCTCCGTTTTTTCAATGGCAATTGAAGCGGTATCGATGCTCGCAGTGTCACTTGTTCGGAGCACTCGAAAAAGCACCTTCCGGTGCGTTTAGACCATAAAATATTTTTCGTCTGAATGACCCTCACCGGCTAAGCTAATACGATGAATACCGAATACTTGGAAAGCTTTGTAGCTGCTGTCGATTGCGGCTCTCTGGCGGAAGCAGCCCGCCGTCTCGACGTGACGGCGGCCGCGCTGGCGGCCCGCGTGCATGCGCTGGAAGTGGACCTCGACATGCAGCTTCTCAAGCGTTCGGGCCGGGTCGTCAAGGCAACGGAAGCCGGCCTCAAGATTCTCGAACCGGCGCGCGCACTGTTACGCGACGAGCGCAATTTGCGTGTCATCGCGAGCGACGGCGCGCGAGTCGGCGAGTTGCGGCTCGGCGCTTTCGTTTCCGCGCTCACCAACGTTCTGCCGCCGGTGCTCAAGAACCTCTATGCGCGCTACCCGGAGGTGGCGTTGTTCATCACACCGGGGGCATCCATCGAGCTATGCCGCAAGGTTGGCAGCGGCGAGCTCGATGCAGCGGTAGTGGTCGAGCCGCAGTTCGCCATTCGCAAGACCTGCGAATGGCGTCCCTTTCTGGAAGAACCGCTGGTGGTCGTGGCGCCTGCCGCAATGGCCGGCCGCGATGCGCACGAGGTGCTGCGCACCGAGCCGTTCATTCGCTACGAGCGCTCTGTGCTCGGCGGTCAACTGGCCGATCGCTATCTGCGCGACCATCAGATCCATCCGCATCAACGGCTTGAGATCGACGGCCTGCTAGCGATCGCCGCGCTGGTCGACCAGGGCATCGGCGTATCGCTGTTGCCGGACTGGGTGTCGCTCTGGTCGAGCGGCATGTCGCTCGCGCGGCTGCCGTTGCCGGGCCGCGCGCCCGTGCGGCGCAGCGGCTTGATCTGGGCCAGCAACGGACCGCACGCGGCTCTCGCTCGCGATTTCTTCGAGGAGGCGCAAGCGATTTTCAGCACCACGCAGACAAAAACACGCGGTGCGGCACGGGGCCGCTCAACCCGCTAACGCCTCTAACCCTTCGGCGTCGTGTCGTGAATCTTCGCGGCCCGCAAGAAATCGAAATCGACGCCCTTGTCGGCCTGCAACACCGTATCGAGGAACAGTTTGCGATATCCGCGTTCAGCGGTCGGCACGTCGACAGGCGCGGCGGCTGCCCGGCGCGTCAGTTCGGAATCCGACACGAGCAATGTGATCTCACGCGCCGCCACGCTGAGCCGGATACGATCGCCGTTCTGAACATACGCGAGCGGACCGCCGACGGCCGCCTCAGGCGTCACGTGCAACACGATCGTGCCGAACGCCGTGCCGCTCATGCGTCCATCGGAAATGCGCACGATGTCCTTGACGCCGGCCCGCGCCAGCTTTTTCGGAATCGGAATATAGCCGGCCTCGGGCATCCCCGGTGCGCCTTTCGGACCGATGTTCTTCAGCACCAGAATATCGTCGGCGCTCACGTCGAGATCGTCCGAGTCGATGCGCTCGGCCATGTCCTGCCCGTTCTCGAACACCACCGCGCGGCCCTCGTGCTCCATCAGTTTCGCGTCGGCCGCGGATTGCTTGATGATCGCGCCGCCGGGTGCGAGATTGCCCTGCAAAACGGCAAGGCCGCCTTGCGGATAGATCGGATCGGCGATCGTGCGCACCACGTTTTGGTCGAAGCCGGGGCCGGCCCGTTCGATCTCCTCGCCCAGCGTGCGCCCGGTCACGGTCATCGCGTCGAGCTTGAGCAGCGGCTTGAGTTCGCGCAGCAACGTCGCCATCCCGCCGGCATGGTGGAAATCTTCCATGTAATGCTGGCCGGAGGGTTTCAGATTCAGCAGCACCGGCGTGTCGCGGCCCATCCTATCCAGCGCCTTCAGATCGACATCCAGGCCCATGCGTCCCGCAATCGCGGTCAGGTGCACGATGCCGTTGGTCGAGCCGCCGATCGCAAGCAACACGCGGATGGCGTTTTCGAATGCATCGGCGGTCAGAATCTTGTCGATGGTCAGGCCGCTGCGCGCCATCTGCACTGCCTGCGCGCCGGTCTCCTCGGCGATGCGGATACGATCGGCCGTCACGGCCGGCGGCGACGCGCCGCCCGGCACGGTCATCCCGAGCGCTTCGGCCACGCAAGCCATCGTGCTTGCCGTGCCCATGACCGAGCAGGTGCCGACGCTGGCCACCAGCTGGTTGTTCACGGCGGCGATTTCCGTACTGTCGATCTCGTCGGCGCGGAACTTGCCCCAATAGCGGCGGCAATCGGTGCACGCACCGACGCGCTCGCCGCGGTGCGAACCGGTCAGCATGGAGCCGGTGATCAGCTGGATGGCGGGAATATTCGCGGATGCAGCGCCCATGAGCTGCGCCGGCACGGTTTTGTCGCAACCGCCGATCAGCACGACCGCATCCATCGGCTGGGCGCGGATCATCTCCTCGGTATCCATCGACATCAGGTTGCGCAGATACATGCTGGTCGGCTGCGAAAAACTCTCGTGGATGGAAATGGTCGGGAAATCCATCGGCAAGCCGCCAGCCAGCATCACGCCGCGTTTGACCGCTTCGATCAATTGCGGCGCGTTGCCGTGACAGGGGTTGTAAGCGCTACCGGTATTGGAGATGCCGATTACCGGTCGATCCAGCGCTTCGTCGGTATAGCCGGCGCCTTTGATGAATGCTTTGCGCAAGAAAAGGGAGAAGCCGTTGTCACCGTAGTTGGTGAGACCTTTACGGATCCCGGTGACCGGTGCGACCGGCGAATCGTCTGGCTTGGTCTTGGACATGGAGCAACCCAACATGAGAATGAGTGAGAAAGAGGCGTCGCGCGGACTGCGGGCGCTGCTGCGCACGTGCTTTGCGGACGCCGTTCACATCCATTATGGGAAACGCTGAACAACAAAAAAACCGGCTTTTGATATCTTCAAACAACAAAAAAATTTCTATCTGGAACGGCCGCCGTCGCGCATTCGGCTCGCGATCTTCTCGAGCACCTCGCGCACGCGCAGGGCGGCGAACTCAAGAAAGCGGCGCCTCAACGGACACCGCGACTTCGACCGCCTTACGCAGAACGAATCCAAAAGACCGATCACGCCCTGCGATTCGCCTCGATCACCGTCAACGCCGCCATGTTGACGATTCGGCGGACCGTGGAGCTCGACGTCAGAATGTTCACCGGTGCGTTGACGCCCAGCAGAAAGGGGCCCACTGCCACGTTGCTGCCTGCGCCGGTCTTGAGCAGGTTATAGGCAATGTTCCCCGCATCCACGTTGGGACAGACCAGGAGATTGGCCGCGCCCTTGAGGGACGACGTCGGCAGAATGCGTGAACGGAGGGCTTCGTCGAGCGCACAGTCGCCATGCATCTCGCCATCCACTTCGAGATCCGGCGCAGCTTCACGCACGATCTCCAGCGCGCGGCGCATTTTCACACCCGAAGCCGCACTGCCTGAGCCGAAGTTCGAGCGCGACAGCAACGCGGCCTTCGGCGTCAGATTCAGCCACTCCATTTGCCTCGCCGCAGCAATGGTGAATTCGGTAATCTGCTCCGCGTCCGGATTGTCGTTGATGTGCGTGTCCACCAACGCCACCGTGCGCTGATCGAGAAGCAGAATGTTCATCGCCGCATACGTTTTTGCGCCGCGCTTCTTGCCGATCACTTCGTCGACGAAACGCAGGTGATCATGGTACGCACCCACGGTGCCGCAGATCATGCCGTCGGCGTCGCCGAGTCGCACCATCATCGCGCCGATCAACGTCAGGCGGCGGCGCATTTCAACGCGCGCCATCTCCTTCGTGATGCCGTCGCGGCACATCAACTCCCAGTACGTGGTCCAGTACTGCGGAAAACGTTCGTCGTATTCAGGGTTCGTCACTTCGACGTCCTGCCCGAGGCGCAGCCGCAAACCAAATCTCTCGATGCGCGCCAGCAGCACCTCTGGACGCCCGACCAGAATCGGGCGCGCCAGCTTCTCGTCGACGATCACCTGCACCGCGCGCAGCACGCGCTCGTCTTCGCCCTCGGTGAAGACGATGCGCGCATTGCCGCCCTCGCGCACAAGCTGTCTTGCCGTCGAGAACAGCGGCTTCATAAACGCGCCGGAGTGGTAGACGAATTGCTGCAACTGTTCGACGTAGGCGTCCAGGTCCGGCAGCGGCCGCGTCGCTACCCCGCTCTCCATCGCAGCCTTGGCGACAGCAGGCGCCACCCGCACGATCAGGCGCGGATCGAATGGTTTGGGAATCAGATATTGCGGACCGAATGCTGCGTCGTGCGCGCCATACGCGGCAACCACGACTTCGTTCTGCTCCTCCTGCGCGAGTCCCGCGATAGCATGCACCGCGGCGATTTCCATCTCGCGCGTGATGGTGGTCGCGCCCACGTCCAGCGCGCCGCGGAAAATGTACGGAAAGCAGAGGACGTTGTTGACCTGGTTAGGGTAGTCCGAGCGGCCGGTCGCGATGACGACGTCGTCACGCGTTGCATGAGCCAGCTCCGGGAAGATTTCCGGTGTGGGATTGGCCAGCGCGAGAATCAGCGGACGCGGGCCCATGCTCTTCAGCATCTCGGCGCTGACGATGCCACCTACCGACAGCCCCAGAAACACATCCGCGCCCTCGATCACTTCAGCCAGCTTGCGCGCGCCGGTTTCCTGCGCAAAGCGTGCCTTATCCGGATCCATCAAGGCGACCCGTCCGCGATAGACGACACCTTCGATATCGGTCGCCCAGATGTTCTCCACCGGCAATCCCAGATCGACCAGCAGATCGAGACAGGCCAATGCCGCGGCGCCCGCTCCCGACGTCACCACCTTGACCTCGGAAATGGTTTTGCCCACCACTTTCAGGCCATTGATGAACGCAGCCGCTACCGTAATGGCAGTGCCGTGCTGATCGTCGTGGAAGACCGGAATCTTCATGCGTTCGCGCAGCTTTCGCTCGACGATGAAGCACTCCGGCGCTTTGATGTCTTCGAGATTGATGCCGCCGAAGGTCGGTTCGAGTCCGGCGATGATCTCGACCAGCTTGTCCGGGTCGGTCTCGTTGATTTCGATGTCGAACACATCGATACCGGCGAACTTCTTGAACAGTACCGCCTTGCCTTCCATCACCGGCTTCGAGGCCAATGCACCGATGTTCCCGAGGCCCAGCACGGCGCTGCCGTTGGTAATCACGCCGACGAGGTTGCCGCGACTCGTGAAGCGATGCGCCAGTTGCGGATCTTCTGCAATGGCTTCGCAGACACTGGCCACGCCAGGCGTGTACGCAAGCGCCAGATCACGCTGGGTGACAAGCGGCTTGCTGGCCGTCACGGAGATCTTTCCGGGCGTGGGAAACTCGTGATAGTCGAATGCGGCTTGGCGATCTGTCTCTGTCTGCTTCATGTTTTTACCTCGGTGAGTGCGTCGGGCCCATCCCCACGCGATCCGTTGAGGCGATTCTAGAGACCTGCCATAAGGTGATAATTTTGTTTTAGTATGGGTCCATCATTTTTTCGTGATGCATCCGTCGGCCGTCAATGACATTTGAATCGAACGATATAGTCAGGCGGCTCAGCGCGCGCCTGAAAATACGGCACCTCGTGCTGTTGTTGCAAATCCAGCAGCAGGGATCGCTTACGCGTGTAGCGGAACACATGGCCAGCAGCCAGCCTGCGGTGACCAACGCGCTGGCGGAACTGGAAAGCATGTTCGGCACGCCGCTCTTCGAGCGCTCGTCTCGCGGCATGCTGCCCACAGCACTCGGTTCGGTCGTGCTCGAACGAGCCCAGGCGATGATCCACGATCTCGATCATCTCGCCCGCGACATGAAAGCAGTGGCTTCGGGGCATGCGGGGCATCTGCATATCGGGGTGATTCCGTTTATCTCCGGCCAGATGCTGTCGGCGGCGCTGAAGCGGCTGCAATCCGGCATGGAGCGGCGCCTGACCGTGACCATCCATGAAGGAACCAGCGATCAACTATTGCTGCAATTGCAGGACCATACGGTCGACATCGTGATCGGGCGGGCGTCGTCGGTGATCGATCTGAAGCAGGTCGGCTTCGAGGTGCTGTTCCGGCAGCAACCCCGGCTGATCGCGAGCCGGCGTCTCGCATCAAGACTGGCGCGCACGAAACTCGACTGGAACCAGTTGCTGACGCTGGACTGGATTCTCGGTGCGCCTCATACGCCGATGAGAGAACAGGTGGCCGACCTGTTTCTCGCTGCCGGAACGGCTCCTCCCGTGCCCGTGGTGGAAAGCTACTCGTCCAAACTCATCGGCGAAATGATTGCTTCGAGCGAAGGCGCGGTCTCCATCGTGCCCGCGGATATCGCCGAGGAACTGGTTCGAATCGCCGGCGTGGCTATCGTGCCTTATTCATTTGAATGGACACTTCCGCCTATCGCGCTGTTCACCCGTTCACAGGGGGCGCACTCCACGGCGCAGGATCTGTTCGTCGATGCGCTGCGTCAGATCTGCAAGGAAACCTATGCCGAGGCACGGAGCCCGGACCGATGAGCTGCGCGCTCAGGCACTGCGTGGATGCACCTGGCGCGACGCGAAGCACTCGATCAGATAATCGACAAAGCAGCGCACGCGAGCCGGCATGTGCGCGCCGCCGACGAACACCGCATGAATTTCCTCACCATCGCCCGGATTGAACGCTTCCAATAGCGGTACCAAACTGCCCGCTTTGATCTGGTGCTCCACCGTCTCGATGCATACGCGCGCTATCCCGACGCCTTCCGCAGCGAGTTGCCCCTGGGTGTCGCCATTGTTGGTCTCCACACTGCCTTTGACCATCAACGAGTAATCGTTGCCATCTTTGCGAAACGGCCAGCCAGGCGCAGCACGCTTGAAGTTGAAATTGACGCAGTCGTGGTCGAGCAGGTCCTCCGGTATCTGTGGCGTGCCGCGACGGGCCAGATAGTCCGGCGAAGCGACGATGACCTTGTGCGTCTCGCCCAGTTTGCGTGCCGTTAGCGGGCCGTCGGGAAGCGGCCCTAACCGCAAAGCGACGTCGGCCTCGCCTGCGGCAATGTCCACGACAGTGTCGGTCAAGTTGATGTCGACGAGGATGCCCGGATGCCTTTGAATGAAATCGCGGAGTAGCGGCACGAGGAATGCTTTGCCATACAGGATCGAACCGCTTACCCGAAGGCGTCCTCGTGGCGAACTCTGATCCGTGATCAGTTGTTCGGTTTCTTTGAGGTCCGCGAGAATCCGTCGGGCCGAGGAAAGGTAAGTCGCGCCTTCCGCAGTCACCGTCAGCGAACGGGTGGTTCGTAGCAGCAAGCGAACACCGAGCCGCGCTTCGATGCGATCGATTACGCGCGCAACAGATGAAGGCGCGAGGTTGAGCAGGCGACCGGCCGCCGAGAAGCTGCGGGTTCCGGCCACCAGCGTGAAGATTTCCAGATCGCCGGCAACGTCCATGAGAATTGACTTGTGCGCCAAACGCAAAAGCGCCTGGCAGTTTCAGGGGGTACACGTGCAAATCTTAAGGGTCTAGTATTGCGTAAAACAACGTAATCGGCAATTAACCGTCACAGGCGTCAGGCCCGATCCGTTGGCGAAGGTGCCAACTGCATGCTTCGATCAGGCAGCCCTTTCGAGGATAAATTTATGGTTTCGCCTTACACGATCCACCTATCCGAAGAGCGTCTCGCAACCATCAAGGCCAAGGTCCGCGCCTATGACTGGGACCAGCTTCCCGATGCCGGCGGATGGAAGTCCGGTGTAGGCATCGACGACCTCAAGCGTCTCGTCACTTACTGGGACGAAACCTATGACTGGCGCCGAGTCGAACGACGCCTCAATCAACTCCCCCACTTCACGACGGACATCGACGGCGAGCGCATTCACTTTCTCCATGTTCGGGGTAATGGCTCGAAGCCACCACTTCTTCTTCTCCACGGCTGGCCGGGCTCGTTCCTTGAATTTGAGCAACTGCTGGAACCTCTCGCGACAGACGGACACGATGTCATCGTGCCGTCGCTTCCTGGCTTCGCGTTCTCCACACCGATCACCGGCGTCATCGGCCCGCGTCGGGCCGCCGAACTCATGCACACACTGATGGTTCGACTGTTTGGGCAATCGCGTTACATCGTGCAAGGCGGAGACTGGGGACACGGCATCGCGGGCTGGATGGCGCACGACCGACCCGACGCATTGTTCGGCATCCATATCAACATGGTCAACCTCGTCGCCGAAGACGCGACGCCAACCACCGCCGAGGAGAAGGCCTATGTCGCGAGACGGGACGCGATCTTCGACTGGGAGAGCGGCTACAACCACGAACAGGAGACGCGCCCGCAGACGCTGGGCGTCGCGATGGCGGACAGTCCGGTCGGCGTGGCCGGGTGGATACTCGAAAAGTTTGGCAAATGGGCCGATCTACCGACCACAGCCGATGGCAGCCCCGACATCTGGAGCAAGTTCTCGGAAGAGGCATTGCTCACCAACATCATGCTGTATATCGCGCCATCGTCGGTCGTGACGGCGACGTGGATGTATCACGGCAAGCGGCTCGAAGGGTCGCACGTGTTTCCGGCTGGCACACGCATCCGGGTGCCGACCGGTGTCGCTGCCTTCCCCGATCCCGTGTTTCTGCCGCCACCGCGTTCGCTTGCCGGGAAGACCTACAACATCGTTCATTGGAGCGAGATGTCGTCGGGCGGGCACTTCGCGGCGCTGGAACAACCCGACGCGATGCTTGCCGACCTGCGCGCGTTCGTCTCCACCGTCACAGCGTCTGCGCGACCGCAGGGAGCATTTCATGGCTGAGCGTGCACTAAAGACCGTCGAAACCGATGTTCTGCGGATCGGTTATATCGAGCACGGGCCTGGCAGTGGCTGGCCGGTCATCCTGTCGCACGGCTTCCCCTACGACGTGCATTCATTCGATGAAGTCGCTGCAATACTCGTGCGAGCAGGGGCGAGGGTCATCGTGCCCTATGCCCGCGGCTTCGGTCCAACGCGTTTCGTATCCGACGATCTCATGCGAAGTGGCCAACAGGCTGCCCGCGGCCGCGACATCGTCCAGCTTGCCGACGCACTCGGTCTGGAACGTCCGATCCTCGGCGGTTTCGACTGGGGCGGCAACGCGTCCTGCGTGGCCGCAGCGCTGTGGCCGGAGCGTATTAGCGGCCTCGTGTCATACGCGGGCTACGACGTGATCGATGTGAGTCGACAAAGACACCCCGCTGCGCCATCGCTCGAGCGCATTTGCTGGTATCAGCACCTGTTCCAGACCGAGCGCGGGCGTGAATGCCTGCGAGAAAATCGTCGTGACCTGTGCAGGATATTGTGGGCCGAATGGTCGCCCGGTTGGCAATTCGACGATGCGACCTTCGCCCAGTCAGCAACCTCTTTCGACAATCCCGATTTCGTGGAAATCGTGATCCATTGCTATCGCCACATCTTTGGTCTGGAGGCGGGCGATCCTGCGTTGCAATTGCTCGAAGATCGCCTCGCGCAAAAGCCCACGGTCAAGGCGCCGACGGTGACGATCGACGGTTCGGCGGATCCGCTCAAACCCGGCGGGACCGCTGCGCACGCCGCCATGTTTGTCGGACTGCATGAACATCGCGTCGTCGATGCGGGACATAACCTTCCGCAACAAGCACCGCAGGCTTTCGCCGACGCTGTCATCAAGGTACGTGAGTGGCAATAAATTTGACGGCCAATGGCGGCCGCCCGTTCAGTTGAATGGTGAGGGTCTACTTATCGATGCTTACAGCGGACCTTACGACAGGTTTGTCATGATTCCATCGGTTTCCCGTTGGCTACTATCGGCTTTTGTCACCGTGCCGGAACCTCTGTGCGCGGGCCAGAAATACAAGGCGGCCGCGCCGCGCAGTCCGGGCCCCTCCCGGACCGCTGCGACTTGCCGTTCACGAAACCAGAATGTAAGCGATATCACCGGCGTACCGGGCTCGAGCATGCGATCGAGGAGAGCCGCCAATTTAGGCATAGGCTTTATCATCAGGTAGCAGGTAACCGCGTGCGCATCCCGCAAATCGCACTCGTGGAAATTACCCCGTTGCAAAAATACATTGGGCATTTTGCGCGTCCGGAAGCGGGCTACCCAATAAGGCAGCGGCGACGCTTCGATGCCTCGAATCCGCGCATCGGGAAACGCTCTTGCCAGAGCGATGACGAGCGAGCCCCAGCCGCTGCCCAGTTCGTAAACATTAGCCTGTTTCGGCAAGCCTGCCTGCTTCAACAATGCAACGACATCGGCCGCTTCCGATGCGCTTGAAGACATCGGAGGCACGCCAGTCACGATCTGAAAAATCAGCAGCGACGAGCAGATCGAGACTGCGATCAGCAGCACTACAAGCGACGGGATATCCAGCATGAAAGACTTACCTTGTGATGGTGACGACCTTGTACCCGATGAATGGATGAGGGCCGTGCTGCAACGAGAAAGCCAACACGACTGGTTCCGCCACCAGGACGAAGCGAGTTCTGCGGTGATTGTCAGCGATTCAGGCGGCGATGTCGAACGCGTCAAACTGGCGGATCACACTCCGACGCTGAATGAATCATAGCGTCGTCACGCGAGTTGCTGAACCCATTGACTGCGCCAACCCGGCGCTTCAAATGGATCCGAAAAATACTGTGTCTCGTGAATGACCTTGCCGTTGCGGAACGCCATGATGCTCACCGTGTAAGCCAGCCGCTCGTTATATTTGATCGAGTATTCCGTAATCCATAGATTGCCTTCTCCCTGAATTCGCCTGACATCGAAACCTGCTGGCTTGCCGGGATGATGACTCCGCAGTGCCTGCAAATTCTTTCGCCCAAGAATTCGCTCACCTGACTGGGGATAGTCACAGATGGCATCGTCATCGTAAATATCGTGCTCTGCATCGAGATCGCCGGCCGCCGACGCTTGCCAGTGCGCATTCAGGGCCTCACGTGTTTGCTCTTCCTGCATGGGGTGCCTCCGGATATCGTCTATGTTCAACCAGGGCGTGCGAACTTCATTTTGAGCTCGTACTGACTTGACTGCCACCAATCAGGCCACTGCCTGTAACGGCTGCACCTCGACAGTGATATGAGACAGTCCCTTGAATCGCCCGAGCACAGCATGATAGAAGCGCGAGTCTCGCTGGGTTTCATCCGTTGCCACCGACACCACGGCGCTCATGTGACCGGGACCCACCCGCCATACATGCAGGTCCACCACCTTGTCGCCGCGGTCCTCGATCGCATGACGCATGTGCTCCGCCATGCGCCGGTCGGGGTTCATGTCGAGCAGGATCGCACCCGTGTCACGCATCAAGCCGTACGACCAGTTTGCAATCACCAGTGCGCCGATGACACCGGCAAGCGGGTCCATCCAGAGCCAGCCAAATGCGCGTGCCAGTACAAGGCCGATGATAGCCAGCACGGAGACCGCCGCATCCGCCATCACATGAACGTACGCCGACCTGATGTTGTGGTCGCGCGTCGCCGCTTCACGCGCGTCGTCGTGATGTTCATGTTCTTCGAATTCGACTTCGTGCTCGCCGTCCGGCATCCGCACGATGGCTTTGAATGCGTGCGGCTCAGGAATGTCTTCCTTCGATTCCAGATAGCCGCCACGGTCAGCGAGCGTGAATACCTGCTCTGTCCCATCGGGCCGAACCGTCATAAGGAACACGGCTGACGCGTCCAGTTGTGAGTTCCCGGTCGCAGGCGTCATGCGGAAAACGGGTGGCACGCCGTGCTCGAAGATGGAGATTTCAAACACGCCGGATGGGGCAAAAATCTTCTGCGCCTCATCTTCGTGAGAGTGGCTATTTTGATCATGCCCGTGCCCGTGGCTATGACCGTGGACGTGTCCGTGATCGCCGCCGCTCAGAAGCCACACGCTCGCCAGATTGACAAGCAGGCCGACCACCGCGATGGGAATTGCTTCCCCAAAATGAATAGGTACCGGCGACAGAAAACGTGACACCGCCTCATAGCCAATCAGCACGGCAATCATTGCAAGCACGATGGCACTCGTAAACCCTGCGAGGTCGCCCAGTTTGCCCGTGCCGAACACGAAGCGGGAGTCGCCGGCGTGCTTGCGCGCGTAGGTGTATGCAAGGGCTGCAATCAGCATCGCGCCGGCATGGGTCGACATATGCAGGCCGTCGGCGACGAGCGCCAGCGAACCGAACATACTGCCACCGACGATTTCAATAAGCATCATCGCACTGCACAGTGCAATCACAGCCCACGTCTTGCGCTCGTTCTCTTCGTGACCCACGCCCAGAAAGATGTGCTCATGTGCCGCGCCGAATGCGCTGTTTTTGAAATCACTCATTTTCGACTCTACTTGAAATAGCTGTGTACCACTTCGATCAATTGTTCCGTCGCGCTACCACCGTCTTCCTCGCCGTGATCCGCATCGACAAGGTGGTTCCGGATATGGTCTTCCAACACCACAGCCAGCAATCCGTTCATCGCCCCTCGACAACTCGTAATCCGTTGCAGCACATCCGAACAACCGTGCTCTTCCTCTAACGCACGCTCGATGGCTTCTACCTGCCCTTTAATACGGCGAACCCTGTTAAGAAGCTTTTGTTTCTCCTGAACCGTGTGACCCATCACATCCTCCCAATACCCCTAGGGGGTATACAATTTCTGGAAGTCTATCATAGGGGGTGGGGGTATAGATACGGTATGTACCGATGCCGCAGTTACTCGACAAATGATCCTTAAACAATCAAATTGATTGGATATGGCGCACGGTTGACTGCCTGAGCGATCATTCGCTGACTCGAAGTACTTACAATGATTGGGTCGCATACGAATGCGTACTCAAATCTTCTTCGATCAAATGGAATGAACTTCATATGAAACTCGTCAGCCAGAGCTTCCAGGACGGCCAGCCGATCCCCGGTGAATTCGCGTTCGCCGTAACCGACGCAGTGAACCGCATCTCGCTGTCGGCAAACCGCAATCCGCACCTCGCGTGGAGCGACGTGCCCGAAGGTACGCAATCGTTCGTCGTGGTTTGCCATGACCCGGACGTACCGAGCCGCGGCGACGATGTGAATCAGCCCGGACGAGTCGTACCGGCCTCACTGCCGCGCGTCGACTTCTTTCACTGGTTGCTGCTCGACATCCCGGCCAGTCGCACGGAAATCGCGGCAGGCTCCCATTCCGACGGCGTGACGCCGCGCGGCAAGCCGGGGCTGGATGCGTCCGCAGGCCTGCGCCACGGCATTAACGACTACACAGGTTGGTTCGCCGGTGACGAGCAGATGAAGGGGGATTACCACGGCTATGACGGCCCTTGCCCACCCTGGAACGATACGCTCGTCCACCACTACGTCTTCACAATCTATGCGCTCGCCAATCCGACTCTGGAAATCAACGGCCCGCTGACCGGCGCGAACGTCCGCGCGGCCATCGCCGACGCGCACGTGCTTGGCGAGGCCAGCCTGACCGGCTTGTACAGCCTGAACCCCGACGTCGTGATCGACGCAATGGCATAGGCGAGAGAATCGAGTATGGCATTGATACCTTCAGCGGCCGGCATGCGGGAGCCTGTGTCCGAAAGATCAAATACGGATTTCTCATCGTCGCGATCTTCGTCTGGTGTACCGGTTTTAAGGCGCGCGTTGTGCGGCCTCGCAAAACCGCGCTTGAAACTGCCGCAACATACCTCGCGGTTCACGTTTCACGACGCGACGGTCCTGCTGATCGTATCCGGCCAACTCGATCTAGACGACGGCGTCAACGCGATGTCGGCGGACGGACCGGAATCGCTCGTATTGGTTGAACCCAATACCCGTGTGGATCTGCTGAAAACGCCGGGAGGAAGCGAACAACGTTTCCGCTCGATCTTCCTGACGTTCTCGTCCGTCTTGCTGGACAGCTTCCACCGCACTTATCCGGGCACAAGGAGCGAATGCACGCCCGCGATACCGTTCCGCACGTTATCGCTCGATCACGAACTCTCCGATACGCTGCGTCATGTCGTCGAAAGCATAGAGAACGGTTCCATCAGCGACGAGCGGCTTCGATGCCGGCTCATGGATCTGCTTCTCGCATTCGCCGAGCGTGGCCATTCGTTCGGCCGAGTCGATCTGGACAGCACGGCGGGGCGGCTTCGCGCCCTTATCGGTGAAGCGCCTGCGCACCCCTGGACGGCACAGAGCGTAGGCAAGGAATTAGCGATGAGCCCCGCCACGCTACGACGGCGCCTTGCCAGCGAACACGTCCGATTCGAGGACCTGTTGATCGATGTGCGCATGCATCACGCGATGATGCTGATCCAGACCACCGCATGGGGTATCGGGCGAATCGCGGAGGAGTGCGGCTACAAATCACGGGCACGCTTCACTGAACGATTCCAGGAGCGATTCGGGTATCTTCCTTCGGCTGTTCGATAAACGGCGCGAATACCTCATGACATCACGACACCGACGTGTCACGATTGTTGCAGGTCAATCGCACCGAACCGTTGCGCCGAGCAAACTGCCGCTACCGTCCTGGCGGAATAGGTTGCGGCAATTGCACTGCTTTGGAGAACATTGCAATCGCAATAGGTTACCGATCCTGCAGCGCCTTCAGTATCGCTTTTCGTCATGGAGTCGGCACGACAATCGGCGCTTCCCTTGAGCGACGTTTTGTGCGACATTAAGAACGGGTGCAGCTCCTACCGACGCCACCCGCTTCAAAGCGCCGACGAAAAAGTTATCTTGATCATTCAGTCGCCGGCCGACCATTGAGTGCAATCGCGCTCATATCAATCCAGACTGTTCTGATGTGCTGAACGTCGATCCGTTCGCACAACACGTCACCTCGTTAAAACTTCCCCGGCAGACATGAAGTGCTGCTGCCGCTTTCTGCTGGCTGTCGATATATCGCAGCCAGCCCGTCGTTCTTTGACTTCAGCCATCCTATGTCGACACTCGAGTCATTCTCTTCCAATCGATCACTGCGTTTTCTGCTGCGGATTCTAGCCATCATCGCGGGCGTTGCGATCGCCAACATTTACTATAACCAGCCGCTACTCAATAACATTAGCCACACGTTTCCTCACGGTGCTGCGTGGATCGGCGCCATACCCACCGCAACCCAGATCGGCTTCGCCGCCGGCATGCTGCTGCTCGCCCCGCTGGGTGACCGCCTTGATCGTCGCCAGATCATTTTGTGGCAAATCGCTGGAATCTGCGCGGCACTTCTCGCTGCGGCAACCGCACCGACATTGCTTGTTCTGATCTTTGCAAGCCTTGCAATCGGCGTGTTCGCGACCGTCGCGCAGCAAGCGGGACCGTTTGCCGCCGAGCTTGCGCCGACCGAACAACGAGGTCACGCTGTCGGCACTGTGATGAGCGGTCTGTTGCTGGGTATCCTGCTCGCGCGCACGGCGTCGGGTTTTGTCGCCGAACACTTCGGATGGCGTATCGTATTTGTTGCGGCCATTGTTTCGATGCTAGTCCTGGCCATCATGGTGATCAGGTATTTGCCCTCCAGCAAGCCGGCCTCGACACTGTCCTACGGCAAGCTCATAGGCTCGTTGTGGAATCTCACAGTCGAATTGCGCGGACTTCGCGAAGCCGCGCTTACCGGTGCGGCTCTGTTTGCCGCCTTCAGTCTCTTCTGGTCGGTACTGTCGTTACTTCTCGCTCGTACGCCGTTTAATCTCGGACCGCAGGCCGCAGGACTGTTCGGTATCGTCGGCGCAGCAGGCGCACTCACTGCGCCGTGGGCGGGTAAATTCGCGGATCGACGCGGGCCGCGCACAGCCATCTCGTTCGCAATCGGTCTTGTCGCATTGTCCTTTGTCGTCTTCAGCCTCTCGGGCTCGAGTCTCGTCGGCCTTGTAGCAGGCGTCATCGTGCTGGACATCGGCCTGCAAGTCGCACAAACGCCGAACCAGTCGCGCATTTTCGCGCTCAGACCCGAAGCGCGTGCACGAGTGAATACCATCTACATGGTGTGTTATTTCGCCGGCGGTGCCGTAGGTTCGGCAGCGGGGATCGTTGCGTGGCAGACATGTGGCTGGATCGGCGTATGCATCACCGGAATGATGTTTTCTGCCATTGCAGCGGGGAGTCACTTCAGAGGGAGTTGGCCTGCGCTGCTATCGGCTTTACCGGTGGGAAAAAATCGCGCAGAGGATCAGGGTCCGAGCCAGTAGGATCGGGGCACTGACAGGCTTCGCTAATCCGTTTGAATGCCCGGTCCTGATCGACCTTTGGGCATTCATGCCGGTTTGCCGACGGCCTCCCCCGCCAGGCTATTCCAGGCACGCGTTACTCATCCCCTCGGATCAGGGTTGGCGTTTGCTGCGGCCACCAGCGGGTTTGCCAACCGGCTTACGTGAACCCGCAGCTGGCTTGCTGGCGGGTTTGCTGCGTGGCTTTTGCACGCTGAATGGGCTACCGCTGGACGAGCTTGTGCCACCACCTGCGACGACAGCGCGCTGCGCTGCAGGCTTGCGTTTGTTCTCGCCACTTTGCGGACGCGGATTTTTGCTGAGTACCTGCATGGTGCCCGGCGCAGATTGCGGCACTTTCGGCTTCTTAGGCTTTTTGGGCTTCTTGATGATCTGGCCCGTCGCGCTAGTTTGCGGCACGCGATGTTCCGCTTCAAAACCCGGCTCTTCTTCACGAGGCAGCGTTTGCCGGATCAGCGCTTCAATCGCGGCCAGTTGCGGCGCTTCATCGGCACACACCAGGGACACCGCCACGCCGCTGGCACCCGCGCGGCCAGTACGGCCGATACGGTGCACATAGTCTTGCGCCACGATCGGCAGATCAACGTTGATCACCAGCGGCAGGTCGTCGATATCCAGCCCGCGCGCGGCCACATCGGTGGCTACCAGCATACGTACTTCGCCCGTCTTGAAGCGCTCCAGCGCACGCAGGCGGGCCGGTTGCGGTTTGTCGCCGTGGATGGTGTCGACTGAATAGCCCGCTTCATCCAGTATGGCTGCCAGGTAATCCACGCCATTGCGGGTTTTGACGAACACCAGCGCGTGCTCCCAGTTGTTCTCAGCCACGAGGTGCATGAAGAGATCAGGCTTGTTCTTTTTATCCACCGGCACCACCCACTGCTTGATCTTGCTGGCCGTGGCATTGGGTGGGCTGACACTGATATTGACCGGACCGCGCAGAATGCCCGCCGCCATGGCGCGGATATCGTCGGTAAAGGTGGCAGAGAACAGCAAGGTCTGGCGCTGAGCGGGCAACACAGCAAAGACGGCGTTGAGTTCGCGCGCAAAGCCCAGATCCAGCATGCGGTCGGCTTCATCCAGCACCAGCGTTTGTACTTGATCGAACTGCACTGCGTTCTGGCGATTGAGATCTAGCAGACGGCCCGGCGTGGCAACGAGCACATCTACGCCTTTGCGCAACTTCAGCATCTGCGGATTGATACTCACACCGCCGTAGGCGGCCAGAAATCGTAAGTCGAGACCTTTGCCGTAATCGATAAAACTTTGCAGCACCTGTTCGGCCAGTTCACGCGTGGGCACCAGCACCAGAACACGCGCGCGGTTGCTGGACACCGCGGGGCCATGTTGCACTAGCCGCTGCAACAGCGGCAGCGCAAAACCCGCGGTTTTGCCAGTGCCGGTCTGGGCTGCAGCCATGACGTCCTTGCCGCTGAGCACGGCGGGAATCGCCTTGGTCTGCACCGGCGTAGGTGTCTGGTAATTGAGGACCTGCAAATTACGCAGCAAGGGATCGATCAGGCCAAGCGACGCGAAAGACATCGGCGTGTTCCAGACTAAAGCCGCAATTCTAGCGGTTACCGCTTGATTGCGGCGCGTAGTTCAATGGTCCTGGTTACTCTGAAGTCTGGGATCAGATCGTCTGCATTGTTTTCTGTGTGAAAAGTCTGGACTGAAAGCAACACTCGCAGCAGCGCCCAACGCGCCACTTTGACATCCAGTGCCGCTGGCCGCATCCGCTGCACAACCGAGCAGTCCATGTGCGGCCAAATACTTACCCCCCGCCCCAAACCAATCCTGACCAACTGGTCAAAACCGGTGCGCAAACCCACCGCACTCGCCCCGGCAATGTGCCGCTCGCACGATTTATGTGCCGCGCTCACCGCGAGCGCCCCGATCGCGCCAACCTCGAATCACGTCTTCACGCCCACAACAACCTTCCCTATCGGCGCTGTCGCGCGAGGAACCTGTTCAACCGGTCAGATTGGCATGATCGTTGCATTGACGGCTGCGGATTGCGCCAACCCTACATACACAGCCGTTGCATCTATTCGACGACGGTTCAGCTTGAGGAAATAGCCATGACACTGCTGCATGTGCCCGTGATCGACCTTGCGCCTTATTTCGAGGGCACGCCCGAAGGCCGGCTCGAGGTTGCGAAGGAAGTGAACGACGCCTGTCGTAGTATCGGCTTCCTGGTCATCAGGAATCACGGCGTTCCGGAAGCATTGATCGAACGCGTATCCACGTTGTCGCGCGAGTTTTTCGCTCTGCCTCTCACCGAAAAGCGCAAGGTGGACAGGCCGCGTATCGACGCGGTACGCGGCTACAGCGCAGTCGGCGAAGAGGGTTTGTCGTACAGTCTGGAAGAAGCCACGCCCGGCGATCTGAAGGAATCCTTTTCGATCGGACCGGCCGATGTTCCGAATGACAACTATCATCGCGGCCCGGCCGCAGGCCCCCACTTCGAGCCCAATGTCTATCCGCCAATAGCGGGTTTCCAGCAGACATGGGACGAGTACTTCCAGCGAATGAGCGACCTGTCGCGTTCGTTGATGCGCATCTTCGCGCTGGCGCTCGAACTCCCCGAGACATTCTTCGACGAACGCATCGATCGTCATATCAGCATGTTCCGCGTACTGAGCTATCCGCCGCAACGCGAAGCGCCACTGCCGAACCAGTTGCGCGCCGGTGCCCATAGCGACTACGGCAGTCTCACGATCGTGCGCCCCGACGACAAAGGTCTGCAGGCATTGAACAAAGCCGGACAGTGGGTGGACGTACCGCTGATCGAGGGCGCGCTGGTCGTGAACATCGGCGATCTGATGATGCAGTGGACCAACGACCTGTGGATCTCGACCATGCATCGGGTCGAGAACCCGCCGTTCGAAACCGCCAGTACGAATCGCCGGCAATCGCTGGTGTTCTTCCATCAGCCGAACTACGACGCGATGGTCGAATGTCTGCCGAGCTGTCTCGCTGAAGGTGAAACGCCAAAGTACCAACCTGTTTCATCGGGCGATCATCTGCGGTCGAAGTTCGTCAAGCAGACGACCTTCGGCGGCACGGTCGAAGCGGCCTGACCATGGCGCATCTCTCGTATGTGAATGTGTTCGCGCGTGACGTGGTCGCGCTCTCGGGCTTCTATCAGCGCGTATTCGGTTTCGCTGAAATCGAGGCGATCCGCTCGCCGATCTTTCGCGGCCTCGACACCGGCAAGTCCAGCCTCGGCTTCAATGCGCTCGATGCGTACGCGCTATTGCATCTCGACGACTACGCGGAAACGCGCGGCGTGAAGTTCCTGCTGAACATCGACGTCGACTCCGAGGCGGACGTGGACCGCATGGTGCCGCTCGCGCTGGAAGCCGGCGCGACGCTCGTGAAACCGCCCTACGTCACCTACTACAACTGGTATCAGGCCGTGCTGCTGGACCCCGAAGGCAACGTCTTCCGCATCAACTTCATGATGTAGCAGTCCCCGAGCATCCCCGCGGCCATCGTGTCGCGAGGGCCCTTCGATCCCACGATATGACCACGTCCCATGCTACGTAAGCTGATTGAACGTATCGCACTCGCCGCGTCGATTGTCTGCTGTGCTGCCCCCGCGTTCGCCGACGGTTTCACGCTCAAGGCGCCGCCTAAAATCGCGATGCTCTACTTCGGGCCGAAGAACGACGGCGGCTGGAGCGAGTCATTCGACGAGGCGCGCAAGAAGATGGAAGCGGCACTCGGCCAGAAAATCCAGTTCGTGGAAAGCATCCCTGAAGACTCGTCGGCCATCACGCCGGTGGCGGAGCGCTTCATTCAGCGCGGCGCGAACATCATCATCGGCACCGCGTTCGGCTATTCCGATACGTTCAGGCAGCTTGCCGCGAAGCATCCGGACGTGGCGTTCCTGGACGGCTCGGGCACCACCAATGGACCAAACCTGGAGTCGTTCTATGGCCGCACTTACGAAAGTCAGTACTTGTGCGGCATGGCGGCGGCCGCTGCATCGAAAACGGGCAAGCTGGGCTTCGTCGCGGCGAACCCGTTCGGGGTCGTCAACTGGACCATCAATGCCTACGAACTCGGCGCACAGAAGATCAATCCGAATGCGACGCTGACCGTGGTCTACACAGGCGCATGGAACGACCCGGTCAAGGAACGCGCCGCGGCCACCGCGCTGATCGATCATGGCGCGGACGTGATCGGCCAGCACGTCGATACGCCCACGCCGCAACTGGTCGCGCAGGAACGCGGCGTATACGGCACGGGTCACCATCGCGATCTGCGCGAGTTCGCACCGAAGGCGACGGTCTGCTCGTCGGTGTGGGTGTGGGACAAGTTCCTGATTCCGGAAGTCCGCAAGATCGAGGCAGGCAACTGGAAGCCGTCGCCGACCGGCGCATTGATCGAGATGAAGGACGGCGGCACCGACATCGCGGGCTTCGGCGCAGCGGTGCCCGCGGACAAGCAGAAGCTGATCCTCGCCGAGCGCGACGCGATCATGCACGGCAAGCAGGTGTATGCAGGCCCGCTCTACGATCGCGACGGCAAGCTGCGCGTTCCGGCCGGCGGAGTATTGAGTGACGCCGATCTGTGGAAGATGGACTGGTTCGTCAAAGGCGTGGTCACGCAAAAATAACCGTGAAATCGGGAGTCCCTATGCCGGAGGCTTTATCGCTCACGGGCATCCGTAAGAGCTTCGACGGTTTCGTCGCGCTGGACGACGCCGATTTCACCGTGCGCTGGGGCGAAGTCCACGCGCTCCTCGGCGAAAACGGCGCGGGCAAGTCCTCGCTGATGAATATCGCGGCGGGGCTCTACACGCCCGAAGCGGGCACCCTGCTCGTCGATGACAATCCGGTGCGCCTCGCGGGTCCGCGCGACGCCGCGCGTCAGCGAATCGGGATGGTGCATCAGCATTTCAAGCTGGTGATGCCATTCACGGTGGCCGAAAACATCCTGCTTGGATTGCCCGACGGAAGCGTCGACCCGACACGCTCGCACGGACGCAAGCTGGCCGCGTTGCGTGAGGCCATCGTTCGGCAGGCGCAGGCGCTCGGCTTCGATATCGACCCCGACCGGCGCGTCGCACAATTGTCGGTGGCCGAGCAGCAGCGCGTCGAAATCCTGAAGGTGATGCTCGCCGGAGCGCGCATTCTGATTCTCGACGAGCCGACTGCGGTGCTCACTGCTGCAGAAGCCGCCGCGTTGCTCGGCACCGTGAGTCAGCTCGCGCGCGACGGCGCGGCCATCGTGCTCGTCACGCACAAGATCGCGGACGTGCGGCGTTACGCCGACCGCGTCACCGTGATGCGTGCCGGCCGCACGGTGACCACGCTCGATCCGCGCGAGGTCGACGAAGACGAACTCGTACGACTCACGGTCGGCGATGCCGTGGCGGTTCCGGCCCGGCCACGCGCGACGCCGGGTGCTGCCCGCCTCGTGTTGCGCGGTGTACGCACCTCGTCGGCGAAAGGACCGCCCGCGCTCGCCGGAATCGATCTGAGCGTGCGCGCAGGCGAAATCTATGGCCTCGCGGGCGTAGGCGGTAACGGTCAAGGCGAACTGGTCGCGGCGATCATGGGTCTCATGCCGCTCGCGGACGGTGCGATCGAACTCGCCGAAGTGGGCGACTTGCGCGCACTCGACACCGGCGCGCGACGCGATCTGGGTATCGCGTGGATTCCCGCCGACCGCTACGGACTCGCGTTGGCGGGCACGCTCTCCGTCGCGGAAAATTTTGGCGTCACGCAGGCGGATACCGGCCGCTTCGGCGGATTGCTGCGACTGGACCGCGCGCGCCTCGACGCCGCTGCGCTCGCGGCCGTGCACGCATTCGACGTGCGCGGCGTACGCTCGCCACGCCAGAAGACCGCGCTGCTGTCGGGCGGCAACGCGCAGAAGCTGGTGATCGCACGCGAGTTCGGCCGCACGCGCACGTTGCGCGTCGCGATCGCGCACAGTCCGAGCCGTGGGCTGGATGCACGTGCGGGCGCCCAGGTGCATGAACGTCTGTGCGTTGCGCGCGACGAAGGCGCGGCGGTGCTGCTCATCAGCGAAGACCTCGATGAAATTCTCGCGCTTGCGGATCGCGTCGGTGTGATCGTGCGTGGGCGCATCGTCGCCGAATTTACCGCGCCGGTGGATCGCCAGGCCGTCGGCCAGGCGATGGTGGCCACCGCAAAAGCGACGGCCCGCGATGCGCTTCACGAGCGCCCTGCCAACCCTCATGGACAGCAGCATGCCTCCGACACCGCCGAACACCCATAACCTGCCGGGCGTGAGCGCACCGGTACCTGTCGCACGACGTACGCCGCTGCTCGCGCGCCGCTATACGCTCGAGTTGCGTCAAAACGTGAGCGTGGCACGGCGCGCGACGATGTTCGCGTTGTCGCTCGCGGCAGGGTTGCTCGTCAGCGCGGCGATCCTGATCGCGGCAGGCGTGTCGCCCGCCGATCTCGTCGACGAGTTCCTCGTGCAGACTTTCACGGACCCCGAAAACCTCCGCGCCGTACTGTTCCAGGCGGCGCCGCTGATCGTGATCGGCATCGCGGCCGCGTTGGCGTTTCGTGCCCGCTTCTGGAACCTCGGGCTCGAAGGGCAAATGATTTTCGGCGCGATCGGTGCAACAGGTATTGCGTTCTATCACGTGGGGCCGCCCGCCGCGCAACTCTGGCTGATGCTGCTGGCCTCGCTGCTGGGCGGCCTGCTGTGGGTCGCGTTGCCGCTGTTGCTGAAGGCGCGGCTCGGCATCAACGAAATCATTTCGAGCTTGATGCTGAACTACGTCGCGTCGAACGGTCTGCTGTATCTCGTCTATGGCCCCTGGCAGGACCCGAAAGACGGCTTCCCGCATTCGCCGCTGTTTCCGGATTTCGCGTTGCTGCCGCATCTGCCTCACCAGGTCAGCAGCGCGATCGTGCTGGCCGCCCTGGTCGCGCTCGCGGCGTGGTGGTTCACCGAGCGCAGCCGCGCGGGGCTCTATCTGCGTTTTGTCCATGCCAGCGAAAGCGTCGCCGGCGCGCTCGGCGTGCCGGTGCAGCGGATGCTCGTCGCGACCGTGCTGATGTCGGGCGCGATCGCCGGAATGGCCGGTTTCGTGGTTGCCGATGGCCAGGAGGGACGGCTGACCGAAGCGTTCTACACGGGCTACGGATTCTCCGGTGTGCTGATCGCTTTTCTCGCCCGCAACAACCCGCTCGGCGCAAGCGCGGTGGCCGTACTCGTGGCCGTGCTGTTCGTCGCGGGACGCGGCTTGCAGGTCTTCTACCAGATTCCGTTTTCGATGGTTCAACTCATCCAGGCGATCCTCGTGATCAGCGTGGCGGCCTCGGACTTTTTCGTGCGTCACCGGTTCTGCCCGGTGCTCGCCGACGAGCAATGACATGACACTGATCGCCTCCTGGCTCACCAATCTCCCCGACTTCGCGACACCCTTCGCACTCGCCGCGCTCGGCCTGATCATTCCGGAGCGGGCGGGGATTCTGTCGCTCGGCGCGGAAGGCCTGATGCTGGTCGGCGCGCTGGTCGGCGTCGGCGCGCAACTGCAGTTTCACTCGCCGGGGCTTGCACTGGTTTGCGCGATGGCGTCGGCGTCGGCGGTGTCCGTGATATTCGCGACGCTCACGGTGTGGCTGCGCATCAACCAGATCATCGCGGGTCTGGCGCTGGTGTTTCTCTGCGAAGGCGGCACGAGCCTCGCGGGCACGATGCTCGACTGGACCAATCATCCGGTGACGGGACTGGCGGCGATTCCGCTCGGACCGCTCGCGCAATGGCCGGTAGTGGGCGGCCTGTTCAGACAGAACCTGCTGGTCTATCTGACGCCCGTGCTGTTCGCCGCCGTGACATGGTATTTGCAACGCACGACGTCGGGTCTGCGGCTGCGCGCGGTCGGCGAGAACCCGCAGGCGGCGGACGCGGCCGGCGTGCACGTGCTGTCGTACCGCTTTCTCGCGGTGCTGGCCGGCTCGGCGCTGGTTGGACTGGCGGGCGGTTATCTGTCGCTGGTCAGCACCAAACTATGGATTGCCGGGATGACGGGCGGCCGCGGCTGGATCGCCGTGGGCCTCGTGATCTTCGCGCGCTGGTCGCCGTGGCGCGCGTTGGCGGGCGCGTTGCTGTTCGGCAGCATCGAGGCGCTGATCCCGCAGCTTGCCGCCGCCGGTATCGCGTTGCCGCAGTATTTCGTGCTGATGACGCCCTACGTGGTCACGCTGGGCGTGATGGTGTGGGTCGCACTTGCGAAGCGCGGCGAAAACGATGCGCCAGGCGCACTCGGCGAGCCGTGGTTGCGCGAGGAGCGTCGCTGATTCTTTTCAATTTCCTGTTGATACTTTTCGACCATGACACTGCCGTTGCCGATGAAAAAAGTTAGCTGGAATCTGGACCCGCGTCGCACGGCGCTGATTGTCGTCGATATGCAGAAGGTGTTCTGCGAACCGGACGGCGCACTCTATGTGCCGTCCACCGTCGAGATCGTCGAGCGTATTGCGGGACTTGCCGAGGCATGCCGTGACGCGTCGTTACCGGTGATCTATCTGCGTCACGTCGTGCGTGGCGACGGCAGCGATACCGGCCGCATGCGCGACCTCTATCCGAACGTCGACACGATCCTCGCGCGCGGCACGCCGGGAATTGAGATCATCGACGCGCTGGCTCCGCAGCCGGGAGATATCGTCGTCGACAAGCTGTTTTACAGCGGTTTTCACAATACCGATCTCGACACCATCCTGCGTTCGCGCGACATCGACACGATCATCGTGTGCGGCACCGTCACGAACGTCTGCTGCGAAACGACCGTGCGCGACGCCGCGCATCGCGAGTACAAGGTGATCGTACTGGCCGATGCCAACGCTGCGATGCCCTACCCTGACATGGGATTCGGCGCAGTGTCCGCGCAGGACGTGCAACGCGTCGCGCTGACGGCGATGGCCTATGAATTTGCCGAAGTGATGGATACGGCAGGGTTGATCGCAAGGCTTGGAGCGGCCGTTAGTTGTGAGCGGTGATTGGAGATTTGCCGGTCCGGCAATCCAGGTCAATGGCGTGCCGGCACAACGCAAACCGGCACGATTCCATTGACCGTTCAGTATATTTCGACGGGCACTGTAACGGCAGGCACCGTCAAGGCCATGGCAACCTACACGCTGAGCTATCAGTAACCGCCAGGTCGCAACACCGCGCCACTCTCGGTCGCCGACCCTTTGTGCTGCGAAATGTCTACGGAGGCGTCAATTCCATTTCCCCTCCCTGCCGCCTCTGCCAGCAACTCCGCCGCATGCCGTGCCGTCATCCGGCTCTGCGCCACGCCCTTCGCATCGAGTGCGATCACCTGATAAAGCTCGCGATCGCATTCGAGTTCCTGCTGATACTGCTCGGCCGTCTCCACCAGCAATTCGAGCAAAGTCTGACGACGCCGTCTTTCTTCGCTCGTGATCGCAGGATTCCTACATATCGAAGACGCGAGTGTGATCAGCGTATCCAGTTGACCCACACTCCGGTCGCATAGATCGAATGCCGACAGCGCAAGCTTCTCGTACTGGAGGGCGTCGACAGGCGGACGCGAAGCCGGTCGAATTTTGTTGGATTTGCTCATGGTGCGATCTCCCTGTTACTTCTCGGATCGCCCGACACTCGCTTGCAAGGTGGGTGAGCGGGCACGAAGTGGGTTAGCAGACCGGGCTTGAAACAAACCGGCGAGCCTTGCGGCTCCCCACCACGGCCCGCCCATAGAGATATAGACGTGCAGAGGTAGACGCACGCCCCGCCGCGGCGGGTGTGCGGTTTCAAGCGCAGGCTGCTAAACCCGGTCATCGGGTGTTTCCCAACGACCCGAAGATTATAAATCAGACCACCCGATTTGCTTTCAGTCCAGCAAGCAAAAATTTGCTTTTGGCCGAACGGATAAGCCATGCTCACCTCAAAACTTCAGGCCGCGCACCATGAACGATGAAATGGCTGCCGAACGATGCGAGCCCGCCACGCAGCGCATGAGCGGATAGGGCGTGTCTCCGTCGATAAGATCGAGAAAGCCATTGCAATCGGCGCAATGGCGAGTGCCGACCGAGGCCGCCAGAAGAAGCGCGATGCTCGCAGCCACCTCGCCTCATGCCAGCACTCTGCGGCGTGCACAAACGTCGACGGTTTTTCACTGACCCGTCGCAGTGCCACTCCCCGTATCATTCGACAATTGCCTCTGCACATGCCGCGGATCATGCAACTCATCCGCCGACCATCCTCCCCCGAGATCGCCGAACAACGAAGCCGCATCCAGAAGCCGCGTCTCCTGAACATTCAACGCGGTCTGCTGCGTGTTCAACTGCGTAGCCTGCGCGGTCGCGACCGTCGTGTAGTCGACCGTTCCGGCCTGATATTCGTTGAACGCGATTTCCGCGCCTCGCGTGGCATCCTGCACCGCCCTATCCAGCACAACCGACTGTTCGGCCAGAATCCGCAACCCGCTCAAATCGTCTTCGACATTCTGAAACGCGGTCAACACCGTGCCGCGATAGGTGGCGACGGCCGAGTCATAAGCCGCCTTCGCCGCATCGACATTGGCGCTGCGCAAGCCGCCGTCGAACAGCGTCTCAGTAGCGCTGCCGCCCAGCGACCACACGTAGTTGGCCACATTGAACAGACCGGACAACGGCGACTGCGTGAGCCCGGCCAGCCCCGATAGCGAGATCGTCGGGTAATACGCCGCCACCTCCACGCCGATCGCCGCGTTTTGCGCGGCCATCCTGCGCTCGGCGACGGCAATGTCGGGCCGGCGTTCGAGCAGCGTCGACGGCACGCCGACGGGCACGCCCGGCAGCACCGGCATCGTGGTGCTGTGCGTGATCGACAGCTCTTCCGGGTTCTTGCCGACCAGCACGGCAATCGCGTGCGCGTCCTGAGCGCGCGCGACGCCGAGATTGATCAGACTAGATTGCGCCGATTCGAGTTGGGTGCGCGCAGTAATCACATCGGACGGCGCGATCGTGCCCGCCTTGTCCTGATCGGACACGACATCCAGATAGTGCTGATACGCAGTCACCGTTCTCTGCAGGAGGTCGATGTTGGCGTCGCTGGTGCGCAGTTCGATGATCGCGGTGGCCAACGCCACCTGCTCGGAGAGCGTCGCATTGGCAAGCGTCGCTTCGCTCGCCTGCGCAGTCGCGGCGTTTTCTTCGATCGTGCGCCGCACCTGCCCCCACAGATCCGGCGCCCAGCTCACGTTGCCTTCGAGCGAGCCCGAGTTGACCACGCGCGCCGTATTGCCGATCGAACTCCGCGCCTTGGTTCCCGAACCGGTCGCGCCGATGGTCGGAAACAGGCTCGCATGCGCGGCCCGCACTTCGGCCAGCGCCTCCTGATAGTTCGCGTAGTCCGCTCGTACGGTCTGATTCGATACCGACACCAGCGGTTCGAGCTGGTCCATCAGCGGATCGTTGAAGGCCGTCCACCAGTCGCCTTTCGGTTTGTCCGCTGCGGGTTCGGCTTGCGTCCAGCCCGGCAATTCCGAATACGTAGCGGGCACGTTGACTTGCGGCCGACGGTAATCGGGGCCGACCGTACAGCCGGCGGCCAACACCGCCAGCATCGCGACGGCCAGCGGCCGAAGCGGAGCACCACCGGACGTGTCGCCCGCCGTCGCAAAGCGGTTCAGGAAAGTCTTCATTTTCATGCCCTCGTATCCGGTTGTCCGGGTCGCTGCGCGTCGCGATTCCATGGCAGGTTGGCGGACCATCTGACCAGCCTGAATCGCAAGCGGTCGAGGTAGAGGTAAATCACCGGCGTCGTGTACAAGGTAAACACCTGACTCAGAATCAGGCCGCCCATCACTGTGATACCGAGCGGTTGCCGCAGCGAAGCGCCCTGGCCGATCCCGATCGCCAGCGGCACCGCGCCGAGCACCGCTGCGAAGGTGGTCATCATGATCGGCCGCAGACGGACCACGGCGGCCGAGTGAATCGCGTCCCGTGCCGGCATGCCTTCATTGCGCTGCAACTGGATCGCGACATCGACCATCATGATCCCGTTCTTCTTCACGATGCCGATCAGCAGAATGATCCCGATCATCGCGATCACCGAGAACGGCGTGCCGAAAATCAGCAACGCGAGCGTCGCGCCGATGCCGGCCGACGGCAGCGTCGACAGAATCGTCAACGGGTGAATCGAGCTTTCGTACAACACGCCGAGCACGATATACACAACGCCGAGCGCGGCGAGAATCAGCAGCGGCACCGTGCCCATCGACTGCGAGTAAGCCGCCGCCGCGCCCGCGAACGAGCCGTGAATGCTCGCGGGCATGCCGATCTCGCGAATCGTATCGTTGATCGACACGGCCGCCTTGCTCAACGATCCGCCGGCGGGCAGGTTGAACGAGATCGTCGCCGCGACGAGGCCGCTCTGGTGATTCACCTGCGTCGCCGTATGGCTGTTCGAATACGACGCCAGCGCCGCGAGCGGCACCATCGTTTCAGCCGACGTGCTGTCCGCGCTGCCGGTCGAACTGCCGCCCTTGCTGTTGGCGATGCTGTTGGTGGTCGCGTTGGCCTGCGCGTTCGAATTGAGCGCGTTCGTGCCCGACGACTTGCCCGTGCTGCTTTCGGTCGGCACGATCACGCCCGACACCGTCGCGCCCGGCATCTGCGTGCCTGCCGTGCCGGTGGCATTGCCCGACGCGGTGCTCAGGTAGATCTGGTTCAGCGCTTGCGGGTACTGCCAGTAGTCGGGCGCCACCTCCATCACCACGAAATACTGATTCAGCGGGTTGTAGATGGTCGACACGGTCCGCTGGCCGAATGCGTCATACAACACGTTGTCCACCTGATTCGGCGCGAAACCGTAACGCGCGGCCGTCGAGCGATTGACCTTGACGTAGGTTTGCAGACCGTTTTGCTGCAAGTCCGAATTCACGTCGAGCACCTGGTCGCGCTCCTTGCTGAGCGCGGCGACGAGCCGCGGCGTCCACTTGAACAGCGCGGCGGAATCGTCGCTGGTCAACGTGTACTGATACTCGGCTGCGGATTGCCGTCCGCCGATGCGCAAATCTTGCTGCGCCTGAATGAAGAGCCGCGCGCCCGACACGGCATTGAGCCTGGGCCGCAGACGATTCACGACGTCGGTGGCGGTGACATGGCGCTGAGCCAACGGCTTGAGTTCGATGAACACGTTCGCGGTATTCAACGCGCGGCCACCGGTAAAACCGGCCACCGACTGCACCGCCGGATCCTTCTGCACGATCTCCTGCAATTGCGCGAGCTTCTTTTGCATCGCGGGGAACGAGATGCTCTGGTCGGCAATGATCTGCCCGATCAGGATGCCCGTGTCCTGCTCGGGAAAAAAGGTGGCCGGCACCAGCTTGAACAGAAACACGTTAGCCACCAGCAGCCCGATCAGCAGCAGTATCACCAGCAGCGAATGATCCAGCACCGCTGTCAGCGAGCGCGCGTAGCCATTCTTGAAGCGGTCGAACTGCTTCTCGACCCAGATCGCCCAACGCGCTTTTGAGTGCCCCGCGTTATCGCGGCTCAGCACGTACGCACACATGGCCGGCGTCACCGTCAGCGAAATCACCAGCGAAATCAGAATCGCGATGGACAGCGTGACCGCGAACTCATGGAACAGCAGCCCGACCACGCCCGGCATCAGCATGATCGGCAGAAACACCGCGATCAGCGAGAGACTCATCGAGATCACCGTGAAGCCCACTTCGCCACTGCCTTTCAACGCGGCTTCTTTCGGACTGAGGCCAAGCTCCATGTGACGCACGATGTTTTCCAGCACCACCACCGCATCGTCGACCACGAAACCGGTGCCGATCGTCAGCGCCATCAGCGAAAGATTGTCGATGCTATAGCCGAGCAAATACATCGGCCCGAAGGTGCCCACGATCGACAACGGCAGCGCGACCGCCGGCACCAGCGTCGCGCGCGGCGACTGCAGGAAGATGAACACCACGCCCACCACCAGCAGCACGGCGATGAACAGCGTGCGCTCGGTGTCGCCCACCGACGATCTGACCGACTCCGAGCGGTCGATCGCGACGCCCACGTGCACACTGCTCGGCAGCGTCGCCTCGATCGACGGCAACACCTTGCGGATCTGCGCGACGGTGCTCACCACGTTACTGCCCGGCATCGGATACACGATCACGAGAATCGCGGACTTGCCGTTGAAGAGCCCGGCATTACGGATGTTTTCGTTCGAGTCCCTGACCTCGGCGACGTCGCGCAACTGGACCGGCGCGCCGTTGCGGTACGCGACTACGAGGTCGCGATACGGCGCGGCATGGGTGATCTGGTCGTTCGACGTGACCACGTAGCGCTGATCGCCTTCGTCGAGATGACCCTTCGCGCTGTCGGCATTGGCCGCGCTGATCGCCGCGCGCACGTCTTCGAGACCGATCCCGTAGCTGTTCAGCTTGCCTGGCTGCAACTCCACCCGCACCGACGGCAACGCGCCGCCGCCGAGCGTGATCTGCCCGACGCCGTTCACCTGCGAGAGCTGCTGCTGGATCACCGAATCCGCGGAATCGTAGAGCTGCGCCTTGGTGAGCGTGTCGGAGGTCAGCGAGAGCACCATGATCGGCGCATCCGCAGGGTTGTACTGGCGATACGTCGGGTTGCTGCGCAGCGTGGTCGGCAAATCGGCGCGCGCCGCCTGAATGGCCGCCTCGACATCGCGCGCGGCGCCGTTTATATCGCGGTTCAAGCCGAACTCGACCACGATCTGCGACGAGCCGACGTAGCTGATCGAAGTCAGTTCTTCGACATTGGCGATGGTGCCGAGCCGCCGCTCCAGCGGCTCGGCCACCGTCGACGCCATGATGTCCGGGCTCGCGCCCGCCATGTTCGCCTGCACGACGATCACCGGAAACGCGATGTTCGGCAACGGCGCGACCGGCAACCGGAAGTAGGCGAGCGCGCCGGAGATCAGGATCGCGACGGCCAGCAGCGTGGTTGCGACAGGCCGCCGGATGAATAACGCCGAGATGTTCAAGGCGCCTCCTCCGCCCCGCCTTCGGGCGAATCCACCGGCTTATTGCGGTTGCGCCAGCGGCGCGTGCGCTCGGCCATTCTGTCGAAGAACAGATAGATCACGGGCGTGGTGAATAGCGTCAGCATCTGGCTCAGCGTCAGACCGCCGATGATCGCGAGCCCCAACGGCCGGCGCAATTCGGAACCCGTGCCGGAGCCGAGCAGCATCGGCAGCGCGCCGAGCATGGCGGCGAGCGTGGTCATCAGGATCGGGCGGAAGCGCAGCAGCGACGCTTCGAAGATCGCGTCGCGCGGCGCCTTGCCGTGATTGCGTTCGGCGTCCAGCGCGAAGTCGACCATCATGATCGCGTTCTTCTTCACGATGCCGATCAACAGCACGATCCCGATGATGCCGATCACGTCGAGGTCGCTGCCGGCGATCATCAGCGCGAGCAGCGCGCCGATCCCCGCCGACGGCAACGTGGAGAGAATCGTCACCGGATGGATGAAGCTCTCGTACAGCACGCCGAGCACGATATACACCGCCACCAGCGCCGCGATCAGCAGATAGACCTCGCTCGACAGCGAATCCTCGAACGCCTGCGCCGCGCCCTGCAGCGACGACGTGATCGACGGCGGCAGGTTCACGCCCGCTTCGGCCTCGTGGATCGCCTTGACCGCCGTGCTCAACGACGCGCCCTTCGCGAGGTTGAACGAGATGGTCACCGAAGGGAACTGCGCGAGATGGCTGATCACGAGCGGCGACTTGGTGATCTCGATCTTCGCGATGCCCGACAGCGGCACCTGGCCCGTGCTGCTGGTCTGGCTCGGCAGATACAGATTGCCGATCGACTGCACGTTCGGCAGGCTCTCCGGTTTGGCGACCAGAATCACACGGTACTGATTCGACTGCTCGAAGATCGTCGACACGATCCGCTGACCGAGCGCGTCGTACAGCGCGTTATCGATCGTCGCGGGCGTGATGCCGAAGCGCGCCGCCAGTTGCCGGTTCACTTCGACGTTCACGCTGAGGCCGTCGCTATTCATGTCGCTTTGCACGTCGGCGAGCGACGGAATCTGCTTCATCTTCGCGATGAGTTCCGGCACGTACTTCTGGAACGCCTGCTGGCTCGGTCCGCGCAGCACGAAGCTGTACTGGTTCGGCGACACCGTGGTGTCGAGCGTCAGATCCTGTTCGGGCTGCATGTAGAGCTTCACGCCCGGCACATCCGCAACCGACTGTTGCAGACGCCGCGCGATTTCCTGCGCGGTATCGGACCGTTTGTCGCGGTCGCGCAGATTGATCAGGAAGCGGCCGTTGTTCAGTGTCGAGTTGGTGCCGTCGATCCCCACGTAAGACGTGAGCGACGTGACGTCCGGGTCTTTCAGGATCACATCGGCGAGCGCGCCCTGGCGTTTCACCATCGCCGAGTACGACACCGAGTTGTCGGCCACGCTGATCCCCTCGATCACGCCGACGTCCTGCACCGGAAACAGGCCCTTTGGAATCATCACGTACAGAATGCCGGTCAGCACCACCGTGCCGATCGCCACCACCAGCGTCAGCACCTGGTGATCCAGCACCCAGCGCAGGCCGCGTTCGTAGGCGTTGAGCGTCTTGTCGAACAGGCCCTCGCTGATCCGCTCGAAACGGCTCGGATGCCGCTCGGCCTGCGCGCGCAGCATCCGCGCGCACAGCATCGGCACCACGGTCAGCGAAACGATCGCGGAGATCACGATGGTGACCGCGAGCGTCACCGCAAACTCGCTGAACAGACGCCCGATCACGCCGCCCATGAAGAGCAGCGGAATCAGCACCGCGATCAACGAAATGGTCAGCGACAGAATCGTGAAACCGATCTGGCCCGCGCCTTCCAGTGCGGCTTCGAGCGGCGTCTTGCCCTCCTCCAGATAACGCACGATGTTCTCGATCATCACGATCGAATCGTCGACGACGAAACCGGTCGCGATGATCAGCGCCATCAGCGAGAGATTGTCGATCGAGTAGTTCAACTGGTACATCACAGCCAGCGTGCCGATCAGCGACACCGGCACCGAGACGCTCGGAATCAGCGTGGCCGGCACGTTGCGCAGGAACACGAAGATCACCGCCACCACCAGCACGATCGCGAGAATCAGTTCGAGCGCCGCGTCGGACACCGACGAGCGGATCACTCCCGTGCTGTCCGACACCACGGTGACTTTCATGCCGGCCGGCAGCGTGGATTCGAGCTGCGGCAGTTGCTTCATGATCTGGTTGACGGTCGCGATCACGTTCGCGCCCGGCTGCCGCTGCACGTTCAGCACGATCGCGGGCGAGCCGTTGTACCAGGCGCCGCGCTCGACGTCCTGCGCGGCCTGACTGACCCGCGCGACGTCGCGCATGAACACCGGCGCGCCGTTCTGATACGCGATCACCGTGTCCAGATAGTCTTTCGGATCGGTGATCTGATCGTTGCCGTTGATCGTGTAGTCGAGGTCCGGGCCGTCGAAGTTGCCCTTCGGCTGGCTCACGTTCACGTAGCTGAGCAGCGTGCGCAGATCGTCGATGTTCAGGCCGTAGGCGGCCAGCTTGTGCGGGTCCGCTTCGACGCGAATCGCCGGCACGTTGCCGCCGCTCGTGGTGACCACGCCCACCCCGGACACTTCGGAAATCTTCGTGCCGAGCCGGTTGTTCGCGACGTCTTCGAGCTGGGTCAGCGACATCGACTTCGACGTGACCGCGAGCGTCAGGATCGGCTGGTCGGCCGGATTCACCTTCGCATACGTAGGCGGCGCCGGCAGCCCGGACGGCAGGTAGCTGTTCGACGCGTTGATCGCCTGCTGGACGTTCTGCTCGGCAATGTCGAGGTTCAGCGAGAGATCGAACTGCAGTGTGATGACCGACGCGCCGTCCGAGCTATACGACGTCATCTGCTGCAAGCCGGGGATCTCGCCCAACTGCACTTCGAGCGGCGCCGTGACCGTGGTGGCCATCACGTCCGGACTCGCGCCCGGATAGAAGGTCTGCACCTGAATGGTCGGATAGTCGACGTTGGGCAATGACGAAACCGGCAGCACGCGCATCGCGACGAGGCCCACCAGCACGAGGGCAATCATCAGCAGCAGCGTGGCGACCGGTCGAAGAATGAACAGACGGGAGATATTCATCGGCGCGCGAGCCTGCTACGACGAAGCCGCATCGGCCGAGGCCGAGGTCGCCGCGGAAGCGGCGGCCGGCCGGGAAGCGGGGCGCCCGGCGGGCTCAGCAGCGGCGCCACTGGCCGCCGCGCCCGCAGATGCCGCTTTCGGCGCGGCCGCTTTGATCTTCGCGCCGTCGTTCAGACGGTCGGTGCCGTCCGTCACCACCTGGTTGCCTTGCGCCAGACCCGACTCGATCACCGTGTTCTTGCCGTCGCTCGGGCCGAGTTTGACCTTGTGCACCGAGACCGTATTGTTCGCATTGACCAGATACACGAAGTCCCCCGGCGCGCCGGTTTGTACCGCGGCGGTCGGCACCAGCACCGCGTTCTGCAACGTATCCACCAGCAGCTTGACGTTGACGAACTCGTTCGGGAACAGCGCTTCGTCGTCGTTGGCGAATCGGGCGCGCAACGTGACGGTGCCGGTGGACGTCGCCATCTGGTTGCTCACCGCGTATAGCGTGCCGGTGGCGACTGCGCGCGCGTTGTCGCTCGTATAGGCGGTGACCGGCAAGCTCGCGCCGCCGTTCAGGCGCTGCACGATCGAAGCCAGCGCGTCTTGCGGCACCGTGAACTGTACAGTGGTCGGCTTGATCGTGGTGATCACGACGATCCCCGTCGACGAAGAAGCGGTCACGTAGTTGCCCGGGTCGACGAGGCGCAGCCCGACCTTGCCCGACACCGGCGCGGTGATGCGGCAATAGGTCAGATCGAGGTCGTATTGCGCGATGGTCGCGAGATCGGACTTCACCGCGGCTTCGTCCTGCTGCACGAGGAATTGCTGATCGGCGAAAGTCTGCTGCGCGATCGATTTACGCTCGTTCAACTCCGTGTAGCGGACGAGATCGGCACGCGCCTGCGCGAGCGACGCGCGGTCTTTCGCGAGCGCCGCCTCGGCCTGCTGCTTGCTGATCTGATACTGGCGCGGATCGATCTGCGCGAGGAACTGGCCTTTCTGCACTTCCTGGCCTTCGTGATACCCGACCTCGGTGAGGTAGCCGCTCAACTGCGGCAACACGGTGACGGTGGCGGTCGGCGTGACCGTGCCGAGTTCGCTCAGCGTGACCGGCATCGAACCGAGCGTGGCGCTCGCCACGCTGACCACAATAGGAGCGACGTCGCGCGTGGGTTTCTTTCGGGTCAACAGGTGGACGACGACCAGCGCGATCAGCGCCAGCACGACCACCGCGAACAGAATGAGCCCGCGTCGGGAGCGCTTGGGTTGGCTGGGCGCGGCTTCGCTCATAGGTTTCTCCGAAAACAGATGCTGCCGTTAATGATTATTGGGGGAGCCGTTTTCTGCCGGACTCTTCGGACCATGCCACGGTTCGCGCAGGTTGTCATAACTCATGCCCCTTTTCCGCGATTTGTTATTCAATTGAAAGCAATGCGGACTACGAAAATACAACGCGTAATCAGCCGTAATGTTTTATCAAGGCGGCCCGGCGAGATAAAGAAGACGGCGTATGCCCGAGCGCCACATGACACTCGCAAGCGCGTTGTGGATGGATCGTATGTCGCGCATCCTGAGCCTGAAGGCATTGACTGGACAGTGATTGAGAAGCATGGCCCCAATGTACCAGGGACGCGCAACGCTTGAGTTACGGGTCTGAAACAAATTCAGAATTCGCAAGGTTGCGGTGGCTATCCGTGAGATACGCACCGAAAGCTATTTGAAATTTTTATTCGAAAACCGCTGCCCGTCTCAATGGAATTCTCCTGACATTTAATCGGCGCGCATTCTTCGAAAATTACGCGGTGAAATTCCGTTTTCGGGCGGCCACTTCGCATATCGGGCGAAGCGGGTCGCCGAATTGTGTAAGCGTGTGAGCAGGAGGCCGGCCGGTCGATACCGCAGTCGATACTGCGGTTTATACGATTGCGCGCCGAAGCCGAAGCGTTCATAACAAGAGACAGAGACATTGAAAACTATTTTTAGACCCCGGCTCGAGACGCCGACGATATCCGCTGACGCGCAAGCCGTGCAGGCACAGAGACCTGCGTCCCGCTCTACCCGCTCGTCTGGCAATGCGTTGATGCGAGGTCTCGCCGCAGTGCGGTCGACGCTGCCCGAGCGCGCTACGACTTCCCGCAATGCAAACGCGCCGGCCGCGTCGGCCCCGCGTCTGGGTGAACTGCCGGGCCCGCCTATGAGCGCGATGAATAAGGTCTCCGCCGCGCTGTCGAAAGCCACTCACATCAACGGCAACCTGCTGCAGCCCATCCTCACCACGAGTTCGACGCGCAACGGCCGCACCAGGATTCACTTCGGCGACAGGAAGTTCTTTTCCGGCACGGTCACGATCGAGCGTGACGGCCAGCCGCCCAAGCGTATCCAGGTCATCGCGGAGCGAGGCTTTCAGGGCGACGACATGAAGAAGTCGCGGCAAGCGTTCTATCCGCTCGACAACAATCTGCTGCCGGACACGTCGACCCGGCTTTATAAAAAGCCGGACGGCGAGTGGGGCATCGCCGAACAGAAACAGGACGACCCGTCGGCGCACTGGCTTCCCGCCAACGCGTTCGACAAGATCGCGAAAGACGGCTTCAAGTCCGGTTTTCACCGGGTGGGCAACCGGGAATTCTGTGTCGCGCCGACCATGCAGCATTCGAAGATGTCGAAGCAGTCGAAGCCGGTGCTGATCGAATGCCTGCGCGGTGCGACTCCGGGCGAAGACCGGTACTGCAGCGTGAACGCCGACCTGAGCGAGGGCGGCGCCGTCAAGCTGCCCGCGGACATGGCATCCGCCGATCCGTTCATCGGGCAGATTTCGAGCCGCATCGGCGCGATGTCGTGGACGAATGCCGACGGCAGCCAGCCTGCGAGGGCGGCAGCCATCAGTGCGTTTCGCGGCGGCGCGTCGGTCGTCGACGCGATCGCGTTGGGGCAGGATCTGACGCTCCGCGCGAAAGTCAATCTCGACGGCGACTCGTCGACTTATGCGGCGGCGGGCGCCAGCGCCGGCATCCTGCTGCGCGCCGGCGTGGCTCAGGACACGGCGAACCAGACAGCACAAACCGTCATCAGAATGGCGGAGACCATGCAGGCGGCGGCCGGCAACCCAACGCCACCAGTTGATCCGACTACGCTGCCGCCAGGACCGCAACGTCAATACGGAATACTGAAAGAATCCTATGACAAAGCGGCGGCCGGCTTCGGCGACACGAAACGCCAGCTTCGCGACATGGACCGCAGTGCGTTGGGCGCCGATCTCACCGGACTGACTGCGGCTGCGCGGCAATTGTTCATCGAAAAGCGATACAAGCCCAACGAGTTGGCCGACGTCGCGAAGGGATCGGCAGACAGAAGCGTCGCGCAGCTGCGCAAAGCAGTCGACCACACCGAAACGCAAGTGGTTGCGACACGCAACGCGTTGCTGGCAGCCGAGGCCGTAATCGCCGATCTCGAAGCACAACTCGCTCACCACGCACATCGACAGGGCAACGCTAATGCGACCAGCGGCACGCGGTTCGGCGCATCGCTGTTCTCGTCGCGACGCGGCGACGCGACCAACGCGAGCCACCCGGATGCGAACGTCATCGCGATCGAACGCCATCTGACGCTGGCAAAAGCAAAGTTGTCCGAGACGGAGCGCACCCACCAGACCGCATTGCAGGCACGCTCGCTCGCGGTTCGCGACCTGGACGGCGCGGGCCGCAATCGGAACGCGCGTCTTGACGTGGCGGTCAAGGCCCTTCTCGCGGCCCACACGGCCGCACCGAACGATCAGAACATCGCCCTCGCCGCCGCGCGCGCCGCGAGTGAGACGTTCCACGAGCCCGGCGACGAGCAGAAGGCCGAATGCGCGGCCGCGACCGCGCATCTCGCGATGCTGGCCGGCGCGTCGGAAAACGACGCGATGGCAGCCGCGCACCTGATCGCCGGCACATTCGATACAGGTGCCGCCTCGTTCAATACGACCGATCTGCACACGATGCAGGTCGCGTACGCACAGATCGCGAGTGCTTCCGGCAGAGCACCGACGGACGATGCCCAACTGCGTCCGCAGGTACTCGCCGCGACAGCCGCGATCGATACGCTGGGTCGCACGGGCACGAACGCGAACAACGTGACGGTTGCACGACTGATGGGCAAACTCGTTTCGGATGCCAAACCGTTGCCGGCCCAGCAGCAAACCGCGCCCGCACCGCTCTTCCAGTTCGACGAATCGCCGCCGGCGAAGACTGGCGCGCGGCCGAAGCTGAGCGCGATACCCGAGCACTACGAACCTGTCGAGTCCGAACTCGATGCGGACAAGGCGCCCTTTGTACAGGAATGGGGTCACGCGAAAATCCGCCAGGTCGAAAATCTTGGCATCAATCAAGGCGCGGGCTCGGCGACGACCACGTATCTCGTCCAGATGAAAGGGCCGAAAGGCATGATGTGGTCGGACTTCGCGTGGTCGCCGAACGCCAATCAGTTGTACGGGGAAATCCCGGTCAAGCCGCGCAACGCGCAGGCGGGGCAAACCGCGGGCCACGCCAAGGTGCTCGTCGCCTTCAACGGGATCACGGGCGAGTGGGAATCGTTTGAGCAGCGCTCAAGAGATCTGCTGGCAAAGACGACAGCGACGTTCAAAGAGATCGAGCAGGTGGTCAAATCTCGCGACGACCGGCTCGGCTTCATGCGACTACCGTATCGCGGCAAGGAGAGCGGCTACGTGCAGAACGTGCTCGATCATTTCAAAACCCAGGCGGAAGAGGAGATTCGCCTGTTCGTGCAAGGCCGCCGCAGCCAGCCGGCGTTCAAGAGCAAGATGGCTACGCTATTCATCGATCTGTCGACGAAGCTCGAGGGCGATCGCAGCCGCAAGAAGGCGATCATCCGGCATCAGATCGACTCGCTGATGCGCCTTGCGACGATTGCCGTCGGCGCGAGTTTCGGCGGCGCCCGGGTCGCCGCGGCGTTCGAATAATCCGGCCGGGCTACGCTCGCACTGCACGCAGTACCGGACTTATCGTACCGGCCCGCGGATGCGGTCGAGCGTATCGTCGATCCGCGCGACCGACCTGGCGAGAAACGCAACTCGCGCATCGAGGCGGGACAGCAGCAGCGTGGCGATGAGAATGGCGAACGCGAACGCAATCACCGCGGCTGCGAGCCATTCCGGTTTCACGCCGTTCGCCGCGCCACAAACCGAGCCGATCGGGAAATCGGCTGCGGCCATGCCCGTGTAGTGCATGCCCGCGATCGCGATGCCCATCACACAGGCCGCGCCGATGCGCTTGCGCATCACGTGCTGCTGATCCGCGCCACGCAGCGTGTTGGCAACCCAGAGCGCCACCGTGGACGCCGCGATCGCAATGACAATCGACGCGGCGAAAATTTTGGGATCGTAGCGAATCGCGGGGTTCATCAGCATCGCGGCCATGCCCATGTAGTGCATGCCGGCGATCCCCACTCCCATCAGAATGCCGCCTGCGAGCAAATGCGCGAACTTCAGACGTTCCCGCGTGACCACGTGCAATGCGAACCACGAAACGAGCACCGCGATAGCGAGCGAATAACAGGTGATCGCGAAATCGTAGCCGACCGGAATACTCAACGAAAACGATAGCATCCCGATGAAGTGCATCGACCAGATGCCGACGCCCATCGCCAAAGCACCGGCCCCGAGCCATAGAAGCCGGGCACGTGCGTAAAGGAGAATGGAAAGCCGGTCGGCGAGATCGATCGCCGTATAGGAAGCAAGCGTCGCCACAAGCAGTGACACGGCGACTAAGCCAAGGTTGTAGCTACTTTGCATAGGTGGGCGGCTTTTTCGCAAAAGCTCGATTAGTGTTAGGTCAGCAGCCCACGCGGCCCCAATGCCGGCGAAGACTGCGCTCTCAGTTCGCACTGGCCCGTGCGATTTATTCATTCTGGATTATTTGCGCCGCTCGATTGATTGCGCGGCAGTGCCGATTCTAGAACAAGTTCGCGTTTAATAGACTGTGATATTCCTCTATCGACCACGACGTCTGTCAAGATAAAAAGCAATGGAGCATCCGCTGTAATGGCTGCGGCCTCGATGGCAAATGCTCTTATTCAGCGTTTTTATCCCGCGAACGCTTCAGCACACGCTTGCCTCACCCGTTCGATGACCGCCGGCCATGCTTCGTCCAGCGTCTGCCGGAACAGACGAATCGTTTCCGGATACCACGGCGAGTCGGTGCGTGCGTGCATCCAGCGCCAGTCGGTTTGCTCGGCGGGCAGCATCACCCAGCAGCGCGTGCCGACGGACGCAGCGAGATGGGCAATCGACGTATCCACGCAGATCACCAGATCGAGTTGCGCGACGATCGCGGCGGTATCGGCGAGATCTGTGACGTCGGAGCCGAGGTGCAGCAAAGGCTGGCCGGCCGGCGGCGTACGGGCTTCGTCCTCGCCTTCGCCTTTTTGCAGACTCACGAAGCGCACACCGGGCACGCTCCAGAGCGGCGCGAGCATCGCCAGCGAGCGCAGCGAGCGGTTTGCATCGTTCTGATGCAGCGCGTTGCCTTTCCAGACGAGACCGATTGTGCGGCCCCCAGGAAGTGCGGCAAGACGGTCTCGCCAGACATCGACGAGAGACGGGTTCGGGGTCAGCCGCGCCGGCGGCGGGATGGTTTCCAACGTCGTCCCCATGTACAGCGGCACGCTCAACGGGCTCACCCAATAGTCGTAATGACGCGACGCCGCCCAACCGGCTTCGTGATCCAGCAACACATCGACGCCATCGAGCCCCGCCAACACGCGATGCAACTGCGGCGCGCAGGCAAACGCGATCTCGGCCGCGCCCTGCGCCTTGAGCCACGCAAAATAACGGCTGAAATGAATCGCGTCGCCAAGGCCGCCCTCCTGCCAGACCAGCAGCTTTTTGTCTGCCAGTGCTTCGCCTTGCCAGCGCGGACGGCCGATCACGTTCTGCGTCTTATGCTGGACCGAGTCGGGGTCTGCGTGACGCTCTTCGTAGAGCCGCCATCCTTCGTCGAAACGGCCGGTGCTGATCAGCAGTGTCGCGAGACCGAATTTCGCCGTCGGGTAATCGCCGCGAATCGCCAGCGCCTGACGGTAAGCGGCTTCGGCTTCCGGCAGGCGTCCCAGTTCTTTCAGCACGTTGCCGAGATTGCTGTGACCCATCACGAGGCGCGGGCTCGTTTCGACTGCCCGCTGATACGCTTGCACAGCCTCGTGCCAGCGACCGAGCGGCCTCAGGACGACACCGAGGTTGTAGTGAAACTCGGCGCGATCGGGGCGCAGCTGCGCAGCTTGCCGATAAGCCGCTTCCGCGTCGGACAAGCGCCCCTGGTTCTGCAACACGGAGCCGAGCTCGTTATGGATATCCGCGAGATCCGGATGCACTTCCAGCAATTGCCGGAACAGCAGCTCCATGTCGTGCAGGCGGCCGAGTCCTTTCAGCAGCACGGCGAGATTGACGTACGCGCCCACAAAGCCGGGATTCACGGCGATCGAACGACGCCAGTACGACTCGGCGTCGTCGAGCAGGCCGAGGCCGAGCGAGCTGACCGCCGCGATCTGCAATAGCTCGGCGAGCTGGTCGCCAGCTAAAGGCGGGTCAATGTCGAGCAACGGCTTCACCTTCGCCAGCGTGTCGACGTATTGTGCCGAAACGTCGGGCTGCGCGCGGTTGTCAGTGCCGGACGGCTCGCCGAGGGACGGTGAACTCATGGGGAATCGGAGCGATTGAGACGCGACGTTGCGCGCCAGCGGTGGACGACATTCGCGGATACGACATCGACATGCCCGCGGCCTGGTTTTGAACCGGCTCGATTCTACAGCCCACCCAGGTCCGGCATGCGTTTCTAGCCTTCACGTTGAGCCGGCTGATTCGCATCAGACTGAGTGGACAACCTCAAATACGCCGCGGCCAGTCTTCGCAATTCTTCCTCCGACGCATCTTCGATACCGATCAGATGATTGTTCGCGGCCCGATGCGACGAAAGCAGTTCGTTGAGCTTCAGATGCAGCGCGACACTATCCTTGTTCTGGCTCTGCTGGATCAAAAACACCATCAGGAAGGTCACGATCGTGGTGCCGGTGTTGATGACCAGTTGCCATCCGTCCGAGAAGTGGAAGATCGGCCCCGTCACGACCCACGCGACCACCGTCAATACCGCGAGACAGAATGCGGCCGGCGAGCCGGCCCATCGCGTGACGAGACTCGCGAAATGGTCGAACAAACGCGTGAGCGGGTGATGACCCGCATAGGCCGGACTCGCGGTGTCTGGGACGGTGCCGAGTTCGTCGATCGGCGAAGGTGTGGCGGGTTTGTTGGTCATGACCGGCTCCAGAGGTTGGCCTGGGGTTGAGCCCGAGGGTGAGCCCGTTCTGATCTGCAAAATACATGCCGCTACACGATGAAATGGATTTGCAAGGGTAAGCGCCTTAAAGAAAACCCAGCGCGCCCAACCAATCGCGGTCGCCCGCCTCGTGCGTCGGCAAGCGATACCGGATTTGCACTTTTTTCCGGGTAAGACTGACTGCCGCGACCATCGTCACGACAAGCCGCTCGCATCGCACCATGCGCCCTCACCCGCTCGCCGACAAAGCCCCGTACAATTCTTCAGGTGCCGGTCTGCAAACACGCGAATCACGCGCACCGTTGCAACCGTCCACCTCAATCTCTCTCCCAGCGCGACCCGAAGCCATGGCAAGCAATCGCAAACCCGCCCAGGCGAACGAACTCGGCACGCGTCCCGCCAGGCCGGCGGATCATGCCGCGGAAAACGGCGTTTTGCTCAGACTCGCCCGTGCTCAGTCAGGCTCGCGCGAGCAGTTGCTGCAAGAAATCGCGGAAGCCGCGCTGTCGCTGTGCGATGCGGGCAGTTCCGGCATCAGTCTCGTCGAAGGCGCCGCGCCCCATAAACAATTTCGCTGGCGCGCGGTAGCGGGCTTGTGTACGGGCCTGCAAGGCAAGACCACCGCGTGGCAGGAATGTCCGTGCCGGCTGGCGCTGGAATCGGCCGCGCCTCAGCTATTCGTGCGGCCACAGGAACATTTTGCGAGTCTGCAATTTCCCGGCGTCGATATCGCGGAAGGACTCGTCGTACCGATTCCCACCGATAGCGGCTTTGTCGGCGCGATCTGGGTGATGTCGCATACGCCCGCACGCCGCTTCGATCTCGAAGATGTGCGCCTGTTGTCGAATCTCGCGGTCTCGGCCGGCGCAGCGTTGACCATCGTGGATGCGCGCGACACCGGCGAGGAAAGCGAACGCCGGCATAGCGAGTTCATCGCGATGCTCGGCCACGAACTGCGCAATCCGATGGCGCCGATCGACAGCGCAATCGGCGCCGCCCAGCAATTGTGCGCGGACAACGACAAGGCGGTCGAAGTGCTGACCATCGCGCAGCGGCAGATGAGACATCTGCGAACGCTCGTCGACGATCTGCTCGACGCCGCGCGTTTGAAGCACGGCAAGCTCGCGATCAAGCATAGCGATACGTCGCTCAACGACATCGCGTTCGACGCAGTGACCGCGGTCAGGCATCACATCCAGTCGCGGCGGCATTCGCTCAGGCTAACCGGACTCGACATGCGGGTGCCGGTGCGCGCCGATCACGTGAGGCTGAGCCAGGTACTCGGCAACCTGCTGTCCAACGCCGCGAAGTACACGCCGATCGGCGGCACGATCGAGCTCGCAGTGAAAGTGGTCGACGACGAAACGGGCTCGGGCAACAAGGACGTGGTCGTGATCGAAGTGAACGACAACGGTATCGGCATCGACAGTTCGATCCAGCCGCATGTGTTCGAACTGTTCGCGCAGTCCGCGCGCGGCAATGCACGCGCCGAGGGCGGCCTGGGTATCGGGCTCGCGGTCGCGAAGCGCATGGTCGAGCTTCACGACGGCACCATCTCGCTGCAAAGCGAAGGAACCGGCAAAGGCACGTCGGTCAAATTGCGGCTGCCGATTCTGCGCTCCCACAGCGATTCGCCGGGCACCGCCGATGCGCCCCACGATACGGAGGTGGGCCCCGTGCGTCTGCTGCTCGTGGACGACAACGCGGATGCGTTGCAATCGCTGGGCGTGCTGCTGGAACTCGAAGGACACCAGGTCACGCTGTGCGACAGCGGGCGCGAGGCAGTCCATCTGATTCAGGAAACGTTGCCCGAAGTCGCGATCATCGATGTCGGCATGCCGGAGATGGACGGCTTCGAGGTCGCGCAGGCAGTCCGCGCGGATAACCGTCTCGACGACGTGATGCTGGTCGCGCTCACCGGCTATGCGGCCGAATCCGATAAATCCCGCGCGCTGGCTGCGGGTTTCGACTATCACCTCACCAAGCCGCTGTCGCTCGAAAAGCTGCAGTACATTCTCGTGAATCGCGCGGGCGGCAAACTCGGCGGGATTGTCTGATTCTTCTTTGACTTCTGTTACGAAGGCGCGCATCAGCGACCTGGCGCAGATGGCAGATGCGCGCCCGAGGCAGCCCAGGCATCGATCGATCGCCCAGGCTGCCGCGCTCACTTCGCCGTGCGAGCCGCCGCGATAATCGCCGCTGCGACTTCCGTCGGCTTCGACAGCATCGCGACATGGCTCGCATCCACCTTCACCACCGTCGCGCCGATCTGCTGCGCCATGGCTGCCTGCAACGGCGCGGGGATCATGCGGTCCTGCTGCGTCAGCACGTACCACGACGGCTTGTTGTGCCACGCGGCGTCGCTCACCTTGTCGTCGGTGCAGCCTGCAAACCACGGGCCTTGCGTCGCTGCTACGATGCGGGCTTGCGCCGGCGGCAGGTCCTGCGCGAAGTCCTTGAGGATCGCGTCTGTGGACAGTGTCAGGTAACCCGCCGAATCCTTGCGCAGTTCAGGCGCCCAGACCGGCGCCGGCTTGCCTTTGAGGATGTCGTTGATCGATTGGCCGCTGTCCGGCGCGAACGCCGCCACGTAGACAAGCGCCTTGACCTTGTCGTCGTTGCCGGCCTGCGAGATGACCGCACCGGCCCACGAGTGGCCGACCAGGATCACCGGACCGGTCTGCTGTTCGATCACGCGATGCGTGGCCGCGGCATCGTCGTCGAGCGACTTCAGGGAGTTTTGCACCGCCACCACGTGCAGGCCTTTTGCTTCGAGCAGCGGAATGACCTTGTTCCAGCTGGAGCCGTCGGCAAATGCGCCGTGCACGAGCACGACGCTCTTGCCCTTGAGGTCGTCGTTCGACGTTGCGGCGCCGGCCGGCGTCACGGCGGCCAGCGTCAGCAGGCCTCCGAGCATCAGCGTGGCGGCCAGGCATTTTTTGAGCAGGGTGTTCATCATGTTCATCCTCTTTGAAGGCTTGATCGGTTGGGAAAAAGTCGTGCAGCAGTTGGGAAGCAGCGAGCGGATTGAAGGATGCGCTGTTCGGCCGGATTCCTGTATCGGTCGAATGACCGAGTCGGCAAATCGAGCGGCAAACCGGGTCGGCAAACACGTCGCCGGATAAGCAGGTCATCACAACGAAGGTCGAAAGCTATGCAAGACGTTTCTGCAATCCGCGTGCTGGATGCCGCCAAGGCGCTAGCGTTCATCGGCGACCTCAGCATGGGACAGCCGACCGACCACTCGCCGCGCACCGGCTGGCTGGCGGCACGGCTCGCGGCGGAGGCGGGTCTGGACGACGCGCAGTGCGACGCCGTGAAGGAAGTGTCGCTTCTCAGATGGTCGGGCTGCACCGCGAATGCCGCCGGATTCTCCGACTGGCTCGGCGACGACGTCGGCGCGCGCGCGGCGATGCTCGCGATGCGGCCCAACTGGAGCGGGCGCGAAGAATCGCCGGCGCAATTCGGCGCCGCGATCACGCCGCTTGCGCAGATACATTGCGAGGTGTCGGGCGAAGTGGCCCACATGCTCGGTCTCGCCGACACCACTCAGGAAGCGCTGCGGCGCATCTTCGAAAGCTGGGACGGCGGCGGCTTTCCAGACCAGCGCGCGGGGCGCGACGTGCCCGCTGCGGTGTTCATCGTCGCGGTGGCCGGCGACCTCGAGATCCTGAGCCGCGTGTATGGCCTTGAAGGCGCGCAAGCCTTGATCGCGCAAAAGGCGGGGCGGCAGTATCCGAAGGAAATCGCGCAGCTCGCCTGCGCTCGTGCTGCAACGTGGCTCAAGGAACTCGACGCTTTGCCGGCGCAACCGCATGACGACCCGTTGTCCACGCAGGCGTTGCAGCTCGTCAGCAGGCCGGAAATCGTCGCCGACGTGATCGATCTGAAGCTCCCGTGGATGACGGGCTATTCACGCCGAGTGGCCGAAACAGCCGCTGCATGCTGCGCGCGTCTCGGGACCGGCGACGAAGTTCGGCGCACGACCTACACGGCAGCGCTGCTGCATGGGATGGGACGCATGGCGGTTCCCAACACGATCTGGAACACTGCCGGCGAACTCACGCGCGCGGCGTGGGAAAAGGTGCGCCTCGTGCCTTACTGGACCGCGCGCGCGGGCCAGCAGATCGAAGGGTTGGCGCGGGAGTCGGAGATTGCGTCCTTTGCATACGAACGTCTGGACGGCTCGGGTTATTTTCGGAACAGCGCCGGCGCTGCAATCGGACGCGAAGCGCGGATTCTGGCCGTCGCCGCCGCATGGACTGCGCTGCGCTCGGATCGCCCGTGGCGAGCGGCATTCTCCGCGGAGCGCGCCGCAGCGTTGCTCGATGAAGCAGCGCAAACAGGCCGCTTCGACGCCGAGGTGGTCAAGGCCACCGTTGGTGCGGAGCTCGACGAACCAGCCGGTTCCATCGACCGTGCGCGCAGCCCGAAGTCCGGACTGCTGTCGCCGCGAGAAGCGGAAGTGCTCAAACACATCAGTCTCGGCGCGAGCAACAAGGAAGTCGCGCGCATTCTGGACCTGAGCCCGAGCACCGTGCGCACGCATGTGGAAAGCGTGTTTCGCAAGCTCGAATGTTCGACGCGCGCCGCCGCTACCTTGAAGGCTTCGGCGCTCGGCTATCTGGGCGCGTAGCGTGCGCGCCGTATACTTGCGGGCGAGGCGCTCCGGATCATCGGTTTCGCCGTCATCGGTATTCACTTTCACCCAATCCTCTTCGGAAGAACGCCCGGTTCGCGTCAGAGAATCGGAGCGTCAGACACGCCATGGATTATTTTGCCGCGGTACGGGCCTTTGTTTGCGCAGCGGAACTGCAGAGCTTCAGCAAGACGGCTCATGAACTCGCCGTCAAAACCTCGACTGTTTCGCGCTATGTGAGCGAACTCGAAAAAGATCTGGGCATCGCGCTATTCAACCGCTCGACGCGTGGGCTCGTTTTGACCGAGGGCGGCCGGGTATTTCGTGAACACGCGCTGCTCGCGCTCGAAGCACTCGACGACGCGCGCCAGCTCACGTCGTCGCTGAATCTCACGCCGCAGGGCGTATTGCGCGTGACGATTCCGTCGGCATTCGGACGCCGTCATATCGTGCCGCATCTGCCTGCGTTCATGGCGCGCTTTCCCGATATCGACCTGGACATCGTGTCGACCGACGCCACACTCAACATGATCGAAGCCGGCATCGACGTGGCGATCCGGATCGGCGTGCTGTCCGATTCGTCGTTGATGGCGAGACGCATTGCGCCGCATCGGCGCATCGTCTGCGGCAGCCCTGCGTATTTCGAACGCAACGGAATGCCTCGGATCCCTGAAGATCTGGCCACGCACAACGCGCTACGCCTCGCGCTGCTGCCGGACGACAAATGGTCGTTCACACGCGCGACGGACGCAAAGGCATCGGCGGAACAGGTACTGGTGGAACTGCAAGGCCGTTTGCGCGCCGACGACTCCGAAGCCGTGCTCGAACTCGCGGTGGCCGGCTGCGGCCTCGCGCTTCTGCCGACGTGGCTCGCATCCACCGCACTGCGCGAAGGGCGCCTCGTGCACGCGCTGCCCGCCTGGGAAGCGCGCACCGGGCGCGCCGAACCCGCGATCTGGGCGGTCTATCCGCCGAAGAAAATCGTGTCGTCGAAAGTGCGCGCGTTCGTGGATTTCTACGCGGAGGCAATCGGCGAGCCGCCATACTGGGACGGCGAACTCGCGTCGACGCTTCAACCTCAGCGGGCAAAGCGGATATCGAGCGTGCGCAAGTAAGTCTGCAAGCCGGCGTCCTGAATCGGAATCACGTACGCGTTCTCGTCGGTTTCATTGAAATGCGCGTGCCAGTATCCCGGCGGCGTCACGAACGCCATGCCGGCCTCCCAATCCACCCGCGTCGGATTCGCGATATTGCCGTGCTCGTCCAGTTCCGTGCCGACCAGCGTATAGACGCCCGGCTGGCCGCCCGCAATGAAATCGAGCGCGATCGACTGGTGGCGGTGCGGCTTTTGCACCGAGTTGGGCGGCACGATCCCGAACATCGCCCACAACACGTGCGTGACGGTCCGCGTCTGCGGGAAGTGTGCGTTGCCCATCAGCACGCTGATGCGATTGCGAAGGCCCGCATTCGCTTCCTCCGACACTTTGCGCAACGCTGCCTGCGCCTGTGCGGCGGGATAGAGCGTCGGCGCGAAACGCGCATTCACGCCCGACACGCCGAGATACGTGAGCAACGGCGCGTCGTTGACGTAATAGAGCGTGGCCGTTTCGTCGGCGGACAGCACCGCGGCAGCGCCGCCCGGCAGCGTGAAGAAATCGCCCTGCGCGAACGGGAAACCGGTGTCGCGCTGCGTCACGCTACCCGTGCCGCTGATCACGTAGCAAACCTGCGAGGTCGCGTTCGGCGCGAGCGTCAATGCCTCTCCCGCGTTGATGCGCAGAAAATTGGCGCTCAGACCCGGACCGGTCGCCGGGCCGGGGCAACCTAATTCCTCGGAGAGATCGAGCGGCACGATGCGGGTCGCGCCGTCCGCATAAAGCGAAGGCGCGAAATTGCGGAACGGCACGCGCGAGATCAGCTTCGCGCCAATCGGATTCGCGGACGACGTGTATTCGAAGTATTGCGCGTCCGCTGTCACGTCCGCGGCGGCATTTGCCGCGTTTGCGTTGTCATCAGCGGATTCGGCGAGAAGCGCGGCGGAAGTCCTGGTCAACATGAGTCTGCTCCTTTCGATGAGGGGAGCTTCGGGCGACGCCATCGTCGAGTGTGGGCCGGCGTCCGAAGCTGACCCGACTATAGGTGCGGGGCCGCGGCCTCAGAAGTGCCGGGAATCGAAATCACCTTTGCGTAAAAGGGCACGCTCGTATCGCCGTCGAGCCTGATAAAAACGCTCGCAAACCATGCACTGCGCCGCTGGCGGGAATAAACGGGATTGTGGCGCGCCGCGTGGCACGGCGGTTGCGCTTCTCGTCTGCGGGAGCGAACCATCCCATCCTTCTTGCCGCCGTCGAGTGCGCTCGCCGCCGCCAGCAAGGTCCTCGCTCTGTCACCGCTACGGAGCCGATGCAATGCAACTTGCAGACGATGCCGACCACAGTCGCGCCGGACGGGTGCGCCGACGCCGGCGCTCGCGTGAAATCTCGCGATATGCGGGCAAACCGGTGCGCCTGCTCTGGCGCTATATCGGCCGCCGCAAGCTTGCGCATGGCGTGGTGATGGCGAGCGTCCTGATCGCCGTCGGCTGCGCGCTGGCGTCGCAATACGGGATCCGCAACCTGATCGACGCATTGCCCAACGGCCGCACGCATCCGGCAACCGTCATTCGCGCGTTCACGATCCTGGTCGTGCTGATTCTGGCCGACAACCTGTTCTGGCGGATCGGCGGCTGGGTCGCCGCGCGTGCGTTCGTCGCGGTGACAGGCGACATTCGCAACGAGATGTTCTCGTATCTGAGCGCGCACGCGCCGGTGTTTTTCTCCGACAAACAACCCGGCGTGCTGTCGAGCCGCGTATCGGCAATGGCGAACGCCGTCTATACCGTCGAGAACACCGTCGCGTGGACCGCGCTGCCGCCGTGTCTGACCGTGGTGGGCTCCATCGCGATGGTCGGGATCGTCAGCATCCCGATGAGCATGGCGCTCGTCGCGGTGTCGGCCGGCCTCGCGTTATGGCTGTTCCGGCTCGCGAGCAAAGGAACGGCGCGGCATCAGGCGTTTGCGTCGCAAGCCGCGTCGGTGGATGGCGAAATGGTGGATGTCATCGGCAATATGAGTCTCGTGCGCGCGTTTTCCGCGCTGATGCTCGAACGCAAACGGCTCGACACTCATTTGCGCAGCGAAGGCACGGCCCGCACGCGAAGCCTGCTCTACCTCGAAAAACTGCGGCTGCTGCACTCGATCGCCACCGCGCTCTTCTCCGCCGGGCTGCTCGGCTGGACCTTGTGGCTCTGGACCCAGGGCCGCGCGACGACCGGCGACGTCGTGCTGATCAGTTCGCTCGGCTTCGCGATCCTGCACGGCACGCGCGATCTCGCTGTCGCGCTCGTCGATCTGACGCAGCACGTCGCGCGTCTGGGCGAAGCGACGCAAACCCTGCTGATTCCGCACGAGATGGCCGAACGCGGCAATACGCAGCCGTTGCAGATCGACCAGGCTACCGTCGAATTCGACAACGTGTCGTTCGCTTATGCCGGCCGCCGGCCGCTGCTGAACGAATTCAATCTGAGCATTCGCGCCGGCGAGCGGGTGGGTCTGATCGGTCCTTCCGGAGCGGGCAAGTCGACGCTGTTCGCGCTGATCCAGCATTTTTACGAGCCGCAAACGGGTTGCGTGCGCATCTCAGGGCAGGACATTTCGCGCGTCACGCTGCACAGCCTGCAAACGGCGATTTCGATCGTGCCGCAGGACGCGTCGCTGTTTCACCGCTCGTTGCTCGACAACATCCGCTACGGTGTGCCGGACGCGACTGAGGCTCAAGTTCGCCGCGCCTGCGAAGACGCCAACTGTCTCGACTTCATCGATGCGTTGCCCAGTGGACTCGACACGATTGCCGGCGATCGCGGCGCGAAACTGTCCGGCGGACAACGGCAACGAATCGCCATCGCGCGCGCGGTTCTCAAGGATTCGCCGATTCTGCTACTCGACGAAGCGACTTCGGCGCTCGACACGACATCCGAACTCGCGATCCAGTCGGCGCTCGAACGCCTGATGCAGAACCGCACCGTGATCGCGATCGCTCACCGGTTGTCTACGTTGCAGACTTTCGATCGCATCGTCGTGATCAATCGCGGCCGTGTGGTTCAGGACGGCACGCCCGCGCAACTGGCGACCGTCCCCGGCATCTATCGGGAAACGCTTGCGCGACAACGCAGGCGGGTCGCCGCGCCGGAGATGAGTTGAAGTGATTGGCGTCGCCTGGCGGCGACGTCCACGCAAACAGGCCAGCATGAGGAGTTCCGCAATGTCCATGCGTTCGAAAGTGACGAAATGGCGCAACGTCGGCAGATTCTGCGTCGAACGGGCGACCGATTACGGCGAGCTCCTCGGTGTCGAACTCGAGGAGACGAGGAAGCGTCTGGTCCGCGAGTTGAGCGCATTCGTCGCGCTGGCTGTCGCGGGTCTGTTCACTCTTTCGTTCGTGTGCATTGCGATCATCGCCACGGCCTGGGGCACGCGCTATTTCATCCCGGTGGTATGGGGTATCGCGGCGATGTGGCTGGTGGTATTCGTGGTCTCGCTGCTGATCGTTCGCGCGCAGAAGCCGGGACGGTCGCTCCATATTCTGCAGAAGGAGATCCGCGACGATCTCGACACGTTGAAAGAGGCGCTCAAATGAATCACGAACCTATCCCTAACGAAACCGAGTCCGCGATTCTGCTGCGCATGGCGGCGTCGCGCGAGGCGCTGCTCGTGGCGAACCGCACGCCGCCATCGGTACCGGTCGTACGCGGGCAGACGCGGCCCGCGGTGGCCACGCTTGTTACATCGCTTGCCGAGGCGCCGCGCGTCACGCTGTTGCTGGCGCTGTGCGTCAGCGCGATCGTGCTCGGGCCGCGCCGGACAATCGGCGTTGCCGGTCGTTCGGGGATCGCTACGTGGTTGGGCGGCACGGTCCGCAAGGCATTTCGTCAAACCGCGTGAGCGATTGCGATCGAGCGGTGCGCGACACGCGTGAGCGATGAGGACGGCGCGTCTGTTCCGGCGCGTCCCCGTCCTTATCGCCAGGTTACCCGCGCCATTAACGGCGCAAAACTAGTGCAGATCGCGCCGCGCATCTTCTGAAGAAACCACCTGGCCCAAACTGTCCACGATCGCAACCGGCCCGGCAGAAGCGGCAACGGCCTGCTCCGTGACCAGCACACTCGTCTCGCCGAGTTGCTGCACCTCGTCCTCGACTACCTCAGACGCAACGCCGACCCTATCCGCGAACGTCCTGAGAGAACGATCGAACTGCTGCTGCCACGCCGTGAAGAGTCCTTCCCGCGTATGGGCCGCGATGTCTTCCACATGCCGCCAGTAGGCAAACGTCTTGGTAACGGCGGCAGGAAGCTGCTGCGATTGCAGATCGATGATCTCGCTGAGCGATTGGGCGGAAAGAGCCGCGTCCGCCAATGCCTGTTGCTCGGAAAGCGATGTTTTTACGGTCTGTACATTCAACTCGACCAATTTCTCGACGCCGGCAAAAACTTCACTGGAGTAATCGAAAGCCGTTGCAGCGGCGGTGTCACGTTGATGCGAGGCAATCTGGTTCACGGTTTCAGAATACATAGAGGCTCCATTGCGGTTAGGCGCGCACAGCACCGTCATGAGGATCGTCGTCCGGAAACCGGGCGCGTTCCTCCGGGTTCGCATGCGTCATGCCCGGAATGAAAATTCCCTGCACAACGGAGAAGCCGTTACGGCCACGGCGAACTCAACCACCGCCGGTTACACTGTGACACCCAACACGCTCTGCTACAGCCGCCTGGCGGCTTCGTCCATTGCCGATGCCACGTTCATTGCGCCTGCCCCTGCTTTGCATCGCCTTCACGCTGTGCGCCGCTACTTCGATCTGCACGGCAGGCGCGCAGGAAATCGATCCGTCACCTGAGCGCATCGCCGCGAGCGGCATTCATCATGCGCCGCACACGGAGAACGGTTTCGAAAACGCGGACGGTCCGCTCGCCCGCGGCTCGGTCTGGAAGTGGCGTTGGGAGCGTCTGATTCATCATCTGCCGCTGCCGCCGGAGAACGGCTACGCATTTCCCGTCGACCGTCCGGACGTTGCGTGGCTCAAGCAGAACCGCAGCGAAAACACGCTGACGTGGATCGGCCACGCAAGCGTGCTATTGCAGATCGACGGCGTAAACATCCTCGCCGATCCGGTGTTTTCCGAACGCGCGTCGCCGTTCTCGTTCATCGGACCGAAGCGGCACGTGCCGCCGGGTTTGTCGCTCGCGGAACTGCCGCATATCGACATCGTGCTGATCTCGCACAGCCACTACGATCATCTCGACGCGGCGAGCGTTCAGGCGTTGAACGCACAGCCCGGCGGGGCGCCGCTGTTTCTGGTGCCGCTCGGCATCAAGGACTGGCTCGAGAGAAAAGGGATCGTCAACGCGCAGGAACTGGACTGGGGCGACCACACACGAGCCGCGGGGCTCGACTTCTGGTTCGTGCCGTCGACGCACTGGTCGGCGCGCAGCCTGACCGACCGCAACGAAACGCTATGGGGCGGCTGGGTCGCGAAAACGCCGCCGCACGCGGCGCATCCGTTCTCGCTGTATTTCGCCGGCGATACCGGCTATTCGGCCGACTCAAAACGGCTCGGTGCGGCGTTCGGCTGTGTCGACCTCGCGCTGATTCCGATCGGCGCGTATGCGCCGCGCTGGTTCATGGGACCTCAGCACGTCGATCCGCAGCAGGCCGTGCAGATTTTCCAGGACGTGCATGCAAAAAAAGCGATCGGCATTCATTGGGGAACGTTCGAACTGGCCGACGAGCCGCTCGACGAACCGCCGAAAAAACTCGCCGAAGCCACACACGAAGCCGGCCTGCCCGCCGATGCATTCACGGTACTGCATCACGGGCAGATGATCCGGCTCGATACGTCGGATACCTGCTCGCGATGAACGCGATCGGGGCGCCACGATGTCGCTGAATCGCGCGTGACACCCCACACCCTCATTGAGCGAATCGAACCGATCACCCGGCGTCAAGCAGACTGCTGCTCGAGCGCGCGGCGCAAACTCAGCGGCCGCATATCGGTCCACACCTTTTCGATGTGTTCGAGGCATTCCTGCTTCTTGCCCTGCACGCCCACCTTGCTCCAACCTGCCGGCACTTCCTTGAAATCCGGCCAGATCGAGTACTGCTCTTCGTGATTGATGACCACCTGGTAGATGGCGTCGTCGTTATCGAAACTCATGATTTACTTCTCCTGGTTAGCATGACTCGAGTAGGTTCGCGCGAACAGTGCCGCGCGGATCGCATTCATTGACCCGGCCGGTACGCTTCGAGCCGCGCGCGGCAATGCACGGTCGCATCGCGCACCATGCAATTGACGAGCGTCGACGAAACACCGAGACGATCCGAAATCTCGCGCTGCGTGTATCCGTACACGTAGTACAGGCAAAAGGCCGTGCGCGAGCGTTCGGGCAGCGCGTCGAGCGCGTCCTCCAGCATGCACATGGCCTGGCAATTCATATTGGCCTGTTCGGGCGACGGCTCGTCGCACGCGATGTCGAGCGCGGCCTCTTCCGGCGCGCCGTAGCAGGCTTCGAGATTCAGGCGGCGGCAACGGTCGATCGCATGGTTGCGGACCATCCGCGCAATGTAGCCGCCGGGCTGGCGGATCTCGCCGAACTCGTCGGCTTCTTCCAGTCGCAGCCAGATGTCGTGAACGACATCCTCGCCGCCGCGCCGGCAACCGACGATGCGCGAAGCGGTATCGATCAACGCTCGCCGCGAAGATATCAGCGCATGCGCCAGCGCCTGCTTCTGAACCGGTCTCGGTTCTTGCATGATGGGACCTCGTGTACGTTCAAACAGATGGATTGGCGATCGCAGCAATCGCAGCGATGGCAACGATGAGCAATGGGCGCTTACGCGCCGTGCGGCTCCGCCATCGCCACGACGATTCGCCGCGGCCCGGAAAACGGCGCGCGGCCGTGGGTCAGCAACATGTTGTCGAGCATCATCACGTCGCCGCTTTGCCATGCGAAATCGAGCCGGTGCGCGTCGTACACCGCGCGCACGCTGTCGAGTTCGTGATCGGCGATCGGCGTGCCGTCGCCGTAATAGACGTTGCGCGGCAGGTCCTCTTCTTCGACGATGTCGAGCAGCGCCTCGCGGGTCACCTCCTCCAGCGACGACACATGAAACAGATGCGCCTGGTTGAACCAGACGTCCTCGCCCGTGCGCGGATGCCGCGCGACCGCCTGGCAAATCTGCCGCGTGCGCAGGTTGCCGTCTTCTTTCCATTCCCACTCGATCTGGTGCGCGCGGCAATACGCTTCGGCAACTGCCGTGTCGTCGGTGTTGAAGACCTGCTGCCACGTCAGATCGAGACCGCCGCCGTAGTTGCGCACGTACATCAGCTTGCGGCTCGCGAAGCGCTCGCGCAGCGCGGGATCGATGCCCTGGTACACGGCGCGCGCATCGGCCACCGGCGTTTCGCCGCGATCGGCCGGCGCGATGTCGCAGTAGAACCAGATCTTCATCGGCCAGTTCGTCGTGTACGCCTGTTCGTTATGCTGCGGAATCCATTGATGCGCGGGATAGTCGGTCGACGAATACACGCCCTTCTTCACTTCGCTGCGCGGTGTCGAGCCGAACTCGTACGACAGCAGCGGCGAACCGAAGCTCTTCGCGAATTCGTGAAAGCGCTCGATGCTCATGTCGGCGAAACCGCGCAACAGCACGCCGCCGTCGCGCGCCAGATGCGCGTGGATCGCGGCGTGCCAGCCACGCTCGAGAATGTCGGCGGCGCCGGCGGGCGCGCTCATGACCGGCAAGCGCGTGCGGCCTTTCTGCAAAACGGTATCGGTGAGCTGGATCTCAGCGGGTGCTTCCCGGACGTCGATCGACATGCGTGGCTCCTGACAGAATTGAGTGAAGGGGGGCGCCCGGCGAACTGCCGAGGGCGTCCATGACCGCCGCGAAGGCGGCGGCCGGATCGTCGCGAAGAAACAGGTGTCCGCCGTCGATTTCCCGGCCGGTGGTGGCGCCGCTCGACTCGTCGCGCCATGCCGCATACGCGGGCGCAAACGGGCAGCCGCTGTCGTCACGGCCGGCGAGAACATGGATCGGCGTGGCGAGCGGCGGGCGCTCGCGATAGCGGTAATCCGCGCAAAGCTGGAAGTCGTTGCGCACGACCGGCAGCATCAGCTCGCGCAACTCGCGGTTCTCCCACGCAGGATCGGCGCCGCCGATTCCGAACAACGTGTCGAGCACATGCCGATCGGAACAGGTGCGCCAGTCGGTGTCGGACAAACGGTGAGCGATACGAGGCGGCCGGCTCGCCGATACGATCAGCAACGCCGGTGCGGGCAGCCCGCATTCGCGCAGGCGGTGGGCCAACTCGAACGCGATCAGCGCGCCCATGCTGTGGCCGAACAATGCATAAGGCTCCCGCGCGGACGACTCGATCTGCGCGTACAGACAATCGAGCAACGGCGCCCATGCGCCAACGAGCGGCTCGCCCCACTGTGCGCCTCGTCCCGGCAAAGCGAGCGGCGTGACGCGCAACGTGTCGGGCGCGATAGCGCGCCACGGATGGAAGACCGCGCCGCTGCCGCCCGCGAACGGCAGGCAAAAGAGGTTCGACACAGCGCTCACGGCGTAGGCGGCGCGTCGGCCAGCGCGCAGATGAGGCGATTCGATACTGCGTATCGACGAGTCATTGAGTGACGTTCTCTCACGATCCAAATCGCATCACAATTGATAATGATTCTTATTTAATCCTGGCGACAAAACAATTGTCAAGTGACGTTTCGTTGAATGATTTCGCTCTCCGAAGCTAAAGGAGCGCCGAAGCGCTCCTTCTTCCCGCATTGCGGCTCTATCGGGGTCCAAAGTGTTCGAAGTAGGTTTCGCGCGCGAGGCTGACGAGAGCCGCGCGTTTATGCGGAAAGTCGAATTCCCTCTGTTTCACGCCGCCCTGCTCCTGCATGTAATCGATCCATCGCGCATTATCGATACGCGGTTCGCCGTAAATCGTCTGGGTGCGCGGATCGTCGAGGAACACGTAGTGGAACAGCGAACGCAGCCATGCTTCGAGTTTGGCCGGCCCCTGATGACGACGGTTGCCCACCAGGATGTGAATACCGCGGTCGTAATCGCCCGCGTTGCAGAACGGCGCGAGGCGATCCTCCTTCACCCAGTACACCTCGAAGTACGCGAACGGCTCGCCGTTGAAGCAGCCGAAAAGCGTCTGCGTATGCGGATCGGCTTCCTGGTCGGCCAGAAAGCGCGCATGCGTGATCGTGTCGTCGGCCTGGTCCCACACGCTCGCGACGTTCGGCAGATTCATCCAGCGATTGAACAGCTCGAGATCGCGTTCGCCGTCGATCGTGCGCAGCGAGAACGTCAGATCGAGATGCGGCAGTTGCCGCTCGTACACGACGCCGCGCGGCTTGGGCGGCCGCACCGGATGCCGGTGATGATTCGTCAGCGTGTAGCGCTGCGCGAAACCCGCGCTCGACGGCGCGCGCAACCACATCGCCGGATGCTGCCAGAAGCTCGCGCGACGGCAGCGCAGACGGCAACCGCCGGAGGTTTCACCGATTTCGTCGAAGATACCTTTGCGCACTGCTTCGAGCGCCCACGCGCGGTCCACCGGCAACGTGATTTCGATGGTCGACACGTGGGCCGGACGGCAAAAATACTCGGCGAGCAGCGGCAGAAAGATTTCCGCCGGCTGGCGCGCGATGCTGCTGGCGTCGGCCGCGAGGTTGTCGATCGACACGTGGGTGGAATCGAAGCGCGCGGTCAGCAGCGCCTGGGCTTCGCCGTCGACGTGCAGCGCGACGCTGCCGCCCGCGAGCACTTGCACGCAGCACACGCGGCCGTCGGGCAAAGCATGGGAAAACGACGAATATTCGCTGTCGCCCGCGCTGGTCGTTTCGCGCAGCGGCGCGGGGCTCAGAGCCTGGTTCATGGTTGTGTTCCGTGACTTGTCAAAAAATGGTTTGCCGTGCGTGCGCTACGCGACGGCATGCGCGCGCTGTTGCGCGAGCGTTTCGTAAGCGTCGTGCAGCGACGCGCAAATCTCGGCCGAACGGGTTGCGAGAATCGACAGCAACGTGTCGCTCAGGCCGTGGGTGGCTTCGCAGCCGCCTTGAATCCAGATGCCCGGCAGAAAATCCTCGCGGGTTTCGAGCCGGTAATCGCGGCCCACCGCGTGGTCGCCGAGATACGGCGCAAGACCTTCGAGCAGGCGTCGATGGTCGTCGCGCCGGTAGCCGGTCGCCGCGACCACCACATCGAACTCGCTGGTTTCGGTGACGTTGCGCGCGAGGTCGTCGAACGTCAGCGCGAGGCCGTGCCGGCCCGGTGTCGCAGCGGTCAGATGCCGTTGCGTCAGCAGCGTGTGACGCGGCTGCGCGCTGACCTTCTGCATGTAGAACAGCTCGTAAAGGCGTTCGAGCAGATCGACGTCGACCACCGAATAATTGGTGCCGCGGTATTCGTCGAAAAAGCGTTGGCGCTCCTCCGGCGAGCGGCGATAGATCGAATCGGTGAAGTCGGCATTGAAGATTTCGTTGACGAACGGGCTGTCGTCGGCGGGCTTGAGCGCGCTGCCGCGAATCACGAGGCTCACGTCGAGATCGTCGTCGAGGCTGCCGCGCTGAACCAGGTCCTGGAAGATCTCCGCGCCGCTCTGTCCGCCGCCGAGCACGGCCACGCGCACGCGGCGGCCGGCCGCCTGCGCCTCGGCGCGGCTCGCGCTCAACGCCGCGTCGATCTGCGGCAGATAGCCGGACGAATGCACGAGGCGGCGCGCAGCCGGCGCACCGCGTTCGACGAGCGCCGCAAGCGGCGCGGGCAGCGACGGACGGCCGCCCACCGCCATCACCAGGTTCGCTGCGATGCGCGTGGTTTCGCTGCCGTCCGCGCGCCGCGACGTCACCTCGAGCGCGCGCACCTTGCCGCCGGCGCTGCGCGGTTTGACGCCGAGCACGGCCTCGCCGTAATGAATCTGCTCGCCAAACGACGACGCGGCCCAGCGCAGATAACCGTCGTACTCGATGCGGGTCGGCAGGAAGCTGCGCAGATTGACGAAGTCTTCGAGCCGTCCCTGCGACTGCAGATACTTGAGAAACGAGAACGGGCTGCACGGATCGCGCAGCGTGACGAGGTCCTTCAGAAACGAAATCTGCATCCGGCTGTCCTGCAACAGCATGCCGTTGTGCCACGCGAAGTCCGGCTTCTTTTCGATGAAGCCGGTTTTCAGGCGACGTCCGGTCGCGCGCGCGTCCTCGTCGAGCGCAATCGCGAGCGCCAGATTCGAAGGACCGAAACCGATGCCGAGCAGATCGAGCGTCGGCAAAGAAACAGAATGATCGACGGCCATGCTTACGCACTCCTTCTGGAAATGATCGGGATGGGAAAGCCGCTCATTGCGGCCGTCCGTTGTCTACGGTGGCGCCGCCCGCGCGCAGAAGCGCGCGCACGGCGCTCAGCACCGACGGGTGATGAACGATTGCGTCGTGAGTCGTATCGAGCGCCGCCACGACGTGCGCGCGGCCTGCGGTGACCACGCTCCACGCGGATGCGCCGCCGCGCGTCGCGCCGCTGACATGCCAGACGTCGATGTCGGCGCGCAGCCGCGCGGGACGCCGTGTCGTGAGCAGACGCCGTTGCAGGCGCACCACGTCGACGAGGCTGTGCAGCGTGGCCGCTTCGTCCGCGTCGATCAGCGCTGCGGCGCGGGCCCGGGCGAGCAGCGCGGCGGCGTCGCCGGACGGCTCGGCGCCCAGCGTGTCGAGCGCCGCCGCGCGCTGCGGCGCGCGCGGCGCAAGATAGTCGCGCAGCGTGTCCACATCGAGCACGCTGGCGTTCGGATCGACGGGCACGGGCGCCGGATCGGCATCGAGCACGCCGAGCCACGCCACGCGTTCGCCCGCGCGTTCGAGCGCCTCGGCGATATGCGCGGCGAGCAGACCGCCGAGCGACCAGCCCAGCAACCGGTACGGACCGTGCGGCTGCGCCGCGCGAATCCGCGCAACGTAATCGGCGATCCAGCCGGCGAAGTCGGCGGGCTGCCATTGCGCTTCGGTGTAGCGCGGCGACTGCACGCCGATGACCCGCACGTCGCGTTGCAACGCGGCGGCGAGCGGCGCGTAGCCGTTCACGAGACCGAAGCCCGGATGAATGCAGAACAGCGTCGTGCCGGCTGTCTGCGGCGCGCCGTTCAACGCGACGAGATTGCCCGGCCAGTCCGCTGCGCCTTCCTCGATCGCCGCGGCGAGCGCGGCCGGCGTGCGCTGCACGAACAGCATTTCAAGCGAGCACGCCGCGACGCCGGCCGCGCGCAATTGCGCCATCACGCGCATCGCGGCGAGCGAATCGCCGCCGAGCTGGAAGAAGTCGTCGTCGATGCCGATTGCGCTTTGTCCGAGCACGCGCTGCCACGTCTGCACCAACGTCGCTTCGAGCGGACTGCGCGGCGCGCGTGGCGCGGCTGCGGGCGCGGCGTCGTCCGCGCAGGCCTGCGCGAGCGCGCGGCGGTCGAGCTTGCCGTTGGGGGTTTGCGGCAGCGCTTCGCAGATTCGCCAGACGGTCGGCACCATATGCGACGGCAGCGCGGATGCCACCGCGGTCTGCACAGCGGCCAACGCCAGCTCCGCGTGTTCGGCCGGCACCAGCGCCGCGGCGAGCCGCGCGGCCGCGCCTTCGTCGAGCAGCACGACGGCCGCATCGCGCACGCCCGGCTGCGCCCGCAGCACCGCTTCGATTTCGCCGATCTCGATGCGGTGGCCGCGCAGCTTCACCTGCTGATCGAGGCGGCCGAGGTAGCGCAGGCTGCCGTCCACGCCGACACGGCACGCGTCGCCGGTGCGGTACAAGCGCGCGCCCGGCGCGCCGAACGGATCCGGCACGAAGCGTTCGGCGGTCAGGTCCGCGCGGCCGAGATAGCCGCGCGCCAGATTTTCACCGCCGATGTAGAGCTCGCCCGCCCCGCCTCGCGGCACCGGGTGGCCGTGCGCGTCGAGCACGCGCAGCGCGGTGTGGCCGATCGGCGCGCCGAGGGTGATCGGCACGCCGGCGTCGACGCGCGCCACGCTCGACCAGACGGTCGTTTCGGTCGGGCCGTACAGATTCCACAACTCGACGCCGCGTGCGCGCAGCGCCGCGGCGAGATCGTCCGCGAGCGCTTCGCCGCCGCACAGCGCGCGAAAACCCGCGGGCGCTTGCCAGTCGGTTGCGAGCAGCAGTTTCCAGCCGCTCGGCGTTGCCTGCATCACGGTGGCGCGGGTCTGCGCGAGACGCGCGGCGAGCCGTTCGCCGTCGACCACGTCGGCGCGCGACGCGATTTCCACCCGCGCGCCGACCAGCAGCGGCGCATAGGCTTCGAGCGCGAAGATGTCGAACGACGGCGACGTCACCGACAGCAGCACGTCGCCGCGGTTGAGTCCGGGCACGTGCGTCATCGAATGGAGGAAGCGGTCGAGTGCGCCGTGGCTGATCGCGACGCCCTTCGGGCGGCCGGTCGAGCCCGATGTGTAGATCACATACGCGAGTTGTTCCGGCAGCAGTTCGGGGAGCGAGATTGGAGCCGTAGTGGCCTCGATGACGCTGCGGCTCGCGGTGTCGACATCGACGAGCTGGAGGCCGTCGAACAGCGCCTCGCTATCGGCAAGCCGCGTGCGAGTCGCGGCATCGGTGACCACGGTCCGAATGCCCGCGTCCTCGATCATCTGACGCAGACGACCGAGCGGATAGTCGGGATCGAGCGGCACATAGCACGCGCCGCTCGTCAATACGCCGAGCAACGCGAGCGGCAGCATCTCCGAACGCGCGACGCACACGCCCACGCGCGCTTCGCGAACCACACCCGCGCCGAGCAGGCTGACGGCGAGCGCCTGCGAACGCGCGCTCAGCGTGCGGTAGTCGAGCTGCCGTTCGCCGCAAGCGATTGCGATGCGTGCGCCATCACGCGACGCGGCTTGCGCCACGCGCACCGGCAGCGCGACAGCCCGCGCGAGTGCGCCGGTCGCATCGACGCCGGCAGCGGCAGCGGCATCGGCGCCGGCTTCAGCGTGTTCTTGCCGCACACCGATCGACCCGACTGTCGCCACCGAATCCACGGCCGACGCGTCGGCAAGTTGTTCGAGCAGATCGAGATAATCGGCAGCCAGCCGCGTGACCGTCGCGCGATCGAGATGTTCGCCGTCCCATGCCCATTCGAAGCTCAGCGTGTTGCCGGGCGTGACGCTCAACGTCAGCGGATAGTGCGTGCGATTGACCGCCGCCGCCGCACTGACCGTCAGACCGCCTGCATCGGCCGCGGAGTCTGCACGCCGCTCGCCGCTATCGTAGTTCTCGAAAATGAGCAGCGTGTCGAACAGCGCGCCGCCGCTGCGGCCGAGCCAGCGTTGCAGTTGCGCGAGCGACACGTGTTCGTGTTCGCGCAACTCGGCGTTGGCGCGCTGCAGTTCGCGCAGCCACTCGGCCGCCGGGCGCGCGGCGGGCACCCGCACGCCGAGCGGCAGGCTGTTGATGAAGAGCCCGAGCATCGCGTCGATGCCGGGCACGCGCTCGTTGCCCGCGCTGCGTCCCGAGGTCGTCACGCCGAACATCACTGCGTCGCGGCCGCCGTAGCGCGCGAGCAGCAGTGCCCAGCCGCCCTGGATCAATGTGTTGAGCGTCACCTGCGCGCGTTGCGCGGCGGCGCGCAACGTCCGTTCGACGTCGTCCGATATGCTCTGCTCAAAATGGAACAGGCCCTGGCGCGGCTGCGCCGTGCGTCCGAGCGCGCCGTCGAGCGTGACCGGATCGTCGAAGCCCACAAAGCGTTCTCGCCACACCGTTTCCGCCGACGCCTGCGCGCCCAGCCACGCGACGTAGTCGCGATAGCGCCCCGGCGGCGCGAGCTGCGCGGTCTCGCCGCGCGCGGCGGCCGCGTAGTGCGCACCGACCTCGTCGAGCAGACGCGCGCTGCTCCAGCCGTCGGTGAGCGCGTGGTGACTGGTCCAGATCAGATCGTGAGAACCGTCCGGGCGCTCGAACACGTTCACGCGCATCAGCGGCGCGCTCCCGATCTCCACGCCTTGTGCGAGATCCTGCGCGCACCACGCATGCAGCCGGTCGTCGTAGCGCACGCCGTTGCTTTCGCCGCGCCACGCGTGAAACGCCACCGGCAACTCGGCCGCGCGATACACCACTTGCAACAGTTCGCCGTCGCCGCGATAGTGGAACGCCGTGCGCAGCACGTCGTGACGCGCCAGCACGGCACGCCACGCGTCGGCGAGACGCGCCGGGTCGAGCGCGCCGCTCAGCGTCAGGCGCAGTTGATTCACGTAAGTGCCGCTGCCCTGGCGCAATTGCGCGTGGAAAATCAGACCCTGCTGCAACGGCGTGGCGGGATAGATATCGTCGACCTTGTCGAGCGGCAGAGCGAGCGCTTGCAAGCCGGCTTCGTCGAGACCGGCGAGCGGAAAATCCGCGGCCGTCGCGGCGCGCGGCGCCGTCGCGCAATGGTCGATCAGCGCTCGCAGATGCGTGTCGAAAGCGCTCGCGAGCGTATCCGCCACAGCCGGACTCAGCGCGCCCGGCACGTGGCGCCATTCGATCGACAATGCGCCGTCGACGATCCATGCATTGAATGCGAGCGCATGCCCGCAGCGCTCGAGCGGACTCGCGGCCTGGCCCGCGTGCTCGCCGGTAGCAATGCGCATGCGGCTTTCGCTCGCGCCTTCGCTTTGGCCGAACTGGCCGAGATAATTGAAGCTCACCTGCGAGCGCGGCAACGCAGCGATCGCCGCGCGCTCCTCTGCGCCGGCGAGGTACGCCAGCACGCCGTAATGCAAGCCTTTGTTCGGCACGCCGCGCAATGCGGTTTTCACCGACGCCAGAGTTTTCACGCCGTCGTCCGCGGCTTCGAACCACACCGGATAGCGTGTGGTGAACCAGCCCACCGTGCGCGTCAGGTCCACGCCGTCGATCACCTCTTCGCGGCCGTGGCCTTCCAGTTCCACCAGCACGCCAGCCGCTTCGCTCCAGCCCGCCAGCGTCTTTACCAGCGCCGCCAGCAGCACCTCGTCGATCCGGCTGCGATAGGCGCCCGGCACGTCTTGCAGCAGCGCCCGGGTACGCGCGCTATCCAGTTGCCGCACAATCGTCCGGCTCGCGCCGAGCGTGCAATCCACTTCATCGACGCGCGCCGCGAGCGGCAAGCCACCGTATGCGCGTGCTTCGCCGCTCCAGTTCGACGCCGCCGACAACTGCGTGCGCCAGTAGCTCAATTCATCGCGGACCACCTCGCGCTGCGCGTGCGCGGACAGCGCCACGCTCCATTCGCTCCAGCTGAGGCTGGGCGCCGGCAATGCGACCGGCTGGTGGGCCAGCGCCTGTTCGTAGGCGTCGTCGAGGTCTTCGAGCAGCACGCGCCACGACACACCGTCGATGCTCAGGTGATGCACGGCCAGCAGCAGACGCGATCCGCCATCCGGCACGTCGAACAGCATCGCGCGCCACACCGGGCCTTCGCCGATATCGAGCGAGGTCTGCACCTTCTCGCCATGCACCGACAAAGCCGCCTGCCAATCCGCGTCGTCGCTCAGATCGACGTGCTCCACGCCGCCCGCATCGGACGGCGCGCAGCGCTGCGTCCAGTGGCCCGCCGCATCGCGTGCGAAGCGCAGACGCAACGCGTCGTGGCGTCCCATCACCGCCTGCACGGCGACGCGCAACGCCTCCACCGACAAACGCTGGCCGGCGGCCAGCAGCATCGATTGATTCCAGTGATTCGGGCCGGCCGGATGCTCCGCGAAAAAACGCGCCTGAATCGGCGTGAGCGGCAACGTCGTCGATGCCGCCGCACGCTCCGGCTGGCTCGCGCGCGGCGCTTTCGACGTGACCGCGCGCGCGACCGCTGCGGCCGCTTCGATCGTCGGGTGTTCGAACACCTGCTTGGGAGTCAGACCGAGTCCGGCCTGGCGCGCCTTCGCGATGATGCGCAAGCTCAGAATCGAATCGCCGCCGATTTCGAAGAAATTGTCGGTGACGCCGATATCGTCGCGGCCGAGCGCCGCCTGCCAGATCGCCAGCAACGCCGCCTCCGCTTCGTTGCGCGGCTTGACGAGCGCGCGCGTCGCGGCGCCTTCACCCTCTTCCATCGGCGTCAGCGCGCGGCGGTCGATCTTGCCGTTCGGCGTGAGCGGCAGCGCGGCCAGCACCGTGAACGTGTCCGGCACGAGCGCGTCCGGCAGCGTGCGCGCAAGCGCGGCGCGCAGTGCGTCGGGGCGCAGGCCGTCGCCGGTCGCGAACGCGTGGAGTTGCACGCGGCCGCTTTCGTCGGCACGCGCCACCACGATCCCATCACGCACGCCCGGCAGCGCGCGCAGGCACGCGCCGACTTCTTCCGGCTCCACGCGATAACCGCGGATCTTCACCTGATCGTCGCGGCGGCCAAGAAACACGAAGCGCCCCTGTTCGTCGATGCGGCCACGGTCGCCGGTGCGATAAAGCCGCGCGCCGTGTCCTGCCGGATCGGGAACGAAGCGCTCGGCGGTCAGACCCGGCCGCCCCGCATAACCGCGCGCGACGGACGCCCCGCCGATGCAGATTTCGCCGTAAGCGGCGTCGCCCGCCCGATTGCCGTGCGCGTCGAGCAGTTGTACGTTTGCATGCGGCAACGCGTGGCCGAGCGGCAGGCTCGCGATGTCCGCGGCGCGCTTGCGCCAGGTCAGCGCGCCCACGGTGGTCTCGGTCGGGCCGTAGTGATTGAGCAGCACGCAGTCCGGCGCAAGCGCGGCGATCCGTTCGAGCAACGCACCGCTCGCCGCTTCGCCACCCAGCACGAGACAGCGCGCGGGCAGCACCTGTTCGGGCTGCGCCGCCTGCAACAATCCGCCGAGATGCGAAGGCACGATCTTCAGGATGTCGATCCGATGGCGGCGCAGATACTCGCCGCAAGCGTCGGGATCGAAACTCAGTGCTTCAGCGGGCATGTGCAACGTCCAGCCCGCCCACAGCGCGCCGAACAGCGTCGTGTGGCCGAGGTCGGCGGCGGGTGTCGATAGACAGGCCGCCCGTTCGATGCCGGCCGGCACGCGCGTGAGCAGCGCGTCGAGGTACGCGGCGAGCGCGTCGTGCGCGATCATCACGCCTTTGGGACGGCCGGTCGAACCCGATGTGTAGATCAGGTAGGCAAGTTGGCCCGGCAGTGGCGGTGCAAGGTCGACGCTACGCCACGATGCGTCGGCCTCGTCGCCGCTATAAGTCCCGGCCGGTTCGATCCGTGTCGTGCCGGCGGGCAGCCATGCGTCGACCGTGTGCGTGGCGATCACACACCGCGCTTGACTGTCGCTCACCTGCCACGCGAGCCGCTCGACCGGCGCGGCGAGATCGAGCGGCACATAGGCGCCGCCCGCGCGCCACACCGCGAGCACGCTCAGCACGAAATCGACACCGCGCGGCAACACCACCGCCACGCGTGATTCGCGGCCTACGCCCGCTGCCGTGAGGCGTTGCGCCAAACGTCCCGACGCGTTCCACACTTCGCGCCAGGTCAGCGATACGGTGCCGTCGGCGAGCGCCGCCGCGTCCGGTCGCGTGCGCACGTGTTGCTCGATTCGCGCGAGCAAGGTGTCGGAGGCGGCGGGCGGTGTGTACATCGCATGCGAAGTCGACGCAACAGAACTCGCCGGCAATCCGATCTCCCCCAGCGCACGCTCCGGATGCGCGGCGAACTCCGCGAGCAGTCCGCGCAATTGTTCACCGACCAGCGCAACGGCTTCATGCGTAAAACGTCGCGTGTCGTAGGCCAGCACGTAGTCGAACTGCGCGCCCGGCGCAACGATCAGGCTGAGCGGATAAGGATTGCGCCCATCGGTATAACGCATGCCGGGCTCGTGGACCTCGGCCGCGCCGAGCATCCTGACTTGCAGATCGCCCGCTCGCGCGCCGCGCGCGTCGACCGGATAGTTCTCGATCACGACGATGCTTTCGAACAACGCACGGCCGCCATTAGCCACCGCCTGAATCCGCGCGAGCGGCACGTGTTCGACCGCGCGCAGCGCGAACGACTGCGCCTGCAACGCGCGCACCCAGTCGCCCAACGGTTGCGCCGCCGACAACCGCACCGGCATCGGCACCGTATTGATGAAGACGCCGACCATCGCGTCCATTCCGTCGATCTCCGCCGGCCGTCCCGCAGCGGTCACGCCGAACATCGCTTCGTCGCGGTCCGCGCGGCGCGCCAGCAACAACGCCCACGCGGCCTGCACCACCGAGCCGAGCGTCACGCGCTGAGCGCGCGCGAAGTCGACGAGCGCGGCGCTTGCTTGCGAATCGAGCCGCAGACGCAACTCCGCATAGCGACGCTGCGCATCCTGCTGCGCCGCGCTCGCGGGCAATGGCGTGGGCACGTCGAGATCGGCGAGCGCGTCGCACCAACGTGCCTCGGCGGCGTCGCGATCCTGCGCGTCGAGCCAGCTTCGATAGCGCTTCAAGCTCGGCGCGTGGGCGAGCGGCTCGCCGAGCCCCGCGCTGCGTGCCGCATAGCGCGCCATCACTTCGCGCAGCACGATCGGCAGGCTCCAGCCGTCGAGTTGCACGTGATGCATCCGCCACACGAACCAGAAGCGCTGCGCCGCGACCTGGATCAGGTGCAATTGCAGCGAAGCCGCGCGCGCAAGGTCGAACCCCACCGCACGGCGCGCGTCCCATTCCTGCACGAGGCGCGCGTGCTGCTCGGCCTGCGGCAGTTCGCGCCAGTCGGCATATTCGCAGCCGGCGTCGGTCTGCCGGTAGACGATCATCGCGGGCTGCGCGAGCCCTTCCCAGCGGAAGTCCGCGCGCAATATCTCGTGACGCGCGACGACATCGCGCCATGCGCCGTCGAATGCGTCGATCGACAACGCGCCTTCCAGTTCGAACACATATTGCGAGTAGTACGGATCATCGCCGCCTGCCTGCAACGCCTGGGTCAGCAGGCCCGGTTGCACGCCGAGCAAACGGTGCACGGATTCGATGTTGCTCTTGCGACGGAAATCCGCATTCGTCGTCATGGTTGGTTCACTCATTAATGAGAATCGCTACTGTTTTTCGTTGGAACAGGCCGCCCTTGGGCGGCCGCGTTCAGTCGCCGATCTGGTCGAGCAATGCGTCGAGGTCTTCGCCGGCCAGATCGCTGTCGAAACTGTGGGTTGCCGCCGCGGCGTTGCTGTCGCGGTCCGCCAGCAACGCATCGAGTTGGGCTTCGAACGTATCGGCGAGCGCTTGGGCGCGAGCGGTATCGATCAGGCCCGGCAAGTAGCGCCAGTCGATCGACAACGCGCCGTCGACGATCAGCGCATTCAGTTCGAGCGCATACGAGAACGCGGTGTGCGCGCCCGCCGCCTGGCCCGCGTGCTCGCCGGTGGCGATGCGCATGCGGCTTTCGCCGGCACCTTCACCCGGACCGCTTTGGCCGAACTGACCGAGATAGTTGAAGCTCACCTGCGAGCGCGGCAACGCCGCGATCGCCGCCTGCTCGTCTGCACCGGCGAGGTACTCCAGCACGCCGTAATGCAGGCCTTTGTGCGGCACGCCGCGCAGCGTCGTTTTCACCGACGCCAGCGTTTTCGCGCCGTCATCGGCTGCTTCGAACCACACCGGATAGCGCGTGGTGAACCAGCCGACAGTGCGCGTGAGGTCCACGCCGTCGATCACCTCTTCGCGGCCGTGCCCTTCCAGTTCCACCAGCACGCCCGCCGCTTTGCTCCAGCCCGCCAGCGTCTTCACGAGCGCCGCCAGCAGCAGTTCATCCACGCGACCCTGCGGCGCCGCGGAGGCTTCCTGCAACAACGCGCGCGTACGTGCTTCGTCGAGCTTGCGGCGAATCACCTGGCTCGCGCCCAATGTGTGCTCCGCGTCGTCAAGACGAGCCGCGAGCGGCAAGCCGCCGCGTGCCTGTACTTCATCGCTCCAGTTCGAAGCCGCCGACAACTGCGTGCGCCAGTAGCCCAACTCATCGCGCACGGATGGCTGCTGCGCGTGCGACGACAACGCTTCGGTCCATTCACCCCAACTGAGGCTTTGCGCCGGCAACGCGACCGGCTTGCCGGCCAGCGTCTGCTCGTAAGCCTGAGCGAGCTCTTCGAGCAGAATGCGCCACGACACGCCGTCGATGCTCAGGTGATGGACGACCAGCAGCAGACGCGATCCGCCGTCCGGCACGTCGAATTGCACCGCGCGCCACGGCGGACCTTCGCCGATATCGAGCGAGGCCTGCACCTCGGCGCCACGCGCGGATAACGCCGCTTGCCAGTCGGCCTCGCCGCTCAGATCGACGTGCGCCACGCGGCCCGCCTCGGCGGGCACGCTGCGCTGCGTCCAGTTGCCTGCCGCGTTCGCGTCGTGTGCGAAGCGCAGACGCAACGCGTCGTGACGTCCCATCACCGCCTGCACGGCCGCTTGCAGCGCGGGCATCGACAGACGCTCGTTAGCGGCCAGCAGCACCGATTGATTCCAGTGCGCGGGACCGTCCGGATGCTCGCTGAAGAACCAGCGCTGGATCGGCGTGAGCGTCAACGGCCCTGCGAGTTCGCGGTAGGCGCGCGTCGGCGCGGCTTGCGGAATGCGCTGCGCCAATGCCGCCACGCTTTGATGCTCGAACAGTTCCCGCACCGTCAGCACCATGCCTTCGGCGCGCGCGCGGCTGATTGCCTGAATCGCGAGGATCGAATCGCCGCCGAGCGCGAAGAAGTTGTCGTCGACGCCGATCTCGTTGCGGCCGAGCACGCCGCGCCAGATCGCGAGCAAACGCGCTTCGCGTTCGTCACATGCGGCCGTGGTCACGCGCGGCGTGTCGGACTCGCCGATCAGCGGCTGCGGCAACGCGCGCTTGTCGACCTTGCCGTTCGGTGTGAGCGGCAAGGCGGCGAGCGGCACGACGGCCGCGGGCGTCATGTAGGCCGGCAGGCGCGCGGCGAGCGCCGCGTGCAACGCATCGGCCGCGCCTTCGCGCTCCGGTTCGTCGACCACCGCGTAGGCCAGCAGCTTGCGCGCGTCGTCCGCGCCGCTGATCAGCGCGACCGCCTCGCGTACGCCCGGCAGCGCGCGCAGCGCGGTTTCCACTTCGGTCAATTCGATCCGGTAGCCGCGCAGCTTGACCTGACGATCGTCGCGGCCGACATAGTCGAAGCCGTGCGCGGCAGCGCCTGCGCGCAGCACGCACACGTCGCCGGTGCGATACAGCCGCGAGCCGGGCGGCCCGAACGGATCGGGCACGAAGCGCTCGGCGGTGGTCGCCGGACGCCCCAGGTAGCCGCGCGCGAGCGCGTCGCCGCCAATGCACAATTCGCCCGCCGCGCCGGCCGGCAGCGGATTGCTCCATGCGTCGAGCAGCCGTGCGATACGGCCGGGATAAGGCAAGCCGATCGTCACGACCGGCGCGTCACGGTCGGCCTCCGCAGTCCGGCGGCTGAGCGCGGAAATCGCCGCTTCGGTCGGGCCATATGTGTTTTCGAAACGCACGTCGCGCAACGGACTGCTCTGCCAGCGCGCGAGCGCCGCGCCGTTCAGCGCTTCACCGCCGATCGTCACGAGCCGCAACGCGGGCAGCGCCGCCGGCAGATCGCGCAGCCATTGCTGCCAGAACGCGGTCGGCAGATCGGCGACGGTCACCGCCTCGTCGCGCAGCACCGCATTGAATTCCGGCCAGCTCCACAGATCCGGGCCGCGCAATACGACGCACGCGCCCACGCACAGCGCCGGCAGCAACTGCTCGAGCGCCGCGTCGAAATTGATCGTCGAGAACTGCAACACGCGATCGCCTGCGTGAACGCCGAAGCGCGCAATCACGTCGTCCACGTGCACGGACAGCGCCGCATGCGTCATCGCGACGCCCTTCGGCACGCCGGTCGAGCCGGACGTGTACATCACGTACGCGAGTTGTGCGGCCAGCGGCGCGCGCGGCTGGAAAGAGGACGCGGGCGCGGTACTCATGTCTTCTTCCAGCACGTGCAGCGTCAGGCCGGCGAGCACGCTACCCAAACGAGCCGCGCTGCTCCGATCCACCACGACATGTTCGATGCCTGCGTCGGCGACGATCTGCGCGAGCCGTTCGGGCGGATAGTCGGGGTCGAGCGGCACGAAGGCCGCACCCGCGTGCCAGATGCCGAACAGCGCCGCGACCATCGACGGCGAGCGCGACACGCACAAACCGACACGTGCTTCGTCGCGCACGCCGGCCGCATGCAGGACCGCACCGATGCGCGTGGCGCGCGCGGCGAGCGTCGCGTAGTCGAACGCGGGTTCGGCGGGCGTAGCCGGCGAACGCAATGCGGACGCGGCCGGTTGCGCGAGCGCCTGAAGAGCGAAGCGCTCAGGCACCGACAGATACGGCTGAACCGCCGCGGCGCGCGGGCCGGCTGCGAGTGTCAGCGGGAGTGCCGCGAGCGCGCGGCCCGGCGCGGCCAGCACCGCGTCGACGAGTTCGAGATAGTGATCCGCCAGTTGCTCGACCGTGGCGCGGTCGAAAATGTCGCTGGTGTAGCCGAACGACACGCGCAGCGACGCGCCCTGATCGATCACGTCGAGTGTGAGATCGAACTGCGCGGTCTCGCCGCCGAGCTCCGGCAGATCGAGCGCGCTGACCGTAATGCCGCTCAAACTCGCGAACTGCTCGGCAGGCGTGACCTGCAAATTAAACATAGTCTGAAACAGCGGCGTCAGACCGAGATCGCGTTGCGGCTGCACCGCGTCCACGAGTTGCGCGAACGGCACCGACGCATGCGCCTGCGCGGCGACCACCTCGGCGCGCGTGGCGGCCAGCAATGCGTCGAACGGCCGATGCCCTTCAGGCGCGCCGCGGATCACCAGCGTATTGATGAAGAAGCCGATCAGCGCTTCGGTTTCGAGACGCTCGCGGTTCGCAACCGGAATGCCGATGCGAATATCGTTCTGGCCGCTGTATCGATGGAGCAGCGTCTGATAACACGCGAGCAGCACCATGAAGAGCGTTGCGCCTTCGCGCTGCGAAAAATCGCGCAGCGCGCGGGTCGTCGCCGGATCGAGGTGACGGATGCAGCGGCCGCCCGCCGCGCTGCGCTTAGCGGGCCGCGCGCGCGCCAGCGGCAGATCGAGCACTGGCTGTTCGCCGCCGAGCCGCTCGCGCCACCAGCCGAGATCCGCCTCGCGGCGGCCGCCGTCGGCGCGTTCCCAGTGAGCGTGATCGGCGCACTGGATCGGCAAAGGCGGCAGTTCAGCCGCGAAGCCGCGCCGCGACGCTTCATAGCATGCGCAGAATTCTTCGATCAGCACATCCATCGACCAGCCGTCGGACACGATGTGATGCATCACGACCGCGAGCACATGTTCGCTTTCACCCGACGACAACAGCGCGACGCGCAGCAACGGCCCGTGTTCGAGATCGAACGGCTGGCTCACGCATGCACGCAGCGCGTCGGCCAGCGCGGCGGGATCGGCGCGATCGAGCGAGGTCTCGCGCCAGTCGTAACGCGCCGCGTCGGCGATGCGCTGGACCGGCTTGCCGTCGACGGTGGCGAACGTCGTACGCAGCGCTTCGTGACGCGCGACGATCGTGTCGAACGCGGCGCGCACGGCGGCGGCGTCGAGCGAACCGCTCAAACGCACCGCGCCGGGCACGTGATAAGCGACGCTTTCCGGTTCGAGTTGCCACAGCACCCACAGCCGCTCCTGCGCGAACGATAGCGGCACATGTTGCAAACCGGCCGGACGACGCGCGATCAGCGGCTCGGCGCGTTCGCCTTCGGCCGACGTTGCGGCTGCGATCGCCTGTGCGAGCTGCGCGAGCACCGGCAGACTGAACACGCTCTGCAACGGCAGCGTTACGCCCAGATGTTGACGCACTCGCGCCACGACCTTGACGGCCGACAGCGAATGGCCGCCGAGCGCGAAGAAGTCGTCATCGGCACCGGGCAGCGCGCCGCCCAGCACGTCCTGCCAGATTTCTGCGAGCGCGATTTCCTGCGGCGTGGTCGGCGCGACGCGCGAACGCCCGGCGACGATTTCGTCAGGCGCAGGCAATGCACGCACGTCGAGCTTGCCATTGAGCGTGAGCGGCAATGCGTCGAGCGCGACGAAAGCGGCCGGCACCATATGCGCCGGCAAGCGCGCGGCAACGTGCTCGCGCAGCGCCGCCATATCGGTTTTCCCGTTCAATCCGCCGACGTAGTAAGCGATCAGACGCAGCCCGCCTTGCGGATCGGCACCGGGCACGACCACGGCCGAGCGGATCGCCGGATGCGTGAGCAGCACGGCCTGAATTTCGCCCGGCTCGATACGGAAGCCGCGAATCTTGACCTGCGCATCGTTGCGGCCGAGGTATTCGAGTTCGCCGTCGCGACGCCGTCTTGCCACGTCGCCCGAGCGGTATAGCCGCGCGCCCGGCGCGCCGAACGGGTCCGGCACGAAGCGGCTCGCGGTCAGCGCAGCGCGGCCCAGATACGCGCGCGCGAGACCCGCGCCGCCCACGCACAGTTCGCCGCACACGCCGTCAGGCGCCGGATTCAGATCGGCGTCGAGCACGTGCAGGCTCAGGTCCGCGATCGGTGCGCCGATCAGGCTGGGCGCGTTCGCCGCTTCGGTGTCCGCGAACACGACGTCGCGCGCGGTCACGTGGACCGTCGTCTCCGTGATCCCGTACATGTTGACGAGACGCGGCGCGCTTTTACCTCGCCATGCGAGCCAGCGCGACAGCGTCGCCGGTTCGAGCTTTTCGCCGCCGAAGATCACGCAGCGCACGTCCGTCAGCGGTGCGTTCAGATCGCGCTCGATTTGCGTGAGCGGCAGGAACGCGGAAGGCGTCTGGTTCAGCACGGTCACGTGGGTGTCGCGCAGCAGCGCATGAAAATCCTGCGGCGAGCGCGCGACCCAGTGCGGCACCACCACCGCCACGCCGCCGAACGACAGCGCGCCGAAATACTCCCAGACCGAGAAGTCGAACGCATACGAGTGGAAGCAGCTCCACACGTCCGATGCGTTGAAGCCGAACTGCGCGTGCGTCGCATCGAGCAGCCGCGTGACGTTGCGATGGGTCACGCCCACGCCCTTGGGTTGACCGGTCGAGCCCGACGTGTAGATCACGTAGGCGAGCTGGTCGGGATGCGGCGTCGGCAACGCGACGTCATGTGCATCGCGGTCCTCTTCATCGGACACGACGGCGATGCAGTCGAGCGGCGCCAGCAGCGCGCCGACCCGTTCGCGCGACACCGCATCGACGACCACGCGGCGAATCCCCGCGTCGGCGATGATGTATTGCAGACGCTCGGGCGGATAGTCCGGGTCGAGCGGCACGTACGCCGCGCCGCTGCCCAGCACGCCGTATAGCGCGACCGGCAGCGCCGAAGCGCGCTGTACGCAGATGCCCACCCGTTCTTCCGGCTGAACGCCAGCGCGCAGCAGCCGCGCCGCCAGCGCGCGAGCCGACGTTGCCAGTTGCGCGTAATCGAGTTGCGCATCTTCAGCATGCACGGCGCGCGCGGAGGGCTGTGAACGCGCCAGCGCGAACAGACGATCCGCCAGCGACACGAACGGCCACGTCGGTAATGCAACGGCGGCACCGGCGGCAACGGCGGCAACGCCGGCAGCGGCCGATGGCAACGCACGCCCACCTACCCGCAGATTGCCCAGAGCGAGCGCGGGCTCCGCGACGATCTGGTCGATCAGGTTGACGTAGTCGTCGGCGAGTTGCGCGACGGTGGCTTCGTCGAAAACGTCGGTCGCATAGATGAACGCGCATTCGAACGTATCGGCGTTATCGCGGATGTCGAGCGACAGATCGAAGCGCGCGACCGGATGCTCGCCGCGCCACTCCGACGCGCGCAAACCGGGCAGCGCCGGCAGGCCGTCGTTGGACACGTCGAGCAGATTGAACATCGCCTGAAACACCGGCGTGACGCCGACGATCGCTGGCGGCCGCAGCGCTTCGACCACGCGTGCAAACGGCACCGACTGATGCGCGAGCGCTTGCGTGACGCGCTGCTGCACTTCGCTCAGCAGTGCGTCGAAAGGCGCGGCGCTGTCCGGCTGCGCGTCGATCACCACCGTGTTCACGAAGCAGCCGATCAGCCCGGCCGTTTCGGCGCGGTCACGGTTCGCGAGCGGCATGCCGACGCGCAACTCGCGTTGTCCGCTATGACGCGCGAGCAGGATATCGAAGACCGCCAGCATCGCAGCCGACACGGTGCCGCGCCGGCTGCGCACGAACGCGCGCCACGCGTGCGCGCGTCGTGCATCGAGTACGCGCACCACGCGCGCGCCGTGCGTGCTGCGGGCGCCGTTGCGCGCGCGGTCGTACGGCAGCGCGAGCGGTTCGTGCGATTCGCCGAGGCGGCTGCGCCAGTACGCGAGATCGGCTGCTTCGCGTGCGTCGTCGCGCCATTCGTTTTGCCACACCACGTAGTCGCGGAACTGGATCGGCAGCGCTTCGCGCGGCTGGGTGCCTGCGTCCGTTGGGTCCGCGTAGCCCGCGACGAAATCTTTCACGAGCACGCCGATCGACCAGCCGTCGGCAATCAGGTGATGCATCGTCAACAGCAGCAAGTGCGCGTGTGCGCCGATCGTCAGGAATGCGATGCGCCACAACGGTCCGCGCTCCAGATCGAACGGCCGCAGTGAAAACGCCTGCGCGAACGCGTCGATCCGGGTTTGCGGCGCGGCTTCGCCGCCCTCGCGCAGATCGTGAAATTCGCATAGGCGTGCGGCCTGCTCTGCGTGATACGCATCGGCGATTTGCAACGGCTCGCCGTCGCGCTCGACGATGCGGGTGCGCAAGCTCTCGTGCCGTTCGACCAGACTCGCGACACCGGCGCGCAACCGGTGTTCGTCGAGCGCGCCGTCGAGCCGCACGCCGCCGCTCACGTGATACGCGGCGCTGTCCGGCTCGAGCCGCGCGAGGAACCACAGTTGGGCCTGGCTGCCGGACAGCGGCGCAGAGCCGGCATCGGCGCCGGTTCGCGCGGCGATCGGCACGATCGGCAATTGCGCGGGATCGATGTTCAGTTCGACGACGCGAGCGCGCAATTGCGCCCGCTTGTCCGCACTCAGCGCGGCGTACTTGACGGAAATCGCGCGGCGGTCGCGCACTGCGGTGGCATTGCCCGCGTTGTCCTGAGCTGCTGGTGGCTGTTTCATGGTTACGTCGTAATAAGCGTCGGGGGCGCGCCGCGTTGTCGCGGCATCTGCGTCTCACCTGCTTGACGAATGGGAGGGGAGATTTGTTTAGGAGAATGATTCGTCCACGCTCGCGCAAGGCGTTCGACGTTCGAGCGGAACGCCGTCGACGAAGCACTGTGGGGAGAGAAAACTGCGGTGGGACTGGATGCGTGTATGCGTCGTGGATGACGCGTACAGCGTGTGATGCGCGGGTCAGGCGATAGCGTCGTTTTCGATCAGAAAACCGCTATGCGTGCAGCACGCTTAGGTGAATGCGTTGACGTCATCGGCATGACACGCTCGACGCCGAGCATGGACGCTGATGCATCGACGTCGAGTTTATTTATTTACCTGGCGATGCTCATGCCGCAGCAGCGTGAGGAGCAGTGCGATCGAGCGGCGGCAGCGCGGCGGCGACACGCTCCACGAAAGTCGTCATCGCGACGGGACCGCCGAAGGTCCACGTGCTGCGCGGCAGATAACCGACACGCCCCGCCTTCACCGAGGGCAACTCGCGCCACAACTGTTCCGTGTAAAGCGGCTGGTCCGGCGCATCGAGCAACAGCAGCATCCAGTCCGGATGCTCGTACAACGCGTCGAAGCCGAGCCGCACGCCCATCCGGCGGACCGAGGTCGTCGACCATGCGTTGCTCAGGCCGACGTGGTCCAGCAACGCGCCGACCGAACTGCGCCGGTCGAAACCCCAGAAGCCGTCGTCGCTCGCAAGCGGCGACATCAGCGCGGTAGGCCGGCGCGCGAGGCCCAGCGTCTGCACGTGTGTGCGTGCGGCGGCGAGCGCGGTGTCGAGCTTGCCGCGCAGCACGCCGGCCGCCTGCTGTGCGCCGACGCGGCTCGCCAGATCGTCGTAGACGCGCAGCAGGCGTGTGTACGCGTCGTCTTCGCCGGGCGGCGGTTCGAGGTCGTAGATCACGGTCGGCGCAATGCTCGCAAGCCGCTCGGCGATCCGCGCGTGACGCTGCGCATAGCCGACGATCAGGTCGGGACGCAGCGCGGCGATCGCAGCCAGATCCGGCTGCTGACGCGTGCCGACCGATACGGTGTCGCGTAGCGCGGGCGCGTCGATGCCGACCCATCGGCGATAGACGTCGGGGTCAGCGGTGCCGATGGGCGCGCGGCCGAGGCCGAGCAGCGATTCGGTGAACACGAATTCGAGCGAGACGATCCGGCGTGCGTCGGTGGTCGTGTTCGTGGAGCTGAGGCCGAGCGGCGTCTTTACGATCGCGCTGGATGAACGGCCGCAGCCGACGAGCGGCAATGCCAGCGAGGCGGCGAGCAGGCGTCGGCGGGTGCTATTCATGATGCGTGCCTCGGCGAGCGGGTTCATGCGGATCGGCGTGCGGGGGGCTTTTTTCGTGGGCGTGAGCGTGTTTATGGCCGTGCTCGTGCTCGTGCTCGTGCTCGTGCTCGTGCTCGTGGTCGTGATCATGCTCGACCGCCGCCAGCCTGTCGAAATGCGCATCCCGCTCCGCCATCGGCAATTTGCGCAGCAGCGGACAGGTCGTGCAGTACTTGAAATGATCTTCAAACGCGTAGCGCAAACAACAATTGCGCCGCACGCGAAACGGCTCCGACGCGAGCGGATGCACATCGTGCTGCAAACGGAACGCGTTGCGGTACGGATTCTCGCTCACGCCGTCCAGCGCGAGCGGCGCGGACAACAACGCGTCGCGTTCGGCCAGCGCAGCATCGGCGAGCGAAGGCACATGCTCGGCGAGCGACACGAACACCGTATCGATGCGCGTCGCGAGATTCACCCACAAGATATCGGCGGAGATTCCGCTCGCCCGCTGCAACGAATTCACGAGCGCCGGAAACACGTCGCCGAGCAACACGCGATAGCGCGACGCAAGATCGGCGCCGACCGGCTGCAATTCACGCGCAAGCCGCGCGCTTTTCGGATAGCCCTCAGGCGCAAACGAAAGCGCCGCGAGCGACAGATCCGGCACCGCGTTCAACAGCAGCGCGGGCACCGCGACCAGATACAGCATCGTGCCGGCAAAATAGATCGACCACTCGGACGCGTAAGCCCGCGTCAACATCTTCGCTTGCGACGCCGCGCCCGCTCGCGGGGCATCGTCCGCGACACGCACGCCGGCTGCGCGATCGCGCTCGGCGCAGCGTTGCAGTTCCTGCGCGAGCGCGTCCGGATCGAGCAGGATCGTGCCGGGCACGCGGCGCAGGCCGTCGTCCGCGAATGTGCAGTAGTCGCGCAGTTCTGCAAGCGCGGGTTGCGCGAGCAGCGCTTCGTAGTTCAGTGCGGTGCTCATCAGCCGGTACGCCGCAAATAGCTGCGCGCCAGCAGCCACAGAAAATAAGGAGCGCCGAGCGCGGCGGTAAGAATGCCGAGCGGCAGATCGCGCGGCGCAAACGCGACTCGCCCGATGCAATCGGCCACACCCAGCAGCAGCGCGCCGATCAGCATCGACGCGCCGATCTGCTGACGCTGCCCGCGCAGTCCGAGCAGACGCGCGGCATGCGGCGCGATCAGCCCGGCGAACGCGACCGGGCCGGTGCCTGACACCGCCGTCGCGGTCATCAAACTCGCCACCGCGAGCAACGCGAGCCGCACGCGCGACACATCGAGTCCGAGCGACGCCGCCGACGCATCGCCAAGCGACAGCAGTTCGAGCCAGCGTCCCGCGCGCCATGCGAACGGCAGCGAGAGGATCGCCCACGGCAGCATCGCGGCGAGCGCGCCCCAGCCCTGCGCATAGGTGCTGCCGACGAGCCAGCTGAGCGCCTGCGTAATGTGCACATGAAACTGCAACAACACGACGTTCAGGAATGCGGCCAGCAATGCGGAGCATGCGAGACCGGTCAGCGTGACGCGCATCGGTTCGAGCCCGCCGCGCCAGTTGAGCGCAATCACGAAGCCAAGCGCCGCAGCGGACGCGGCCCACGCAAGCGGCACGCCCCAGAACGCCATCGAAGCGGAAGCGGACGGCACGAGCAGCATCATCAGCAGCATCGCGAGACTGGCGGCCGCAGTGCCGCCGAACATCTCGGGACCGGCGAGCGGATTGCGCGTCATGCCTTGCAACAGCGTGCCGCTCGCGGCGAGCAGCGCGCCGCCGAGCATCGCGATCAGCGTGCGCGGCACGCGCAGTTCGGCGAGCGCCAGTGCCCGCGCGTCGCCGGCCAGCACGCCGTGCAGCAGCGCCGGCAGCGACACGCCGCTCGAATCGTGCGAAGCCGTGACGACGAGCACGCCGAGCAGCACCGCGCCGCCGCCCCAGAACAAACGCCGCGGCGAAACCGCGCGGGCACGAGCGTCGGCCACGCTCATCGTCAGACGCGCGGAGCTCGGCGCCGCGCTTCGGCGCAGGATCACCAGCAGCACCGGCGTGCCGATCAACGCGGTCATCACGCCGAGCGGCAACAGGCCGTCGTCGCCGGCAGCGATCACGACGGCATCGGCGATCAGCAGCAGCACCGCGCCCCACAGCGCGGATAGCGGAATCAGGCGCGACGGCCGATGCATGCCGGCCGCGCGCAACAGATTCGGCGCGATCAACCCGACGAAGCCGACCGGCCCGGCGCGGCCGATCGCGATCGCAGTCAGCCAGGTGGCGAGCAACACGCACGACGCCCGCAGCAACTGAGGCCGCAGACCCAGCAGGCTCGCCTGCTCGTCGCCGAGACGGATCAGATCGAGGCCGCGCGCCAGCAGCAACGCCAGCGCCAGCACCGGCAGCGCGAGCAGCGCGGCGGTTGCGATCCCGCCCGCGCCGATCTGCTGCAACGAGCCGGTGCTCCATTGCACGATGCTGACGGCGGAGTCGTCGCTGATCGTCAGCACCAGGCTCAGCAGCGCGTTCAGCGCGAGCGCGGTGGCCGCGCCGGCCAGCGTCATTCTGAGCGGCGACGCGCGCCAGCCGCCGGCAACCGCGAAGGTCAGCGCGGCGGCGATCAGGCCGCCCGCAAAAATGGTGGGCGCGACGGGCAGCGCGCTCCAGATGAAAGTCGCGACCAGCCCGAGCTGGGCGCCGGTCGTCACGCCGAGCAGATCGCTCGACGCAAGCGGATTGTGCGTGACGGTTTGCAGCAACGCGCCGGCCATCCCGAACGCGGCGCCCGCGAGCGCACCGGCCAGCGCGCGCGGCAGATGCAGATCGAGAAACAGCAAACGCGCCGCCGATGCCGGCTCGCCGAAAACCGCCCAGCCGGTTGCGGGCGTCCCGTAAGCGAACAGCGTGTTCCACGCGAGCATGGCGGCCAGCGCGACGAAACCGCCCGCGGCGAGATAGCGATACAGATCGAGCCGCGGCCGCAATCCCGCCGCCTCCGCCCCGTGCGCCGAGTGTGCGGTGTCGGCGGCGCTCATGGCGCCATCCGCGGCAGACACACGGGTTCGCCGTCTACGGTGAGACGCCGCATCGGCGTGTCGAATACCGGTTCGAGCACCTCGGGTTGCATGATCGTTTCGGGGACGCCGCGCGCGCGAATGCTGCCGTCCTTCATCAACATGATTTCGTCGCTGAAGAAGGCCGCCTGATTCAGATCGTGCAGCACCCACACCACCGTCAGCGACATCTCGCGCGCGAGATCGCGGATCAGCGTCAGCACTTCGACCTGGTGATGGATATCGAGGAAGGTGGTGGGCTCGTCGAGCAGCAACACGCGGCCGCCTTGCGCGAGCGCCATCGCGATGAACGCGCGTTGCCGTTCGCCGCCCGACAACTGCACGAGATCGCGCTTGCGCAGCGCCTGCAGATGCGTGCGTTCGATCGCACGTTCGATCGCGGCGGTATCGTCGGGACCGGGCCGCGCGCCGATGCCGGTGTAGCAGTACCGCCCGGTCGCGACGAGTTCTTCGACGAGCATCCCTTCGGGCACCAGCGGATTCTGCGCGAGCATCGCGAGGCGCTGGGCCCGTTCGCGCGGCGCGAAGCCGCCGAGCGGGCGGCCGTCGAGCCAGATCTGACCGCTGCCCGGCCGCAACAGCCCGCCGAGCGAGCGCAGCAACGTGCTTTTGCCGCAACCGTTAGGACCGCATAACGCGGTGATCTTGCCGGCTTCGAACGCAACCGACAAACCGTCGAGCACGGTGCGCGCACCGAGCCTGACGGTCAGATTTTCCGCGCGCAGCGCGGCTGCGGCGTGGACTTCATTCATGCGCATGACAGCTCCCTGGCGGCGGCTTGCGAGCAGTGCGACGTGATACCTACCACGCGCTTACCACGAATAGCGGGCAGTCAGCAGGACGTTGCGGCGTTCGCCGTATTGGCAACGAGTCGTGTTGCCGCAACGGGCCACATACGTGCGGTCGAACAGATTGTTCGCCGACAGCACGAAGCGCCAGTGCGGAATCGCGTAATGCACGGCGGCGTCCGCGACGGTGAACGAGCCGACCGACAACGAGTTATCCGAAGTCGCAAACGACGAACCCACGTACTGCACGCCCGCGCCGAAACCGAGGCCGCGCAGCGGACCCGCCGACAGCGAATAGTCGAGCCACAGCGACGCCAGGTTGCGCGGCGTTGCGGTCGGCGTCTTGCCGACAGTCGGATCGAGCGGGCTGCCCTGCGTGATGCCGACGTCCTGATACGTGTACGCGGCGAGCAGCTTCAGATTTTCGGTCAGTTCGGCGGTGGCCTCGAGTTCGAGACCGCGGCTGCGAATCTGGCCGGTCTGCACGCTGCCCGTCAACGCCGGATCAGGCGCGTCGGTCAGCGCGTTGTTCTGACGCAGATCGAAGAGCGCGGCGGAGAACGTCGCGTTCATGAAGGTCGGCTGATACTTCACGCCCACTTCCACCTGCTTCGAGCGCAGCGGCGTGAACGGCGTGTTGTACGCGCTCGTGCCGATCACCGGCGTGAACGCCGTCGAATAGCTGACGTACGGCGCGATACCCGAATCGAACAGGTACATCAGGCCCGCGCGACCGCTGAACGCGCTGTTGTGCTGGTCGGTGTTGGTGCCCGCCACGAGTTCCTTCGATGTCGACGAGACCCAGTCTTCCCGGCCGCTCAACACCAGAACCCACTTGCGGTACTTCATCTGGTCCTGCACGTAGACGCCGAACTGGCGCTGCACCTGATGCAACTGCGTGTCGTTGAACGACGGCGCGATGATCGGGTCGTTCAGCGTGGTCGGGTTGTACAGATTCAGCGGATGACCGTATGAATACCCTTCGCTATCGTAGAAGTTCTGGTTCGTGAAGTTGAAGCCGACCAGCACCGTGTGGTCGACCGGCCCCGTCTTCACCTTGCCCTGCAACTGGTTGTCGACGTCGACGTCGTTGAAGCTCGACTGCAGATTCATCGCCGCGCGCTGGATCGTTTGCTGATCGGCGCTCAATGCATAGCCGAACAGCGCCTGGTTGTTCAGGTCGAGGTGCGAGTAGCGGAAATTCTGCTTGAACGTCCAGTTCGGATCGAAGTGATGCTCGAACAGGTAGGAAAACGAATACTGCGTCTTGTCGTAGTTTTCGTAGTTCGGGTTGCTGGTCGCGAGGCTCGGCGAGATGTGCTGCCCGAAGATGGTCGGCGCAACCGTGCCGTAGTACGGCAGGAAGTTGTTCGAATCCATCGTGTTGTCGTGCAGATACGTCGCCATCAGCGTGAGCGACGTGTCCGCGCTCGGGCGCAGCGTAACGGACGGCGCGACCAGCGTGCGCGTGCCGTGCACCGAGTCCACCTGATTCTGGCTATAGGTTTCCTGCGCGATGAAGCGGTACAGCAGACGCTTGTCGGCGTCGACCGGCCCGGAGGTGTCGATGCCCACGCCGTAGTGGTTGAAGCTGCCCGCGAGCAGATCGACCTGGCCGCGCGTGTAGTCGGTCGGCATCTTCGACACCATGCTCACCACGCCGCCCGGCTCGCCGAGGCCGTACAGCACCGACGACGGCCCCTTGACCACTTCGATGCGTTCGAGCTGATACGGATCGACGCGCCACTGGTCGAGCGCGCGGCCCGGCACGGCGGGCAGGCGCGAGCCGTCGAGATAGAAGAAGTCGGAGCTGAAGCCGCGAATGTTGAATGCGTCGTTACGGGTGTCGTTGCTGTAATACGTGGCGACGCCCGCCGTATAGTGAAGCGCGTCGTTCAGCGTCGTGACGTTGCGGTCGTCGAGCTGGTCGCGGCCGATCACCGAGATCGATTGCGGGGTTTCATGAATCGGCGTGCCGGTCTTGGTCGCGGCGCTGCCCTGATACGCCACGAAGCCGTTGACCGGGCCGTCCGCGCGTTCCCGGTCGCTCTGCACCTTGATGCCCGGCAGCGTGCTGGTCGCGCCGGCGCCCGGCTTCGTGCCGTTGGCGGTGTCGTCGGGCGAGGCGGTCGTGGCCGCTGTGTCCGCGGCCCATACCGGCACCGTTCCCACCATCATTCCGACCAGAATGGCCAGTGTTTTCTTCTGAAACCCTGCTGTCATTTTTATCCCGTGTGGTCTGCAATTCGTCACTCGAGGCGCGTGCGATCCCCATCTTCGCGGCCTTGAGTTCACCCAATATTTCGTATGACGTGACAAACTCAAATGATAATCAATATCATTATCAAATGTAAAGTGACGCGTCGCGCATGACTCGCTTTCGCTCAATCCACGCTCAATTCGTCCAGCAAAGCATCGAGTTGATCGAGCGATTCCTCTGTTGCAGCAGAACCGCGGACACTGTCGACGCACGCGCTGAACGCTCGCAGCGTGGGCGCTTCGAACACCGTGCGCAGCGGCAACTCGACACCGAAATGCGCGGCGACTTGCGCGACTAGCCGGGTGGCCAGCAGCGAATGACCGCCGAGCGCAAAGAAATCGTCGCCCGGCGTAATCGTCGACACGCCGAGCAGCGTTTGCCAGATCGCCGCCATGTCGTCTTCGAAGGCGGTGCGCGGTTCGCTCGCGGCGTCCGTACGGTCGTCGTCTTGCGGATCGGGAAGCGCGCGGCGATCGAGCTTGCCGTTCGGCGTGAGCGGCATCTCGTCGAGGATCGCGATGTGCGCCGGCTGCATGTAAGCGGGCAAGCGGCTCGCGAGCGCCGCGCGCAACAGCGGCACGTCGGGTGTACGCCCGGCGCTCGCGCACACGTAGGCGAGCAGACGCAATCCGCCGGCACCTTCACGCGCGACGACCGCCGCCTGCCGCACGCCCGGCTCGCCGGCCAGCACGGCTTCGATCTCGCCCAGTTCGATGCGGAAACCGCGCACCTTGACCTGCTGATCGATACGGCTCAGATATTCGACGCCGCCGTCCGGCCGCCAGCGGACCAGATCGCCGCTGCGGTACATCCGCGCGCCCGGCGTTGCGGCCGACGCGAACGGATCGGGCACGAAACGTTCGGCGCTCAGCGCGGCGCGCCGGTGATAGCCGCGTGCGAGGCCCGCGCCGCCGATATACAACTCGCCGGCCACGCCGACCGGCGCGGGCTGCAATGCCGCGTCGAGTACATACAGCGTGGTGTTTCCGATCGGACGTCCGATCGACTGGTTGATCGGCTCGACGGTGTCGATGCGAGCCGCGCTCGTCCAGATCGTCGCTTCGGTCGGTCCGTACAGATTCCACAACTGCGCGCCGGGAACCGCGAGCGCGGTCGCCAGATCCGCAGGCAATGCCTCGCCGCCGCAGAACATGCGCAGCGCCGGTGTCGGCTGCCAGCCGGCTTCGACGAGCAGCCGCCAGGTGGCGGGCGTCGCCTGCATGACGGTCGCTTCGGCGAGCGCGCGTGTCAGGAAAGCGGGATCGCGCGCCTCGTCGTGTTGCGCAATGTGCACGCGTGCGCCGACGATCAACGGCAACACGAGTTCGAGCACGGCGATGTCGAAGGACAACGAGGTCACGGCGAGCAAGCTGTCGCTGCTATCGAGACCGGGTGAGCGCTGCATCGCCTGCATGAAGTTGGCGAGCGCGTCATGCGTGACAACGACGCCTTTCGGACGACCCGTCGAGCCTGAGGTGTAGATCACGTAGGCGGCCTGGGTTAGGGCGAAGGGGCGCGGCGGCGCGGTGACGGCGTGGCCCGCGCCGGTGTAGTCGCCCGCTTCGGCTTCGTCCGGCGCCACGATCGGCACTTCGGGCGACGACGGCAAGCGCGCGCGCCCCGCATCGTCGGCGATCGCGGCTCGCACGCCGGCGTCTTCCAGCACGTACGCGATCCGGTCGAGCGGATACTCGGGATCGAGCGGCACATAGGCCGCCCCAACCTTCCACACCGCCAGCATCGCAACCGGCATGTCGGCCGAGCGCCGCAACGCGATCGCGACGCGATCTTCGGTGCCGATCCCGAGGCTTTGCAGACGTCGCGCGAGCCGGTCGCTGCGCTGCTCCAACGCGGCGTAATCGAGTTGCACATCGCCGCAAGCGACGGCAATCGCCATCGGCATCGCCTGCGCACGCCGTGCAATCAGACGATGCACCGGCTCGCTCACAGGCGCCGACACAGGACCCACGCTATCGCGTTCGAAGATCGCGCGTTGTGCCGCATCGAGCAGCGTGATGTCGCCGAGCGTGACGATCGACGGATCCATCAGTTGCGCGGTCACCTCGCGCAAATGCACCGCGAGCCGCTCGACCGCGACGCGCTCGAAGCGTGCGGTATCGAAGCCGAACCGCACCCGCAACCCGGACTCGACAGTCGCCACGACGCTCATCGCATAGCCGGTCGTCTCGACCGTGGCCACGTCGCTGTAGCGCAATGCGCGCGGATCGTCGGCGTGTTCGTGCAGCGATGCATCGAGCGGATAGTTCTCGAACACCAGCAACGTATCGAACAGCACGCCGCCACCGTTGCGCAAACGCTGGATCTCCGCGAGCGGCATGTGCTCGTGTTCACGCAGCGCGAGATTTTCGTCCTGGAGCGCGCGCAGCCACGCATCGCGGCGCTCGCCGGGCGCAACCTCGCGCACGATCGGCAGCGTGTTGATGAACAGCCCGACCATTTCCTGCGCACCGGGCAGCGCATCCGGACGGCCGGCCACCGTCGCGCCGAACGCCACGGTGGCCTGGCCCGTGTAGCGCTGTAGCAGTACGAGCCACGCACCTTGCAACAGCGTGTTGAGCGTGATGCGCTGCGCGCGGGCGAACGCGGTGAGCGACGCGGTCTGCGCTTCGCTCCAGCCGAGGTCGAGATGATCGTGGCGCGGCGCGTCGGCAGGTTTCGTCGATGAACTTGCCGATGAATTTGCGGCCGGATTTGCGGTTGGATTCACGACCGGCGCAGGCAACGCGGCGGCCAACAGAGTCGGCGCGTCGGGCGCGTTGACGCGAGTGCGCCAGAAGGTTCGCCCTGCTTCGTCGAGCGACGCGCGCTGCGCCGTAAGCCAGCCGATGTAGTCGCGATAACGCGGCACCGCCGTCGACCACGCGGCCGAACCCGGATCGCGATACCGCGCGACCACTTCGGCCAGCACGCGCGCGCTGCTCCAGCCGTCGAGCAAAAGATGGTGACGTGTCCACAGGAACCGGTAGCGTCGATCCGGCAGCCGCACCAGCGCGGCCCGCATCAACGGCGCGCGGCTCAGATCGAACGGCGTCTCGCGATGCTGCTTCGCGAGCTGGGCAAGCTCGGCCTCGGGCGCCGCCGACGCGCTCAAGTCATACCGCTCGATCGGCATGCGCGCCGCGCGGTCCACCCATTGCAGCGCGATGTCGACGCCGTCGGCATCCACCGCGCCGGTCGTCGCGCAGATCGCCGTGCGCAATACCGGATGCCGCTGCAAGCTCGCTTGCCACGCCGCCTCGAAACGCGCGACGTCGAGGTCGTCCAGCGTCAGCGCGAACTGGTTCAGATAGCGCGCTTCGTCCGGCGCGTACTGCACCTCGAACAGAATGCCGCGCTGCATCGGCGACAACGGATACAAATCTTCGATCCGCGTGCGCGACGCCGGCAATCCGGACAGTTGTTCGACGCCGCGCGGCGCGGCCGGGAAATCGATCGGCACGAGCGTCGCGAAGCCGTCCTGCGTGCACAACGCGATCAACTCGTGCAACGCCTGCTGGAATGCAGCGGCCACCGCGTCGACGTGGGCCTGCGCGCAACGCGCGGTATCGAAGGTCCAGTCGGCGTGAAGCCGGCCGTCCTGCACTCGCGCATCGAGCGCGAGACCGACGGGCGGCGGCGCCAGCGGATCGCGCTCGCTGCCGCGCGGCTCGTCGCTCAATGCAAACAGGCCCGACGCATCGACGCCCGCGTCGATGCGTCCGAGATAATTGAAGCGCACCGTCGGCAGCGGCAATGCGCGCAGCCGCGCCTGGGTCGACGGATCGCCGAGTTCGCGCAGCAGACCGAAGCTCACGCCGTCGTCGGGCAGCGAGTGGCGGTGCTGGCGATTGCGTCCGAGCGCCACGGCGAGATCGTCGACGGCGCTCAGCGCGACCGGATAGAGGCTGGTGAACCAGCCGATGCTGCGGCTCAAGTCCGGCACATCGCGGTACGCCGCCAGTTCGTCGCGGCCGTGGCCTTCCACCTCGGTCCATACGACGGTATCCGTCTTTCCTGCCGCGCGCGCCAACGCTTGGGCGAACGCGGTCAGCAGCAGGTCGTCGATATGCAGACGCCGTTCGGCGCCGGGCAGCGCGAGCAATGCTTGCGTGGCCGATGCGTCGAGCGCGCTGCGTACGCATGCGACGCGCGGAGCGTTGTCGTGTGTGCGTTCGTGTTCGAGCAGTGGGTCCGCGGCTTCTCTACGTCCGAGGGAATCGAGCGGCCAGGGTGTGACGCCCTCGCCCGCTGCCAGCCATGCGCTCGCCGAGTCGGCAAGCGCGCCGTTGGCGAGACGCCGCTGCCATTCGGCTGCCCACGCCTGCGGACTTACGCCAGGCTCGGGCAAGTCGACCGCGCGGCCCGCCAGCGCCGCCTCGTAGGCCAACTCCAGTTCGTCGATCAGAACGCTCCACGACACACCGTCGACCGCCAAATGGTGAATCGCGATGAACAGACGCTCGCCGGAATCGGACGTGAGCTGATTCGGCAAGTTCAGATGCAGTGCGCGCAGCACTACGCCCGCTGCGGGATCGAGGCTGCGCTGCGCGGCGTCGCATTGGCGTTCGAGATCGGCGTGATCGGCAGCGGTGCGATGTTCGATGCTCGGCGCAGGCACTGGAGCGTGCGTGTGCGCTTGAGCCAGCGTCTGCGATTGCGCCAGCACCTGCGATTGCGCCAGCGCCTGCCCCCGCGCCACATCGCTCGCCACAACTGCCCGCACCTCCCAACGCCCATCCGCCCCTCGCGCAGCCCGCAGACGCAAAGCATCCTGACGCGCGATCAGCACCGCAAACGCCGCATCCAGCGCGACCGGATCGAGCGGCGTCGTGCAACGCAGCAGCACCGACTGATTCCAGTGCGCAGGGTTAGGCAGATCCAGCGCAAAAAACCGCGCCTGCGCGGGCGTCAACGCCGAATCGAGCACCACGCGCGCCGCATCGGCCACCTTCGGCTTCGCGGCCGCCGCGGCAAGCGGCACCGCGACCAGCGCCAACGCGGCGATGCTCTGCTGCTCGAACACCTGACGCGGTGTGAGCTTCAACCCTGCACGCCGCGCCCGTCCGATGATCTGCAAACTGAGAATCGAATCGCCGCCCAGATCGAAGAAATTCGCGTGCCGGCCCACCGCCGGCAGTCGCAGCACCTGCTGCCAGATATCGGCGAGCGTGCGCTCGGTTTCGCCTTGCGGCAACTCGTCGGCGGGTGCAGCGTCCGCCACGGGCTGCGGCGCGGGCAACGCGCGACGGTCGAGCTTGCCGTTCGGCGTGAGCGGCATGCGTTCGAGCGCAATCACCTGCGCGGGCACCATGTAATCGGGCAATTGCGCAGCGAGATGCGAGCGCAATGCGCCGGGCTCGACCACTCGACCCGCAGCAGCAACAAAGTAAGCGAGCAGTTGCAAAGCGCCGTCGTCGCGCGGCACGGCGATCACCTCGGCCTGCGCGACATCCGCGTGGCCGCGCAACACGTGCGCGACTTCGCGCGGCTCGACGCGATAGCCGCGAATCTTCACCTGATCGTCCGCGCGACCGACGAACATCACCGAACCGTCGGCGGTCCAGCGCGCGCGATCGCCGCTGCGATAGAGCCGTTCGCCCGAACCACGCGGGTCGGGCACGAAGCGCTCGGCCGTCAGACCCGGTCGGCCCAGATAGCCGCGCGCGACGCCCGGTCCGCCCAGATACAACTCGCCCTCGACGCCCACCGGCACCGGTTCGAGCCGCGCATCGAGAATCTGCGCATACGCATTGGGCAGCGGCCGGCCGATCGGCACTTCGGCGCCGACGCTGCTTTCGCCGACCTGAGTCGCCAGCACGCCGACCGTGGTTTCCGTCGGCCCATAGTGATTGAAGATCCGGCACGCGGGTTTCAGCGCGCGCACCCGCTCGACCAGCGACGCCGGCAGCGGCTCGCCACCGAGTACGAGCGCGTGCGCGGGCAGCGCGTCGGCCGCGCACTCCGCTTGCAGCAACGCGCCGAGATGGCTCGGCACGATCTTCAGCACATCGATCCGATGACGCGCGATGTAATCGGCGAAGCGGCCCGGGTCGAATGCGCAATCGGCGTCCGGCAGATAGAGCGCGGCGCCGCTGCAAAGCGCGCCGAACAACACCGTGTGGCCCAGATCGGCGGCGACGGTCGAGACCATTGCCATGCGCAGATTCGCGTCCCACGCGAAGCGCTCGACTACACCCTGCGTGTAGTCGGCCAACGCGCCGTGACTGATCAGCACGCCCTTGGGCTTGCCGGTCGACCCCGACGTGTAGATCAGATAGGCCGCTTGCTGCGCGGCAATGCGCGGCGCGCTGAACGCGTCATCCCGAGCACCCGCGGGTTCTGCGACGGATTCGTCCAGCAACGGCGCCGCCGCGTCGCCGGTCAGGATCAGCGGCTCGCAGCCTGCCGCGCGCAACGCGTCGACGCCCTCGCCGAAACCGAGCGCGCACCGCGCGCCGCTGTCGGCCAGCATTTCCGCGAGACGCGCGGGTGGCGCGGCAGGATCGAGCGGCACATAGGCCGCGCCGCTTTTCAGAATGCCGAGCAGTCCCATCGCGAACGCCGCCGACCGCGGCGCGCACAACGCAACGCGGCTTTCCGCGCGCGCGCCGAGCGCAGCCAGCCGTCGTGCGATCCGATCGGTCGCCGCGTCGAGTTCGGCGCGCGTTACTGCGCCGGCGGCGTCGGTATGCAGTGCGGGCGCGTCCGCGCGCGCCGCCACCTGCGCACGCCATGCCGACACCACGTCGTCATGCGGCCACGCGCGTGCCGCGCCGCTTGCTCCGTCGCGCGCACCCGGCAGCGTCAGGCGGCCAACCGGCGTTTGCGGCACTTCGGCGATCTGCGCGGCCACACCGGCGAATGCATCGGCAAGACGCTCGATCGTCGCGTGGTCGAACAGTTCGCTCGCGTAGCTGACCACGCCTTCGATACCGTCGGGCAAATCCGTCACGTCGAGACCCACGTCGAAACGGGTCGCGTCGTCGTCGAGCGCGAACGGCGTCACCGTCAAACCGCCCGGCAACGTATGCGCGACGAGGGGCAGTTGCTGCGTGAACTTCACCTGGAAGAGCGGATTGGCCGACAGGCTGCGATCCGGCTGCAATGCTTCGACGATCTGTTCGAACGGCACGTCCTGATTCGCATGCGCGTCGAGCATCGCGTGATGGGTGGCCGCGAGCAGCGCGTCGAACGGCAGGTCCGGCGCGGGCGTCGCGCGAATCACCAGCGTATTGACGAAGAAACCGACCAGCGGCGCGAGTTCGGCGCGCGCGCGGTTCGCGCTCGGCACGCCGACACGGATATCGGTTTCGCCGCTCAGGCGTGCGAGCACCGCATGCAAAACCGTCAGGAGTACGTTGAACAGCGTGGTGTCGCGAGCCAGCGCGAGCGCGCGCAGTTGCGCCGACAACGCGGACGGCAACGTGAAGCGCAGCCGCGCGCCGACAAAACTCTGCACCGCCGCTCGCGGACGGTCGGTCGCGAGCGGCAGACGCGCGCCGCCGGCGCCGAGCTGTTCGCGCCAGTAATCGAGTTGCCGTGCGAACACGCCGGTGCCCGCCAGATCGCGCTGCCACAGCGCGTAGTCGGCGTAGCTGATCGGCAATGGCGGCAGCGGCATCTGCGGCGCGGTTTCCGTTGCGCCATTGGCGAGCGCCGCATAAAGCGCGCACAGCTCGCGCAGCATGATGTCGCCCGACCAGCCATCGGACACGATGTGATGCATCGTCAACGCGAGCCAATGGCGGTCTTCGTCGAGTGCGATCAGACGGGCGCGCAGCAGCGGCGGCGCCGCGAGATCGAACGGGCGGTTCGCGTCGTCGCGGGCGAGCGCCTGCGCGCGGCGCTCGCGTTCGGCCGCGGGCAGATCGCGCAGGTCACGCAGATCGCTGAACACAATCGGCGTCGCAACGCGCGGTTCGACCGTCTGCCACGGCACGCCGGCCGAATCTTCCGCATAGCGGCTGCGCAGCGTGTCATGGCGCTCGACGAGGCTATCGAGACTGCGTTGCAGCGCGACGCGGTCGAGCGCGCCGTCCATGCGCAGCAGGCCGGAAATGTGAAACGCCGATTCGGCGCCGCCGAGACGCGACACGAACCACATCCGCTGCTGCTGGAACGACAGCGGGCGTTCCGCGTGAAGCGTCTTCGCGGGCACGATCGGCAACATCGCGAAATCGATGCCCTTCTCCGCCAACGCGCTCAGAAGACGGCCCCGCGCATCCGGCGCGAGCGCGGCAATGCGGCGCGCCAGCGCGTGTTTGTCGAACTGCTGCATCAGTTACGCTCCTCTTCGCTCAACAAGGCTTCGATCTCGGCGAGCGCACGCGCTTGCGCGTCGTTGCCCGTGTCGCGTTCGCCGTCGATGCGGCGTGCGAGGTCGGCGAGGCGCGGCGCGTCGAACAACGTCTCGATCGCGAAATCTGCTTGCAGACGCTCACGCACGAGCGCCTGCAAGCTGGCCGCCAGCAACGAATTGCCGCCGAGCTCGAAAAAATGGTCGTCGGCGCCGATCGGCGCGACATTCAGCAGACCGGCCCAGATTCCCGCGAGCGTCTGTTCGACTTCGCCGGAAGGCGCCCGATAAGGCGCGCGTGGAATCTCGGGGGCGGGCAATGCCGCGCGGTCGAGCTTGCCGTTCGGCAGGCGCGGCAACTTGCGCAGCGCGACGAGGCTGGCCGGCACCATGTGCGCGGGCAACTGCGCTTCCAGCCGCGCACGCGCGGCGCTTACGTCGGGCAACGAGAGATCGGCGACGTCGGCGGCCGCACCGGACGAATCGACACCCGCCGCCAGATAGCCGACCAGTTGACGGCCGGCCGCGGTCTCGCGCACCACCACGGCGGCTTCGCGCACGCCGTCGCAACCGAGCAGGCAGCGCTCGATCTCGCCCGGCTCGATACGCAGGCCGCGCAGCTTGATCTGATCGTCGGTGCGGCCCAGATACGCGTAGCCGCCGGTGGCGAGCGCTTCGACGACGTCGCCGCTGCGATAGCGGCGCGATCCTGGCGCGCCGTCCGGATCCGGTTCGAAACGCTCGGCCGTCAGCGCGGGGCGCCGGTGATAGCCGCGAGCAAGTCCGTAGCCGCCGATCAGCAGTTCGCCGCGCCGTGTCGGCGCGGCGGGTGCGCTCGCTGTCGCGTCGCTATCGTTGTTATCGTCCTGCGCATCGAGCGCGACATGTCTTTCGCCTACCGGCGTGCCGATCGGCAGATAAGCGCTGTCGCCGACGCCGGTTGCGTCGTCGCTCGTCCACAGCAGCGGCGTGATGACCGTCTCGGTCGGACCGTAGCCGTTCACCAGCCGCGGCGGCGCGAGCGCCGCGTCGATCACCACGTGGGTCTCGCGCGACATCGCTTCGCCGGCCGTCGTGTACGACCGCACGCCCGGCAGCCGGATCGCGCGCGCCGCGCACCATTCGGCCACCTGTCGCAGATACGCCGGTGGAAACGCGACCACGGTGATCGCCTCGCGCTGGATCGCGTCCACGGTTTGCGCGGCGTCCCACAACGCATCCCCACTGACGACGATCGCCGCGCCGGCAATCAGCGGCGCCAGCCAGCCTTCGTGCGCGCCGTCGAAATTGACCGACGCGAAATGCAGCACGATGTCGTTGTCCACGACGCCATAGCGCTCGACGATCGCTTCGCAATGCATCGACAGCGGACCGTGCTCGACGGCCACGCCCTTCGGCGCGCCGGTCGAGCCCGACGTGTAGATCAGATAAGCAAGCTGACGCTCATGCACTGCGCCGGCGAATGACACCGGCGGCACGGACGCCAACGCGCCGTCGAAGCCGTCGAAGGCCATCACGCGCGCCGGATCGAAGCCTTCGGACGCCGTGATACCGGGGCCGACGAGCCATAGCGCGATGCCCGCGTCGGCCGCGATATAGTCGAGACGCTCGCGCGGATAGGCGAAATCGAGCGGCACGAATGCCGCGCCGGCCTTCATCACCGCGAGCAGCGCGACGAACAGTTCGGCCGAGCGCTTCACGCTGACACCCACCGGCACTTCCGGGCCGGCGCCGCGTGCGGCAAGACGCGCGGCCAGCACGTCGGAGGCGGCGTCGAGTTCGGCGAACGTCATGCGGCGCGTGCCGTCCACGATGGCGAGCGCGCCTGGGCGCTGCTTCGCGCGCTCGCGGATCAGTTCGTGAACCGGTCGCGGACGCGCCGATGAGGAATGCGTGGATGCGGTATGTGCGTTTTGAATAGCCATGTCAGTCCGGCGAAAACCGGCAAGAGAGCAGCGACACCCTCCTGACGAACGGCAGGCAAAAATGTACAGTCCGCGGGCGGGGTTTTTTTTTCTGGCGCTCGTTCGTCTAAACAGCAGAACGCCGCGCTTTGCGCTCACATTGCGCTGTCAGGTCTGCTGTTTCGTCCGCTGGTTCGTCAACCCGGCAAGGACGGCCGGCGGCCCCGCGGCGGCAGGCATCCCACCATCAGCAGACAGGAATTCGATGAGACCCAACGTATCCCAACCTCCGCGCACGCTGGCCCTGCTGATCGGCCAGGTGCGCGGCCGGCTCGCGCTTGCCACTGGAGCCAGCATTCTGAGCGGCTTCGCGGGCGTCGCGCTGGTCGCGCTGCTGAATACGGCGCTCAACGTTCCGGCCGCCGAGTTGCCGGGGCTCGGCTGGCGCTTTCTGGCGGTCTGCAGCGCGGCACTGCTGTTGCGGCTCGTCGCCGTGTCGGTGTTCGTCAATCTGACCCAGACGACGCTCGCGAGCCTGCGCCGGCATCTGTCGACGCATATCCGCCGCGCGCCGTACCGGCAGCTCGAAACGATCGGCGCCGCGCGCCTGCAATCGCTCGCCAGCGACGACGCCGCGCTCGTCGCCACGCTGTTCGCCAGCTTGCCGATCATCGTGATGAACGGCGCGATCGTGGCGGGCAGCCTCGTGTATCTCGGCATGCTGTCCTGGCGCACGCTGCTGTTCGTCGCCGCGGCGCTCGCGCTCGGCTCGCTCGCGTTTCACCTCGCGCATGGCCGCGCGATGGTGCATCTGCGCAAAGCGGGACGCCTGCAGGATGCGTCGCTCGGCTATTTCGGCTCGCTGATCGCCGGCGCGAAGGAGTTGAAACTGAACCGCGCGCGCGGCGACGATTTTCTCGACAACGTGTTGAGCCCCGCACTGGAGTCCGTGCGCGCGACCCGGGTGCGCGGCATGCTGATCTACACCGGCGCAAGCAACTTCGGGCTGTTTCTGCTGTATGTGATCATCGGCGTGACGACGTTCTTTTTCACGCGCTACGCCGGATTGGACCCGCATACGAGTTCCGGCTTCGTGGTGGTGTTTCTCTACCTGATGGTGCCGCTCGACAGCCTGCTCAACAACTTGCCGCAAGTGCAACTCGCGCGCGTCGCGCTCGAACGGATCGAGACGGCCGTGCAGCAGATGCACAACGAAGAAACCGCCGCGACGGCCAACGTCGCGCCGTCGTTCACGCGCATCGACGTGAGCGGCCTGCAACACAGCTACTACCATGAACGCGCCGACGAGATCTTCCAGCTCGGACCGATCGACCTGTCGTTCGTGCCGGGTGAAATCGTCTTTCTGGTCGGCGGCAACGGCAGCGGCAAGACCACGCTCGCCAAACTGCTGACAGGGCTCTACGTCGCGGAGCGCGGTGAAATCCGGATCGACGGCCGGCTTGTGGACGACGCATCGCGCGACGCGTATCGCCAGCATTTCAGTGCGATCTTCTCGGACTTCCATCTGTTCGATTCGCTGGTCGGGCTGCCGCGCGAAGGACTCGACCGGCTCGGCAACGAGTTGCTCAAGCGTCTGCACCTCGATCACAAGGTGCGCGTGAGCGAAGGCGCGTTCTCGACGCGCGATCTGTCGCAAGGTCAGCGCAAGCGGCTGGCGCTCGTGGTCGCCTATCTGGAAGACCGGCCGTTCTACGTATTCGACGAATGGGCGGCCGACCAGGACCCGGCGTTCAAGGACGTGTTCTACCAGGTGCTGTTGCCCGATCTGCGCGCGCGCAACAAGACGGTGCTCGCGATCAGTCACGACGACCGCTACTTCCATCTCGCCGATCGCCGCATCAAGCTGGAAGACGGGCAAGTCGTCGAGAATGTCGCGTTGAAGGAAGGGGTGAGTGTGTGAATGCGATATGAGGCGGGATGCCGGCCGCGGCGCGATGCGTGGTACGGCGTTCAGGCGTTCAGTTGTTCAGGCGTTCAGTCTGAAATTTCGAGCGGCAGCGTGAAATCGGCCGCCCACTCTTGCAAGGAACCGTCGTAGACGCTGACATCGGTGCGGCCGGTCAGCGTCAGTGCGAGCGCGTCGACGGCGGCCGAAATGCCGCCGCCGCAGTACAGCAGCACCGGCGTGTTCGCATCCAGCGACGCAAGCGCGGTTTGCAATTCGGCTTGCGCGAGGTAGCGGCCTTGCGCATCGAACAGATCGCGTGCGGGCAGATTGACGCTGCCGGGGATATGCCCACGGCGCGCATACCGGCTCGGCGCACGGCCCGAGAAAGCCGCCTCCGATAACGCACACACCAACGTGCGCGACAAACGGCCCGCGAGCGCCGCTTCGACGTCTTCGCGCGCCGCCCACAAGCCCTCTCTGACCCGCGCGACGAGCGGCCGCGCAACCACGGGCGACGCAGCACCACGCTGCGTCGGCAGTCCCGCCGCGAGCCAGCCCTGCCAGCCGCCGTCGAGCACCTGTGCATCGATGCCGATCCAACGCAAAAGCCACCACAGCCGCGCGGCCCAGAAACCGTCGGCGCGGTCGTAGACCACCACGCGTGCGCCTTCACCGACACCGAGTCGGCTGAGCGCGTCGGCCAACGCATCGGACGTGGGTCGCATGAAGCTCAAACTCGCATGAGGCGCGGAGAGCGCATCGATCAGATCCGCATGACGTGAGCCGGGGATACGTTCGGCTAACCACGCGTCATAACCGCTCGTCACCCGATAGTCGCCGTCGAAACGCGGCGATGGCAGATCGACGTGCGCGTCGAGCACTACGGTTGTGTCGTCGTCGAGACGTTGCAGGAGCGCTTGCGGGTCGATCAGCATGCGGGCGCGCAGGTCATCGTTCGCCCCGCCTGCACCGCTGTCTCGCGGGTCGCGAATGCTGTCGTTCATACCGTCTCCCTGGGCCGCCGCGCACGACGTTCCAGCAACGCCAGCAACGCCTGCCCTTGCGGTTGCTCGAACCAGCGTGTGTGACCGATCAGATAGCCGTCGTACGCGACGTCCCCCGTTTCACGCGACTGCAGAATGCCCTCGAAGTACGCAACTTCAGAGAGCGCAAACTCCGTATGGACGATCGGCAACAGCGCGACCAATGCGGCGGATTCGTCGTCGCTCAACGGCGCGAGCGACTCGTAGCCGTCGAGCAACGCATCGACGTGATCGAGATGCACGTGGCGCGTCTCGGACGGCTCCAGCCATTCGATCGCATTGCGCTCGATCGCCAGCGCGAGATCGTAGACCGCGCAGGTCTTGTCCGACAAACCGAAATCGAGAACCGTGCGGACCTGGGCGCCGGGCGCATCATCCGTCCAGAGAAGGTTGGACGCATGCCAGTCGCCGTGCGTCCACAGCGGCGCGAGGGCCGGTAATAACGGCACGAGGCGTGCATGGTACGGCGCGATGATCCGCGCGATGTCGGCACGCCAGTCGCGCGTAGCAAGCGAACTCACCAGCAACGGCTGCGCGGCGACCCAGCGATCGAGCGCAGCCGACAGATCCGCGCAACTCAGCACGCGAAAGCTCGATAGCAGCGGCCGGATCGCGCGCGCCGGCGCCGGGTAGTCCGCAGCGGCGGCATGCAGACGCGCCAGCGCTCGCCCCGCCGAATACGCATGAGAAACATCAGCGAACGGCGTCCACGACATCGCGCCCCGATAGGCGTCGACGCCGGGCGCTGCGCCGTGAAGCTCATAGGTCCACTCGGCCTGCGTGACGGCTGTCACGCCCTCGCGGTTCGCCAACACATCGGCCACCGGCACACCGCGCGCGCGAAGATGCGCAATGAACGCATGCTCTTCCAGCAAGCCTTCGACGTCGCGAATGCTGACGTGATGACGCTTGACGAAGACGACCTCGCCCCGCACGGTAGTCACCAGAACCGCCGCGGAAAACGGTCGCGGACTATGCCACGACAGCCTCGCCACCGGACCGATCGCGGGATAGCCGGCAAGCACGCGCTCGACTTCGTCGCGGGTCATCAGCGGCCAGTCGCGCTCGGCCTTCTCGCCGCTGACGCCGAATTGCGGCGGCGCATCTGGCGTCGGGACCCTGGCGGGTTCGTCCTCGCGTGGGTGCCCGGCATCGTTCGATTGTCTGGATATCAAACTATTTTCCTGTGAACGGGTTCGGGTTCGGAAAGCCGCTCTTCTGGCTCTTGTGGCTCGCGTAGCGCGCCTGGTTCAAGCCGCCCGCGCCGCCGTGTCGTGATCGCCGGTGTCGGGCGTCGGCGCGTCGTTTTCCAGCGCCTTGCTCCAGTCACGCCATCCGATCACGGCCAGCACGATAAAAAACGCGTACAGCCCCGAGGTCGGATAAAGCCCCTTGAACACGAACATGCCGACGTATACGACGTTCACCGCGGTCCAAAGCCACCACGACGCGATATAGCGGCGCGCGGTCCAGTACTGCGCGACGAGGCTGAACGACGTGAGCGAAGCGTCGACGAACGGCAACGCGGCGTCGGTCAAGCGCGCCATCAGCCAGCCGAGCGCAACGCTGCCGACGGCCGCCGCCAGCAGTCCCGGCAGCAACCCGATCAGCGGGACCACCCGCACTCGAACTTCGCCGCCGCTCGCGGGCGCTTCGTCATTGCGCTGTTGCGCGAGCCAGCGCCACCAGCCGTACACCTGCAACACCGCGAATGCGCCCTGCAACAGCATGTCCGAATAGAGTTTCGCGTCGTAGAAAATCCAGCCGTACAACGCGACCGAAACCAGCCCGACCGGCCAGCACAGCATCTTGCGTCGCGCGGTCAGCCAGATCGCCAACGCGCTGACGATCACGCCAATGATTTCAAGAACGGACATCGTAGTCGCCTCGTGTCAGGGAAGGTGCGGTTCGTGTGGTTCGTGTAGTTCGGGTGGTTTGGATCATCAACGCGCGCCGTCGGGCAGAAAGGCGTTCGTCCACGCATGCCGGCTTTGCGCGGGATCGCGCAAGATCGCATGACTGGCGAGCCATTCGGCGTAAGGGCCGAGAAGCGCGTCGCGTTGGCGGCCCCACTCGCCTTCATGAGTCCACGTCGACGCGATCAACGGCAGCGAACGGGTCAGCAGCGCGCGCCGGAAATACGGAATCGTACGCTCCAATACCGGCAACGCGCGCAGCGGATCGGCGGCCGCCGCCAGATAGCCCCGCTCGGTTGCGCGCAGGAAGTGGCGCACCACTTCGCCGCGCGTCGCCAGCGTCTCTTCGTGTGCGCCCAGCAGATAGCTGTGATACGCGGGCGCGCCGATTTCGTCGACAGGCCAGATGCGGCGTTCTGCATCTGGCACATGTGTGTCGATCAGCGTGTCCCATGCCCAATAGCTGCCGAACGACGCATCCGCCTCGCCCGACTCGAAGCTATCCGGTTGCAATTCGCGCACCCCGCTGTCGACGAAGATGATCTGCTGCGGATCGCCACCGTCGGCCGCCACGAGGTGACGCGCCATCGCAATTCCGCGCGGCGTCGGATTGAGCGCGAGTCGCCGGCCCGCGAGATCGCGCGGCCGCTCGATGCCGGTCGACGCGATGGTCTGAATGGTCTCGAGCCCGCGGTGATTGATCGCGGCAATACCGACGAGCGGATTGCCGAGCTCGCGCTGAACGAACAGACGGTTGGCGGGAAACACGCCGAAATCGACATCGTGCCGCGCCAGATGCGCGAGCGCGTCACCGCGATGCGGGTCCGGCACGACGATCTCCACATCGAGTCCGAGTTCGGCGTACCAGCCCTCGTCGCGAGCCAGATAGAAGCCCGCTGAGTTGGTCCAGGGGTGGAAGTATTCCAGCATTACGCTGATCCTGGTCATGCGTGAAACCCCTGCCTGTAAATCCATTGTTCGTGCATGTCAGAAGTTGTAGGTCACCGAGAGGCGCGCGGTACGCGGCGCGCCGAGGAACAGATAGGCGTCGCCCTGTTGCTCGCCGGCGTCCTGCCAGTAGTACTTGTTGAACAGATTGTCGATCGCGAGTCGAACCACGGTCTTGTGTCCGCCGAGTTTCGTCGTGTAGCGCGCGCCGAGATTGAACACGAAATACGCCGGCACGCTCGCCGTGCCTTCCTCATTCGCCGCTTTGCTGCCGCTGTAATTGACGCCGCCGAGCAGATCCAGACCGGCGACGCCAGGCACCGCATAATCCGCGTAGAGCGCTGCGCTCAATCGCGGCACGTTGATCACCTGATGGCCTTCGTAGGCCGGCGTGCCCGAGTCGTACGCGCGGGCGCGAATCGCGGCGAGACTCGCGGTCAGCGACAGGCGCTCGGTGACGCGCCCCGCAGCGCTCAATTCGATCCCCTGGTGGCGCTCGGTGCCCTGCTGCACGAAGGTGTAGCCGGCGTCGCTGGAATCGGGCTTCGCGTATTCGAACGGCTTGCTGATCGAGAACACCGCCGCGGTGAGACTCAGGCGATCGAGCCAATCGTACTTGGCGCCCACTTCGGTCTGATTGGACACCACCGGCGGCAGAAAAGCGTAGGCGTTGCTCGCACGCACCGGCGCCTGGTCGCCGAGCGACAGTGCCTTGCTATACGATGCATACAGCGACAACGGCGCGACCGGCTTGTACACCACCGCGACCTGCGGCAGGAAGATGGAGCGGTCCGTCGTGGTGGACGGGCCGTCGATTTCCGTCCAGCTACGCTGGCGCAGCAACACGCCACGTCCTCCGGCGAGAATCTGCCAGTGTTCGTTCAACGCAATCCGGTCGGTGCCGAACACCGAGTACTGCCGCGAATCGAGTTGCCGGAACGACGCGCTCGGAGAATTCGGCGAAGGCGCGAATGTCTGGTCCGGCCCATCGATGTTTTCGCTGCCGACATAGTCGTACACCGCATCCGACAGATCGACGACCCGCCGTTCGACGCTCATCCCCAACGTCAATTGATGCCTGATCGGTCCGGTCGCGAATTTGCCGGTGAGCACAGCCTGCACCTCGTCGTTGCGACGATATTCTCCGGGGCTGCGGTAATCGTAGACGTCGAAGTCTCCGTTGGCGCTGAAGAAGTAAGGGGACGTGCCGCCCGCGCCGCAACTCGCCACGTAATAGCAGCCGTACGCGAACGCGGTGTTGTCGTCGATCATCGTGTGGCTGCGGCTGGCGGCGATATAACCCTGCCAGTTATCGCTGAAGCTGTAGTCGAAGCGTGTGTTCAGATTCAACGCATCGGTGGTCACCGGTTTGGCCCAGGGTTGCGCGCCGAGCAGCTTCGACGAGGACGGCGCCGACGGCACCACCGTGCCGCCCAGCAACTGGTAGCCGGACGCCGAACGCTGGATCAACTGCTGGAATTCGGCGTCGAATTGCAGGCTCGCGCGCGGGCTGATGACCCAGTCCGCCGCGATCGAGCCGAAGGTGCGCCGGCCGTTGGCGCCGTCCACGTACGAGTGAATGTTCTCCTTCGCCGCATTGATCCGGATTCCAAACTGATTGTCGTTGCCGAAGCGCTTACCGAGATCGACGGCGGCTGAAGTCGAGCCGCGGCTATCCACGTCGGCGGTAACGCTCGCGACATCTTCAGGACGTTTGGTCACGTAGTTGATGATCCCGCCGGGTGCGACCACACCGCTTTCGATGCCGGCCAGCCCTTTCAGAATCTCCACACTCTCCTTGTTTTCGAGCGCGACATTCTGCTCGCCGGAGATCGTCAGGCCGTTGATCTTGATCGCGCTGGCAAGATCGATCGGAAAGCCGCGGATCGTGAATCCCTGGTAATAGCCGACCGGCGCGTAATCGTTATTGACCGATGCGTCGTTGCGAACCACGTCGCTGAGCAGCTTCGCCTGCTGATCTTCGATCACCGCGCGCGTGATCACGTTGATCGACGCGGGCGTGTCCTGCAGCGGCGCCGAATCGAATCCGGCGACGGACGCCGAACGCGCGCGATACGAATCGCTGCGCGCGCCGGTGACGGTCACTGTGGGCAACGCAAGCTCATCGGGCGGCGTCGCGACATTGGCAGGCGCAGCGGGCGCTGCCGTTTGCGCATATACCGCGTGAGTGGCAAACAGTGCGGCGGCGGCGATCACGAACGCCGTTCTGCGCGGCGGCGTCACGCGCCCATACTGCCTCGGCGGAATCCGCCCTGGTCGATTATTTTTCATGTTGTTCTGGAAGAACTTCGAACTGCCCTGCGTCAGGCGACGACGACATTTAACGAATGTTGTGAGAATTAAAAATCAACCAATAAATTCGAATAAGGAAATCAGCGCTGCAATGATATAGAACGCGCGTCGAACACTCGTTAAATCAGCGCTAATCGATACAGGACGCGATTCGAACATGCAGTCAGAATGCCGTCAAATGACATATCTTCCAGCCGGTGATAACTTCGCGGAATGAACTTCTACCTGCTCAAATCGTTCGTTACGTTGGCCGAGTCTTTGCATTTCGGAGCAGCATCGCAAGAGTTGAATCTCTCGCAACCTGCATTGACCAAACAGATCAAGCGCCTCGAAGAGTATCTCGGCGCCCCGCTGTTTCGGCGCAGCCGGCATGGTACAGACTTGACCGAGTTCGGACGTTTTTTTCTGCGGCAGGCGCAGCCCTTGTTGCTCGATGCCGACAACGTGTTCCGGCAGGGACGGCGTGCCGCGCGCGGCGAATTGGGCAGCCTCGCGATCGGCTTCAGTTTCTCGACCGTCGACATCGTGTCGAGGGTATTGCCGCAATTCAGGCTCAGATATCCGGAGGTCGAAGTCACATTGCACGACCTCTCTTCAGCGGAGCAGATGCAGCGATTGCTGGAAGGCAGCCTGCAGGTGGGCTTCGTGCGACTGCCGGTTCACGAAGGTTTGTCCTGCCAACGCATTCTGTCCGATCGTCTCGCACTCGTCGTGCCGCGATCGATGGCCGGGCAGATTACGTCGTTCGACGTGCGCTCGATTCGGGACTTGCCCTTTCTGCTGTTGCAACGGGCACGCGCGCCGGGACTTTACGATCACATTACGCGCTTCTGCGCATTGCACGACTTCCATCCGCAAGTACTTCAGCACGCCAATGAGTCGTTGACGATATTGTCGCTGGTGGGGGCCGGTGTCGGCGTTTCGCTGATGCATGAATCGGCGTTGCGCACGCCGGGAGAATCGGTGGTGTGTCTGCCGATCACGGACCCACGCGCGCAATGGGACGTGGGACTCACGTGGCGCACCGACGAGCCCGATCCTGTGATCGAGAAGTTCGTCGAGCTGGTGTCGGCCATCGCTCCGCAACTCGCGCCGCCGGCGCTCGCCTGAACCAGGCGACGCCAGCAGCGTCATCCGCTTTCCCTTCGCACTTTCCTTACGATTGAAAGCCAGGGATCGTTCTGCGAAAAAACCACAGCAGCAGGTTTTATTTCTCAACGCAATAATATAACATTGCGCACGCTTACTTCCTCCGTGCTGAACCACACCTGCGCATAGCGTGAACTCGCGCTGATACGAAATCGATTGCCACGCGGTCGGACCACCCATTGGCATACCTAACAAATAACTGACAAGATGAAAAATCGCCGTCACATCACAACCGCTGCTTTGCTGCTGTTCACGCTTGCCTCTCACGCCTACGCGGCGGACGACGGTTCGATCACCGGCGCAATCTCCGACAGCACAGGCAAGCCCGTCAGCCAGGCCACCGTCACCATTCAGGATGCGAGCGGCAAAGCGGTAGGCGCAACGCAAACCGACGCCGGCGGCCATTTCACTGTCGACCACGTCAACCCCGGCACGTATGCGGTTGTCGTCACCGCTGCCGGTTTTGCCAGTGGCAACAGCATCGCTACCAGTGCACCGGGTCAGCAAAGCTCGGTGTCGATCGCGCTGGCGAAGAGCGACGCTCTCGACGTGCAGGTCAACGCTCAGCGTCTGAACCGCGCGCGCAACGACCTGCAGCCGGAAACGGGTAGCAGCATCTATCGCTTCAGCCAGAGCGACATCAACAATCTGCCGGCCGGCCAGGACACCGCACTGAACCAGGTGTTGCTGCAAGCGCCCGGCGTAGCGAGCGACTCCTATGGTCAACTGCATGTGCGAGGCGATCACGCGAACTTGCAGTACCGTATCGACGGCATCATCATCCCTGAGCCGATCAGCGGCTTCGGGCAATCGCTGGATACGCGCATCATCGATCAGTTGAATCTGCTGACCGGCGCGCTGCCCGCGCAGTATGGCTACCGGACCGCCGGCATCGTCGACATCCGCACCAAAACGGGCGACGACGGCAGCGGCGGCTCGATCGATGTTTTCGGCGGCAGTCACCAGACGATCCGCACTACCGCCGATGTGTTCGGCAGCCAGGGGCCGTTCAGCTATTACTTCAGCGGCTCGCTCGGCGAGAACAATCTCGGGATCGAAAATCCGACCTCGAGCGCGAGCCCGCTGCACGATCACACGCGTCAGGGCAATGCGTTCGGGTACATGTCGTACGTGATCAATCCGCTCACGCGCGTGAGCCTGATGTTCGGCACGACCAGCAACCAGTTCCAGATTCCGAATACACCGGGCCTCACGCCTTCTTTCACGCTGAACGGCAACAGCAATTTCGATTCGAGCCAGCTCAACGAAACACAATCGGAATTGAATGAGTTTGCCGCGTTGGTCCTGCAAGGAACCAACGGCGGAGCACTCGACTATCAACTGTCTTTCGTGACTCGCTATTCGCGCACGCAATTCAACCCGGACCCGATCGGCGATCTGCTGTTCAACGGTGTCGCGTCGAGCGATTTCCACAGCGACACCGCCAACGGCGTGCAGCTCGATACGACATACCGGCTCAACGACAAGCACACGATTCGCGCGGGCGTGTTCGCTCAACAGGAACATGCGGTATTCGACAACAATCTCTCTGTCTTCCCAGTCGATCAGAACGGCAATCAGACCTCCGATCAGCCGATCAGCATTCCCGACTCGAGCAGCAAGACCGGTTATCTCTACAGTGCTTATGTGCAGGACGAGTGGAAGCTCACCAGCAAGCTGACCATCAATTACGGCCTGCGCTACGACAAGATGGACGAGTACGTCAGCGCCAGCCAGTTGAGTCCGCGCGTCGGTCTCGTGTATGCGCTGACGCCGTCGACCACGGTTCACGCGGGCTACGCGCGTTACTTCACACCGCCGGCATTCGAACTGGTATCGAACTCGGACATTGCGCGCTTCGCGGGCACGACGGCCCAGGTGTCCGGGCAGAACGATCCTGTACAGCCTGAACGCAGTCATTATTTCGACCTGGGCGTGACGCAGCGGCTGACGCCGTCATTGACCGTCGGTCTCGACGCTTACTACAAGAAATCGAGCAACCTGCTCGATGAAGGGCAGTTCGGCACCGCGCTGATTTTCACGCCGTTCAATTACCAGTACGGTCGCGTGTATGGCCTCGAATTCACAGCCAACTACAAGCAGGACAATGTATCCGCGTATATGAACGTCGCGTTCAGCCGCGCGCAGGGTAAAGACATCGACTCGGCTCAATTCAACTTCGGCCCGGACGAACTCGCCTATATCAGCAGCCACTGGGTGTATCTCGACCACGATCAACGCGTGACCGCGTCGTTCGGCGGCACGTATTCGCTGGGGCAGACTACGTTCACGTTCGACGGCATCGTCGGCAGCGGCCTGCGCAGCGGCTTCGCGAATACCGATCGTCTGCCCGTCTATACGCAGGTCAATCTCGGCGTGATCCAGCACTTCAACTTCAATAATCCGCTGATCGGCAAGTTCGATGGACGCCTGTTGCTGGTCAATGCATTCAACCGCGTGTATGAGCTGCGTGACGGCTCGGGCATCGGCGTGGGCGCACCTCAGTACGGCCCGCACATCGCTGTGTATGCAGGCCTCACCAAGAAATTCTGATGCGTGATCAACGGACGCTGAAATGAAAGACTGGACCACTGTTCTGGACGCGGTGCGGCTTGGCGGATGGGTGATCTATCCGCTGAGCGTGCTGGCCATCCTGGCGATCGCGATTGCGATCGACCGCGCTTATGTTTTTGTGCGCTTTGCCCGCCGGCCGGATACGGGAGCGCCGCGTCCTGGCGACGGCGGCGCCCCGTCCTCGACGTTCGCTGAAGATCTGGATTCACTGCCGGCACGCCATGTTTTCCGGCGCCTGAGCGCACCGCTGGCAGATCGTCCGGCCGCACCGATCTGGTACCGCGAAGCAAAAGCCGAAGCGATTGCAGCGACGATCGAGCGGGACATGAGCAAGGGTTTCTGGGTACTCGAAACGATCGTGACCGCAGCGCCGCTACTTGGATTGCTCGGCACCATCGTCGGGATGATGCATTCCTTTCAGCTATTCGGCGGAAACGGCCTCGTCAATCCGGCCGGTGTGACCGGCGGCGTCGCGCAGTCGCTGGTCGCCACCGCCGTGGGCCTCGTCGTCGCGTTGTTCTCGCTGTTCACTTTCAACTATTTTTCACGCCGACTCGAAAGATTGATGGATGAACTCGAGTCGTTTGCGAACGAGCGGATCAGCGAAATTCGTCTTGCTACCGAAGAACAGGGTGCCGCGCCGTGAAGTTTCGTCGCTCTCGCGCCGCGAAGCGTGGCCGCATCGAGATCATTCCGATGATCGACGTGATGTTCTTTCTGCTGGCGACGTTCATGCTGGCCTCGCTTGCCATGCAACGGCTGGACGCCGTGAAAGTGAATCTGCCGTCGGGTAGCGCGCAACCGCTATCCGCCGATGCGCCGCCCACGCTGAGTATCGACCGAAGCAACGGGATTTTCGTCAACCGTGACGCGGTTCGCTCCGATCAGGTCGAGGCGGCCGTCAAGCGCGTATTGCACGCGGACCATACCGTCGTCATCGCCGCGGACGACGCGGCGGGACACGGCGTCGTCGTACAGACGATGCTCGCGGCCCGTCGCGCGGGCGCGGAGCATTTTCTGATCGCGGTGCATCGTGAATAACGTTTCGCGGATCGTCGTCAAAGCCGGTGACAATCAGAAGGCGAGAGTCGTCATGGCGGCGGCGCTGGGCGCATTGGTATGGGTAATCGTTCTTGTCGTGTTGGGGCGGGGTCTGCGTAATGCTTCCGTACCTGAACCTGCGCCGGAGCCGCCGCTGGAGATGAGTGTCGTTGAAATGCCGGTGCCTGCGCCGGAGCCAGTGGCACAGCCGGCTGCTGAACCCGTGCGACTTTCCTCTCCGAAACAGCCACCTGTCAAAGCCGTACGCACGCAAACGCCGCCGCTTCGCATGTCGACGCCGGCGCCGAAGTCCGAGCCGGTAACGCCTGCGGCGGAACCCACACCGGTCGCGGCGCAAGCGAGCCATTCGGCCGCTCAAACGGCGACGACCAGCGCGGCGTCGCCATCGCCCGAACGCAGCGCACCAGGCGCCGAACCGTCGTCGACGAGTTCGACAGCCGGCAACTCGCCCGCGCGCGCGATTTCCCAGCCGTTGCCCGCCGTTCCGGATGAGTTACGCGAAGAGGCCTACCAGACGGTTGCGATTGCTCATCTCGTGATACATACCGATGGTTCCGTCGCTGTCGAACTCACCAAGCCAACCCGGTATCCGCGCCTGAATCAGATTCTTCTGGAGACCTTGCGAAACTGGCGCTTCTTCCCGGCGATAAGAGACGGACATCCGGTTGAAACGCAGCAGGACGTCCGCGTACATTTCGACGTGAGTTGATCGCCTCGCGCATGCGCGTTCCGCGAAACACCGCCGCGCCCCGACGAAACCATTAACTCACTCGCCGATAGCCGTTCTCAACGCCAGACGGCGACAACACGATTTGCCAAAGCTGGGTTGCACGCGCCCTGAAGGTTCCTGCGCATGCCAGCAGATAGTAACGCCACATCCGGTAAAAGCGTGGGCCGTAGCGGTCGGTAAACTTCGGCCACGCGTGCTCGAAACGTGCATGCCATGCCATCAGTGTCCGGTCGTAATCCGCGCCGAAGTTATGCACGTCTTCGATGATGAATTCGCGCTGACTCGCATCGGAAATAGCGCCGAGATCCGGCAGTTCCCCATTGGGGAAAATGTACTTGTTGATCCACGGATCGACGCCGCCTCGCCGCTGATTCTTGCCGATCGTATGAAGCAGAAACAGCCCGTCGTCTTTCAGCGATCTTCTCGCGACCGAAAAATAAGCATCGTAGTTCTTGCTGCCGACATGCTCGAACATGCCGATAGAAGCAACGCAGTCGAACTTCTCCTTACCGTCGACGTTGAAAGCGCGATAGTCCGCCAGACGGAACTCGATGGGAAGTCCGACAGCACTGGCATTGTCATTGCCAAACGCGGCCTGCTCCCGTGAAATCGTCAGGCCGACGCACGTCACGCCATAGGTTTGCGCTGCGTACTTCATCAGGCTTCCCCAGCCGCAGCCGATATCCAGAAGTCTCATGCCCGGCTTGAGTCCGAGTTTCCTGCAAACCATATCCAGTTTTGCAACCTGCGCTTCATCGAGATCGGTAGCGCGATTCCAGTACCCGCACGTATAAGTCAGCCGCCGATCGAGCATGCTGGCAAAGAAATCATTGCCCAGATCGTAATGGACCTCGCCTACTTCGTACGCTCTTCGTCCACTCTGGAGATTGACGAATCGCGCACGAAGGCTCTGCCACACCAAGGCCGATCTCGCCACTTTCTCGTCCAGTTTTTCACGCAGCACACGTGTAAAGAATTCGTCCAGCCGGTCGCAGTCCCACCATCCGTTCATGTAACTCTCACCGAGTCCGAGGCTGCCGTGAGCCAGAACTCGCTGTACGGTGCGCAGGTCGTGAATCCGGATGTCCCATGGCCGCGAGCCGTTGATCTGAATATCGGCCTTGCCCAACAGATCACTCAGGAAATCCAGCCCCTGAACGACCGCGCGTGACGGAACGGCATCTTGCGCGCGCTGGAACGAAGAAACCAGCGCACTTGATTTTTGTGAGTTTTCGATCATGGTGTTTGACTCGTCAGATCAGTCAGCCTTGCAATTCCCGAGCAAGGGTCTCGACCAGTTGCGCTGCGGTCAGCTCGCGTGCCAGAGGCGCGCCCTGTCCCGCCCAATGCGCGGCAAACTCGTGGTTACCGAGTTTCGCCGCGGCCGCGTTCAATTGCTTGGCAGCGTCGTAAGCGACCGGGTAGGCCGCACGCGCCGGACTGCCCGCGGATTCGCCGAACGAGATGAGACGATTGACCATGCCGCGCGCCGGCCGACCGGACAGCACGCTCGTCAACCGGGTGGTCGCCGCACGCGCGCTCTTCAGATTGGCGCGGTAACTCGCATTGGCCGCGGATTCAGGGCACAGAACGAAAGCCGTGCCGAGTTGCGCGGCGGCAGCGCCGAGGTCTAGCGCGGCCTTGATTCCCTGGCCGTCCATGATGCCGCCGGCCGCAATCACGGGCAGCTTCGTGCGCTGAACCAGCAAGCGGACCAGCACCGCCGTACTCAACTGTTCGTCGATAGCGTTCGGGTCGAATACCCCGCGATGGCCGCCGGCCTCGATTCCTTGCGCCACGATCGCGTCGACGCCGGCCTGCTCGATGAGTTCCGCTTCGCGCAGGCTGGTGGCGCTCGCCAGCGTCGTGATACCCGCCGCGCGCAATGCCCGGATGCGCTCCGCAGACGGCAAGCCAAAGTGAAAACTGACAACCGCCGGCTGCTGCTCGATCAGCAGATCGAAGGTCGCATCGTCATCGAGAAAGGTCTTGTAGATCTCGTCGAGCGCGGCGGGAGGCTCGATGCCTGCCTCGGCGAACAGGGGCGCCAGGTACGTCAACCATGCCGTTTCACGCGCCACATCCCGCTCTGCCCGCACGTGGCAGAACACATTCACGTTGAACGGTTCGCGCGTCAGGCCGCGCGTTTCATCGATCATTTTGCGAGCCTGTTCTGCCGTGCTCGCCCCGATACCGAGGGAGCCCAGTCCCCCCGCATTGGAAACCGCGGCCGCAAGCTGCGGCGTGGAAACGCCCGCCATCGGCGCCTGAATGATGGGGAACTCGATGCCAAGTCTTGCGATGAAAGGATGTAGCGAGCTCATGTCGACTCCTGTTCTGGAACGGGTTGAACTGTCCGATGACAAATTCTCTACTTGAGAATACAATTCGTCAATCATTTCTTATACGAGAACCAAATGGATCTGGAGTCGCTCAATATTTTCTGCACCGTCGCCGCGGAGCTGAGCATCACGCGCGCGGCAAGCCGCCTGGGCCGGGTGCAGTCCAACGTGACCACGCGGATCCAGCAGCTGGAAGCGGATGTGGGCGTGGAGCTCTTCGTGCGCACGAGCAAGCGGCTCAGCCTGTCGACGGCCGGCGAGCGCTTTCTGGACTACGCGAGGCGGATGCTGGCATTGGAGGAGGAAGCGCGGCACGTGGTCACGGGCGGCCTCGACGGCGGGATCCTGCGCATGGGCTGCATGGAAAGCACGGCGGCCAGTCGTCTGCCCACCGTGCTCGCTGCGTACCATGCCCGCTACCCCACCACACGGCTTGAAGTCACGACCGGCCCGTCACGTCAGCTACTGGAGCAGGTCCACACCGGCAGGCTGGATTGCGCATTTCTCGCGCTGCCGCCCGCAACCAGCGACGACGCATCGCTGGCCGAGATGGGCCTCGTCGCGGAAAAAGCATGGCACGAGGAACTGCTGCTGCTGGCGCCCACCAGCGAAGCGTCTGCCGAAAGCGCGCGGGACATTCGCACGCGGTCGCTCGCAGCCTTCGCGCAGGGTTGTTCCTACCGCGCCATTGCGGAGAAATTGCTCGGCATTCCTGATGCCCCCGGTTGGCAGATTCAGGAAATGGGCTCGTACCACGCAATGATCGCGTGCGTTTCCGCCGGCGCTTGCGTCACGGTGCTGCCGAAGAGCGTCCTCGAACTGGTCAAGGTGCCGACCGGTCTGAAGACGCTGCCCGCCGGGCAGGTGGAAACCTGCCTGTTGTGGCGATCGGGCTATGACGTTCCCGCCTTCCAGAATCTGCTGAATCAGATGAAGAGAGTTTGAAAGATGAACACAATCGCAGCACGAACCGGCGCCACGCTGCGCCCGGCTATCGACGCAGCCTTGATCATGGCCATCGGCATGGGCTTCGGTCGCTTTGCATTCACCGCGATCTATCCGCATATGGTCGACGAGGGACTGCTTAGCCTGCATGGAGGCAGCCTCGCGGCATCCGCGAACTACGCGGGCTATCTGGTCGGCGCGTTGCTGGCGATCCGCGCGCAGGCACACAGTGCGCACCGCTTGTGTCTCTGGTCCATGGCCGGCACGGCGCTTTGCCTCGCCATCCTGTCCATCGTGGAGGCAACCTGGATCATCGTCGCGGTCCGAGGTATTGCCGGTGTGTTCAGTGCGCTCGCGATGGTCGCGGCTTCACTCTGGCTCCTCGAACATCGCCGGCAGCTTCACCACGCGCCACTGCTTTATGCGGGCGTCGGCCTGGGCATCGCGGTGTCCGCCGAACTGCTGGTGCTCGGCACGCATGTCGGGCTGCACAGCAAAGGGCTGTGGCTGCTGCTCGGCGTGACGAGTCTGATCATCGGGCTCGCGGCCACGCCGGGGTTGGTTGCTCGCGGCTCCGCGACGCTCGCTTCATCGCCGGGAGCCACGGCGGGCACACAGAAAACGGTCAAGCCCTGGCCGCTCGTGGCGATCTACGGGCTGGCGGGGTTGGGCTATATCGTCACCGCAACCTATCTGCCGCTGCTGGTCAAAAGCACGTTACCCAACGTGGACCCGGCTCATGTGTGGGCGGTCTTCGGATTGGGCGCCGCGCCTTCGTGTTTCTTGTGGCATCGTCTTCACGAGCGGCTCGGAACGCGTGCGGCACTCCTGACCAATCTAGTCATTCAGGCGGCCGGCGTCGTTCTGCCGATCGTTGCGCAATCCGCGGCCGGGTATCTGCTGAGTGCACTGCTCGTAGGCGGAACGTTCATGGGAACAGTCACCATTGCGATGCCCGCGGCGCAGCGCGTAGCGGGCAAGGTGCGCGGCAACCTGATGGCGATCATGACGGTGATTTACGGCATCGGGCAAATCGCCGGGCCGATGGTGGCCAACGTGCTCTATGCGCACAGCCACACCTTTTCCAGTTCGCTGGTTGCCGCTGCCGGCGCGCTGATCGTGGCCGCAATCATGAGCGTTCTCGCGCTGTAAGCAGTCGCTGCCGACGCGCGATACATCCGCTCGGTTTCAGTCGCCAAACATCGCTTTAATGTCGCGTCCCGTCTGCTCGGCCTCCTCGATCAGCCAGTCGAGAAATTGCCTGGTTGCAGGGGAGTCCGCCGCAGTTTGCTTCCAGCAAATGAAGTACGGGAACGGCATGGGTAAGGAAACCTTGAACGGCGCGACCAGTTCGTTTCGCTTGATGCTATCGATGGCAAAGAAGCCTTGCCCCAACGAAATGCCTCTTCCCCGAATTGCTGCATCGATTGCCATGCCGGAAACCGAGTAGGTGAGCGGCGCCCACACCTCGGGCAGGGCCACGCCAACCGCATGCAGCCAGTGTCCCCACGTGGGTGGCGACAGATTTGCCCATCCCCACTCGACGTGAATCAGCGGGTAACGCAAGATGTCCATCGGCTGCGCGATGGGTTTTCCTGTCTGCAACAGCGAGGTCGCGAACACGGGGGCAACCCGGTCCGTAAAGACAACGTGATACGGCGTTCCGTCTTTGGGTAAGGCCCCGTACGTTAACCGGATATCGGCATTTCTCGCAGCGACACTGGTTTCGTGGTCGACAACCTCGACATGGACCTGCACATGAGGGCAGATGGTGTGCCACTTGTCCAGTCTCGAGGCAAGCCAATGGGTCGCGATCGACGGGAAGGTCATCAGCGTGAGTCGGCGGCCCGTCTCCGCTTTGAGCGCGGCCTGGGCGCTATGAAAGCATTCGAACCCGCGAGCAATGTGCGAGTGGTATAGCTCGCAGAGCGGAGTCGGTCGCAGGCCCGTGTTTTCCCGCTCGAAAAGCGCGAACCCCACAAAGTCTTCCAGGACGCGAATCTGCTGACTAATCGCGCCGGGCGTCACGTGAAGCGCCTCGGCGGCGGCCACGACGCCGCCGTAACGAATGACGGCGTCGAATATCTGCAAGGCTCGAAGAGGAGGTAGGCGGTTCATGTCGTTGATCTGGCCAATGCCATCGTGAAGCCAGTCTAGCAAAGACTGATCTCCGCCTCGACGCACAACGGCGTCATGCCATTTCACACGCTTACGGCTTCACATCGGTCTTGAACCACTTTTCCGACAACCGCGTCACGGTACCGTCCGCAAGTGCTGCTGTGATGGCTGCGTCGAATTTTGCTTTCAGATCCGCATCCTGCTTGCGAAACCCAAGGCCTTCTCCCGGCCCCCACACCGCGCCGCCAATCGTGGGGCCTGCGACACGGATTCGAGCGGTCTCCTTGTTATCCGCGATTCCGGCGTAGTAGGTGACGTCGTCGAAGGCGACGTCGACGCGTCCGTTGACCAGGTCGAGATCACGTTCGGCCGACGTCTTGTAGAGGCGTATGGACGTGATGTCCTTGAAGTTGTCGGTGATGAACTTCGTATAGACCGTGCCGGATTGGATTCCGATCGACTTCCCTTTCAGTTGATCGCGCAGCGGGGCGACCAGCGGGCCATCGGTTTTGGGATCGCCAGTCAGCTTGAGGGAAGCGACTTTTCCTGCCGTGTTCGCCAGCCCATGCCCGTCTAGCGTCGCGAACGCGGCCGGTGTTGCGGCATAGGGGCTCGAGAAGGCGATCGCCTGTTGACGTTCTGGGGTGATCGCAAGTGCATCCATTACGGCGTCGAATTTGCCGGCCTGCAAGCCTGTGATCAGGCCGTCAAAGTCCTGGGCGACCGTCTCGCAGTGCAGGTTGACCCGCTTGCACAGATTGTCGAGTAATTCCGGTTCGAATCCCGAGATTTTTCCATTCGGCAAGGTCAGATTCCATGGAGCGTAACTGCCTTCCAGCGCAACCTTCACGGTCTTCCATTCTTTTGCCTGCGCGCCGTTTCCTGCGAGTGCCAGCACGCCGAAAAAGGTGACGAGAGAAGTCTTCAGGACTCTTGTGTAAATCGTATTCACATTACACCTCTATAGTGTCGAATCAGGGTTGTGCTTCGATTGAAAATACTTGGATCGCCACGTTTCGCGGCATGACTGGCGCTACCGGTTTCAGCTGTGCAATGTGCCTGCGATGCCTTCCACAATGCTGAGCAAGTCACCCTGTTCGACGAGACGGTGAACGCCCATCATGTCCGGATAGAAAAACCGGTCGCCTTCTGCTGTCGGAGCAACCTGTCGAATGCGCGCATACACTGCCGCGGTTGCGGGCGACGCGTCGGCGGGATCGAAGAAGTCCAGCGCCTGTGCGGCGGTGAGTAGTTCGATCGCCAGCACGTGCTGCAATTTTTGCGAAGTCGTATAGGCTTTTCGCGCCGCGTGATACGCAAAGCTCACCGGGTCTTCCTGGTTGCCGCTTGTGGGTACGCTATCGACGCTTGCTGGTTGAGCAAGGGTGCGCATCTCGCCCAGTAATCCAGCCGCCGTGTACTGAATGATCATGTAGCCGCTATTCAGTCCAGGATCTTTCGCGAGGAACGCGGGCAGTTCGCTGAAGTACGGGTTGACGAGGCGGTCCGTCCTGCGCTCCGAGATCTTCGCGAGCGTGGTCATGGCGATGCAAAGGAGATCGCACGAGATGCCGACGAACGTACCGTCGAAATTGGCGCCGGATATCGCGGTACCGTCCTCGCCTTCCGGATAGATCACTGGGTTGTCGCCGCACGATCCCACCTCGTCGAGAATCGCGTCGTACGCGTCCTTGATCGCCCGTTTGGACGCCCCGTGTACCTGAGCAATGCCGCGAAGGCTGTACGTGTCCTGTAGCCGGTAATCGGCAAAGCGCTCGCATAGCGCGCTTCCGGCCAGCAGGCGGCGGATGTTGTCGGCCGCGTTCCTCTGATCGACATGTTTCTTGACCGAGTGATAGCGCGCATCCAGCGAACGCGTGGTGGCCTTGAGCGGCTGCATCGACATCGATGCGGCAATGTCGGCCACCTTCGAAAGCTCGATCGCGTTATAGAGCGCCAGCATTCCGATTGCGGTCACCGACGTGGTGCCGTTGGTGAGCGAAAGCCCCTCTTTACAGCGCAGCGAGTGAGGCTTCAGGCCCGCTCGCTCCAATGCTTCGGCGCCGCTTATGCGTTCGCCGCGGTAGAACGCTTCTCCTTCGCCGATCAGCACGAGCGCCATATGGGCCTCGGGCGCGAGATAACCGACCGATCCGTCACCCGGCGCGAACGGCGTGATGTCGTTGTTCAGCAGCCCGGCGATTTGCTGTAGCAATTCGAGGCTTACGCCGGAATACCCCTTGCCGAGGCTGATCAACATCATCAGAAGCGTGGCTCGGACAATCTCGCGAGGCAGCGGCTCGCCAACCGAAACGGCATGGGAGCGCACGATATTTCGCTGAAGCTGCTCGGCGTCCTCCGGGCTGACGACGCGTGTCGAATTTGCGCCAAAGCCCGATGTCACACCATAGACGAGCCGGTTCTGGCTCAGAAAAAGATCGACGAGTCGCCGCGAATTCAATACACGCGCGCGATAGACGGGAGAAAACTTTATCTGTGCGCCATGTCGGGCTACCGCAATGAATTGCTCGATTGAAATATCGGATTGTCCGAGTTCAACTTCGGATATCTTGCCGGGTCGAGATTCGATGTGCGCCAAACTCATCTTTAATTCCTCTGTCGAATGCCTGGGATAAAAGGAATGGCAAAATCGGCTTTAAAGCTCGATGTTTTGCCTTGAGGTCATTGCAGCGCAATGTAGCGGCAGCAAAATTGGCGCACAAACGATTTGATTTGAGTTCGGATTTTAGTTTTACTAAAACGCAGGTATCGGATTATGGTGGATTTTAATTACCCACGCTGCCCGATTTTAAAATGAGGATTTTATTAGCCTTCAATGGCATGTTGCTGCTTATAAGCAGCAACATGCATTTCATCTGCTGCGCACATGCCGTTTCTGATCGGGTTATTGTGGCGGCACAGCAGATTCTCTAACTCTAACTGGCTGTAGCCGCTACTTCGGCCCGCGCCTTATGCAATTTCTTGTAGCTGTCGATCAGGCGGTGGTGCCTATCGAAACCCTCCAGCTTCATACTCGTCGGCGTGAGCCCATAGAAGCGCACGCTGCCGTCCACCGATCCCATTACCGCGTCCATTCGAGCGTTGCCAAACATCCGACGGAAGTTGACCGCGTAGTCGTCCATTTCCAGGTCGTCATCGAGCAGCACCTCCAGCACCGCATTCAAGGCCTGGTAAAACAATCCGCGCTCAACGGTGTTGTCGTTGTATTGCAGGAAAGCGCCCACCAGCTCTTGCGCCTCCTCGAATTGCTGCAAGGCGAGATGAATCAGCAGCTTCAACTCGAGAACGGTTAGCTGCCCCCAATCTGTATTCTCGTCAAATTCGATGCCGATCAACGTGGCAATATCGGAGTGCTCGTCCAGCTCACTGTTCTCCAACCGCTCAAGCAGGGCGGCCAGGGCGGCATCGTCGAGTCGATGCAAGTTCAAAATATCGGCGCGGAACAACAGCGCCTTGTTTGTGTTATCCCAGATCAAATCCTCTACCGGGTAAACTTCCGAATAATCGGGCACCAGAATCCGGCAGGCGACGGCACCCAGTTGGTCATACACCGCCATGTACGATTCTTTGCCCATGTCTTCAAGAATGCCGAACAAGGTGGCTGCTTCGTCGACGTTGGAGTTTTCACCCTGGCCGGAAAAATCCCATTCAACAAACTCGAAGTTCGCTTTGGCGCTGAAAAAGCGCCACGACACCACACCGCTGGAATCGATGAAGTGCTCAACGAAGTTATTCGGTTCAGTCACGGCGTTACTGACGAAGGTGGGCTGCGGTAAATCGTTCAGGCCTTCAAAACTCCGTCCCTGCAGCAATTCCGTCAGACTCCGCTCCAGCGCCACCTCGAAGCTCGGATGCGCGCCGAACGAGGCAAAGACGCCGCCTGTGCGCGGGTTCATCAGCGTGACGCACATCACCGGATAAGTCCCACCCAGCGACGCATCCTTTATCAGCACCGGAAAGCCCTGCTCTTCCAGCCCCTGAATCCCGGCCAGAATGCCGGGGTATTTCGCCAGTACTTCGTGCGGCACATCAGGCAATGCGATTTCACCTTCCAGAATTTCGCGCTTTACCGCCCGTTCGAAAATTTCGGACAGACATTGCACCTGCGCTTCGGCCAGCGTATTACCGGCACTCATGCCATTGCTGACGTACAGGTTTTCGATCAGGTTGGAGGGGAAATACACCACCTCGCCATCCGAGTGCCGCACAAACGGCAGCGAACAGATACCGCGCTGCGCATTGCCGGAATTGGTGTCGATCAGATGCGAGCCCCGCAACTCGCCATCGGGGTTGTAAATTGGCAGGCAGTAGTCGTCCAGAATCTCAGCCGGCAGTGCATCTTTACGGCCAGGTTTGAACCAGCGCTCGTTCGGGTAATGGACAAACGCCGCGTTGGCGATGTCTTCGCCCCAAAACGCACCGCCATAGAAATGGTTGCAATTCAGGCGCTCGATAAACTCGCCCAATGCCGACGCCAACGCGCTTTCTTTGGTTGATCCTTTGCCATTGGTAAAACACATCGGCGAGTGTGCATCGCGGATATGCAGCGACCACACGTTGGGAATGATATTGCGCCACGAAGCGATTTCAATCTTCATGCCCAAGCCGGCCAGAATGCCCGACATATCGGCGATGGTTTGCTCTAGTGGCAGGTCCTTGCCTGGAATGTAGGTGCGGGCATCGGAGTCGGGATTGAGCGTGAGCAACGCCTGAGCATCGGCGTCCAGATTCTCCACCTCTTCAATTACGAACTCGGGCCCGGCTTGCACCACTTTTTTGACCGTACAACGGTCGATGGAACGCAAAATACCCTGGCGGTCTTTGTCCGAGATATCCGCCGGCAACTCAACCTGAATCTTGAAAATTTGCTGATACCGGTTTTCCGGATCGACAATATTGTTTTGCGACAGACGGATATTTTCGGTAGGAATATTGCGAGTTACGCAGTACAACTTTACAAAATAAGCTGCACACAAGGCCGACGAGGCCAGAAAATAATCGAAGGGTCCCGGCGCCGAGCCATCGCCCTTATAACGGATAGGCTGGTCGGCCACGACCGTGAAGTCGTCGAACTTGGCTTCAAGACGTAGCTTATCGAGAAAATTGACTTTAATTTCCATGGGGAAATTCCAAAAATGGTGCTCAAAACAAAGATAAGGCGCTGTAAAAAACAGGGCTTTAATAGCCAATCAACTAGCGAATGACGTTCCTGGCGGGGATTCTACTCCCCCCGCTCGCGAACAGGCTTGCTTGCCCCCGTAGCATGGCGCTTTCGCCGATTTCGTGTGTGCAGATTGCAGCCGCTACGACTGCCAGCGGGAAAACAGCGCAACGGTGGCCATCCGTTCGCGTCAACTCCAACCGGTTTTCCGAACTCGGCTCGAACAGAGGGTGAGCGCACATCGCATCGAGGCGTGCGTCCGTCATCGCGAAAGCTCTCGACGACAAACATCGGATAAAACTGGAATTTTCTACGCGATCTACAACAGCAGGGGTAGGGGCCCCGCGCGAAGCCAGGGAATCCGTGGCTGCATATTTGAATATTCAAGTATATACTTCGATGAATTAGTTGATTTTTCAAATTTACATGGGTGGCGGCGGCCAGCGCGCCGCGCCGCGTTCCGTTCTCTCTACTGGCCTGCCGTCATGAATGACAAGATTGAGCTGAAAGAGCATTTCGCCATCGATCTGACAATTGAAGATTCACCGGTCTACGCCTACCCCCGAGGTCTGGGTGCGTCGGAAGGCGCAGTTGCTCGACTTCGAGCGACTGCGCCTTCTCGCGATCGCAGCGACCATGTACGTCTACCTGCCCGAATCGATGCGGTTTCTGATGTTGCGCCAACGGCAAACCGATCGGGTCGCGGTGTGGTGGCGAAGAATCGCACCGCATGGGTGGCGAGCTCGTTCGCAAAAAATTCGTTGGCAGCCCAAGGACAGATGCAAAGCCAGCGAGTACCGCGGGGCGGATCTTAAAAGCTCCGCCATCGCAATTTTAAGAGTAGTTATGCTACTCAATTTTTAAACCATCAGCCAGGAATAACCATGCGCTATTCAATGTTTGAAAAAACAAAAGATGAACTGATTTTAGTCTCGCGAATTCTTTTAATGATCCTCTTCATCGTGTTCGGATGGGAGAAGATGACCGGGTTCTCAGGAACTGTCGAGCATCTGGCTGCCATTGGCACTCCCGCGCCGACCCTTGCCGCAATCGTCGCGGTTGTGTTCGAGGTTCCACTGGCAATTGCTATTCTAGTCGGGTTCTACACCCGCCCAGTAGCCTTCTTATACGCTTTCTATACCATCGCCACCGCCTTGATCGGGCATCAGTTCTGGAAGTTAACTGGAATAGCTGCCGTAGGAAGTGAAATCAATTTCTTCAAGAATGTCAGCATCATGGGCGGTCTGTTTTTGCTGTGCGTGACGGGGCCCGGGAAGTACTCTTTCGATAAAAAGTAGTTGTTCGCCCTGAAAATTGCCAGATCAAACGGAAATGGTGGCACGCCGCAGCTGTTTAATCGACCCACGAATGGAAGATCGTCATGTTGAAATACGCCAGATTTTTTGCTGCCGCAGTTGCCATTGGTTCCTCTACTTTGGTTTTAGCGGCGAAGCAAGACGAACCCAACTACCTTGCGGCGTCCACCATGCCGGCGTTGAACAACGCATCCGCGATTGTCGAAGGCGCCTCGGGCAAAGATGTCAAGTCAACGATCTATGTGTTCATGGACCCTAACTGCATTTTTTGCCATTACGCCTGGGAAGCTTTGCAGCCATACGAGGCTGCGGGGTTGCAGGTGCATTGGATTCCATTAGGTTTTCTCAAACCGGACTCAATGGGTAAAGCTGCTGCGTTGCTCCAAAGCCAGAATGGCCCCCAATTGATGCGCGTGCTCGAAACCAGGTTTTCGGAGAAAAATGAATCCGGAGGTATTGACCCGTTGCGTGACATCCCTTTTGCCACGCAAATGAAGATCAACAGTAATGCACAACTATTCAAAAAATTGGGTTTCGATGGAACACCTACGATCATTTATATGACCAGCACCGGAAAATGGGCTGATGTCAGTGGTCTTCCGCCGCTCACATCATTGCCGGAAATCCTACGCCTACCGGAGCAGCCGGAAAACGAGCCGAATTTGCAGCGATTCCGCTAGCAAGCGTCGCGACTACGGCTTGTACTTACCGGCATACGAACCCGCGGCTCAACTGACTTCTTAAGAATCTGCGCAGCGTGCCGGAGCCGTCGGAATCGAATTGCGCCGACGCGCGCCGGCGTGTGCGGCGAGTTCGCTCGAGTAGCGACCTCGATGGAATAAACGGCAGCGCTCGAATGTTCAATACGGTTAGATTCTCGTTTTCACGAGACAGAACCCGTTATTCAACTGAAAGCAATCCACATGAATTCCTTTTTTTCGTCCGCGCTCAAACCGCTTTACGTCGCCTGTCTAATCGCCTGTAGCTTGAGTCTGCAAGCGCATGCCGAGGTGAAAATCGGCGTGACCGTCTCGGCAACCGGCCCCGCCGCATCGCTGGGCATTGCGCAGAAGAACACGATCGCGTTGTTGCCGAAGGAGATAGCCGGACAGAAGGTCGACTACATCGTGCTGGACGACGCGTCCGATCCCACCGCGGCGGTCAAAAACGCCCGCAAGCTCACGAGTGAAGATCACGTCGACGCATTGGTCGGCTCCACGATCGTACCGAATTCGTTGGCAATGATCGATGTCGCCGCCGAGAGTTCGACGCCGATGATCGCGCTGGCCGCCGCTGCATCGATCGTCGAGCCGATGGATGCGAAGCGTGCGTGGGTGTTCAAGACGCCGCAGAACGATGCGCTGATGGCAGGCGCAATCGTGCAGCACATGGTCGCGCATCACGTCAAAACGGTAGGCTTCATCGGCTTTGCGGATGCGTATGGCGAAAGCTGGCTCAGCGAATTCAAAAAGGCCGCCGACAAGGCGAATCTCAAACTGGTGGCGAGCGAACGCTTCGCGCGCAACGACACGTCGGTCACGGGACAGGTGCTGAAGATCGTCTCGCAGAATCCGGATGCGGTCCTGATCGCCGGTGCGGGAACGCCGGCCGCGCTTCCGCAGAAGACGTTGAAGGAACGCGGCTATAAGGGCCTGTATTATCAGACCCACGGCATCGCGAACAACGACTTCCTGCGCGTGTGCGGCAAGGATTGCGACGGCACATTTCTGCCGGCCGGCCCGCTGCTGGTGTCCGGACAACTACCGGATTCGAATCCTGTGAAGCGTAGTGCAATTGCCTATCGGCAGGCCTATGACGGCGCATACGGCGCGAATACCGTATCGACGTTCGGCGGCAATGCGTGGGATGCAGGCTTGCTGCTGCAACATGCAATACCGCTCGCGCTGAAAAAAGGCCAGCCCGGCAGTCAGGCGTTCCGCGAGGCGCTGCGCGCGTCGCTCGAAAACACCAGCGATCTTCATACGTCGCAGGGTGTCGTCAATATGACCGCGGCCGATCATTCCGGCCTCGACGAGCGCGCTCGCGTGATGGTGCAGATCGTGGACGGCACGTGGCGGCTCGCGCCCAACTGACCGCGACGTCGGATCGATGCAAACATATCGTCAGTGCTTTCATTTTTTGAACCTTCCGAGACTCCCATGCTAAAAATCCGTCGTCGCGCATTGGTTTCGTTGACCTGCTCATTGACGTTTTCAGTCACCTGCTACGCTGCGGGCGCTTCGCCAGCATCGAATGCAGCGGGCGATTTCGCCCATGCACAACCCTCGCAGAAGCAAGTCGTCTCGTTCGGCGACAGTCTTTCGGACGTCGGCACCTACGCGTATGCCCGGCAATTCGGCGGCGGCAGCTACACGACCAATCCCGGCGCCACTTCGGTCCAGGTTATCGCGGAACACTATGGATCGCATCTGACGCCGGCGTTAACGGGCGGCTTCGGACGCCCGAGCGTCACCCATGCGGAAGGATTGGGCTATGCGCAAGGCGGCGCCCGAGTCGCCGCGCCGCCGAATCCCGGCGATGCGACAGGCGACACCGGCGAGTTGCAGACGCCGCTGACCTTGCAGGTGGCCGCCTATCTTCAGACGCATGCACGCTTCACTGCGAAGCAACTCGTACTGATTCAGGGCGGCGCGAACGATGTGCAGGATGCGTACGGCGCGTGGGCCGGCATGGTGGCGAGCGGTGGCGATCCGGCTGCATCGCTGCAAACGGTGCTGCCTTCGCTGCGCCAGGCCGCGCGCCAACTGGCGGAGCTCGTGCAAAACGTACGGCAGCATGGCGCCACACATGTCGTCGTGCAGAACGTACCGGACATCAGCAAGGCGCCGGTCGCGAACCTCGCCGATCAGCAACTGCCTGGGTCGGCGAAAGTGCTGCGCACTATGGCGCAAATATTCAATGCCGAATTCGATAGCACGCTGCCCGCATCGCCCGCGATATTGCGTATCGACGCGTTCACGTTCATCGATCAGGTGTCGAACAACTATCGCCAGCTCGGCTTCCGTTTCGACGGCAGCCGCGGCGCCAACGTAGCCTGCGCGCCCGCGAAGCTGCCGCAGGCTTTCCAGGCTGATGACACCAGTGCGCTCTTCTGCTCGAAATCGACGTATGTGTCCGCGAACGCCGACAAAATCTATATGTTCGCCGACGCTTATCATCCGACCACCCATCTGCAACAACTCGTGGCGGATCATGTCGTCGCGCAGATCGATAAGTGGTTGCACGAGTAAAGCGTTGTCCTGTCATTCGGAATCGAGCATCGATTCGCCGATACCGAATGACAGGTCTCATCGAAAGCCATTACACGGGGACGTTGTCCCTTGCTTGCCTCGCGATTCCGATCAACGCCAGCAGTGTGATGAATCCCATCGTGAACACGTCGACGACGCGCAACTCGGGGATAGTCTGCGCGATCAGATGATCGATGGCGACCATTGCGTAGCAGATCGCCGGTAGCGCGCTAAAGACGCGTGTTTGCGCAGCGTGCGCTGCGTCCGGCCGAATACGCCGGGACACAATGCCGAACAGCAGATAAACGATGAACGTCGTTGCGAGCCAGCCTGCGTAGTTGTGCAACGGCACGCCGAAATAGGCGCCGCCGTTTTCCCACACCCAGTTTCCCGCGCGGCTCATGCCAGGATCCATCACCGCGTCCCACGCCGTCATCACCATCGATGCAACGACCGCCCGGCTCACGATGCCCGTGGACGTGTCCCGGGCCGCGAGGCCCAGCAATGCCGATGCGACGACCCACGACGGGTAGATCATCATGAACCACGCGAGCGGGATGATCGCGGGGACCAGACCGAGCTTCGGGCCCAGCATGTTGCTGTAGTGATAGTGGCCGTACACCCAGCCCGTCGCGACACCCACTTCTTCCAGCAGCCAGGAAACGACGGCGGAGATCGCGAAGAACGCCAGCGTCCGGTACCGACCCAGCGATACGCCGCTATGCAGCAACGCGAAGCCGCTGAATATCAGCGTATAGGCGACGTTGCCGAGCGATGGAAGCGGCCAGCCGGTGAGAAACCGGATCCAGTTGTCGAGGTGCCGAAGCGCGATGACGACGAACAGCAATATCGCCAGGCGCGCGGCGAGCGACATGCCGGTAACCGGTGGAACAGGCGAGTGCTGCGAGGTATCAGGCAGTGTGCGATTCATGAAGATCCGGGAAGTTGAATACGTCGGGTGTCAACGGCCAGCCGCTTTCGGCATCGCGCTGTCGAGACGCAGCTTACCCGCTACGGCGTAGTTTCGTTGCTGCGCGACCGCATGTTGAGCGCGACCTGGAAGTCGCGCAGGCGCCGTTGCAGCGGCGAACTGTCATAAACGGCGGAGCCGCCGACCACGCGCGCCCGATTCACTCGCGCAAGCTGCCCCTTAGTCAGTGAGCATCAGGCAGCTTTTTCTAACTATTCCGTCTCTACACCCCCGCATCCTTCGTGGCTTCAAACCGCGCCGCAGTCGTGCGGAACGGGATCACCTGAAGGTTGTTCAACACCAACCATGCCAAAGCCAACGTAGCCGCGCAAGCCGCGAAAAAAACACCGAATGCGTGGGTCACGTTGACTGCGCCGGCGGCCGCTCTCGCCAACCCTTCCGATACCCCCGCATCCGCGGCATGCAGACCGGCATGTCCGGCATGCCCGCTACCTGGCAGATTCGCATCCGTGCCGAGCAGATGCAACACCAGCGCGCTGAACACCGCGACTCCGATCGTCCCGCCCACTGCGCGGAAAAACGTATGCACGGCGGTCGCGATGCCGATATCGCTCGCCGGCACGGAGTTTTGCGACGACACCATCATCGGCGGCAGGCTCGCGCCGATTCCGACGCCCTGAAAAAACGTCAACACGACGATCGCGGCCACCGGCAAGTCCGCAATGCTGTAAGCGAGGATCGCCAGCATTGGGGCGGCGACCGCCAGACCGGCCAGCGGCGGTAGTTTGTATTTGCCGCTGTAGCGCATGTATTGCCCCGAGAGGTAGGAGCCGAGCACGACGCCGAACAGCGGCGCCGTCAGCATGCCGCCCGCCTCGCCGACGCTCTGTCCGCGACCGATCTGAAGATAGAGCGGCAGATAGATGCTGAACGCGATGTTGACCATCGTGATCAGCACAGCGCCGATCGAAGTGACCACAATAATCCGGTTATGGAGGATCGACAGCGGCAACAGCGGCTCGACGGCGCGCTTCTGCCAGCCCACGAAGAGCATCGCAAGCACGATTGTCCCGACGAGCAATGCAACGGTGGGCCACGCGTCCCATGCGAAGCGGCGGCCGCCCCAGGTGAGCGCGAGCAGAAGGCAAACGGTCGAGCCGACCATCAGCACCGAGCCCAGGTAGTCGATTCGGTGCTGCGTGCGCCGCGCGGAGAGACCGCTCAGCGTGACCCAGCTCAGCGCGGCGGCGATCACGATCAACGGCAGGTTGATCCAGAAGATCCAGCGCCACGAGTAGTGGCCGGACAACAGTCCGCCGAGCACCGGACCCGCAAGGCTCGAGACGGCATAGGTGCCCGAGATATAGGCCTGATAGCGGCCGCGCTCGCGCGGCGACAGGATATCGGCGACGATCGTGTTGGGCAGCGCCATCAGCGCGCCGCCGCCGAGGCCCTGGATGCCGCGTCCGACGATCAGCGTGTTCAGGTCGGGCGCCCAGCCGCACACCACGGAGCCCGCCAGAAACAGCACCAGCGCACCGATCACGACGCTACGCCGTCCGTGGATGTCGCTCATGCGTCCCGCCACGGGCGTGCTCGCCGTCGAGGTCAGCAGATAGGCGGTGACCACCCAGGAAACGCTGTCGAAGCCGCCCAGCTCGTTGGCGATCGGCGCGAGCGCCGGCGCGACGATCGCCTGATCGATCGTCCCGAGCAGCATGATCAGAACCAGCCCGCAGAAGATGGTGTGAATCTGTCTGCTGGTGTAACGCGTTTGCACATCCGCAATAGAACGACTCATGACTGATTGCCTGTCCGCCTGATTGAAATGGAGCGAGATTGCTCAGACCGCCGCGACGTGTTCGTTCGCGTAGATATGCTTCAGGTGCCCGTCGTCCTCGCGCGCCAGCGTCCCGAGACTCGCATTCTGAGGCAGGTTCTGCAAGCGCAATAGCACCAGCGGCACCTCGCCTTCCAGGTTATGGACCGCATGCGTGTGCCAGGCCGGCACGAACAGCACGTCGCCCTCCGCGACGCGTTGCCGCCGGAGCTCGGCGCCAAGGCTCACTTCGCCGGCCCCCGCACGCACGATGTAGAGATGCCAGAACGAATGCCGGTGCGGCTTCGTCGTTTCGCCAGCCTTGAGGACCTGCACCACCAGCGAGAGGCCGGGCGCAATGGTGGCGCGATCGACGGCCTCGCCGTCCGCGAGCACGAGCGTGCCCTGCACGTTGTGAGGCCGGCTGGCGAGCGACGCCGCAACGTCGTGCCATTTCCAGACCACCGCCTCCTGCGACGGACGCGCGGTCTGTTCGAGGTAGGCGGAAAAATCCAGGATGTCGCCTTGGGCTATCTGCATTGCCGAACTCCTTCGAAAGTGTATTGCGTGGTCATGCTCGCCTTGTTGAACTTGCGCGGTAAGTGCCGACATTTCACGCTCATTGCTCATCGAGCCGGGTTGTGCCGGTCCGGATGCGCGTCCTGAAACCCCTTCTCGTCCTGACAAGCCTCGACGATTCGCGCGAGCGTCGGCCATCTGCCGATATCCAGATCGAGCCGCCGCGCCGCGAACACTTGCGGCACCAGCGCGAGATCGGCAAGCGTGGGGCGATCGCCGTGACAGAAGCGGCCGGTTGCCGGGCTCTTCGTCAGCAGTTGTTCGAACGCCCCAAAACTTTGCGTCAGCCAGTGGTGCTGCCACGCGCGCAGCTGCGCCTCGTCGTGTTCCAGACGCTTCTTCAGATACGCACCCACGCGCATCGAGGTCACGTGATGCGTGTCCGCGGCGATGACTTGAAACAGCGCCCGCACCCGCGCCCGCGCAAGCGCATCCGCAGGCAGAAGCGCGGGATTCGGGTACCGCTCCTCCAGGTATTCGACGATCGCGCCCGATTGGGTCAGCACCGCGCCATCGATTTCGAGCGCGGGCAACAGGCCCTGTGGGTTGATCGCCAGATAGCTGGGCGCCTGATGCTCGCCTGTCGTGAGATCGTGCGATACGGTCTCGTACGCCAGGCCCTTCAGGTTCAGCGCGATGCGGGTGCGATACGACGCCGACGAGCGATAGAAACCATGCAGCTTGATCAAGTGAGCTTCTCCGTTGAAAAGGCGCGTCATGCGACGAGGGGCGCGGCGGACGTGTGCGTTTGATAGACCACCGACGCGGGATGAGCCTCGGGTTGCAGCGTATCGACGCCAGCGACCGGTCCCGAAGTCTGCTTCGCCGCGATCCCCGCGATCAGTTCCAGCACGCAGCGCTGCGCATCGTGAGTCTGCCGCGAAGCGATCCGCGGACGCGGCAGCGCATGGGTGTAGAAATGCGGGCCTTCCACGAGAAAACCGACGGCCCAAAGGTTGCGTCGAACCGTTCCGGCAGCGCCGACCGGATGCAACGCGGCGTCGATTTCGATGCCGCCCGGATGGTAGTCGCCGTTGTAGTACGGGCGGATCAGCCCGCGGGCGAGCAGGTTGGCCGACAACGGCGACGCGTCGTTCAGCGGCGAATACGGATCGAGCCGCGCCGTCACCAGCACGTCCGCGTAGCTGTGTTCGACGCGCTCGCCATAGCTGGCCTGAATACGAAAGCGTGCGTGCGCATCGTCGGCGACCACGCGCGCGCCGGGACCGGCGGCGATATCGATCAGGCCGGCCTCGCGCAGCGCCAGATATTCGAGGTTGCGCTGTTTCGACGGGCCGAACGAGACGCGGTTGGTGATCGCATTGAACTCCTCGACGAAGTAGCGATGCGAGACCGGTGTCAGACCGCCATATTCGACCGCGGTGCGCAACGCTTCGCGCGTATCGCGCAGCACGTCGGTGGCGGCCTTCACCGGACTTGTCAGATTGCCCAGAAAGGCCTCCCGCAGATCCGCCGCAAACAGTTCGTCGAAGAATTCACGAAACGCCGCAAACGATTCGAAGCGGCGGTCCTTCAGCGGCCAGAGAATCGTTTCGACAGCGCGCACTTCTTCGTCCGTGGGTTCGAAGCCGTCGACCTCGACCTCTTCGCAGCGTTGCGCACTGCGATACGCGTAGGCCATTTCGCGGATCACCAGCGGCAGCACCTCGGTCCGGAAGTCGATGCGCGGATCGCCGGTCGCGGCCAGCACAGCGCGCCGCCTCGCGGCGACGGCTTCCGGCGTGAAGAAACGCGCCAGATGGCGTCCCGTCAAACCCTTCTGGTTGGTCCCCCGCGCGGCGAACGGCAGGCAGTTGCGCGAGAACAGCAGGAGGTTGGGTTCGTTGCCGGAACGCAGATAGCGGAGCTTGCCGTTCTCCTCGACATAGCGGCCGCCGCGCCCGAGCGTCAGCGACGAAATGACGTCGTGCGCGGTCAGGCCGAAACCCTGCACGGCCACGGTGGCCGAAGACGAAATCGTCGCGAGCTGTTCGACCGGATACGGCGAGGCGAAATAGGCCAGGTTTTCGTTATGGGCGGCGTGCCGTTCGGCGAACGTCGAGAACGCGAGATCGTCATCCGTGGGCTTGCGGTAGCCGTGCCCGGTCGTGAGAAACACGTAGTCGGCGTGCGCCGTGTCGCCGCTTTCGAGCACGACGTCGAAGCCCGCGTTCGAGCCGTCTTCGAACTTCGCCTCGCGCTCGACCAGATCGACCACTCGCGCGCGGCGGTGAACCACGCGCACATGCGGCGGCAACTTGTCGACGATGCGCCGGTAGAACCACGCCAGATATTCGCCGAGCAGGCTGCGCGGTAGATGATCCGCAGCAGTGATCGGCGCGCCGGGCTCACCCGAGCCCTCACCCACGCCATCGCCCACCCGATCGCCCGCGCCGCGCACGAAGCGGCCGCCGACGCGCCGGTAACCGGCGGCATGCGCCCATTGCACGAGCGAGATGCCGTCCGCGCCGCCGGCCACGCTCGACGGCGCGAACATCGTCACTTGCGAGGCCACGGTGTTGATCAGCAGATGATCCGGCTGTCGCGAACGATGCACGCCTTCGCCGCATTCACCTTCGTCGAATACGTCGATCAGCAGACGCGTGCCGGCCGGCAGGCGATCCGCATGCTCCAGCACGCGCTCCAACACCGTCAGGCCGCGCGGCCCCATGCCCACGATTGCTATATGTGTCGCTTGCATTGATGAAGGCTCCTCGTTCAGCTCAGGACGGGCAGCGAGTCGAGTCCGTGCTCGCGCGCCTCGTCGGGGGTCCGGATGGTCCCGGCGGCCGCGTCGGCCGGGATGGGAGCGTCCGCGCCAAAATCGCCGCGCCCGAGCGGCGGGCGGTGGAGCGCGACAATGTCGGGCTCGTCCTGCCAGGCGCCGAAGCGCACGCGCACGGCCGGGTCATGGCCGGGAATGATGTGCTCGGGACCGTCGGCGAGTTGCTCGATCCGGCCGTGCGCCTCGAGCATGCGCACGACGTCGAGCACGATCGGAAAAGGACGTCGCGAGCGCAGGTTGTCCCAGTAGTGCGCCGCGTCGCTCGCCAGCACCAGATGGCCGCGTGCGGTGCGCACCCGCACCACCTGCAGACCGGCGGTATGGCCGCCGAGCAGATGGACGCTCACGCCCGGTGCGATCTGCCGGTCGCCGTCGGCGAATTGCACGCGCCCTGCGTACAGGCGCTCGATCGCCGCCGCGACGTCACGCGCCTCGAACGGTTTGCGCATTGCGTCGTGGCACATGCAACGGCCAGTGCAGTACGCCATTTCTGCTTCCTGCAAATGCAGCCGCGCATTCGGAAACGCTGCGATATTGCCGGCATGGTCGTAGTGCATGTGCGTGATGATCACGTCCTCGACACTGGCCGCGTCGATGCCGAGCTTGTGCAGCAACTCGACGGGCGAATGCAGATAGCGGCGTTTTCTGCGCGCCGCCATCGCGGCGCTGAAACCGGTGTCGACGAGAATCGTGCGATTGTTGTCGCGGATGACCCACACGTAGAAGTCGAGCGGCATCGAAATGTCGCCGTGCGGATCATGGCCCAGATAGTTCTCGGCGCTGCGCCGCTCTTCGTGCGTCGCATAGCGCAACGCGAACACTTCGTACTCCGGCGCGTCTGCCTCGTTGTCCTCGCGTGTCATGCCACCGTCTCCAGCGCATCCGGCCGCGTCTGGCCGCCGCGCTTCGCCTGCTCGATGCGAACCAGCGGGATGGACTCATGGCGAGGCGCGGCGTCCTGCTCGAAGAAGAAGCGCTTCGCGCCGAAAGCGGGCACGAGTTCGTCGAGCCAGGTGGCTTGCGGATCGAACTTCGCGTAGAACGGCCGGCGTACCCATTCCGGATTGCGCGCCTGCAGGAATTGCAGCGCGAAGACCTTTTCACCCGCGATCTCGACGATGCCGTCCACCATCACCTTGCCGGGAAACGCGCTCATCGACGGACCACGAACCGTGCGCGCCAATCCCGACACCGTCCGGTAAGCCGCCTGGAAAATCTCGTAGGCACGCGCGAGCGGCAGCTTGAAGTAGTCGCTCGGACCCGTGTCCCGTTCGACGAACATGTAATAAGGAATCGCGCCGAGCTTGACGCCGGTCGTCCATAAATCGGCCCAGCCGGCCGGGTCTTCGTTGATGTGGCGAATCAGCGGCGCCTGGATGCGCAGCGTGGCGCCCGTTGCGATGATGCGGCGCACGGCCTGTTGCGCGATCGGATGCTGAATCTCACGCGGATGATTGTAGTGACCCATCAGCGCCAGATTGCGGCCGCTTTTTACCACCTTCTCGAACAGGCGCAGCAGATCGTCGGAGTCCTTGTCGCTGACGAAGCGCTGCGGCCAGTAAGCGACGGACTTGGTGCCGATCCGGATGTTCTGCACGTGCGCGAGCTCCGGCACCAGCAAGGGCTCGAGATACTCGGCGAGCGAGCGGGCGTTCATCACCAGCGGATCGCCGCCGGTGATCAGCACGTCCGTAACGTCGCGGTGTCGCTTGAGATATTCGACCAGATCGTGCGAGGCGCGCGCGTCGAATTTCAGTTCGTCCATGCCGACGAATTGCGGCCAGCGGAAGCAGAAGGTGCAGTACGCGTGGCACGACTGACCGGCGCTCGGAAAGAACAGCACCGTCTCGCGGTATTTGTGCTGCACGCCATTCAGCGGCACGCCGTCCAGATACGGCACGTTGTGCGTCATCTGGCCGGCGGGATGGGGATTCATGCGCATGCGGATTCCATGCACGACGCGTTCGATGTCGCTCTCCGGCGCGCCGCCCGCGAGCAGATCGGCAAGGGCCGCGAATTCGTTCTCGCGCAGCATGTCGCGATGCGGAAACGTCAGGCGGTAGATCGGATCGTCCGGCACCTTGTCCCAGTCGATCAGCTCACTCAATACATAAGGATTGACGCGAAACGGCAGCACGCGCGACACCACTTCCACCGCCTGCTGCTGTTCGGCCGCGAGCAGCGCCCATTGCGGCGCCTGTCGAATGGTTTGCCGCGTGTACGGCCTGAATTTCCACACCTGATCGTCTTGCATGGGGTTGCCCTCGTAACGTTCAGCCGGTCGGATCGAGTGGCGGCGACAAGCTCTTGCGGTTCGCTCGCCCTTGAACTACGAGGCGAAATCTAACAACTTTCAAAACGCTGATACAGTTATGCTAGGCTATATCAATCATTTCAAATATTTATCTACCATTCACTCATCCAGAATGCGCCAACATCTCGATCTCTCGTCTGTGGAAGCGTTTATTCTCGTCGCCGATCTGCACAGCTTCACGCATGCAGCGGACGCGCTCGGCCTCACGCAAGCCGGTGTCAGTCTCAAGCTGCGGCGGCTGGAGGAAGTGTTGGGGCGGCGCCTTCTCGACCGCACGCCGCGGCAGGTGCGGATCTCCGCGGATGGCGAAGCATTCCTGCCGCATGCGCGAACGCTGATGGCCGCACAGGACCTCGCACTGATGACGGCGACCGAGCCCGAGCGTGAACTCACGATCGCGATCAGCGACCATGTCGCGGGCCCCGAGCTGCCGGAAATACTGGCGCGCGTCAGTGCGTTCGATCCGGGACTGATGCTGAAGGTGCGAGTCGACTATTCGCGCAAGGTGCTCGCCGACTTCGATAACGGCGAAGCCGACGTTGCGGTGGTCCGCCATGAAGGACGGCGGCGCGACGGGGAAGTGCTGTTCGAAGACGGCTATGGATGGTTCGCCAGCATGTCGGCGCGGCTCGAAGGCAAGCCCTTGCCGCTGATCACCGTGACGGAATCATGCGGCGTTCGCGAGCTCGCGATGCGCCTGCTGACGCAGGCCAAGATTCGCTGGGTCGACGCGTTTCTCGGCGGCGGCGTCGCGACCGCATTGTCGGCAGCGAATTCGGGTATCGGCGTGCTGCCCTTGCCACGGCGCCTGGCAAGCACGGGGCTGGTCGACGTGACCGAGGCGCTCGACCTGCCCGCGTTTCCGTCGGCGAAAGTGACGATGCATACGCGACGTGTGGACGGCCACACGCGCTCCACGTTGCGGGTACTGAGCTCCGCGTTCCGCTCGGCCAGTCCGCGCGCTTAGGTGTGCGGTTGGTGCGTGGTTGGGTGCGTGGTTGGGTACGCAGTCAGATACGTATTCGGGCCGCGCACCTGCATGCGCGATGACGACGGCGAAAACAAGATAAGCAAAGCAGGTTTGATCCGTTTGCCATACAGCGGGGATCCCCTATATTGCCTCGGCAACGCCATCGTCCCCGATCCTGACGGAGCCTTCGATGAGTGAGTATGTCCAGCAGATCCGGCGCGACGTGCGACGGCGCCCCGCCGGTCCGGTCCTGGCCGAGGCCAGGACCTTCACGCGGCAGGACACGCAGTGCGCCGTCCAGTCGATCGTGCGGCTCGCGCGGCAAGATCCCGAACGCGCCTTCACCTGCGCCATGCACGTCGTGGCGAGCCAGCTAGCCGGCGACATGACGCAAGCGGGTCACACAGCACTGTCGCTGCCGGCCGACGACAGCCGGCTTGCCGGCATGTTGCATCGGCCGACGGCGCACCGCATGGTGTGCTTTCCGTCGGTGACCGCGGTACGCGACGGCAGCGTCTGGAAATTGAGCGCGGACGCATTGCTCGCCGTCAGTCCCGCGTCGGTACAACGCTGGTATGTGCTCGCGCATACGGACGGCGGCAATATCGATGCGTTCTGGTTCGATACCGATGCCGTCGGAATACGCAGGCACGCCCAGCCGGCGGACGCACGCCTCACGCCGTTCAACGCTCACACTTTTTCGCTCGACGGGGTATGCGTTCCCGAAGCAGCCCGTATCCGGCTCGGCCACGTTCACGCGCCGGGTCCGATGCTGCAGCGCGTTGCCCTCGTGTATCGCGCGATGGCCTCCGCGTTGTGTTGCGGCATTGGCTACGCAACGCGGTCGGTGGCGAGTCTTCATGTTGGCGCGCCAGTGCGCGCGTCGATTTACTTGCCGGATCGGCAACGTGCGACCGAACACCTGAGCCGCATCGACGCGTTACTGCTCACCAGCGAAGTATCGCTGCGCGACATCGCGAGCGATCTGCTGAAGAGCAGCGTGTGCACGCCGCCGCGTCGCTCGGTGCAGCATTTGCACCGTCTCGCGCTAGACAGTTCGATCGCGGCGATCTCGCTCGCCGCACGGGCCGTGCCGAAGGTATCGAATGTGGATCGTGCGTCGCTGCATCGCCATCGGCGCGATGCGGCCGCTACCTGCGCACTCGCGGCCAATTTCGATCTGGTTCACGCGGCTACCGCGTGAACCAGTCGCGAGCGCACCGGCGAATGATTTAGCCGATGTCTATCCGATGTCTATCCGACGCCCAGGTCGAGCAGATTGAGGCCGATCTCAGGCCGATAGGTCTTCACGAGCGGCACGAAATACTCCGTGACGAACAGTTCGATCTCGAGGCCCACTTTGCCTTCGATCAGATGCCCGCCGCGCACGATGCCTTCACGATTCGCGACCGACCCGTGCAGATGCGGTTGCGGCACGCCCGCCACCGAGGCGATGTTGCCGACCAGCCCGGTCACGTCGGTGCGCTCGTCGATCACGATGTTGACGAACGCCTTCCTGTCGACGTCGTACCAACCGAATAGCGCGTTGACGAAATTGCCCCAGCCGCGCAATTCCGCGCTCGCGATGCGCTGTTCTTCGGCCCATTGCGCGAGCCCGGCCATCAGTTCGTCTCCCGGCGCAAACAACAGGATCCAGGTACGTTCTTCCTTGCTTTCAGCAAGCACGCGAGCGTGCAGACCCGGCGCACGTCCTTTCTCCCTGTAGACGAAGCCCCTCGTGTAGCCGGGCGGTGCGGGCGCCGCATCGGCCTGCGCTAGCGATACACAACTTAAAACTGAGGCCAGCCCGATACAGCAACGTCGACGGCTCTCGTTCACCTCTGGCATTTTCGGCTCTCCCATTTCTGGATTTCTCAGGTTCCGTTGCGTGCGCGCGATTCGCGCACGGAGCCATTCTATTGAGCCGGGAGGTTGTCGCTAGCTTGATTCGTTCTGTCTATTTCGCGGTTTGAGCAATTGCTTCAGGACGCGGGGGAGCAGCACGTCGCGTGACGAGCCAGATGCCGATACCGATCGGTATAGTGCCCGCGAGATCGGCCGTGTGAAGGGGCTCGTGCAGGATCAGCCAGCTCATCACCAGACCGACTGGCGGCATGAGAAAGTGCAGCGAGCTGGCCGAGGTCGCGCTGCCTTTGCTGAGCAGGTAGAACCAGAGCGAGAATGCGCCAATCGACACGACGCCGATATGCCAGACCAGCGAGAGCCAGAAGGTCGAGTTGAGCGAGATGTCGGCGAAGCGCTCCGTGCCGAGTCCGACGGCGAGAAGCGTGGCGCCCGCGCACAACTGCTGGCCGCCGACTACCACGATCAGCGACTCCTTGAGATCGAATTTCTTGAAGGCGACCGTGCCCGCCACCATACATAGCAGCGCAACGCAGATCAGCAGCACACCGTGCGCGTCTTCACCGAAGGCAATCCGGTCGCGCACGACGAGCGCCGCGCCGGCCAGCCCGAGCGCGAGACCGAGCGTCTTGCGCGGATTGAGCGGTTCGCCCAGCACGGGCCACGCGGCGACCGAAACGAGCACGGGATTGAGACTCGTGATGAGCGTGGCGAGACCGGACGAGGTGGTCTCCATGCCAGCCCATGCAAGACCGTAATAGGCCGCCTGGTTAAGCAGGCCGAGCACGGCGATTCGGGCCCACGGCAACGGCCCGCCCAACTGCCCTTTGAGCGCGGCAACCGCCAGCAGGATGACACCGGCGGTGATAAAGCGAAAACTCAAAAACAGATTGGGCGGACAGACCATCAGCGCGAACTTGGTGGCGACGAACGCCGAACTCCAGGTCAGAACGAATACCGCGACGAGGACAAGATAGAGACGGTTGTCTTTCATGGGTGAAGTGATACGCGTCAGGCAGAAGCCCTCAAGGGACCGGCTGCAAGGCACCACCGATGGTTGTAATGAAGAGGATTGTCACTCTCTTCAATTATTTTGACAATTTATAACAGAATATTTCAGAAATAATAAATACTTATTGTAGAGACAGCCTTTACGCCTAACGATCACAATCCACGAAGGCACCAGCGAAGCGTTAATTGCTCAGTTACACGACCATACGCTCGACATCGTCATGGGTCGCGCGTCAGTTGCGGTCGATCTAACCGAGCGCTGTTTCGCCGTGCTGCTCCAGCAAAAAAACCGCGTCTGATCTCAAACCGTCGGCTTGCCGCCCGGCTCACGCACAGCAAGCCGAGCTGGGAGAAGCTGATCGAACTCGACTGGATTCCAGGCGAGCCGCACACGCCAATGCGCGAACGGATTGCCGACCTCTTCCTCCACGTCGGCATGGTCCCACCCGTGCCAATCGTCGAGAGCTATTCGTCACGGCTGATCGGCGAAATGATCGCGACGAGCGAAAATGCTGCGTCCATCTTGCCGGAGATAACGCTGGGGAACTCGTGCGCGTCGCCGGCGTAGCCATCGCTCCATATTCGCTCGACTGGACATTGCCGCCGGTCGCTATCTTCACGCGCGCGGACCTCACCCCCGATGTCGTCCAGGTCTTCACTCAATCGCGTTCGACACCGGCCCGAAAGCACCTCGCGTAGAGCAGTCCCGGGCGCATGCGTGCTTCGTGGGGCTGAGCTGCGCCGTGTCTCTCTCCCTCGCTGTGACGAGTCGGGTCTGTTCAGACTTACCGGTTGCCGCCGAACCTTTCAGTGTTGACAACATACCAATGGTATGTTGTAATTTTATCAACAACCTACCAAAAGTATGTTGTTAATCTTATATTGCAACGCTCACTCATCGGATTAGGGCACCGATATAAGTCAGACTCGCATCCTTCAAGACGTAAACCCGAATTTTAAAAAAACTAAATATCAATTTTAGATTATCGATATTCTTAAGGAGTTGATTTATGCACGCTTTGATTGTCGTTGCGCATCCCGATAAAAATTCCCTGACACATGCGGTTGCGTCTGAATTGTCGAACGGAATAGTTTCAAATAACTCGAGTCATTCTTTCGAATTTAATAATCTTGCGGAAGAAAAATTCGATCCCCGGTTTTCGTCTGCTGACTTGGCGTTATTTCGCAACCAGGCTTCCCCCCCAGCCGACGTCGTCGCAGAACAAAGCCGTATCGACCGAGCCGACGCTTTGGTATTGGTCTATCCAGTCTATTGGTGGTCTTTTCCCGGTCTGTTGAAGGGGTGGATCGATCGGGTGTTCACGAATGGATGGGCATACGATGAAGATGCTGACGGCAACCCGGTGAAGAAGCTCGGTCGACTGCAGGTGCATCTGGTGGGTATTGGCGCATCAGACCTTCGAACCTATGCGCGACACGGCTACCAGGCGGCGATGAGAACTCAAATCGATCATGGCATTTTCGAGTATGTCGGTGCGCGCGTTGCGTCGTCGGAACTCTTGTTGCTCACAAGCACTGGCGCTGAATCTCATCTGGAGACGTCTCGGCGGATCGGGCGCCAGATTTTCGGATAAAATTCGATGGTATGCACCATGAGCAAGCCACTGGATATAGGTGCTACGTAAAGGGTACAACAGACCTACTGCGTATCATCAGCGTAATGGTTCCGAGAGTTCCTGACGCCTATCTGATGAAAGATAATGTGCTAACGGCCGTGGCTTGTATTGGTTTTTGCACATAAAAAATCGGATACGGAATAGGGAAATAACCATGTCGAACAGGTCGGCATTTAAAGCAGAGGGTGCCGCCACCCCGCGTCGGCGCATGTCCAAAGAAGAGCGTCATGCACAATTAATAGACGTGTCGTGGCAATTGATTTCTGATGCGGGTACAGATGCTTTGAGTCTGGGCCGCCTGGCCGAAGCCGCAGGCATTACCAAGCCTACTGTCTACGAGCACTTCGGTTCTCGGCATGGTTTGCTTGCGGCGCTTTATCAGAATTTCAATATACGTCAGAATAAGCTATCTGCCGAGGCTATCGAATCCAGTGGTCCAACTTTGGGAGATAAATCCTGCGTTATCGCAACTAGCTATATCACTTGTGTTCTAAATGAAGGGCGAGAAATCCCGGACGTACTGGCCGCATTAAATGGTTCGCCAGAGTTGGCAGATCTTAGAATGCGTTGTCAGATTTCCTACCTGGAGCAATGCAAGCAAGCACTTGACCCATTTGCAGGAAACAAAGGCTTATCGGCTGCAGCTCTATGGGCGATGCTGGGTGCAGCAGATTCTCTTTCCACTGTCGCTCTCAGGGGCGAAATCAGCGCACAGCAAGCGTGCGAGGAATTGTTTGAGGTGATTTTAGCAATGGTGCATCGAAGTAACTGACCAAGATGCAATCAGATTTTTATCCACGGGTCAGCCTGAAAACCTCGGTCATCAGGCCGGGGATGAAAAGCCCTTGTGAACAGCGCAGCTAAATGATTCAGTTTTACAGCAGAACCATGATGCGCCTAGACGGAGAAACAACGTACTGGCATATGCAGCACACCACCCGCGTTCTTACCTCTACAGAAACGCCCCAGGAAGCTTCAGGAAATTCCTGGCGGAAGGCAGCCGGAGTCGAACCGACCTGAGAGCGTCTGACGCCCTCAACTGGGTTTGAAGCCCAGCCGTACCACCGGATACGAATGCCTTCCTACGATAATTGAACTACAGAAACCCCACGCCATCACTTCGAAGACCGAATCAAATCGATTCGAACCAACGACTATCCGTGCGCATCAAATGCAGGCCACGGTGAAAGCGAGTATACCCAACCCGGTCGAAAAACTCTAAAAGCTGGATCGCCCGTTTTCGCCCGAGGCCAGTCACATCGCGAAACGGCGCTGCGGCCACGGTGCCCGCATTTTTTTGCGCCTCCGCCCCGGCAATCGAAGCCAGTTCGCGAATCACTTCGTGGTGGTAAAACAGATCGCGCACCACCTGGAAAAGCTCACCTTGTCGCGCGAGTTTGCGCAGCAGTTGTCGCATTCGCTCCTCAGGCACGCCGTGCGTATTGGCCAGATCACGCACCCACGGCGGATCGAAACGCCCCGCTTTCAACGCAAGCAACAACGCCGCAGCGAGAACCCGATCGGCTTCGTCGAGCGTCACCGAGTGGCCCGGCAGATGCAACCACGGCCCTCGCCGAACGATCTCACCACGCGCCACCGAGTCGTCGACGAGCGCTCGCCACAGTGGCTCGTCGGCCAACGGCGCCGCCATGCGCCGCAATCGCGATACGTCGGCGCCCACTTCATCCGGCGAGCGTTCGTGGAATTGCCGCAACGTGTTCGTGAGCCGCGCGGCCAGCGTTTGCCAGGCGGCATCGGCAACCAGCAAAGCTTCGTTATCGTGACCGGCGAATTCCACCACGCGCGTCCCCACCGGCAGTTCCAGCGCCTCCGCGCGCATGCCGGTCAACCGCTCCAGCATCGCTCTGGACAAACCATTCGGCGCGCGAGCCAGCACCGCGTCCAGCCTGCCGCTATCGAGCATGACCTGAATCGCGTCGAGCCACGCAAGCCGCTCAGCAGAGCGACGCTTACGCGAAGGCGCGAACGGATCGAGCACATGACCTCCGCCGACTGTCCGATCCGCCTGCGCATTACGCACGACAAACCGATCGCCCGACACCGCGCAAACCGGCCGATCGAACACAAACTGCACACGAGCGCTCTGGCCCGCGCCGAGTTTGTCGCCATCGAGCAGCGCGACATGCGCGACCTGATGCTGCGTGCCCAGATGCACATGCAACGGCGCCCAATGTTCCAGCGTCGATGCAGCATCCGGCAACAGCGTCAGCATCGCGTCGATACGTTCCGATGCTTGCGACAGGCGCGGATCGACAATCCAGTCGCCGCGATCGATCGCGCTCTTGTCGATCCCCGCGAGATTCAGCGCACACCGTTCGCCCGCGCGCCCGGTTTCCGCCGGTCGATTCTGTGCATGAATGCTGCGCACACGCACCGTCTGATTCTTCGGCGCGAGCAGCATCGTGTCGCCGACATTCAGCCGACCCGACATCACCGTACCCGTCACGATCGTGCCTTGCCCGGACAGCGTGAAAACCCGATCCACCGCGAGACGGAACAGCCCGTCGTCGCGCTTCATCTGCCAGGCTTGCGCCTCGGCGTGCAAATACGACTTCAACGCGGCGACGCCGGGGTCGTCGGCACGCGTCGCGCAGGTGTCGAATACCGGTGCGTTCTGCAGCACGCTGCCGCTCAGGAACGCTGCGATTTCGGCACGCACGTCCTGCAACCGCTGAACATCCACGCGATCGATCTTAGTCAACGCGACGGCGCCCCGCGCGATGCCGAGCAATTCGACGATCGCCAGATGTTCGCGCGTTTGCGGCATCACGCCGTCATCGGCAGCGATCACCAGTAGCGCGAAGTCGATACCGCTCGCGCCGGCCGTCATCGTATGCACGAGCTTTTCGTGGCCGGGCACATCGATCAACCCGAGCACGTCGCCGTTGTCGAGCGGCACATACGCATAGCCCAACTCGATCGAAATACCGCGCGCTTTTTCTTCCTTCAGACGATCGGTGTCGACGCCCGACAGCGCCTTCACCAGACTCGTCTTGCCGTGATCGATATGGCCGGCGGTCCCGACGATCATGCGTTCATGCTCTCCAGTTGCCCGATCAGTTGCGCTTCGTCGAGCGCTTCGAGGCAGCGCAGATCGAGTCGCAGCGCGTCGTCGGCGATACGGCCGATCACGGGACGCTGCATGTCGCGCAACAGCTTTTCCAACGCGAGCAGTTGACGGCCGCCGCGCTTGCCGTCGGCCATCCTGACGACGAGGCCGTAGCTCGGCAACACGTCGACCGGCAACGCACCGCTGCCGATCTGGCTGAACATCGGCTCGGCCGCCACGGCGTAGCGCGCTCCTATCGCGCGCTGCACAACCGGCAGAACGCGTTCGGCTGCGGCACGTATATCGTCCATCGGCCGAGTGAGCAAACGCAGCGTGGTCAGCCGCCCGGCGAGGTGTTCCGGCGCGCGATACATCCGCAACACCGGCTCCAACGCCGCGAGCGTCAATTTGCCGACGCGCAACGCGCGTTTGAGCGGATGCTTCTTGATTCTGGCGATGAGATCCCGCCGCCCGACGATCAGCCCCGCCTGCGGGCCGCCAAGCAGCTTGTCGCCGCTAAACGTGACGAGGTCGGCGCCGACTTCGATGGTTTCGCGCACCGTCGTTTCGCGCGGCAAACCCCATTGCGCCAGATCGACCAGCGTGCCGCTGCCGAGGTCGACGGCCACCGCGAGCCCTCGCGCATGCGCGAGCGGCGCGATTTCCTCGACGCCGACCTCTTTTGTAAAGCCGTTGATCGCGTAGTTGCTCGCGTGGACTTTCATCAGCAAAGCGGTCTGCGGCGTGATCGCTTCGTCGTAGTCTTTCAGATGCGTGCGGTTCGTGGTGCCGACTTCGCGCAGCTTCGCGCCCGCGCGGCTCATGATGTCCGGAATGCGAAACGCGCCGCCGATCTCGACGAGTTCGCCGCGCGACACGATCACTTCCTTTTTCGACGCCAACGCCGACAGCGTGAGCAACACCGCGGCCGCGTTATTGTTCACCACGGTGGCCGCTTCAGCGCCAGTGAGTTCGCAAATCAGGTCGTCGATCAGATCGTCACGATCGCCGCGTTTGCCGGTGTCGAGATCGAACTCGAGATTGGCCGGCTGCGTGAGTGCGGTCATCACCGCTTGCACTGCTTCGTCGGGCAACAACGCGCGGCCGAGATTCGTATGAAGCACGGTGCCCGTCAGATTGAACACACTGCGCAAGCGTGGCTGATTGCGCTGACGCAGCGCGGCGTCGACACGCGCGTGAAGTTGCGCGACGTCGAGCGCATTCACGGACGCTTCGCCGGATTGCGCGTCGACGCGCCACTGGTCGAGCGCCTGACGCAGCATGCCGAGCACCTGTGTGCGGCCGAACTCAACGACCAGGCCCGCGAATTCGGCGGACGCCATCACCTTCTCCACCGACGGCACGCGCGCCATGAGCGCCCGCAATTCGGCACCGGTTACATCGCTCACGAGACAATCCTTGTTTTGTGTCACTCGGATTCGCCAGCGGAATCGTCGGCCGTACCGGCCTGCTCTGGCCACAGCCACGGATGCGGCGACGAGCGCCGATAACCTTCCGCGCCCATCAGCAGATCCAGCGTGAGACTCGCGAGATCGTCCGCAAACGGTTCGAAGTCGTAGTCCTTCGACTGGATGCCGATTTTCCGGTAAGTATGGCATTCGTCGCAGGACTCCGCCTTAAGCGCGGCGTTCTTCGATTCGGCTTCGCGCGTGGCCTCGTCGGCATCCGGCGAGCCGAGCGCGTGATAAGCAATGCCCTTGGTCGAATCGCAGTTCGAACATTTCGAGCGCACCATGTGCCACTCGGTCGCGCAAAGCCCGCATTGCAGATAGCGGTAATTGTCGTACTGCCCCCCCACGCGCACCATGCTCGCCACCGGATGCGATCCGCAAACGGGGCACAGGCCCAACGTTTCGATGTACGGCACCTCGCGCCTGTCGATGTCCGCAGCGAGGTCGGTCCACACCACTTGCAGCGCGGCCATGATGAACGGCGCGGCGGCCGGATCGATCTCGTCGAAACGCTGCGCGAAGATCGCATCGGCCTGCGCGTCGAGCGTGGCTTGATCGAGCGAACGCAAGTGTGTGAAAAGCGCTTCGAGCGGCGGCGTGAGCGGGCCGGCGGCTTGCACCTTGTCGAGCAATTGCAGCAGCACTGCGTGCCACGCCGGATCGCGCACGCCGGAAAGCGCGGGAATCAGCGGCATCGAATGCTGCTGTGCGCTCGCAATCAATTCGGCACTCGGCTGCTGCGCTTTAAAACCACCACCGATCACCGCTTGCTGCGCGTCGGCCAGCACGGCCATCAGCCGCAAATAACCAGCAATCGGATTGCTGAGTGCCGCCAACTGCCGCAAACGCGCGGCGCGCGCCGCAAAAACCACCAGACGCTCCGGTGTACGAATGCGCGGAATCGCCGAGTGATCGAGCGATTCGATATCGCCGGCTTCGAGAATGCGCTGAGCCAAAGTATCAACCTCTAAAAACTGAGTTCACTTGTCGATGATTTCCTTGAACCAGTTCGGATGATGCTTTCTGGCCCAACCATAAGTCACCGTGCCGCGCGTCATCGCACCGATCGAACCTTTGATCCACAACGCCGCATAGATATGCACGACGATGCCGACGATCAGCACGAACGCCGCCGCCGCATGCACGAGCGCCGCGAGGCGGATGATCTCGATCGGAAAATAGAACGAGAAATAGCGCCGCCAGATCACGATGCCGCTCGCCAGCAATAACAGCAGGCAGATCACCATCGTGAAGAAGAGCAGCTTCTGACCAGCGTTGTACTTTCCGATCGCGGGAAGTTTTTCTTCGCGATTGTTGAGGACGTCGTCGATCTGCTTCATCCACTGAATGTCAGCGCGATCCAGATAGTTGTGATGCCAGAAACGCACCGCGAGAATGAAGAACGACAGAAACATCACGCAGCCGACAAACGGATGCAGAATCCGCGTCCATTGCCCGCCGCCGAAAATCGCGTAAAGCCACGACATCGCGGGATGAAACATCGCGAGTCCCGATAGCGCGAGCAGAACGAACGTGATCGCCGTGATCCAGTGATTCGTCCGCTCATTGGGCGTATAGCGCTGGATCAGACTATTGCCTTTCACGTCCCTGAGTACGACGTGCTCATGATTGTCAGCGTGTTTCATCAGGTGCCTCCCGCGAACGGCGTGCTTCATCGGCTTCGTGCTGCGCCTCGACTTCCTCCGCCTCGGTTACTTCGTTCGGACCGACTCGCGTGTAATGGAAGAACCCGGCCAACGCCGCGAACGCGATACCCGCCAGCGCCAGCGGTTTGGCGAGCCCTTTCCAGATCGCCACCATCGCACTGATTTTCGGATTCTGCGGCAGACCGTGATACAGATTCGCCTTGTCGGCATGATGCAGCACGTACATCACATGCGTGCCGCCGACGCCGGCAGGATCGTACAGACCGGCGTTCTGAAAACCGCGTTCCTTCAGATCTTCGACCCGGTCCGCCGCCTGCTGCTTCATGTCCTCCTTGGTGCCGAACATGATCGCGCCGGTCGGGCAGGTCTTCACGCAAGCCGGTTCCTGACCGACCGCCACGCGATCCGAGCACAGCGTGCACTTGTACGCGCGGTTGTCCTTCTTCGAAATACGCGGCACGTTGAACGGACAACCCGTCACACAGTAACCGCAACCGATGCAGTTCTCCTCGTGAAAATCCACGATGCCGTTCGTGTACTGCACGATCGCACCCGGCGACGGGCATGCCTTCAGACAGCCCGGATCCTCGCAGTGCATGCAGCCGTCCTTGCGAATCAGCCATTCGAGATCGCCTTCGGTATTCTCGTATTCGGAGAAACGCATGACGGTCCACGAATGCTCGGAGAGATCACGCGGGTTGTCGTAGATGCCGGTGGTCGTGCCGATCTCGTCGCGCAGATCGTTCCATTCCATGCAGGCCGTCTGACACGCCTTGCAGCCGATGCACTTCGACACGTCGATGAGTTTCGCGACCGTGCCCGTCACCGGCTCCCGCACTTGCGGTTCGGGCAAGGTGGTGGCCGAGAGGCGTTTGATATCCAGTGATTGCAGTGCCATCTCTATTCCTTATGCCTTTTCGACCTTGACGAGGAACGACTTGAATTCCGGTGTTTGCGAATTCCCGTCGCCCACGGAGGGCGTCAGCGTATTGACGAGATAGCCCGGTTTCGCGAGCCCCTTGAACCCCCAATGCAACGGTAAGCCGACGGTCTGCACTTTCTTGCCTTCGATCATCAGCGGTTTGATCCGCTTGGTGACGAGCGCAACCGCAATGATGTGCCCGCGATTGGACGACACCTTCACGCGATCGCCCGCCACCACGCCGACCTCCTTCGCCAGATCCTCGCCGATTTCCACGAACTGCTGCGGCTGCACGATCGCATTCAAACGCGCGTGCTTGGTCCAGTAGTGGAAATGCTCGGTCAGACGATACGTGGTGGCCGTATGCGGGAAATTCTCGTGCGTGCCGAACGCAGCGCGGTCGTCCGGAAACACGCGCGCCGCCGGACTGCTGACGACCGCCTTGTTGGCCGGATGCAGCGGGTTATAACCGAGCGGCGTTTCGAACGGTTCGTAGTGCTCGGGGAACGGACCTTCCACGAGGCCGTCTCGCGAGAAGAACCGCGCGACGCCTTCCGGATTCATGATGAACGGATTCATCCCATTCTCGGGTGGCTCGTCCACCTTGAAGTCGGGAATGTCCGCGCCCGTCCACGCCTTACCGTTCCACGCGATCAGTTTGCGCGTCGGGTCGAACGGCTTGCCGCTGACGTCGCACGAAGCGCGGTTGTACAGAATCCGCCGGTTTGCCGGCCATGCCCACGCCCAGTTCAGCGTGTTGCCGATGCCGGTCGGGTCCGAGTTGTCGCGGCGGCCCATCTGGTTGCCCGCCTGAGTCCACGCGCCGCAGAAGATCCAGCAACCGCTCGCGGTGCTGCCGTCGTCGCGTAACTGGGCGAAGCTCGCCAACTGCTCGCCGCTCTTCGCGAGCACCCTGGTTTTGTCGGTGGGATCGGTGACGTCGGCCAACGCCTTGCCGTTGAACTCCATCGCGATTTCTTCGGGCGTGGGGCTTTCCGGGTCCGCGTACGGCCAGCTCATGTTGAGAATCGGATCGGGATACTTGCCGCCATTCTGCTGATAAGCCTTGCGCATGCGCAGCCACAGCCCCGACATGATCTCGAGATCGCTCTTCGCTTCGCCCGGCCCGTCCGCGCCCTGCCAGTGCCATTGCAGCACCCGGCTGGAGCTGACCAGCGAGCCGCGTTCTTCCGCGAAACAGGTGGTGGGCAGACGGAAAACTTCCGTTTGAATCTGCGACGGATCGACGTCGTTGAACTCGCCGAAATTCTTCCAGAACTCCGACGTTTCAGTTGCGAGCGGATCCATGACGACCAGCCACTTCAGCCTGGCCAGACTCGCGCCGATCTTCGCCTTGTTGGGCGCTGCGGCGAGCGGGTTGAAGCCCTGCGCGATATAGCCTGTCATCTTGCCTTGATTCATCAGCTCGAAGACCTGCAACATGTCGTACGATTTGTCGAGCTTCGGCAGATAGTCGTAGCCGAAGTTGTTCGCGGCGTTCGCGTTATCGCCCCACCACGACTTCATGAAGCTCACATGAAACGCGCGATAGTTGCGCCAGTAGCTCAACTGGTTCGGCCGCAGCGGCTGGCTCGCGCGCTTCGTGATGAACGCGTCGAAGTCCTGTTCGGCTTCCATCGGCAGCGTCATGTAGCCGGGCAGCAGGTTCGACATCAGACCGAGGTCGGTCAAGCCCTGGATGTTCGAGTGCCCGCGCAGCGCATTCATCCCGCCGCCCGCAATGCCGATGTTGCCCAGCAGCAGTTGCACCATCGCGCCGGTGCGGATGATCTGCGCGCCGACCGAGTGATGCGTCCAGCCGAGCGCGTACAGGATCGTGCCGGCGCGCCCAGGCACGGCCGTCGACGCCAGCATTTCACATACCTTCAGGAATTTGTCCTTCGGCGTGCCGCACGCTTTTTCGACCTGCTCGGGCGTATAGCGCGAGTAGTGCTGCTTCATCAGTTGATAGACGCAACGCGGGTGCTGCAACGTCGGATCGACCTTGGCGAAGCCGTCGTCGCCGCGTTCGTAGTCCCACGTGCTCTTGTCGTAGCTGCGTTTATCCGCGTCGTAGCCGGAATACAGGCCATCCGTGAACGAGAAATCCTCACGCACGATGAACGGCATGTCCGTGTAATTCTTCACGTACTCGTGCTGGATCTTGTCGTGGGTGAGCAGATAGTTGATCACGCCGCCGAGGAACACGATGTCCGAGCCGGTACGGATTGGCGCGTAATAGTCCGCCACCGAGGCCGTGCGCGTAAAACGCGGATCGACCACGATCAATCTTGCCTTGCGATGCGCCTTGGCCTCCGTCACCCACTTGAAACCGCACGGGTGCGCCTCGGCTGCATTGCCGCCCATCACGAGAATCACATCCGCGTTTCTGATGTCGACCCAATGGTTCGTCATCGCTCCACGGCCAAACGTCGGGGCAAGACCTGCCACCGTCGGGCCATGTCAGACACGCGCCTGATTGTCGAATGCGAGCATCCCAAGACTGCGGACAGTCTTGTGCGTCAGATAGCCCACCTCGTTGCTGCCGGCCGATGCCGCGAGCATCCCGGTGGTCAGCCAGCGGTTGACCTTCTTGCCGTCCGCGGTCGTCTCGACGAAATTGGCGTCGCGATCTTCCTTCATCAGCTTCGCGATGCGGTCGAGCGCGTCTTCCCACGAAATGCGTGTCCATTCGTTCGAGCCGGCCGCGCGGTGCTCCGGATACTTCAGGCGGCTCGGGCTATGAATGAAGTCGATCAGGCTCGCGCCCTTCGGGCATAGCGTGCCGCGATTGACCGGATGATCGGGATCGCCTTCGATATGGATGATGCTGGCTTTCGCGTTTTTCGCGTTGTCGCCAAGCCCGTACATCAGGATGCCGCAGCCGACCGAGCAGTACGGACAGGTGTTGCGGGTTTCAGTGGTACGCGACAGTTTGTACTGACGGACTTCCGCCAACGCGGGTGTCGGCGAGAAGCCCATCAGGGCAAGACTCGATCCGGCGAGCGTGGTGGCGGATACCTTCAGGAATTGTCGCCGGGACATGTGGGGCATGTAGGGGCCTCGGCTCTTTTTAAGATACTGATAACGATTATAGAGGCCGATATGAAGTCGTGCAGCGAGAACACACCTCTCGAATACCCGATCAAATATGAAGTATCACAACCGGTTTTACGCGAATTGAGCACCGCTCATGCTGGATGGTTAGCACTGAACTCACCGTGCCTGCCGGCAACCCGCATAATGCGGTCATTCGAAGCCTGGAATTTTGTGCTCATGACCGATACCCGCATCCACTCCTCCGGGTCGCCGCGCCTGACCAGCCTGTCTCATGGCGGCGGTTGCGGTTGCAAGATCGCCCCCGGCCTGCTCGCCGATCTGCTCAAGCGCAGCGCGCCGCTGCCTTTCTTTCCCGACCTGCTGGTCGGCAACGATACCGCCGACGATGCCGCCGTCTACAAACTCAACGACGAACAGGCGATCGTCGCGACAACCGACTTCTTCATGCCGATCGTCGACGACCCGTTCGACTTCGGCCGCATCGCCGCGACCAATGCGCTGTCCGACGTGTACGCGATGGGCGGCAAGCCGATCATGGCGCTCGCGATCGTCGGCATGCCGATCAACGTGCTGCCGCACGACGTGATCGCGGCCGTGCTCAAGGGCGGCGAGTCGGTCTGTGCGGAGGCCGGCATTCCGCTGGCGGGCGGCCACTCCATCGATTCGGTGGAACCCATTTACGGCCTCGTCGCGATCGGCGTGGTCGATCCGCGCCGGGTCAAACGCAACGCGGGCGCGCGAGCCGGCGACGTGTTGATCCTCGGCAAGCCGCTGGGCGTAGGTGTGCTGTCGGCCGCATTGAAAAAGGATCGCCTGGATTCAAACGGCTACGCGGCGATGATTTCGGCCACCACCAAGCTGAACCGGCCGGGCGCCGCGCTTGCCGCGCTGGACGGCGTGCATGCGCTCACCGACATCACCGGCTTCGGGCTGCTCGGCCATACGCTGGAAATCGCGCGTGGCTCGAACCTGGGCGCCCAGGTGCGCTATGCCGATCTGCCCTGGTTGCCGGAAGTGGTCGGCTTCGCCGAGGCCGGCATTTTTACCGGCGCGTCCGGCCGCAACTGGGATGCGTACGGCAAGGACATCACGCTGGCGCCGTCATTGCCGGCCACGGCGCGCACACTGCTCACCGATCCGCAGACGTCGGGCGGACTGCTGGTGTCCTGCGCGCCCGACACGGTCGACGAGGTGCTCGCCCTCTTTCACGCAGACGGTTTCAACGACGCGCGCGTGATCGGCGAAATGGTCAGCGGAAAGGCGCGCGTCGAGGTGGTTTAAAACGCCAACCTGTGCCATCCGGCGGCCTCGCGGCGGCTATGCACGTCGCATGCGATAATTTCGCCTCTGCCGCCGGCCCGCTTCAACTGTTACCCCTTGAAAAATCTCCTCGTCAGCCTCGACCAAGCCCGTGATTTCGATGAAATCATCGATGTCCGCACGCCGCTCGAGTTTGCCGAGGACCATATCCCCGGCGCGCTGAATGCGCCCGTGCTGAGCAACGAAGAACGCGTGCTGGTCGGCACGACTTATAAGCAGGTGTCGCCGTTCGAAGGCACGCGCATCGGCGCCGCGCTGGTCGCGCGCAACATCGCGCATCACCTCGACGTGACGTTCGCGGACCGTCCGCGCAGTTGGCGGCCGCTGATTTACTGCTGGCGCGGCGGCAAGCGTTCGGGCTCGGTCACCACGCTGTTCAATATGATCGGCTGGCCCGCGCGTCAACTCGACGGCGGCTACAAAGGCTACCGACGTGCGACGCTCGATACCCTCGACTCGCTGCCGCGTTCGTTCCGCTATATCGCGCTGGTCGGCCCCACCGGCAGCGGCAAAACGCGGCTGCTCGAGGCCTTGCAGCAGGCGGGCGCGCAGACGCTGGATCTGGAAGCGCTGGCCTCGCATCGCGGCTCGCTGCTCGGCGCCTGGACGAACGTCGCCCAGCCGTCGCAGAAGCGCTTCGACACGTTGCTCGTCAGCGCGTTGCGCGAATTCGACGCGAGGCGCCCCGTATTCGTGGAGGCGGAAAGCCGCCGCATCGGTTCGGTCGCGTTGCCGGCCGCGTTGCTGGAAACGTTTCATCAGGGCGAATGCGTCGAAGTGTTGTCGAGCCACGACGACCGCGCCGCGTTCCTGCAGCACGACTACGCGCATCTGTTCGACGATCCGGCGTCGCTGAAAGCGCAACTGCAGCGGATGATCGGTTTGCATAGCCGTGAGCGCATCGCCGGCTGGCAACAACTGGTCGATCGCAATGACCGCGCGGAACTCGCTCGCGAACTGATCGAACGTCATTACGATCCGGCTTACGCACGCAGCAGCCATCAGCATTTCGTGCGACTGCCGCACGCATTGCCGATGCATTTTCGGCCCAACGACGCGGATGTTGTCGAGCAGGCCAAAACGCTGCTCGCGCAACTCGACCAGACGCGGGACCACAACGTACCTGCCGCCATCTGATTTCAAGAAGAACCGCTAAAAGATTCGAGAGACCATCATGCAATCGACCCTTCGGCAACCTCGCGTCGCGCTCGGCTGGATCGTTTTTCTGCTGATCGCCGTGGTCGGCCTCTTCTACGTGAAGTGGTTTCCGTATTACAACCGCGCATTCGTCGCGGCGAGTCAGCACTCCATCGGCAAATCGATTCTGATGGGCGCGTCGGCGAGTGCGCCGGCTGCGTCGTGGCAAGCGGCGATCGATTACGCCATCGCTTACGGAAAGGCGATCTGGCAAGCGATGGTGCTCGGACTTCTGCTGGGCTCCGCAGTACAGGCATTGATTCCGCCGCAGTGGGTAGCGCGCGTGCTCGGCCGCAGCGACTTCAGCAGCGTGGTCAAGGGCGGCCTGATGTCGCTGCCGGGCATGATGTGCACCTGCTGCGCCGCGCCGGTCGTGGCGGGCTTGCGCGCGCGTCAGGCGGCGCCGGGCGCGGCGCTCGCATTCTGGCTCGGCAACACCGCGCTGAACCCGGCCACGCTGATTTTCATGGGCTTCGTGCTCGGCTGGCAGTGGACGGGCCTGCGACTCGCGCTCGGCATCGTGATGGTGTTCGGTCTCGGTTATCTGGTGAACCGGATGGTCACACCGTCGGAAGCTGAAGCGTCGCGCGAAGCTGCGGCGCAACTGATTACCGCCGACGTGCCCGGCACCGCCTTCACGCGCTGGTTCAAGATTCTCGCCGCGATGACGCTGCGCCTGGTTCCCGAATACATCGTGCTGGTGCTGATTCTCGGCGCCGCGCGCGCGTGGCTGTTTCCGCACATCGGGCCGAACATCGACAACAGCCTGTTGTGGATCGTCGCATTCGCGATCGCCGGCACGCTATTCGTGATTCCGACCGCCGGCGAAGTCCCGATCATTCAGGCGATGCTGTCGTTCGGCATGGCGGCAGGTCCGGCGGGAGCGTTGCTGATGACGCTGCCGTTGATCAGCGTGCCGTCGATCGCGATGCTGGGCCGCTCGTTTCCTCGGCGGGTGCTGAGCGTGGTCGCGTTGGCGGTGGTGGTGTGCGGCGTAGTAAGTGGGTTGTTAGCTATTGCATTGGGATTTTGAAAAATGAAACGTATCGCTGCATTTTCTTTGACGAGCTGGTCGGCCGCTGGGCTGCTTTACTTCGGACAACATTCAGTTGCGCTGATCGTTTTGAGCGGCGTGGTCGCGCTGGCGGGTTTTGATCTGATGCGTCCGTAACGCTTTCGTTTGTGACGCGCCACCGGGGAGAGCATTTTCCCGGCAGCGCAGCGCGCTCATCAAGAAATCGTCGCCGACTCCAGCATCGTCCTGCGACGCGCGCCGATCGTCGCGGCAATCGCCGTGCCGATGCCCAGCACGAGCAGACACGCAGTCGGCACCAGCATCGGCGCGACGGGACTATGCGCTACTTTGCCGACGTACGGCATCAGGTTCTGCCCGGCAAAGCCGCCGAGGTTGCCGATCGCGTTGATCGCCGCGACGCTCGCCGCGGCACGCGCGCCCGCGAAGAAACGCGGCGGCAGCGACCAGAAGCACGGATACAGCAACGGGATGCAGGCGCCGCCCAGGCACAGCGCCGCAAAGCGCAGCGACGCGGTCGGCAGCACCAGGCTCGACGCAAAACAGACAACGCCGATACCCGCGACCCCGCTCATCGCCTTCAACACCACACGCTCGCGTTTCAGCTTGCCGGGAAGCCACAGCAGCAGCAGCGTGGCGAGCGCCCACGGAATCATGTTCAGCACGCCGTTCAGCGACGACGACACCCCGTCGCTCTTCAGCAGCGTCGGCATCCAGTACGTCACGCCGTACAGCGACGTCGACATCAGCATGTAGGTCAGCGCGAACATCAGCACCTTCGGATCGAGCAACGCACCCCACGGGCGCGTCTCCTGCGCATCTTCAGACGCTTCGCGCCTGAGCGCGGCAAGCACGACGCCCTTCTCCGTTTGCGAAAGAAACGGCGCGTCGTTCACCGAGTTCGGCAAGAATCTGAGCGCGACGAACGCAATCACGATCGCGGGAAGGCCAGTGGCGATAAACACCCACTGCCAGCCCGCGAAACCCCACGTGCCGCCGAGCGTCAGCAGCAGACCGCCGACCAGCGCACCCAGCATGTTGGCGAGCGAGCTGCCGAGCGTGAAGAATCCCAGCACCTTGGTGCGATAGCTTTGTGGGAACCACTGCGTGAGGTAGTAAATGACGCCGGGATAAAAACCCGCTTCAGCGACGCCCAACGCAAAGCGAAACGAATAGAAAACCGGCAGCGAACGCGCGAACGCCATCAACACGGTCACCACGCCCCACGTCATCATGATGCGCGCGAGCCACGTGCGCGCGCCGAAGCGATGCAGCGCCAGCGTGCTGGGCACCTCGAAAATCAGATAGCCGATGAAGAACAGCGATGCGCCGAGGCCATACGAGGCCTCCGTCATGCCGAGGTCACGCACCATCTCCAGCTTGGCGAAGCCGACGTTCTGGCGGTCGATGAATGAAATCAGGAACATGATGATCAGGAGCGGCATCAATCGCCACGCTATCTTCTTCATGACCTGCTGTTCGAATGCTGCCTGTGATGCCATGTACGCTCCGGTGTCCGCGCGGGCAGCTTTCGGGACGCGTGGCGCGGCACGGCGGCCGCTACGTCCACGAAACGAGCTGCGTTGATCTAGTCATATATATGTTTATATGAATCAACGCTGGACGCCATGAGGTAATACCCGAATAGCGGGACGCGGCCGCAACTGCCGTTGCGGCACCAAGCCTTTGAAGCGAAGGGAGAGGGATGCGAAGTCCGCGGGGCTAGCGGATCTCGACCTGATATTGAAACGTTGCGGCGGAGCCGCGCGTGCTGCGCCATTCGAACGGCGTGCCCGCGAAGTCCGACGCAACGCGATGAACCAGAATGACGGGGCTGCCGCTATCGATGCCGAGCAATTCGGCGTCCTCGCTGGTAGCCTGCTCGACTCGCAGAACTTCCGTGGCGGACGCGACAATTTGCCGGCACAGACGCTCGTACAACGGATACAGCAGATCTTCGAAATCGCCGAGCGGCAACGTGGCTAACGGCTCGAAACGCGTGCGCGGCAACCAGATATCCTCGGACAGAACGGTCTGCCCTTCGATCAACCGCACCCGCGTCAGATGAATCGCTTTCTCGGAAGCCTTCATCCCCAACGTCGAGCGGATTTCCTCGCCGGGTTTGACGAGCTCGCGCTTGAGCACGCGCGCCGTCGGCCGCACGGGATCGCCCGCGCGCGACTCGAAGCGGAAAAAGCGAAACAACGACGAATCGAAACGAGGCCGCCGGATGAAAGTTCCTTTACCCTGGCTGCGCGTCAGCACGCCGTCGCCGACGAGCAGATCGATCGCCTTGCGAACGGTACCGGTGGAGACGTTATAGAACTGACCGAGTTCCGCCTCGGTCGCGATGGCCTCCTCGATACCCCATTCACCCGCCGCAATGCGGTTGACGAGGTCGTCGCGCAATTGCTGATAACGGGGCAGACGATCGTCCGGTTTGGTCACGAAAGAAGCTGCTGCCATAGAGTCATACAGTTGTTCAGAGGAGTGACTACTGTACCGCATCCGGCCGCGCCGCGACCTGGGCCAGGGTTTATACGCAATGACTTGCGGCAGATTAGCGCCCACCATTCATACAGTCATATATATAACTGTATGAATAGATTCGACGGAGACCTCCATGTTCAAGTGGTACAAGCAGGGCACCGCCCTCGAACGCAATACTTTCTGGGGATGTTTTGCCGGCTGGGGCCTCGATGCGCTCGACGTGCAGATGTTCACGCTGGCCATTCCGGCGATCATTGCCGCGTTCGGCATCGACCATACGCAAGCGGGCGCGATCAGCAGCGTGACGCTCGTGTCGTCGGCACTCGGCGGCTGGATTGCCGGGGCGCTTTCCGATCGCATCGGCCGCGTGCGCACGTTGCAGATGACCATCGTGTGGTTCGCGGGCTTCACGTTCCTTTGCGCGTTTGCGCAGAATTTCCCGCAACTGCTCGTTCTCAAGGCGTTGCAGGGCTTTGGATTCGGCGGCGAATGGGCGGCCGGCGCCGTGCTGATGGCGGAAACGATTCGCACCGAACATCGCGGCAAAGCGATGGGGGCCGTGCAAAGCGCGTGGGCGGTCGGCTGGGGCGCGGCGGTGCTGGTCTATGCCGCGGCCTTCTCGTGGTTGCCGTCGGACACCGCGTGGCGCGTGATGTTCGCCGTCGGCCTGCTGCCGGCCGGCCTGGTGCTGTACGTGCGTCGCAATCTGCGGGAGCCGGCGCGCGTTGCGCCCGCGGCCACGGAACCGAAGGTTTCCATCATCGGACAGATCACGCAGGTCTTTCAGCCGCGCGTTCTGCGCACGACGATCATCGGCGCGATTCTCGGCACCGGCGCTCACGGCGGCTATTACGCGATCATGACGTGGTTGCCCACCTTTCTCGCGAAGGAACGGCACTTGTCGGTACTGAACACCGGCGGCTATCTGGCGGTGGTCATCGTCGCGTTCTGGTGCGGCTGCATGGTCAGCGCGTGGCTGCTCGACCGCATCGGCCGGCGTCGCAACGTGGCGCTCTTCGCGTTCTGCTGCATCGTGACGGTACTCGCTTACGTGATGCTGCCGCTCACCAACACGCAAATGCTCGTGCTCGGCTTCCCGCTCGGTTTGTTCGCGGCCGGCATTCCGGCCAGCCTCGGGCCGCTCTTCAACGAACTGTATCCCGCCGACATTCGCGGCACGGGAGTTGGCTTCTGCTACAACTTCGGGCGGATCGCGTCGGCCGGTTTTCCGGTGCTCGTCGGGTACATGAGTCACTCGATGTCGCTCGGCGCCGCGATCGGCATCGACGCAGCCATCGCGTACGGACTGGCGATGGTCGCCGTGCTCTGTCTTCCCGAAACACGCGGCGCGCGCTTGCGCGAGGTGGCGCCTGAAACCGCGCCGGACAACGCGCCTGAGATCGCATCCGACGACGCACGCCTGACCTTGAACCGCCCGCGAGGCAAAGCATGAGTAAGACGCTATCCGGCGCGCAGCGCGTGGACACGCATGCACACGTCTTCGAGCGAGGCCTGCCATTGACCGACGGCCGCCGCTACGCGCCCGCGTACGACGCCACGCTCGATACTTATCTGTCGCTGCTCGACGCACACGGCATCGGCAACGCCGTGCTGGTGCAGCCGAGTTTTCTCGGCACGGACAATCGCTACATGCTGAAGGCACTTGCGCGGGACACACAGCGCTTGCGAGGCGTCGCCGTGGTGGCGCCCGATATCGATGAAACAGCGCTCGTCGAACTGCACGAGCGCGGCGTGACGGGCATACGCTTGAATCTGATGGAACAGACGTTGCCCGATTTGCGTTCGGGATCGTGGAAGACGTTGCTAGCGCGACTCTCGAAAACCGGCTTGCATGTCGAACTGCATCGGAATGCGCGGGATCTCGCGTCGCTACTCGACGCATTGCTGGAGGTGGATATACCGATCGTCGTCGATCATTTCGGCAGACCCGATCCCGACCAAGGCATCGACGATCCAGGCTTCGGCGCATTACTCGGCTACGGCAAGACCGGCCGCGTCTGGGTCAAAGTCTCGGCGGCCTATCGTTGCGCGCCTGCGGGCTCAGGTTTCGCCGGCGACGCGACGCGCCTGCTCATCGAGCATTTCGGCGCCGGGCGTCTGATGTGGGGAAGCGACTGGCCGCATACACAGCACGAACACGCAGCCCACTACGGCGAGTCTCTATCGATGCTGCTCGATCTCGGTCTCGATTCGACGACGCTCGACGCGATCTCGACCATCACGCCGAACGCGTTCTACGGCTTTGAAAAGGTCCATGCTTCGTCGGAACACGTGTGACGCACTAACGCCGCGTCGGAAAGGTAAAACACACCGACGCGGCAAAGCCGTGCACATGCACTGAAAAAAGGTGTTCTTGGGAAAGGAAAGTACGGCGAGAACATGAGCGTAGACGAAAGCGGAACCGCTTTCGTCTACGTCAATTGTGCGTTGGTAGGCTCGATTGGATTCGAACCAACGACCCCCACCATGTCAAGGTGGTGCTCTAACCAACTGAGCTACGAGCCTATACAGAGGCGCGAATTATAGAGACTCGACACGCACAGCACAAGCCCCGAACGGCACTTATGTTTCGTTTACCGCCGCGCATTTGCCCATAGCGTTTCGTTCAACCAGCAAGCGCCCATTCAGCGTGCGGATCCAGAGGATAGACCGGCCGCTGGATGTGCTTGAACGCGAACAGCCCGTAATCCGAACTGGTCACGCCACGGCTGTCGCACTCTACGAGCGCGGCGGCAATCGGTACGAAAACCGGCCGGCAGTACATGCGTGATTTGAGCAATAGAAAGCGCGCGCGGCGCGGATCGATGCCAACGCTTTCGAACACACCCAGGTCCCACGGTTCGTGCGTGCGCTCGGTCATCACGAGCTTCACCGTGCCGGTATCGAGTACGGCCGCACGCCCCATGAAGGCGCGCTGACCGGTGTACGTGGGTCCGCTGATCACGTATTCGCCGTCGGTCAACGCGCGTACCACGCCCGTCACCGCAAGCGGTGGGCGCGGCGTTACAGCGGCGCTTCCGACCTTGTTGCCGATCGTGATCGTGACCGTGCTGCCGACGCCAGCCGCCATCAGCGCCGCGACGGCTTGCGGGTCGCACAGCGGCCCACTGACGATCCCTTCGAGGTTCTGCTGCACCGCTGCTTCGAGCAGATCCATCGTGTCGCAGGTGCCGCCCGACATGCAGTTGTCGCCGTGATCGAGCAACAGCACGGGTTTGTCCGCGCCCTGTGCAAGCTCTGCCGCCTGCGCCACCGATTCCGCGAGCGGCGCGCTGCGATAAACGAAATCTTCGCGCTCGTGCCAGATTTGCCTTGCGATGCGCTCGGCCACCGCTTCCGCTTTGGCGACGTCGCCGTCCGCCACCACGACGACGCTGATGCACGGCGCCGCAATATCGGCCAGCGAGAATCCCGACAACACCGAAACTGCGAGCACACCGTTGGCCTCGTCGGCCTCGGCAGCACGCGCGGCGTCCACCGCGCGCTTCATCGCGCCTTCCGCGGTCGCGCTGCGCAACGTATGCGTGAGCAGCGGCGGCTGACGCCATGCGATCGCCGGCCGCGCGTTGCCGCGAACCCGATCGAACATCAGGCGTGCCGCATGCGCGCCCGTCTCGTACATATCGACGTGCGGATAGGTCTTGAAACTGACGATCACGTCGGCGTTGTCGATCATTTTCTGCGTGACATTGCCGTGCAGATCGAGCGCGACGGCAATCGGCGCATCGGGCAGCGCCGCGCGAACGCGCTCGAGCAGATCGCCTTCACCGTCGTTCGAATGCTCGGCGACCATCGCGCCGTGCAGATCGAGCATCACCGCGTCGCAGCCGGTTGCGGCCGCAACGATCGCATCGCAGATCGCGTCGTAGGCGGTGGCCTCGACCGGGCCGCTCGGATTCGCCGATGCGGAGATCGGCGTGACGATCGTCGCATGCTCGCGCTCGGCGGCGTCGATGAACGCGGCCATTGCCGTCTGCATGCCTTTGTTCTCGCGGTAGGCGTCTTCGCCATAACTCGGGCCGTTACGGCCGAATGCAGCGAGCGGTGTGGCGACCGGCGAGAACGTGTTGGTCTCGTGATTCATGCGGGCGATGAGGATCTTCATGCGCTTGCATCCCCGACCGTCTGCGCCGCGTTCAACATCGCCCGCAACAGCACGTTGCAACCCGCTTCCAGGTGATCCGCCCGGGCGTCTTCGATTTCGTTGTGACTGATGCCGTCCTTGCACGGCACGAAAATCATCGCGGCCGGCGCGACCCGAGCGAGATAAACCGCGTCGTGCCCCGCGCCGCTAATGACGTCCATCGACGAAAAGCCGAGCGTGTCCGCGCCTTGCTTCACCGCGGCGACCAGATTCGCCGCGAACGGCTGCGGCGGAAAATAGACCACCGGTTCGATGCTCACCGAAATACCCGGCTTTTCTGCTGCCTCTGAGCAGGCCGCACGCAGCGATGCATCCATTGCGGTGAGCGCGACGTCGTCTGCTGCGCGCAGATCGACGGTCAGCGTCACGCGGCCCGGAATCACGTTGCGTGAGTTCGGATGCACGTCGACCCAACCGACGGTGCCACGCCCATGCGGCGCGTGATCGAGCGCGATGCGGTTGACCGCGTGAATCAGATCGGCCGCGACAAGCAGTGCGTCGCGGCGCAACGCCATCGGCGTGGGGCCCGCATGCGCTTCCATGCCCTGCACCGTGACGTCGTACCAACGCTGACCCAGCGCGCCTTGCACGATGCCGATCGTCTTGTCGTTCGCTTCGAGCACCGGCCCCTGTTCGATATGCGCCTCGAAATAGGCGCCGACCGCGTGCGGCTCGCTACTCTCACCTGCATAACCGATTGCCGTGAGCGCATCGCGCACCGACACGCCTTCGCGATCGCGCTGCTCCAGCGCATGTTCCAGCGTGAACGCCCCTGCAAACACGCCGGAACCCATCATCACGGGCACGAACCGCGAACCCTCTTCATTGGTCCACACCGCGACTTCCAGCGGCGCCAGCGTCCGGATATCGGCTTCGGCGAGCGTGCGCAACACTTCGAGGCCGGCCAGCACGCCGTAATTGCCGTCGAATTTGCCGCCCGTCGGTTGCGTATCGATGTGGCTGCCGGTCATCACCGGCGGCAGGTCGTCGCGCAGGCCCGCGCGGCGCGCGAAGATATTGCCGATCGCGTCGACCCGCACACTGCAGCCGATCTCCTTCGCCCACGCGACGAAAAGATCGCGCGCCTCGCGGTCCAGCTCGGTAAGCGCGAGCCGGCAGACACCGCCTTTATCCGTCGCGCCGATCCGCGCGAGTTGCATGAGACTGTCCCAGAGCCGCGCGCCATCGACGCGCAGATCAGCCAGCGTGCCGACGGTTGTTGATTCATGAACTTGCATCGAGGCTTCCTCGTATTGAACACAGCACGCGCGTCAAACCACGCCGACGCCGAGATAACGGTCCTTGATCGACTCGTCGGCGGCGAACGACGCGTTGTCGCCTTCGTAGACGATCACACCCTGTTCGATGATGTAGTGGCGATCCGCGAGTTGCGTGCAGACCTCGAGGTTCTGCTCGACCAGCAGAATCGCGACGCCCGCTTCGCGGATCAGCTTGAGTTGCGCGACGATCTCTTCGACGATCACCGGCGCGAGTCCTTCCACCGGTTCGTCGAGCATCAACAGCCGCGGATGATTCATCAGTGCGCGGCCGATCGCGAGCATCTGCTGTTCGCCGCCCGACAGTTGTGCGCCACCATTCGTGCGGCGCTCTTTCAGCCGCGGAAAAATGCGGTAGATGTCGTCGAGCTGCCACGGCGAATCCTTGCGCGCGCCGAGCCGCAGATTTTCTTCGACAGTCAACAAACGGAAAATGCCGCGATGCTCCGGCACGAAACACACGCCGCGCGACGCGATCTTGTGCGGCGGCATGCCGCCGATCGCGGCGCCGTTGAAAGTCACGCTGCCCTGTTTCGGCGGGACGACGCCGGCAATCGCCTTCAGCGTGGTCGATTTGCCTGCGCCGTTGCGCCCGAGCAGCGTGACCGTCTCGCCGTCGCCAATCTGCAGCGATACGCCTTGCAGGATGTGGCTCTTGCCGTAGAAGCCGTGGATGTGCTGCACGTCGAGAATCATGCGCGGCCTCCGGTGATCATGTTACCGAGATACGCGCTGCGCACGCGTTCGTCGCCGCGAATCTCGTCGGGACGCCCTTCCACCAGCACGCGCCCTTGTTGCATCACGGTGATCGTGTCGGAGATGTCCATCACGATACCCATGTTGTGCTCGATCAGCACGACCGTGTAATCGTCGCGCAGGCCGCGGATCAGTTGCTTCATGTCGTCGAGGTCGTCGATACCCATGCCCGAGGTCGGCTCGTCGAGGAAGATCGCCTTGGGACGCGCGGCGAGCGCCATGCCCACTTCCAGACGCCGCTGCTGGCCATGCGACAGCGCGCCCGCGGACACGTCGCTCAGGCGCTGCAGCGCGAGCCGTTCGAGAACGCTATCCACCGTATCGGCATGCGTGAGCGCACCGAGTGGCGGCGTCCATGCATTCAGCGCGCGCACCGCGTCGACGCCTTGCGCCGCGAGCCGCAGGTTTTCGCGCACGCTCAGATTGGCGAACAGGCTCGTCACCTGAAACGAACGCGCGACGCCGCGGCGTACGCGTTTGTGATCGGGTTCTTTCGTGACGTCGTGGCCGTCGAAAACGATCTTGCCTTCGGTAATCGGCAGCGTGCCCGTCAATACATGAAACAGCGTGGTTTTGCCGGCGCCGTTCGGTCCGATCACCGAATGCACGGTGCGCGGCATGATGCGCAGATTGACGTCGGAGAGCGCGGTGAACTTGCCGTAGCGCTTCGTCACGCCGCTCGCCTGCAAAATGGCTTCGCTCATGCGTGCTCCTTGCTGGAATCGTTGCCGGCGTGCGTGGACGGTCCACGTCGCAGCGTCTGCCAGATGCGTTCGCCCAGGCCCCACAGACCGCGCTGCATGAACAGACTGACCGCGATCAGCACGAGACCGAGCAGCAGCAGCCAGCGCGGCCAGAGCGTCGACAGCCAGTCGGCGAACAACACGTAGAACGCCGCGCCCAGCACCGACGCGAACAGATTTCCGGTGCCGCCGATCACCGTCATCACGAGGATCATCTCGCTCGTGTGGTAATCGATGTTGGATAGCGGCGCGATGCCCGTCATCAACGCATGCAGCGCGCCGGCCAGGCCCGTCACCGCGCCGGAGATCACGAACGCCATCAGCTTGAAACGTCTCACGTCGTAGCCGACTGCGGCCGCGCGCGCTTCGTTGTCGCGAATCGCGAGCAACGTCCTGCCGAAAACCGAATGCGACACGCGCATCAGCAGCCAGAACACCACCAGAAACAGCACCGCGACAAAACCGTAGTATTGCCACGGCGAAGTCAGCGGCACGAGCGCTTTGCCGAACAGACCGAGCGCCGGGCGAGGAATGTCGAGCAGACCGTTGTCGCCGCCGGTGAGGTCCGGCGTGGTGTACGCGAGAAAGTAAAACAACTGCCCGAACGCAAGCGTCAGCATGACGAAATACGTGCCGCGCTGCCGGATGGAAAACCAGCCGACGAGTGCCGCGGCCGCTGCGCCGGCTACGATCGACGCCAGCAATGCCAGAGGTACGGGCAACGCCGTTTTCGTGAGCACCAGACCTGCGCAATAGCTGCCGAGTCCGAAGAAAATGCCTTGTCCGAACGAAAGCAGTCCCGTGTGACCCAGCAACAGATTGCAGCCCAACGCGGCGAGTGCGAACACGAGCACTTCGGTAGCGAGCGATCCGGAGCGCAGCGTCAGCGGCAACACGCAAACCACCAGCAAAGCCAGCAACAGGAAACGGTAGCGATGCAGCGCGTGCTTCACACCGCGTTTGACCGCGGTCGGCGTTGCTCGAGGGTCGATAGATTTAGAGGACGTATCGATCATGCCGCTCTCCCGAACAAACCGTTCGGCCGCAACAACAGCACGGCGGCCATCGCGACATAGATCATCAGACGTGCGCCTTCGGGCCACAACGTGCTCATTACGCTTTGCACGATGCCCACCAGCAAACCGCCGACCAGCGCGCCGAGGAAATTACCCATCCCGCCGACTACCACCACGACGAACGCGACGCTGAGCGCCTCGATGCCCATGAACGGATCGACGCCGCGAATCGGCGCGGCCAGTACGCCGGCAAGCGCCGCCGTCGCGGCGCCGAGTGCGAACACCAGACTGAACACACGCAACACATTGATGCCGAGCAGCGACACCATCTCCGTCGATTCGCTGCCCGCGCGCACTGCGCTGCCGAGACGCGTGCCTTCCAGCACCCACCACAGCAGCGCCGCCAGCACCGCGGTAAATCCGATGACGAACAGACGATACTTCGGATAAACAAAACTGCCCCAGATCACCACGCCGTTCAACACGTCGGGAACTGCGACGTTGTCGCCGAGCGGCCCCCAGATCAGGATCGCGCATTCCTGCACGACAAGCGCGAGACCGACCGTCACGAGAATGTGAAACTCGTGCTGCTGCGCGTAAACGTGCCGCAGGATCAGCTTCTCGACCACCCAGGCGAGCGCGCCGACCACGATCGGCACGACGACGAGTGCGGTCCAGAAGCTCATCGACCACTGCATCGCCTGATAGCAGAAGTACGCGCCAAGCAGATAAAAGGCGCCGTGCGCGAAATTGACGAAGCGCAGCAAGCCGAACACAATCGACAAGCCGACAGCGAGCAGGAAATACAGCATCCCTACTCCGATGCCGTTGACGATCTGCAGGAGATAAACGTTCATGGCGTCCGTTTAGAGGTGGGGCGATCGGCCGTCGCGTTGCGGCTGCGATTACAGGCGTGCCGCGTTTGCCCGCGGCACGAGTACATCAAGCCATCTTGCAGCCGGTTTTGTCGAGCGGTAGGAACGATTGCCCGGCACTGACGATATCCGCGTAATCGTCGGCGTTTTTCATCTTGTTCTTCGCCTTGCCCTTCAACAGATAATAGTTCTTCAGCACCTGATGGTCGCCCTTGCGGATCTCTTCCGGGCCCGTCAAACCGTCGTACTTCATCCCTTCGAGCGCGGCGACCACTTTCTTCGGATCGACGGTGCCCGCTTTCACAATGCCGTCGAGCAGAATTTTCGTGCAGATATACGAGCCGGCGAGACTGTAGTTCGGATTCGCCTTGAATGCCGCATTGCTGCGTTTGACGAGATCGCGATTGAGCGGCGAATCGATAGCGTGCCAATACTGCGCGCCGAAATACACGCCGTCGCACAAGTCCGCGCCGAGCGACTCGAACTGTTCGAGGCCGGAGGCCCACGCCATCAGAATCGTGCAATTGTTCTTCATGCCGAAGCTCACCGCCTGGCGCAACGTATCCGACGACTGCGACCCGAAATTCAGAATCAGCAGGACATCAGGCTTCGCCGCAACCGCGTTGGTCAGATAGCCGCTGAACTCTTTCTCGTTGAGCGAGTGGTAACTGTTGCCCACATGCTCGATGCCCTTCTCCTGGAAAATCGCTTTCGCCGCTGAGAGCAGACCATCGCCGAAAACGTACTGCGGCGTGATGGTGTACCAGCGTTTCGCTTTCGGCATCATCTGGATCAACGGACGCACTGTCTGTTCGATCGCACCATAAGTCGGCACGGACCAGCGGAACGTCGCATCGTTGCAGTCCTTGCCGGTGATTTCGTCCGCGCCTGCCGTCGTGATGAAAACGCCGCCCGCCTTCTGGACTTCCTTGCCCATCGCCAATGATTCGGATGACAAAATACCGCCAGCAAAGAAGCGAGCATTCTTCTGCTGCGCGATCTCCTGGACACGACGTACAGCCGTCGCGGGTTTGCCTTCCGTATCGAGCACGGTGTAGGCGAGCGGCTGCCCAAGCACCTTGCCGTATTGTTCGATAGCGAGCTTCATACCAAGGTCGGCATATTTGCCGTTCGCCGCGAACGGACCGGACATCGGCACCGGACAGGCGAATTGCAACGTGCCGGTCTGCGCGAATGCGCTACGCGCAACCAGCGAGCCCAACGTCCCCGGAACGGCCGACAACGCGGCCAGCTTCAACATATTTCGGCGATTCAAAATGACGCTCCTGAAGAAAGAGACACGCACTGAACGACTGCGAAAGCTTGCTGGCCGCTGCGAAGTTTTTCACCGCACCGGCTTTGTTCTATTTATCATGATAAATAGGTTGGACTTGATCGTATGTACAATAAATTCGAGTGTCAATAAGGCAAAATTCCTGGACGTCTTCGGACGTTCTTCCGCGTCAATCCGGCGCGGCGGATCGATACAGGACTGTGCAGAACAAAACTGGGAGCATCGAAGATGGTCATGGACCGAGCCAAGGCAGGCGCCGCGATCGAGATCAAGCAGCAGAAACGCGGCGACCTCGTCGCGGAGGAAATCAAGCGGCTCATTACCGAGAAGGATCTGAAGCCGGGCGACCGGCTTCCGCGTGAGGTGGAATTGCAGCAGCTCTTCTCGGTGAGTAAAAGCACGATCCGCGAGGCGCTGAAATCGCTCGAGGTGCAAGGTCTCATCAAGGTGACGACAGGACCGAGCGGCGGAGGGATGGTGGTCGAAGTGCCGCTTGACCGCACGCTGCAGCTTTTGCAGAACTACCTGTTCTTCAAAGACGTTTCCATCGACGACATCTACACCGTGCGCAAATTGCTGGAGCCCGAACTCGCGGCAGGCGCGGTCCCGCATCTGACCGAGCAGGATTTCGATGCGCTGGAGGCAAGCATTGCGTGTTGCGACCGACCAGCGTCGACACAAGGCGGGAAAGATATCGTGAAGCAGCGTCAGGAGGACGTAAATTTTCACGACATCCTCGCTGCGGCGAATCCCAATCCGTTCTTACGTTTTAGTTGCGAACTCATCAACGAAATGATCCGGCAATTGATCGAGTTTCGTAACGATACGCCGCAGGCCGAACACGAACGTTTCGGTCAGGCGAACGTGAAAATTCACAAGGCGATCACCAAAGCGGCACGCGAGCGTGACGTCGAAAAGGTCCGCGAGCTGATGGTGGTGCACATGACCGAAGCGCCACGCTACGTGAAGCGGATGAAGGGCAAATTGCGCGGGCGTCTGATTCTCGACTCCGAGATCCGTCGACGCGTTCGAGCTCGTAGTCTGGCGCCGTCAGACGAACCGAACGAGTAAGCGCGCGGTGATGCGCGATGGATAGATAAGCATGGCGTATTCGCATGCCGATGCCCCGACGAGGCGGAAATTGATTGCCTTGAGGATTTGATACGAAGATAGCCCGCAACAGGACGGCGAAAGGGCTCAACCTTTCGTCGGACGAGCCGTTATTGCATCTGCACAGGCTACCACTGGACCTTCATGTCACAAGCTATCCCCTTTTCCCGTAACGCGGGCGCGGCCCGTGCGCGGCATGGCAAGGCCATGTTGCTGCCGATTGCCCGACGGACTGCCGATGAACTCGCGCTGCGAGTGCATCTGTCGCTCGACGCGTTGCGTCGCGGCGCTGGCGGTATCGGCGATGCGCAAGCGCTCACTCAGACCATGCTACTGACCGGCTTTCTCGCGGAGTGCGGGTTTGGTGAGGCAAATGGGGAGCAACTCGCTACGGCTGAACGAGTGGTATCGATGGTTTTCGACATCGGCCGCGAGACAGGCGAGTGGAAACTGGACGATGGCGGATTCGAAGTTTTTGCCGCAATTGCGACGAATTACGATCAGCAATTGCATAGCGCACCGCTGTGGGCAATAACCGAAGCGAGCGATCGACTCGATCGCTTTACCGCCGGCATGCCGTACCAGGCACCGATGCGGAAAAGGGCGTGAGTTGACGGTGCGACGGCGGGTTAAGTTTGCCGTCGCGGTTTAGTTTTTGCTGAGAAACTGATATTCCGGCGTGGTGGGTGGAGCACGGGTGTCGGTAAGGTACGAGTAATTGCGAAAGTCCGGAAGC
>NZ_JAQQBV010000004.1:0-318533 GCF_046030735.1 Paraburkholderia xenovorans
GCGCCGATAAAAATGGCCGCATGCGTTGATAAACGCATGCGGCCATTTTCTTTACCGCGCGCTACCTGGTGTGTCAGGCCGCCGAAGCAGCCACCTCACCGAGGCGTTTGCCGAGACTGATCACTTCATCGGCGCGATAACCGAGCGCCTCGTAAAACTGCCGCAACTCGGTTTTCGCCGACAGAATCTGCAGATTCAGCTTCGGACAGCCAAGCTCGGTCAACACCTTTTCGACATGCGCGATCAGGCGCGTGCCGATACCGTGACGACGCAGCGACTCATCTACCGCGAGCGAATACATCCAGCCGCGGTGGCCGTCGTATCCGCCCATCACCGTGCCGACGATGCGTTCGTCGAGCACCGCGACAAAGAACAGCTCAGGTTGGGTCGCCAGCTTGTTGGCGATCGACAGATGCGGATTGCGCTGCGGCCGCGTCGCGTCCCGGTACTCGGGGAACGCTTCCTGCCAGAGTGCGATCACGGCATCGGTGTCGCGCGCGTCGAAGCGGCGGATCGATAGCGTTGCGGCTGCGGTCATAGGCTGTCTCCAGCGACGCTTACAGCGAGTCGAGAATCGAACGCAGCATCGCCAGCATCTGGTCGATCTCTTCGTTCGTGACGTTCAGCGCGGGCATGAAGCGCAGCAGGTTCGGGCGCGCCGCGTTCAGCAGCAGGCCGTCCGGTTGCATGTCGCGCGCCTTCTCGACGATCTGGTTGCCGATGTCTTTGCCGAGCAGCAGCGCGCGCAGCAAGCCTTCACCGCGTTCGCCTTCGAAGCCGCGTTCCGCCGACAGCTCCAGCAGCTTCGCACGCAGGTACTCGCCGCGCGCGCGCACGCCTTCGAGAAAGCCGGGCGCGGTCAGTTGCGAGATCACCGAATAGCCGACTGCGGTCATCAGCGGGTTGCCGTTATACGTGCCGCCCTGGTCGCCCGCTTCGAACACCGCGATGTCCGCTTTCGCGAGCAGCGCCGCGAGCGGCACGCCGCCGCCGATGCCCTTGCCGAGCGTCATGATGTCCGGCTCGACGCCCGACAGTTCGTACGCGAAGAGCGTGCCCGCGCGGCCGCAACCGCTTTGCACTTCGTCGACGATCAGCAGCAGGTTGTGCTTTTGGGTCAGCGCGCGCAGTTGCTGCATGAACTCGCGCGTGGCGGGAATCACACCGCCTTCGCCCTGGATCGGTTCGAGCATCACTGCGACGGTCTTCGCGTTGATCAGCTTTTCGACCGACGCGATGTCGTTCAGATCCGCTTTCGGGAAACCCGGCACTTGCGGCGCGTAGATCGTGTCCCAGCCCGGCTTGCCGCTGGCCGACATGGTGGCGAGCGTACGGCCGTGGAAGCTGTGATCGAACGTGATGATTTCGAACGCGCCGTCCTTGAATTTCTTGCCCCACTTGCGCGCGAGTTTGATCGCGCCTTCGTTGGCTTCGGCGCCGCTGTTCGCGAAGAATACCTTGTCGAAGCAGCTGTGCTGCGTGAGCAGGCCGGCGAGTTGCGCCATCGGCTCGTTGTAGAACGCGGGCGACGGGTTCAGCAGCAGCTTCGATTGCCTGTTCAGCGCTTCGATCATGCCGTCGTTGCAATGGCCGAGACTGTTGACGGCCCAACCCTGGATGAAGTCCAGATATCGCTTGCCGTTATTGTCATAGAGCCACGAGCCCTTGCCGTGCGTGAAAACGATTTCGGGCCGGTTCGTGATGTACATCAGCGACTCGATTGGGTACTCAGTGAAATTCATGACGGCAGGCTCCAGACAGCGGGATGAGGTTGATGAACGATTGGCCGGATAGGAAACAGGGCCGGAGGACACAAAAACAAAAAAGCCACGGCATGCCGTGGCTTTCATGATTCGAACTGCGTGCGCCCGTGTGCGGCGCGAATCCGTGACGAAGCCAGCGGCGTCCCTAAGGGAGCGGCGAGCGGCGACGTCGGAGTTCGGACTGGATGCGGTTCATGCGCGAAAGAATACGACAAGGAAAGCGCCGGTGTAAACCATGAATTTGCGCGAACCCTCAAGAAATGCGGATTCGTGCCAGTCTGCCAGCTTGCTAATTGCGTTTTGATGAAAGGTTCGATCGCGACGGATCGAGCCTTTCACCCCCTCAAACCGCGTTCGCCAGATCCGCCTCGCTCGTGAACGAGTCCGCATAAAACTCGTCTGCCGGCAGTTTGTGATGTTGCGTGAAATCGCGTTGCGCGGACTCCACCATCACCGGCGCGCCGCACGCATACACCTGATACGCCGACAGATCCGGCAGATCCTCGATCACCGCGCGATGCACGAAGCCGACGCGGCCCGTCCACGCGTCGCTCGCGTCCGGCTCCGACAGCACCGGCACGAACGTGAAGTTCGGAATCTCGCGAGCCCATTGCCCGGCGAGTTCGAGCAGATACAGATCCTTCTTGCGACGCGCGCCCCAGTAGAGCGTCATCGGCCGGTCGAGGTTCTTGAACGCCGCATGCTCGATGATCGCCTTCAGCGGCGCGAAGCCGGTGCCCGAGCCGAGCAGCACGATCGGCTTGTCGGTGTCTTCGCGCAGGAAGAACGTGCCGAGCGGGGCTTCGAAGCGCAGGATGTCGCGCTCTTTCATCGTGTTGAATACGTGATCGGTGAAAGCGCCGCCGGGCATGTGGCGGATATGCAGCTCGATCGGGCCTTCGGTGTGCGGCGCGCTCGCCATCGAATAGCTGCGGCGCTTGCCGTCCTTCAGGATGAACTCGAGATACTGGCCGGCCAGATACTGCAAACGTTCATTGGCGGGCAATTGCAGCTTCAGCACGATGACGTCGTCGGCCTTGCGCTCGATCGCGTTCACACGGCACGGCAGCTTCTTGACCTGCACGTCGCCCACGCCCGCCACTTCGCGGATGTCCACTTCGAGATCCGAACACGCGGTCGCGCAGCACAGGAGCGCCATGCCGCGCGTTTTTTCGTCGTTCGACAACGCCGACGACGAATGCGCACGCTGCTCGATCTCGCCGCTCAACACCGTGCCCTTGCACGAACCGCACGCGCCGTTCTTGCAGCCGTACGGCAAGCCGACGCCCTGGCGCAACGCGGCGCTCAGCAGCGGTTCATCCTGTTCTACCTGAAATTGCCGGCCGCTTTGCCGGAGCGTGACGTTAAATGCCATAGCGTGAAATCGAAAAAGTGGGTGATCGTTATAGAACTTGCGGCCAGCTGCGCGGTGCCCGCAGCGCTTGACGGCTACAATGCGTGCACCATGAAAGCGACACGAAACTTACGCCGGCCGCGCGTGCTGATTGTGGGCTGCGGCGATGTCGGCATGCGCTGCGTGCCTCTATTGCAGCCGCGCGCGCATGTCTTCGCGCTGACCAGCCACGCGGAGCGCCGCGCCGAACTGCGCGCCGCGGGCGTGACGCCGCTGGTCGGCGATCTCGACGAGCGCCGCAGCCTGAAACGGCTCGCGGGTCTCGCACCGACCGTGCTGCATCTCGCGCCCCCGCAAAAGAGCGGCGACGACGACCGCCGCACCCGCGCTCTGCTCGCCACGTTAGGTACGCGCCGCGATCGCGCGCTGCGTGCCGCTCGCGGCGCGGTGGCGCCTGTCGGGCGGCTGCGCCGCATGCGCGCTTCATGGGCGGAATCTGAAACAGCCAATATTGTACCCGACAGGGTCCGCTGGACCGCCGCGTCGCGTGCTCCGGTGCGGCTCGTCTATGCGAGCACCACGGGTGTCTATGGCGACTGCGGCGGCGCGTGGATCGACGAAACGCGCGCGACCCGGGCGACCAACCCGCGCGCCACGCGCCGCGTCTCGGCAGAACGGCAACTGCGTCGCGCGACGGTCCGCCGCGTGGTCAGCGCCAGCATCGCGCGCATTCCTGGCATTTACGCGGGCAACCGTCTGCCGCTGGCGCGCCTCGACAAACGCACGCCGGCCTTGATCGACGCCGACGACGTGTACACCAATCACATTCACGCCGACGACCTCGCCGCGATCCTCGTGCGCATGGCGACGCACGGCCGGCCCGCGCGCGTGATCCACGCGTCCGACGATTCCGCGCTGAAAATGGGGGAGTACTTCGATGTGGTGGCGGACGCGTTCGGTCTGGAGCGTGCGCCGCGCATCACGCGAGTGGAAGCCGAGCAGCAGATCGAGCCGACCTTGCTGTCGTTCATGCGGGAGTCGCGCCGCCTCGTGAACCGGCGCCTGAAAGAAGAGTTGCGAGTGCGTCTGCGCTATCCGAGCGTCGAGGATTTTTTGCAGGACGCTACTTCACCGGCGCCGTCCACCTCGGCGCCGCGTCGTCCACTTCGACGCCAGGTGTGATCGCGGTGTTTATGTCAGCGCGGGTAATGCTTCCAGCAGCAGGAAGCAAAGCATCGCGCCGATCAATGCGCCGATCAGGTTCGGATGATATGTGTGACGCAGCCGCATCACCACCAGCAATCCACCGATCAAGAGAAGCCCGACGCATGTGAATGCGATCATCGCGTACGGCATCGCCAGCGTGTCATGGATAGTCATGGCGCCCCTCCTTGAAACCTTTGTAGTCCTTGTTTAATCGAGTATAGGGCGGCTCGTAAGGAAGGGCATGCTGCGGCGCAACGCACGCCAGGCGCCGCGCCCGGCCCGCGTGCGGGCGTCTGCGCGAATCTCCTGACGGATCAAGGTTTTAAGTCGATTTAAAGGGGCGCTACCGGTTTACCCGCTCCGTAAAAATCCGAGGTCCGCTTCATCGAGCCATTGCCATGCGCCGACAGGCAGCGTGGCGGGCAGCGCAAGTCCGCCGATGCGCTCGCGATGCAGCGCTTCGCAACGGTTGCCGGCGGCCGCGATCATCCGCTTGACCTGGTGATACTTGCCTTCCATTACGGTGAGCGCGAGCGTGTGGTCGCCGCGTGCGTCGGCCGCGACTGCCGCGATCGGCTTCGGCTCGCCATGCAGCAGAACGCCGTCGCGCAACGCGGCGAGTTGCGCCGCGTCGATCGGATGGCGCGTGGTCGCCACATAGAGCTTCGGCACTTTGCGTTTCGGCGACGTGAACATATGGACGAACTTGCCGTCATCGGAGAGGAGCAGCAGGCCGGTCGTGTCCTGGTCGAGACGTCCGACGCATTGCACGCCGCGCGCTGCGAATTGCGGCGGCAGCAGATTGAACACGCTCAGATGATGCTGCGGCTCGCGTGAACATTCGTAGCCCGCGGGCTTGTTCAGCAGCAGATACGCGTGCTCGCGATACGGCCAGTCGACGTCGTCCACGCTGAAGCGCAAGGCGTCACTAACCGGGAAGTCGGCGTCGGCATCGGTGCAGAGCGCGCCGTCGATGCTCACGCGGCCGTCGGCGATCAGCGCGCGGCATTGGCGGCGTGAGCCGAAACCTTGAGTAAAGAGAATGCTTTCGAGATTCATGGCGAGCGAAGAATAACACCGCAAGAAGCGGAGCGCCCTGCGGCGCGGGGACGGCGACGCATGCATATGCGCCGGGCTCGCGCGATGAAGCACGATGAAAACGGTTTTTCATCCGGCGGCTCCGACATTGAGACACCGCAGCGATCGGCTGGGTGAAAACCCTCAAAAATGAAAATGAATTTTTTCTCAACGGGAATTCATGTAAATATACTTTCATTCAACTTAATTACAGACCGCGCTGCGATCCGCTTGCATGAACCCTCATTCGTCCGCTGCAACGAACTCCGCCGAACAGGCGATCGCGACGCGCATCGCTAGCGCGATGCCGGATCTCACGCCGATCCACCGGCGCATGGGCGAATACGTGCTGGCCAATCTGTTTCGCGCGGCGACCATGCGGATCGACGAACTGGCGAGCGTGGTGGGCGCGTCGGTGGCGACCGCGAATCGCTTTGCGCGTGCGCTCGGCTTCGACGGCTACCCGCAGTTTCGCGAAGCGCTCGTGCGCGGTTTTGAAGCGACGCTCGCGCCGGTCGAACGCCTGCGCAGCGCACAGGAGTCGCTCGCGGCCGGCGACAATCTGCTCGACGCGTTGCTCGAACAGGCCGCCGCCAATCTGCACACCACCCGCACCGCGATCGATAGCGCCGCCGCGGATGCCGTGGTCGACGCGATCACGGCCGCGCGCCGCGTGTTCGTGCTCGGTTATGGCTCCAGCGCGTTTCTCGCCGGCCTGATGGAACACGGGCTGATGCCGTATCACGACAACGTGCAGTCGCTTGCGCTGATCGGCGGACCGTCGCATGCCGCGCGGCGTCTGTTTACTTCGGACGAGCGCGATCTGGTGATCGGCATCGCGTTTCCCCGTTATGTCGAAGACACGATCGAACTCGCGCGCCGCGCGGCGAGCCGTGGCGCGCGCATCCTCGCGCTGACCGACAGCCCGCGCTCGCCGCTCGCGCAATTCGCCGATCTCTCGCTGTACATCCGCTCCGAGCGACGGCTCGCGGCAAACGCGGATTCGGCGGTGCTGGCCGTGATCGAGGCGCTGTGCGATGCGGTCGCCTACCGCGCCAAACGCTCGGTGAAGGCCGCGGCCGGCGTCAGCGAATTCGTGCTGCCGTGGCTTACCGATCCGCAAAGCAGCCCGCAAGCCGCGCCTTCCGGTGCCGTCGACAAATCGACTCGCGCATCGACGCCTGCATCGACCCGCACCGCTCAAGCCACCAAAGTCCCGAAAGCTCCGAAAGTCCCGAAAGTCCCGAAAGTCCCGAAAGTCCCGAAAGTCCCGAAAGTCCCGAAAGCCAAACGATGAATTCCAACGCAGTCATTGCCATTCACGGCGGCGCAGGCACGATCCTGCGCGCGTCGCTGTCGGCCAGCGCCGAAGCCGAGTATCACGCCGCGTTGCACGACGTGCTGAGCGCGGGCCAACGCGTGCTCGCCGACGGCGGCAGCGCGCTCGACGCCGTCAGCGAAGCCGTGCGTCTGCTCGAAGACTGTCCGCTCTTCAACGCGGGCCGCGGCGCGGTTTATACCGCTGCGGGCACGCACGAACTCGACGCGGCCATCATGGACGGCAGCACGCTGGACGCCGGCGCGATCTGCTGCGTGAAGCGCGTGCGCAATCCGATTCTGGCGGCGCGCCGCGTGCTCGAACGCAGCGAACACGTGCTGTTCACCGGCGAAGGCGCGGAAGCGTTCGCGGCCGCGCAGGGACTCGAGTTCGTCGAACCGGGCTACTTCGATACTGAAGCACGCCACAAACAATGGCTGCTTGCGCGCGGCCAGCAGCGCGCGATGCTCGACCACGACGGCGCGTCGCTGGCGTCGTCCGCCGGGCCGCACAGCGAGGACCCCACGCCGCACGAGCCGCTCGATCCGAACCGCAAGTTCGGCACCGTCGGCGCGGTCGCGTTCGACCGGCACGGTCATCTGGCGGCCGCGACGTCGACGGGCGGCATCACGAACAAACAGGTCGGGCGGGTTGGCGACACGCCGCTGATCGGCGCGGGCTGCTACGCGGACGACGCCACCTGCGCGGTGTCGACCACCGGTTCCGGCGAGATGTTCATGCGGATGGTCGCCGCGTACGACGTCGCCGCGCAGATGGCCTATCGCAACGTGTCGCTCGAAGAAGCCGCGCTCGACGTGGTGATGAACCGTCTGCCGAAAATCGACGGCCGCGGCGGGCTGATTGCCGTCGATGCACGCGGCAACGTCACGCTGCCGTTCAACACCGAAGGGATGTATCGCGGCTTCGCTCGCCTCGGCGAGACGCCGGTGACGGCGATCTATCGCTGAGCGGGCCTGCCGTTCAGACCGCCTCCCGCATCCGCCGCGTTCGAATTCAAAGGAAACCACTGTGCCGACTTCATCGCACTCCGCCCGTCCGCTTATCGACACCTTGCCGCCGCAACGCGTGCTCGCGGTCGACGACCTGTCGGTCGCGTTTCGCAGCGGCGAGACGACCTTCAACGCGGTGCGCAATCTGTCGCTGAGCGTCGAGCGCGGCGAGACGCTGGCGATCGTCGGCGAATCGGGTTCGGGCAAGTCGGTTACGTCACTCGCGTTGATGCGGCTGATCGAGCATGGCGGTGGGCGCCTCGCCGGCGGCAGCATCGCGTTCCGGCGCCGCGACGGCAGCGTGCTCGACCTCGCGAAGGCGTCGTCCGGCACGATGCGCTCGATTCGCGGCGCCGACATCGCGATGATTTTCCAGGAGCCGATGACGTCGCTGAATCCGGTGTTCACCGTCGGCGATCAGATCGGCGAAGCGATCGCGTTGCACCAGGGTAAGAGCCGCGCGGCCGCGCATGCCGAGACGCTGCGTCTGCTGGAGCTCGTGCGGATCCCCGAAGCGCGCCGCGTGGCCGCGCGTTTTCCGCATCAGTTGTCGGGCGGCATGCGTCAGCGCGTGATGATCGCGATGGCGCTGTCGTGCAAACCCGCGTTGCTGATCGCGGACGAACCGACCACCGCGCTCGACGTGACGATCCAGGCGCAGATCCTGCAACTGATCCGCGGCTTGCAGGACGAGATGAACATGGGCGTGATTTTCATCACGCACGACATGGGCGTGGTGGCCGAAGTGGCCGATCGTGTGCTGGTGATGTATCGCGGCGAGAAGGTGGAAGAGGGCGCGTCGGACGCGCTGTTCGCCGCGCCGTCGCATCCTTATACGAAGGCGTTGCTGGCCGCCGTGCCGCGGTTGGGCGCGATGCAGGGCACCGACGGGCCGGCCAGGTTTCCGATTCTGACGGTCGAGCAGGCCTCGCTCGCCGGCGCCGACGATGCGGTGCAACCGGCCGCTGCCGTCGCGGCGGAATCGCAGCCGGCAGTGAAAGACAGCACGCCGCCGATTCTGCGCGTGCGCGATCTGGTCACGCGCTTTCCGGTGAAGAGCGGCGTGTTCGGCCGCGTGACGGGCCGGGTGCATGCGGTCGAAAAAGTCAGCTTCGATCTGCGGCCCGGCGAAACGTTGGCGCTGGTCGGCGAATCGGGTTGCGGCAAGTCGACCACCGGCCGCTCGTTGCTGCGTCTCGTGGAAAACCAGAGCGGCTCGATCGAATTCGATGGCAAGGAAATCAGTTCGCTCACAGGCCCCGCATTGCAGGCGCTGCGCCGCAATATCCAGTTCATCTTCCAGGACCCGTTCGCGTCGCTGAATCCGCGTTTGACGGTCGGCTTCTCGATCATGGAGCCGTTGCTCGTGCATGGCGTCGCCCAAGGTGCTGAAGCGCAGGCGCGCGTCGCGTGGCTGCTCGACAAGGTCGGTCTGCCGCCCGAAGCCGCGCGCCGCTATCCGCACGAATTCTCCGGCGGTCAACGGCAACGGATCGCGATTGCGCGCGCGCTCGCGTTGAATCCGAAGGTCGTGATCGCCGACGAATCCGTGTCCGCGCTCGACGTTTCCGTGCAGGCGCAGATCGTCAATCTGATGCTCGATCTGCAACGCGAACTCGGCGTCGCCTATCTGTTCATTTCGCACGACATGGCCGTGGTCGAGCGCGTCAGCCATCGCGTCGCGGTGATGTATCTCGGCCAGATCGTCGAGATCGGCCCGCGCCGCGCGGTGTTCGAAGCGCCGCAACATCCGTACACGAAGAAGCTGATGGGCGCGGTGCCGGTGGCGGACCCGTCGCGTCGTCACGCGAAACGGATGCTCGCCGCCGACGAGATTCCGAGCCCGATCCGTGCGCTGAACGACGAGCCGGTCGTCGCGCCGCTGATCGCGGTCGGCCCCGACCATTTCGTCGCACAGCATCGGATCGGCGGCGCGTACTAGATTCTTACCGCTTCATCTCGCAGCCCCTAACCCTGTATCCCTTGTGTCATTTCGCAGCCTGGAGCCAACCTCATGAACCTGCTGGTCCCGTCCTCTCCGTTTCGTTTGCGCGCGCTGATCAGCGGCGGCGCGGTGGTGTTCGCGATGCTCGCGGGCAATGCAGCGCATGCCGATACGACCGCCGTGATGGCTGTCGCGTCGACGTTCACGACGCTCGATCCGTACGACGCGAACGACACGCTGTCGCAAGCCGTCGCGAAGTCGTTCTATCAAGGCCTGTTCGGCTTCGACAAGGACATGAAGCTGGTCAACGTGCTGGCCGACAGCTATGAAGCGAGCCCGGATGCGAAGGTTTATACGTTCAAGCTGCGCCACGGCGTGAAGTTCCAGGACGGTACCGATTTCAACGCGGCAGCGGTGAAAGCCAACTTCGACCGCGTGACCGATCCGGCGAACAAGCTCAAGCGCTACAACATGTTCAACCGGATCGAGAAGACCGAAGTGGTCGATCCGTACACGGTGAAGATCACGCTGAAGGCGCCGTTCTCGGCGTTCGTCAACGTGCTCGCGCATCCGTCGGCGGTGATGATTTCGCCGGACGCGCTGAAGAAGTACGGCAAGGACATCGCGTTCCATCCGGTCGGCACGGGTCCGTTCGAACTGGTGAAGTGGGACCCGGCAGGCGATCTGACGGTGAAGAAGTTCGCCGGCTACTGGAAGAAGGGCTATCCGAAGGTCGACGCGATCGACTGGAAGCCGGTGGTCGACAACAACACGCGCGCCGCGCTGATGCGTACCGGCGAAGCGGACTTCGCGTTCCAGGTGCCGTTCGAACAGGCCGCGCAATTGCAGTCGAGCCCGAAGGTGGACCTGATCGCGTCGCCGTCGATCATCCAGCGCTATATCAGCCTGAACGTAAATCAGAAACCGTTCGACAACCCGAAGGTGCGCGAAGCGCTGAACTACGCGGTCAACAAGGACGCGCTGACGAAGGTCGCGTTCGCGGGTTACGCGACGCCGGCGGACGGCGTGGTGCCGCAAGGCGTCGAGTACGCGACGAAGCTCGGGCCCTGGCCTTACGATCCGGCGAAGGCGCGCGAGCTGTTGAAGGAAGCGGGCTATCCGAACGGTTTCGAAACCACGCTGTGGTCCGCTTATAACTACTCGACTGCGCAGAAGGTGATCCAGTTCGTGCAGCAGCAACTCGCGCAGGTCGGCATCAAGGCGCAGGTCGAAGCGCTCGAAGCGGGCCAGCGTGTCGCGAAGGTCGAAAGCGCGCAGGACCCGGCCACCGCGCCGGTGCGGATGTACTACGCGGGCTGGTCGTCGTCGACGGGCGAGGCGGATTGGGCGATCACGCCGTTGCTGGGTTCGGTGTCGTTCCCGCCGAAGATGGTCAACACCGCGTACTACAAGAACGACACCGTCGACAGCGATCTGAAGCAGGCGCTCGAAACCACCGACCGCGCGAAGAAGACCGAGCTCTACACGGACGCGCAAAAGCGCATCTGGGCCGACGCGCCGTGGATCTTCCTCGTCAAGGAGAAGGTGGTGTACGCGCGCAGCAAGCGCCTGTCAGGCGCTTATGTCGCGCCGGACGGCTCGTTCAATTTCGACGAGATCGCGATCAGGTGATCGCCGTGGCCGGCGGGCTCTGTGTGTGAGTCCGCCGATCCGACGCGCGTTGCAGCCGCACCGTATCTTTCGTTGCCCGCATCATTGCCGGATTGGGTTTCATGCTGAACTTTCTCGTCAAACGTCTCTTTGGCCTGCTGCCGACGCTTTTCATCGTCGCCGTGCTGGTGTTCCTGTTCGTGCATCTGTTGCCGGGCGACCCCGCGCGTCTCGCCGCCGGCCCGGAAGCCGACGAAGCGACCGTCGCGCTGGTGCGTGCCGATCTCGGACTCGACAAGCCGATGCCGCAGCAATTCGCCAACTTCTTCGTGAAGATCGCGCACGGCGATTTCGGCACCTCGACGCGCAGCAAGCGGCCGGTCAGCCAGGAAATTGCGGAACGCTTCATGCCGACGCTGCTGCTGACGCTCGCTAGCATGGTGTGGGCGGTGGTGCTCGGGATGGGCATCGGCATTGTCTCCGCGGTGTGGCGCAATAAGTGGCCGGACCGGCTCGGCATGACGCTCGCGGTGTCGGGTATTTCGTTTCCCGCATTCGCGCTCGGCATGCTGCTGATGGAGATCTTTTCGGTGAAGCTCGGCTGGTTGCCGATCGTCGGCGACGGATCGTGGAAGAGTTACGTGTTGCCGTCGCTGACGCTCGGCGCGGCTGTCGCGGCGGTGATGGCGCGCTTCACGCGGGCTTCGTTCGTCGAAGTGATGAACGAAGACTTCGTGCGCACCGCGCGCGCGAAGGGTGTGCCCGAGCGGCTCGTGATCGTCAAACACTGCTTGCGCAACGCAATGATTCCCGTCATCACGATGATGGGTTTGCAGTTCGGTTTTCTGCTGGGCGGCTCGATCGTGGTCGAAGTGGTGTTCAACTGGCCGGGCCTCGGACGTCTGCTGGTGGACGCCGTGTCGATGCGCGACTATCCGGTGATTCAGGCCGAAGTGCTGTTGTTCTCGCTCGAATTCATCATCATCAATCTGGTCGTCGACGTGTTGTACGCGGTGATCAATCCGACCATCCGTTTCAAGTGAGGCCCGTATGAGCATGTCAGCTACCGAGGCGAATGCGGCCAGGGCCGCCGTCGTAGAAAGCGCGATCCGCACCCCGTGGAGCGAGTTCTGGCGCAAGTTCCGCAAGCAGCACGTGGCGCTCGCCGCGGGCATTTTCGTGCTGTTGCTGATCGCGGTCGCGATCGCGGCGCCGCACATCGTTCCGTACGACCCGGAGAATTTCTTCGATTACGACGCGTTGAACGCGGGCCCGTCGGCCGCGCACTGGTTCGGCGTCGATTCGCTGGGCCGCGATATTTTCAGCCGCATTCTGGCGGGCTCGCGCATTTCGCTGGAAGCCGGGTTTTTGTCCGTTGCGATCGGCGCGGCGATCGGCACGTTCTTCGGTTTGCTGGCCGGCTATTACGAAGGCTGGTGGGACCGCATCACGATGCGCGTCGCCGATGTGCTGTTCGCGTTCCCCGGCATTCTGCTCGCGATCGGCGTGGTCGCGATTCTCGGCAACGGGATGATCAACGTGATCTGCGCGGTGGCGATCTTTAGCATTCCGGCGTTCGCGCGGCTCGTGCGCGGCAATACGCTGATGCTCAAGCAACTCACGTATATCGAAGCGGCGCGCAGCATCGGCGCGTCGGACTGGACGATCATCGTGCGACACATTTTGCCGGGGACGATTTCGTCGGTGGTGGTGTACTTCACGATGCGGATCGGCACATCGATCATCACCGCGGCGAGCCTGTCGTTTCTCGGACTCGGCGCGCAACCGCCGACCCCCGAGTGGGGCGCGATGCTCAACGAGGCGCGCGCCGACATGGTCACCGCGCCGCATATCGCGCTGTTTCCGAGTCTCGCGATTTTCCTGACGGTGCTGGCGTTCAATCTGCTCGGCGACGGCTTGCGCGACGCGCTCGATCCGAAGCTCGACCGGCCATGAGTTCCGCGCACACGTCAGACGCCGGCGCGCCGCATATCGGTACGCTGGCGGCAGGTCCGCGCGGCTCGATCGCCGACGTGTACGGTGTGACGGTCGGCCATTGCACGCTCGCGGACGGCGCGGTCCAGACCGGCGTGACCGTGATTCATCCGCACGGCGGCGATCCGTTTGTCGCGAAGGTGCCCGCAGCGGTGTCGGTGATCAATGGTTTCGGCAAAAGCATCGGGCTCGTGCAGGTCGAAGAACTCGGCGTGCTGGAAACGCCGATTGCCTTGACCAATACGTTCGGCGTTGCAGCGCTTGCGCAGGCGCAGATACGCGCGGCGATCGACGCGAATCCGCGGATCGGGCGCGAGTGGTCGACGGTGAATCCATTGGTGTTGGAATGCAATGACGGCTATCTGAACGACATTCAGGCGCTGGCTATCGGCGAGCGCCATTACAACGAAGCGTGCGCGGCGGCGAGCGTCGATGTAGCGAGCGGTTCGATCGGCGCCGGGCGCGGTATGTCGTGCTTCGATCTGAAGGGCGGGATCGGCAATGCGTCGCGCGGGGTCGAGGTAGCGGGGCAGCTTTATACGGTCGGCGTGCTGGTGCTCGCGAATTTCGGACGCCTGCCGATGCTGACCGTCGACGGTGTGCCGCTCGGCCGGGTGCTGGCCGAACGCGCGTCGCACACAGCTGCTGCGGCCGTCGCGAAACAGCCCGAACAAGGCTCGATCATCATGATCGTTGCGACCGATGCACCGCTCGATGCGCGTCAACTGAAGCGGCTGTCGTTGCGCGCGGCAGCCGGCCTCGCGCGAACCGGTTCGGTGTACGGGCACGGCAGCGGCGATATCGCGCTCGCATTCTCGACCGCCTACCCAGTGCCGCACGATGCGGATGTCGTCGCGTTGCCGCCGTTGCTCGCCGACGCGCGGCTCGATCCGCTGTTCCGCGCGTGTGCTGACGGCGTCGAGCAGGCCATCGTCGATGCGTTGTGGAGCGCCACGTCCGTCACGGGGCGCGACGGTCAGCGGCGGCTCTCGCTGCGCGACACCGCCGCCGATCTCGCTCAACTTCTGAAGAAAACTTCCTGATGAAAGTCCTGATTTCCGCCGACATCGAAGGCGTGGCCGGTGTGTTTCATCCCGAGCAAACGCGCGCGGGCAACGGCGAGTACGAAGCTGCGCGACGCTGGATGACGCTCGAAGCGAATGCCGCGATCGAAGGCGCATTCTCCGGCGGCGCGACGCACGTGTGGGTCAACGATTCGCATGGCGGCTTTCGCAACCTGCTGCCGGATCTGCTCGATCCGCGCGTGCAGATCGTGCTCGGCAAACCGCGCACGCTCGGCATGATGGCCGGCCTCGAATACGGCGCGGCGCTCGTGTTCATGATCGGCTATCACTCGATGGCGCAAACGCGGGGAGTCCTCGCGCATACGATCAATAGCTTTGCGTTCGCACGGGTTTCGCTGAACGGAGTCGAGGTCGGCGAAGCGGGGTTGTATGGCGCGCTCGCGGAAGAATACGGCGCACGTGTCGCGCTTTTATCCGGCGACGATGTGTTCGCGGAAGAAACCGCGCCGCGTTTTCCGGACGCGCGCTTTGTCGTCACGAAGAGCGCGAGCGGACATTCGAGCGGCGTCACGCAGACACCTGCGAGCGCGCGCGACGCGATTGAACATGCCGCGCGCGAAGTGGTGCAGCACTGCATCGCCAGCGGTTTCGCGCCGCAAGCGACGCGCGCTGATGTCGAAGTGAAACCGGTCGACTGCGAACTGCGCGTGCAGACGACCGCGCTTGCCGATCTGTTCTGTCAATGGCCGACGCTTACGCGTGTCGACGGTGTCACGTTGCGCTTTAGCGCGGCATCGGTCGAACATGCTGTGCGAATGCTGAATTGCCTGTCGGCGATGTCGTTCATGCTGCGTTAGACGCAGCAGCGTTCGGACTACGACTACTGCTGCCGGCTTAACTCACGCGCCGCGCGATCGATTGCATCGGCCACCGCGCCTGCATGGGACACCGGCACCAGGTGGCTCGACGAGATCGGCACCACCTTCGCGTTCATCCGGTCGGCCATGAACCTTTCGACCTCAGGCGACACCGCGCGATCGCGGGTCGTCAACAGGTACCACGACGGCTTTTCCCGCCACGCTACCTGGCTGACCGTTTCGCTGAAGGCCTTGGCCGCGATCGGCACTTGCGCGGCGGACAGCACGCGCGTCAGATTCTCGGGAACGTCGGCGGCGAATTCGGCGCGGTATTTCGTGCGGTCGAGCCACAGGAAACCGCTGGCGTCGGCCGTGATTGCCTGGCTCGCGGGCATCGGCGCCGCGCGCTTCATCAGATCGGTTGTCGATTCATGCAGGTCCGGCGCAATTGCCGCGACATAGACGAGCCCGGCGACGTTCGGCGCGTTCGCGCCCGCCTCGGTGATCACGACGCCACCCCATGAGTGGCCGACCAGCATCGTCGGTCCGTTCTGACGCGCGAGTACGCGGCGGGTCGCGGCGACATCGTCGGCGAGCGACGTGAGCGGGTTCTGCACCGAGCTCACGTGATAGCCCTTTTGTTGCAGCTTCGCGACCACGCCGTTCCAGCTCGAACCGTCGACGAAAGCGCCGTGTACGAGCACGACGTTGCGCACGGGGCCGCTCATCGGCGCGGCAGGTGGTTTGACGGGCATGGGGGCGATGGCAGCGGGCGCCGCGGGCGTTACCGGCACCGCAGGCGCAGGCGCAGGCACTTCGGGCGCGCTCGATTCCATATCCGGGGTATCGGCAGGCTGCTCCGTGGGTGCCGCAGTTTGTGCGAAGGCTCCAGCCCCAGCGAACGAGAGACACACAGCAGCGGCGCAAAGCAGACGTTTGGGCGACATGTTGAATCTCCGAAGGCTGAAACCTCGACTAGGGGAACATACCGAAGCGGCACACAGTGTCAATCACTATCGTCGGCGCTCCGTGCGGTGCGGAACCATGCGCGGGTTGCTACCAGTATTTAGCCAATATCGGCCAAGGTAAAATTTGCGGTTCTGCCGGAGCGGACCACAAGTTCGATCAGGCGATCGACATCCATACACTGGGGCGCAATTTTGAATAGTGCACAGCATCAAGACGGCTTGAAACGCGGGTTGAAAAACCGCCACATCCAGTTGATCGCGTTGGGTGGGGCGATCGGTACCGGCCTGTTTCTCGGCTCGGCCAGCGTGTTGCAGGCGGCCGGTCCGTCGATGATTCTCGGCTACGCGATCGGCGGCATCATCGCGTTCATGATCATGCGCCAGTTGGGCGAGATGGTCGCGCAGGAACCGGTCGCCGGCTCATTCAGCCACTTCGCATATAAATATTGGGGCGACTTTCCGGGCTTCCTGTCCGGCTGGAATTACTGGGTGCTCTATGTGCTCGTGAGCATGGCCGAGCTCACCGCGGTCGGCACTTATGTGCATTACTGGTGGCCGGCTGTGCCGTCATGGGTGTCGGCGCTGGTGTGCTTCGCGCTCATCAACGCGATCAATCTCGCCAACGTGAAAGCGTACGGCGAAACCGAGTTCTGGTTTGCGATCATCAAAGTCGTGGCGGTCATCGGGATGATCGTGTTCGGCGGCTATCTGCTGATCAGCGGCCACGGCGGCCCGCAGGCGTCGATCACGAATCTGTGGGCCGACGGCGGCTTTTTCCCGCACGGTTTCCACGGGCTGTTCATGATGCTCGCGGTGATCATGTTTTCGTTCGGCGGCCTGGAGTTGATCGGCATTACCGCCGCCGAAGCCGACGACCCGCAAAAGAGCATTCCGAAGGCCGTGAATCAGGTGATCTACCGGATTCTGATTTTCTACATCTGCTCGCTGACGGTGCTGCTCTCGTTGTATCCGTGGAATCAGGTCGCGGCCGGCGGCAGCCCGTTCGTGATGATCTTTTCGCAGATCGGTTCGACGCTGACCGCGAACGTGCTCAACGTCGTGGTGCTGACCGCGGCGCTGTCGGTCTACAACAGCGGCGTGTATGCGAATAGCCGGATGCTTTACGGTCTCGCGGAGCAGGGCAATGCGCCGCGCGCGCTGATGAAGGTCGATCGACGCGGCGTGCCGTATATGGCGATCGGTTTGTCGGCGCTCGCCACGTTCACCTGCGTGATCATCAACTATCTGATTCCCGCGGAAGCGCTCGGCCTGCTGATGGCGCTGGTCGTCGCCGCGCTGGTGCTGAACTGGGCGCTGATCAGCCTGACGCATCTGAAGTCGCGCAAGGCGATGGAAGCGGCCGGTGAAAAGCTCGTGTTCAAGTCGTTCTGGTTTCCGGTCAGTAACTGGATCTGCCTCGCATTCATGGCGATGATCCTCGTCATTCTCGCGATGACGCCGGGGTTGTCCGTGTCGGTGTGGCTCGTGCCGGTTTGGCTGGTGCTGATGTGGGTGGGGTATGTGTTCAAGCGTCGGCGTGCTGCGGTGCAGGGTGCGGGGGGCGTGGCACGGCAGTAAAGGGCGAGGGCGGTTTCATCGGTCTTTTCCGCTTTTGCCTCGTCTTGGAGGGCGGCTTCAAATTGCGACCAAACGCCATATATTGCTTATGCAATCATTGTCCAAGCTGATAGGTGCAATGTGGCCAGTCGGGCGCCGACCATGAACACCACCCTCGAACACCACGACGCGCGCGTTAGTTAATCTGTTGCTGTCGATCGCGTGCTCATGCTGTGCCGGTCGCTAGCGTCCATGAGATCGCGGCGCGGCAATAGGCGAGGACAAATAAAAAGCCCCGTGCAACATTCGCTGTACGGGGCTTTTTCAATTCAATGCGGTACTGCTTGAATTCTTGTTGGTGCCAGGGCCGGAATGAAATAATTCGAGGAAACGATTGCTGGTAAAGGGTGTGTGATTTTAGTTAGTCACGCATACCACCAAAAATACCACCGGCGCTAAGGTGCTGCACGAATTGGCGCAAGAACTCCTCGGCATTCCCTACACTGTACAAAACCACAGTAGACTATGCGCTAGTCGTTGCACCTGACGGCGAGCATCAAGCCGCGCCTAGATCGGCCAATCGAAAACCGGGGACCCTTACCCGGCCGGCGCGGCTCCCATCAAAGGGCATGCGTGAAGGGACGCAATGGGAATCCTGCAAGATTTGGAGCGCGGTGTTCGCGCGAACATCTCCGCTAGTGACGCGGTCGGCTGGCTAGCCTCATTCGAGAACATCAGCAGTAACCAAGCCGCTACGTGGCTCAACGACCATTGCGTTGTCGACTCTCTGGTACCGGTGTTCATTTCATACCACCGTCTAGAGTATGGGCCGAAGACCCAAGACATTCTTGACGAAAAGTCGACGGAGGAGGCGCGGTCCATTCTACGTGAGGGGCTTGCTCTGATCGAGGCACATGGCGCCAAGCTAGAAGAAAATTGGGGCATGGGTGGCATGGGAAGCGTTGGATGGCTCCGCGATGAGTTTTGGCAATTCGTTGCGGACAAAGGCGTCACGCTATCGGCAGATATGTTTCCGGAAATCAGTCAATGCCCGTCGTTTCTGCATGCAGATTTCATGACCTCGGAGGCTGCTAGTACTTGCAGCGCTCCTGCACACGATAGATCTAATCGAGGCCGCGGTCTCCGAGCTTCTTTTGAGGACCGCCAGGGTGGTTATATCGAGTTTGCGCGAGCTGCATACCTTGTGGCGAATATCGAGCAAGTGCCGTTTGAATATGCGGCTTCATGGCTTATCGAAAAAGGCGCGCATCGAAAGCTCGCCGTGTATGAACGTTCGGAGGGAGATGACTTCGAACCAGCAAAAGTTGAGATAGTTTATTCGGGCGAGTCCGCCGAGGAGTTCACGTATGGTCCGCTCGGCGTACTTCACGCGATCCGACTGAAGGCAGATCTGTGGTACGACGCGGTCGGCACTATCCAGCGAAGTGCGAATGCCGAGTTGCGCTGGTCACGCGACGAGTTTTGGCGTTTCGCGATCGATATGGGTGCGAACGTCGGAGCTATGGACTTCGCGATGCGAGCGGACTGCCCAACCTTCCTTCTGGCGGAATGGGTGCCGCGCCGAGAGAGTGAAGACTCAGCAGGCGTAGATTTGGCTATGCACAGGCTGGATGCATCTGGATGGAAAGCCTATGCGCACCAGGCCCAAGCGCGCGTCGAAATTTTGCAGTCTCATAATGCCCAGTTGTCGAAGAGGATTGGGCAACTACAGGCGGGACGCGATGACGATTTGAATGAGCCCATGTCAGTCGCGGCCCTCAAGGAAGAAATAAATAATCTGCGTCACGAAAACGCGCGTCTAACGGCGGATGGCAGAGACGATCGCGCCTTAGGGCGGGGTGGTGTAACCATCTCGCTGCCACATGTGACCAACACCCTTACCGGTCTATTTGAGGTCATGCGCGCATCGTTCGGCAAGTACGACCCGAGAAATCCGCCGAAGCAAACGAGCGTCGCTCGAGATCTTGACGAGCGGATGGGATGGGCGGCACAGGCCAACGGAGAGCCGTCGCGTCGTGCGCAAACGCTGGCGGCGGCAATCCGCCCGGATGAGCTGAGCGAGTCAGACGGGAGGAACCAGAAGCGGTGATCAGAAGGGCGACATGCGTCCGTCGGCACCTTCTGACGGTATGACGGGTTTCCCCGTCGCTTAGGTCGTGCGCTTCAATGTGCCATGCGTTCCGGGACGGTCCCAGAACGTTCACTACGGGTGAAACATGGCCGAACAAATTCAAACAGCACTGACCATCCTGCGCCGCCGACAGGTCGAGGCAGCAACGGGGCTTTCTCGTTCCACCATCTATCAGCGAATCAAGCAAAAAACCTTTCCCGCAGCGGTACAGCTCGGCCCGCGCTCCGTAGGCTGGCGGGCAGGTGACATCGATGCCTTTCTCGCAGCGCCGGCTACCTATCGTGCGGCGGACGCATGACGGACAAAAAAATAGCCCACCAAGGCAAAGCCCAGGCAGGCCGGAACGACACCGATAATTCTAGCAGCGGCTCCGAATACCTTGTTCGCTTTTTGGACGCGGTTAAGAACGGAAGCGAGCGGCTCCGCGTAGACGTGAAGACCTACCGCGGCAACACCTACATCGACATCCGAGTCTGGTACGTGACCGATGACGGCGATTACCGACCATCAAGCAAGGGCATCATGATCAAGCCTGCGTTGGCGCCCGAACTGCTGCGAGGCATCGCGCTCGCTGCGCAGTCCTTCGATCCGAAGGAGGCGAACTGATGCTCCGCAAGCTTGAAAACCAACGAATAGCCCAGCGTTCGACATCGCACATTCCGCACGATCTGCAGATTGACATCGGAGGCTCCTTGACCGAAGGTACCCAAAGGGCCTACTATGGCCGTATGGGCTGCGCGCGTCGTGTGGCCCGATTCTCCGAAAGGAAGGCCTCCGTGAAGATCCAACTTCTCGCGCGTTTGTGCGCCCCAAAAAAACATGACAAATTACACCCCGCCGACTCCGGAGGATCTCCTCCGCCTGAAGACGGAACTCGGCAAGAGCAGCAACGAGATGGCGGAACTGTTCGGTGTGGCGACGGGCCGCCAGTGGCGCAAATACACATCATCCATCGATCAACGCGATATGGGGATGCACATGCTGTTCTTCGCGATGGCCCGGTTGGAACTGGAGCCGGAAGCAATCGAGCGTGTGTTGACGCGCATGCGGTCCGTCGGAGCGACGATCGAGATCGACGAGCTGTAAAGTCCGGCTCCGCTCAGCATCGGCCTATCCCGAATACCCTCACCGAACCCTATCCGCTGTTCGCTTATGCCGGCCGTAACGCTGCCGAGCTCTGGCTTGCCGGTGCACCGATGAGCATGGCCGACTTTCGCGATCTGCGTTACCGCAACCTTGTCGCCGGTGACACCGTTTTCGCTGGTGATGCTGATCGTCGCCAAGCCTTTAACGATGCCTTCGCACGCGAAATCGCGCTGTCGATCGCCCGGCAATCCCATGCGGAGGTGCGTCATGGGTAACCGCACTGACATTGCAAAGCGGGCCGCAGATGAGCTAACCGCCGCTGTAACAGCGTTGAATCAAGCGAATGCGCTGTTCGAAGTCTTGGAGAAGATGGCGGCCGGCAGCGACCCCACCGAAGTGTTCTTGCTCGCTCAAATTGGAGCCGAACTGACGGCCAATTACGGTGAGCGTGCTGCGACCGAAGCCGATTTCTTCGCAGAGGTGAGCCATGCCCAATAACTCCGCCGAACTGGCCTGTATGCGCCTGTCCGCTATTGGCGCGAAGGCCAAGCAGCTCGAGGCGCTGCTCAACCTTTGCTACGGTGGTGGCTTCGAGCATTTCAGCTGCATGAATGAGGAATTGCAGGACTCGGCACTTGAACTCGCGGCGGATCTCGCGGGCCGTATCAATCGCATCGCTGACGGGATCGAACATGCCTGATACCAACCCCTCGGCCGTCGAGCCAATCGACCTCAAAGAAGTTGTACGCCGCATCGACATGGCTAGTGGCTTATTCGCTTACGCGGCGGGATCATTCTCGGACATCGCAACACTCTTCGAGGCAATCGCAGCCTCGGCGGAGAAAGGCACGTTGGCAAACCGCCTCGCCTGCGTAGGCATGGGTATTTGTGAAGATCGCGATAGCGACTTCACCGAATACCACGAAGACTTCGGCGCTCATTTTGAGTGCTACTCCGCTGCGCTGCCCAATCATCCATTTCGGCGTTTGCATAGCGCTGAGGACTCCTCACAGGGAGGCGCATGAGCGCGTATGTTGAAGAAGATCGTATTCGCGCGGCATTGAGCCACGTTCCGGCCGACAACCGGGACACGTGGGTACAGATGGGCATGGCGGTGAAAGCCGAGCTCGGCGAAAGCGGGTTTGACCTGTGGGATACCTGGTCCCAAGCCAGCGATGCCTACAGCGAAAGTGACACGCGTGCGGTCTGGCGCTCGTTCAAGGCCGGTGGCATCACGATCGCCACTCTGTTCAAAGAGGCTATCGCACACGGATACACGGAAAGTGAACCGCTCAGACCGCTCGACCCGGCTGAGCACGCCCGCCGGCGCGCCGCGCGCGAGCAAGAGGCCCAGCAGGCCGCGGCGCAGCATGAGCGCACCCAGGCCGAAGCCGCGGACAAGGCGCGTGATCTGTGGGACAAAGCGGGTAAGGTCCACGCGGACCATGCCTATGTCCGTGCAAAGAAGATCAAACCCTACGGCGCGAAGCAACTGCGCGAGCAGCTCGTCATCAAGATTCAAGACGTGGACGGTGCGCACCATTCAACCCAGTACATCCAGCCGGACGGTGGCAAGACGTTCCAGACTGGCGGGCGCATTAGCGGTTGCTTTGCGGCGGTGACGGCCGGCGTGAAGCCGAACGCCAGCACTCCATTGCTGATCGCCGAAGGCTTCGCGACGGCTTGCAGCCTCCACGAGGCGACTGGTTTCCCGGTGGCCGCAGCGATGAACGCTGGCAACCTGCTGAACGTCGCAAAGGCGTGGCGGGCAAAGTATCCACGGATCCGCATCGTGATCTGCGCTGACGACGACACGGAAACCGCTGGCAATCCGGGGATGACGAAAGCGTTGGAAGCTGCGCGCGCGGTCGGTGCATCGCTTGCGGTCCCAGACTTCGGCCCCGATCGCCCCGACCGGTCGAGCGACTTCAACGACCTCCACGCGCTCGACGGTCTGGACGCGCTGCGTCGTTGCGTTGACGCCGCCACGGCGCCGGGAGGGGTAGCGGAGCAACGCAAGCGTAACTCGGCGCAAGTCATCCTGACATGTGCGGCGGACGTGGTTCAGGAAGAAATCAAGTGGCTCTGGCCAAATTGGTTGCCTGTCGGCATGCTGAGCTTGCTCGCAGGGTCGCCGGGAACTGGCAAGACAACACTCGCTATCGCCTTGGCGGCAGCCGTCACAACCGGCGGCGCATGGCCTGATGGCTCGAAGTGCCGAGCACCCGGAAATGTGCTTATCTGGTCCGGCGAGGACGATATTTCCACCGTGCTTGCCCCGAGGCTGAGCGCTGCGGGGGCGGATCTTTTCAAGGTCCACTTCGTCAGCAACCGCGTGGACGAAAACGGCGAGCTACAAGCCTTTGATCCGTCGTGCGACATCCCGCTGCTGGCTGAGCGCCTGGCGGACATGGGTGGCGCGGCTTTGATGATAGTCGACCCGATCGTGTCTGCCGTTTCCGGCGACGCGCACCGCGTCAACGATGTTCGGCGCAACCTGCAAGCGCTGGTTGACATGGCTGCGAGCTACCGGTGTGCAGTGCTGGGTATCAGTCACTTCGCGAAGGGCACCAAGGGCAGCTCGCCGGCTGAGCGGGTGATCGGCTCCCAAGCGTTCGTCGCGCTCGCCCGCATGGTGCTCGTCGCCGGCAAGGACGAGGCAGCCGAGCGCCGCATTCTCGCGCGCGCCAAGTCCAACATTGCACCAGACGACGGCGGAGTGAGCTATACCCTTGAAATGGCTGACGCCAATGGTATCCAGGCGAGCCGGGTTGTTTGGGGCGACATGATCGAAGGTACGGCTCGAGAGATCCTCGGCGACGTGGAGCAGCAAGACGACGAAGCCAAGACTGAACGAGTAGCGGCCGCCGAGTTCCTGGAAGGCCTGCTTTCCGATGGGCCGATGTCCTCCAAGCAGATTCGTAAGGATGCGGACGAAGCGGGATACGCCTGGCGGACCATGCATCGTGCCGCAGACACATTGGGGGTAGAGAAGCGAAAAATCGGCATGAAAGAAGGTTGGCAATGGGCGCTTCCGAAGATGCCAAGTTCCGAATGTGCCACCGAAGTTGCCACTCTCTATACGTTGGCACCTTCGGGGAGCCGTGGCACCTTCCGTAACCACGCGGGTTTGCGGGCGGTCGATTTCGGTTCTCGTGCCGAAGATGCCAACACGGACGGAGTGACATCTTCGGGGATTTCTTCGCAATCTGAGGCTGGCGAGACGGAGGATGGCATATGAGCATTGTCCACATTTTGAGCAAGGCGCAATCGCTTGGGGTGCGCCTTTGGCTCGCCGGTGACATTGTCAAGATGCGCGGCCCGGCGGACGCGATCGCTGCCATCAAGCCTGACATCGCGGCACACAAGCCAGAAGTCCTGACCTATTTGCGCTCGGCATCGAACGACCTTCCCCCCGTGCCGGCCGACTGCGCAGGCGCGCTGCGTCATCCCGACGGGGGCCTGTTTTTGCCCTGGGGGCCGTATGTCGATCAGGCTCAGCTGAAGGCAACGCAGCGCGAGTTGTTCGACGTGGTCGACGAACTGGCGAAGCTGGAGCGCTGGCCCGACGAGTACTTTGACCGTGTGGTGTACTGCATCGAACGGCAGCCAATCAGCACACTCAGGCCGGACCTCGCTCACTTCCGCGAGCGGCTGGCCGCCGCCCGCGTCGACGAACAATCGAGGCACACGGCAGCGCGCCGCTCGTGGAAATACGACCGGTGACCAGAACAGTCACGCATCAAAAGTAACGGGTATCGGGAAACAGTCACGACGCCCGATACCGGAGTAACGACATTGCAACACGGTCACGACTCGTGACCTCAACGAGAGGATCGGATGAATTTTTACAGTATTCACCAGGCGGCTGAAGCCATCGCCGCCGAGATGCATCCCAGCAATGAAAAGAACCAGACCGAGGCAACGCGGTGCTACGTCGGTGCGCTGGAGAATGCGGTCGGAACCAATGCGATTGTCTATCGCGACCCCGTTACGAGGCTACCTCTTCAGCGAGCCGGCATCGCGGCATCGCTCGCCGCTCATAGCTGCGTAATTAGTTGCGCGGATCTGAATACTTGGCTCGACGGTCAAGGGGTGGGCGTTCGCGTCGCTGGTCCGGACACGGCGGCACATCCGGAGGCGCCTCCGGGTGAAAACGCCAAAGCCGCAATTCCTGCTTTGCAGGAGATGCCGACAAGTGCCGAACTGGCATCCGTGCTCGGTCCGTACCTGAGTAATGGCCGCGATGCAGAATGGCTCAAGCTGCGCCTGCAGAATGCGGAGCAGTATTCTCGCTTGAAAAAGTACAGGTCTGTGGAAGTCGAGGGAAAGCGCCGCATTGCGCGATGGGATGTTGGGGCCGTCGTTTTGCATCTCATCGGAGACGGCGAGCTGACGAGGGACCGCGCGAAAGAAGCACTCACAGAGCATTGCCCGCAGCACTTATACGTCTTCAGGCAATTTCCGGAAGAAGATGGAAAGCAACCCGCCGAGTGGTTTTCCGTCTAAGGTCGGGCCCCGAGATCCCTTTCCGCGGCGCGTTCAGCGCCCACCCCGGCAGTACGGTGACCATATGGTCACCGTATGGTCGCGCTTCCGCACTCACCACATCTAGACTCCTTTCGACATTTCGGCAATCGGCCTGATGCCAAGTTCGGCAAAAGCGATCGCCGCTTCGAGAGGAGTTCATGAAACGCACCAACACGAACGCGACTTCGGCCCAGGCTCCGAAGTTTGAGCTGGCGATCGACGCCGATACCCTCAACGAGCTCCGCGAATTGATCGAGCAGCGCAAGAAGCTCGATGACGCCGTCAATAGCGCTCCGGCTGACATCTTCTCGGCAGAGGGCGAGCTTTCTGAAATGCGCCGACAGCTCAGCGTGCTCGCGGCAGATGTCGTGCTCGTCGACGACGCCAAGCTTCCCTCGTTGCAGAAAGAGATCGAGAAAATCGCTGAGGCAATCGACGTCAAAGACCTTGCCGTCCGACGACTGAAGGGACGCCTTGAGGCACTTGAAGCCCGTGCGCCTGATCTCGACAGCAAAATCGAAATCGCGATCGGGTACGTCCGTATTGAGGTGAATATGGCGGCGCAAAGTCTTCAGGCTCAACTGGCAGAGGAGCTGCGGGACAAGGTCTCGAACGTTCGAATGCTCTACGCGCAGGTACGTGCGCTTCAGCGTGTTGCGCCTCTCCCGCAAACGAATGATTTCCTTCTCTGCGCTCATGTTCCGGATCTCGAACAATGCATGGCTTCGTATGCCAGCGGCGCACCGCGCGACGTCTCCCAGAATCTCCTTGCGCTCATGAACGATGGTACGGCGGCCGCCGAATCCGAAATCGCGGAAGCTCTGAAGCCGATTACTGAGGCTCTCATGGTTGCGCGCAAGCATCGGCCCTATGTGCCGCTCGCGAAGCGCCCGGCTCCCTATGTCCGGAAGGGAGCTTGGGACGGCCCTGGCGGCCGCACCGGCGACCGTATCGAGCGCCCGGCAGAGGTCGCAGCGCCGGCAGATGCCGATGCCGACTCAAATGCTGGCAAAAGCGCCGCGCGCGGCAGCAGCGCCCGGGGCGGCGTGCCGGTCGAGATGAACATGGGCGCGGCGATCACTGCCGCAGCGATGTCGCGCGAGCAATTCGGGGGGTGATGTATGTGTGGAAAGACGTCGGATTCGATCGCTCGTGGCAGGCAGGATGCGATGAACAAGCGGATCTCATCGCATCCCAACACGTACGTGATCCGTGAGAACAGGCGGACAGGCATGGTCACAGTCCGCACAGCAAGCGGAACCCTAATCGCGACCATGCGCCGGAGCGCAGCAGTGCGAGACGGTTTGCTCGAGGCGGACACGCCATCGAATGATACGCGGCGAAAGAGCTAACGGCGAGCGCCCCAGAACAAAGCGTGCACATAGGACTAGCAATTCATGAACCAACAAGCCATCGATTCCCGCAGCTCGACGCAAGCCGAATCGCCCGCTCCCCAAATGGTCGTCGTCAAAAGGATCGGGACGGACGAAACGCTCTTGTGCTTCGACGCCGGGGTCGATCCGCAAAGCTTCATGCCCGTCGATCGCCAACGCTGTGCCGCGCTCGACAGCGCCATCGGACAGGCTGTACGAGATGGCGTGGATCTGCGGAACGCAGACCTGAGCAACCGGGATCTGCGATACCTAAACCTCGCCGGACTAGATCTTCGCGGCGCAGATTTGTCGGGCTCCGCGTTGGACGGCACGCTTCTCACGTTTGCAAACCTGGCTGACGCGAACCTTCGCGGTATTCGAATGATGTCCGGCAGCCTTGCACACGCAAATCTGCGCGGCGCCTGCCTGGTCGGCGCGCGTTTCAGTCAGACGGATCTGACCGGTGCATTGGTCTGGACGGAAAGCGATGAAAGTAAGCGCAATGGCACGAAGCGATAGCGACTTCAGAACCGGCGGCGGAATGATGCTGGCGTCGGAATCAGTGGAGCATTAGCCAAGGAGCCCCAGCCTGCGGTGGGTGAAAACACCGGCAACTGCGCGACGCTCATGGAAGCGGATGGCTCTCCGGCCTTCGGGCCGGCAATATCCGCGGCGGGCGCGCAGTAACACAGAATAGGAATACTAATGGGATCGATCCTTAATCGGCGCCATCGAGCGCAGCGGAGAAATCGAATGGACAAAGTAACCGAAGTCGCCGAAGCGCCGGTACCCAATGACGTACAGGCGATCGTTCTGAAAGTGCCTGACGGCTTCATGCCGTCGACGGCGCCGCATCCGATTCACGACGACCCAAGCGTCCCCCGGCCACGCATTGCGCACACACTTGGGGGGGCGAGGTTTTGACGAATAGCACTGTTGGAGAGGACGCCGTTACCTTGCGCGTCTCGACGTGTACCCGCGATTTAAACCCGTCAAAAGGCGAGCCAACGTACTACGCGTCCAATGGGCGCGATCTCACTGGCTGGACGAGCATTCGTTTGTCCATGGGAATTGAACGACTCCCGTCTGACTTCGACATATCGTTCACCCGACCGCCTCCCGGAATAACTGAGTTGCTCATACAGCCCGGTGATCGGGTGCAAGTCATTTTGGGCCCGGATATTGTGCTGACCGGCTTCGTTGATCGATACCAGCCGAGCTACAGCGCGCGGGAGCACACGATCCGTATCGCAGGACGAAGCCTCTGTCAGGAGCTGGTGGATTGCGCAGCCTTTTGGCCCAACGGACAAATGCTCAATTTGCGGGTACTTCAGATAGCCAAGAATTTGTGTGGTGCTTATGGCATCGATGTAAATCTCGCCGCCGGCACTGATCAAGGTGACCCAATTCCGCAACTCAATGTCATGGCGGGCGAGACAAGCTACTCCATTCTCGAACGGCTTTGCCGCTTCCGGGGACTGTTGATGTATGACCAACCGGACGGCAGCCTACTGATAGCCAGCGGCGGAACGCAAGACGGTTCCAGCCAGGCAGCGCCGATTGGGACGAGGGTAGTAGCCGGCGGTTTCGCGGAAGGGGTCAACGTGCTGGCAGCTTCGGCGATGTTCAGTATGGACGGTAGGTTTAGCAACTATGACGCCCTATACCAAGGGCTCGACACGCTGAAAGACATTGGGGACGGCGGAAATCTGATCGCCCATGCGAGCGATAGCACCGTCCCACGATTCCGGTATCGCGTGATCGTTTCAGAAAACGTGACAGGAGGAGCGATAGTGGCCCAGCAGCGTGTCAACTGGGAAATGGCTCGTAACTATGGGCGTTCACTGCAAGTGCGTTTGACAACTGATAGCTGGCGGGACACCGATGGTGTGCTGTATCAACCCAATACACTCGTCGATATAGATCTGCCCAACCTGACGCTGCCGCCGGTTCGCTGGCTGATCTCCGAAGTAACGTACAAGCGTGACGAAGGTGGCACGACCGCCGATCTGGTCATCATGCCGCCGCAGGCCTTCTATCAAGAGCCGCTCATCCTCTACCCGATCGCACCCGACGTCACTAATGTGAGCAACGCAAACACATGACGGCACAGGACATCACTCAGCTATTCATACGTCTGCGCGGTCTGTTTGGGCGTGGGCGTGTGACGTTTGTCGACGACTCTGGCCCGGTTCAGGTTGTGCAGATAAAGACAAATTTGTTAGCCGTTTCGGATGATCGCTATCGGGTAGCGGAGTTTGGATTTACATCTAACCCGCCGATCGGTTCTGACGTGCTGACGCTGCACGTTGCCGGCGACATTAGCGCGGGGGCGGTGTTCGCTACCAATCATCAGCCGTCGCGGCCTACCGGCCTGCAAACCGGCGAGACGATGCTGTATAGCCAGGACGGCAAGCAGATCTACATGACAGCGGACGGCGGCATCGTCGTCAACGCGAACAGCCAACCGGTGATGGTCAATGGGGCGACAACGGTCACGATCAACGCCGCGACCGAAGTGCTGATGAATACACCAATCCTAAAGGTGTCGGGCGACATCATCGATAACTTCGGATCGAACCCGCACTCGATGGCGCAGATGCGTTCGATTTACGACACACACACGCACCCAGTGCCGAATGTGCAATTGGGCGGCCCGGGTACCACTACGAGTGCCCCGAGCCAGACGGAATAGCGCATGAGCTACCACCTCTTTCGCGTCGGCAAGGTCTGGCACTACCGTTTCCAGATTGACGGCAAGCGGGTCCAGCGATCGACCGGCGAGACGCTCAGGCATCGAGCTGAACCCATCGCCGCGCGCGCGCATCGCAATGCCACGCTGTGGAGCCGCGGCGAACAGTCGATTCCAACCTTGCGCGAGCTGGTCGCCCAGTGGCTCACGGTCCACACACCGACGGCCAGCCGGTCACACGCCGCGATTGTCGAGGTCTTCGGGCGATTGCACCTCTATCAGCTTGGCAACGTGATGATCGACGAGTTGACGACGGACATGGTCGAAGAGGCTCGCAAAGAGTATTTGAAAGATCATGCGCCGGCGAGCGCCAACCAGTGGCTCAAGGTGCTGCGCCTCCTCTGCAGCTGGGCCGTGCGTCGCGAAGTCATCCCGGCAGTGCGCTTTCACGTACGTGCGTTGACGGTTCAGAAGAAGCCGAGAGCGATTCTCCCGACCTCCCTGGCACAACAGTGGCTAGCCGCCGTTGATGAGCATGAGGGTGACCGGCCGGCCGTCAGGATCGCTGTCCGCCTGATGCTTGGGTGTGGGCTCCGTGAGATCGAGACCATCACGGCGCGGTGGGAATGGCTGGATTGGGAGCGACGCGTCTACGTGCCAGGCGAAACAAAGGGTCGTGAGGCAGATCCGATCCCCGTACCGGAGTGGCTGATCGACTATCTGCAACCTCTGCGTCGGACGTCCGGCCTCATCGTCATGCGCCCGAACGGAAAGCCCTGTCCGTCCGGCTTCACCCGGAATGCAATGCTCGCGGCAAACCAATCCGTCGGCGCCGGCCATGTCACTGCCCACAGACTTCGTGGAACGTTCGCCACTCTCATGAGCGAGATGGGTGCACCGATCCAGTCCATACAACGCGCAATGCGACACAAGAGTCCACTGACGACGATGGCCTATCTCGAAGTCAATATGGACTTCGTGACTCAGGCGCAGCAACGCATCGCCGACAAAATGGGATTCGCAACGCAAAGCGGACTCAGTGGCAATCCGGTGGCGAGCGACACCGCACCCAACGGCATGCAGCAAGGCGCATCTCTTTACCACGAGTCATCGAGATGAGGCCCTTCGAAATCGCCACCGCGGGGCTGCAAACCGGCCCCGACGACCCTCCCGTCCTCCCGTTTTCATCCCTGAAATCATCGCGGGTCCCTCTGGATGGGTCCATGCAGTGCGCGGACGATAACCCCTGGATTCTCTGCGGCTATGAAGTTTTGAAATTTGGTTGACAGAATGGTCAATAGGCGAAAGCTATTGGTTGACAAAAGCGAGCTAAGTGTTTGTCTGAAAGCATTTATTCGCTGTCAATCGTTCGCGCTGATTTTGTCAACTGGTTGACAAAAACTGTCAACCGAGCACGAAGCGGGCCCTTGGTTTTGCTTATTTTTTGTGCAAAACGCCGTGCTATGTCGCGCAATCCGCGCCTAGCCGGCATCTTTTCGAGGTGGAAAATGACCTTGTTGAAGCCGGCGAAATTCGCCGAACTGTGTGAAGTCTCGAGGCAGGCCGTCACGAAATGGCGTCAGGCCGGCCGGCTCGTAATGCAGGGCGAACTGGTCGACGTCGAGGCGACGCATGAGAGGATGAGGAAGAACCAGAAGGGAGGCTCGCCGCTGGACGGCAAGTTGGTTGCCGGGATTGCCCTGGGCGAATTCGCTCCGGAGGTGCGGACCGCGCGGCCGGCCAGCGAGACCCCCGTCGTTCCGTCGCTGCTCCGTGCTCTCGACGGAACCCAGGTATTCGACTTTTCGCGCGCAGGGTTGCAGAAGCGCGTAACAGACGCGGCACGGATACTGGGCTTTGAGCCGGTGTTTGACGGTGACGATATTGACCTTCGCCGCGGCGGTGAGTCCCACTTCCTGTGCGATGGTGGCACATTCGATGAAAACGCCTACTGCGCCCTCGACATGCTGCGGTGGTGGCTGGGCGGCGGCGCTGACGTCCCAAGCGCCCTGATGCCCGCGCTACCCCTGTTGGCGCGTCCCTTTGGGACGCCAGTGACCTTCAGTCTCTGCGAGAACTGCGCGTTGCCGTAAGACGATGGAAGGGGTGACGATTCGGTCACCCCTTCAGCCTCAACAAACCCAAAATCATGATGGTGGAACATGGCCTTTGTAAAACAATCTGAGTTCGCCGAGCTTTGCGACGTGTCGCGGCAAGCGGTCCTAAACTGGAAGCGGGAAGGCAAGCTTGTCATGCAGGGCGCGCGCGTCGACGTCGATGCTTCGCTTGCCCGCCTAGGGCGCGTCCGGAAAGGTGGTTCACCGGTCCAGAGCGAGCCGGCCGCGTCACGGGTCGTCGAGATCGAACTCGATCCGGGCGAAACGCTGGACGATGCAGCAGCTCGCCTTGTCGGCGAGATCGATGTCGACGCCACCAGTTACGACGAAGCGCGTCGCCTCAAAGAGGTGTATCTCGCGCTCTTGCACCGGCAGGATTATGAGCAGAAATCGGGCTCGCTTGTCGATCTGGATCTCGCCAGTAGCATCCTGTTTGAGAGCGCGCGTGCGTCGCGCGATGCGTGGCTAAACTGGCCGTCCAAGGTCGGCGCGCTCGTGGCCGCGGATCTCGGCATCGCGGCGGCCGACAAGGTAACCGCGGTGCTCTCAGAGTATGTCCACCAGCAGCTCCGCCAGCTCGGCGAACCTGAGGCTAACTTCTCCGAACGCTAGCCGGACCCGCGTTGCCGCAGCGACCTAAAACTTCCACAGTCAGTGCACGTTGGTCAACCCGCGCGTACTGCCCGAGCGCAGCGATAACGATTCTCCCAGTTCCTAGGCGATTTCCATTGCTACGCGCGACAGTTTACGGTCTAGTAATGCCCGAACTCCAAACAGTGGAGCTACCAACGGGGCGATAGGCCATGAAAAAACTACGGGTGTACTACTACAGCGTTGACGTTTTCGGGAAGACGGAGCCGCTTGAACAGGTCATTGAAAAGCTGGCTGCTTTGGATCTGGCTGATCGGACTCGCACTTGCAACTACACACAAATCCGCCTCGACGACATCATTGCGCCTTCGAAAGACAAGGCCTTCTGGACTTTGCGATTCTCACGTTTCCGAGATGACAATTGGCCGGGTGTTGCAACTATCGAGGAGGCGTCGAAGGACCTGGATCTGGAAGACGATGCGCTGCTTTCCGAAGAGACCTCCGTGCTTTTTGCTCCGGCGCAGAAGCGCATGGTGATCCAATACAATCACTTCGGGGTACGGGCGTCCAAGATCCAAGAATACTTTACCCAGTGCGGACAATTCGGCGAGGGCGGCTACCAATTGCTCCCCGTGCTCACCGAAGATACCCTGGAAAAGTTTGGCCATAAGCAGATCATCACCTCTGTGGATGCGCAGATCGACAATTTGACGCCTCAGGACCTGGCGTATTTCAACGGCAGCGGCCTGAGCGGATCGATAAAAGAAGGCTGTGACGCTGGCGCGACACGCGTACGTTTCTCATTATCTGTTGACGCACGCGAAAAGAAAAACCGGCTTTCCAGTGATTTCGTGAGACCGCTGATCGACAGACTCCTTGGCCGGAGCGGTGAAGACGACAAGCTGATGGTGGGAGCTAAGGCGGAGGAGGAAGACGCAATCGAGCTACTGAACCTCCTTGAGTCGCGAAAATACGTCGAATACAATGCGGAAAGCATCCCGCGCACCACCGGGCGCCGGTACTCACCGGAATACATGTCGCAGCTACTCGAACAGGCCTTGCGCGAATGGGACGGTTCCCACTAAAGCGACTCATCGAACGATTTTATCCGCTCGTCATTGCGGTGGTGGCCGCATTGGGCGCGCACCACCTCAATCTTCGGTTCGAGTCTGATAAGTACAGTAATCAGCTTTCGTCCACGATAAACGTGTCCGCCATCCTGATGGGCTTTTTGGGTACTGCGCAGGCCATGCTTCTAACGTTTAACTCGAAAACGTTCCGTGGCATCAGAGGGAACAAGCGCCTCTGGGCGCTACTCCTTTCCTACTTCAGATGGGCGCTGTTGGCTAGCTTGGCATTGTGCGTATTTTCGCTGATTCTGTTTTCGATTGATGTGAAGCGCTTCGCCGAATGGCAGTTCGAGAATTTCAAAGTGGACACGGTCCTGATGCCTTGCTGGATTGCTCTGTCGACGTTCGCTTTTCTTACTTTCTACCGTGTTGTAAAGGTGATATTTGGATTGCTCAATGACCCTTCCGTCGGCACTGGTCAGTGAGCGGGCACGGGCGGGCGATGTTTAGCGGCTAACATGGCCGCATCGGAGGAAGTATGGATCGGTTCAATGTTCGAGTAGAGCTGCTAAACGGGGCCAATGGCGACGACTATGGCGCCCTGCATCAGCGCATGATGGCAAGCGGCTTTGCGACTGCCGTAGTCGCTGACGACGGTCGCACTTATCATCTCCCTCCCGCCGAATATGTTCATGTCGCCGATGACGGCGCTAGGTCCGTGCGAAATGCGGCGATTGCTGTCGTCAGCGACGGCCTGCGGCCGGGTTTGGCATTTCGAATTTACGTCGTTCAGTTCGTGGACTGGGCGTCCGAAAATCTGCAGCCGATGTGATTTACTGCGCCTATCTATCATAGAGTTACTGGCCGCAGAAGATTGCGCGGCCACGAGAGAACAGTCGCAGTTGACAATACTTGGCGACCAGGCAAGGTGAGACCCAGCAACGTCTCGGCACCCGTCTCGACTGACACCGACGGCCACGAAGCGGCAGGAAGTCGGTCGGCAGAGTTTCGATTCCGTCGAATATCGATGGCTGGCTGGCGGCAATGTACTCCGCACAGCGAAGCCGAGCCTCGAGTGTGCTCGTTGGGATTGCGAGGTAGGTTGCAATTGCGTGTTTATCATGATCGAAGTGGCTGAGTGTGCGGACGTAGGCGACTGCCTCGGTAAATCGCTCTGTCAGACAACGCTCGCGCGCGGCGCGCTCTTCTGCCAACTCCAGAGCGACCCCCGGCTCATAACTTTCCGGGCCAGTGAGGCTCGCGGCGACACTGTTCGGAAGAAAATCACCATCGTCTCCAGGCTGTTCGTGATCCAGTTGCACGGCGAACCGCATCTTTCGATTCACGAACTTACCGAACGCCTTACGCAGTTTTGTCAACACTGCGCTCTGTAGACGCTCGTCCTCCGGCTCAACTGCGTCGCCCATCTCGCAGCGAACCTCCTGAGCTGCGATCCAAGCTTCGGCCTTCAAGTCATCGACGGACTGCTCGCCGCGAGTAACACCGGCAATGCGCCGAAGTTGGTCCAACATCGGCGCAACCAACCGCGAAAAGAACGTGTCATTTCGATTATTTTTCATGCGCGAATGCTAAAGGCTGTCGCCTTCTCGCCGCAATTGCCCTAGGGGTGATTCTGCTAGCATGGGCGTATTGCGCAGTTCAAACCAACGGGGGGATTAGACATGACGACACAGCAGGACGGCGGCATCGTGAATGGTTACTTGACCGAGTTTATGCAGTTGGGCATGAAAGCTTACGCGGGCGCCGACGTCGCGAAAGAGAATCGAGCGCTGGTCGAAAAGGCAATGAAGCATCTGGATGTGTGGGTCGATGGCGATAAGCTACAGAACAAACGCAACCTCATCGCCGGGCTTCGATCACGGGCGGAAATCGCCGCAGCGACAAATCCCGCCCAAGCGGAGGTGTTGATGGACGCCCATGATTTGGCGGCGGCGCGCCTCGCCACTTGATGCTTTCACAACCTGCGTCGGGCCGCGGAACGTCTCCGTTTAGAGGGCCTCCGCGGCCACTCGAAGCGTCCGCGCCCTTTGTGATTGACCCACACATTACGCACGTACCAAAACGCTCGTGAGCTGGCCTGCTGCCCTTGCCCGCATCGACATCGGAGCGGTGCGCTTGGACTTGTCGGGCGGGACACAAAAACAGAAGCATCTATTGCAAACGCAGTCTGGGCAAGGCATTGAGCATGGTGCGGAACGCGCCTTAATGGCGGAAGTCTCCGCGTGCGGCGAGCCCAAAATCTTCCGAAAATTGGAGGACATCCGCGCCGTCGCCAGCACGGCGCTTCAGGCGCCATTAGTCGCGCGCGCCAATAGCCGCGTTAGCTAGCGATCTTGCTCATCGAGATGATCTGCGCACCGACCTTGATTCGGTCCAGGTAATCGGCCCATTTCTGCATCATCTCTCGCCGATCCTTGATGAACTTCGTGCGGTTGTACGCTGCGCCGAGGTTATCCGGTACCGAGTGCGCAAGCTGATGCTCGATCACTTCCGGCTTTTGGTCCAGTTCCTCGTGCAGGATCGTGCGCGCCATTGCCCGGAACCCGTGACCAGTGATTTCCGTGCGAGTGTCATAGCCCAATCGACGCAGCGCCGCATTGATAGCGGCCTCGCTCATTGGGCGCAGGGCAGAGCGGGCACCGGGAAAGACATAGCGACCTTTGCCGGTCAGGGCGTGCAGCTCACGCAGGATAGTCACCGCTTGAGTGGCGAGCGGCACCAGATGCTCGGTCTTTGTTTTGGTGACCAGATAGCGCCATTCGCCCTTGTCCAAGTCGATCTGTGTCCACTCGGCTTGACGCAACTCGCCAGGCCGCACGAACAGCATCGGCGCAAGCTTGAGCGCGCATAGCACCGGGAAGGTTCCTGAAAATCCCTCGAACGCACGCAGCATCTCGCCCACCTTTGCGGGCTCAGTGATTGAAGCAAAGTGGGTTGTTTGGGCCGGCGGAATCGCCCCGGTCAGTTCTTTGGCCGGGTCTGCCTTGCAATACCCTTCTTTGATGCCGTAGCGGAAAACGCGGCTGATCTCGCTGCGGAGCCGATGGGATGTGAAGCGAGCCCCGCGTGCATCCACCCGCTTGAGCACCGCCAAAATTTCCGGCGCGTCAATTTCCGTAATGGGACGCTTCCCGAGCCACGGGAAGGCGTCGGCCTTGAAGCGCGCCAGCGTTTTGTCATATTGAGCCGGTTCGACAGACGAGCGGCGCTCTTCCATCCATGCCGTAGCGACGGATTCAAACGAGTTGGAGGCGGCAAGCAGGGTCGCACGCTTCTCGATCTTCTTTGCTTCGCCGGGATCGGTGCCCGCTGCCAGCTTCTCGCGTGCCTCATCACGCTTTTTGCGGGCCGCGGCCAGCCCCACGTCCGGATAGACGCCGAGCGCCAGCGTCTTGTCCTTACCAGCAAATCTGTAATTGAGCCGCCAGTATTTCGCGCCCGACTTGTCGAGCTGCAGATACATCCTGCCGCCGTCTGACAAACGGTTGCCCCCGCCGTCAGGGTTGTATCGTGCGTTCCTTACCTGCGTATCAGTGAGTGGCATGGTGGTATTTTCAGCGGGTGGGGGCCGAAGATTCAAGAGATGCCACCAAAAGTACCACCCGATACCACCGGCTGTCTATGCGCCTTGTCGGAACATCCCGGAAACAAAAAACCCGCGAAGCCTTTAGCTGTCGCGGGTTTCAGTACTTCTTTGGAACTACTCGGAATGCTTTGTGGTGCCCAGGGCCGGAATCGAACCGGCACGCCTTGCGGCGGGGGATTTTGAGTCCCCTGCGTCTACCAATTTCACCACCTGGGCAGGTCTTGCAGCGCACGCGTCAGGGTATGGCGCGCGGCGAAGACGCAGATTATGGCGGAAAATCCGGCGACGGGCAAGCCGGTTGCCTGGATCGCCCGCACAATCGTCAAACCGTGCGTGAGAACCGCTCGAGTATCTGCTGTCCGAGGTAGCGGTCGAACACCATCGCGATGTTGCGCACGAGCATGCGTCCGGCCATTTGCACTTCGAGTTTGCCGCTCGTGAGCGACACGAGGCCGTCGCGCTCGAAGGCGCGCAGGCGCTCCAGTTCCGCTTCGAACGTGTTGGCGAAACGGATGCCGTAGACCGCTTCGAATTCATCGAAGCGCAGTTCCAGATTGCACATCAGTTGCGTGATCACGTCGCGGCGCAGACGGTCGTCCACGGTGAGCCTCACGCCGCGCGTGATCGCGAGCCGCCCCGCGTCGATCGCGGCCGCATAGCCCGGCAGATCCTTGATGTTTTGCGCATAGACATCGCCGACCTTGCCGATCGACGATGCCCCGAAGCCGATCAGGTCACATTCCGCGCGCGTGCTGTAGCCCTGAAAATTGCGATGCAGCGTGCGTTTGGCCTGCGCGAGCGCGAGTTCGTCGGTGGGCAGCGCGAAGTGATCCATGCCGATGTAGACATAGCCCGCCCCCGTCAATCGCTCGACCACCCGTTGCAGTATCGCGAGCCGCACCACGGGCGACGGCAGCGTGGCTTCGTCCATCTGACGTTGCATCTTGAAGAGCTGCGGCATGTGCGCATAAGCGAACACCGAGAGCCGGTCGGGCGCGAGCGCGAGCATCGTGTCGAGCGTGCGGCTGAAGCTGTCCACGGTCTGATGCGGCAGCCCGTAAATCAGATCGACGCCGATCGAATGGAAGCCCGTATCGCGCGCGGTCTGCATGACCGACGTAGTCATCTGCAACGGCTGGATACGGTTGATGGCCTGCTGCACGCGCGGATCGAAATCCTGCACGCCGAGGCTGAGCCGGTTGAAGCCGAGCTTGCGCAGATGTGCAATGGTGTCCGGCGACGCTTCGCGCGGATCGACTTCGATCGAATATTCGCCTTCGCTATCAGGCAGCAGTGCAAAGTGCTCACGCGCGGTGGCCATCAATTCCGCCATCTCGCCATGCGATAGAAAAGTAGGCGTGCCGCCGCCCCAATGCAGTTGCGAAACCGGGCGCCGCGTGTCGAATAACGCCGCCTGCACAGCCATTTCGCGCTTGAGCCGGTCGACGTACGGGCGCGCGTGCGCACGGTTTTTCGTCGCGACCTTGTTGCAGCCGCAGTAGAAACACACGGTGTCGCAAAACGGGATGTGGAAGTACAGCGACAGGTCCGTGGACGATGCGCTCGGGTCGGCGGCGGCGCGCAGGTAGTCGGCGGGATCGAACGTGTCGTGGAACTGAAGGGCGGTCGGATAGGACGTATACCGTGGACCGTTCGCGCTGTATCTGGCGAGCAGGTCCGGGCGGAATAGCGGGTTGGCGGTGGTCATCGAAGCCTCGCGTTGGCGGCCACCACGGAAGAGGCACGAACCGGCCGCGCTTCGCACGACCTGATCGGACAGCGCAGACATCTCTTCTGCATGGCCTTTCGTATCGGTTCGAGTGTACGTGACGGCGTGTGGGCGCGATTGTGTAAAAAGGTCGCATGGAATGCGGTGGCACAATGCGGGTCTTGGATGGCGTCGGCGGTTGTTGCCGGTCGACAGGTATAGGAAAACGTCGTGAAAGTTGTGTCGAACCCCGTTGTGACGCGCGAGTCGCCGTTCCATGTGAGCGGTCATGCGTGCCGCCCCGATTGCGGCGCGTGCTGTATCGCGCCGTCGATTTCGAGCCCGATTCCGGGCATGCCGAACGGCAAGCCGGCGGGCGTGCGCTGCGCGCAACTCGGCGACGATCTGCGCTGCGCGATCTTCGGTCAGCCGGAGCGGCCCGCATGCTGCTCGGGTCTGCAACCGCAAACGGACATGTGCGGCGCGAATCGCGGCGAAGCGCTCGCGTGGCTCACGCAACTCGAAGCGCAGACTCAGCCCGAGCGCGCGGCGAACAGCTAGAAACGGACCGCTACGCCGCACCGAATCCACCCGCATGCCTCAACAGATTGCCACTGGAGATTTTGCATGAATCGATCCACCGCGCCGGCCCGGCGCCGCTTCCTGGCCGCGGCGCTGGCCGGCTGCACGACGCTTGGCATCACGCTGTCGCTGACGGCCTGCGCGACGTCCACGTTTCCGTTCATCCCGTCGCACTACACGTTCTCGCAACAGCAGGTGCAGGACGCGGTGCAGCGCAAGTTCCCGTATCAGCGCACGGTGTCGCAGGTATTCGACGTCGCGCTGACCAATCCGGTGGTCGGCTTCCTGCCGGACACGAATCGCATCTCGGTGAAACTCGACGCGCGGCTCGTGAGTCCGTTCATGCCGCAGCCGGTCAACGGCGTCTTCACGCTGTCGAGCGAACTGGCCTACGACGCCGCCAGCAAATCAGTTGTGCTGAAGTCGCCGAACGTCGACAACGTTAGCGTGAGCGGGCAGGCGCAGGCCTATACGCAACAGATCAATGCCGCTGCGGCGCTGCTCGCGACGCAGTTGCTGACCAACTATCCGATCTACACGTTCAAGCCCGAACAATTGCAATTTGCCGGCGTGAATTACGAACCCGGTACAATCACCATCCTTACAAACGGCATACGTGTGCAAATCGTCGAACGATGACGTGGCGCGCGGCCGGCGGGGCCGCGCGTTTCCGTGCGAACCCTGTACCGACATTTACGACGATGAGGGACACGGATGGATTGGCTATTGGCATGCAAGGCGTTGATTCTGGGCGTGGTCGAGGGGCTGACGGAATTTTTGCCGGTGTCGAGCACGGGGCATCTGATTGTCGCGGGCAGTCTGCTCAACTTCACCGACGACCATGCGAAAACGTTCGACGTCGTGATCCAGCTAGGCGCGATTCTGGCCGTGTGCTGGGAGTTTCGCCGCCGGATCGGCAGCGTGGTGGCGGGCCTGCCCAGCCGGCCTGACGCGCGCCGCTTCACGCTGAACGTGATCGTCGCGACGATTCCGGCCGTGGTGCTCGGTCTGCTGTTCGAGAAGGCGATCAAGGAGGCGCTGTTTTCACCGGTGCCGGTCGCTTTCGCGCTGGTGACGGGCGGCGTGGTGATCCTGTGGGCGGAAGCGCGCCAGCGCTCGCGTGGCGAAGTGCCGGCGCGCGTGCGCAACGTGGACGATCTGAGCCCGCTCGACGCGCTGAAAGTCGGCCTTGCGCAATGCTTCGCGCTAATTCCAGGCATGTCGCGCTCAGGCTCGACGATCATCGGCGGGATGCTGTTCGGCCTCGACCGCCGAGTGGCCACCGAATTTTCGTTCTTCCTCGCGATCCCGATCATTTTCGGCGCGACCGCGTACGAGTTGTACAAGGACTGGCATCTGCTGTCCGTCGATGTGCTGGGTATGTTCACGCTCGGCTTCATTGCGGCTTTCGTGAGCGCGTTTGCGTGCGTTCGCTGGCTGTTGCGCTATATCGCCGCGCACGATTTCACCGCATTCGCGTGGTATCGGATCGGCTTCGGGCTGCTGATTTTGCTGGTTGGTTATAGCGGCGCGCTGAGCTGGGCGGACTGAGCGTAGCGCTTGCCGATCCTCGAAACGAAAAAAGGTCCGCGTGTTTGAACCGCGGACCTTTTTTATTTGCAACGTGGCGTGAGTTGCTACGCGCGCAGTCGGGGGCGCCGTTATTCGACGATGCGTTTCCTGAACAGCAGATCCCACACGCCGTGCCCGAGCCGCAAACCGCGGCGTTCGAACTTCGTCACCGGGCGATAGTCGGGGCGGGGCGCATAACCGTCGGCGGTGTTTTGCAGGTCCGGGTCCGCGCTGAGCACTTCGAGCATCTGCTCCGCGTAGTTCTGCCAGTCGGTCGCCAGATGCAGATAGGCGCCCGGCTTCAAACGCGACACCAGCAACGCGACGAACTTCGGCTGGATCAGCCGGCGCTTGTGATGGCGCGCCTTGTGCCACGGGTCGGGAAAGAAGATGTGCATGCCGTCGAGGCTATCCGGCGCGATCATCTGTTCGAGTACTTCGACCGCGTCGTGCTGGATGATGCGGATGTTCGACAGAGTCTGCTCGCCCATCAGCTTCAACAATGCGCCGACGCCGGGCTCATGCACTTCCACGCCGAGAAAATCGTCGTCCGGACGAAGCGCTGCGATCTCCGCCGTGGTCGCGCCCATGCCGAAGCCGATCTCCAGCACGCGTGGCGCCGTGCGGCCGAACACGCTGCTCCAGTCCGGCTGTTGCGGCGCGTACGGCACGACGAAGCGCGGACCGAGTTCGTCCATCGCGCGGCGCTGACCGGTGGAGACGCGGCCCGCCCTCGTGACGAAGCTGCGGATACGGCGGTGGTGCAGGGTGTCGTCCGCGGCGGTTTCGGCGCTCACGGGCTGGCTTTCGGTTTCGTCGCTCGAAGTCGGCGGGAGTTCGTCCGGCAGGCCGGCGTCGTTTGGATCGTGGATCATCTTCGATACTGCTTGTCAGGGCGAGGGCCATGCGGCATGCGCCGCGCGAGGCCGCCGCTACTACAAAAAAGCCGCCTTCAGGGAGGCGGCTCGTGCGGGATTCCGCTGAAGACTCAGCCGGAAGGTGGAGCGGGCGTTGCAAGTGCGCGTAAGGTAGCACAACCGAAAAGGGTGCGTCCAGACAGCCGGCGGACCGCTCTGCCGTCGAAAATACGCTTGTCATTACATTTCAATAACATGGAAAGCGATTCGTATGATTTAATCGTTCCGTCAGTCAGTCAGTCATTCATTGAAACGATTAACCAGACGAGCATTCCGATGAGCAAACACGCACACAATCACCGCCAGGCAAAAGCGGGCAAAACAGGCTGGGTGTCAATCGACCCGACTACCGTTCCGATGACTTCCCAGAATGCGCTGCGTGAAGCCATGTCGATCGAAAAGGTCGCGCTGACTCAATTCGACGACCTGCTATGGCTGATGGCGCAGGAATCGGGCGGGGTCGTGGATTTGCGCAATCCCAGGTTGTCGGCGCGCGGTCTTTATCAATTAATCCCGCCGCAATATGAATTGAATCCGAATGGCGAGAAATCATTCGGCGACGCTGTCGAAGAATGTCGGGGCGGAATCCGCTACGTGCTCGGCCGTTATCACACTGCGGCGGCGGCGCGCTTGCGGTGGGAAGCGAATCAGTGGGTTTGATGCTGTAGAAGGGTGGCGCGCTCGAGGCGCGCTGCCTACTATTCGATGGAGAAACCCAGGCGGGAAAATATCTGGAGCGGGCGATGGGAATCGAACCCACGGCTCTAGCTTGGGAAGCTAGGGTATTACCATTATACGACGCCCGCAGAGCGACGGATTCTACACGGGTTTCGGCACTTTAGGCAAAGGTGATGCCCCATTCGCGTGTCCGCAGCCCATCTCGGGCGCGTCGTCAGTCGTAGGTCAACGTAAAGGTGGCGGTGCTGTCGGCTTCGCCAGCGGACACCTGTTTTTCCGTCTGGTAGTAGCGCGCCTGAAAGGGAATGCTCACGGCCTTTGCTGTTTTGTCGAATGTTCCGACGCGCCAAGGGGTGCCGAACATCACCGGAGTCTGGCCGCTCGAGGCGTCTCCCCTTAACACCTGCACGCCGACACCGCTCGCCGTGCTGTTGGTTAGCGCAAGCACGCCGGCCGTCGCGAATGAGGGCAACGTGGTTCCGTCGAGTGCGAGATAAACGCCGCCGCCGCTGCCGGGTTTGAGCGCATCGCATTTCAGGTTGATAGAGAACGGCTGCGACTGCGAGGTACTGCCGACGAAAGAGCCGAATCCGCTGGGGGTGCCGACCGGTGTTGTAGGCAGTTGCACGATAATATTGCGCGAGTTCTGCTCGACCTTGCAGGTGCTGGCGGCGATATAGACGTTGTCGAGGTTGCGAACGCGGAATTCGGCATCGTTACGTTTTGCGTCGGCCACCCCTGGACCGCTGCCGATGGTGGCGACGGTCATCCCCGCGCCGTAGAAGGTCGGGACCTGGCCGGTGTTGACCGTCGTGCCGGTCTTCACGAGTGCAAGCGAGAACGTCGTTGTGACCGTCGTGAGCGAGCTGGGTACGCCGGAGAAGTGGTAGGCCTTGACCATGGTGTCGGTCGAATAGATCTGTTCGGAACTGCCACGGTCGTGGTTTGGTCCGTCGAACTGCAACATGAACGACAGGCCATTGCCGAGATCCAGATTGCGCCGCAGCAGATAAGCCGGCTCGGGAGAACCCATCATCGTCGCGAGGCTGCATCCAGCGCTCAGCGAAATCCCGCTCTGATGCCAGAACACCTGGCCGATCGGTGCATCGGCCGCAATCTTCAGCGGCGGCAGGTCGATAGAGGGTGAGCCCGAGTTGACGGAGCAAATGATGCTCGCGGCTGCGTCAAACGGACAGCCGAGTCCGATGAGGCCGGCGATGCAAAACTTGCCCGTCCGACTTAGCCAGCATTTGCCAGATCGTCTCTTAAACGCGGGCCGATCCGGGTAGTCGCGCGAAAAACCCAGCCTGATTGTTGTGCCTGTCATGCCCACGTCCTCGATATGAATGGAACTTGCGTCAACGGCGATGTCGTCGCGATCATTGCGGCGCATCGCCCTTACTCTGCACCGCGGCTGTCGGTGTTTCGTGCGACGGCGAGGGCGATTCGCCCGGCACGCATCGCGCCTGCAAGCGCATGTAACGTATCGGTCCCGTGCGCGGCGTCGGGTCATCGAGCGTGACGTCGATCGTGCATTGCGACGCGTCCGCGGGTCCGTATTTCAGCGTGAGCCGTTCGTGTTTGCTGTTGAGCCGCGCATAGATCTGGCCGCCCTGCGTGACCGTGCCGACCGCCTTGCCCTTTTCATCGAAAACCGAGCTGCCGAACGGTAACGGCTGACCATCCGGAAGACTCGAGCGGATCAGCACCGGGCGCCCGGAAACGGTCGGATAGCGCAGCATCACGATCGCGCCGTAACGCGGCACGGCCTGCTCGCTAGTGACTTCCAGTTCGACGTCGTCGGACAGGCCCGCTGGACTCAGCGTCACCTCGTTGATGCGATACGGCGTGAGATAGGGCACCACTGCATAGCCGCGTGGATCGAGTCTCACACCCGGATAACTTTCCACGGCTGCACCGGCGGCGGCGGGTGCGGCGACGATCGCGATGGTGTCGGCCGCATAGGGACTGGCCGTGATGCCGCCAGGATGCACGACGACCGAGCCGGTCAGACCCAGCGATTCAGACGAATAGCGCGCGCCGCCGCCGGCCATTGCGCTGATCGACGTGTACGGCGAGCGATACTGACCGGACACACTGCCGTCGTAGGTGCGGTCCGAATTCCGCGAGCCTTCCACCGAGTAGCCGAACTGATTGTCGGTGCCGGCCTGACCGTTGACGACCGCCTGCGCGGACATGCCGCCGCTCGAGTCCTGCATCAGGTTCATGCTCATGGTGGGCGCGTGGCTCGTATGGCCGTACTGCATGTCCATCTGGCCATTGCCGGTCCGGGTCCTGTTGATGGACACGCTGTAGCCCACCGAGCGATAGTGATTGTTGTAGCCGGCCTGGAATTGCGTGTCCGTCCCGCTGCGTGTCCAGTAATCCTGAGTGAAGCCACTGAAAAAAAGATTTCCCCAGATGTCGCCCAGTGGCTGGCTTAGCATGATCGACAGACGATTGCGCGCGCGCCAGTTGACCGCGCCGGCGGGATTCGCGAAGCCGCTGCGCCCGGCATCGACGTAGGCCATCGCGCCATTCAGATCGAAATAGCCCGACGACGAAAACCGGTAAGCGGCGACCGAAAGATTGCTGCTGGTCGCGGTGAACAGCTTGCTATAAGTTACCCGGACGCTCACGCCGCGCATGGTCTGTGCAGGGGCGGCGGTCTGCGCAGCGGACAGGTCGAGTGCGAGCGCGCCGATCGGCGTGCTCACCGCACTGCCGCCGAGTATCGACGCGTAGTGGCTGGCAGCGAGGGCGCCGCCGTACAGCGTGACCGAATTGGTCAAGCCCCGCTGTATCGCCGCCTGAAGCACGTGGGGGGTATAGGAGAGCCTCATGTTGCGGATGTTGCCGACCACCGCGCTATAGCGCGTCTGACCCGGACGCAACAGTTGCGCCACCGACGCATACGGAACCTGGAACGAGCGCGTGCGCCCATCGGCTTCAGTCACGGTGACATCGAGATTCCCGCCGTAGCCCGTCGGATAGAGATCGTCGATGACGAACGGTCCGGGCGGCATCGGTTGATCGTAGATGACCGACGTGCCTTGCCTCACGGTCACCCGGGCATTCGTTTCGGCGATCCCGCGAATGACAGGCGCATAGCCGTTGAGCGAATCGGGCAGCATGCGGTCGTCGGTGGCGAGCTGCACGCCGCGAAAGGCGAACGTGTCGAACACGTCGCCCGTCGTGTTCGCGTCGCCGATCGTCACGCGTGCCTTCCACGCGGTGAGATCGTGTCGCACGTAAGTATTGATGTCGCTGTATTGATCGCCTGCACGGCGATACCAGTTGAAGGCGCCGTCGTGCCGGAACATCCATCCGCCAATATTGAAACCGGCGTTCAGTCCGACATAGGCAGAGTCGGTCTGCACGCCGCTGGAGATGCTGTGGAATGCGTTCGCCGTGTAACCGAGTACGAGCGCGGTGACGCCCGAATCCCACAGTCGCGGGTCGACAGAACCTCGCGCGGTGTGTCTGAGCGAGGCTTGCGGGACGCTCACATCGAGCCGCATCGCGGAGCTGTCGAAGTTCACGGTCGCGGCCGGTATCACGCGATTCAGTTCGACACAGGCGCCGGGATCGGTCAGCTCGTCGAGTACGCTTTGTTGTGCGCCCGCGAGATCGATGCCGAGCCGATCGAGCAACGCGCGGTTAAAGCACCCCCCGAGGGTGTCCGTTGTCGACGCGGATCTCGACGGGTTCGTTGCCAATCGACGTGCCGCTCAAAAACGTGTCGAGCGTGTACTGCCCGGGAATCACGACATTGCCGTTCTCGTAACGCTTCACGTCGACGTTGCTGCCTGGCGTATTGATCAGGAACGACGGATCGAACGTGGCTTGCGCGAAGGTTGTCTGGGCGAGCAGGGTTTCTTGCGCGGACTTCTTTTGCTGCGTTTCACCGTCTGCCGTGAGGTTCTGCGACGCCGCCATCGACAATGTCGAATACGCAATTAGGGCGACGCATTACCGGCCTCGACTGCAAATCCTTCGCCGCGCGGCGCGCGCACCAGCTTCCAGGTCACGGCGGTGGCCGCGGCGGCCGCACCCTCTGCGCTCAGGCCTTCTGGGCGGAAGAAAATTTTCAGGCGTGAGCGGAACGCAAGCCGCAATAGATTCGTGCTTTCATTGCTGTCCGGGTTGGGGGGAATGTCGAGAACGTTGAGCCAGAACATCGATTCCCTGTCTTGCGGGAGGGGATCGTGTGTGTAGGTCATTTTCAGCGTCTGTGCTCTGCCGGGCTCGATTCTGAATACCGGCGGCAGCAGAACGCATGGTACGTCCGCTTTGTCCGCTTGCGTTTTCGAGTCGCCGTTATCGATCCATGTTTGCACGAGAGCCGGCTTGTCACCGCGGTTGTCCAGCTTGACGGTCACTTCGCGCGCACTCTCGGGATAGATAATCCGCGTTCCAGTGATCACCACGTTAGCCCACGCGGTGCTTGCGAGGAGAATCCAGATCGAGGACGTCAGCGAATGTTTCCACCGGATCGATTTGGGCATCATTCGGAACAGTTTGTCGACGTTCATTTCTTCGAGTACCTGGGATCTTAACGTTTCGCATACCGATCAAGTGTCCGGCACTCATCCTCGGCGCGGCGCCGGACAAGGATCGTCCTAGAAGTAGTCGATTGAGTAGGTCACGCTCGCCGTCACCGCACCGGTTGTGGATTGCCCCGTTGCGTAATAGCTCGCGACGTACGAAAGCGTTGCAGCACCATTGACGATGGTTGCGCCATTCAGCGGGGTGGGAGGGGTGCCGGTCGACATGGCTTCTTGCGATGCCTTGTCGCCAATCTTGATCGGCGTACCGGTCAGATTCGTCAACTGGACTTCCACGTTGCCCGCCGGGGTGGTGGTCTCGGTATTTCGCAGGTTGTTGTCGGCGGAGTTCACCCCGTCTCCCGGCTCGAAGTAGGCAACCGCACTACCGGTCTGCTTGGAGCACGCCGACAACACGATCGAGAACCGGGTTCCGCCGGCGATCTGTCCTGCGCTAGTCAGAGCAGTCGTTGCCACGGTGGGAAGGCTGACCGTGGCGGAGTTCGAGCCGCCGTTGACGCTGATCGTGCAGGTTGTGGATACCAGTTTTCCCTTGAAAGTAATCGTGCCGTCGCTTGCTTGCGCCGCGACAGGCACCGCGAGAAAAGTGACAAGCGATCCTGCGTAGACCAGGGCGCTGCTGAGAAGTATTTTTCATCGATGTTCCTGATAAATCGGGATTGTGGCCAACCTTGCAGACGCAAAATGCCGTAAATGAAATGGTCGGAAAACGTGTTTCGTCGACTTGGCGTATATGTTTGGAATACGAAGTAAAAGTCAGCGAGCCAATTTGATGGCAATCCATCTGCGGCCTTCCGATGCTCACGCATCGGAAGGATCCGGTGTTCAGGCTTGCCTGAAGATTACTTCGGGAACGACGCGGTGGGATCGGCCCAGGCTTCATAGCCACGGCTGACGGTCGCGCTGGTTTTGTCCCAACCGTTGACGAGGCCGTACCATGCACCAGAGATTGCCCCGGAAATGCCGCCCCAGATAGCGCCGACGGCTTCGCCAATCAGGCCGAAGCCGAGTACGCCGCCGTTTGCGCCGCCTGTCGCCGCGCCCTTGGCGGAGCCCGTCATCACACCGTACCAGCCGCCCGAGACGATGGCGCCGAGCGTTGAGAAAAAGTCGCAAGCGCCGCCGGACACTTGCTCCAATTCAACGGCATTAAGTTCACGCATTGTTTAATCTCCAAACTGTGTTGCCGGGCATGACGACCGGCCCGGCTTCGGTCTATCCGTGCCGCGTCATGATTGCGGCATGGTTTGAGACAGGTCTTTAGTGTCGATATCGCGATACCGCTCGGCGCGCTGCGATCACGCGTTGCGCGCCACAAATCCCGGCTAGTCGCCGGGATGGAGAGTCGCGTCACCTCGAATTCCCCGCGTTGGTTGCGAAGTTCACACCGCCTGACGCGCCGTGACGCGAGTGTTCGAATGGCCCGCCTGTTTCCACGCCGTGGTCGAGCAGATGCAACAACTCCCCGTTGTCGGGCATTTGCCCTCGGGCTACGTCTTTTCGCAGGCGTCGGACTTTATCGATCTTGCATCCGAGCCGGTTGATTTCGTCTTCGAGCGTTGCCTCGTGGACAGCCAATGCTGTGGCCAGGCTTTCAGCGTCGCCATTCAACACGCGCTCAACCTGGGTGAGACTGAGATCGAGCGCACGCAGGGCTATGATCTCGGTAGCGCGAAGCATCTCCTTCGGCCCATAGACGCGGTATCCGGCGGAGGTTCGCTTTGGGGCCAACAGGCCGTGCTTTTCATAAAGCCGCAGCGCTTTGGTCGACACGCCAAGCCGCTTGGCCGCTTCGGAAGCGTTCAAACATGGAGCAGCAGAATTCATAATCACCTCGACGATTGCCAATTAAAAAAATCATGAAGGCGGCCCCGAGGTCCAAGTCAACTAGATAATTAATTGCGCGCGGTATCCCTTTCGTTTATCCGCAAAATTGCTGTATGTTTAGCCGGCTTTGACTTGAAGATTTAAAAGAGCGTTTTGACGATCGATTTGATCGAATTTTTGCTGGGATTGGTTTTGAATGAAGTGCGCAATAGTCGGATTCGCTAGGTTAGCCATGACGCATCGGTCGAGTCGTTAGGTAGAATAATTTGCATATATATGAAGGAAGTGAAATAAACCGACCACTGTATCCAGATGGAGAGCGAATCAGCATATAGGCACCGGAGGTGACCGGCGGTCAGCATCGCAATGAAGCAGCAGCTATTTCCAGCCTTTATGGATGACTTAGGGAACAGCGCGGTCGGGTCCGTCCATCGTGGGCAGCCCTTGCCGACAAGCCTGCACGTCGCCGTCGATTTCGCGCGCTATCCCGCGTTCCAGCACGATCACGCGATCCGCGCTTCGAATCGTCTCCGGCCGGTGAGCGATGATGATCCGGGTCACCGGCATGTCGCGGATTGCGTCGTTGATCAGGCGTTCGCGCTCGATGTCGAGATGACTGGTCGCTTCGTCGAGTATGAGAATGCGTGGCCGGCGGTAGAAGGCGCGCGCGAGCAGCACTCGTTGACACTGGCCGCCCGACAACGACGACCCCATATCGCCGACGAGACTCTGATAGCCCATCGGCATCGCCATCACGTCGTCGTGAATTTGCGCGAGCCGCGCGGCTTCCTCGATCCTTTGCTGATCCGGTGTGTCATCGAAGAAGCCGATGTTCTCCGAGATCGAGCCGGCGAACAGAATGTCGTCCTGCATCACGCAGCCAATCTGGTCGCGATAACGGTGCAGGCCGAGCTTGCGAATGTCGATGCCGTCCACCAGTACCTGGCCCGACTCGGGCGTGAGCAGACCGAGCAGCAGTTTGGCCATGGTGGTCTTGCCCTGCCCCGACGGTCCCGCCAGCGCGACGGATTCGCCCGCGCGGATGAAAAACGAAGGGCCGTCGATAACCCACTCTTCGGTCTCGCCATAACGAAACTTGAGCTCGCGTACTTCGATCGTGGGAGGTGGCTCGTTTTCCAGCGGCACTGCCGGCGCGGCGCTCGACTCCATATTCGCTTCGACATCGGTCAACACGATGTCCGCCAACCGTTCGCCCTGAAGCCGCAACATCCGGAATTCGATCATGGTGTCGATCAGGCCCGACGCGCGTGAGGAAAACTGATCGGCGAATGACGAAAACGCGACCATCATCCCGGCGGAAAACGAACCCGCGAGCACCTGGCGAGCCGCGAGCCAGATCAGGATCACCCGGCCGCCACCGGCAATGATCGACTGCAACGTGCTGAAACTGATCGAGAGGCGCTGGATCGCCACATTCCGGTTAGCCGTTTCCACCATGGCATTGGTGTAAGCCGAGGCGCGCGAGTCCTGCCTGTTGCCGAGCTTGACCGTCTGCACGCCGCGAATCGATTCCAGTAGCTGCGACTGCGCGCGCGCCGCGTAGACGATCTGTTCTTCATTGGCGCGCAGGAATGGCCGATAGGCGACCCAGCGAATCAGCGCGTAAGTAGCGAACAGACCGAGCACCAGCCACGTGAGCGTCGCGCTGTACACGAACAGCATCGTGAGCGTGGCGATGGCCATCACACCGTCGAGCAGCGTGCTGACAAAGCGTGTCGTCAGTGTGCCTTGAATCGCGTTGACGGCGCCGAAGCGCGACAGCACGTCGCCGATATGACGCTGTTCGAAATACGACATCGGCAGCTTGAGAAGATGCGCGCACACGTTCGCGGTCCACTGCACGTTGAGCGTGCTGGAGAACCAGACCACCAGCCACGAACGAAGCGCCGATAGCGCGCCCTGAAACACGACGACCATCAGGAAGCCGATGCCGAGCAGCGTCAGCAGATCGGCATCGGCCGAAACCAGGACCTGATCCATCACCCACTGCATGTAGAACGGCGACAGCACGCCGAACAGTTCGAGCGCGATCGACAGCACCAGCACCTGCGTAAAGGCCGAGCCGATGCCGGCGACGCTGCCCAGCAACGCCCGCATCGAGATCGATTCTTTTTCCTCGATCCGCTTGAACGATGCCGACGGCATCAGTTCGAGCGCGACGCCCGTGAAATGCTTTGAAACCTCGCTCATCGGCACGTCGCGCACGCCGCCCGCCGGGTCATGGATCGTGATCCTGTTGCGCGCCACCTGCTTCAGCACGACGAAGTGATTGATGTCCCAATGCAGCACACAGGGACGGCGCAACTGGCTGAGTTCGTCGACGTCCAGCCTGAGCGCGCGACTCGCGAGTCCGAGCCGGTGAGCGACCAGCATGATGTCGCTGAGCGTGGCGCCTTTGAGCGACGTGACGAAACGCCGGCGCAGCGCGGCCAGGTCGATCGCATGACCGAAGTAGTTCGCGACCATGCCGATGCAGGCGAGGCCGCACTCGGCCGCCTGGGTTTGCAGCATGATCGGCAGACTTCGGCGCCAGCTGAAACGCAGAGCAATCATGATTCGCGGTGCTCCGAGAGCAAGGTGGATAAAAGGCGGCGACGAGCTTTCATGACGACATCCGCCGGCCGATCGCGACGATCGGCTCGAGCACCCATTCGATCAGGCTGCGCGTATCGATCAGGATGTCGGCCTCGAGCGCCATGCCGGAGCGCAGCGATTCGGCATTGCCGTAGGCCATGATGTCCTGACGATCGAGCGCGACGACGACGCGATATTGCTGTTCCACGACATTCGGCTGGCCCGTCAACAGCCTCACTTCCTGAGGCGAAAGCGCGGTGCGCGATACTTCGCTGACACGGCCGTACTGCTGCCCGAACTTCTGATAGGGGTAGGCCTGGTACCTCAGCACGACGCGCTCGTCGCGACGGATGAAGCCGATCGCGCGGCTCGGCACCATCAATTGCGCTTCCAGTTTTGCGCCCGCGGGCAGCAGCGTGACGGCCGTTTGCCCGGCGCCGATCGTTTGTCCGGGCTTGGCGAGCAACGCCGCGACCACCGCGTTTTCTGGCGCACGCAAAATCGTTTCGCGGCGCGACTCGTTTTCGACAATCGCCTGGTCGAGATCGGCGAGCTTTCGTTCGATCTCGTCGTGCTCATTGCGCGTGTTGAGCGGAAGCTCGCGCAACTGCTGGGTGATTGCGCTGAGTTGCTGTTCGGTTTCGAGGCGCTGGCGCGCGAGTTCGCGCAGACGGCCTTCTGCACTCAGCACGGTGTCTTCCTGTTGTTCGAGTTGCGTGTTGGACGCGTACCCTTTGTCGTGCATCAACTGGATTTTTTCGAGTTGTTGCCGCGCGAGCACAATCTGGCGTTGACGCTCGAGTTTCTCCTCATCCACCTCGGCAAGCTGACTCTTCATTTGCCCCGCGCGCATCTGCAATCCATGCCATTGCGCTTCGTTCAGTTCCGCGCGGCTGACGAGCGCGGTGTTCAGTTTTGTCCGTTGCAGCTTCAACTGCTCGCCGACCAATTGTGTTTCTGCACGTACTCGCCGTATGGCATACCCGGCTGGCTATTCTTGTTGTAGCCGCCGTCCAGTTGCGCGCTCGGCAGAAACCCGGCAATGCCTTGCCATCGCTTCTCGTGCCCCGCCTGCCGGCCTTCGCGGGCTGCTGCCATGTCCGTGTCGAAACTGCGTGCGGCATTGACTGCATCGACCAGATCCGCTGCGTTCCCCAGATTTGCCGATAGACAGCCATACACAATCACAAGGATTTTTACGTCCATTTTTATTACTGCGCATTAGGGTGATGCCGTCTGAATGTGCTGGCGCACTCAACGTGGTTTCTGTCAGGAATACTTGTTAATTGAATACTCGTTTATTTTCTGCGTGGATTATAGGGTCGGGCGAAGCGGGGTGTGAGCGTAATTGTGGGAAATTGACAATAAAAAATAACTTCGTGATAATGTGCCGATTACATTTTTATTTTTTAAAATGTTGAAGTTATTCCGGCCTGAATCATTAGCGCAATCGGGTGTTATTAACGTTTGATATTTATCCGGGCACGGATTTAATTATGTCTTCGGGCGGTTTTATTCTCTCTTCGCGAGTACGCGCTCTGTGCGAGCGAGTGCCGGATCTGCTGTCGAGCGGGGATTCAAGTCGTATCAGGAGTGCAAGCGCGCTGCGGCGACTTCGATACGCGTCGAGGAGATGAGTTGTCGACTACCGGCGGCCAGCGCCGCCGGTAGTCGCAGTGATGGCAAGACTAGGCGACGAGGCTCGCTGCAATGAAGCCAGCTGCCTCGCCGCGTCCGAAACTCAGATCACGAAGTAAGTCAGTTGAACGGCGGCGCGTGTCACCACCATCAGCAGCACCTGCACGATCACAAACAACAGGATCGGCGACAGGTCGATCCCGCCAAGCTGCGGCACCACGCGGCGCAGCGGATTCAGAAACGGCGCGGTCAACTGATAAAGAATCGGCATGGCCGGCGAGCGCGGATTGAGCCACGACAGCAGCGCCATCAGAATGGTCAACCAGATGATCAGATTCAACGCCCACTTGATGAGCGTCAGCACGGCCACGATCGCCAGAGTGGGCGCGAGCGTGAGCGGATCGGCGCCGGTCAGCACCACCATCAGCACTACATACACCAGCGCGGCCAGCAACGCTGCGACGAGGCTCGCCCAATCGATATTGCGGGTGCTCGGCAGGATGCGCCGCAACGGCAGCACGATCCAGTTGGTGGCTTGCAGCACCGCGTTCGAGACCGGGTTGTACGGCGGCATACGCACGACTTGCAGCCACGCGCGCAGCAGCAACGCGGCGCCGAACAATGTGAAGACGGTATTGAGCAGAAAACGGGCGATATCGCCAAACATCTCGTGTCCTTATCCTTCGGATGGCGGCCGTCGAGCGGCCGCGGGATGCCGACGCTGACCAGGGCGGCGCGTCGGCGGGTTAATTTGAGTTTCACGCGCCCGTACGGCGAAAAGGGCGCTTCGCAAGTCACACATCACAAGTTACAGGAGCAGCGCGGTGCTTCGGAAGGAATGCGCCGCATTCGAGTCGGCCGGCGACCGGGGCGCGGAGCAACCTCCACTGCGCCGGTTCACAGCAAGCCGACGCGAATCAATGCGACACCTTGACCTCGCTGATCAGGATCGTGCCGTTGCCGCCGTCCGTGTAGTTGGGGATGTCGGCAAGCAATTTCTCTGAAGCCGGCTTGAAGACCTTGTAGAAATCGTCCGCGCTGTCGAACAGGAAGTGCCCGGCGGCAACGTACGGCGGCGGCGTGCCGGGCGGCCCCGCATTGATACCGACGTCGACCGACCAGCCCTTCAGCGACGGCCCGAACAGCTTCGCCGCGAGCGGCATGTGCGTGACGCAGTAATAGTCCACGTCGAAGTGGCCGTTTTCCCGGTACGGATAAAGGATGCTGACCTTGATCATTGTGCGTTCTCGTCTGTTGGTCTCGAAGCGCGGCGCTGGCGGATTGCGCGCGACGCCGGACGTCACATTATCACGGCTTACTTGACGCTTGCACCTGCTGCCGCCTGATTCAGCGAACGGTTCAACGAATCTTCGACAGCCTCGGCAATCGCGCCGATTGCGGCGGGCGGCGTTGTCCGCCGTTCGGCCAGTTCCACGGCGCGTCGCGAGAGCAGCCCGTACAACGCCGCGTGGTCGCCGCCGAGACCTTCGAGCAGCGCCAACTGCTTCTCGACGACGCCGGTGTCGCCCCGCGACACCGGGCCGGCCAGCGCGTTGGGCAGACCTTTGTCACGCGCGGTTTCGATGGTGCCGGCCAGCATCGGCAGCAGTGCGCGCAACGCGTCGTCTTCGGCGAAACCCAGCGTGCGCCAGAGCGCCACGCACTCCGCGAGACTGCATAGCGCAAAGCTCGCGGCGTAATGGGCTGCGGCGTGATACAGCATGCGCCCGCCTGGCGGAATCGACAGCGGATGGCAGCGCAGCGCGACGGCCAGTGCTGTCAGCGTCTCTTTGAGTGTGCCGTCGGCTTCGATCGTGACCGAGCAACCGGCAATCCGCTCGATGTCGGCGAGATCGCCGCTAAACAGGTAGAGTGGATGAAACCCGCCGATCGCCGCGCCCTGGTTTTGCGCGGGCGCCAGCAGAGCGACCGGTGAGGCGCCGCTGCAATGCACGAGCGCCTTGTCATGCGTGCCGCTCGCCGCGTCGGGAGCAAAACGCAGTGTGTGCGCTGTCGTACCGATGCTGTCGTCCGGAACCGCTAAAAAGAGGATGTCGGCGGCGTCGACGGCTTGTTGCGGATCGTCGAATGCCGCGCAATGCTCGATCTGGCTGGCGAGCCGGCTGGCCGAAGTCGCCGAGCGGCTCGCTACCGCCGTGACCGGGTAGCCGGCGCGCGAGAAGCTCAGCGCGAGACAACGCGCGAGCCGTCCCGCGCCGATGAAGCCGAGACGCGGTAGGGAAGACTGGGACATGGTTGCCGCTCCAGACGGGACATTTGAACGCAAAGCAGCAGTATCGCGCATCCGCCAACCGGCGGGCATGGCTTCACGGTTGCTTTCATCTGAACAGTTTTCGCGCGATATGGCGCGGCGAGCCGGTCATCCGGCGGCGCGCGCCCCGCAGGCTCAAGAACTGCTCACAATTTCTTCATGGGCCGGTTTGGTAGTTGCTGTTCCGGGTTTTTTGTCTCGCAGTCTGATTCGGGAGGTCACGATGAATGTTTTTTCTTACCGAAAGCACTTGCGGTTCCTCACTCATTCGCAGCGCCGCCGCTGGTGGGAGCAAAAGAAGCGCTTGTCGCCGCGTGTGCGCATCAGCGGCGCGTATGTGCCACCCAACGTGTCCAGAGAATTTGCGTATGTGAAGGTGGGCTGAAACACGGTATCTGCGTGTGAAAGGTGCCCGGTGCCCGGCGTTTGCTCGCCGGGCATTTTTACTTGGGGCGTCCAGCGGACGAGCGTTTTTAGCCGTCAGGAATGAAGCGAATTTGTAATTAAAGATTACCGCTGAATCGACTCACGTTGTCTTGCGCCTGTCTCCATGAGCCGCGCTGCCATGCGGACCTGCGCCCACCCTTGAGTTTCAGGCTTCCACGCCGTGCGCCCTTTGCGTGACGGGCGTTTAAGCCACCTTCTTTATCCGGCTCAATTGCAATTTGCAACAAATAGAGACAACCTCTCGCGGTCTTTTTCGATACATTCAATTCAGAGCATGCAAGGCATGCGAAGTCGGCGACCTTAGTGGCCGCTCTGGAGAATAAAGTGAAAAAGATCGTTCCGTTCGTAGCTGCCGCCGCACTCGGCTTGGGATTCGTCACCGGTGCGCAAGCGCACGTTTCCGTGGGTATTGGCATCGGGGTGCCGATTGCGCCGGCTTATCCGGTTTATGCGGCTCCGCCGCCGGTTTATTACGCGCCGCCGCCTCCGCCGGTTTATGCGCCGCCCGTCGTGTATGCGCCGCCGCCGGCTGTCGTCGTGGGTGGGTATTACGGCGGTTATGGCCGGCCTTACTATCACCATGGCTATTATGGTTATGGCCGTGGTTATTACGGGCACGGTTACTATCGCCGCTAAACGTGGCATGCGGCTTCAGTGCATACGAGCCTGAGGTCCGTAGACGGCGCAACGCCGGCTTGATTGCCGGGTTGCGCCGTTTGTGTTTTATGGGATCGTTGGGGATTGTTATTCATTAATGCAGGCGTCGACGTTTGCTACAAACGCGTGGCGCCCGGTGCTATTTGTGGTTGTCGGTTCTGTGATCGGCATACGTCGGCGTACCAAAGTGGGGGCGAAGCTGGGAGAATGGCGGTTTCGCCACCGCTCTGGAGAATTTCGCCGATGTCCGCGCTTCCCGCTCCCACTTTCGATGACGTACTCGACGCCGCCGCCCGTCTCGAAGGCGTCGCACACCGCACCCCGGTTCTGACCTCGACCACGTTCGACGAACGCACGGGCGCCTCCGTGTTTTTCAAGTGCGAAAATTTTCAGCGTATGGGCGCGTTCAAGTTTCGCGGCGCCTACAACGCGATCTCGCATTTCGACGCCGAGCAACGCAACGCAGGCGTGCTGGCCTATTCGTCGGGAAATCACGCGCAAGCCATCGCGCTGTCCGCGCGCCTCGCCGGCATTCACGCGACGATCATCATGCCGCACGACGCGCCCGCCGCGAAAGTTGCGGCAACGAAGGGCTACGGCGGCGAGGTCATTACGTACGACCGCTACACGGAGAATCGCGAAGAGATCGGGCGGCGTCTTGCCGGGGAGCGTGGCATGACCTTGATTCCGCCGTACGACCATCCGCATGTGATCGCGGGGCAGGGCACCGCGGTCAAGGAGTTGATCGACGAAACCGGGCCGCTCGACCTGCTGTTCGTCTGTCTTGGCGGCGGGGGGCTGATCGGCGGCAGCGCATTGTCGGCGGCGGCGTTGAGCCCGGCATGCACGGTGATCGGCATTGAGCCCGAGGCAGGTAACGACGCTCAGCAGTCGCTCGCGCGGGGCGAGATCGTGCACATCGAAGCGCCGCGCACGATCGCGGACGGCGCTGCATCCACGCATCTTGGCCACTACACGTTTGCGATCATTCAGAAGCTCGTTGCGCGAATCGAAACGGTCAGCGACCAGCAGTTGATCGAGACGATGCGCTTTTTCGCTGAACGCATGAAGATCGTGGTCGAGCCGACCGGTTGTCTCGCCGCGGCCGCTGTGCTCAATGGCATCGTGCCGGTGAAGGGCAAGCGTGTGGGCGTGGTGGTGAGCGGCGGCAACGTCGATCTGGCGAAGCTCGCGCAATATTTTGCTTGAAGCCTGAAGCGCTGCCGCGGCCAACGGCGTAACGGAGTTCGACAGCAAAACGGCTCGCCATGCGCGAGCCGTTTTTTTAGGGTTAGCTCACCGCCTGCGCGGTTTGCACGATCAGGTCGCGATACCCGTTGACGATCACGCTATACGAGAAGTAAGCGAACAACAGCGCCGACAACACATGACACGCGCGCAGCAAACCGGTGCCGGCGCGTTTGCGTCCGTGACTGCCGAGTCCGCAAATAAAGAGGGTCCAACAGAGGCCGCCGAGAAAAAAGCCGCCGAGAAACACGGGCGCTGTAGCGACGCCGGTAGCACCGGCTTTTGCGATCAATGCGCCGCCTACGGCCGCGAACCAGAGAATCGCCGACGGCGACGAAACCGCCAGCAACACACCGCGCAGAAAGCCGCGCCATGCCGACGGATGCGGCGCCGAGCTGTCCGCGTCACCGGCGACCGGCGGTGCGGATGCAGGGAACATCGCCTCGCGCGCCATCTTCCACGTGAGGAACAGCAGAATGGCCGCGCCGCCGATCCAGACCACCCAGCGCACCGATTCGAATTGCAGCAGCGCGGCCATGCCGGCCAGCGCGAGCGCCGCGTAAATCAGATCGCCGACACAGGAACCGAGGCCCAGCCAGAAGCCCGGTTTGAAACCGTGCGACAAGGTCAGCGAAATGATCGCGACATTGACAAGACCAATGTCCAGACACAACGACAACGACAGGAAAAAACCATCCGACATGAGTGAAAAGGGATGCATCCGCGCAACGGCTCCGTCAGTTCTGTTATTGGATTGGTTCGAACGCGAGACGCCCGAATACTGCGTGTTTTACAGCCCCAACTCGCTCCACAAGGTATCGACGCGCTGCTTGACCGCATCGTCCATCACGATCGGGCGGCCCCATTCGCGATCGGTTTCGCCGGGCCATTTGTTGGTCGCGTCGAGGCCCATCTTCGAACCGAGACCTGCTACCGGCGACGCGAAATCCAGATAGTCGATCGGCGTGCGGTCCACCAGCACGGTGTCGCGCGCGGGATCGATACGCGTGGTGATCGCCCAGATGACTTCTTTCCAGTCGCGAATGTTCACGTCTTCGTCCACCACGACGATGAACTTCGTGTACATGAACTGCCGCAAAAAGCTCCACACGCCGAACATCACGCGTTTCGCGTGGCCGGGGTAGCTCTTCTTCATCTGCACGATCGCCATCCGGTAGCTGCAACCTTCGGGCGGCAGATAGAAATCGGTGATCTCGGTGAACTGCTTCTGCAACAGCGGCACGAACACTTCGTTCAGCGCGACGCCGAGCACGGCCGGTTCGTCGGGCGGTTTGCCGGTGTAGGTGGAGTGATAGATCGCGTCGCGCCGCATCGTGATCCGCTCGATCGTGAAGACGGGGAACCACTCCTGCTCGTTGTAGTAACCGGTGTGGTCGCCGTAGGGGCCTTCGAGCGCATGTTCGTACGCGGCCGACGCGCCTTTCGCCGGACGCGGCGGCGCACCGGTCGGAGCCGGCGAGGGCGCGCCTTCCTGCGGATAAATGAAGCCTTCCAGCACGATCTCGGCGCGCGCGGGCACCTGCAAGCCGTCGACGCCCGGCGTGAGGCACTTCGCGAGTTCCGTGCGGCCGCCGCGCAGCAGGCCGGCGAACTGGTATTCGGAGAGCGTGTCCGGCACCGGCGTCACCGCACCGAGGATGGTGGCGGGATCGGCTCCCAGCACGACCGCGACGGGATACGGCTTGCCCGGGTTCTGCAGCGCGAACTCGCGAAAATCGAGCGCGCCGCCACGATGCGTGAGCCAGCGCATGATCACTTTGTTACGGCCGATCACCTGCTGGCGATATATGCCTAAATTTTGTCGGCTCTTATTCGGGCCTTTCGTGACGGTCAGGCCCCATGTGATCAGCGGCCCTGCGTCGCCCGGCCAGCAGGTCTGGATCGGCAGCCTCGCGAGGTCGACATCGTTGCCTTCCCAGACGATTTCCTGGCACGGCGGCGCGCTGACCGTTCTGGGCGCCATGTCCCACACCGCCTTCGCGAGCGTGAGCAGTTTTCCGGCGTCCCTGAGCCCTTTGGGCGGCTCCGGTTCCTTCAATGCGGAGAGCAGGCGGCCCACGTCGCGCAACGACTCCAGCGCCGCGCCGTCGCCCGCGCCTGCCTCGGCGTCGACACCCATGCCGAGCGCGACGCGCCGTGGCGTGCCGAACAGGTTGCCGAGCACCGGGAACGCATGCTGTGCGCGGCTCTCAAACAACAACGCCGGACCGCTGGCGCGCAGCACGCGATCGCACAGTTCGGTCATTTCGAGTACCGGCGAGACGTGTTGCGGAATGCGGCGCAACTCGCCGATCGTCTCGAGGCGGCCAACGAAATCACGCAGGTCTTTGTATTTCATCTCGTGCTGATCAAGGCCGCGCGAGCGGCAAAAAGGGACCACGAAGGGCGGCGCTGCGGCGCATTGCAATGCCGCAAAGAGGGTCGATTTTACCTGTGTTGACTGGCGCACGCCCCTCGGCCGAACGGCTTGGGTCGAAGGGAGGATTTGAGGTCGCTCAAGAGGCGCATGGCGCGCGGTTCTGGACCGACTGAACAGTGTTCATTATTACAATTAGTTATATTTTTGGCGGTCTATAGTGTTGACGATCTATAAAACCCTGCATAGAATCCGTCCACATTGGTTGCAGGGCGTGACCTTTTTACCACTGCCCCCGGTCCCTTTCGACGCACCGCGTCGCCGTTTGCCGACCCCCTGCACGGTATCTGACGGTCTTACTGAAGTCCTCGCCAGCGTTTATCCGACGCTGGTTTTTCGCGTGGGAGCCTCCGCCCGCATGCTTCCGGCGTGCCGCGGACCATTGTTCCAGATGGCTCCCCACAAACGGTATTTGCCGTTTTCCCGACGTCGCTGCTGCCCTAACCAGACAGAGCGCGCGATGTCTTGACCCTGCGAACCTGTGTCGCCGCCTGTTGAGCGGCGTGGCTCGCGGATCATGCAACATGGGAGATCTGAATGAACGCCTGGTTATCGTGGCGTCCCGATGAACGTATTGCGCAAGTCGTGCGTGGTGCGTTGCGTCGCGGGACGCGAATGAGTCATCACCTGTTCAGCATGGTCGGCGGTTTCGCGGTCGTGCTGGCACTCGCACTGTGGCTGATGCCGGCCTGGCGCGGCGCGCTTGCCGCCAAGCTGATGCCCGTCATCTCCGCCGCCGTGCAAGCCGGTCCCGCCCGTCTGCTGCAGGGCAACCCGCTGCCGGCTTTCGGACCGCCCAACGGCGCGTCCTCCGACGACTCGCTGTCTGCGAATTCGACCGGCAACGACGCCGCCAGCAGCGGCAACACCGGCGCCACCACCGTCAGCAATACCAGCTACGACGGCGCCTTCGACGGTTCCGGCATGGGCGTCGCCGCGCTCAACGGCCTCGACCCGCGCACCATGCAAAGCGTCACGGCGCTCGCGCGCCTGATTCCGTCGCAACGCGTCTCCGCCGATGCGCGCGACGACCGCGTGCTGGTTTCCACCCGCGAGCAGGATCTGGTCGCGTCGTACCTGGCGCGGCGCTATCGCGTGGCTCAGGAGCCCGTCAGCGAACTCGTGAAAGCGGCGTTCGACACCGGCCGCGAAGTCGGCCTCGATCCGCTGCTGCTGCTCTCCGTGATGGCGATCGAATCGGGCTTCAACCCGTACGCCGAGAGCGGCGTCGGCGCGCAGGGCTTGATGCAGGTTATGTCCAAGGTGCACTCGGACAAGTTCCAGTATTTCGGCGGCGAGAGCGCGGCGCTCGAGCCGGTCGCGAACATCAAGGTGGGCGCGCTGGTATTGAAGGATTGCATCGCTCGCGGCGGTTCGTTGCCGGGCGGTTTGCGTCTGTACGTCGGCTCGACCTCGCAGGACGACGGCGGCTACGGCGCCAAGGTGATGGCGGAGCGTGGCCGTCTGCGCGACGTGGCGCGCGGCCGCAAGGTGCCGATCAACGCACCGCAGGCGCCGGTTCTGACTGCGTCGAACACTGCTACGGGTACTGCTGGGACGGCTACGGCCGCCGCCGGCGCCGGCAAGCGCGTGCAGATGACGCTCGACGGCGGCCATCCGCTGAGTTCGGCCGCGCCGGCGAAGACGCCGGTGTCGGAGCAGGACGATGCTAGCGCCAATGCGCCGAAGCACGTTGCATCGGCGTCGGAGCTGGGGGCTTGAAGTTTGTGATGTAAGCGGTGCCTCGTGGGCGCGTAAGCGCGGCCACAGGGGGGCCGCCAAAGAAAAAGGACACCTGCTGAGGGTGTCCTTTTTTCGTTTCCGCGACGGCTACGGGCTTCGTCAAACCTCAATGCCGGCCGAACAGCTTCGCCAGCCTCTCGACGGCTTCTTCCAGCGTCGGATAGGCCGTCGCATAAGACAGTCTGATGTGCTCCTTCGGTGCGTGCGTGCCGAAGTCCATACCCGGCACCAGCACCACGCCCGCTTTGTGCAGCATCGCGCGGGTCAGCGCGGCGCTGTTGCCGGCGGCCGGATGGGCGACCGTCGTGCAGTCCGCGTACACGTAGAACGCGCCGTCGGGCATCACCGGCACCGAGAAGCCGAGCGATTCCAGTGCTGGCGCGATGAAGTCGCGGCGACGCTTGAATTCGAGGCGGCGCGCTTCGTAGATGGCGATGGTTTCGGGTTCGAAGCACGCGAGTGCCGCGTGCTGGGCGAGCGCCGACGCGCAGATGAACAGATTCTGCGCGAGTTTTTCGAACGCGCCGACGAGGCCCGGCGGCACCACCAGCCAGCCTAGCCGCCAGCCGGTCATGTTGAAGTATTTGGAGAAGCTGTTGACGGTCACCACGTCGTCGCCGAAAGAGAGCGCCGACACGGGCTTCACGTCATAGCTCAGGCCCTGGTAGATCTCGTCGACGATCGTGAAGCCGCCGCGTGCACGCACGGCCTTGACGATACATTCGAGTTCGGCCGGCTCGATCGACGTGCCGGTCGGGTTCGACGGCGAGGCCAGCAGCACGCCGCGCGTGCGCTCGCTCCACAGGCGCCCGACATCGGCGGCCGTCAGCTGGAAACGCTCGGCCGGGCCGCTCGGTACCATCACCGGCTTGCCTTCGGCGGCGATCACAAAGTGACGGTTGCACGGATAGCACGGGTCGGGCATCAGCACTTCGTCGTCGCGATCCACCAGCGCCGCGCACGCGAGCAGCAGCGCGGCGGACGCGCCCGCGGTCACGACGATCCGCGCCGGATCGACGCTCACGCCGTAGACCTCGGCGTAATGCGCGGAGATCGCCTCCCGCAGCGCGTGCAGCCCAAGCGCATTCGTGTATTGCGTGACGCCGCGACGCAGTGCGCTCGCGGCCGCCTCGATGACCGGCTCGGGGGCGGTGAAATCGGGCTCGCCGATTCCCATATGGATGATGTCGCGTCCGTCGCGCTCGAGCAGCGCGGCCTCCTTGGCCAGTTCCATCACATAAAACGGCTGAATGGCGTCGACGCGGGCAGCAAGCCGCACGAGAGGTTCGGTCACGGAGTTCATACAGTCAAATCCAGTTCTAAAGCAGAAGCGGGGCGGCGTGCGCATGGCGCCGCCCCCCCGACGGCCATCAAGACTTGCGGGCCGCCTGCGTTTCAGCCGTGCGCAGCTTGGCGGCCAGCTTGTCCAGCACGCCGTTCACGTACTTGTAGCCGTCTGCGCCGCCGAACGTCTTGGCCAGCTCGACCGCTTCGTTGATGACCACGCGATACGGGATATCGACGTGATTCTTGAATTCGAACGCGGCAACCAGCAGAACCGCGCGTTCGACCGGCGACAGTTGCTCGAGCGGACGGTCGAGGCAAGGCGCGATATCCGCGGAGAGCGCTTCGGAATCGCGGATCACGCCATGCAGGACCGCGTCCAGATGCTCGTGGTCGGCTTTGTCGAAGCCTTGCGCGCCGCGCAATTGCGCGTCGATTTCGCCGCCGGGCGAGCCCGACAGCAGCCACTGGTAAAGCCCCTGCGTGGCCAGTTCGCGGGAGCGTCGGCGTGCGCTCTTCATGCCTCGTCCTCTTCTTCGTCTTCTTCCTCGTCGTCGCCGCCGAGTTGTTCGAGCGCGACCGCGAGGTTCGCCATTTCGACGGCTACGCGCGCCGCGTCACGACCCTTTTCGGTCATGCGCGCGACAGCCTGCTCGTCGTTTTCCGTGGTCAGCACCGCGTTCGCCACCGGAATGCCGAAGTCGAGGCCGATCCGGGTGATGCCCGCGCCGCTTTCGTTCGACACCAGTTCGAAGTGATACGTCTCGCCGCGAATCACCGCGCCGAGCGCGATCAGCGCGTCGAATTGCGCGCTTTCGGCGAGCTTTTGCAGCGCCAGCGGGATTTCCAGTGCACCCGGCACCGTGACCAGCAGCACGTCTTCGCCGGTCACGCCGAGGCGTTCGAGTTCTTCGATGCACGAATCCGCGAGGCCGTTGCAGACGGGTTCGTTAAAGCGCGCCTGGACGATGCCGATGCGCAGTCCGTCGCCGTCGAGATTCGGTTGGTATTGTCCGATTTCCATGTGAATTCCGTAGTGTTTGAGTGAGCGCCAGAAGCGCGTGAATGGTCGGATCAGCCTTGCTGCGCGGCCTGCGCGGTGCTGCCGGGCATCGGCACGAAACCCGTGACTTCGAGTCCGTAGCCCGACATGCTGCCCAGCTTGCGCGGGTTCGACAGCACCTGCATCCTGCCGACACCGAGTTCACGCAGAATCTGCGCGCCGATGCCGTAAGTCTTGAAGTCGACCGGCCGGCGTTTGAGCGCCTCGGCCTTTTCTTTCGAATCGAACGCCTTGAAGACGTCGATCAGATGGTCTTTCGAATCGCCGCAGTTCAAGAGCACGATCACGCCGAGATCGCGCCGGGCGATTTCCTTCATCGCGGCATCCAGCGTCCACGAATGGGTGGATTCGCCGACCTCGAGCAGATCCAGCACCGACAGCGGCTCGTGCACCCGCACTGGCGTGTCCTGGTCCGGATTCGGCATGCCGCGCACCAGCGCGAGGTGCGGCTGGCCGCTCGGCTGGTCGAGATACATCACCGCGCGAAACGCGCCGTGCGCGGTTTGCATGGTGCGCTCGCAAATGCGCTCGACGATCGATTCGGTGCGGCTGCGGTAGTGGATCAGATCGGCGATCGTGCCGATTTTCAGAGCGTGTTCTTTGGCGAATTCCATCAGGTCCGGCAGGCGCGCCATCGTGCCGTCGTCCTTGATGATTTCGCAGATCACCGCGGCCGGCGTGAGGCCTGCCAGCGCGGTGAAGTCGCAGCCGGCCTCGGTGTGGCCGGCGCGCATCAGCACGCCGCCGGGCTGCGCCATGATCGGGAACACATGGCCCGGCTGCACGATGTGTTCGGCCTTCGCGTCCGGCGCGACCGCCGTGGCGATCGTGCGGGCGCGGTCGGCCGCGGAGATGCCGGTGGTGACGCCTTCGGCCGCCTCGATGCTGACCGTGAACGCGGTGCCGTACTGGGTGCCGTTGCGATAGGTCATCAGCGGCAGATTCAGCAGCTTGCAGCGTTCCTGCGTGAGCGTGAGGCAGATCAGGCCGCGGCCGTAGCGGGCCATGAAGTTGATCGCTTCCGGCGTGACGAATTCGGCGGCGATCACGAGGTCACCCTCGTTTTCGCGATCTTCTTCGTCGACGAGGATCACCATCCGGCCGGCTTTCAGTTCGGCGATGATCTCTTGGGTGGAGGCGAGCGTCATGTTGGCGGAGATTTTCGAAGAAAGCGCGTATTTTACGCCACGCGCGCCGCCAAGTCGCCTCCGCCGGACGGTATAGGACGTTTGACGAATCTCAAGGACCGTGCGTGGGGCGTCTGACGGTGGGTCGACCGCTTTGCATGGGACCCGTGTGGGTTCGCGTTGCTATAATCCGTCGCGCCCGCGAAGGCCGCCCCCAGAACACACTCCCCGCTAAACGTTCGAGACAGACCATGCCGCATTACCGCTCACGCACATCGACCCACGGCCGCAACATGGCCGGCGCCCGCGCCCTGTGGCGCGCCACCGGAATGAAAGACGACGATTTCGGCAAGCCGATCATCGCCGTGGTCAACTCGTTCACGCAGTTCGTGCCGGGCCATGTGCATCTGCGCGACCTGGGCGCGCTGGTCGCGAAGGAAATCGAAGCGGCCGGCGGCGTGGCCAAAGAATTCAACACCATCGCCGTCGACGACGGTATCGCGATGGGCCACGGCGGCATGCTGTACTCGCTGCCGTCGCGCGAACTGATCGCCGACTCGGTCGAGTACATGGTCAATGCGCATTGCGCCGACGCCATGGTCTGCATCTCCAATTGCGACAAGATCACCCCGGGCATGCTGATGGCCGCGATGCGGCTGAATATTCCGGTCGTGTTCGTGTCAGGCGGTCCGATGGAAGCGGGCAAGATCAAATCGCCGACCGACGGCCAGGTGATCGCCAAGATCGATCTGATCGACGCGATGATCAAAGCCGCCGACCCGAAGATCAGCGACGCCGAAGTGGCCGAAGTCGAACGCAGCGCTTGTCCCACATGCGGTTCGTGCTCGGGCATGTTCACCGCGAACTCGATGAACTGCCTGACCGAAGCGATCGGCCTCGCGCTGCCGGGCAACGGCACGATCGTCGCCACGCATGCCTGGCGCAAGGGCCTGTTCGAACAGGCCGGCCGTCTGGTGGTGGACCTGTGCCGCCGCTACTATCAGGAAGAAGACACGTCGGTCCTGCCGCGCAGCATTGCCAGCAAGCAGGCGTTCGAGAACGCCATGGCGCTCGACGTGGCCATGGGCGGTTCGACCAACACCGTGCTGCATTTGCTGGCGGCCGCGCAGGAAGCGGGCGTCGATTTCACGATGTCCGACATCGACCGTATCTCGCGCAAAGTGCCGTGCCTGTGCAAGGCGGCGCCCGCCACCGACAAATACCATATCGAAGACGTGCACCGCGCCGGCGGCATCCTCGGGATTCTCGGCGAACTGGCGCGCGCGGAGCTGCTCGATCTGTCGTGCGGCAACGTGCATAGCGGCACGCTGGGCAACGCGATCGCCAAGTGGGACATCGCCGGCGGCGCGGGCGAAGAAGCGCAGAAGTTCTATCGCGCGGCGCCCGGCGGCATTCCGACCACCGTCGCATTCAGCCAGGACCGCACGTTCCTCACGCTCGACACCGACCGTAAAACCGGCTGTATCCGCAGCAAGCAGGACGCGTATTCGAAAGACGGCGGTCTCGCCGTGCTATACGGCAATCTCGCGGAGAAGGGCTGTATCGTCAAGACCGCAGGTGTCGACGAATCGCAATGGGTTTTCTCGGGTCGTGCGCGCGTGTTCGAGAGCCAGGACGACGCCGTCGAAGCGATTCTCGGCGACAAGGTCGTCGCGGGCGACGTGGTCGTGATTCGCTACGAAGGTCCGAAGGGCGGTCCGGGCATGCAGGAAATGCTGTACCCGACGTCGTATCTGAAGTCGAAGGGTTTGGGCAAGACCTGTGCATTGTTTACGGACGGTCGTTTCTCCGGTGGTTCATCGGGGCTGGTGATCGGGCATGCGTCGCCGGAAGCGGCCGAGGGCGGCACGATCGGTCTGGTGGAAGACGGCGACGTGATCGAGATCGACATTCCGCAGCGCAAGATGCATCTCGTGGTGTCGGACGACGAACTCGCACGCCGCCGCGCAGCGATGGAAGCGCGCGGCGACAACGCATGGTTGCCGGTGAATCGTGAGCGTGTGGTGTCGCAGGCGTTGCAGGCTTATGCAGCGCTTGCCACTTCTGCCGATCGCGGCGCGGTGCGCGATCTTTCGCAGTTGAAACGCAAGTGAATTTCAGCTGAAGGGTAGCGTCACGGTTCGTTGCAATTGGAACCGTGAGAATGGGGGCGGCGTTCGTCGAGAGCGCCGCCCTTTTTTATTTTCAGTTCAACGGGAATGCAGATAGCCCGGTGCCTGATTACTTCAACGGCTTATCGCCGTCCTGGCCCTCCCGCTGCTACGTTATAAATTTCGACAACTGCTTCTTGAGTGTGAAGCGGTATCTACGTAGCCTTCTTTTCCAATAGGAACGTACGATTTGCGGTTTAAGCAAGATCCCTGACGATCGGGTTCGCCTCGTCCAACCGCTTTCGTTCAATTGCGTGCAAGTCATTGGAAGACGTGGTTGGAAAAACATGACCCTGTTGAAGCAGGCGGACTTTCCGCCGAACGCGTTCGTTAAAGATTGCCCCTCTCGCACCGTGCTTTCCCGGATTGGAACCAAATGGACCCTGCTGGTCACTATTGCGCTAAAGGATGAACCTCTGCATTTTTCCGACATCAGACGTCGGCTGGAAGGCATCTCCGACAAACTGCTCACCCAAACGTTAAGGGTTATGGAGCGCGATGGCTTACTGATGCGAAACCAGTATGGAAGGCGATTGCGTGTGGAGTACGCACTGAGTCCTCTTGCGAGAACCTTAGTCCCTATCGCGATCGTGTTTAAAGAGTGGGCTGAGAATTTTCTCGTGGATATAGAAATCAGTAACGAGCGGTTCGACCGAACGTCGCCGCGAGCGCAAAAGTAATGGCAATAGACGGTAAGCGAGTTCGACAGTGCCGAACCCCTGGCGAGGCAACGATGTTTATGCCGTGACCCCAGCGTAGTGGGGGGAAGAATGCGTCAAAAGATTCGACAGTTTCTTCAACGCAGCCGCAAGTTGTTTTCTGCTCGCACAGCCGCCCAGCGAGATCCGTATTGCGTTCGGCGGATTGCTTCCCAAATAGAATTCGCGAGAAGGCGTGACCAGAAGACCAGCGCAATGAGCGGCCGCGGATAATTCTTCGGCCTTCCAGAAACGCGGGAGTGGATACCATAAATGGATTCCAGAACCGGCGGATTCGGGCGACGTACCGGTAAGCGTATCGGTCGCCACACGTTGCCGCTCATGGGATTCCCGTAAGACGCCTGCCAGCAGTTGATCCGCAGACCCATCGTGTATCCACTGCGTGGCAAGTGCCGTGGTCAGCGGCGAAGCCGCCGAGAAGGTGTGTAATGCGGAGAGAATCCGGCTTTCCGATTCACCGGTCGGGAGACGAAGAAACGCGGTACGCAATCCCGGCGAGATACATTTCGAAAGCGTCGACAAATAATAGACTTGCTCCGGCATGAGTCGAGCGAGCGGCGGCGGAGCGTCGTTGCTAAAAAGCCAGTAAGGGTCGTCTTCGATGATCTTGACTTTACAGCGGGCGGCACTTCTGACGATGTCGCGACGACGTTCTTCGGGCATGGTCCGCGCGGTCGGATTCTGCAGCGTGGGGTTCAGGTAAATCAGGCGCGCGTCATAGGTGCGGCAAGCGTCTTCGAGACAATCCGGACGCATGCCCGATGCGTCGACTTCAACAGTCTCGACTCGTCGGCCCAATTGAATCGCCGCTTCCGGCAAACCCGGATAAATCAGCGGTTCTGTCAGGATTACATCACCAGGCCGGGTCGACGCGAGTATCAGTGCGGCGAGAGTCGACTGCGCTCCCGGGCAAGCTATCACCCGGCTTGTATCGACTCGGCCAAGCATCCGCTTTAACCAGTGAGCACCCGCGTCACGGTCGGCGCTGCTGCCGCCGCCAAGGTGGTAGGTCATCAGAAGGTCTACGTCGGAGCGCATGAGGATCTGCGAAGCGCCGTGCTTGAGCATGCCGGCCATATCTACATCGGCAGGCGATGGTGGAATGTTCATGCTCAGGTCGATGCGATGAGTCAGATCGACTTTCGGTGCGGCAATGAATGTGCCCAGCGCACCTCTCGCTTCGATCAGATGACGCCGACGCGCTTCGGTAAATCCGCGAGTGACGGTCGTCAGATCGACTTTCAACGTTTCGGCCAGTTGACGCTGGGGCGGCAGGCGATCGCCGGGGCTCAGCGATCCATTGGCAATTGCGGATTCAAGAAATTCAACGATTTGCAGGTAGATCGGACCATGGCCGGATGCAAATCCTGTGAACCAGTGGGGCGCTTCGTACTGAGTATGTGCGGCCTTCAATTCGCGTCATTCCGTCGCAGATGTATGGACTTTGTCTTACCGTACGATCCCGACAACGGTATGTAGGTCCACGCATTTTACAGCGGAATAGTTAGCAGGACATGCGGTTGGCCAGGCGATGAGTCGTTTGGCAGGGCAAGTCGAATCTGTCTGGTTTCGCGGGCTACATGCATAAATGCAGTTACCGGAAACTACGAAAGAAGACATGCTGACCTCCGCTATTTTCAAACGAAAGCCTTTAGTCAGGGCTCATTCGATCGACCATTCCCATGTCTGTTCATTTCGACGCCGTTGTACTGCTGCGGGACGCCTGCTTGCACTGAGTACATCGAGCTTGCTGGGCGGATGCAGCATGGTGCTGTTCAATCCGCAAGGCGACATCGGTGTTCAGGAGAAGAACCTCATTCTTCTTGCGTTGGGACTGATGCTACTGGTGGTCGTTCCGGTCATTATTCTCACTCTCTATTTCGCGTGGCGCTATCGCGCATCGAATACGAAAGCGGCTTATGCGCCGAAGTGGGCGCACTCCACCGCGATCGAAGTGGTGGTCTGGATGATTCCCTGTCTGATCGTCGCTACGTTGGCCGTGGTGATCTGGCGTACGACGCACAGTCTCGACCCCTCGCAACCGATTGAATCGAAAACGAAGCCGGTGCATGTCGAGGTTGTTGCGCTGAACTGGAAATGGCTGTTCATCTATCCGGAGTATGGCGTCGCGTCGGTCAATCAGCTTGCGCTTCCCGTCGATACGCCGATCCAGTTCGACCTCACCGCCGAGTCGCTGATGAATTCGTTTTTCATCCCGCAACTCGGCGGCCAGATCTATGCGATGTCCGGCATGCGGACGCAATTGAACCTGATTGCCAATGCGCCGGGCAGCTACGCGGGCCGGTCGGCCGCGTTCAGCGGTCCGGGTTTCTCCGACATGCACTTCGAGACGATCGTGACGAAGCGGGCAGACTTCGACGCGTGGATCGAGCGCGCAAGGAACTCGCCGGTTTCGCTTGATCAATCCACCTACGAAGCGTTGGCCAGGCCCAGTCAGAAAAACGCTGTGATGGTCTATGCCAATGTTTCGCGAGGCCTGTTCAACGACATCGTCGGTCAATACATGCATAGCGCGTCCGACGCGCCGATTTGCAAGGCCGACACCACCGCACTCGCAGTCGACCGCGCTGGAGCCAAATTGCCTGCCCTCAAGGCTGTGGAGTAGTCATCATGTTTGGAAAACTTAATCTCGACGCTGTTCCGTATCACGAGCCCATCATCATGGGCACACTGGCAGTCGTAGCGGTCCTCGGCATCGCATTGCTGGCGGCAATCACCTTCAGCGGGAAATGGACCTATCTCTGGCGCGAATGGATCACCTCGGTGGACCATAAGCGAATCGGCGTGATGTACATCATTCTCGCCCTCGTCATGTTATTGCGCGGTTTTGCCGATGCGATCATGATGCGCGCGCAGCAGGCCGTCGCATCGGGTGACGCGGCAGGGTATCTTCCGCCGCACCACTACGATCAGATCTTCACGGCCCACGGCGTGATCATGATTTTCTTCGTGGCGACACCGCTCATTCTTGGACTGATGAACGTAGTGGTGCCGTTGCAAATCGGTGCTCGCGACGTGGCCTATCCGTTCGTCAATTCGCTTAGCTTCTGGTTGTCCGCCGTCGGTGCCGTGCTCGTGATGTTGTCGATGTTCGTGGGCGACTTCGCCGCGACAGGCTGGGTTGCGTATCCGCCGCTCTCCGAACTCGGATATAGCCCGACAGTGGGCGTCGACTATTACATCTGGTCATTGCAGATATCGGGTGTCGGCACGACGTTGACCGGCATCAACTTCATTGTGACGATCCTGCGTATGCGCGCGCCGGGTCTGAACCTGATGAAGATGCCGGTTTTTGTCTGGACCGCGCTCGTCACCAATGCATTGATTGTCGCCGTATTCCCGGTTCTGACCGGTACGTTGGCGTTATTGGCCGCGGATCGCTATCTCGGCATGCACTTCTTCACGAATGAGCTGGGCGGCAACGCGATGATGTACATCAACCTGATCTGGGTATGGGGACACCCGGAGGTGTACATCCTGATTCTTCCTGCGTTCGGGGCATTCTCGGAAATCATCTCGACATTTTCTGGCAAGCCGCTGTTCGGCTACAAGTCGATGGTGTACGCAACCGTTTCGATCGGAATACTGTCGTTCTTTGTCTGGCTCCACCATTTCTTCACGATGGGTTCGGGCGCGAACGTCAACGCGTTCTTCGGCATCATGACGTCGATTATTTCCATCCCGACCGGCGTCAAACTGTTTAACTGGCTGTTCACCATGTATCGCGGGCGAATCCGCTACCACACCTCGACGCTGTGGACGATCGGCTTCATGGTCACGTTCGCTGTGGGCGGCATGACGGGTGTTTTGCTGGCCGTGCCGGGCGCGGACTTTGTTCTGCACAACAGCCTCTTTCTGGTTGCGCACTTTCACAACGTGATCATCGGCGGCGTAGTGTTCGGTTGTCTCGCAGGGATCAGCTTCTGGTTTCCGAAAGTATTCGGTTTCACGCTCGACGAATTCTGGGGCAAGGTTTCCTTCTGGTGTTGGCTCATTGGCTATTGGCTGGCATTTACGCCGCTCTATATCCTCGGTTTCGAAGGAATGACACGGCGGATGAACCATTACGCGGTGCCTGAATGGCACAAATGGCTGGTCGTGGCGTTGATCGGCGCACTGTTCGTGGCCGCGGGTATTGCGTCGATGATCATCCAGATCGCCGTCAGTATTCGCAATCGCAACGCAAATCGCGACCACACTGGTGACCCGTGGAACGCTCGAAGCCTCGAATGGTCGACTGCATCGCCGGCACCCTTCTACAACTTTGCCCATGTACCGGTCATCACGTCGCTGGAACAGCACTGGGACAACAAGGAGGCCGGTATTGCCTACGTCGAGCCGGACAGCTACGAAGATATTCACATGCCGCGCAACACGGGCGCGGGCGTGATCGTCTCGGCTTTCAGCTTCCTGCTTTGTTTCGCGCTGGTCTGGCACATGTGGATCTTTGCGGCGGTTGGTCTGGTCGGGGCGGTTGTCACGTTTATCGTCCGAAGCTACGACCAGGATGTCGACTACTACGTACCGGCGGCCGAAGTCGCACGGATTGAAAGCGCGCGCTATGCGCAGTTGAACGAGGTGGCCACCGTATGAATGCACCGACTTATCGCGCGGTAGCGCATGCCGGCGCCGATCATGATTCCCACGACGACGGCACCAAAACCACCTTTGGCTTCTGGATTTACCTGATGAGCGACTGTCTCATCTTCGCGACCCTGTTTGCCACGTTTGGTGTGCTTGCCAATGCGACGGCCGGCGGCCCCGATGGACGGGCGCTTTTCGAAGTGCCTTATGTCCTCGGCGAAACCTTGTTGCTTCTGATCAGTAGCTTTACGTTCGGCATGGCCATGCTTTGCATGCAAAGTCGTCGGAACGGCAGTGTGATCGGCTGGCTTGCGGTGACGTTTGCGTTCGGCGCCGGCTTTATCGGCATGGAACTGGTGGAGTTTGCGAAGCTGATTCATGAAGGAGCGGGCCCGCATGTCAGCGCCTTTCTCTCCGCCTATTTCGTTCTGGTCGGTACTCACGGTTTGCACGTAAGCGCCGCCTTTTGTGGATCGCCGTGATGATGCATCAGGTCTACAAATTCGGCCTGACTGGCGTAACGCGTCGCCGGCTCGCCTGTCTGAGCATGTTCTGGCATTTCCTCGATCTGATCTGGATCTGCGTGTTCACCTTCATCTATCTGCGCAACTTCGTATGAAAAGCACTTCTCAGCAACAGGTGTCGCTCGACACAGCACATGGATCGTCCCACGGTAGCCTTCAGAGCTATGGGGTCGGCATGGCGTTATCGCTTATCCTGACACTCGCATCATTTGGTGTCGTGATGTTCGGCAAGCTTCCCCATGCTTATGGACTCGCGGCAATCGTCGTGTTGTGCGTCGTGCAACTCGTCGTGCAGTTGATCTTCTTTCTTCATATCGGCGCGTCACGCGACCAACGGGCCAACACCGGGGTGTTCGCCTGTACGGCATTCCTGATTGCGGTCATCGTGGGGCTGTCGTTGTGGGTCATGCACAACGCAAACGAGAACATGATGCCGACGCAGATGTCAGTCGACAGGGCGATGTCGAGAGATTAGGTTCCGAGGCGATCGCGGCTCTGGACGGCAATGCGCCGCAGGTTCGAACGCGTATCGCAGCGGGGCTCGATGCATGAGCGCCGAGCCCCATTCGGCGATTCGTATACCTGCGTTATCCCGGTTCGGTTCAACAGCGGCCGACAGTAGAAGGCGTGCCGCCGGCAAAGGTTCCGGCCGTTGCGACGTCGGCCTGATAGTAGCCGGAGAAGCGTTCGAACTGGCGCTTTGCATCTGCGGGGTCCGTGCCGTCTTTTTGCAGTCGCGGGGCTATCGTTGCCCGTTCATTCGCGAGCCTGTTCGAACAACGAGTGCAAAGTCTTGACGGCATGGGCGGTTCTGTCGTCGCATGGGTGGCCAAAATTCAGCCTGACGTAGTCCTGAAACACGTGGCGCGCCGAGAAGATGGGGCCCGGTGCAATGCTAACGCCGTGCTCGATCGCAAGACGGTGCAGTTTCATTGCGTCGACCCGCGACGGAAGTCGGAGCCACAGAAAATAGCCGCCGCCCGGTAACGTCCATTGCGAATCCCCGGGCATCCAGCGTCGTAGCAACGCATCCATGCCGGCAAGCTGGTTGCGCAATGCCGTGCGCAGTTTTCGTAGATGCTTGTCGTACCCGCCGTGCTGAAGGTAATCGGCTATACCTGCCTGAGCCGGAATGCTGGCCGATAGCGTGGTCATCAACTTCAGCCGCTGTACCTTGTGCGTGAAACGCCCGGCCGCTACCCAACCAATGCGATAGCCCGGCGCGAGCGTCTTCGAAAACGAACTGCAGTGCATCACGAGGCCTTTTTTGTCGAAGGCTATCGCGGGCTGCGGGGCAGTGGGGCCATGATGCAGTTCGCCATATACATCGTCCTCGATGAGCGGGACGTCATGTCGCTCCAGCAGTTCGACCAGCGCCTTCTTTTTCTCCAGCGACATCGCCGCGCCGGTCGGATTCTGAAAGTTGGTCATGAACCAGCAGGCCCGGATGGGCTGCCTGTCGAGGGCTTCCGACAACGCGTCCAGGTCGAGGCCCGAGACCGGGTCGACAGGAATCTCAACCGCTCTCAGGTCGAGCCGCTCAATCGCTTGCAATGCCGCATAGAAACCGGGCGACTCGACTGCCACGAGATCGCCTGGGCGCGTCACGGCCATCAGGCACAGGTTGAGCGCTTCCAACGCGCCATTGGTGACCACGATCTCTTCCATCGATTGCGCGATACCCATTCCCCTATAGCGTAAGGAAATCTGGCGGCGCAATTGCTCGTTTCCGGGCGGCAAATCCACGACCGTGCTCCACGGACCGATCAGACGACTGGCGTGGCCGAGCGACTTGGCGAGACGTTGCAGCGGAAACAGCAGCGGCGACGGAAATGCCGAGCCCAGCGGAACGATATCAGGATGTTTCGCGGCATCGAGTACCGAAAAAACAAGGTCGCTAATCTCGACTTTGGCGGCCTCGACTGCCACGGAGGGACGCGGGCTTGTTTGCCGATCGAGCGCGGCGCCCGGCGCGACGTAGTATCCGGAGCGCTCGCGCGCCCGGATCAGGCCCATTTCTTCAAGCAGGTAGTAGGCGCGGAATACGGTGGACTGGCTGACGCTGTGCTGGGTGGTCAGTTGTCGCAGCGAGGGCATCCGGGAGCCCACCGGGCGGCGGCCCGAGCGAATTTCGTCGGCCATGGTATGGGCGAGCAGTTCAAATCGTTTCATTCAACCGCCGTTGTCGACCCGGGCGAATACCGTCACGCAATGGTGTCTGTAAAGTGATTAAGCGAGGTGCCAGGCTCGGGGACGCAAACACAGCCCATGCTTCGACAGGAGTCGCGGCAATCCGATCGGACCGACTGTGTGGAGCGCGCCGACCACGATAAGTCGACGCTCCTGATCGCCGGCCATTCGGACTATGGTTGGTACCCAATTCCTGTTTCGCTGATCGATCAGAATTTCAGACATTGCCGGCCACCGCCGACGGTTGTCCGCCAACGCGGCGTCGAACGGCAAGGTATTACCGTGCATCCAGGCGCGCACTCGCGAAGACAACGCGGAAAGACCGAGATCGCCGTTGACGAAGTACTCCAACATGGAGGCCTGTTCTGCAATCGGCGACGATGTCAATGCAGTGGTCTGAGCTTCAATTGTCTCAAGCGCCCCACGACGCTTTGCGTCGCGAGCAGCACGATCCCAAAGAACCCGATCTATGCCTCGTTCGATCACATAGCCGTTCTTTGCCGCTTGGTTCAGGTGAAGGATCAGCGCCGCCGCACCGGGCTTGAATCGCGGAAGATGGGTGACGGGAAGTCCTAGCCGCCGCCAATGCGAATGAGCCCGCGCATACGTCACGTCGGTCACACATTCTTTGAGTGTCGTGTCATTCGACAGCAAGAGGGGCGCGGAGTCGGGAGGTGTCGACAACTCCGCTTCGAATACGATATGACGGGAGGTTCTGAATGCCTCTACGGCAGTGGTCGGTAACCGAAGCGGATCAAGGTTGGTGAAGTGAACCGAACCCAGAATATGCGTCTCGGAGCCTTCAATCTTCCAGAGCATTGGAACATCCCTACAAGCGTTGAGAACAGAGTTTCACCGTTGTCGCTCAATGCCGCCATCACTGGACTCAAGTTTTTCATCCGATCTGATGACCCGGATGCGGCCTGTGCGAGTGCCCCGAATGCTACCAGTTGTGCGCAGCACGGAGGATGTGGACCGGCTCATTACCGCCGACAGGCTGGAGCACGGGAGCGTCGTCAGTCGATTATGTGGAGCGAGGCATCGGGACGACCCGTCGGGATCAGGTTAGCGACCGGCAGCGACTTTTTACGCCAAGTTAATGGCGATCCGGCTAACCTGATAGCAGATAACGCACAGGGGCCGCTATGACTCGCGCGCTGGTTGGTCTACGGACTTTTTTCGGACTGGGTAAAACTCCGCCCCATGGCCGGTCGCGGAGCGCGGCCGGCCGCAATGTGATGATGCGCATCACCGTGGACGCCCAGCACGCCACGCCGTTGCGCCAGGCGCTGATCCGGGACTGCGGTGGTCAGCAATGGACCATTCGCGTCACGCCGCTACACGGAACCGGCCGTGTGCGGCTATCGCTCTATCTGCCGAAGGAAGCGGTCAACGGGGCGATTCAGCGGCTCGCCCATCTGGCGCCGACAGCCGAGATGGGGCGGCTGCTTGAAATCCCCGACGCGCCGACGGACGCCTGGCGGGACCTGATGAATGGCGAGACGCTGCCGCGCGCCGACTTACCCATTGAGCGTGTTGAAACGGCCGAAAAAGGAGGCACCCTTGCGCAACTGCTTTCACCGCAGCATGTTCTGCTTGGTCTGGACGCGGTTGACCGGGAGACACTTTTCGCGCAGTTCGGCCGCTTCTTCGAACAACACCATGGGTTATCGGCAACGAGCGTGACCGAAGGGCTCACGGCACGTGAAGCACTGGGCTCGACTGGACTCGGCCAAGGCGTGGCCGTCCCGCACGGTCAGATACGAGCGCTGCGTCACGCCATGGCTTTTTACGTTCGCCCCGTGATACCGATTCCGTTCGATGCACCGGATGGCAAACCGGTGAGCGATGTGGTGGTTCTGCTCGTTCCGGAATGGGCAAACAGCACGCATCTACGGTTACTGGCCGATGTGGCCCAGCGCTTTTGCGACCACGAGTTTCGTGAACTGCTGCATGGCTGTCTCGATGCGGGTGCCGTGTGCCAGTTGTTCTCGAGCTATGAGGAAGCGGATCGCACGGAGCGCGGCGCTTCGCATCGGTAGACGGTCGCCTGGCGAGAAACCGAGTTACTTCAAGGGCTTATCGCCGTCCTGATTCGCGCTGAGCATCCGCTCCACGTACCGCGCAATCAGATCGATCTCGAGATTCACCTTCGACCCCTCACGCAGATTCTTCAGCGACGTCACCTGCACCGTGTGCGGAATCAGATTGATCGAGAATTCGCAGCCATCGGCGCGATCGGCGATCGAGTTGACCGTCAGGCTCACGCCGTTGACCGTAATCGACCCTTTGAATGCCAGATAGCGGCCGATCTCGCGCGGCGCCAGCACACGCAACTCATGCGACTCACCGACCGGCGCGAAATGCGTGACCGTGCCGAGGCCGTCCACGTGACCGGAAACGATATGGCCGCCGAGCCGGTCGTGCGCGCGCAGCGCTTTCTCGAGGTTGACGTCGCCCGGCTCGCCAAGACCGACCGTGCAGTTCAGGCTTTCCCGCGATACGTCCACGTCGAACGAACGCGCGGTTTTCTCCACCACCGTCATGCAGGCGCCCTGGATCGTGATGCTGTCGCCGAGCTGCACGTCTTCGAGGTCGAGGCCGCCGGCTTCGACATGCAGGCGTACGCCCGCGTCGCCATCGGTGCCGAGGGGTTTGACCGATTCAATGCGGCCCACTGCCGCGACGATTCCTGTAAACATCGTGCTAATCCTTGATCAATTCGAAGTAGGTTGGGGAGCGGGCTCGGCGTCGGTAGCCGGTGCGCTACGCGGCACGAAGCGCGCGAGAATGCGCAGATCTTCGCCGATCCGGTCGGCCGAGTGGAAGCTCAGTTGCACGCGCTCGTCGAGCGTTGCCGGCGCGGCGAGACTGAACATGCTCATCGAATCCATGCCGAGCAGGCTCGGCGCGAGATAGACCAGCAGCTCGTCCACGCAGCCTTCGCGCAGCAGCGAGCCGTTCAGCTTGTAACCCGCTTCCACATGCAATTCGTTGACGTTGCGCTCGCCGAGAATCTTCAGCATCGCGGGCAGATCGACCTTGCCGGAAGCGTTGGCCAGTTGCACGATCTCCGCGCCGCGATCGCGCAGCGCGCTGGCGCGTTCGGTATGGCGCTCATCCAGATTGCCGCAGAAGATCAGCGTGGGCGCGCCGGCGAGTATCTGCGCGTCGGGCGGCACGTCGAGCTGACTGTCGATCAGCACGCGTTGCGGCTGGCGCGGCGTGTCGATCGCGCGCACGGTCATGCGCGGATTGTCTTCGCGCACCGTGCCGATGCCGGTCAGGATCGCCGAGGCCCGCGCGCGCCACGCGTGACCGTCGGCGCGCGCGGCCTCGCCGGTGATCCACTGACTGACGCCGGAAGGCAAACCGGTACGGCCATCCAGCGAGGCCGCCACTTTCATGCGTACCCAAGGCCGGCCGCGCGTCATGCGCGACACGAAGCCGATGTTCAGTTCATGCGCTTCGTTCGCGAGCAATCCGCAGCGCACTTCGATGCCCGCGTCGCGCAGCATCTTCAGACCACGGCCGGAGACCTGCGGATTCGGATCTTCCATCGCCGCGACCACGCGTTCGACGTGCGCGTCGATCAACGCGTTCGCGCACGGCGGCGTGCGCCCGAAATGGCTGCACGGTTCGAGCGTCACATAAGCGGTCGCGCCGCGCAGATCGTGGCCGCGCGAGCGCGCGTCTTTCAACGCGCGAACTTCGGCGTGGTCCTGGCCGGCGGGTTGCGTGAAGCCTTCGCCGATCACCTCGCCGTTCTTGACGAGCACGCAGCCGACGCGCGGGTTCGGGTCGGTGGTGTACATGCCGCGCCTGGCCAACGCGAGCGCGCGTTCCATATGGACGAAGTCGGTTTGCGAAAACATCGGTGTCCGGTCGGGTGGTTGAGCTTCGTGTTCGTCGTGTCTGTGTTCGTGTTCGGATTCGCCGGGGCTCAGGCCGCGAGCGACGCGAACGCGCCACGTGCGGCGTCGAGCGTGGCGTCGATGATCGAGTCGTCGTGCGCGCTCGAAACGAAGCCGGCTTCATACGCCGACGGCGCGAAGTACACGCCCGCGTCGAGCATCTTGTGGAAGAACGCGTTGAAGCGCGGCACGTCACTCTTCGTGACTTCGGCAAAACTGGTCGGGATCGACTCCGTGAAATACAGGCCGAACATGCCGCCAAGCGAATCGGCCGAGAACGGCACCTTCGCTTCGCGTGCGACGTCGGCGAGACCTTGCGCGAGACGCGCGGTGCGCGCGGCGAGCGTGTCGTAGAAGCCGGGCGCCTGGATCAACTGCAGCGTTTTCAGGCCCGCGGCGACCGCGATCGGATTGCCCGACAGCGTGCCCGCCTGATAGACGCCGCCGAGCGGCGCGAGATGAGCCATGATGTCGCGCCGGCCGCCGAAGGCCGCCGCCGGCATCCCGCCGCCGATCACCTTGCCGAGGCAGGTGAGGTCAGGCGTGATCCCGTAGACCTGTTGCGCGCCACCGAGTGCTACGCGGAAGCCGCACATCACTTCGTCGAAAATCAGCACCGAGCCGTACTCGGTGCACAGGCGCCGCAACGCTTGCAGGAACTCGGGCGTGGCGCGCACGAGGTTCATGTTGCCCGCCACCGGCTCGACGATCACCGAGGCGATCTCATTGCCGAACGCCTTGAACGCTTCTTCGAGTTCGGCGACGTTGTTGTATTCGAGCACGGTGGTGTGTTTCGCGATGTCCGCCGGCACGCCCGCGGAGGTCGGATTGCCGAAGGTCAGGAGACCCGAGCCGGCCTTGACGAGCAGGCTGTCCGCGTGGCCGTGATAACAGCCCTCGAACTTGACGATGCGGCTGCGGTTCGTGAAGCCACGCGCGAGACGCAGCGCGCTCATGGTCGCCTCGGTGCCGCTCGACACCATCCGCACCTGTTCGATCGACGGCACCAGCTTGCAGATTTCCTCGGCGATTTCCACTTCGGACTCGGTCGGTGCACCGAAGGAGAAGCCGTTGGCGAGCACGCGTTGCACGGCTTCCAGTACTTCGGGGTGCACGTGGCCGAGGATCATCGGACCCCACGAGCCGATGTAGTCGATGTAGCGCTGGCCGTCGGCGTCCCAGAAGTAGGCGCCTTCTGCGCGTTCGATGAAGCGCGGCGTGCCGCCTACCGAGCGGAACGCGCGCACGGGCGAGTTCACGCCGCCGGGAATGGTTTGCTGGGCGCGGTCGAACAGGATCTGGTTTCTGGACATGGTGTCTGGCTGGAACGGGTTGCGCAGCGGCACGAGCGGCGACGGGCAGATGGACTGCCCACGGTGCGGCGCGTGCGGCGCTGGGGAAGGTGGAGAAATTGTACCGGAGTCGGCGTGATGAGGTTTTGGGCCTGGTTGGGCCTGGCAGGCCTTGTGCATGGCCCGGGCGATGCTTCAGATGCCGCGCGGCGGTTTGCGCTTGCCGGTCAATTCGGCCCAGCGCTTTTCCAGCGCGCCCTCGGCGATCGGTTTGATCACTGTGCCGGAGCTCTGCGCATCCCATGTCTGCACGGAAAACGGATGCGTGCGCAACGCGTCGCGTGAAATGACGACGCCTTCGTGCGCATCCACCACCCAGTCGTAGACGAAGTCGATGCACAGCCGATAGCCGCGTTTGGTCGCCGCGTCGGGTACTTCGTAGGGCGCCCGCGTCACGTAGCCCGAGCCGAAGATGCCCTTCGGCTCCTGCGCGACCCGATGCAGAAACACGCGGTCGCCCGGCAGGATGCTGCGGGCGAATCCGCAGCCCCAGACATCCGCGACGGCGACACCCGCGGCAACGCGTTTCGCCACGTCGGGCAGCTCGGGCCACGGCCATTTCCTGGGGCTCCAGATCAGCAGAAAGGCGGTCATCGGATTGTTGGAATCGACAGATTGAAGAGGCGCCGCCGACGCTTTCGCGTCTCACCGGCGGCGTTCACGCGGCAGCTTAACTGATCGCGAGTACGCTTGCCTCAGCGCTCGCGTGCCATGCTCCGGTGGCTTCCGGTAAGGCGGACGCGCTGACGATCACATTACCCGTCGCGTACAATCGGGGCTGTTCACGCGCTGAAGGTTGGCCGTTTTCTCTGTGTCATCCCGTTTCGTTGCCAATCGCGGCGCTTCATCTGGATTCCCATGTCTCACGTCGCCAGTCGCCGGCCCGATGGCCGGCTGATCCTGTTGCTCGGCGCGCTTGCCGCGTGCGGGCCGATTTCCATCGACATGTATCTGCCGAGCCTGCCGACCATCGCGCAGGCCTTCGCGATCAGCACCGGCGCGGCGCAAACCACGCTGACCAGCTTCATGTTCGGCTTCTCGTTCGGCATGCTGTTGTATGGGCCGCTATCGGATACCTATGGCCGCCGGCCGGTGCTGCTGGGCGGCATCGTCATGTATACGCTGGCCACCATCGCGTGCGCACTGTCGTTCTCGATCGGTTCGCTGGTGATATTCCGCTTCGTGCAGGCGCTTGGCGCGGGTGCAGCCTCCGTGCTGGCGCGCGCGATCGCCCGCGATGCGCACGGCCCGACCGATGCCGCCCGCGTGCTGTCGATGCTGGCGATCGTGACGTCGATCGGTCCGCTGCTCGCGCCGCTGATCGGCGGACAGTTGCTGCTGCTCGGCGGCTGGCGTGTGGTGTTCGTCGCGTTGACGCTGTTCGGCGCCGTGTGCGCGGCCACCGCGTATCTGAAGGTGCCGGAAACGTGGCCGCGCGAGAAGCGGGCCGAGTCGGCGCTGTTCCGGTCGTTCGGCGCTTACGGCAAGCTGCTGCGCGATCCGGTCGCGTGGGGGCACATGCTGTGCGGCGGGATGGCGTTCGCGTCGATGTTCGCGTACATCACCGCGACGCCGTTCGTGTACATCGAATACTTCCATGTGCCTGCGCAGCATTACGGGTTTCTGTTTGCGCTGAACATCGTCGGCATCATGTTCGGCAACTTCATGAATACGCGACTCGTCGGGCGGCTCGGCTCGCTGCCGATCATTTCGTTCGCGGCCACCGTCAGTTGCGTGGCTTCGCTGTTCGTCTGTCTCGTGTCGTTGACCGGCTGGGGCGGCTTGTGGTCGATCGTCGCGGGCCTGTTTTTCGTCGTGGGCGTGGTGGGGTTGTTGTCCGCGAATTGCACGACCGATCTGATGCACCGCTATCCGATGAACGCCGGCGCCGCAGCCGCTGTGTTCGGCGCGATGCAGCTCGCGCTGGGCGCATTGTCGAGTCTCGCGGTCGGACTGTGGGAAGGGACTTCGCCGACGGGGATGGGCGTGGTTGTCGGCGTGGCGGGCACGTTGTGTTATGTCGGACGAATTCTTATCGTCAGATGGCGTGACATCGAGGTGCCGGTTGCGGCGGTGTGATCACACAGCGGCGGCACGCAGCGGCGGCGTCTACGGAAAACACCAGGTGTTGCGTGCGCGCTACCGTGCGTTTGAATTTGCATTGCTATGATGGGAGCCACTGTTCCTCGGAGCGGCAACCATGGCGATCAGAGACCTGATGAACGGCGAGCGGCAACATGCGGCTTTCGTCGAAGCGCAGAAGCTGGCCGATAGCGGCGCTTATCACGATTACACGGATATCGAGTACGTGTTGCGCTTTGATTATGGTTTGACCGATGTATCGGCGCTGCTCGACAGCCAGTTGATGCATCGCGACCTGAATCGCCGGTGCGCGGATGCACGCGAGAAGCTGGACGTGCTTAGCGTGTGATGATAGCTGGCGATTTCGATGGCAATCGCATGACAAAGGTTGGCCAGGACACAGACCCGTCGGCGAAACCTCATAACAATCGAGTCTTCTCGCCGGCATCGGCGCGCGCATCTTCGCGCGCCGATGCCGCGAGTATGACGACGGGGAGGCTCGATGGATCGCGATGGGCGCTATGCACAACTCGACGCATTGCGTGGCGTTGCCGCTCTGACCGTGGTGCTCTCGCATTTCACGTTGCTGGCTCCGTTGCTGGGTCTGCGCCATACGCCATTGAGACTGTTTTGCGGCGGCCATGAAGCCGTGATCCTGTTTTTCGCGTTGAGCGGCTTCGTGCTGACGCTGCAAATCGACGGCGCTCGCCAACCCGGCTACGGCGAGTACGCGATCCGGCGCATCTGCCGCATCTATTTGCCGTATGCGGGCGCGATTGCGTTTGCGTACGCGTGCTACGTGTTCACGTATGGCGGGACCGTCGACTGGGCGGGACCGTGGTTCAACGGCGGCTGGCAGCCGACGCTCGCCGGCGTCGACCTGGTTCGTCATGTGCTGTTCGTGCTTCCGTTTCAATCGGACCGGCTCGATCCCGTGGTGTGGTCGCTCGTGTACGAAATGCGCATTTCGTTGATCTTCATGCCGATTGTCGTGGTTATGCGTTATTTGCCGACGTGGTGTTCGCTGTTCGGCGCCGCCGCAATTTCGCTCGCGGTGGGTGTTCATGCGATGTGGACCGCTCATCCGGTCATTCAGGCCAGCGTGTCGGCCGAATGGTTGCCGACGCTGCATTATCTGTTGATGTTCGTGGCGGGCGGCGCGTTGGCGAAACATCGGCGCGAGATTGCCGCACGGTTGAGCGGGACGCCGGCGGCGGGCCGCCTCGGCTTCGTCGTGCTCGGCGGCTCGTTGCTGCTATATGCGGCGGCACGGCCGATGTCTTTCGTCGTGTCCGGCGTGCTCAGCGACTATCTGTTCGACTGGTTCGTGTTGCTCGCGGTGTGCGGGATCATTGCGTCGGCGGTGTCGGTCGCTTCGTTCGCGCGCCTGCTGCTCGTCTGGCCGTTGCCGTTTCTCGGCAAAATCTCGTACAGCCTGTATCTGTTTCACGCCGTCGTGCTGCTGGCTGTCGTTCATGTTTCCGCGACTTCGCTTGGGGCCACGTGGTCGCTGATTCTCGCTGCCTTGATGATCGTGCCGGTCAGTTATCTGGGGTATGTGTGCCTGGAGCGTCCGGGGATATCACTCGGCGGCCTGCTCGCGCGAAAGCTGGCAAGCGGCCGCACGCCGACGCAACGCGCGGCTCCCATCGACGCATCGCGTTGAGATCATGAGCGCGCGCTATTCACGCTGGTTCGCGCTGCTGCTAACTGTGTCGACGATTGGCGTTCTGCAGACATCGTCGGCGCAGGCCGGTTCGCCGAACCAGCCCATCGACGCATGGGGCGATTCGCTGACCACCGGCACGCCTGGTATCGGTGGTTTGCCTGGCACATGGCCTTATCAACTGGCCGCATTGCTTGACGGCCGTGTTGTGCGGAATTTCGGCGTGTCGGGGCAGACATCGGATTCGATCGCGGCGCGCGAGGGCGCGCTGGTGCCGCGCTTGCGGGTGGCGGGTAACCGGTTGCCGGCTGCGGGAAGCGTTGCGGTCACGTTGACGAACGACGTGTCGATTCCCGGTGCGGGGATTGGCGAGGTGCATGGCGGCTTGCTCGGCACGCCGGGCAAGCTGGCCTACGCACCGACGGGCGGCCATGTTTTCGTGCGGGATACAGAGGGGGCGTCAGTGACTGTGCCGCCCGACAGTCCATTTCTGGTGGACGACTATCGTCACGACATCAACGTGTTCTGGGCCGGCCGCAACGATGTCAACACGGAACGGACCGGCATGACCGTGAGCAATATCGAACAGATGGCCGCGCATGTCGGACACGAGCGCTTTATCGTGCTGGCGATTTTGAACGGGGCGGGCGAGGGCAGGGGCACGGCGAAGTACGACACGGTGGTGGCGCTGAACCGGCAACTGGCAGCGCGCTTTCCAAATAATTTCGTCGATGTGCGCGCGGCGCTGGTGGCGAGCGCCAATGCGTCGATGGCGGACCAGGCCGATCGTTCCGCCGATGTCGTGCCGGGGTCGTTGCGTGTGGATAACCAGCATTTGAGCGCGGGCGGGTATCGGATTGTCGCGCAGCAGGTTGCGGGGTTTGTTCGACGGCGGGGGTGGTGAGGGAGCGGCCTTCCGTTAGCAGACACCCGCGACATCGGCCATGCAGAAACGAAAAACGGGCCGAGCGGCCCGTTTTCATTAAATACCTTGGCGGAGGCGGTGAGATTCGAACTCACGGAAGGATCACTCCTTCGCCGGTTTTCAAGACCGGTGCCTTAAACCACTCGGCCACACCTCCAAGCCCTAAATTGTAACCTGAAAAAACCTCACTGCGGCGCCCGGTCGAGTCGCAATCACTGCGGATCCTTCAGAAACAGCGCTTGCAGATCATTCAGGAACGCCTGGCCAAGCGGCGTCGGCGCGATTTTTTCATGGTCGCGCGTGATCAGCTTGCGTCGTTCCGCTTCCTGCAACGCCGGCTCGATCGACGTCATCGAAAGCCCCGTTCGTTCGATGAACCGGTACACCGGAAAGCCTTCCACCAGACGCAGCGCGTTGAGCATGAATTCGAACGGCAGATCGCGCGGCCCGACTTCGTGCTCTTCCTGCACGGCCGTGCCCGCTTTAGCCTGCTCGATGAACGTAGTGGGATGCTTGTAGCGCACCTGACGCAGCACGCGGTTCGGAAACGACAGCTTGGTATGCGCGCCCGCGCCGATGCCGAGATAATCGCCGAAACGCCAGTAGTTCAGATTGTGTTTGCTCTGCCGATGCGGTTGCGCATAAGCGGACACCTCGTAGCGACCGTAACCGGCCGCCGTCGTGCGTTCGTGAATCCAGTCCTGCATATCGGCGGATGCGTCGTCGTCGGGTAGCGCAGGCGGGAATTTCGCAAACAGCGTGTTCGGTTCGAGCGTCAGGTGGTACAGCGACAGATGCGGCGGCGCGTACGACAACGCCGTCTCGATGTCGGCCTGGCATTGCGCGAGCGTCTGCCCGGGCAACGCGAACATCAGATCGAGATTGAAGTTGTCGAAGGTGCCGGCGGCCACGTCGACCGCGTGACGCGCCTGCGTCGAATCGTGAATCCGGCCGAGCGCTTTCAGATGTGCTTCGTCGAAACTCTGAATGCCGACCGACAACCGGTTCACACCGCTCGCACGAAACTGCGCGAACTTCGCGGCTTCGAACGTGCCGGGGTTGGCCTCGAGCGTGATCTCCGCGTCGGCGTCGAGCGGCAGCAGCGCGCGAATGTCGGACAGCATGCGATCCAGTCCCGCCGCCGACAGCAAACTCGGCGTGCCGCCGCCGATGAACACCGTATGCACCTGACGCCCCCACACGAGCGGCAGCGCCATCTCGAGATCGGCACGCAACGCATCGAGATAGTCGTTCTCGGGAAAGCTGTCGCCCTTCCACTCGTGCGAATTGAAATCGCAATACGGGCACTTGCGCACGCACCACGGAAAATGCACGTACAAGGCGAGCGGCGGCAACGACGTCAGACGAATGCTGCCCGGCGACGTAAAGGCCTTGATCACGCCGTTGCCGATGTCGGCCGGCGCCGGCTTGATCGGAATCACGCTTCCTCCGTCAAACGCGCTAACAGTTGACGCAACGCAATCGCGCGATGGCTGCTGGCGTTCTTCACGGCCGGCTCCAGTTCCGCGGCGCTCGCGTTCAGCGTCGGCAAAAAGAAGTGCGGGTCGTAGCCGAAGCCATGTGCGCCGCGCGGCGCATCGACAATCTCGCCGTGCCAACGGCCCTCGGCGATCAGCGGTTCGGGATCGTCGGCGTGGCGCACCAGCGCGAGCACACAGAAGTAATACGCGCGGCGGTCGGCTTCGCCTTGCAAAGCCGCGACGAGGCGGGCGTTGTTCGCCGCGTCGCTTTTCTCGCCGCCGGCGAGCTGCGCATAGCGTGCCGAGTAGACGCCCGGCGCGCCGCGCAACGCGCGCACGCAGAGGCCCGAATCGTCGGCGAGCGCGGGCAGGCCGGTGAGTCTGGCCGCGTGACGCGCCTTGGTCAGCGCGTTCTCGACGAACGTCGGATACGGCTCTTCGGCCTCCGGCACGTTCAACGCGCCCTGCGCAATCAGTTCGATGCCGGCCGCGCCGAGCAGCGCAGCGAATTCACGCAGCTTGCCCGCGTTGTTCGACGCCAGCACGATCTTCTTCAACGGCGCGCCGGACGCACCGCGGTCGCCAAGCTCACTCACCCTTGAGCTCCAAAGCCGCTTTCTGCTTCGCGATCAGCGTGTTGATGCCGCCGCTCGCGAGATCGAGCAGCGCATTCATTTCGTCGCGCGAGAACGGCACGCCTTCCGCAGTGCCCTGAATTTCGACGAAGCCGCCCGAGCCCGTCATCACGACGTTCATGTCGGTGTCGCACTGCGAGTCTTCGTCGTAGTCGAGATCGAGCACCGGCAGGCCGTCGTACACGCCGACCGAAATCGCCGCGACGTAATCGGTGATCGGCGAGCTTTCGATGCGGCCCGTGGCCAGCAGTTTGGCGACCGCGTCATGCGCGGCGACGAATGCGCCGGTGATACTCGCGGTACGCGTGCCGCCGTCGGCCTGGATCACGTCGCAATCGATATGCAGCGTGCGCGCGCCGAGCTTCTCGAGATCGAACACCGAGCGCAGCGCGCGGCCGATCAGACGCTGGATTTCCTGAGTGCGTCCGGTCTGTTTGCCGCGCGCCGCTTCGCGATCGCTGCGCGTATGGGTCGCGCGCGGCAGCATTCCGTATTCGGCAGTCAGCCAGCCCTGGCCGCGGTCGCGCAGGAACGACGGCACGCTTTCGGCGATGCTCGCCGTACAGATGACTTTGGTGTCGCCGAATTCGACCAGCACCGAGCCCTCCGCGTGCTTCGTGTAGTGGCGCGTGATGCGCACGTCGCGCAGCTGATTGGCCGGGCGGCCGCTGGGGCGTTGGGTGGTGTCGGTCATGTTGGGATAGGTGTCGAAGAAAGCAGAGGGAAAGCGCGATTTTACCGCCGTTCCCGCGGGGCGCACATTCGTGCGGCCGGCCGCATCCGCCGGGGCTCGCCAACGGGTGCTGCCGGCAAAAATGGGATAATGCGGATTCTCCGCCCCGCGTCTCGTACACGCCGGGCGATTCGACTCTTCGGCCATCTTCGAAAGCATGGCCACAATCGCGAGAAATACGATGATCTACAGCATGACTGGCTATGCGAGCGCCACGCGCGAACTCGTCGCGGCTTCGGGCACGGGCGGCGTGAGCGTGTCGGTCGAACTGCGCACGGTGAACTCGCGCTTTCTCGATCTGAACTTCCGGATGCCGGAAGACGTGCGCGTCACCGAACCGACGCTGCGCGAAATGCTCATGAACAAGCTGTCGCGCGGCAAGGTCGATATTCGTATCAACCTGCAGCGCAGCGAGCAATCGGCGAACGCCGGCTCGATCAATCGCGATGCGTTGGCGCAACTCGCGCTGCTCGAGCGCACCGTGCTGTCGACGTTCCCGGAAGCCGGGCGCCTGCGCACCGGCGAAATTCTGCGCTGGCCGGGCGTGCTGGCCGAAACCGGCGTCGCGCCGGAAGTGTTGCGCGACGCGGTGCTCGCATGCGGCAAGCAGGCGATTGCCGATCTGATCGACGTGCGTGCCCGCGAAGGCGCGCAACTGGCGACGATGCTGCTCGCCAACGTCACCGAAATGGAAGCGATCGTCACGAAGATCACGCCGCTCGTGCCCGAGTTGATCACGAAGCACCAGCAAAAGATCGTCGAACGTTTGCAGGAAGCGCTCGGCATCGCCGCGCCGGACACGGCGGCGACGATCGTGTCGCGTGAAGAAATCAACGAACGGATTCGCCAGGAAGTGACGATGTACGGCATCCGGATCGACATCGCCGAAGAACTGTCGCGTCTCACGGCTCATCTGAACGAAACGCGTCACGTGATCCAGAAGGGCGGCAAGGTCGGCAAGCGTCTGGACTTCATGATGCAGGAACTGAATCGCGAAGCGAACACGCTCGGTTCGAAGGCGGCCGCGAAGGAACTGGCGGATTCGTCGATGACCTTGAAGCTGCTTATCGAGCAGATGCGCGAGCAAGTACAAAATCTGGAATAAAGCTGGAGCAACACGAACATGACCGACCACACACGCGAACACGGCGCACCGCGCAATCCTTACGCGGGCGCTTATCCCGGCAACCTGTTCATGGTCGTCGCGCCGTCGGGCGCGGGCAAGTCGACGCTCGTGAACGCGCTGCTCGCCGGCGACGCTGCGATCCGTCTGTCGATCTCGTACACGACGCGCCCGCCGCGTCCGAAGGAGCAGGACGGCGAGCACTATCACTTCACCACCGTCGACGATTTCATGAAGCGCCACGACGAAGGCGAGTTTCTGGAAAGCGCGGAAGTGCACGGCAACTACTACGGCACGTCGCGCGTGTGGATCGAACAGCAGATGAAGAGCGGCCACGACGTGCTGCTCGAAATCGACTGGCAGGGCGCACAGCAGGTGAAGAAACAGTTTCACAACGCGGTCGAAATTTTCATCTTGCCGCCGTCGCTGGAAGCGCTCGAAGAGCGTCTGAAAAAGCGCGGCCAGGACGAGCCGAACGTGATCACGCGACGCCTGCTCGCAGCCGGCAGCGAGATGGCGCACGCGGCCGAAGCGGAGTACGTGGTGATCAACGAGAACTTCGATCGCGCGCTCGGCGAACTGCAATGTCTGGTGGCGGCGACGCGTTCGCGCTTCGCGTCGCAATACGCGCGCCATACGCAGCTTTTCGTGCAGCTCGGAATCCATCTGCCGCACGCGTGAGCGCGGCGGTGTACCGAGCACATAAGGTAGAATAAGCAACATCAATTAACGCCCCCAGACCTGTCGCTTCGCGCCAGGCCCCCCGAGGGCAACAAGAAGACTTGGGGCGGCCCAGCGTTTTCTGGAAAGAAGGAACTCAACATGGCCCGCATTACCGTCGAAGACTGCCTCAAACAGATCCCGAATCGTTTCGAACTGGCGCTTGCCGCAACCTATCGCGCACGTCAGCTCGCTCAAGGTCATACGCCGAAGATCGAAAGCCGCGACAAGCCCACGGTCGTCGCGCTGCGCGAAATCGCAGCCGGCCAGGTCGGCGTCGAAATGCTGAAGAAGGTGCCGGTTTAACGCTCACGGTTCCGGTTTCGCGTTTTTTTGAATTACCCGCATTTGCTACACCCTGTTGGCCATAGTAATTGCATCAACGTGCAGACCGGCGTCCAACCCTAACCGCTACGGAGGCGAAATTGAGTACTACCCCGCCCACCGCCACGGAAGTGGAACACGACGCCGACTCGCCCTCGTCTGCACGGAAGTACATCGACGCGGTCCTCGAACAGTCGTTTCGCCATCTGTTCGGGCCGACCGCCACGCCGGAGCAACCGCGCCGGCATGACGTCGTCTCGATTGCCAAGCTGACCTCCGTTCTATCCGGCTATCTGCAGCCGGAAGAGATCAAGGAGATCAAGGCGGCCTTCCATTTCAGCGACGAAGCCCACCTCGGCCAGTACCGCCAGAGTGGCGAGCCCTACATCACGCATCCTGTCGCCGTCGCGGAAATCTGCGCCGGCTGGAACCTCGACGCTCAGGCGTTGATGGCCGCGTTGCTGCACGACGTGATGGAAGACCAGGGCGTGACCAAGGCCGAGCTCGCCGAGCGGTTCGGCGCGAAGGTCGCCGAGCTGGTCGACGGTCTGTCGAAGCTGGACAAGATGGAGTTTCGCAATCGCGAAGAGGCGCAGGCGGAAAACTTCCGCAAGATGCTGCTCGCGATGGCGCGCGACGTCCGCGTGATTCTGGTGAAGCTCGCCGACCGCCTGCACAACATGCGCACGCTGGGCGCGGTGCCGCACGAAAAGCGCCGCCGCGTCGCGCGCGAAACGCTCGATATCTACGCGCCGATCGCGCACCGGCTTGGCCTGAACAATACTTATCGCGAGCTGCAGGACCTGAGCTTCGCGAACTTCAATCCGCATCGCTACGCCACGCTCGAAAAAGCCGTCAAGGCCGCGCGCGGCAACCGGCGCGAAGTGGTCGGCAAGATTCTGGAGTCGGTGCAGCGCGCGATTGCTGACGCGAAGCTCGACGCCGAAGTCACCGGCCGCGAGAAAACCATCTTCAGCATCTACAAGAAGATGCGCGACAAGCAGTTGTCGTTCTCGCAGGTGCTGGACGTGTACGGCTTTCGCGTGGTGGTCGAGAGCGCGCTGGAGTGCTACACCTGCATCGGCGCGCTGCATGCGCTCTACAAACCGGTGCCGGGCAAGTTCAAGGATTACATCGCGATCCCGAAGGTGAACGGCTATCAGTCGTTGCACACCACGCTGGTCGGTCCGTTCGGCGCGCCTATCGAGTTCCAGGTGCGCACGCGCAAGATGCACGAGATAGCCGAAGCGGGCGTCGCCGCGCACTGGCTATACAAGAACGGCGGCGCGGATCTGAACGACGTGCAAAAGCGCGCGCATCAGTGGCTGAAGTCGCTGCTCGACATTCAGAGCGAAGCGGGCGATTCGAGCGAATTCCTCGAGCACGTGAAGATCGATCTGTTCCCGGATGCGGTCTACGTGTTTACGCCGAAGTCGAAGATCATGGCGTTGCCGCGCGGCGCCACCGCGCTCGACTTCGCGTATTCGATCCACAGCGACCTGGGCAACCAGTGCGTTGCGGTGAAGATCAACAACGAACTGCTGCCGCTGCGTACCGAGTTGAAGAGCGGCGATATCGTCGAAGTGATCACCGCGCCGTATTCGAAGCCGAATCCGGCTTGGCTCGGTTTTGTGCGTACCGGCAAGGCGCGTTCGGCGATCCGCCACTACCTGAAGACAATGCGTCTGAACGAGTCCGTACAACTCGGCGAGCGGCTCGTCGATCAGGCATTGAAGGGCTACGGGCTTGCGCTGTCGGATGTCACGCCGGAAGCGTGGGAAAAGCTCGTGCAGTGGACGGGCAACAAGAATCGTCAGGAAATCTTTGCGGACATCGGCTTGGGCCGACGTGTCGCGGCGGTCATGGCCAAGCGCATCGAGGTATTGATGAGCGGCCGCGATGCCGACGACGACGGTTCGCGCGCCGACGGCAGCCACCCGCATGCGCCGCCCGTGGTGATTACCGGCACGGAGGGCATGTCGGTGCAGTTGTCCGCGTGCTGCCGTCCGATTCCGGGCGACGACATCATGGGCTATATCGGCATCGGCCTCGGCATGGCGATCCACACCACCGATTGCCGCGTCGCGCAGCGCATTCACCGGCGTGATCCGGGCCGCTGGATCGACGTCGCGTGGGCGCCGCAGCCTGGGCGTCTGTTCGACGTCGCCGTGAAGGTGCTGGTGAAGAACACCAAGGGCGTATTCGCCCGCGTGGCGGCCGACATCACGTCGGCAGACGCCAACATCGTCCACATCGCAATGGACGAAGACCTGTCGCAGGAATCCACGGTGCTGCGCTTCGTGATTCAGGTGAGCGATCGCGTGCATCTCGCCAACGTGATGCGCCGCGTGCGGACCAATCCGGACGTGATGCGGATCGCCCGTGAGCGGCCGAGCGACGAAGGTCATCATCGGCACGACGGTGGGATGAGGATCGACCGCGAGCGGGCTGATTACTGATCTCTTGTGCGGAGCGGGCGGGCTTTAGGTCGTCCGATCGCCCGTGCGCCCGTGCGCCCGATCGCCTCGCGCGACCTCTTTTGCGGCACCTCAGGCCCGTACACCATTCCAATCTGAACGCGCCGGCCGTCGGCGAGTCTCACCTGTTCTTCAGGGAGAACACGCAGATGAACGTAGCCGACCTCAACGGCATGGCGCTCGACTATTGGGTCGCCCGCAGCCTGCACGACTTCGTGCGCGAAATCTACTTTACCGACAGCGGCGAAACCGTCGCGATTCGCGGCAACGATCGCGGCCGTCCGTGGGATGGCCGTTTCACACCGTCGACGTCGTGGGAAGCGGCTGCCGCCGTGTTGGAGCGCGCACAGCGGCTGGAGGTGCGCGAGCGGACCGAGCGGGGCGCTGCACATTGCGTCGCGGAATTCCAGGGCGGCCATCGCACCGTAGAGGGGCGAGGCGATTCGTTGCAGGTTGCGTTGTTGAGGGCGTTTGTCGAAAGCCGCTTCGGCGATAGCGTCGACGACGTGCTGCGTCAGCCGCAAACGCTCCAGGGCGATCGTGTACATCCGATCGGTGAGCAAACGGAGGGTGGGTCGTTCGTGGATGTACCGAGCCCGGACGGGCAGATTGGCGATATTCAGTCGCCACCGCGGTAGTGAGTGCCGGTTAGCACTTGCGCGAGCACGGCGACAGATGCCCGCGCAGAAACGACGCCTGAAAAACAAAGGGCCTTCCGATCGGAAGGCCCTTCATAGGTGGTGCGGCTGGCAGGATTCGAACCCACGACCCCTTGGTTCGTAGCCAAGTACTCTATCCAACTGAGCTACAGCCGCACGCTAAACAGGTAACGCTTGCAGTGATACTGCGATGAAACTGGGTAAAACGTAAGGGCCTCCCCAGAGGGAGGCCCTCGAATAAGTGGTGCGGCTGGCAGGATTCGAACCCACGACCCCTTGGTTCGTAGCCAAGTACTCTATCCAACTGAGCTACAGCCGCACGCAGAAACGAGATTATAGCAAAGGTTTTGAAAAAAGGAAGCATGTAACGATGATTTGTCTCACTCCCCTGATCGTGTAACCTTGATGGGGCAGTCGTTTGCTGCAGTTAATGGACCATCATGAACAAGGCCTTTGTCAAAGAGTCGAGCGAAGAGAATGACGACGATCTCGACGTCGCGCAGCCCGAAATTCCGCCGGGCACGAAAAACTACATCACGCCTGCCGGCTACCGGCGCATGCGTGACGAACTGCTGAATCTGATCGACAACGAGCGGCCCGAGGTCGTGAAGCTCGTGTCATGGGCGGCGTCCAACGGCGATCGCTCTGAAAACGGCGACTACATCTACGGCAAGCGGCGTCTGCGTGAAATTGATCGGCGGATCCGCTTCCTAACCAAACGCCTCGATCTCGCCGAACCGGTTGACAGCAGCAAGCAGGAAAACGTCGATCAGGTTTTCTTCGGCGCGACCGTCGAATATTCAACCGAAGACGGTGAGGATCACAAGGTGACGATTGTCGGCGTCGACGAGGTCGATCTGGATGTCGGCCACGTAAGCTGGATTTCGCCGATTGCACGGGCGTTACTCAAAGCCAGAATCGGCGATACAGTGACGTTGTACACGCCTGCCGGCCCACAGCCGATCGACATTCTGGACGTCAGGTATCCGCCGCCTGACGCCGGCGGTTAAGGGCGGCGCCGCGGCGGGTTGTCGAATCAGGCAGGCGGAGGGCGAGCGATTCAGCCGGCCGCAACCGGATTGTTTGTATTCGGCTCCAGACGGGTGCAAGTGCCGGCGCCAGCGAGTAGCGCGTGAATCTGATCCAGGATGCCGTTGCGCTTCCATTGCAGATATCTGGCGTAGCACGTCTGTTGCGGCGGGAAGTGCGCCGGCAGATATAGCCAGCGCTCGCCTGTTCGCTCGATCCAGAGAATGGCATTAAGCACGGCGCGCGAATCGGCGGTTGGCCGTCCGGTCGACTTGTGGGCGCCCGGCGCGGGTAATAGGTGTTTGATGCGCTCCCATTCGGCGTCTGACAGCCGGTCCATCTCGTTCTCCTACGTAAATCTGATTCCATGCCGCAAGAAAAAAGGCGCCGCGAACGGCGCCTTTCGATGCGGCGGGTATTGCCAGTGGCCTGAAAGCAGGCTTTAAAGCGAGCTTAGAAGCGGTGACGCAGACCTGCGGTGACAGCGACTTGCTTGTTGTTGCCTGAAGCGCCGAGACCGTTGATGTCGGCATCGACGACTGCGTTTTCGTTGACTTGCTGGTATTCGCCTTGCAGGTACACGTCGGTACGCTTGGACAGCGCATACGCGGTTTGCAGGTTGAACTGGTTCCAGTGCGGACGCGTACCAGCCAGGCTTGCGCGGGTGTACGTGTACGAACCGGCGACGCTGACTGCCGGCGTCAACGCATAGCGAGCATTGGCTTCAAAGTTCTGGAAGTGCGCGCTGCTGCCGCCGAAGCCGCCAACACCGCCCGTTTGACCCGAAGCGCCTGCGCCGATACCGGCGAGACCCGACAGATTGGTTTGCGAGTACACGAGGCCGACCGTTGCCGGGCCGAACGCGTAGTTAGCGCCTGCGCCCCACGTTTGCTGACGCGCAGCGAAGAACGTGTTGTCGCTCGAAACCGCACCGCCTGAATTGAACGCTGCAGCCGCGCCAGTTGCGCCGTTGCTGTTCAGTTGCAGGTAAGCGGCCGCGAGGTTCAGGCCACCCCAGTTATACGACGCGCCGGCGCTGTAGGCGCGGTTGTTCGCGAAGCCGTCAGCCTGGTTCGAGAAGCCGTACAGGCCGCCGAACTTGAAGCCACCGTAGTTGACGCTCTGATACTTGACCGAGTTGTTCACCCGGAACGAGTTGTTCAGGTTGTCGTTATCGAACGGGTGGGCGAATTGCGTGCCGCCATATTGCGTGCCGGTCAGAGCCAGCGGGCCGACGTAGTCGACCATGCTGTCATATTGACGGCCGAGGGTCACGGCGCCGAACTGGTCGCTAGTCAAACCGACGAACGCTTGACGGCCAAATTCACGACCGCCTTGCTTGAGCGTGCCGTCGTTAATGCCGAAGCCGTTTTCTAACGTGAAGATGGCCTTCAGACCGCCACCCAGGTCTTCAGAACCGCGCAGGCCCCAACGGCTGCCATTCACCGAACCGCTGGTTTCCTGCCAGTTGCTGTGACCGTGCTGGTTGTTCGTGTAGGTGATACCTGCGTCGATCAAGCCGTACAGCGTCACGCTGCTTTGTGCATGCGCAGCCGTTGCAAAAACGCCCGTGAGGGCAGCGACCATGAGAGTCTTTTTCATTTTCTAACTCCGAGAGCGAGAGTGGGTGTCAGGCTTAGGGGGACCTTCACGCGGGCGCTGCGAGAGGCGCGATCCGCGTGAGATGCATGTCGTTCTCCAGACACGCTGGTTTCCGGTTAGGCAGAGTGTAGAGAGGCGCCACTTGGCGTGGGCATTCCGATTTGCGCAATAAAGTATTACGCGATTTGAAACGATAAATGAATACCTTGGAAGCCTTGGTAATAAAGGCTTTCAGGGTAATCGGCGGAAATTGAGGAGGTAGCCCAAATGAATTGCGTTGCTCAATTGCGACACTAATCGATGCGAAAAAACAACGCAATAAAGGGTATGGAACGATTGTTGTGTTTACGGCAATACATGGTTGTTATTTATGAGAATAATGAGAATGTATCTGGCCGCTATACTGAAGTTTCTGCTTTCCGAAGCAGACTTTTTCGTTGACGAAAAAGATCTCCAAACCTTTGTCGGCGCGACTCCCCAGTCGCGCTTTTTTTTGCCTGATTTTTGTCTGATTACTACCTGCTCAAAGGGGCATTGTAGTGTTGTCGCCTGGACGCCATCGTCAGTGTGCGGGCGCTTCTGCCACGTCCCAATTGGTCTGTACCGATGCGCTCCAGTCTTCCATGACGTAGCGGCGCGCGTCCATTGGGGAAGCCAACAGATTCTGCCAGTGGTCTCCGTGCCACATCGGATCGAAATCAAAGACTGACGAGACGGTGCTGGCCGATGCCGGTTGGTCGGAAGCCATCTTCGCGTGAGATTGGGTGAGCCGGGCGATGAAGCGGCGGAAATCATTGAACAGCATGGCACTCTCCTGATGCGCAATACGATGTGTTCGCGTCCCAATCATGCGACCGCAACTGCAGTGCAACAAGTCGGACAAACACTTACCAAAATCAAAGTTTGTTACATCCTTCAAAAATTTTAAGAAAAAATTCCCGCTGACAGACATAAGTCAAATTCATCAAGTAATAATGACATCGTGCGTATCCAAGCCACTATGAATATGCGTAGCAAGTTGTCGATTAGCCTGGCGAAGATTAATCGGATTGCGTGCTAAGCGCATACGAAAAATTCTCTTGACGGAGATTCTTCGTTCCCCGTATAACGGCAATGCTGAGTTTCCATCTTTATAGAGATAGCAAGGTGCGGACAGAAATCCGGCGGTAGCCTTGCTCGGAGAAATTCGGTTTTAAGGGCATCGCCCGTTTTTGATAAAAATCTTGAGGGAAACTGGAACATGGAAACTGGTATCGTCAAATGGTTCAACGATGCTAAGGGCTTTGGCTTCATCACGTCGGATTCGGGTGGCGACGATCTGTTCGCGCACTTCTCGGAGATTCGCTCCGAGGGCTTCAAGTCGCTGAAGGAAAATCAGCGCGTTTCCTTCGACGTCAAGGCAGGCCCCAAGGGCAAGCAGGCAGCGAATATCCAGCCGCTATAAGTTACGCTACGCCGCGTGTAGCGCGCGTAGGCGGTCTGTGATCAAAACCCTCGCTATACGCGAGGGTTTTTTATGCGCCCTCGTCGATCAAATGCAGCGCTGATTAACTATCCAGTTAGATCGGCGATTTCAGTGGGCATTGATTTTTATCAAATATTAAAATGAGGGCGCTTTGTTTAATCGACGCAACGTCGTGGAAAAATAATCGTGGCCTTTCCAAATCCCATCGTCAGACTTTGATGAACACAGGCGCCGGTGGCGCGAATTTATCCATCGCGAAGCGATCCGAAGTGAGTACGCGACAGTCATCTGGTGCATACTTGCTGCAAAATCACGCGTCCAAGTATCTTTTTCCATGTCTGAACAGTTTCTGCCGGAACCGGCCCTCGACGTGCCGATCGTCTTCGTCGATCTGGAAACTACCGGCGGCTCAACCAGCGAGCATCGCATTACTGAAGTCGGTGTGGTCGAAGTCGGGCCGGCCGGCGTATCGCGCTGGAGCACCCTGGTCGATCCCCAGCAGCCGATTCCGTCGTTTATCCAGCAACTCACCGGCATCACGAATGCGATGGTGCGCGGCGCGCCGACGTTCGACGCCATTGCGCCCGATCTGTTCGAGCGTTTGAACGGCAAACTGTTTGTTGCGCATAACGCGAGCTTCGACCGCGGCTTTCTGCGCGGCGAATTTCGTCGCGTGGGCCTCGCGTTCGATCCGGACGTGCTGTGTACGGTGCGTCTGTCGCGCGCGCTGTTTCCGGCGGAAAAGCGCCACGGACTCGATGCGTTGGTCGAACGCCATGCGCTTGTCCCATCCGACCGCCACCGGGCGCTCGCCGACGCCGATCTGATCTGGCAGTTCTGGCAGCGATTGCATGGGCTCGTGCCGCTGGACGTGCTGCGCGCGCAGATCGAGCGCACCACGCGGCGATACCGGTTGGCCGGCGACATCACCGAGGATTTTCTCGATACCGCGCCGGCCGGTTGCGGCGTCTATGTGTTTTATGGCGAACACGATTTGCCGCTTTTCGTCGGGCGCAGCGTGCGGGTGCGCCAGCGGCTGCGCGCGCATTTGACCGGCGAGCGGCGCTCAGCGAAAGACATGCGGCTCGCGCTGCAGGTGCGGCGCGTCGAATGGCGCGCGACCGGTGGCGAACTCGGTGCGATGCTCGCCGAGGCGCAATGGATCGCTAGTTTGCGGCCCGGGCACAATCGCGTGCCGCGCATCGCGAAGAGCGATCCGAAGGACGCGCCGTGGCCGTTCGACGGGCCGATCGTGTTCGAAGAGCGCGAAGCGGAGTCGCTGGCGCGCGCGTTTCATGTGGTCGACCGGTGGTGTTACCTCGGTCACGCGGCTTCGCTCGCGCAGGCGGCGGCGTTGCACGCGTCGAGCGTCGTCGGAATGTTCGAGCTGTCGACCTATCGCATTCTGCAGAGCCATCTTGCCCGCGGCTTGCGGGTGTTGCCGCTGAGCGTGTCGAGCGGCGTGCCTGTGGCTAGCGTCGCGTAGTTGCCGGAGTTAGCGAGCCCGTGACGACGAGCCGCGTCTGATCAACCGGACGTCTGCCGCCCGGGATACCCAATCGCATCAAGAGCGTTTAACCGGTCGCGCCGACACCACCCGTTTCGCACACATGGCCGAGCGCGCGCGTGAGGGCGCTCGAGCGTGCCGAGTCGTAACGGGTCAGCGATTTCCAGTTAGCGAGCGACTGCGCGACGCGCGACGGACAATCCGGCGCCGCACGTATCGGTTGCACTCGCGCGAGTCCGGCGATGAGCGCCTGTGTCAGCCGATCCAGTTGGGGGCGCGTGCTGGTCGCAAGATCGGGCGCGGGCCCTTCCGGCGGCCGCGTGCTGCGCCAGCTTGCAAAGAGTGCGTTTTGGACGTCCTTGCTGGCGTCGATCTGATCCTGGAAGAACGCGCGCGCAAAAGCTGGCTCCACGTTCGCGGCCACGGCGCGTTTCGCGACGTCGGCGAGCAGCGCGTTTTCGCGCGGCGTATCGGTGATGTCCTGATGATTCGCCCATTTCCAGCGCGCCACCGGCTCGGCTAGCGCGAGGCGTTGCGAAGCCAGCGCGATTAAGTTGGTGAGCGCGGTGTCGTCGCCGTCGGCCACTGCGGGGGTAGGCGAGAGCGCGAACGCGACGAACAACGCAAGTGCGCATGACGCGCCGAAGCGATACGAACGATTCATGAAGGCGGATTGGGTCAAACGACCGTGGAAGAAAAACAGAAGAATAGACGATGCGGCCTGAACGCTCGAGTTGCGCTGGCATTCACACGCAGCAAAGGAAGTTTTCCGAATTCGTTTGCTCGCGGCCATGAGCAAACTGACGCCGAACCGTCAGGCCAGGCGTCGTAATCAGGCGATCGAAGACCCGATCGGGACGATCGTAATCCGCGTCACCAGGCAAGCGCTAAAAGAATTGTCACGCGCGTGCTCGCATTCTCCGCGCGAGAAACACGCGGAGTTCGATACCGCCTCGCGCTGCAACACAATTACTTCGAGTCGCACGACTTGCGTTGTTCGTCGAAAAAGGCGCGAACGTGCTCCGGCAGTTCTGCACCCAAAAACTCGACGCCAGCGGGTTCCGGATCCGGGCTGAAAACTTTATCCGGGGTCGGAATTTTCGTTGGTTTGGCATCCATGATCTCTCTCCTTTACAAACCGATTATCTGCCTCGGTCCCCGTTTTGCACCAGTGTCTGATGCGGATCACATGTTGTGTGTTGCATTAACGGCACAGACGCACATCCAGGCAGAATTTTTAAATAGAATTTACCGGTTCACTTTGCTTTAGCTGTAATTGCTGCCGCTCGTGGTTTACCTCAGGTATTTCTCTGTCGCTTCCCCGCTTGAGCTTGTCCCGCCGACCTTTGGTGGATTAACTGCATTCCAGTTCAATACCACTGGTTCACAATTGGCGATAAAAAAGGATTGCCGCATATTTTGTGCGTTGCCACATCTGCATGATTTTCCGCGCGCCCGTCCGAACGTTCGTTAATTACCGTTTTGTTCAGTCGATTCACCGCGCCTGATATTTTGGTTAACGACTCATTCCGCGACTTCGTTGACGGTCGAAAATAGTTTTTAAGGCGTTTTACGCAAATTAGTAGGCGCCGTGTTCCGGTCGAACTCAGCGCCTTAGCGACATGGGTCCGTCACGCGGTGGGTGCAGGGATTGTGGTCGCTGACGTCGGCGCTTGACTTGACGTTCACACCGCGAGCCGCTGCTTCAGGTATGCGGCGGTACGGCTGTCTTTCGCGCGAGCCACCTCGCCCGGTGTGCCGCTCGCGACAATCGTGCCGCCGGCATCACCCGCGCCCGGGCCGACATCGATGACCCAGTCGCTTTGTGCGGCCACTCGCATGTCGTGCTCGACCACTACGACCGTATTGTTCGCGTCGACGAGACCTTGCAGTTGCACCATCAAGCGGTCCACGTCGGCGGGATGCAGGCCGGTGGTGGGTTCGTCGAGGATGTACAGCGTGTCGCCGCGTTGCGCGCGTTGCAACTCCGTGGCGAGCTTGATGCGCTGCGCTTCGCCGCCGGACAGTTCGGTGGCGGGCTGGCCAAGCCGCAGATAGCCGAGGCCGATGTCGCGCAACACATTCAGTGCGCGCATGACTTGCGCTTCGTCGGTGAAGAAATCGCACGCGGCGTCGACGCTCAGATCGAGCACCTCGGCGATGTTCTTGTCACGCCACGTGATCTCCAGCGTCTGCGGGTTGTAGCGGGTGCCGTGGCAGGTCGAGCACGGTGCGTAGACGCTCGGCAGAAACAGCAACTCGACGCTGACGAAGCCTTCGCCTTCGCAGGTCGGGCAGCGGCCTTGCGCGACGTTGAACGAAAAGCGGCCCGCGCCGTAACGGCGTTTTTGCGCGAGCGGTGTGTCGGCGAACAGCTTGCGCACGTGGTCGAACAGGCCGGTGTAGGTCGCGAGATTCGAGCGCGGCGTGCGTCCGATCGGCTTCTGGTCGACGCGCACGAGGCGTCGCAGCGCGTCCATGCCGTCGGCGATGTGGCCGCTTGTCGGCACGGTTTCGGCGGCGAGCACGGCGAGCAACGGGTCCTGCTCGTCTTCATCGGCGCTTTCGACGATGCGTCCCAGCCGGCTCGCCACGAGTTCCGGCAGCGCCTGACTCACGAGGCTCGATTTGCCGGAGCCCGACACGCCGGTAACGGTCGTCAGGCAGCCGAGTGGAAACGCGACGTCGAGTCCGTGCAGATTGTTGCGCGTGATGCCGGCAAGCTTGAGCCAACCGGCAGGCGAGCGCGGCGAGCGATCGATAGACGTCGGTGAAGCGGCCGGCGCGAACAGATGGCGGCGCGTTTGCGACGCTTCGACTTCGGCGAGTCCCGCGGGCGGACCGCTGTAGACGATGTGGCCGCCCGCAATGCCGGCCGCGGGGCCGACGTCGACCAGCCAGTCCGCGCGGCGCATCATCTGCAGATCGTGTTCGACGACGAACAGCGAATTGCCCGCCGCCTTCAGGCCTTCCAGCGCGGTGAAGAGCGCTTCGCCGTCGGCGGGATGGAGGCCCGCGGACGGCTCATCGAGTACATACACGACACCGAACAGTTGCGACGACAATTGCGTCGCCAGCCGCAAGCGCTGCAACTCACCCGACGACAGCGTCGGCGTGCTGCGCTCGAGCGCCAGATAGCCGAGGCCGAGGTCGATCAGCGTGCTCAGGCGTTCGAGCAGTTCGGCCGCGATCCGCTGTGCGGCGACGCGTTTTTCTTCGGAGAGATTCGGCGTGCGTCGCACATCCGGTGACGCCTTGTGCGCGGAGCCGCCGGCGGCGACCCGCTTGTCGACGGCTTCGCGCATCGCATGTTTGCTGAGCACGCTGCTTTTGCTGCCCGTGGCCGTTGCTGGCTCGTCGGGCCACGTGCCTCGGGCGATCGGTTCGAGCAGCGCCGCGAGTTGCGCGAGCGGTAGTTGTGATAATTCACCGATATCGAGACTGGCGAACTTCACGGACAGGGCTTCCTTCTTGAGCCGCTTACCGTGGCACGTCGCACAGATGCTGCCGACCATATAGCGCGACACGCGTTTTTTCATCAGCGCGCTTTGCGTGTTCGCGAAGGTGTGCAACACGTAGCGGCGCGCGCCGGTGAAGGTGCCCATATAGCTGGGTTCGGCTTTGCGCTTCAACGCGGCGCGCGTTTCCTTCGGCGTGAAACCGGCGTAGACGGGCACGGTCGGCTGTTCGTCGGTGAAGAGAATCCAGTCGCGGTCTTTCTTCGGCAAGTCGCGCCAGGGGGTGTCGACGTCGTAGCCCATCGTCACCAGAATGTCGCGCAGATTCTGGCCGTGCCACGCGGGCGGCCATGCGGCGATCGCGCGCTCGCGGATGGTCAGCGAGTCGTCGGGCACCATCGATTTTTCGGTCACCTCGTAGACGCGGCCGAGTCCGTGACACGTGGGGCAAGCGCCTTGCACGGTGTTCGGCGAGAAGTCTTCGGCGAACAGCATCGGTTGTTTCGGCGGGTAGTCGCCGGTGCGCGAATACAGCATGCGTACGAGACTCGACAAGGTCGTCACGCTGCCCACCGACGAACGCGCGCTCGGCGTGCCGCGCTGCTGCTGCAAGGCGACAGCGGGCGGTAGACCTTCGATCGAGTCGACTTCGGGCACGCCGACCTGGTCGATCAGGCGTCGCGCATACGGCGCCACCGATTCGAAGTAACGGCGTTGCGCCTCGGCGTACAGCGTGCCGAAGGCCAGCGACGACTTGCCCGAACCTGACACGCCGGTGAACACGACGAGCGCGTCGCGCGGGATATCCACGTCGACGTTCTTCAGGTTGTGTTCGCGAGCGCCGCGCACGCGGACGAAACCCGCAGGTGAGGGCGTGTTGCTGGTATTCGGTTTCGGAGTCGGGCGGGGCTTTTTGCGGATAACGTCCATGAGTGTCGGTCTGGAGTGGGGCGTCGCCGGGCCGGCGATTGCTGGCGAGGCTGCACGGAGCGTGCCCGACAATATCTATCACGGAAAGACAGTTATTCGCGCTGCAGAGTGCGTTAGCTAACGGACGCGCGACCACTCGCGCGGAAGATGGCGGTTTTTGCCCCTCAGAGAGTTCGCCATGGAAAACGCTGTCTACTGGAATGGACGTCAGGTCGGAATCGAATGTGCCGGCCGGATTTCGTGGTTTGCGTCGGCGCCGCAGGAGGCCGTGGTTGCGTATGGTTCGCCGCAGCGCACGGAAAGCAGCGCGCGGGAAGATGCGGTGGTTGCGCACAACTTCGGCGTGACCGCTTCGTTCGAGCGGCAGAATTTCGGCGCGTAATCAAGCGGAAAACAGACGCCGTAAAAGCAAAAAGCCCAGTCACGAGGACTGGGCTTTTTGCTTGAATCTTGTGGTGCCGGAAAGAGGAATCGAACCCCCGACCTTCGCATTACGAATGCGCTGCTCTACCGTCTGAGCTATTCCGGCATCAGGAGAAACGAGATTATAGGGACTTCTTTATCGGCTTGGCAAGCCCCCACGCTCACTTTTTTGCTTCGAGATGGTAGCGGGTGACGCGGTCGACTTCGTTTTTCGAGCCGAGGAACACCGCCACGCGCTCGTGCAGGCTTTTCGGCTGAATGTCCAGAATGCGCTTCTCGCCATTGGTCGCCGCGCCGCCCGCCTGTTCGACGATGAACGCCATCGGATTCGCTTCGTACATCAGGCGCAGCTTGCCAGGCTTGTCCGGCGTGCGCTTGTCGGCCGGATACATGAATATGCCGCCGCGGTTCAGGATACGGTGCACGTCGGCCACCATCGACGCGATCCAGCGCATGTTGAAGTCGCTCTGACGCGAGCCGTCCTTGCCGGCTTTCAACTCGCCGATGTACTGCTCGACCGGCGGATACCAGTGACGTTCGTTCGACGCGTTGATCGCGTATTCACGCGTTTCCACCGGAATCGTCATGTCGCTTTGCGTGAGCACCCACGAACCGAGCTCGCGATCCAGCGTGAAGCAGTTCACGCCGTTGCCGGTGGTCAGCACCAGCACGGTCTGCGGGCCGTACACCGCGTAGCCCGCCGCGACCTGCTGGGTGCCGGGTTGCAGGAACGATTGCTCGGTGGGCTGCTGGCCGTCCGGGCAGCGCAGCACCGAAAAGATCGTGCCGATCGACACGTTCACGTCGATGTTCGACGAACCGTCGAGCGGATCGAACACCAGCAGGTATTCGCCTTTCGGATAGTTCGCGGGAATCGGGAAGAACTGTTCCATTTCCTCCGAAGCCATGCCGGCCAGATTGCCGCCCCATTCGTTCGCTTCGAGCAGGATTTCGTTGGACAGGATGTCGAGCTTCTTCTGCACTTCGCCCTGTACGTTCTCGCTGCCCGCGGTGCCGAGCGCATCGCCCAGCGCGCCCTTGCTGACGTGGTAGCTGATCGCTTTGCATGCACGCGCGACGACTTCGATCAAAAGGCGCAGGTCCGCCGGCAGGTTGTTGGTCTCGCGCTGCTGTTCGATCAGGTACTTCGTGAGAGTGGTACGACGTTGCAAAGCCATTGCTGTACTCCGGGGAGGCTTGAGGAATATCTCGATTTTAACCGTTCGTTGTGTCGGCTCCGTGCTTTTGACTCGCGAACGTACGGGGCGATGCGGCCGGCCGCTGCCGCGCGCGGTGAAATCGACGCGTGCTCAGGCTTTGCGGCGTGCGTTGCCGGCGGCGGCATTGCCGCTCAGGCTGGCGGCGAGTGCCGCCGCGCGCGCATGTTCAGCCGACATTTTGGGCAGTTTCGGCCGCTCCGCCTTGGGCATGGGCTCGATCTCGCGCTCGATCTGCTCGCCGGCCGCTGCCGTCGCGACGCGCAAGTCGTAGCCGATCTGCAGGTTCAGCCAGAACTGCGCGCTCGCGCCGAAGTAGCGTTCGAGCCGCAGCGCGGTGTCTGCCGAAATGGCGCGCTTGCCGCGAACGATGTCGTTGATGCGCGGCGCCGGTACCCGCAGCGCGAGTGCGAGCGCATTGACGGACATGCCGAGCGGTTCGAGAAACTCGCCGCGCAGGATCTCGCCGGGGTGTATCTCAGGGATGCTTTCGCCCGTGTCGATGTCCGAGAAATCGATGCTCGCCAGTTCGGAGCGTTTGATGACCATGCTGGTCTCCCAGTAATCAGTGATAGTCGACAATTTCGACATTCAGCGCCTCGCCTTCGACAAAATGAAAACAGATCCGCCACTGCGCGTTGATGCGGATACTCCATTGCCCGCTGCGCTGCCCCTGCAAGGCTTCGAGCCGGTTGCCGGGCGGTGCGTGCAGGTTGTGAATCGAATGCGCGGCGTCGATCATCAGCAGCTTGCGGCGCGCGAGCGCCTGCATGTGATGCGGCAGCGAATCCACGAACCTGCCCTGAAAAATTCTTGCCGTAGCTTTGTCGCCGAATGTCGTGATCATGGGATGATATAACGCGATGCGTTAAACGTAAACCGTTAAATGAATGCGTTTACTTTCACCCTGTGACGTGGATAAGAACAGTCGTCCAGATGGCTAACGTGTGCCGCATCCGGCGTGCGACGCCACCGGCGCAGGACGAAAAAAACCGGCAACACTGTGCCGGCTCTCCGATGTCTGAAACCTGTTCAGACGGGCATCATGCCAACGCCTTCTCGACGATCTCCCGCACGTCGCGCGATTTCACCTGCGATGCCACTTTCTCCAGCGCCGCGCGCATGCCGTCGCGCAGCGTCGGCGTGAAGCGGCGCCACAGTTCCAGCGAGCGGGCGAGACGCGCCGCCACTTGCGGATTGATCGCGTCGAGCGCGATCACCTGCTCGGCCCAGAACGCGTAGCCGGAGCCGTCTTCGGCATGGAACTGCGCGGGGTTCGCGGCACAGAAGCTGAAAATCAGCGAGCGGGCGCGGTTCGGGTTCTTCAGGTTGAATGCCGGATGCGCGAGCAGCTTGCGCACGACGTCGATCACCGGACGCTTCGCACTGCCGCGCTGCGTGGCTTGCAGTGCGAACCATTTGTCGATGACGAGCGGCTCCTTCTCGAAGCGTTGGTAGAAGTCGTCGAGCGCGCGCTGCGCTTCGGCGCTGCCGCCGTTCGCCGCCGACGCATTGAGCAGCGCCGAGAGTGCCGCCGAGCGGTCGGTCATGTTGTTCGCCGCATCGTATTGCGCAGACGCGACGCGCACGGTCTCGGCCGGATCGTCCAGTTCGGCGAGATACGACAACGCGAGATTTTTCAGCGCGCGATGGCCGGAAGCCTCGGGCGTGGCCTCGTACTCGCCGGGCGTGCGATGTTTGTCGTACACGGCCAGCCACTCGTTCTTCAGCGCATTCGCGAGGCGCTTGCGCACGAACTGCCGCGCGGCGTGCACGGCGGCCGGGTTCGACTCGGCCATCTGTTCGGCCAGGTACGCCTCCGACGGCAGCATCAACGCCAGTTCACGGAACGCGGGTGAAAGCGTCTCGTCGGTCAGCACGCGCGCGAATGCGTCGACTACGGAGTCGTCGAGTTGCAGCGGCACGCCGGTGGCCGCGCGGCCCGCCAGCGTCAGCAATTCGCGCGTGGCGAGCCGTTGACCGGCTTCCCAGCGGTTGAACGGATCGCTGTCGTGCGCGAGCAGGAACGCGAGCTGTTGCGCCGAGTAGTCGTATTCGACGATCACCGGCGCGGAGAAGTTACGCAGCAGCGAGGGCAGCGGTTCCTGTGCGACATCGACGAACGTGAAAGTCTGTTCCGTCTGCGTGAATTCGAGCACGCGGGTCGTGGCGTCGGAAGCCTGCGCTTCGCCTTCAAGTTGCAGCGGAAGATCCGTGCCGTCGCTGCCGATCAGACCGATCGCGAACGGAATCAGCAGCGGTCCCTTCTGGGTATCTCGCGCGGACGGCGCGGCTTCGCCGTAGCCTTGCGTGAGCGTCACGCTGTAGCGCCGTTGCGCGGCGTCGTACTGCGTGCGTACGGACACGCGCGGCGTGCCGGCCTGGCTATACCAGCGCTCGAATTGCGCGAGATCGCGGCCGTTCGCGTCGGCGAGCGCATGACGGAAATCGTCGCAGGTCACCGCCTGGCCGTCATGACGCTTGAAGTACAGGTCCATGCCTTTGCGGAAGCCGTCGCGGCCGAACAGCGTCTGATACATCCGCACGACTTCCGAGCCTTTTTCGTAGACCGTCATCGTGTAGAAGTTGTTGATCTCGACGTAGCTTTCCGGACGCACCGGGTGGGCCATCGGACCCGCGTCTTCGGCGAACTGCATCTGGCGCAGCACGCGCACGTCTTCGATGCGCTTGGTGGCGCGGGCGGCTTCATCGCTACTGTTGCTTTGGCCTCCGGCCATGTCGGCCGAGAATTCCTGGTCGCGGAATACGGTCAGGCCTTCTTTCAGGCTCAGCTGGAACCAGTCGCGGCAGGTCACGCGATTGCCGGTCCAGTTGTGGAAATACTCGTGGCCGACCACCGCCTCGATGTTCGCGAAGTCGGTGTCCGTCGCCGTTTCGGGGTTCGCCAGCACGTACTTCGTGTTGAAGATGTTGAGCCCCTTGTTCTCCATCGCGCCCATGTTGAAGTCGCTCACCGCGACGATCATGAAGCGGTCGAGATCCAGTTCGAGGCCGAAGCGTTCCTCGTCCCAGCGGATCGAGTTGATCAGCGAATCCATCGCGTGGCGGGTCTTGTCCAGATCGTGCGGTTCGACCCACACCTGCAACAGCTTGTCCTTGCCCGAACCGCTTTTCACGCGTTCTTCGAGCGCGACGAGCTTGCCCGCGACCAGCGCGAACAGATAGCTCGGTTTCCTGAACGGATCTTCCCAGCGCGCGAAATGGCGGCCGTCGGGCAACTCGCCTTCTTCGAGCAGGTTGCCGTTCGACAGCAGCACCGGATAGTCGGCCTTGCTGGCGCGCAGCGTGACGGTGAACGTGGCCATCACGTCCGGGCGATCGAGGAAGTAGGTAATGCGGCGAAAGCCTTCGGCCTCGCACTGCGTGAAGAAGTTGCCGCCCGACACGTACAGGCCCGACAGCGTGGTGTTCTGCGCCGGATTGCAGACATTGGTGAGCGTGACTTCGAAGCTGTCCGGCACGTTGTCGAGCGTGAGGCCGTGCTCGTGCGCGCGCGCGTGGGCGAACGGCGCGCCGTCGATCGTTGCGCCGACGAACTCGAGTTGCTCGCCCATCAACTCGAAGTGCGCGGCGCGCGCCGCGTCGGGATTGCGGCGCACACGCATCGTATTCCTGACGACCGTGCGTTCGGGAACCAGATCGAACTCCAGTGCGACGGTGTCGATCAGGAAGGCGGGCGGCGCGTAATCGGCGCGGCGGATCACATTGGGCGTTGCGGTATCGGCCATGGCGTTCTGTAGTGATGGGACTCGAGCCGTCATGCGCGCCGAGGGCGCGCGAGCCGGGCTTGTCGAGCCATTGTACAAAGCCTCGGCGGATCGTGCGGCGCGAACTTTTTACCGAATCGCCTGGTCAGCGTATTATCGGGCGCGCTGTGCGCGTGGAAGCGCTGCGCACCGAGGAACCCGGCGGTGCCGGAGTCAAAACAGGTAATACGAGGTTAGACCATGAACTTTCATCGATGGACCCGCCACGCCGCGCTGCTGCTAGCGACGATGACGGTGCTGCTGTCCGGCTGCACGACCTATGTGACCACCCAGGTCACGGCGTTCTCCGACTGGAGCGGCAGCGACGCCACCCGCACGTACGCGTTCACGCGCACGGCGGACCAGCAGAACAATCTCGAACTCACCACTTACGAACGGATCGTCGCCAACGAACTCGCCACCCATGCGTTCCGGCAGGTCGATGCCGGCGCCGCGCGTTATCTGGTCGGTTTGTCGTATGGGATTCGCTCGGACATGGTGACGGTCGCCCAGCCGGTGTACTACAACCCGTGGCCCGCGCCTTACTGGGGCTGGGGCCGGCCGTTCGATCCGTGGGGCCCGTGGGGTCCGTACGGGCCGTATGCGACTGCTTACGTGAACCAGAGCTATCCGGTATTTACGCATCTGCTCGGCGTGCGGATCACTGAGCGGGCTTCCGGGAAAGAGGTCTATAACGTGACCGCGCGTAATGCGGGCGAGGAATCGTCGCTGGTGCGGGCTATGCCGTATCTGGCGCGTAGCGCTTTGTCGGACTTTCCGCTCGGCAACGGCGTGGTCCACACGGTGAAGATTCCGCTCGACAAGAACGGCGGCGCGTCGAACGAGATCGGCGCTACGCCTGCGGCCGCGCCGGCTCCGGCGTCGGGTGCGAAGGCTGCGCAGTGAGCGGCAGCAAGTTGAAAATGCACTGACGGTTTCGGTCCGTAGTGCGATAGGCGTGCTTCGATCAGGAAGGCCCGGCAGTTCATCCTGCCGGGCCTTCTTTTTTTGCGCGATCGAAGCGCGTCACACGCCGATACCGAGCAACGCCAGTGTGCCGAGAATCACGAACATCACAGCGGCGATCCCGTGCACGACTGTGGTCGGCAGCCGATGCGCGAAGCGGTCGCCGAGCAGGATTGCCGGCACGTTGGCGATCATCATGCCGAGCGTCGTGCCCGCCACCACGCCGAAGAAATCGTGAAAGCGCGCAGCGAGCGCAACAGTCGCGATCTGCGTCTTGTCGCCCATTTCCGCGAGAAAGAAGGTCGCCACGGTTGCGCCGAACATGCCGAAATGCGTGCGGCTGGTGTTGGCTTCTTCGTCGTCGAGTTTGTCGGGCACCAGAATCCACAGGCCCATGCCGATGAACGACGCGGCCAGCGCCCAGCGCATGACGGTTGGTGTGAGCAGCGTGCCGAGCCACGCGCCGAGCGCGCCGGCGCACGCGTGATTGACGAGCGTGGCGGTGAATACACCGAGAATGATCGGCAGCGGTTTGCGATAGCGGGCGGCAAGGACGAGCGAGAGCAATTGCGTCTTGTCGCCGATTTCGGCGAGCGCAACCGCGCCCGTCGAGATGACGAAGGCGTGATCCACTTTATGTTTTTCCCCCGGGGCCGAGATATGAACGAGCGACGACCCACGACATCGCCGGGCCCTGATGCGGCGTGTGTGGATCATCGGTCTCGCCAGGCCAGAGGCTGCGTCTGCCATGGCCAATGCTGGCCAAGTCTGTTGACAGGCGCCCCCGCGAATCGAACGCTCGACACACCCGGATGACAGCGGTGCAGAGGTCTCGCGAGGCGGCTACTCCCCAATGAGCGACGGAGTATAGCAGGGCGAATGGTCGGCCATAAGGGGCAATGCGTGATGTAAGACGCTTGAAATGGCGACGGCGTCAGGCGCTCACCATCGCCGCTCCATCAAGCCGCGATCTGCGCCGCCCGCACCGCATGCTGCCGCCCATCGTCACGGCGATGCACGCGTTTGCCCGCCGCGTAAGTTTCGTAAATGGCGCGGTCGTCGCCGAGCAGTGCGAATGCGAACAGCAGTTCTTCCAGCGATTCGGTGCGCGCGGTGCGGCGCGCGAGCAGCGGCGTCGCTTGCGGATCGAGCACGACGAAGTCCGCTTCCGACTTCGGCTTCAGTGTGCCGACCTTGTCCGCGAGATCGAGTGCTTCGGCCGCGCCCGCGGTCGCGAGGTAGAACATGCGCGTGGCCGTCAGGTGATGGCCGGTCAGCCGCGCGACCTTGTGCGCCTCGTTCATCGTTTGCAGCATCGAGAACGACGTGCCGCCGCCGACGTCGGTCGCGAGCGCGATCGGCATGCCTGCTTCGTCGGCCTTGTCGAAGTCGAACAGGCCGCTGCCGAGGAACAGGTTAGAAGTGGGGCAGTGCGACGCGACCGTACCGGTCTGCGCCATGCGCTTGCGATCTTCCGCGTCGAGGTAGATGCAGTGGCCGTACACCGCGCGACGACGCAGCAGCCCATAGTGATCGTAAATGTCGAGATAGCTGCGATGGCCCGGAAACAGATCGGCGACCCACTTCACCTCGTCGGTGTTTTCCGCGACATGGCTTTGAATGAAAATATCCGGATGTTTGGCCGCCAGCACGCCGCACGCTTCGAGCTGCGCTTCGGTCGAGGTCGGCGCGAAGCGCGGCGTGAGCGCGTACATCTGGCGGCCGCGATTGTGCCAGCGGCCGATCAGCTCGGCGCTGTCGTCGTAGCCCGACTGCGCGGTGTCGCGCAAAAACTCGGGGCAGTTGCGGTCCATCAGCACCTTGCCGGCCACCATGCGCAGATTGCGCGCTTCACTCTCGGTGAACAGCGCGTCGGCCGATTCCTTATGCACGGTGCAATACACGAGCGCGGTGGTCGTGCCGCAAGCCAGCAGTTCTTCGACGAAGAAACTCGCGGTGTCGCGCGCATAGGCCGGATCGGTGAAACGGCGTTCGGTCGGGAACGTGTATTCGTTCAGCCACGGCAGCAGACCCGGCGCCGGCGACGCGATCATGTCGGTCTGCGGATAGTGGATGTGCGTGTCGATGAAGCCCGGCACGATCAGCTTGTCGCGCATCTCCTGCACCTGGGTGCCCGGCGCGAGTTGCGACGCGAGCGCCGCATACGCGCCTGCCGCGACGACATGGCCGTCTTCGACGATCAGCAGGCCGTCCTCGTTGAAGACCGCCGCTTTGGACGATTGCGCGGGATCGCCGTTGAAGGTCAGCAGTTGTGCGCGGTAAGCCGATTGAGTCATGGGTGAAACCGTCTCCGTATTGTTGGGAACCGAGGTGAGAAGCTGAACAGCGCGGACGGTAACTGGCCATGGGTTCCTGCGAGAACCCCGGCCGCCGCCGGCTGCGCTGTATCGGCCCGTCAGTGCGGGCCGCCTGAGTGCCAGTGCGCGTCGAGCTTCGCGATCAGTTCGCTGCGTTCCCCGGGCGTGACGAACGACGCTTCGAAGCTGTTGCGGATGATCGTGTAGACCTCGGCATCGTTGAGCTTCAACGCGTCGATGGTGGCGAAATAATTGGCGTTCACGTAACCGCCGAAATAGGCCGGGTCGTCGGAATTCACCGTTACGGCAACGCCGCGATCCAGCAGATCCTTCAGCGTGTGTTTTGTCATGTCGTCGAACACGCACAGCTTGAGATTCGACAGCGGGCACACGGTCAGCGCAACGCGCGAATCCGCGAGACGCGTGACCAGCGCCGGGTCTTCGATGCTGCGCACGCCGTGGTCGACGCGATCCACTTTCAGCAGATCGAGCGCTTCGTAGATATACGACGGCGGGCCTTCTTCACCCGCATGTGCGACGAGCTTCAGACCGAGCGCGCGTGCTTGCGCAAACACGCGCTCGAACTTCGAAGGCGGATGACCGCGCTCCGACGAATCCAGCCCCACGCCGATCAGGCGATGCCTGTATTGCTCGAACAACGGCCGCGCTTCTTCGAACGTGGCGAGCGCGTCTTCTTCCGACAGATGGCGCAGGAAGCACAGAATCAGCTTGCTCGTCATTCCGCGTTTTTCCGCGTCGGCGAGCGCGCGTTCGATACCGGCCACGACGGTCGCGATCGGCACGCCGCGTTCGGTGTGCGTCTGCGGGTCGAAGAAGATTTCGCTGTGGATCACGTTATCGGCGAGGCAGCGTTCCACGTAGGCGGTCGTCATGTCGTAGAAGTCCTGCTCGTGCAGCAGCACGCTCGCGCCGGCGTAATAAATGTCGAGGAACGATTGCAGATCGGTGAACGCATAGGCGGCGCGTAGCGCTTCAATCGAGTCGTACGCGAGCTTCACGCCGTTGCGTTCGGCGAGCGCGAAGATCAACTCGGGTTCGAGCGAGCCTTCGATATGAATATGCAGCTCGGCCTTCGGCGCGCGAGCGGCTTTCTCTAGCAGTGGGGTAACAGTCGTTGTATTCATGGTCGGTCAAGAGTTCGTTGGAGTACGTTCGCGCCGGAAGTCGGATGCTGGATGCCGGAAGGAATGCCGTACCGGTGCGCGACTGGCGCAGCAGACCGATTGTGCGGCAAATCAGACCGTCTGCGCCGTGCGCGCGCCCGCGTTCGCCTCCACGGCCTGCAACACCTGCGCGGCCGCCGAGACCGCTATGATCTCCGGCGATTTGTCGACGATGCCGTCCACGCCGAGCGGGCACTTCATTCGCGCGATCTGCGACGGATCGATGCCGCGTGCGGCGAGCCGATGCTCGAATTGCTTGCGTTTGCTATGCGAGCCGATCATCCCGAAGAACGCGAAATCGCCGCGCCGCAGAATGCGCTCGGCGAGTTCGAGGTCGAGCGCATGGTTGTGCGTCATCACGATGAAGTACGTGTGCGGCGCGGCCTGGTCGATTGCTTCGTCGGGCGCGTCGTTCGGGTCGATCTTCACGTTCGGCGCATGCAGCGTTTCCAGAGGCGGAAACTGCGCGTCGCGTTCGTCGACCCAGCGCACGGTGCACGGCAACGTGGCGAGCACGCGCACCAGCGCCGCGCCCACATGACCGGCGCCGAACAGCACGACGTGGAAGTCGCCCGGTGCGATCGTCTCGGTGAGCAGCGCGCCGCTGTCGGCGAAACCGGCGCCGTCCCACAGCAGGCAGTCGGCGGTCTCGACACCCGGCTCGGGGTCGGACAGCATCACCGCATCCGGTGCGGGGCCGAATGATACGCTACGCACCGTCGATTGGCCCGCGGCCACGCGCTTCGCGAGCGACGTGATCCAGCCGAGATCGCCGATGTCGAGCCGCTCGAACGCGAGAATCACCGCGCCGCCGCAGCATTGGCCGAGACTGGGGCCGAGCGCGAAACGTTCGAGCCGTCGCATATGCGGCGAGCGCATCCCGTCGCGCAGCACCTGGCGCGCGGTCTCGATCGCTTTCCATTCGAGGTGGCCGCCGCCGATCGTGTGTTTCGCCGACTCGCGCGTGACGATCATCTTGGTGCCGGCCTCGCGAGGCGCCGAACCTTCGACGCGCGCGACCGTCACCAGCACGGCGGCGTCGCCGTGCGCGAGCAGTTGTTGCAGGTCAGGTAGCCAGGCTTGCATCCGGCGGTTCTCCATACGTGGCCGCGCGGGGTGTCCGTGCGGCCGGTTGAGTGCGAGGTGACGCGTTCGTGGGCGTCGCTTTGCTGTGCTGAGTGCCGTGCCCGGCGCAGTTCTCAGTGCTTTGTTCAGCGCTGTGCCGATGTCCATCGGAGGGCGGCGTTTGCAACGCTTCCAGCGCGTCGAGGATCGCCTCCGGCGTGGCCGGTGCGCGCAGCGCCGGCGCTTCGTCCGCATCTGGCACCGCGGCTGCGATTGCGTCGCGAATCGCGAGAAACACCGAAAACGGCAGCAGCAGCGGCGGCTCGCCGACCGCCTTCGAATGGAACACGGTTGGCTCGGCGTTGCGGTTTCGATAGAGCTGCACGTGAAACGCGGCGGGCGTGTCGCTCACCGCGGGAATCTTGTAGGTGGACGGCGCATGCGTCATCAGACGGCCATCGCGGTTCCACCACAGTTCCTCGGTAGTGAGCCAGCCCATCCCCTGAATGAAGCCGCCTTCTATCTGGCCGATATCGATCGCCGGATTGATCGACTGGCCGGCGTCGTGCAGCACGTCCGCGCGCACCAGTTTCCATTCGCCGGTTAACGTATCGATCACGACTTCGGAGACGGCCGCGCCGTACGCGAAATAATAAAACGGGTGACCGGTCAGCGTTTTCGCGTCCCAATGCACTTTCGGCGTCGTGTAAAAACCGTCCGACCACAACTGCACGCGCGCGAGGTACGCTGCGCCCACCAGTTGCTCGAACGGCATCGCGCCGCCGTTCACGGACACCTCGCCGTGCTCGAATTGCACGTCGTGAGCGGCGCCGCCGAGTTGCTTCGCGGCGAGTTCGGCGAGCCGGTTGCGGATCGTGCGCGCGGCGGCTTCGGCGGCCTTGCCGTTCAGGTCGCTGCCGGTAGAGGCGGCGGTCGCCGAGGTGTTCGCGATCTTCGACGTGTCGGCGGCCGTCACTCGCACACGCGACAGCTTCAACCCCAACTCGTTGGCAACCACCTGCGCGACTTTCGTGTTGAGCCCCTGGCCCATTTCGGTGCCGCCGTGATTGACGAGCACGGAGCCGTCCTTGTACACGTGCACCAGCGCGCCGGCCTGATTCAGGAACGGCACGTTGAACGAGATGCCGAACTTCACGGGCGAGAACGCAAGGCCGCGTTTGAGCACCGGACTTGTCGCGTTGAATGCGGCCAGTGCGGCGCGGCGCGCGCGGTAGTTGCTGGACGCGAGCAGCTCGTCGGTCAGCGGCGCGATGATGTTGTCCTCGACCTTCTGGCCGTACGGCGTGGTGTCGCGCTCGCCGACGCCGTAGTAATTCGCGAGCCGCACGTCGAGCGGATCGCGCTGCAATTGACGCGCAATGCCGTCGAGCATCACTTCCATCACGAGTGCGCCTTGCGGTCCGCCGAAGCCGCGAAACGCGGTGTTCGATTGCGTGTTGGTTTTGCAGCACAGCGCGACGATGTCGACGTCGGACAGGTAGTACGCGTTATCGAAGTGACAGACGGCGCGCGTGGCGACCGCGCCGGACAGGTCGGCGGAATAGCCCGCGCGCAGCGCGATTTCCACGCGTGCGCCGAGGATGCGGCCGGTGTCGTCGAAGCCCGCTTCGTATTCGTAGACCGCGTCGTGGCGCTTGCCGGTGATCATGAAGTCGTCGTCGCGGTCGGCGCGCAGCTTGACCGGGCGGCGCAGCAGTTTCGCCGCGAGCGACGCAACGCACGCGAACAGCGCCGATTGCGATTCCTTGCCGCCGAAGCCGCCGCCCATGCGCCGGCATTCGCAGATCACGTTGTGCGCGGGCCAGTCGAGCATATGCGCGACCACCTGCTGCATTTCGCTTGGATGCTGCGTCGAACTGTAGACCAGCATGCCGTCCATTTCTTTGGGCACCGCGTAGGCGATTTGCCCTTCGAGATAGAACTGCTCCTGGCCGCCCACTTCGAAGGTGCCGCTGATCCGATGCGGTGCGGCGGCGATTTTCGCAGCGGGTTCGCCGCGCGTCAGATGCAGCGGCGGCAGCACGAACTGCTTCGCGGCTTTCGCTTCGGCAGGCGTGAGGATCGCTGCGAGCGGTTCGTAGCGGATCACGTCGTCGCTTTTCGCCAACGCGGCGGCGCGGCGCGCGAGTTCGTGGCTTTCGGCGATCACCGCGAATACGGGTTGGCCGAGGTACAGCACTTCGTCGGCGGCGAGAATCGGATCGTCGTGCAGCACCGGGCCGCAGTTGTTCTCACCGGGGATGTCTTCGGCGGTCAGCACCGCGATCACGCCTGGCGCTTTCCTCACGGCGCTCAGATCGATCGACACGATCTTTGCATGCGCGTGCCGCGAAAGCCCCAGCGCGGCGTGCAGCGTGCCGTGCAATTCGGGGATGTCGTCGGTGTAGGTGGCTTCGCCGCTCACGTGCAGCGCGGCCGATTCGTGCGGCGAGGAGAGGCCGATCGCTGCGTCGAGGTTCGCGTGGCGCTGGTTTGCAACAAGCTCGTCGGTTCGCTCCGCGGTGGGCGTCGCGCGTTGTGCGACGAACGCATCGGTCCGGTTCATGGCGACTCCTTCGCGACGGCCGCTTCCGCCGCGCCCGCTTCGAACGCGAATGCATTCACGTCGAGCAACGCGAGCGGGGCGTCGTCGCGTGTTTCGAGGTGAAAGCGCCACAGCAGGTTACGCGCGACTTTCAGCCGATAAGCACTCGACGCGCGCATATCGGTGAGCGGCTGATAATCCGCGACGAGCGCGTTCATCGCTTGCCGCGCGGTGCTGTCGTCCCATGTCGCGCCGGTGAGCGCCGCTTCGGTTCGTGCTGCGCGCTGCGGCGTGGCCGCCATCCCGCCGAACGCGATGCGCGCGGCTTCGATCGTGCCGTGTTCGTCGAGGTGCAGCGCGAACGCCGCGCACACCGCGGAGATGTCTTGGTCGTAGCGCTTCGATACCTTGTAGGTGCGAAACCGCAGCTTGCCCACCGGACGCGGCACGCGCAGCGCCGCGACGAATTCGCCGGCCGCGAGCGCGGTCTTCTGATAGCCGACGTAGAACGCGTCGAGCGGCAGCGTGCGGCTTTTCGCGCCGTGCCGCAGCACGACTTCGGCGCCGAGCGCGAGCAGAGCAGGCATCGAATCGCCGATCGGCGAGCCGTTCGCGACGTTGCCGCCGAGCGTGCCGGCGTTGCGGATCGGCAGCGACGCGAAGCGCGTCCACAATTCGGCCAGCTCGGGGTAGTCGGCGGCCAGTGCCGCGTACGCGTCCTCCAGTGTGACGGCGGCGCCGATGGTCAGCGTCTGCGCGTCGCGCGCGATCGTCTTCAATTCGGCGACGTTGCCGATATACAGAATGTCGCCGAGATCGCGAAACTGCTTGGTGACCCACAGGCCGACGTCGGTGCTGCCGGCGAGCAGCCGGGCTTGCGGCCGGGCGGCGCGGAGTTGCGCGAAGGCGTCGAGCGTGATGGGTGCGTGGAAGGTCGGCGAGCCGAACGCGGCGCCGCGCGCATCGGCCGCGCTGTATTCGAAGGTGTCGCGGCGGCGGATCTCGCGCAGTGTGTCGGCGAGCGCCGCGCGGTCCAGCGTGACGCGCGGGTAGTGCGAATAGTCGAACATTTTCTGCGACGCATCGACGATCGGCCGGTAACCGGTGCAGCGGCACAGATTGCCGGACAGCGCGGCGTTGATTTCGTCGCGGGTGGGCAGGCCGGCGGCGGCCGGCTGGTTTTCGTACAGCGCCCACATCGACATCACGAAGCCCGGCGTGCAGAAACCGCACTGCGAGCCGTGGCAATCGACCATCGCCTGTTGCACCGGATGCAGCGCGCCGTCGGCGGCGCGCAGGTCTTCGACGGTGAAGAGCGCTTTACCGTCGAGAGTGGGCAGGAACTGGATGCAGGCGTTGACCGCTTTCAGCGCGAGCCGGCCCTGAGCGTCGAGTTCTCCGACGACGACCGTGCAGGCGCCGCAGTCGCCTTCCGCGCAACCTTCCTTGGTGCCCGTGCAATGCTCATCCTCGCGCAGGTGCTGAAGCACGGTGCGCGACGCCGGCACGCCCGCCACTTCACGGACGGACCCCTGGCGATAAAAACGGATGGTTTGCGATGTCATGGCGAATCCAGAAGACAGTGCGGACCGGGCGCGCGTTACGCATGGGGTCGCGCCGAAGCCGGCCTCGCGCACGTAGATCGCCATCCATATCGGAAGATAGCATCACCTTATCTCGAAAACATTTCCCAACTCGCATGAAGCTTATTCGCGAGCGGTCATGAGATAGGTACGATTCGCGCAAAGGCGGGAAGTTGCGTTGGAGAAGGGGAAGGAGAAGGGGCGGAAAGCGGGAGAAAAACGGTAGAACGCGCGAGCGAACGGCTAGGAACGGCGGATCGAAGCGGATCTGGACCCTGATCGGGGCGCCGCTCGGGCGGCAGCGCGGCCAAAGCCGCACTGCCGCCCGTCGAAGCATGAATTCCGCGCTCAGGCGATCCGGCGGCGATTACGGTTGAGGCTAAGCGCGAGCGGCACGAACGCGACGACGAACGCGATCAGCGACCACGTCGGCAACGACAGACCCAGAATCGGCGGATAAGGCGTTTCGCACAGCCCCGCGACCTTGAACACGCCCGGCAGCCAATGAGCCGGCGGCAGGCTGTCGACGATCGGCTGAAGCGCGTCGAACCCGCAACTGAAGCCCGGATGCGCCTGCACATACACGTGCCGCGCGGCCGTCACGATGCCGCCCAGCGCCGACAACGCCGCCAGCACTTCCAGCAGACGCACGCCGCGCCAGTTGTCGAAGCGGGCGCCGAGGAACGCAAAAATCGCGATCAGCAGGAAGAAATAGCGCTGGATGATGCACAGCGGGCACGGGTCTTCGTGCAAGCCGTATTGCAGATACAGCGCGCCGGCCACCAGCGCGATGCAGATCAGGCCGAGCAAAACCAGCAGGGAGCGCTCGCGGCGCAGCATTGCATCGTCGTTATTCATGGATCGTGTGTGGCTGTCGATAAACGGAAAGGGCCGGAAAGGGCGGGTGCCCGCGATTCTAGCGCGAACCTTCGCTCCGTCGCTTATCGCTTTAAGCCGCGGCGAGCGGGGCCGCCCGCCGGGCTTCCGGCCCCCGCTCCACGGCTGTTCACCGGATCGCGTTGAGCACCGCTTCGGCGCCGCGGCCGATCGCGAGCAGCGCGTCGTCCGCATGCGGCGCGCTGGCCAGCATCAGGCCCACCGGCGCTTCGCCGCGCAGATGGCAAGGCAGCGACAGCGCGCAGGTGTCGAGGAAATTGAATGCGCTCGGATTGCGCAGGATCAATGCGTTGGTGCGGCCGAACGCATCGTCGTCGTCGATCAGGTCCGCTACGCGCGGCGGCACCACCGGCACGGTCGGTGCGACCACGGCGTCGAAACGCTGCCACAGCGTGCGGGCCGCTTCGTCGAGCATCGCTTGCCGCTCGGCGAGCAGATCCAGATAGTCCACCGCGCTGGCCGGCTGGCCTTTGAGGATGCGCACCAGCACGCGCGGGTCGTACTGTTCGCGGTGCTTGTCCAGCAACGGCCGGTGCCACGCATACGCCTCGATCGGCGAAAAGCCGAAGCGGTTGATCTCCGGCAGACGGTCGAGCGGCGCGAAACGCACTTCGCTGACGATCGCGCCGGCCGCTTCCAGATGCTTCAACGCCGATTCGATCGCCGCGGCCACCGCCGGCTCCACGCCGTCGGTCACGTAGTTCGTCAGCACGCCGAGGCGCACGCCTTCCAGCGGCCGGGCCGCCGGCACGCGCGGTTCGAGCCCGGCCAGCATCCGGTCGACCAGCGCGCAGCACGCGACCGAAACGCCGATCGGTCCGAACGAATCGAGTGTGCTCGAAAGCGGCACGCCGCCTTGCTTCGGGATGCGCGCGGCGGTCGGCTTGAAGCCGGTCAGGCCGCACAGCGCGGCCGGGATGCGGATCGAGCCGCCGGTGTCGGTGCCGAGCGCGATGGCGGCCATGCCGTCCGCGACCGAAGCCGCCGCGCCCGACGACGACCCGCCGGAAATCCGCTCGTCGCCCGTCACGCCGCGCCGGTACGGCGACAGCGGATGGCCGTAGTGCGGGTTCAGGCCGAGCCCGGAGAACGCGAACTCGCTCATGTTGGTGCGACCGACGATCACCGCGCCGGCCCGCTTCAGGCGCGCGACCGCAATCGCGTCGGCTTTCGCGGCGGGCGCGTCGGCCAGCACCACGGAGCCCGCGCGGGTCGGCTGGCCTTCGATGTCGAACAGGTCCTTCACCGACACCGGAATTCCGGCGAGCGGCGACAACACCGTGCCGGCGGCGCGCAGGCGGTCGTGCGCATCGGCGGCGGCGCGGGCGCTGTCGGCGTCGACGTGCATGAAGGCGACCGCGCCCTGGCTGGCCGGATCGGCGATCCGTTCGAGCGCGGTTTCGACGAGCGCGCGGCTGGTGGTGCGGCCGGCGCCGAGATCGGCGGCAAGCTGGGCGAGCGGCGGGAAGGGCGTGAATTCGGTGGCCATGATGTCGGTGGGAATCCGGTGGTTGAACGGCGATGGAATGACAGAACGATTTGCGGATGGTCGGGCTATGCGCGGGTTCGCTCAGATCCGGTTGAATACGGTCGCGCGGAACGCTTCGATATGCTTTTGCACCGATCGACGGGCGCCTTCGGCATCGCGTTCGCGCAGCAGGTGAAACAGTTCGAGGTGTTCTTCGTGGACGTCTTCGAGATGATGCGGCTCGGACAGCGAAATGAACCAGAAGCGCAGCGAGCGCTCATGCAGACCGCGCAGGATGTCGGCCAGCACCGGGTTGCGCGACGCGGCCGAGATCGCCAGATGAAATTCGCGGTCGATATCCATCATGCCTTCGATGTCGTGCGCGGCGACGCACACCGCCGAGCGCGCGAGCAGCGCCTGCATCGTGTCGTAATCGTGCTGCTGCGCGTGGCGCGCGGCCAGCTCGACGCAGTAGCTTTCGTTGACGAGCCGCACGTCGATGATCGCCAGCACGTCGTCGAGCGAAACCGGGCGGACCATGATGCCCTTCCTCGGCATGATGGTCAGCATCCCTTCGTGCACCAGCCGATGCAGCGCCTGATGAACCGGCGTGCGGCCGATGCCGGTCAGCGTCATCAGTTCCGCTTCGTTGAGCACCTCGCTCGGCCGCAGGCGCATCGTGATGATCTCGCGCTTGACGAACTCGTAGGCCTGCTCGGCCAGGCTGGCGGAAGCGGTCGCGCGGAGGGACTTCGAAGGGCTTGCAGTCTGCGAAAGCGTCATGTGAAAAAGGGGCGGACGGATGTCGTCCGCATTGTAGAGCAAGGATTTGCGCGCCCGGCGCGGGGCGCGCATCACATCAAGCGCGGCTCGGCGCGACCGCCGCCGCATGCTGCACTTTCACGCGCGGCATCATCAGCGTGACCAGCCCGCCGACGATCAGCGCGCCCGCGATCAGCACCAGCCCGAGCGTCACGCTATGGGTCGCGTCTTTCACGATGCCGAGCACGTACGGACTCACGTAGCCGGCGAGGTTCGCGATCGAGTTGATCACCGCGATCCCGGCGACGGCCGCGGTGCCTTGCAGGAAGGTCGTCGACATCGACCAGAAGATGCCGAAGCCCGCCAGAATGCCGATATACGCGATCGACAGGCCGGTGACGGCGAGCGGGATCGAGTTCGTCACCGAAGCGCTGCCGAGCAACCCCGCCGCGCCGATGAAGCAGCACACCGCATAGTGCCAGCGGCGCTCGCCGGTGACGTCCGACGAACGGCCGATCAGGATCATCCCGATGCCCGCCGCCAGATAAGGAATCGCGGTGACGAAGCCATTGGTGACGAGATTGGTCACGCCAAGGTCCTTGACGATCTGCGGCAGCCAGAACGAGAAGCCCGCGTTGCCGGTGACGAGGCAGAAGTAGATCAGCGTGAGCAGCCAGAAGCGGCCCGAGCGCAAAGCCACGGCCAGACTGTGCTCGGCGCCGGCATCGGCGGCCGCGGCGTTTTCGCGAGCGAGACGGCCGAGAATCACGCGTTTTTCGTCGTCGGTCAGCCACGCGGCTTCGGCCGGCGTGTTGCGCAGCACGGCCAGCGCCCAGAAACCCGCGAGGATCGACGGAATCCCTTCGATCAGAAACATCCACTGCCAGCCGCGCAGGCCGTGCGCTTCATGCAGCGCCGACATCAAAAAGCCCGACAACGGCGCGCCGATGATCCCCGCGACCGGAATCGCCGCCATGAACACGGCGACCATCCGCGCGCGCCGGTCGGACGGAAACCAGAAGGTCAGATACAGCACCACGCCCGGCACCAGCCCCGCCTCGGCGACGCCGAGAAAAAAGCGCAGCACGTAGAACATCGTTTCCGAGCGCACGAACATCATCAGGCACGACAGCAGACCCCACAGCATCGTGATGCGGGCGATGGTGGCGCGCGCGCCGAACTTCTTCAGCAACAGATTGCTCGGCACTTCGAACACGAAATAGCCGAAGAAAAAGATCCCCGCGCCCAGTCCGTACGCGGCGTTCGACAGGCCGAGGTCGCCGGTGAACTGCAGCTTCGCGTAACCGATGTTCACGCGGTCCAGGTACGACAGCACGTAGACGAGAAACAGGAACGGCATGATGCGCCACGTGATCTTGTGCAGTGCGGCGGCTTCGAGCGAGGCGTCGGACGCCGCGTCGGCGGATAGCGATGGGGAGCTCATGGGTGCCTCATTCGACGATAGGTAGCGCGCGCACGCGATACGCGTGGCGCAGCGTGCGGTTCAGCACGGGGTCGTGCAGTTCGAGTTCGAGCGCGTCGCCGTCGGCCATTCCGACGATGCCGCCCTGCACCGCGAGCGTGCCGCAGAACATCGCCGCGCCGGCTGCGAGCGGCGCGCGCTCGAGCAGATCGACGGCGGGCAGCAGCCCGGCGACGCTGCCTTGCTGATAGATCCGCCGTGCGCCGTCGTTCGTCACGGCGAATGCGCGCAGTTCGAGCTGATCCCAATGACCGGCGACGTCGTCGAAACGCCATGCGTCGCGCGCGACCGGCTTCGGGCAGACCTGTTTGGAGACGGTGACGCCGTATGCCTCGACTTCGCGGTCGGTGTGATCCGAGCCGATGCTGACGAGCAAGCCGGTGTTCGAGCGCACCAGCACGCATTCCGCTTCGCCGCTGGACTTCACGCCGACTACGTCGATCTGTTCGGCCTGCGTCAGCAGTTCCGCGCCGAGGCGGTAGAAGCACGGCGTGGTGGACGGCCGCTTCACGCCGAGTTCGGCCAGTTCGGCGATGTGATGCTCGATCGCCGCCTGATCGCGCCCGGCCCAGCCGGCAATCGTCAGACGGTCGATCTGGACGAGCTCCGCGGTGCTGTTGCCGGACCGCTCGACGACGTTGAAAGACACCTGCTGCATGACTTCGCTCCTTGGTAAATATTCCGTAAATATTATTGTGATATTTCACAGGCGTCCAGCGTGTCAAAAATGTTTTGGATAAGTCGAGGTGAAGGTGGGCGCGGACGGCCCTATGAAAACCCGGCAAAGCCCGTCCGCTGGCGGCGTGGCCCGCTGCGCCGCTTCATCCGCGTGGGTTACACTTCGTTTTTGAGACATTACTTTCTGTAAGGGACGCATCTTATGCATCATGGCCTCGGCTTCATTCAGGACCTGGCGGTCGTGATGGCGCTTGCCGGCGTCGTCACCGTGCTGTTCCATCGCCTGAAACAGCCGGTGGTGCTGGGCTACATCGCCGCCGGCGTGATCATCGGGCCGTACACGCCGCCGTTCCAGTTGATCCACGACGAACAGACCATCCAGACGCTCGGCGAGCTCGGCGTGGTGTTCCTGATGTTCTCGCTGGGACTCGAATTCAGTCTGCGCAAACTCTTCAAGGTGGGCGTGACGGCGATCGTCGCGGCGCTCTCCGAGATCGTGCTGATGCTGTGGATCGGTTACGAGATCGGCAGCGCGTTCGGCTGGAGTTCGATGGACTCGCTGTTCCTCGGCGCGATTCTCGCGATCTCGTCGACCACGATCATCGTCAAGGCGCTGTCGGATCTGGGGTTGAAGCGGGAAAGCTTTGCGCAACTCGTGTTCGGGATTCTGATCGTCGAGGACATTCTGGCGATCGCGATGCTCGTGCTGCTCTCGGGCATCGCGCAGACCGGGCAGTTGAGCGCGGGTGTCGCGGTCGTCACGCTCGGCAAGCTGCTGCTGTTCATGACGGTGTCGCTGGTGGTCGGCATCCTGCTCGTGCCGCGCGCGCTGAATTACGTGGCGAAAGCGAAGAGCGACGAGATGCTGCTGGTGTCGGTGCTCGGCTTCTGTTTCGGCTTCTGTCTGCTGGTCGTCAAGCTCGACTACAGCATCGCGCTCGGCGCGTTCCTGATCGGCGCGATCATGGCCGAATCGCGCCATCTGCGCCGGATCGAGCATCTGATCGCGCCGCTGCGCGACGCGTTCTCCGCGATCTTCTTCGTGACGATCGGGCTGATGCTGAACCCCGCGGTGCTGGTCGACTACGCGTGGCCGATTGCGGTGATCACGGTGGCGGTGATCGTCGGCAAGATCGTGTCGTGTGGGCTCGGCACGTTTCTCGCGGGTAAGGATGGGCGCACCGCGATGCGGGTCGGCATGACGGTGTCGCAGATCGGCGAGTTCTCGTTCATCATCGCGTCGCTCGGCCTCACGCTGAAGGTGACGAGCGCGTTTCTGTATCCGATTGCGGTCGCCGTGTCGGCGTTGACCACGCTGTTCACGCCGTATCTGATCCAGGCCGCCGATCCGCTGACGCGGCGGCTCGGCAAGGCGATGCCGCGCACGCTGGTCAACGTCTTCGGCACCTATGGGCAGTGGCTGCGCAGTCTGAGCACCGGAACCGGCGAGCCGACGCTGTTCAGCATGACGCGGCGGATCATCGTGCAGATTGCGGTCAATCTCGCGCTGGTGGCGGCGATTTTCCTGATCGTGTCGTATAGCGCGCCGTACACCAGCGATTTCCTGGCACGCTGGCTCAAGTCCGAGCCGATGCAGCGCGTGGTGCTGTGGAGTGTGGCGCTGGTCGTGTCGATGCCGTTCCTCGTGGCGGTCTACCGCAAGACCAAGTCGCTCGCGCTGCTGCTCGCCGAAGTAAGCGTGCAGCCGGCGACGGCGGGGCGCTTCACCAGCGCGATCCGTTATGCGATCTCCGATCTGGTGCCGGTTGTCTCGATGGTCGGCGTGTTTCTGCTGGTCGCCGCGCTCTCGGGCAGTATTCTGCCGCCCACCGGTCTGCTGACGGTCGTGCTGATCTGCGCGGCGCTCCTGCTCGCGCTGCTGTGGCGCTGGTGCGTGAAAATCCACGCGACCATGCAGATCGCGTTGCGTGAAACTTTCGAGGAACAGCCGGATCCTTGAGTCAGATGGGTTTGCGCACAATGGCGCAACAATGTGAGCAATTGTGTGCGGGTTTGCGGCGCTTCCCCCGCTAGCGGATAATCAGGGCATATTCATTCGTTCGCGTGGAAGGCGCCTGTCTGACAGTCATGAGCGAAAACAAACCTGAAAACGCCGGCCAGCCCGGCAACTCGTCCCCTACGCCCACGGGGTCTCCGGCGCCCGACATCACGCCCGGCGCGCCGAAGTCCGGCACCGTGCCGCCGGATCCTGTCGTTTCATTACCCCCGTCTCACGAAGATTCCATCCAATCGCCGGTCAAGGATACGGTCGCGTCGTCTGCGGAAGAAGCGGCAGTGCGCTCGTCGACCGACGACCCGGACAGCGCGTCCGCAGTGACGCCGGTCGATCCGCAAACAGCGCGCCAACGCGACGCTGCCGAGGCGCGCAGCTCCGCTGCGGCGTCTACCGCGAAGCAGGAGACGGCGGCGCGTGAGCAGGATGCGCGTGAGGCCGCGCGTGGGGCGGCGCGTGTTAGTCCGCGTATGACCGCCGATGTGACCGATGTTCATCCGGTCTCGCATGTAATGACGCCTGAGACCGGCGAACCGAGCGTCGGCGAAGTCACAGCCGTTGCCGACGACACTCCCGCGCAGCAGGAAGCCGCGGCGTCGAAAGCGCGCCCGTCCGGCTCGCCGCCGCCGGGCTTCGGCGCCGCGCCGGATTTCTCGGCGACCAATCCGCCGCCGCCTAACGCATTGCCACCGTCGCCGCCGCGTTATCTGAAGCAGAACGATTCCGCATGGACTGTGTTCGGCCGGATCATCGCGGCGCGGGCCCGGCAGATCTTCGACCGAGCCGGGCAGCGGATCACGCAGCGCACGTTGCGCATCGGCGTGTCGGCGCGGATCTTCCATCCCGAGCCGGGGGCGAAGGGGCTGCGCGGCAAGACGCTGCAGTATCTGGAGGAATCGATCGCGCACTGGGTGATGTCGCGCGACGTGCTGGTGTTCATGATCCCGACCGTCGGTCATCAGGGGATGCTGCATCCGAGCAACATCCGCCTGCGCGATTACGCGAAGCATCTCGACGGCCTGCTGCTGCAAGGCGGCGCCGACGTGTCGCCGCAGTCTTACGCGGAACAGGCGAGCAGCCCCGAATGGCCGGGCGACCGCGTGCGCGACATGTACGAGCTCGAGCTGCTGCATGAATTCATCGAGTCGGGCAAGCCGGTGCTCGGCGTGTGCCGTGGCTGCCAACTGATCAACGTGGCGTTCGGCGGCACCTTGTATCAGGACATCGCCACCGATGTACCGACCGCCGGCGCGCACGTGAACGAAAACTACGACCAGCATCGGCACGGGATTCATTTCCCCGACGGCTCGACCCTCAAGAACATGTTCCCGGGCCACCGCGATGCGATCGTCAACTCGATTCACCATCAGGCGGTCAAGACGCTGGGCCGCGATCTGAACATCGAGGCGGTGTCGGCTTCGGACGGCATCATCGAGGCGGTGCGCTATCGGCGCGCGCCGTTCGTGATGGGCGTGCAATGGCATCCGGAGTTTCATCGCGCGGGCGGTGCCGAATTGCTCGATTGCACGCCGCTGCTCGACACCTTCCTGCGGGTGGCGCGCGAAACGCGGTTCTGATTCTTCCGGTTTGTGTGTTCATGCGTGTTCATGCGCGAGGTGGCGTCCGGCTAACAGGCGTGCCTCGCGTAGTCATTTTTTCTCTTGGTCTTTGTCGTTGTCATTGCTTCGTGAGAGCCGCGGTGGTTCGCGCGCGGCTCGGTTTCATCCTGTTGCGGGTATCGTCAGTAATACGAGATAAACGCGTCTGCTTAACCGAATTCACGATCTTCGATTTATCTCGATTTAAAGTGCTTCCGCAACGTACCTGAATGCTTCGCTTCACTGCTGATCCGCGCGATAATCCGCGGCTATTCTGGATTTGCATGGAGCATGTACGTATGAAGTACCCCTTACTAGTACGGCGCGCCGTGCTACTCGCTGCCTCGTGCGCGATATTGCAGCATGGCGGTTCCGTGCTGGCCGCGCCTGAAAGCGAAGCCGCGCAAGGCGATGTCGCCGAACTGATGCAGATGATCCACGATACGAAGCTGAGCGAACTGCGCACCACGTATAACGGCAGCTATGGCGCGAGCCTGTTCTTCTATCCGCAGGACATGACGTACTACGTCGCGCTGTTTCAGGACAAGCATTTCTGGCGGGTCATCAAGACCGAAGACATGAGCCGCGCTGAAACGATCTACGCGGACTTCGCGCAGCAAACGGTGCAACTCGCGGATGTCGAAATTCGCCGCACGCAATTGCGCGCGCAAAACGCTTATATCGCGGACATCATCGCGTTATCCGCGGACCGGGCGAAGCGCCTGCAGGCCGACCTCGACGTCGCGCGCACGCAGCAGGCGAGGGCCGACGACTACCAGCGGCAGACTCAAGGCGAAGCCGCGGCGTTGCATGCGGACAAGGAGCGGGCGCAGGCGCAACTGCGTCAGGTGCAGGGTGAGGTGATGCAGTTGCAGCGGCAGACCGAGTTCGGCTTGCCGACTACGCCGAAGTAGCGTCGAGTTCGCGAAAAGGTCCAGCAACATATGAACCGTGCGCCGAAGCGTGCGCGGCGGTCCGGCGATCTGCGCCCGCGCCGGACCGGACACAACTCATCCGTGCCGATCGTCCGGATCCATCCGGTACACGTAACGCAACGCAGTGATGTCCACGCCGCCCATATGATCGGGCTCGGCGCCGACGAACCGCCAGCCTTGCCGTTCATAGAAGCGGATAGCCGGCGTATTGCCTTCGAGCACGTAGAGGTACAACTTCGTCTCGCCTTGCTCGCGTGCCCAGTCTTCGGCGGCGCGCATCAGCAGCTTGCCCGCGCCGATGCCCTGGTGCTGCGGCAGCGCGTGCAGGTTGTCGAGCAGTACGCCCCACGCGGAGTCGGGTTGCCGTTCGACGCAGACGAAACCGACCGGCTCGTCCTCCAGTTCCGCGATCAGCACGATGCGGCGCTCGCCGCCCGGCGCGCGCAGACGCGCGTCCCAATAAGCGGCGCGTTCCCGCGTGACTTCGCGGTCGAGAAACGAGTCGGGCAGCAGGCCGCGATAAGTGGCCTGCCAGCTTGTGCTGTGGATCGAGGCGATCAGCGCGGCATCGGCGGCGCTCGCGGGGCGCAACGACAGAGCGCGGGTGGTGTGCATCGGAGAAGTGCTCGACGGAAAGTGCCTGGCTGCAAAGTCTATCGTGACGGGCCGTGCAGCGACGTCTGTAATGAAACTGTAGGGAATACGCGACAGCGCCATCACCGGTAACATTACGTGGAGCCGGCCCAGCACGGTTCACCACGTTTACCCTGATACCCCGCCAATACGTTCGGCATGAAAATGCAGCGCCCCCCGGCGCGATCAAATGGATGCCGCCTGCGGCATCCGCTTGCCGAACGCAGTGGATCGTTTCAACTGCCTGAGCGCTGCGTTCGTCGTGGCGATGGGCTCATCAGAGAATGTCATGTCTACTGCGTCACACGCTACCTCGTCCGAGGAATCCAAAGTCAAGACAGTCTTCCGCGTGGTCAGCGGCAACTTTCTTGAGATGTACGATTTCATGGTCTACGGCTACTACGCCTCGGCGATCGCCAAGACCTACTTCCCTAGCGGTAACGAATTCGCGTCGCTGATGCTGTCGCTGTCGGTGTTCGGCGCGGGCTTCCTGGTGCGACCGCTCGGCGCGATCGTGCTCGGCGCCTACATCGACCATCACGGCCGGCGCAAAGGCCTGATCCTCACGCTCGGTTTGATGGCGCTCGGCACGCTCGCGGTGGCGGCGATTCCAGGCTACGCGACCATCGGCGTACTCGCGCCGGTGCTGGTGCTGTTCGGGCGATTGTTGCAAGGGTTCTCCGCCGGGGTCGAACTGGGTGGCGTGTCCGTGTATCTGTCGGAAATCGCGACCAAGGGCAACAAAGGCTTCTATTGCGCATGGCAATCGGGTAGCCAGCAGGTTGCCGTGGTGTTCGCCGCGCTGATCGGCGTGCTGCTCAACAAGTGGCTGCCGGCCGACCAGATGGGGGCATGGGGCTGGCGCGTGCCGTTCCTGATCGGCTGTCTGATCGTGCCGTTCCTGTTCCTGATCCGCCGTTCGCTGCAGGAAACCGAGGAGTTCAAGGCGCGCAAGCATCACCCGGCCATGGGCGAGATCCTGAAGACGATGGCCGCCAACTGGGGCATCGTGCTGGGCGGCATGGGCATGGTGATCATGACCACCGTGTCGTTCTACATGATCACGGCCTACACGCCGACCTTCGGCAAGGAAGTGCTGAAGCTGTCGTCGATCGATACGCTGGTCGTCACCGTGTGTATCGGTCTGTCGAACCTGCTCTGGCTGCCGCTCGCGGGCGCATTGTCCGACCGGATCGGCCGTCGTCCGGTGCTGATCGCGTTCACGATCCTCACCATCATCACCGCGTACCCGGCGCTGCAATGGCTGGTCGCGGAACCGTCGTTCGCGCGTCTGCTGGCGGTCGAACTGTGGCTGTCGTTCCTGTACGGCTCCTATAACGGCGCGATGGTGGTGGCGCTTACCGAAGTGATGCCGGTCGAAGTGCGCACCGCCGGCTTCTCGCTGGCCTATAGCCTCGCGACGACGATCGGCGGTTTCACGCCGGCCATCTCGACGCTGCTGATCCACACCACCGGCAACAAGGCAGCGCCTGGCCTGTTCCTCGGCGTGGCGGCGATCTGCGGTTTGATCGCGACGCTGGTGCTGTATCGCACGCCGGAATCGCGCAATCAGTATCGGGCGGCATAGTGCGTTCGGTCGTTGCCTGACGTTTTGTGCTTGTCCGGTCAGGGCAAGCGGATTGACAAAAAACCCCCGCGTTCTCACGAACGCGGGGGTTTTTTATTGCAGCGCGGCGAAGACAACTGTTTTCGCTGCCGCACGCTACCCGCGCCGCAATTCGTTCGCCACCGTCTCGACCACCGCGTCCCACGCGCCGGGTTGCGTCTGACGTACCAGTGTCGCGCCCGGATACCAGATGCTGCGCGTCTCGCCGGCGAACCAGCGCCAGTCCGCGGCGAACGGCAGCATCAGCCACAGCGGTTTTCTGAGCGCGCCGGCGAGGTGGGCAATCGACGTATCGATCGACACCACCGCATCGAGCCGTTCGACGATCGCCGCGGTGTCCGCGAAATCGCCGATCCGTTTGTCGAAGCGATGAATCGACCCGGCGTGCGGATGCGCATCGAGCGCCGCGCGCTCGGCCGAGCTCAACTCGGGCTGCAGCACGATCCAGTCGATGCCGTCGAGCGCGAACAGCGGAGCGAGCGTGGCGAGCGGCATCGAACGGTTTTCGTTCTGCTGGATGCGGCCCGACCATGCAATACCGATCTTGCGTTTCGCGTGACCGCCCAGCGAGCCGCGCCATTTGCGGCCGTAGGCGGCCGGCACGCTGAGGTACGGTGTGCGCGCTGGAATCGTGTCGTAGGTCGTGCCGAGCGCGAGCGGCAAGCTCAGCAACGGGCATTGCACGTCGGCTGCCGGACGCGGCGCGCCCTGGGCGATCAGCGTCACGCGCCACGCCTGCGCGGCGGGCGCAAGCAGCGGCACCAGTTGCGGCTGCACTTCCAGCACGACGCGTGCCGCGCGCTGCGCAGCGAGAGGGACGAAGCGCACGAACTGCAGCGTGTCGCCGAAACCCTGCTCGGCGTGGATGAACAGCGTGCGCTGTTCGATCGGCTCGCCGTGCCAGCGCGGCAGTGTCTGCACGACCGGCTGGGCCATGGTTTGCAGCCGCCATTCGTACTCGGGCAGCCCGCGCGCGAAATCGCGCAGGGCGAGCCACGCCAGCGCGCGGTTCATGTGTGCGGACGGAAGGTCGGGGCGCAAGCGCAGCGCCTGATCGAACGCGCGGACCGCCGCGGTATGCGCGCCCAGCGCCTGGTGCGTGGTGCCGAGACTCAGCCACGCGACCGCGAATTGCGGGTCTAGCCCGACGGCGCGCTCGAAGTAGGGCAGCGCCTGGGCGTGACGTCCCAATGCGGCCAGCGCATTGCCGAGACCGAAGATCGCCGGCGGCAGATTCGGTTGCAGCGCGAGCGCCGCCTGGAACGAAGCGACCGCTTCGTCGTGGCGGCCAGTGGCGTCGAGCGTATTGGCGAGATTGAAGTGCGCGGCGACGAAGCGGCGCTCGGCGGCCAGCGCGGCCTGGAAGCACGGAATCGCCTCGTCCGCGCGATCGAGCGCATTCAGCGACATGCCCATGTTGTTGAGCGCGCCCGCATGCCCGGGGCGCAATTCGAGCGCGCGCTGGAACGACGCGATCGCGTCGGTATGACGGCCGAGCGCATGCAGCGCGTTGCCGAGATTGTTGTGCGACGATGCGTCGTTCGGTTGCAGGCGCAACGACTTCTCGAACGCGTCGGCGGCGTCTTCGTGACGGCCGAGTGTCGCGTATGCATTGCCGAGGTTGTAATGCGCCATCGGGAACGACGGCGCGAGCGTCAGCGCATTGCGGAACTGTTCGATGGCGTCGTCGACCTGGCCCAGCGCTTTCAGTGCATTGCCCAGATTCAGCTGCAGCGCGGCGTCTTCCGGGCGCAGATTCACCGCGCGCCGCACCAGCTCGGCGGCTTCGGCGTGCTGGCCCTGCTGGTGGCGCAGAACGCCCAGCAGGTGCAGCGCGTCGACGTGCGCGGGATTGCTGTCGAGCGTTGCGCGGTAGTCGCGTTCGGCGTCGTCGAGGCGGCCGTCGCGATGCGCCGCGTAAGCGCGATCAAATACTGGTTGCATGACGCTGGGATGGCAGTTCGGTGAGGCGAAGGCCGCATTTTCCCACACTCGCCGGTTCGCACCCGGATTCGGCCGGGCGCGGGGCCGGCACCAATGACGCCGCGAATCACGTCGCGATTGATGCGGCGCACCGTAGCACCGGATTTCGGCGGCGTACACTAGAACGCACTGTTGCCTCCGGAGTTCTGCATGGACGCTGCTTCGCATGATGCGTCGCCGGTGCTGATCGTCGGCGCGGGTCCGACCGGGCTCGCCGCGGCGATGAGTCTCGCGCGTGCCCACATCCCCGTGCGACTGATCGACAAGGCGCTGCAACCGAACCCGTATTCGCGGGCCATCGGCATTCAGGCGCGCACGCTCGAACTGCTCGAGCAGCATCGCCTGATCGGGCCGTTTCTCGAGCTCGGTCATCGCGCGCGGATCGCCAATCTTTTTTCCAACGGCATGCGTCTCGCGCAGCTCGATTTCGATCCGCTGCATACGCGTTATCCGTATCTGCTGTTTATCGAGCAGTCCGTCACCGAGCGTCTTTTGACCGAGCACCTCGCGACACTCGGCGTGAGTATCGAACGCGGCGTCGAACTGACGATGTTTTCGCAGGGCTCGGCCGGCATTCAGGCGACGCTGCGCCGCGCGGACGGCCATACCGAGACGATGCATCCGTCATACATGATCGCCGCCGACGGCGCGCATAGCGCGATCCGTCACCGGTTGGGGTTGAGCTTCGCCGGCAAGACGTTCGAGCAGACCTTCCTGCTCGCCGATCTGCATGCCGAAACCGATTGGCCCGACGACGAGTTCCATATCTTCGCGTCCGGCGAGGGTCTTGTTGCGCTGTTTCCGATGGGCCACGGGCGGCACCGGCTGATTGCCGATCAGCCGATCCCGCCTGCCGCCATGGGCGCGCCGCTCGCCGCCGCGGTACCTGGCGAGCCGCCGTCGAACACGGCGCCGCCACCGTCGCTCGACGAATGCCGTGCCTTGATCGCGCGACGCGTGCAGGAACGGGTCGACGTGTCGGACCTTGCGTGGTCGTCGTACTTTCATCTGAACAGCCGGATGGTGGAGAAGCTGCGTGTCGGCCGCATTTTCCTCGCCGGCGACGCCGCGCACGTGCACAGCCCGGCCGGTGCGCAAGGGATGAATACCGGTATCCAGGAAGCGTTCAATCTCGGCTGGAAGCTCGCCCGCGTGCTGAAGGGCGCGGCGCCGGACCGCCTGCTCGACACGTATCACGCGGAACGTCATCCGATCGAGCGCGACGTGCTGCGTCAAACCGGCTTCATCACGCAGATGGCCGAGGCCGACCACGGTCCGCTCAAGCTGCTGCGCGAACGCGTGATGCCGGTGCTGGCGGCGCTCGGCCCGTTGCGCGACGCGGCGCGTCTGACCATCAGCGAATTGGCGATCCAGTACCGGCGCAGTCCGTTGACGCTCGAGCGGGTGCTCGACGGCGGTCCGCGTGCCGGCGAACGCGCGCCGGATGCGCTGGTGCACGTGGTGGATGGACCGTTGGGCCGCGCGCCGGGTGTCGGCTGTATTTTCGATCTGCACGATCCCGCGTTTTTCTCGCTGTTCGTACTCGTGCCGCCGCTGCCCGTCGACCAGACTCCGCTCGATCCCGCCGCGAATCACGCGCCGCCGCCGGACGCGGAACTGGACCGTCTGGCGGAGGAAGTGGAGAAGTTGTTGCCGGCCGCGGTACGCATCTGGCGCGTGACCGATACGACGGGCGAGGGCGGCCCGTCGTTGAGCGAGTCGTATGGGCGCACGCGGCCTTCGTTCTATCTGGTGCGGCCGGACGGCTACATCAGCGCGCGCGGGCGCACTGGGTCGGATCTGCACGGCTTGCTGCGGCACTGCGAGTCGTGGTTCTCGGTCGGCGGCACGTTTGCGGAGCCGGTCGCGCTGTAATCGACAATCGACGCTGTCAATGAAAACGGCCGCCTGACGTTGCACACGTCAGGCGGCCGCGTGGCGTAAGCGGAATGCCAACGCCTATACCGACGCCTACACCGTAGCCGGCGCCGTCGGCGTAAGACTCTCGCGATGCTTGAGCACCGCCTCGCGCACGATGCCCGACATCGCGACGCCGCCCGCGTCCGGCTGGTCGAGCGATTTCAGCAACGCGCGCCGCATGCGCGGCTCCCAGAAGCGGCGGATGTGATCGGCGATACCGTCGAGCGCTTCGTCGCGATCCGGCATCGAATCGAAAAAGTCGCCGATCCGGTTCGCCATGTCGATCAGGTTCTGCGTGTCCATGGCTCGCCTCACTTACCCGAAGTCGTGTTCGCCAGTTCGCGCTTCTTCAACAGATCGAGCTGCTCGGTGTTGAAGCGCGAGTAGTCTTTCTGCCATTGCGACGGCTGTTCGACCGGCATCACCTGCACTGCGGTCACCTTGTACTCGGGGCAATTCGTCGCCCAGTCGGAACTGTCGGTGGTGATCACGTTCGCGCCCGATTCGGGGAAGTGGAACGTCGTATAGACGACGCCCGGCTGCATGCGCTCGGTCACCTTCGCGCGCAACACGGTTTGCCCCGCGCGCGATTCGATGCCGACCCAGTCATCCATCTTGATGCCGCGATCTTCCGCATCGTGCGGATGAATCTCCAGGCGGTCTTCGTCGTGCCAGCGCGAGTTCTCGGTACGGCGTGTTTGCGCGCCGACGTTGTACTGCGACAGGATGCGGCCCGTGGTGAGCAGCAGCGGGAATTTGCGCGTGACTTTTTCCGGCGTCGCGATGAACTTCGTGATCACGAACTTGCCCTTGCCGCGCACGAACGCGTCGATGTGCATGGTCGGCGTGCCGTTCGGCGCATGCTCGTTGCACGGCCACTGAATGCTGCCGAGTTCGTCGAGTTTCCTGTACGACACGCCGTGGAACGTCGGCGTGAGGCGCGCGATCTCATCCATGATCTGCGACGGGTGCGTGTAGTCCATTTCGTAACCGAGCGCGCGGGCGAGCAGCACCGTGACTTCCCAGTCGGCGTAGCCCGGAATCGGCGGCATCACCTTGCGCACGCGCGAGATGCGGCGCTCGGCATTGGTGAAGGTGCCGTCCTTTTCGAGGAACGACGAACCCGGCAGCAGCACGTGCGCGTACTTCGCGGTCTCGTTGAGGAAAATGTCCTGCACGACGATGCATTCCATCGACGACAACGCCGCCGCCACATGATGCGTGTTCGGATCGGACTGGACGATGTCTTCGCCCTGGCAATAAAGACCCATGAAGCTGCCGTCGAGCGCCGCTTCGAACATGTTCGGAATGCGCAGGCCGGGCTCGGGTTGCAGCGTGACGTTCCACGCATCCTCGAACAGCGCGCGCGTGACCGGATCGCTGATGTGACGATAGCCCGGCAGTTCGTGCGGGAACGAGCCCATGTCGCACGAACCCTGCACGTTGTTCTGGCCGCGCAGCGGATTCACGCCCACGCCTTCACGGCCGATGTTGCCCGTCGCCATCGCGAGGTTGGCGATGCCCATCACCGTGGTCGAGCCTTGCGCATGTTCGGTGACGCCGAGGCCGTAGTAGATTGCCGCGTTGCCGCCGGTCGCGTAGATGCGGGCGGCTTCGCGCACCGCTTGAGCGGGCACGCCGCTCAGCGCTTCGGTCGCCTCCGGCGCGTTCTCCGGCAGCGCGACGAAATCGCGCCATTGCGCGAACGCTTGCGTGTCGCAGCGCTCGGCGATGAACGCTTCGTTCAGCAACCCTTCGGTGACGATCACATGGGCCAGCGCGTTCACGACGGCCACGTTGGTGCCCGGCCGCAATTGCAGATGGTGCGACGCCTTCACGTGCGCGGTATCGACGATATCGATGCGGCGCGGGTCGACGACGATCAGCTTCGCGCCCTGCCGCACGCGACGTTTCAGGCGTGAGCCGAACACCGGATGGCCGTCGGTCGGATTCGCGCCGATCACCATGATCACGTCGGCTTTGTCGACCGATGCGAAGGTCTGCGTGCCGGCCGATTCGCCGAGCGTCGTTTTCAGTCCGTAGCCGGTCGGCGAGTGGCACACGCGCGCGCAGGTGTCGACGTTGTTGTTGCCGAACGCGGCGCGCACGAGTTTCTGCACCAGATAGGTTTCTTCGTTCGTGCAACGCGACGACGTAATGCCGCCGATCGAATCGCGGCCGTGCTTTGCCTGGATGCGGCGGAATTCGGATGCCGCATAACTGAGCGCTTCTTCCCAGCTCACTTCGCGCCACGGGTCGGTGATCTTTGCGCGGATCATCGGCTTCGTGATGCGGTCCTTGTGCGTCGCGTAGCCCCATGCGAAGCGGCCCTTCACGCATGCGTGGCCTTCGTTCGCCTGGCCGTTCTTGTGCGGCACCATCCGCACGACCTGGTTGCCCTTCATCTCCGCCTTGAACGAGCAGCCGACGCCGCAATACGCGCACGTGGTGACGACCGAATGCTCGGCCTGGCCGAGCATGATGACGGTCTTTTCCTGCAACGTCGCGGTCGGGCACGCGGCGACGCACGCGCCGCACGACACGCATTCCGATTCCATGAACGGCTGGTTTTCGCTCGCGGCGACGCGCGATTCGAAACCGCGTCCGGCGATCGTCAGCGCGAACGTGCCTTGCGTTTCTTCGCATGCGCGCACGCAGCGATTGCAGACGATGCACTTCGACGCGTCGTACGTGAAGTACGGATTCGATTCGTCTTTCTTGTCCTTCAGGTGATTCGCGCCGTCGAAGCCGTAACGCACTTCGCGCAAGCCGGTCACCCCCGCCATGTCCTGCAGTTCGCAGTCGCCGTTGGCGGGGCAGGTCAGGCAGTCGAGCGGGTGATCGGAGATGTACAGCTCCATCACGTTGCGACGCAACGATTGCAGACGGTCGGTTTGCGTGCGCACTTTCATCCCGGCTTCGACCGGCGTCGTGCACGACGCCGGATAGCCGCGTTTGCCTTCGATTTCGACGAGGCACAAACGGCACGAGCCGAACGGTTCGAGCGAATCGGTCGCGCACAGCTTCGGCACGTTGACGCCGGCTTCGACCGCGGCGCGCATCACCGACGTGCCGGCCGGCACCGTCACCGGCAGGCCGTCGATTTCGAGCGTGACGTCGATGTCGGCGTGACGTTCGGGCGTGCCGTAGTCGGTGTCGTCGAAGGAGCGGGGTGTCTTTTCGCGCGCTTGCGCCTGCGCTTGTGATTTGCAGGCGCAGTTGCCGGAGCCGCAGCCGCCCGCCACAGGGACTTGCTGCGTGGCGCTAGCGGGGGAGTTGAGCATGTCGGACATGTGAGGCTCCTGGGTCAGGCGGCGGCCGCTTTCGGCGCCAGATCGAGACCGAAGTCTTCGGGGAAATGATCGAGCGCGGACAGCACCGGATACGGCGTCATGCCGCCCATCGCGCACAGTGAACCGGACACCATCGTGTCGCACAGATCGCGCAGCAATTGCACCTGCCGAACCGACGTGTCGCCGTTGCGAATCCGGCCGATGACTTCGACGCCGCGCGTCGAGCCGATCCGGCACGGCGTGCACTTGCCGCACGATTCGAGCGCGCAGAAGTGCATCGCGTATTGCGCGAGTTCGGCAAGATTCGACGTGTCGTCATGCACGACGATGCCGCCGTGGCCGACCACCGCACCGACCGCCGCGTACGCCTCATAGTCGAGCGGAATGTCCCACTGGCTTTCCGGCAGATACGTGCCGAGCGGACCGCCGACCTGCACCGCGCGCGCCGGACGGCCGCTTGCGGTGCCTGCGCCGAAGTCGTAGAGCAACTCGCGCAGCGTCACGCCGAACGCAAGCTCGACGAGGCCGCCTTGCTTTACGTTGCCGGCGAGCTGGAACGGCAAGGTGCCGCGCGAACGGCCCATCCCGAAGTCTTTGTAGAATGCCGCGCCGCGCGCGAAGATGATCGGCACGGTGGCGAGCGTGATCACGTTGTTGATCACGGTCGGCTGACCGAACAGGCCGACCAGCGCCGGCACCGGCGGCTTGGCGCGCACGATGCCGCGCTTGCCTTCGAGCGATTCGAGCAGCGCGGTTTCTTCGCCGCACACATAGGCGCCCGCGCCCTTCGCGACGAACAGATCGAAGCGATGCGCGGAGCCGAGCACGCTGTCGCCGAGCCAGCCGGCGGCGCGCGCTTTCGCGATTGCGGCTTCGAGTGTTGCGATCGAGTGCGGGTACTCGCTGCGCACGTAGATATGGCCGATCGTCGCGCCGGTCACGATGCCCGCGATGATCATCCCTTCGATCAGCACGTACGGATCGCTTTCCATCACGAGGCGATCCGAGAAGGTGCCGGAGTCGCCTTCGTCCGCGTTGCAGACGATGTATTTCTGCGCCGCTTGCGCGCCGCGCACCGTGCGCCATTTGATGCCGGCCGGGAAGGCCGCGCCGCCACGGCCGCGCAGGCCGGAGTCGATCAGCGCTGCGCAGGCGGCGTCGCCGTCGGTTCGCAGCGCGTTGCGCAAGCCTTCGAGGCCGCCGTGCGCGACGTAGTCGTCGATCGACAGCGGATCGGTGATGCCGATGCGCGCGAAGGTCAGGCGCTGCTGCTTCTTCAGATACGGAATGTCGTCGACCACGCCGACACGTTTGGGATGGTCGCCGCCTTCGGGAAAGCCCGCATCGAACAACGCGGCGACGTCGGTCTCGTCGAGATTCGCGTAGCCGATGCGGCCTTCGGCGGTGGCGACTTCGACCAGCGGTTCGAGCCACAGCAGGCCGCGCGAACCGTTGCGCACCAGTTCGATGTCGACACCGCGTCTGGCGGCTTCCGTCTCGATCGCGTGTGCGAGGGCATCGGCGCCGAGCGCCAGCGCGGACGAATCGCGCGGAACGTAGATGCGCGTCATGCTGTCACCTCCACGCATTTGCTGGCCGCGCTGAACAGCGCGTCGAATTTCTGCGGCGTGACTTTCGCGTGCAGCGTGCCGTTGATCATCAGCGCCGGCGACAGCGCGCATTGGCCGAGGCAATACACCGATTGCAGTTCCACCCCTTCGTGGGGCGGGTGATCGTGGTCGTGGTGCGCGTCGAAGCGGCAGCCCGTGCGCGCTTCGACATGCTGCGCGAGCGCTTCGGTGCCCATGCTGCGGCACGCTTCCGCGCGGCACAACTGCACGGTCACAGCCGCGGCCGGCTCGGTACGGAAGTGATGGTAGTAAGTGATGACGCCGTGCACTTCCGCGCGCGACAGGTTCAGCGAGCGCGCGAGCGCGGGGACCGTGTCGGGCGGCACGTAGCCGAGTTCGTCCTGGATCGCGTGCAGGATCGCGATCAACGACCTGCCCGGCTGGGCGTGACGCTGCACGATCTGATCCGGCGTGATGGCCTGGGAATCGTCCAATTGGGGGCTCCTCCAAAAGTCATATATGCACTTGTTATTCATAAAGCGTGCACTTATGCTTTGTTTATTCGATATGGGATAGCGGAACAATAGGCGTGACAAACGCCCCATGCAATAGGAAAGAGTCGAACATATATGATCAGGATCGAGTGCCAGGCGCAGCTGGTGGTGAAGGGGCCGGACGGCCGTGAGGCAAGCCTGTCGGACGTCGTGCCGCTGCTCGCGCTGGTGGACGAATCTGGCAGCATCGCGCAGGCGGCGACGCTTAAGGGTTTGTCCTATCGTCATGCGTGGGGTTTGCTGCGCAGCATCGAGGAGCGTTTGGGCGGTCCGCTGATTGCGAAGGAGCGCGGGCGCGGTTCGGTGCTGTCCGACCTTGGTCAGGCGGTGTTGCGCGCGCAGCGTCTGTGCGGCGAGCGGCTCGACGGCAACATGCAGGCGCTGGCCAGCGAAGTCGCCAGCGATCTGAACCGCTGGCTCGCGCCCGCCGCCGACGACGTGCGCATCTACGCATCGCACGGTTACGCGGTGGCGGCGCTGGTGACCGCGCTGGTCGCCAACGATCTGCCGGTGGACATCAAGTATCGCGACAGCGCGGACGCGGTCAGCGCGCTCGCGCGCGGCGAATGCGATCTGGCCGGCTTCCATTTGCCGCTCGGCGAATTTCGTGCGGCGTGCGCCGATACCTATCGACGCTGGCTCGATCCGCAGCGTCACGTGCTCGTGCATCTGACGCGGCGCAAGCAGGGGCTCTTTCTCGGCAAGGGCAATCCGAAACGGATCGGCGGCCTCGGCGATCTCGCACGCGACGACATTCGCTTCGTCAATCGTCAGCCGGGCTCCGGCACGCGCATGCTGCTCGATCTCGCGTTACGCAAGGTCGGCGTGGATCCGGATCGTGTGAACGGCTATGCGTCGACGGAACTCACGCATTCGGCGATCGCCGCGTTCGTGGCGAGCGGAATGGCGGATGTCGGGTTCGGCGTCGAGCCGGCCGCGCATCACTTCGGGCTCGACTTCATTCCGATCGTCGACGAAGACTATTACTTTGCCTGCGACCGCACGCGGCTCGAGCGCGCGCCGCTCGCGACAGTGGTCGAACTGCTGCGCGGCGCCGCGTTCCGGCACAGCGTCGACCAACTCGAGGGTTACGATCCGCGTGATTGCGGCACGCTGGTCGATCTCGATTCGGGGCTCGGTGTGGTGGCCGCATAAGGTGGCACGTAAGGTGGCACGTAAGGTGGCACGTAAGGTGGCAGGTAAGCGGCTGTAAACATAATGCGGTAGTCGGCGCTGCGTGCGGCGTCTGTTTGGGATAATCTCTGGGCTTCCGCTTCTGCCTAAACGCGCGCTTTGTCGCGCTAAAACGATATGAACGCTCTACTACACGCATGTGTTGCCGCCGCCACCGCCGGTGTGCTTCTCGCCACGACTTCGGTGGCTTTCGCGCAGAACTCGCCGGGTGTGCCGGGCGGCATTCTGCAGGATCAGTTCCGTCTTGCCGAGCATCCGCAAATGCCGTTTGCCGCGTCCGCGCCTTCGGACAAGTACCAGTCGAACAAGAAGTCGGCGATGCGCAAGCGCGGCGACAACGGCGATCCGAACGGCTGCAATTTGCAGTGTCCGAAAGACGAGTGACGGTTTGAGGGTGGGTTGATGTGGGCGCCGGCGTTTGCCGGCGCTTTTGTTTTTGGGGTTGGCTTTATTTGTCGCAGAGGCCGGGGTTGGGTCGGCGATCAGGGTTTGGCTGTGTGCCACATGTCCTTGAAACCGTCGCCTTTCATATCGCCGGCCTGTTTGTCGGCAGCGTAGCGATACAGCGGATGACCTTTGTATGCCCATTGCTGTTTGCCGTCCGCGGATGGGATCATGGTCCAGTCGCCTGATGGTTTATCCGACGCGCTTGCAGTCGCCGCCGGCCAGTTGCCCATGCAACCGCCGGTGCAGGCGCTGACGCCGGGCGTGGTGTCTTTGTCGAAGGTGTAGAGCGTCATGCCGTCGGCACTGACAAAGCGGCCGTCCATGACTTTCGGCGCTTCCGCGAACGCGTTGTGTTGCAGCGCAAAGAGGACGAGCGTGGAGAGAGCGAAGGGAGTCTTGCGCATGATGTGGGCTCCTGGTTTTGAAGGTGGTCTCGCGCGACGACGCGGCGTGTTTGCGTGCGCGTGGAGATTGAACGAATCGGCGGAGGGGTTTATTCCGGGGACGTTCGGCGGATCGACTCATTGATGATAGGTCGCTTATGCCGAAGTCCCATGGTCTTCATTGGCGATGTGCTCTGAAAATTGAATCTGGCTTGTGAGTTAGCGACTACGGACTTTCCCCGCTCGATATTTTGATAGTGCGAGGAAGCAGAGGAATAGAAGAGTGCCGACTAGCACGGTAGCTATCGCCCAATACAGGAGCAGCGCGAGCACTTCCATATCATCCGGATTCGCCAGATCATTACGGCCTGCGACGGCCAGGCAAAAGCGAATAAACATATCAATGGAATAAGGCATGTTGCCTGGGAATACGTCATCAATGTGATACGTCAGTTGCCATCCGCCAATGACGGATAACACAGCCCAGACGACATATCGAAGTAGCGATATCGCAAGTTTCTTTCTCATTTCACCTCGACGATTCCGTACGCTCTTAGCGACGTACCGGGCACAGGTACGGTCTGACCTCGAGAACGAATGAATTTTTGTAGTCTCTCGAATTCGTATGGATTTTTGACAGTAATGCACCCTTCGCTTAGCTGCATGCGTCCCATCGGATGCAACCGAAAGTTTCCTCGCTGGATTCCATGAATGTTGGTCGTGTCGCCTGATACCGGATTCCAGAGCATGAACCATTTATGCCTGTCGGTTGAGAAGTCGCCGTTTGCGCTCCACCAGTCGCGCATACCGCCTAGGAGGCCGCCTGACTGGCGATCTACGAGGTAGTAGGTGCCTGTTGGAAGCGGTCCGATCTTTTCTATGGCCGTATCATCGGGGTTGTCCCGCCCGCGTCCGGTTCCCGAAAACGCCTCCACTGGCGCAGTTCCCTCGCACGTAAATGTTGAAGTTGTTTGCTTGTTAAGAACAAAGGTGCATTTGACCGGCATGCTTGTTACCCCGGATCAATTCGTTGTGTTGTTCTTGATGTACAGCGTAGCGGTGACCGCGCCGCCACTTCCTCCTAACTGGTTCTGTACGAAATATTCGTGTTTCATCGTCGCAAAGGAAAGGCGCACATCTTCGTGGCATACATCACTGCCGCCGACCGATTCAACCTGGGTAATGACCACGTCGTACATCGTGATTTTCAGATATTCGAAGGGCAGGCCGCCGGCCTTTCGCGCGCTTAGCTTCACTTGATCAATGTGTTTTCCTGTAAAGCAGTACTTCGCCAGATTTGGGCTTGCGCGGTCTAGCGTATGCGTGAATTCCAGATCTGAAACCGTGGCCTTGCCCGCGCCGCCGCCGGAACCCGACATCATGGTTGATTGCTGGGAGACCTTCCAGCGCCAGCCAATTACGTCAATCTCGTTCAAATGCTCAACGTCCTGCGATTCGCCGTCAATACCGTTAATTCTGATGAAAATATCCTGTGCCATTCAAAAACTCCAAAGCGATGAGTGTGGTTCCTGGTGTCTTGTGACTGCGCACCCATCTCGCGCGGACACGCTATCACCACAGTCGATTACGACGAATCGAGGACCGCGTTGGTATCCGACAAATCTGAAAACACGGCTGTTTCTGAAAAGATTTGTCGTTATGCTGATGCGCGGCGGCACCAGCAATGAGCGTTCTTTTGGAGATGGAGGAGTTCTGTCAGGTACGACGGCATCTCGCCGTTCAAAGACGGGTGGAGACCAGTCATGGCGCGAGTCCAGCATGTTGCTCAATGCTTCGAGCGAAGCATTCATTGGGGCCGGCGTGGATCATTAGTCTTCCGAAATTCAACACGTGCGCAGCACTGCTCAACCGGCCCGCAAGCAACTCACCAATGAGCTTTCTACTATGCTCGGCCACAAAAACAAAAGCCCCGTAATTCGACAGAATTACGGGGCTTTTATCGCAATCAATGGTGGAGGCGGCGGGAATCGAACCCGCGTCCAGAAGCACTCTACGACCAGTTCTACATGTTTAGTTCTGTCATTTGATTTAACCGGAGTGACGCGGACGAACACGCTGCACTACGGCGATTCACTAGATTTTCGACCCGGATGTCGTGACACCACCAAGGCTTAACTGACGTATATGACCTCTGTCGGTATTGCTACCGGTCTTGCGACTCTAGCCCGTCAGTGAACTAGGCAGAGGACGGCGGCCCTTAGGCTGCCAGTGCGAACGTATCGTCGTTTGCAGTTACGTTTTTCCCATTGATTAACGAGGTGACGGGTCCTCGACATGCCCTAGCCGCTTCGCAACCCCTGTCGAAACCAGGTCGCCCCCACGGTTCGTTGCCCAAAATATCTGGGCCAAGCGGAGATTTTACAATACTTTGACTGCCAAGTCTCAGCCTATATCGCGCAACAACCGCTGCAACTCGGCCGGCGACTGCACCACGTGCTGCGCATGCCATTGCGTCGGCGGAATATCGTTGCCGCAATAGCCGTAAGCGGCAGCAATCGTTTTCATACCGGCCGCGAAGCCGGCCTGGATGTCGCGCAGATCGTCGCCGACATACACCACGCGCTCCGGCACCATGTCCAGATCGCGTGCAGCATGCAGCAGCGGCGCCGGATGCGGTTTCGAGTGCGGGGTCGTGTCGCCGCTCACCACGCAACCCGCGCGCTCTTCGAGGCCGAGTTGCGCAACCAGCGGCTCGGTCAAACGGGCGACCTTGTTCGTCACGATGCCCCAGCGCACACCGCGCGCGTCGAGGTCGTCGAGCAATTCGGGGATGCCGGGGAATAGCGTGGTTTCGATGCACAGGTCGGCTTCGTAATTGGCAAGAAACTCCTCGCGCATCGACGCGAACTCGTGATCGTCCGGACCGATGCCGAATGCGCCGCCGATCAGCCCACGCGCACCGGCCGAGGCCAGCGGCCGAAGCTGCTCGAGTGGCACCATCTCGAGCCCGCGATCGTGACGCATCTTGTTGACGGCGGCGGCGAGGTCGGGCGCGGTATCGGCCAGCGTGCCGTCGAGATCGAACAGGACGGCTTGGCAAAGACCGAGTGCGTCGTCGTTGTCTTCGCGTTGGGGCAGGGGCGTGGGATCGCTCATTGATTGGGCTGGAGTGAGGACGGGGCGGCGCGAATCAGGCGTCGCGGCGGCAGGCCAGCATGTAGTTCACGCTGGTGTCGGCGGACAGCGTGAAGTGCTTGCTTAGCGGGTTGTACACGATACCTTTGATGTCGGCCGTGCGCAGGTCGGCGGCGCGCACGAAGCCCGCCAGTTCCGACGGACGGATAAAGCGCGCGTAATCGTGCGTACCCTTGGGCAGCATTCGTGCGATGTATTCGGCGCCGATCACCGCGAACAGGTACGACTTCACGTTGCGATTCAACGTCGAGAAGAACACCCAGCCGCCCGGTTTCACCAGCGTCTTGCAAGCCTCGACGATGGCCGCCGGCTGAGGCACATGTTCGAGCATTTCCATGCAGGTGACGATGTCGTACGTGCCAGGCTCGCGGGCCGCGAGTGCCTCTGCGGCGATTTCTTCGTAATGGACGGTTACGCCGCTTTCAAGGCTGTGCAGATCCGCGACGCCGAGCGCCTGGGTCGAGAGGTCGATGCCTTTGACCTGCGCACCCAATCCCGCCATGGACTCCGACAGAATGCCGCCGCCGCAACCGATATCGAGCACCTTTTTGCCGGCGAGATGCGCGTGCGCGTCGATCCAGTTGAGACGAACGGGATTCAGCTCGTGCAGCGGTTTGAATTCGGCATTGGGGTCCCACCAGCGATGAGCGAGGTCGCTGAATTTCTGTAATTCGTGGGGATCGGCGTTGGTCATGGCGGAAGCTGCCTCGATGAGAGCGATGAGCGAGCGCTCGAGGATAAACCCCGAGTATATAGGTCACGAGACGGGGCGGCAAAATGCCGCCCGCCGGCAGCCCGACGGGTCTGGGGGCTGAAGCGCGGCGAGGCATTCACCTGCGCGAGGCAAGCGCGAAACATCGCGGGAACGCCGGGCATAAAAAAACCCCGCCGAAGCGGGGTTTGATACTGCGGTAATTTGGAGCTTACTGCTTCGAAGTACCGACAACTTCGACTTCCACGCGGCGATCCGGTGCGAGGCAGGCGATGAGTTGCTTGTGGTTCTTCTGGTTGCAACCGGTCGTGACCGGGTTGCGCTTGCCCTTGCCTTCCGTATAGATACGGTTGGATTCGATGCCCTTGCTGACCAGGTATGCCTTCACAGCTTGAGCACGACGCAGCGACAGACGGTCGTTGTACTTGTCCGAACCGATGCGGTCGGTGTAACCCGTTGCGACCACGACTTCCAGGTTCAGCGCGCCGATCTTCGATGCCAGATCGTCCAGCTTTTCCTTGCCAGCCGGCTTCAGGATAGCCTTGTCGAAGTCGAACAGCGCGTCAGCTTGATACGTAATCTTTTGGCTCGTGATGACCGGTGCCGGTGCAACCGGAGCCGGCGGCGTCGGAGCCTGGGCGACCAGGGCGCCATCGCACTTTGCGTTGGCCGTTGCCGGCGTCCAGAATGCATCGCGCCAGCAAAGCTCGTTCGTGCCGTTCATCCACACGTATTCGCCGGTACCATTCACCCAGTTGTCGTTCGTAGCTTGTCGCGACGCCGGCACCGATTGCGCCATGGCGGATGCAGCCATAACTGCGGTAGCTGCAATGAAGGCGAGCTTTGAAAGTTTATTCATATTTCTCCTCTCGAAATTGAGATTACCGCAGGTTTACTGCGAGCCTGTTGACGAAGACAAGTCATACATTGCTCGAAGTATAACATCGGTGTAGAACAAAAAACGTGCTGTGTAGACTTCGAGCAGTGTCTAACTCTTTGTGCGTTGGCATTTTGCCATATCGTTCCCTTCCAACGATAAAAAAATCTGCCCCCGATCAAATCGCCTTCCAATTGTGGTGCATGCGCAACAGAAGCAATCCGCCGAAGACGCCGCCAGTCATGGCTGAGCGGCGGATTGCCCCACGCACGAATCGAGCCTGACCCGACCAGAAGTGTGGCGTCGCGGAGCCGTTCGCGTACGTCCCTCTAATAGGTATACGTACCCTCGTCGGGGGCGGATGCGCGGCATGTTAGAATCGCGTGATGCGTTGCGCCTGCAATGCTTACGCGAGGGCGCGGTCGAGCAGGCTCCGAGCCGAACATCGAGCCGCCGTCCTGGCACGTAAAAGATACGGATAATGGATCAATTCGCCAAAGAGACTCTGCCAATCTCCCTAGAGGAGGAAATGCGCCGTTCGTATCTCGATTACGCGATGAGCGTGATCGTGGGGCGTGCGCTTCCCGATGTCCGCGATGGCCTGAAGCCGGTGCACCGGCGCGTGCTGTACGCGATGCACGAGCTGAACAACGACTGGAACCGGGCTTACAAGAAGTCGGCGCGTATCGTCGGCGACGTGATCGGTAAATATCACCCGCACGGCGACACGGCTGTATACGACACCATCGTCCGGATGGCGCAAGACTTCTCCCTGCGCTACATGCTCGTGGACGGTCAGGGCAACTTCGGTTCGGTCGACGGCGACAATGCCGCGGCGATGCGTTACACCGAAATCCGCATGGCCAAGATCGGTCACGAACTGCTGGCCGATATCGACAAGGAAACGGTCGACTTCACGCCGAACTACGACGGCAGCGAAAACGAACCGGCCATTCTGCCCGCGCGCATTCCCAATCTGCTGATCAATGGTTCGTCCGGTATTGCGGTCGGCATGGCCACCAATATTCCGCCGCACAACCTCAACGAGGTTGTCGACGCTTGCCAGCATCTGCTGAAAAACCCGGAAGCCACGATCGACGAGCTGATCGAGATCGTTCCGGCGCCTGACTTCCCGACCGCCGGCATCATCTACGGTGTGGCCGGCGTGCGCGACGGCTATCGCACCGGCCGCGGCCGCGTGGTGATGCGCGCGTTGACCCACTTCGAAGAGATCGACCGCGGTCAGCGCATGTCGATCATCGTCGACGAACTGCCGTACCAGGTGAACAAGCGCTCACTTCTGGAACGCATCGCCGAGCTGGTCAACGAGAAAAAGCTGGAAGGCATCTCCGACATCCGCGACGAATCCGACAAGAGCGGCATGCGCGTCGTGATCGAGCTGAAGCGCGGCGAAGTGCCCGAAGTGGTGCTCAACAATCTGTATAAGGCGACCCAGCTTCAGGACACCTTCGGCATGAACATGGTCGCGCTGGTCGACGGCCAGCCGAAGCTGCTGAACCTGAAGGAAATGCTGTCGTGCTTCCTGTCGCATCGCCGGGAAGTGTTGACGCGGCGCACTGTATACGAACTGCGCAAAGCCCGTGAACGGGGCCACGTGCTCGAAGGTCTCGCGGTTGCGCTCGCCAACATCGACGAGTTCATCGCAATCATCAAGGCCGCGCCGACTCCGCCGATTGCGAAGCAGGAATTGATGGCGCGTCCGTGGGATTCGTCGCTGGTGCGGGAAATGTTGGCGCGTGCCGAGACGGACAACGCGTCGGCCGGTGGTCGCGAGGCTTACCGTCCTGACGGATTGAATCCGTCGTTCGGTATGCAAACCGACGGCCTTTACCGTTTGTCCGACACCCAGGCTCAGGAAATCTTGCAGATGCGTCTGCAACGCCTGACGGGTCTGGAGCAGGACAAGATCATCGGCGAGTACCGCGAAGTGATGGCGCAAATCGCCGATCTGCTGGATATTCTGGCTCGCCCGGAACGCATTACGGCGATCATCGTCGACGAACTCACGTCGATCAAAGCCGAATTCGGCGACGCGCGCCGCTCGAAGATCGAGCTGAACGCGACCGAACTGAACACCGAAGACCTGATCACGCCGCAGGAAATGGTCGTGACCATGTCGCATGCGGGGTATGTGAAATCGCAGCCGTTGTCCGAATACAGCGCGCAGAAGCGCGGTGGTCGCGGCAAGCAGGCTACGGCGATGAAAGAAGACGACTGGATCGACACGCTGTTCATCGCGAACACGCACGATCACATTCTGTGCTTCTCGAATCGCGGCCGTGTTTATAGCGTGAAGGTCTACGAAGTGCCGCAAGGTTCGCGGAACTCGCGCGGCCGTCCGATCATCAATATCTTCCCGCTGCAGGAAGGCGAGAAGATCACGGTCGTGCTGCCGGTCAAGGAATTCTCGGCCGACAAATTCGTCTTCATGGGCACTGCGTTAGGAACTGTAAAAAAGACGCCGCTGGAAGCCTTTGGCCGCGTGTTGCGCAAGGGTATTATTGCGGTCGGTCTGGATGACGGCGATTACCTGATCGGCGCGGCCATTACCGACGGTCAGCACGACGTGATGCTGTTCTCGGATTCGGGCAAGGCGGTTCGCTTCGACGAGAACGACGTACGTCCGATGGGTCGCGAAGCGCGCGGCGTGCGTGGCATGCAGCTCGAAGACGGCCAGAACGTGATCGCGTTGCTGGTGGCCGGCGACGAGCAGCAGTCGGTGCTCACCGCAACGGAAAACGGTTTTGGCAAGCGCACGCCGATCACCGAGTACACCCGTCATGGCCGTGGGACGAAGGGCATGATCGCGATCCAGACGTCGGAGCGTAACGGCAGGGTCGTGGCTGCCACGCTGGTGGACCAGGAAGCGCAGATCATGCTGATCACCAATACGGGCGTGCTGATCCGCACGCGTGTGTCGGAAATCCGCGAAATGGGGCGCGCTACCCAAGGTGTTACACTCATCAGCCTTGACGAAGGGACCAAGCTTTCAGGTCTGCAGCAGGTTGCCGAGGCGGAGGCCGAGGGTGACGTGGAAAGCGATGCCGAAGCTGAAAACGGCGGCGATGACGCTGGCGCAGTCTGATCCAGGTTCGCGGCTTTCAGTCTCAGCGATTGGTTGAAAGCTGCGCAGGGAATAATGGCGTGTCGGGCCTGTATCGGGCCAATACGCCTCCCGCGCGGCGCGCAGTTCAAGTTAATTTCTCTTAGGGAGTAATGATGCAAAAACGATTCAAACAACTGATGTTGCTGGCTGCCCTCGTGCCGACCTTCGCCATGGCTCAAGCGCTGCAGAGCCCGGCTCCGGCGGCTCCGGCTTCCGCCGCAGCACCGGTTGATCCGGCCAAGCAGGCAGCAATCAAAGACCTGCTGGACGCAATCGACGCGCAAAAGCTCGTCGGCGCAATCGGCAACAGCGCGCAAATGCAGGCCAAGCAACTGGTCCCGGCAATCCTGTCGGACGCTCTGAGCGAAAACAAGACGATGACGGACAAGCAGAAGCAGGCTTCCGTCCCGACGCTGCAAAAGAATGCAGTGCCGAAGCTGGTTGACGGCGCGGGCCAGGTGTTCGCAACCGACGGCTTCCGTCAGGACGCCATGCAAGCTCAGTACGACGCGTACGCGAAGTACTACAGCACGTCGGAAATCAAGGATCTGACCGCGTTCTACAAGAGCCCGACTGGCCGCAAGTTCATCCAGGTGCAAGACCAGGTTGGCCGCGACGTCGTGAACGGCTTGATGCAAAAGTACATGCCGCAATCGATCCAGGCAACGCGTAGCCAGGCTGACAAGGAAGTCGCTTCGGTCAAGCCGGCGGCTAAGTAAGTTAGGGGCCGAAAGGCCACGCTGGATTTACGCTGCAAAGTTTGCGTTGCTGGGTTTACGTTGAATCCGCACTGAGCGGCCGCCCGGTACCCTTTACCGCGGCCGCGTTTGGCGGGTTGCCAGCGACAATGCGATAATGGCCGTTTGCGCACACGCGCAAACGGCCGTTTTCTTTTGGGCGCGAGATTTTGCCGGACGCGCCATCAGAATTGGCAGGGCCGGATGTGTGTCGCCACCTTTGCGGCGGTCGTGTTCGCGGCTGCCAACTTCGCCGATTTTTGCGCGATTTTTCCTTTTCGCGCCAGCTTCCCCAGGATCATCACGATGCGCGTCTTTAATTTCTCCGCCGGCCCGGCGGCCATGCCCGAAGAAGTGCTGCGTCAGGCAGCCGACGAAATGCTCGACTGGCAGGGCAGCGGCATGAGCGTGATGGAAATGAGCCATCGCGGCAAAGAATTCATGTCGATCCACGAAGAGGCGCTCGTCGATCTGCGCGAACTGCTCGCCGTGCCGGCGAGCCATCGTATCCTGTTCCTGCAAGGCGGTGGCCTCGGCGAAAACGCAATCGTGCCGATGAATCTGATGGGCGCGAAACCGCGCGCGGATTTCGTCGTCACGGGTTCGTGGTCGCAGAAGTCGCTGAAGGAAGCGCAGAAGTACGGCAGCGTGCATCTGGCGGCAAGCGGCCAGACGGCCGAGGGTTTCACGCGCGCGCCGGCGCGCAGCGAGTGGCAACTGTCGGACGATCCGGCCTACGTGCATGTGTGTACCAACGAAACGATCCACGGTGTCGAGACGTTCGAGATTCCCGATCTCGGCGATATTCCGCTGGTGGCCGACGCGTCGTCGCACATTCTGTCGCGCCCGATGGACATCGCCAAATACGGCGTGCTGTTCGGCGGCGCGCAGAAGAACATCGGCATGGCGGGCGTGACGGTGGTGATCGTACGTGAAGACATGCTCGATCGCGCGCAGTCAATCTGCCCGTCGGCGTTCGAGTGGAAGACCGTCGCCGGAAACAATTCGATGTACAACACGCCGCCCACCTACGCGATCTATATCGCCGGGCTGGTGTTCAAGTGGTTGAAGAAACAGGGCGGCCTCGCCGCGATGGAAGCGCGTAATCTCGAAAAGTCGACGCTGTTGTACGACGCAATCGATTCGAGCCGCTTCTATCTGAACAAGGTCGAACGTGGCTCGCGCTCGCGGATGAACGTACCGTTTTTCCTCGCGGACGAGTCGCGCAACGAAGATTTCCTGGCCGGCGCGAAAGCGCGGGGAATGGTGCAGCTAAAGGGCCACAAGTCCGTCGGCGGCATGCGGGCGTCGATTTATAACGCCGTCCCGCTCGAAGGCGTCAAAGCGCTTGTCGAATACATGAAGGAATTCGAACAGCAGAGCGCCTGACCGATCAGGGCGCGCGCATCCTTTCCAGCACGCATTTGTGCAGCAGAGCTACCGGCAGGGCCGTTTTCACGCATGGACGACGAACTCAATACCCGACTCAAACCCCTTCGCGAACGCATCGACGCACTCGACGCGCAGTTGATCGCGCTTCTCAATCAGCGCGCCGCGGTGGCGCTCGAAGTGGGCGAGGTGAAGAAGCATTTCAACGCGCCGGTGTTTCGCCCCGAGCGCGAGCAGCAGGTGATCGCGCGTCTGCAGGATATGAGCGCGGGGCCGCTCGCGAGCGAGCATATCAGCGCGATCTGGCGCGAGATCATGGCCGCGAGCCGCGCGCTCGAAAAAACGATCAAGGCCGCGTATCTCGGCCCGGTCGGCACGTATAGCGAACAGGCGATGCACGAGTACTTCGGTCAGTCGATCGAAGGTCTGCCGTGTCCGTCGATCGACGAAGTGTTTCGTTCGGTCGAAGCCGGCGCCGCCGAGTTCGGCGTCGTGCCGGTCGAGAATTCGACCGAAGGCGCGGTGTCGCGTACGCTCGATCTGCTGCTGCAAACGCAGCTCACGATCGGCGGCGAACTGGCCTTGCCGATCCACCACAATCTGCTTTCGCTCAACGGCGGTCTTACCGGCGTGACGCGCGTGTGCGCGCACGCGCAGGCGCTCGCTCAATGTCAGCGCTGGCTTTCCACCAACGCACCGCATCTGGAGCGCCAGGCGGTGTCGAGCAATGCGGAAGCGGCGCGCATGGCCGCTGAAGATCCGACGGTCGCGGCCATCGCCGGCGATCGCGCGGCGACGCACTACGGCTTGCAAGTCGCGTATGCGTTGATTCAGGACGATCCGCACAATCGCACGCGCTTCGTGATGATCGGCAAGCAGCCGTCCGGTCCGAGCGGTTACGACCAGACTTCGCTGATCGTTTCGGTGGTGAATGCGCCGGGCGCCATGGTCGGGTTGCTGGAGCCGCTGGCGCGCCATCGCGTGTCGATGACACGTTTCGAATCGCGCCCGGCGCGCGTCGGCACGTGGGAGTACTACTTTTACATCGACATCGAAGGTCATCGCGACGACCCGTCGGTGGCCGCCGCGCTCGTCGAGCTCGGCGAAAAGGCCGCGTTCCTGAAGATTCTCGGTTCGTATCCGCGTGCTCGCTGAGGCGGGCACGGTGCGCAAGTCACACACTCATCTACTTATAAGTCGTTCGGAGATTTCATGACAGCGTCTTTCGGTCCTTCCTACGTGCGCGCGATCGCGCCTTACATTGCCGGCAAACCGATTTCGGAAGTGGCCCGCGAGTTCGGTCTCGACGAAGCGACGATCGTGAAACTGGCGTCGAATGAAAACCCGCTCGGTATGCCGGAATCGGCGCAGCGCGCAATGGCGCAAGCCGCCAGCGAACTCGGCCGCTATCCGGACGCGAATGCGTTCGAACTGAAGGCCGCGCTGAGCGCGCGCTACGGCGTGCCGGCCGACTGGATCACGCTCGGCAACGGCAGCAACGACATCCTCGAAATCGCGGCGCACGCGCTCGTGCAGAAAGACGAGTCGATCGTCTACGCGCAGTATTCGTTCGCGGTGTACGCGCTGGCCACGCAAGGCGTCGGCGCTCGCGCGATCGTCGTGCCGGCCGTCAAGTACGGTCATGATCTCGACGCGATGCTGGCGGCGATCACCGGCGATACGCGTCTGATCTTCGTCGCGAATCCGAACAACCCTACAGGTACGTTTATCGAAGGCCCGGCGCTCGAAGCGTTTCTCGACAAGGTGCCGCGCAACGTGGTGGTCGTGCTGGACGAGGCGTACACGGAATATCTGTCGCAGGAAAAGCGCTACGACTCGATCGCATGGGTGCGCCGTTATCCGAATCTGCTGGTGTCGCGCACGTTTTCGAAGGCTTTCGGTCTCGCCGGTTTGCGCGTCGGCTTTGCGATCGCGCAGCCTGAATTGACCGATCTGCTGAACCGTCTGCGTCAGCCGTTCAATGTGAATACGCTGGCACAAGCCGCGGCGATCGCGGCGTTGAACGACCAGGCGTTTCTGGAAAAGAGCGCAGCGCTGAACGCGCAAGGCTATCGCCGTTTGACCGAAGCGTTCGACAAGCTCGGTCTCGAGTACGTGCCGTCGGACGGCAACTTCGTGCTGGTGCGCGTGGGTAACGACGACACCGCCGGCAATCGCGTCAACCTCGCTTTGCTGAAGCAGGGCGTGATCGTGCGGCCGGTCGGTAATTACGGTTTGCCGCAATGGCTGCGCATCACGATCGGCCTGCCGCAAGAAAACGAAGCATTCATCGCGGCGCTCGAAAAGACGCTCGCCACCGCGTAAGCGGAGATTCTGACCCGCGCGCCTTTGTACGTGGAAGGCGCGCTTTTACTTGTGATCGATGTGGCCGCGTTCTCATTTAACAAACTGGTGATTTTTGGTGTCGGTCTGATCGGCGGCTCGCTTGCGCGTGCGCTGCGTGAGCGGGGTGAGCGCGGCGAGACGGCTGGCGCGCGTAGCGTGGTCGGTGTCGGGCGATCGCCCACGTCCACCGCGCGTGCTTTGGAATTGGGCGTAATCGACGCCAGCGCTGCATTGAATGACGACGCCGCGTTGCGCGACGCATTGTCCGGCGCGGACTTCGTGCTGCTCGCGGCGCCCGTCGCGCAAACTCAACCGCTGCTCGAACGCATCGCACCGTTTCTCGACGCGGGCACGATCGTCACGGACGCCGGCAGTACCAAGTCCGACGTGGTCGCGGCCGCACGAGCGGCGCTGGGTTCGCGGATCGGACAGTTCGTGCCCGGGCATCCGATTGCCGGCCGCGAGGCGAGCGGACCGGATGCCGCGCTGCCGGATCTGTACGTGAATCGCAACGTCGTGTTGTGCCCGTTGCCGGAGAATGCGCCGCAAACAGTCGAGCGCGTTGCCGCGATGTGGCGCGCTACGGGTGCGGTCGTACGGGACATGACGCCTGAGCAGCACGATCGCGTGCTCGCTTCGGTCAGCCATTTGCCGCATGTGTTGTCGTTCGCGCTGGTCGAGCAGATTCTCAATTCGCCCGACGCGGCGCTGAAATTTTCATTCGCGGCGGGCGGTTTCCGCGACTTTACGCGCATCGCCGCGTCGAGCCCGGAAATGTGGCGCGACGTGTGCGTGGCGAATCGTGTGGCATTGCTCGAAGAGCTCGACGCATACACGGCAGTGCTCGCGCGCCTGCGCGCGGCGATCGATGCCGCCGACGGCCCCGCGCTCGAAGCCGTGTTCGCGCGCTCTCGCATTGCGCGCAGCGAGTGGCAGGAACAGCGCAGCGCGGCCGCGGCGCCCGTCGGCGACGCGTCGAAATAACCGGAAACTGGACTCAATCATGGAATTCCTCGATCTCGGACCATTTTCTCGTGCGTCCGGCACGGTTCGTCTGCCTGGCTCGAAGAGCATTTCGAACCGCGTGCTGTTGCTCGCGGCGCTCGCCGAAGGCGAAACGACGATCACGAATCTGCTCGATTCCGACGACACCCGCGTGATGCTCGACGCGCTCGAAAAGCTCGGCGTGCGGTTCAGGCGCGAAGGCGATACGTGTGTCGTTACCGGCACGCGCGGCGCGTTCACCGCGCGCACGGCCGATCTGTTCCTCGGCAATGCCGGCACGGCGGTGCGTCCGTTGACGGCGGCGCTCGCGGTCAACGGCGGCGACTACCGGATTCACGGCGTGCCGCGCATGCACGAGCGGCCGATCGGCGATCTGGTCGACGGATTGCGGCAGATCGGCGCGCGCATCGACTACGAAGAAAACGAAGGCTATCCGCCGCTGCGGATTCGTCCCGCGCAAATCACTGCCGACGCGCCGATCCACGTGCGCGGCGATGTGTCGAGCCAGTTCCTCACCTCGCTGCTGATGACGCTGCCGCTGTTGCGCACCGAAAGCGGCGTGACGACCGTGCAGGTGGATGGCGAACTGATCTCGAAGCCGTACATCGAGATCACGATCAGGCTGATGGAGCGTTTCGGCATCAAGGTGGAGCGCTATGAATGGCATCGCTTCGTCGTGCCGTCGGGGCAGCGCTATCAGTCGCCGGGCACGATCATGGTGGAAGGCGATGCGTCGTCGGCGTCGTATCTTCTGGCGGCCGGCGCGCTCGGCGGCGGCCCGCTGAGAGTGGAGGGCGTGGGCCGCGCAAGCATCCAGGGCGACGTCGGTTTCGCCGACGCGTTGATCAGGATGGGCGCGAACCTGCAAATGGGCGACGACTGGATCGAAGTGCGCGGCGTCGGCAACGACAACGGCAAGCTCGATCCGATCGACATGGACTTCAACCTGATTCCGGACGCCGCGATGACGATCGCGGTCGCGGCGCTGTTCGCGGACGGCACCTCCACGCTGCGCAATATCGCGAGCTGGCGCGTGAAGGAAACCGACCGGATCGCCGCGATGGCAACCGAGTTGCGCAAGGTCGGCGCGAAGGTGGAGGAGGGCGAGGATTACCTCGTCGTCACGCCGCCCGAGCAACTGATTCCGAACGCCGCAATCGACACTTACGACGATCACCGGATGGCAATGTGCTTCTCGCTCGTGAGTCTGGGCGGCGTGCCGGTCCGGATCAACGACCCGAAGTGCGTCGGCAAGACCTTCCCTGATTATTTCGAGCGCTTCACGGCGCTCGCCCAACCCTGATTCGCTCCCGAATCGACTGACGCGCGACTTTTTCGATGAAACCGACCCGTCCCTTTCACCAGACGCCCGTCATTACGATCGACGGCCCCAGCGCTTCCGGCAAAGGCACCGTTGCCGCGCTGGTTGCCGCGAGCCTTGGCTTCCACCTTCTGGACAGCGGCGCGCTGTATCGTCTCGCGGCGCTCGCCAGCATCCGCTACGACGTCGCCGCGAATGATTCAGACGCACTCGTCAAGCTGATCGACGACCTGCACATCACGTTCCGCGAGGGTCTCGCGCAACTCGACGGCGCCGACGTGTCGTCCGATATCCGGGCCGAGGAAGTCGGCAGCCGGGCGTCCGCGATCGCCGTGCACGCGCCGGTGCGGACCGCGCTGGTGGCGCGTCAGCGGGCGTTTCGTAAGGAACCGGGGCTGGTCGCGGACGGCCGCGACATGGGCACCGTGATCTTCCAGGATGCGGTGCTGAAGGTGTTCATGACCGCCAGCGTCGAGGCCCGCGCGACGCGTCGGCATAAGCAATTGATCCAAAAAGGATTTTCTGCTAATATAGATGACTTGCTCCGGGATTTGCGTGAGCGCGACGAGCGTGACAGTCAGCGCGCGGCCGCGCCGCTCAAGCCTGCGGCGGATGCAAAGCTGCTTGACACCTCCGCCTTGTCGGTCGACCAGGCGGTCGAGCAAGTGGTGCAGTGGTATGAAGCATTAGTCCCGCATGCATGACCTGAATTGATCAGGCGTGCGGCAGGCGCAATAGAAGTTCGTTGTCAGTAGGTGCTTCGCGAGTCGTTGTGATTCGTCATGAAGCGTGTATTAACCCTTTAACCCCGCGTGGCATTCGCACTAGCCGAAATTGCTGACCGTCCGGCCAGCCGGGCACCGCGAGAACCATGCAAATTTTGATTTTTATGTCCGACCTGCAAACTTCCAACCCGAATACCGAATCTTTTGCGGCTCTGTTCGAAGAGTCGCTGACCAAGCAAGACATGCGCGCCGGCGAAGTGATCTCCGCCGAAGTCGTGCGCGTCGACCACAACTTCGTGGTCGTCAACGCTGGTCTCAAGTCCGAAGCCTACATCCCGCTCGAAGAGTTCCTGAACGACGCGGGCGAGGTAGAAGTGCAGGCGGGCGACTTCGTTTCCGTCGCGATCGACGCGCTGGAAAACGGCTACGGCGACACGATCCTGTCGCGCGACAAGGCGAAGCGTCTGGCTTCGTGGCTGTCGCTGGAAAAGGCTCTCGACAACAACGAACTCGTGACCGGCACGATCACGGGCAAGGTCAAGGGCGGCATGACCGTGATGGTCAACGGCATCCGCGCGTTCCTGCCGGGTTCGCTGGTCGACACGCGTCCGGTCAAGGACACGACCCCGTACGAAGGCAAGACCCTCGAATTCCGCGTCATCAAGCTCGACCGCAAGCGTAACAACGTGGTGCTGTCGCGCCGCGCTGTGATCGAAGCGACCCAGGGCGAAGAGCGCGCAAAGCTGCTCGAAACGCTGAAGGAAGGCGCGATCGTCGAAGGCGTGGTGAAGAACATCACGGATTACGGCGCATTCGTGGACCTCGGCGGTATCGACGGCCTGCTGCACATCACCGACATCGCATGGCGTCGTGTGCGTCACCCGAGCGAAGTGCTGTCGGTTGGCCAGGAAGTCACCGCGAAGATCCTCAAGTTCGATCAAGAGAAGAACCGCGTTTCGCTGGGCATCAAGCAACTGGGCGACGATCCGTGGGAAGGCATTTCCCGCCGTTACCCGTCGGGCACGCGCCTGTTCGGTAAGGTCACCAACATCACCGACTACGGCGCATTCGTCGAAGTCGAATCGGGCATCGAAGGCCTGGTTCACGTGTCGGAAATGGACTGGACGAACAAGAACGTTGCACCGTCGAAGGTTGTGCAACTGGGCGACGAAGTCGAAGTCATGGTTCTCGAAATCGACGAAGACCGCCGTCGTATCAGCCTCGGCATGAAGCAATGCAAGCCGAACCCGTGGGACGACTTCAGCCGCAACTTCAAGAAGGGCGACAAGCTGCAAGGCGCAATCAAGTCGATCACCGACTTCGGCGTCTTCATCGGTCTGCCGGGCGGCATCGACGGTCTGGTTCACCTGTCGGACCTGTCGTGGTCGGAAACGGGCGAAGAAGCCGTTCGCAAGTACAAGAAGGGCGACGAAGTGGAAGCGATCGTTCTCGGCATCGACGTCGAGAAGGAACGCATTTCGCTGGGTATCAAGCAGCTCGAAGGCGACCCGTTCAGCAACTTCGTTGCAATGAACGACAAGGGTTCGATCGTCGACGGCGTGGTCAAGACGGTGGACGCGAAGGGTGCAGTGGTTACCCTGTCGGCTGAAGTCGAAGGCTACCTGCGCGCTTCGGAAATTGCACAAGACCGCGTGGAAGATGCTCGCAACGTGCTGAAGGAAGGCGACAAGGTCAACGCGATGATCATCAACATCGATCGCAAGTCGCGTGGCATCAACCTGTCGATCAAGGCCAAGGACTCGGCTGAGCAACAGGAAGCGATCCGCGGCCTGGCTTCGTCGGATTCGAACACGGCTGCTACCGGCACGACGAACCTCGGCGCGCTGCTCAAGGCCAAGCTCGACGGCCAGAACCAGTAAGCCCAGAGTTTTCTTAAGGGGTCTGCTGCAGTATGACCAAATCGGAATTGGTCGCCCAGCTGGCTACGCGATTTCCGCAGCTTGTTCTTAAAGATGCGGATTTCGCGGTGAAGACGATGCTTGATGCGATGTCGGAGGCACTTGCCAACGGTCATCGCATCGAAATTCGCGGCTTCGGCAGCTTCGGCCTTAATCGTCGTCCCTCCCGCGTCGGGCGTAATCCGAAGTCGGGCGAGAAGGTGCTGGTACCTGAGAAGTACGTGCCGCACTTCAAGCCGGGCAAGGAATTGCGCGAGCGGGTGGATCGACGCTCGGGCGAGCCGCTGAAAGCCGAAGAGCCGGATGACGACGACCTGTAAGTGCTTCGCTGTGCCGGGCGCAGCGTGGCATGGGTAGCGTCAGCGGCCAACGCCAGACGGCAAAAGACCAGAAAAAGCGCCTTAGGCGCTTTTTTTTCGTCTGGTGTTTTTGTTTTCGCGGCCTGCGTGGCCGTGGTTTTATCCACTACGTTTGCTCGGCTTCACCGTCGCACCCGTTGCCGCTGCATAACCTCGCACAAATCGCGCACAATCCCCACGCCATCCCCGCATCAGCCAGTTCCTGCCCAGCCGCGAGGGCTTCAATTACAATACGGGTCACTTCGGCGCGGGCAACACCGTGGCGCGACGCGTCATCAGGCCGGCGTCATCCCGCAACTGCCGTCAAGAGATCTATACATGAAATTTATCGTCTGGCTGATCCGTGTGCTGGTGTTCGTGCTGCTGCTGGTGCTCGCACTCTCCAATACGCAACCTGCTACGCTGAATTTCCTCGCCGGCTACGCATGGTCCGCGCCGCTGATCCTGATCGGGCTCGCGTTCTTCGTGGTGGGGCTGCTGGCCGGGCTGGTGTCGTCGGTGCCGGCGATGGTGCGCCTGCGCATGGAGAACGGCCGGCTCAAGCGCGAATTGCGGGTGGCGCGCGAAACCCCGGTGGTGGTCGAACAACCGCCCATGCCGCCGCTGATCTGAGTTTCCTTCCGCCGCGCGCGGCAACGCGCGGCTTTCCGTTGTTGCTTCCGTTTCGTTTGCATTAATCGCATGGATCTAGACTTCTGGTGGCTGCTTGTCATACCCGTCGCGTTCGCGTTCGGCTGGATGGCCGCGCGTTACGACCTCAAGACGCTGCTGTCCGAAAGCGCCAACCTGCCGCGGTCGTATTTTCGCGGACTGAATTTTCTGCTCAACGAGCAGCCGGACCAGGCGATCGATGCGTTCATCGAAGTGGTCAAGCTCGATCCCGAAACGGTCGAGTTGCACTTCGCACTGGGCAATCTGTTCCGCCGGCGCGGCGAAACAGACCGCGCGATCCGCGTGCACCAGAATCTGTTGAGCCGCGCCGACCTGCCGGTGACCGAGCGCGATCACGCACTGTATGAACTGGGGCAGGACTTCCTGAAAGCGGGACTGCTCGACCGTGCCGAAGAAACCTTCCGTTCGCTCGAAAGCGGCGACTACGCGCTAGGCGCGCAGCGCGCGCTTCTGACCATCTACGAAATCGAGAAGGACTGGCTCAAGTCGATCGACACCGCGCGCCATCTGGAAACGATGGGTGCCGAATCGCTCGACAAGGAAATCGCGCAATTCCACTGCGAACTCGCGCAGGAAGCGTTGCAGCAGAAGAACGCCGACGAAGCGCGCCGTCAACTCGGCCTCGCGTTGAAGGCGAGCCCGACCAACGTGCGCGCGACGATCCTGTTTGGCGACGTCGACGCGGCCGGCGGTGCGTACGAAGCAGCAATCAGGCAATGGCTGCGCGTCGAAGAGCAGAATCCGGCTTATTTGCCGCTCGTCGCGGAAAAGCTGATGAAAGCGTACGAGGCGCTCGGCCGTCCGCAGGACGGCGCCGATCTGCTGACCACCTGGGTGGACCGCTACCCGACCAACGATCTGCTCGACATCGCCTACCAGCACGTCGCGGCGCTGCGTGGGCCGGATGCCGCGCATGCGCTCGCGCGCTCGCAGATGCAGAAGTCGCCGAATCTGGCGGGCATGACGCGTCTGCTCGAAGCGCAACAGGCGGTGGCGGAAGAGCCGCGGCGCAGCGAACTCGAACTGATGCGCACACTCATCCGTCAGCGCACCAAAAATCTGCCACGGTATACGTGCCAGAATTGCGGTTTCAGGGCGCGCCTGTTCTATTGGCAGTGCCCGGGTTGCAGCGGTTGGGAGACCTATGCGCCGCGTCGCGTCGAACCGATCACAGCGTCGAACTGACGCCGTGAAGGTCATGCCGGCGCTGCGCCGCGTAGGCGGCAATAGCGTCAATGACGGCCCGGCCCGGATGCGCGCCGACCCCGCAACGTGTTCATAACCGGCATCACCACCGGGATTCATCACCGGAACCTTCTACCGGAAAGCGTATGAAAATCACCATCATCGGCACGGGCTATGTGGGCCTCGTCACCGGCGCGTGCCTCGCCGAAATCGGCCACGACGTGTTCTGTCTCGACGTCGATCCGCGCAAGATCGAAATCCTCAACAACGGCGGCGTGCCGATTCACGAGCCGGGGTTGCAGGAGATCATCGCCCGCACGCGCGCGGCGCGCCGGATCCAGTTTTCGACCGATATCGAAGCGAGCGTCGCGCATGGCGAAGTGCAGTTCATCGCGGTCGGCACGCCGCCGGACGAAGACGGATCCGCCGATCTGCAATACGTGCTCGAAGCGGCCCGCAATATCGGCCGCACGATGAACGGCTTCAAGGTTATCGTCGACAAATCGACGGTGCCGGTGGGCACCGCGCAGCGCGTGCGCGCGGTGGTCGACGAGGAACTGGCCAAACGTGGTCTCGCCGACAGTGCGCAGCATCGCTTCTCGGTGGTGTCGAATCCCGAGTTCCTGAAAGAAGGCGCGGCGGTCGACGACTTCATGCGCCCCGATCGCATCGTGCTCGGCAGCGACGAAGACGAAGCCGGTCTGCGCGCGCGTGAGCTGATGAAGCGCCTGTACGCACCGTTCAACCGCAATCACGAGCGCACGCTGTACATGGACGTGCGTTCGGCGGAATTCACCAAATACGCGGCCAACGCCATGCTCGCCACGCGCATCTCGTTCATGAACGAGATGTCGAACCTCGCGGACAAGGTCGGCGCGGATATCGAAGCGGTGCGTCGCGGTATCGGTTCGGACCCGCGCATCGGCTATCACTTTCTGTATGCCGGCTGCGGTTACGGCGGCTCGTGCTTCCCGAAGGATGTGCAGGCGCTGATCCGCACCGCGAGCGAAATCGGCGAGAATTTGCGCATCCTCGAAGCGGTGGAGGACGTGAACTACAAGCAGAAAGACGTGCTCGTGCGCAAGATCACGGACAAGCTCGGCCAGGATCTGAGCGGCCGCACGTTCGCGGTATGGGGCCTCGCGTTCAAGCCGAATACCGACGACATGCGCGAGGCGCCGAGCCGTCGCGTGATCGCCGAATTGCTGGCGCGCGGCGCGAACGTTCGCGCGTACGATCCGGTCGCGGTGACCGAAGCGCGCCGCGTGTTCGCGCTGGATCTGCACGATGCGCCGGAGCAGCTCGCACGTCTCACGTTCACCGGGACTCAGGACGAAACGCTGACCGGCGCGGACGCGCTGGTGGTCGTCACCGAATGGAAGGAATTCAAGAGCCCGGATTTCCTGCATCTGAAATCGGTGCTGAAGTCGCCGCTGATTTTCGACGGCCGCAATCTGTACGAGCCGGATGCGATGACCGAACTCGGCATCGACTACCACTCGATTGGACGCCCCTATGCCCAACCCACTGAACTTTCGGCCCATGTCTCCGACGAGGTCTGACGGCGGTCCGGCCGTGACCGCGCCCGAACTCACCGTCGTGCCGCGCGAACAACTCGCCGCGGCGCGCGTGCTCGTGGTCGGCGACGTGATGCTCGACCGTTACTGGTTTGGCGACGTGAACCGCATTTCGCCCGAAGCGCCAGTGCCGGTCGTCCACGTGCAGCGTCAGGAAGACCGCCTCGGGGGCGCCGCGAACGTCGCGCGCAACGCGGTGGCGCTCGGCGCGCAAGCGGGTCTGTTGTGTGTGGTCGGCCGTGACGAACCGGGCGAGCGGATCGTGCAGTTGCTCGACGAAAGCGGCGTGGCGCCGCATCTCGAACGCGACCCGGATCTGCTCACGACGATCAAGCTGCGCGTGCTGTCGCGTCAGCAGCAACTGCTGCGGGTCGACTTCGAAAACACGCCGGCTCATGAAGTGCTGCTTGCCGGTCTTGCGCGTTTCGACGAACTGCTGCCGTCGCACGACGTGATCCTGATGTCCGACTACGCGAAGGGCGGTTTGACCCACGTCACGCAGATGATCGCGAAGGCGCATGCTGCGGGCAAGCCGGTGCTGGTCGATCCGAAGGGCGACGACTGGGAGCGCTATCGCGGCGCGACGCTGATCACGCCGAACCGTGCCGAGTTGCGCGAAGTGGTCGGGCAGTGGAAGTCGGAAGAAGATCTGATCGCGCGCGTTACCCAATTGCGCGCCGAGCTCGAATTCGACGCGTTACTGCTCACGCGTTCGGAAGAAGGCATGACGCTCTTCTCCAACGACGGCATCCTGCACGCGTCGGCCGTTGCACGTGAAGTGTATGATGTATCGGGCGCGGGCGACACCGTGATCGCCACGCTCGCAGCCATGCTCGGCGCGGGTTTGACGCTGGTCGAGGCAGTTGGACTGGCGAACCGCGCGGCCGGCATCGTGGTCGGCAAACTGGGCACTGCCACCGTCGATTACGACGAACTCTTTCTCTGATGCAGCCCCACGCACAGCTCATTACCGCAGGATCATCATGACCGTCATCGTCACCGGCGCAGCCGGCTTTATCGGCAGCAATCTCGTGAAGGCGCTCAACGAGCGCGGTGAACAACGCATCATCGCGGTGGACAACCTCACGCGCGCCGACAAATTCAAGAACCTCGTCGATTGCGAAATCGACGACTACCTCGACAAGACCGAATTCGTCGCACGCTTTGCGCGCGGCGACTTCGGCAAAGTGCGCGCGATTTTCCACGAAGGCGCCTGCTCGGACACGATGGAAACCGACGGCCGCTACATGATGGAAAACAACTTCCGTTATAGCCAGCAGGTGCTCGACGTGTGTCTCGCGCAGAACATCCAGTTTCTGTATGCATCGTCGGCGGCAACGTATGGCGGCTCGAGCCGTTTTGTCGAAGAGCGCGAAGTCGAGCAGCCGCTGAACGTGTACGGCTATTCGAAGTTCCTGTTCGATCAGGTGATTCGTCGCGTGTTGCCCACCGCGAAAAGCCAGATCGCCGGTTTCCGTTACTTCAACGTGTACGGGCCGCGCGAGACGCATAAGGCGCGGATGGCGTCGGTGGCGTTTCACAACTTCAACCAGTTCCGCGCCGAAGGCAAGGTCAAGCTGTTCGGCGAGTACAACGGCTATGCGGCCGGCGAGCAGACGCGCGATTTCGTGTCTGTCGAAGACGTGGTGAAGGTGAACCTGTTCTTCTTCGACAACCCGGACAAGTCGGGCATCTTCAACCTGGGCAGCGGCCGCGCGCAACCGTTCAACGATATCGCGAGCACGGTGGTCAACACTCTGCGCTCGCTGAAGAGCGAGGCGCCGTTGTCGCTGGCCGATCAGGTGCAGCGCGGTCTGATCGAGTACATTCCGTTCCCCGACGCGCTGCGCGGCAAGTACCAGTGCTTCACGCAGGCGGACCTCACGAAGCTGCGCGCGGCCGGTTACGACGCGCCGTTTTTGAGTGTGCAGGAAGGTGTCGATCGCTACGTACGTTGGCTATTCGGCCAGGTGTAAATCTTTCGGATACCTCTTTAAACTGGAATCTCCCGGTTGGTGATGGCGCCAGCCGGTTGTAAGAGGGAGATTCCATATGTTTCGAAAAACTCTGGTTACCGCGGCTATGCTCGCCGCTTTCGGCCACGCGTACGCGGCGGTCGACGTCAATACGGCCAACGAGGACGCGCTGCGCGGCATCAAGGGCATCGGTCCTGCCAAAGCGAAAGCCATTCTCGACGAGCGTTCAGCGCATGGTCCGTTCAAGGACCCGACCGATCTCGGCAAGCGCGTCAAAGGCATGGGCGGGCATACCGTCGAGCGCCTGCAGGCGGAGGGTCTCGCTGTCGGTCCGGCTGGCGCGGCTGCTGGCGCGCAGACTGCGGCGTCTTCACAGGCCAGGGGCGCGGCCGCTGCGGGCGCTTCGGCCAATTCGTCAAGCGCGTCGAACACGTCTAACGCGCAGAAGAGCAATGCCGCGGTGGCAGTGAAAAAGTAGCGTGATGATGCGGGCTGCGCACGCGGATGTGGTCAACCGCGCGTGCGGTCCGCCGCTCCAGCTGCGAGTTGTAGTTGAGTATTGTGGTCCCCTTCATGGTCGGAGTTGAAAGAACACTCCTTCAGCTGTCATCCAGATGACTGGCTCCCGCGGTGACTCGCCGCGGGCTTTTTGCGTGACGCGAGCGGGATTTTCTCAATGCGTAACTCGTCGCCTGCATCCATGTGGCCAGAAGGGCCACGCGGCACCCGTACGCATGGTGGTTTAGAATCGATAGATTCGAGACTTCGCGCGGCGACAACAGCTGAACCCCATATGGCTTACAAAACGATTGAAGACACGATCGGCAATACGCCGCTCGTCCAACTCGTCCGGCTCCCCGACGACGAAATCCGCAGCCGCAACAACGTGATCCTCGCGAAGCTCGAGGGCAATAATCCGGCGGGCTCGGTGAAGGATCGGCCGGCACTGTCGATGATCAAGAAAGCGGAAGCGCGCGGGCGCATCAAGCCAGGCGACACGCTGATCGAATCGACCAGCGGCAATACCGGCATTGCGCTCGCCATGGCGGCAGCGATTCGCGGCTACAAGATGGTGCTGATCATGCCGGAGGATCTGTCGGTCGAGCGTCGCCAGAGCATGGCGGCTTACGGCGCGCAGATCATTCTTACGCCGGTCACCGGCGGCATGGAATACGCGCGCGATCTCGCCGAACAGATGCAGCGCGAAGGCAAGGGCATCATTCTCGATCAGTTCGCGAACCCGGACAATCCGGCCGCGCATATCGAAGGCACCGGTCCCGAACTGTGGCGCGACACCGAAGGGCGCATTACGCATTTTGTGTCGTCGATGGGCACGACCGGCACGATCATGGGTGTGTCCACTTATCTGAAAGGACAGAATCCCGAGATCGAGATTGTCGGCGCGCAGCCGGAAGAAGGCTCGCGCATTCCGGGCATCCGCAAGTGGCCGGAAGCGTATCTGCCGAAGATTTTCGACCGCAGCCGCGTGGATCGCGTCGAGAACGTAAGCCAGGCAGCCGCTGAGGCGATGGCGCGGCGGATGGCGTCGGTCGAAGGGATTTTCGCCGGCATTTCGTCGGGCGGCGCGTGTGAAGTGGCGTTGCGTGTCGCGCGCCAGGTCGAGAACGCGACGATCGTGTTCATCGTGTGCGATCGCGGCGACCGGTATCTGTCGACGGGTGTGTTTCCGGCGTAAGTGTGTGTCGCGTGTCGGCCTGGATGTTCATCCAGCCGGAAGCTTCACAGTGCAGCAATAAAAAAAGCGCCGGCCGGCGCTTTTTTTGTTCTTGCTATCAGAGCACAGCGGGACTCGAAGCCTCGCCGTTCACTGCGACGCCGCTACCGGCGCTGCCGCGCCATTGTTGCCGGCGGCATTCGCCGCATCGCTAGCCTGCATCTGCGCCTTGACGCGCTCACCCAGTTGATAAACCGCGAGCGCATAAAAGAAGCTGCGGTTATAACGCGTCAGCACGTAGAAGTTCTTCAGGCCGAGCATGAACTCGGTGCCGCGCCCGGGCGACGGCAAATCGACCACCGTCACCGGCGTGCCCGCTTCCGATGTGACGTCGAGCCCCGGCTCGTTCAGCAGCAAGCCGGCGCTCAGCAGTTGCTGCAACTGCCAGTGAGGCTCCGGCTGACCGTCGGCGGCGGCTTGCGCGACGCCCAGGCTGCCGGCGTCCGTGCCGATCTTCCACACCACCGGCCGGCCGTTTTCCCAGCCGTTCTGACGCAGATAATTGGCGACGCTGCCGATCGCATCCGCCTGGCTGGTGCGCAGATCGATCTGCTTGTTGCCGTCGTAGCTCACTGCGTATTGCACGATGCTGCTCGGCAGGAACTGCGGAATGCCGATCGCGCCGGTGTACGAGCCGAGCACCGTGGTCGGATCGATCTGCGACTCGCGCGTCCACACCAGGTAGTCTTCGAGATTCTTGCGGAAGGTCGCCTGACGATCTGCACGATTCGGCGTGTTCGGGTAGTCGAACGTGAGCGTGGTCAGCGCGTCGAGCACGCGGAAGTTGCCCATGAAGCGGCCGTAAATCGTCTCCACGCCGATAATGCCGACGATCACCTCCGGCGGCACGCCGAACTCTTCATACGCGCGCTGCAACGTGGCCTGGTTCGCGCGCCAGAACTTCACGCCGGCGTTGATGCGCACCTGATCGAGAAAGCGCGACTGGTACACACGCCAGTTTTTCACCGAAGGCGACGGCGACGGCGTGACGAGCTTGACCGCGGTCGCCGAGTAGCTGACGCCGGCAAACAGCGCGTGCAGCGCGGTTTCGTCGAAGTCGTAACGCGCGGCCATGTCGCTGATGAACGCATCGACATTCGGGTTGTTCGAATAGCGCTGCGGGATGATCTCTTCCTCAAACGTTTGCCCTTGCGGCACGGCCGGTTGCGGCTGGCTTTGCGCGAGCACGGTAGACGGCTTCTTGCCGGCGCTTTGCGCCATCGCCGGACTGGTTGCCATGAACATGCACGATACGACGGAGAGGGCGGCGGCCACGGTCTTCATGCGTAGCCGGTTTCGTGCAGACAGAGCAAGCTTGACGGTCATAGTGAGCTGGGGGCGCAGTGCGAAAGAGACAGGGGAAAACGGATCGGGGCAGTATACCCGACGCTATCCGCAGAACCGCGCCTCACACACGTTGCGGCTCGATGGTGTGGTAACTTGATGAGTGTTGGCGCGCCCAGTGCGCGCGCCCATGGACGGAGACACGCCGCGCGCGCTCACAGGCGCCGCGCCGCAGAAGAGAATCATGGCAACCGGCTTTTATTCCCACGCTGACTGTCTGCTGCACGATATGGGGCAATGGCATCCCGAGTGCCCCGCGCGTCTGCAGGCGATCGAAGACCAACTGATCGCGAGCCGCATCGACTCGCTGATCGAGCGCGAGTCGGCGCCGCTCGCCGACGAAGCCGCGCTGCTGCGTGTGCATACACAGGCGCATGTCGATTACATCCGTAGCCGCTCGCCGCTCGAAGGTGTCGCCGAGATCGATCCCGACACCACGATGAATCCGCACACTTTGCAGGCCGCGTTGCGAGCGGCAGGCGCCGCGGTCGCCGCGACGGACGCCGTGATCGAAGGCCGCTACGACAACGCGTTCTGCAGCGTGCGCCCGCCCGGCCACCACGCGGAACCGGCGCGCGCAATGGGCTTCTGCTTCTTCAACAATGTCGCGATCGCCGCGCGCCATGCGCTCGACGTGCACGGCATGGAGCGCGTCGCGGTCATCGACTTCGACGTGCATCACGGCAACGGCACGGAAGCGGCCTTTTCCGGCGATCCGCGCGTGCTGATGTGCAGCATCTTCCAGCATCCGTTCTATCCGTTCACCGGCGCGGACAATCAGGCACCCAACATGTGCAACGTGCCGATGCCGGCGCGCTCGAAGGGGATGGCGGTGCGCGAGGCGATCGACATGCTGTGGCTGCCGCGTCTGCACGAATTCAAGCCGGAGATGCTGTTCATCTCGGCGGGCTTCGACGCGCATCGCGAAGACGATCTCGGCAACATGGGACTCGTCGAAGACGACTACGCGTGGATCACCGACCAGATGCGCGAGATCGCGAAGCGCTATGCGCGCGGCCGGATCGTCAGTTGTCTGGAGGGCGGGTACAACCTGTCGGCGCTCGGGCGCAGCGTGGTCGCGCATGTGCGTGCGCTGGCCGGAATCTGAAGTGCGCGCTGCGCGTTTTCTTGCAGCAAACAACGCAACAGGGAGAACGACGCGATGAACGCCGACGCGAGCAGCGCTTCACTGGTCGAGATCGAGCACGACGCTTACGGCGTGCCGGGCGTCGTACTGTTGACGATGAACCGCCCGGACGCTTTCAACGCGCTCTCCGAAGCGCTGATCGACGATCTGCAAACGGCATTGACCGAACTCGCGCAAACCGGCGCGCGCGTGGTCGTGATCGCCGGTGCGGGTCGCGCGTTCTGCGCGGGACACGATCTGAAGGAAATGCGCGCGGCGCCGTCGCTCGACTATTACCAGAGCCTGTTCGCGCGCTGCACGAAACTGATGCTGACGATCCAGCGTTTGCCGCAACCGGTGATCGCGCGGGTGCACGGCCTGGCGACGGCGGCAGGTTGTCAGCTTGTCGCGATGTGCGATCTGGCGGTCGCTGCCGACACCGCGCGCTTTGCGGTATCGGGTGTCAATCTCGGGCTGTTCTGCGCGACGCCGTCGGTGCCGCTATCGCGCAACCTGTCGCGCAAGGCAGCGCTCGAAATGCTGCTGACCGGCGATTTCATCGATGCGCTTCAGGCGAAACAGCAGGGCCTCGTGAACCGCATCGCGCCGCTCGATGCACTGGACGCGGAAGTCGCCAAGCTCGCTCGCAGCATTTGCGCGAAGCCGGTCGAAGCGGTCAGCGCGGGCAAAGGGCTGTTCTACCGGCAGCTCGAAATGGGCGTGGAAGCCGCCTACCAACTCGCAGGCCAGACGATGGCCTGCAACATGATGGACGAATCGGCGCTCGAAGGCGTGCAGGCATTCATCGACAAGCGCGTGCCTGGCTGGAAGCGCTAACGCTTATTTGCGCGCTTATTGTGCACTTGCTGCGCGCTTAAACCCTCTGAACCCGTGCGTCGATCCACGCGATCAATTCGCCGATCACCTTGTCGCGATCGAGGTCGTTCATCGTCTCGTGATAGCTGTCTTCGTAAAGAGTGAGGGTCTTGTCCGGCGAGCCCGCGTGCGCGCCGAAACTACGGCTGCCGTCGGGTTCGGTGAGTTTGTCGGCCGTGCCGTGATACACCAGCAGCGGCACGCGCAAGCCCGTGCGGCCCCGTTCGATGCGCGCCATCGCGAGCAGAATCTCCGCGCCCGTCCGCGCCGGAACCGAACCGTGATGAACCAGCGGATCGCGCCGGTTCGCGTTCACCACCGATTCGACGCGCGACAGTAACGCCGCATCGATTTTCATCGCTGGGAACGTCGGCCAGAGTCGGCTGATCACCTGGCTCAGCGTGAGCATCCAGCGCGGCACGTCGCGCCCCGGCGCGAGCGCGGGACTCGACAGGATCAGACCGCTCAGCCGCCGGCCGGTCGCATCGAGCCGTTCGATCGCATAGAGCGCGGCGACCGCGCCGCCCATGCTGTGTCCCATCAGGAACAGCGGTGCGCAGCTCTGCGCGGCGGCGTCGAGCAACGCTTGCGTATCCTGCAGATAGTCGTCGAAACGTTCGACGTAGGCCCGTTTGCCGGGCGCCTCGCCGTGGCCGCGCAGATCGATCGCGACCAGTTCGATGCCCGCCGCGTTCAGCCGCGCGGCCAACGCTGCGTAACGCCCGGCATGTTCGGCGAGTCCGTGAACCAGCGCGACCGTGGCACGCGTCGGCGCGTTGGCGGGCCACCGGTACAGCGGCAATTCGACGCCGTCGCCGGTCGTGACGGTCGAGCGCTGTGCAGTGCCGCCGCGCACGCCTGTGATGGGGTGGATGTTGTTTGTGCTGGAAATATCCATGGCCGCCGGGTGTGCTGTTTGGGGTCCGCCGATCATAGTCGGAGCGGGCCGCCCAGCGCGAGCGATCTCGCGTTTCGCGGGCCTCTAATGCCAATCCGTTATGAAAAGATCGTAATTGATTATTAAAGGAAATGTTTGCGCTGCGGTAGAATCGCGGGCTCAAATCCCAATAAAAGCAACGGCGGCAGCTTGTCGGGAGCGCACGACGCTCGCGGGCAAACCCCGCCGTTTCGTTTTTCCAATGATCGAAATACGCAATATCTCTCAGCGCTTCCCGGGACCCCGGGGCTGGGTCGAAGCGCTGCACAACGTCAATCTGTCGGTTCCGGCGGGCGAGGTGTTCGGCATCATCGGCCGCAGCGGCGCGGGCAAGAGCACGCTCGTGCGCACCATCAACCTGCTGACCCGGCCGACCGAAGGCAACATCGTCGTCAACGGGCGCGATCTGACCACGCTGCCGGCCGCGCAATTGCGCGAAGCGCGCCGCGAAATCGGCATGATCTTTCAGCACTTCAACCTGCTGTCGTCGCGCACGGTCTACGAGAACGTGGCGTTGCCGCTCGAGCTGGCCGGCATGAAACGCGACGAGATCGAGGCGAACGTGCTGCCGTTGCTCGATCTGGTCGGCTTGTCGGCGCAGAAGGATCGCTATCCGGCGCAGATCAGCGGCGGCCAGAAGCAGCGCGTGGGCATCGCACGGGCGCTCGCGAGCAAGCCGAAAGTGCTGTTGTCGGACGAAGCGACCTCTGCGCTCGATCCCGAAACCACCCGTTCGATTCTCGATCTGCTGAAGCGCATCAATCGCGAACTGAACCTCACGATCGTGCTGATCACGCACCAGATGGACGTGATCAAGCAGGTCTGCGACCGCGTTGCGGTGCTCGATGCAGGCCGCGTGGTCGAAGAGGGCAAGGTCATCGACGTGTTCCTGCAACCGCATCACGAAGTCACGCGCGCGCTGATCGGCGACGTGATCGCGCAGGAACTGCCGCCCGCGCTGAAGGTGCGCGTCGCCGAGCGACTGAAGACCGGCAGCGGCCATTTGCTGCGGCTCGCGTTCACCGGCTCGGGCGTGGACCAGCCGATTCTCTCGGAGACGATTCGCCGCTACGAACTCGATTTCAACATCCTGCACGGCCAGATCGACGAGATCCAGGGGCAGGCGTTCGGCTCGCTCGCGGTGCTCGCGGGCGGTGAACCGGCGAAGGTGGCCGCGGCGATCACGTATCTGCGCGAACAGGGTGTGGTGGTGGAGGAGTTGTCCTATGTTGAGTGAAATGTTCGATATGTTCGTCCAGTCGTTCTGGGAAACGCTCGTGATGGTGGGCATTTCCGGACTGGTCGGCGCGTTGGTCGGGTTGCCGCTCGGCGTGCTGTTATATCTGACTGACCGCCAGGGCGTGTTGCAGAACGTCGCCGTGAATCGTGTGATGGGCGTGATCGTCAACGCGGTGCGCTCGACGCCGTTCATCATTCTGCTGGTCGCGGTGATTCCGTTCACACGTCTGGTGGTGGGCTCGTCGATCGGCACGGCCGCGGCCGTGGTGCCGCTGACGATCGCCGCCGCGCCGTTCATCGCGCGTCTGGTCGAAACGGCGTTGCGCGAAGTCGACCGCGGGTTGATCGAAGCCGCGCAGGCAATGGGCGCGACCACCAGCCAGATCGTCTTCAAGGTGCTGTTGCCGGAATCGCTGCCGGGCGTGGTCGCCGGTCTGACGATCACGTTCGTGTCGCTGGTCGGCTATTCGGCGATGGCCGGCGCGATCGGCGGCGGCGGCCTCGGCGATCTGGGCATTCGTTACGGATATCAGCGTTTTCTGCCGGAGGTGATGCTCACGGTCGTCGTGATTCTGATCGTGTTCGTGCAACTGGTGCAGTCGTTCGGGGATTGGCTCGTGCGTCGTTTGAGCCATAAATAAAACGCGGGTCGTCAGAGCCCGCTCATTCAAGGTTTGGAAAGGTCCATCATGCAACGTCGTTTCATTCTCAAGCTGGCCGCCACGCTCGGCGCCGCGTCGCTCTTCGCGGCTGCCACCGCGGCCCATGCCGAAGACACGATCAAGGTCGGCGTCACCGGCGGTCCGCACGCGCAGATCATGGAAGTCGTGAAGACGGTCGCCGCGAAGAACGGGCTGAACATCAAGATCGTCGAGTTCTCGGATTACGTGCAGCCGAACGCGGCGCTCGCCGGCGGCGACCTCGACGCGAACAGCTACCAGCACGACCCGTACTTGCAGGCGCAGGTGAAAGACCGCGGCTACAAGCTGATCCGCATCGCCGATACGGTCACGTACCCGATGGGCATTTACTCGAAGAAGGTCAAGTCGCTGGCCGAGTTGCAACCGGGTGCGAAGATCGCGGTGCCGAACGATCCGACCAATGGCGGCCGCGCGCTGCTGTTGCTGCAAAAGCAGGGTCTGCTGAAGCTGCGCGCGGATGCCGGTCTGAAGGCGACGCCGCTCGACATCGTCGACAACCCGAAGAAGCTGAAGATCGTCGAACTCGACGCCGCGCAAATCCCGCGTTCGCTGAACGACGTGGACGCCGCGGCGATCAACACGAACTTCGCGATGGAAGCCGGCCTGAAGCCGAAGCAGGACGCGATCGCAATCGAAGACCCGAAAGGTCCTTACGTGAACATCATCGCGATCCGCGAGGCCGACAAGAACAAGCCGTGGGTGGCCAAGCTGGTCGCGGCGTATCATTCGCCGGAAGTGAAGCAGTTTGTCGACAGCAAGTTCGGCGGCTCGGTGGTCACGGCCTGGTGAGCGTGTAAGCAAAGCCTGTTTCACATCGCAACACACGGCGGCAATGCAAATTAGAGTCGTATGTCGGGACCCGGGGTTGTCGCCCGGGTTTTTTCGAGATTAAAATAGAACGATCGTTCGATATTGCCGTCACGCCGCTGAGGAGCGATATCCTCCTGCTAGAGCGCCCGCGACAAGGCTGCCGCGAAAGTGCAGTCGTTATAATGTCCGTTGGGTTGACGTATTCGTAACTTTGGAGCGTGTGCATGAAAATCCTGGTGCCAGTCAAAAGAGTGGTCGACTACAACGTGAAGGTCCGGGTGAAATCGGACGGCACGGGCGTCGACATCGCGAACGTGAAGATGTCGATGAATCCGTTCGATGAAATCGCGGTTGAAGAAGCGGTGCGTCTGCGCGAAGCGGGCGTGGCGACCGAAGTGATCGCCGTATCGGCCGGTGTGACGCAATCGCAGGAAACGCTGCGCACGGCGCTCGCAATCGGCGCGGATCGCGCGATCCTGATCGAGTCTGCCGAAGAACTGCAACCGCTGGCGGTCGCCAAGCTGCTGAAGGCGCTGGTCGACAAGGAGCAGCCGCAACTGATCATCCTCGGCAAGCAGGCGATCGACGACGATTCGAACCAGACCGGTCAGATGCTGGCTGCTTTGGCGGGTCTTCCGCAAGCGACGTTCGCATCGAAGGTGGTCGTGGCCGACGGCAAGGCCACCGTTTCGCGCGAAGTGGACGGCGGTGCCGAAACGCTGTCGCTCACGCTGCCGGCCGTGGTCACCACCGATCTGCGCCTGAACGAGCCGCGTTATGTGACGCTGCCGAACATCATGAAGGCGAAGAAGAAGCCGCTGGAAACGCTCAAGCCCGCAGATCTGGGTGTCGACGTGACGCCGCGCCTGAAGACCTTGAAGGTTGTCGAGCCGCCGAAGCGCTCCGCTGGTGTGAAGGTGCCGGACGTGAAGACGCTGGTCGAGAAACTGAAGACCGAAGCCAAGGTGCTCTAAGGACAACGCAGGAGACGGACGAAATGACGAATCTGGTAATAGCAGAACACGACAACGCGTCGATCAAGGCCGCGACGCTGAACACGATTGCAGCGGCGCAGAAGATCGGCGGCGACATTCACGTGCTGGTGGCCGGGCACAACGCGCAGGCGGCGGCGGATGCGGCGGCGAAAATCGCAGGCGTTAGCAAGGTGCTGCTGGCCGACGCGCCGCAACTCGAAGCGGGTCTCGCGGAAAACGTCGAAGCGACGGTGCTGAACATCGCGAAGGACTACACGCATATCCTGGCGCCGGCCACTGCGTACGGCAAGAACATCGCGCCGCGCATCGCCGCGAAGCTGGACGTCGCGCAGATCAGCGACATCACGGCAGTGGACAGCGCCGACACGTTCGAGCGTCCGATCTATGCCGGCAACGCGATCGCAACGGTTCAATCGCACGATCCGATCAAGGTCATCACGGTGCGCTCGACCGGTTTCGACGCAGTCGCGGCAGAAGGCGGCAGCGCGACGGTCGAGAAGATCGAGGCAGCGGCAGACAGCGGCCTCTCTGCATTCGTGAGCCGTGAAGTGACGAAGCTGGACCGTCCGGAACTGACGTCGGCGAAGATCATTGTTTCGGGTGGTCGCGGGCTGGGCAACGGCGAGAACTACACGAAGGTTCTGGAGCCGCTGGCGGACAAGCTGAACGCGGCGCTCGGTGCATCGCGCGCGGCAGTCGACGCAGGCTTCGTGCCGAACGACTATCAGGTCGGGCAAACCGGCAAGATCGTCGCGCCGCAACTGTACGTGGCCGTCGGCATTTCGGGTGCGATCCAGCATCTGGCCGGGATGAAGGACTCGAAGGTCATCGTCGCGATCAACAAGGACCCGGAAGCGCCGATTTTCAGCGTCGCCGATTATGGTCTGGTGGGCGATCTGTTCACGGTCGTGCCGGAACTCGTTAGCGAGCTCGGCTAAGCGCCACAGCGCCGTGTAAAAGGCGGCTGGCAGCAGACAAAGGGCGCAGGACCGATCAAGTCCCGCGCCCTTTTTTTATCCAATGCAGGAGGAGAACTGACATGTATAACGCGCCAATCAAGGACATGCTGTTCGTGATGACGGAACTGGCCGGTCTCGAAGACATCGCGACCTTGCTGGGCTTCGAGGACGCGAACCTCGATACGGCTCAGGCCGTGCTGGAAGAGTCGGCGAAACTGTGCGGCGAGGTGCTGGCGCCGTTGAACGTCGACGGCGATCGCAATCCGAGCAGTTGGAAAGACGGCGTGGTCACCGCGACGCCCGGTTTCAAGGAGGCGTTCCGTCAGTTCGCCGAAGGCGGCTGGCAAGGCGTCCAGCATCCGACCGACTACGAAGGCCAGGGCCTGCCGAAGCTGATCGCGACGCCCTGCGTCGAAATGCTCAACGCGTCGAATCTGTCGTTCGCGCTGTGTCCGCTCCTGACCGACGGCGCGATCGAAGCGCTGCTGACCGCCGGCACCGAAGCACAAAAACAGACCTACGTACCCAGGCTGATTTCCGGCGAGTGGACCGGCACGATGAACCTGACCGAGCCGCAAGCGGGCTCCGATCTGGCGTTGGTGCGCACGCGCGCCGAGCCGCAAGGCGACGGTTCGTTCAAGCTCTTCGGCACGAAGATTTTCATCACGTGGGGCGAGCACGACATGGCGAAGAACATCGCGCATCTCGTGCTGGCGCGCACACCGAATGCGCCGGACGGCGTGAAGGGCATTTCGCTGTTCATCGTGCCGAAGTTTCTCGTCAACGAAGACGGCTCGCTCGGCGAACGCAACGACGTGCATTGCGTGTCGATCGAACACAAGCTCGGCATCAAGGCGAGCCCGACCGCGGTGCTGCAGTTCGGCGATCACGGCGGCGCGCTCGGTCATCTGATCGGCGAGGAAAATCGCGGCCTCGAATACATGTTCATCATGATGAATGCGGCGCGTTTCGCGGTGGGGATGCAAGGTGTGGGCGTGTCCGACCGCGCGTATCAGAAGGCGGTCGCTTATGCGAAGGATCGCGTGCAAAGCCGGCCCGTGGACGGCTCCGCGAAGCAATCGGTGGCGATCATCCAGCACCCCGACGTGCGCCGCATGCTCGCGACGATGCGTGGTCTCACCGAAGCTTCGCGCGCGTTGGCCTACGTCGCGGCCGCGCATTGCGATATCGCGCATCGCCATCCCGACGCAGCGAAGCGCGCCGAGCATCAGGCAATCTACGAATACCTCGTGCCGATCGTGAAGGGCTGGAGTACGGAACTGTCGATCGATGTGACGAGCCTCGGCGTGCAGGTGCACGGCGGGATGGGTTTCATCGAAGAAACGGGCGCCGCGCAGTATTATCGCGACGCCCGCATCCTGCCGATCTACGAAGGCACGACCGCGATTCAGGCCAACGATCTGATCGGCCGCAAAACACTGCGCGACGGCGGCAAGGTGGCGAAGGCGCTGTTGGCCGACGTCGCGGAAACGGTGGAAGCGCTCGGTGCGCAGCAAGGTCCGGCGTTCGCATCGATGAAGAAATACCTCGCGCAAGGACAGGCGTCGCTTGGCGCCGTTGTCGATTTCGTGGTCGCGAATACGAAGAGCGATCCGAATGCGGTGTTCGCGGGCAGCGTGCCTTATCTGAAGCTGGCGGGCGTCGTGCTTGGCGGCTGGCAGATGGCGCGCGCGTTGCTCGTGGCGGCCGAAAAGCGCGCTGAAGATCCGTCGTTCTACGGCGCCAAGATCGCGACCGCGCAGTTCTACGCGGAGCATGTGCTGCCAATGGCGTCGGCGCTGGAGGCGTCGATTGTCAGCGCGAAGGGTGGTGAAAGTGTGCTGGCGTTGTCGGACGATCAGTTCTGACGACGCACGGCTCGTGCGCTACCTGACGAAAGCGCAAGCGCAAAAAACAAACGGCGCCTCGGAGTGAGGCGCCGTTTGTTTTTGTCGGGCTGAACGGCTTGCGTCGACGAATCAGCGCAACCGTTCCCGATACTCAGGCATACGCCGGACGATGCGCGCCGCCGGTCTCGCCGAGATAGCGATGCACCGACAGATCGTCCGCCTTGATCACCGGCTGTTTGCCCGACATCACGTCGGCGAGCAACTGGCCCGAGCCGCACGACATCGTCCAGCCAAGTGTGCCGTGGCCCGTGTTCAGAAAGAGGTTCGACACGGGAGTGCGGCCGACGATCGGCGTGCCGTCCGGCGTCATCGGGCGCAGCCCCGTCCAGAAGCTCGCCTTCGACGTATCGCCGCCGCCCGGGAACAGATCGTTTACGCACAGTTCCAGCGTTTCGCGACGAGCCTGACGCAACGATTTGTCGAAGCCGACGATCTCGGCCATGCCGCCGACGCGAATCCGGTCGTCGAAACGCGTGATCGCGATCTTGTAGGTTTCGTCGAGCACGGTGGACACCGGCGCAGCCGCTTCGTTGACGATCGGCGCGGTGATCGAATAGCCCTTCAGCGGATAGACCGGAATCTTCACGAGGCCGGACAGGAATTTCGTCGAGTACGAGCCGAGCGCGACGACGAACGAGTCCGCGCGCACGAGTTCGCCGCCGCATTGCACGCCCGCGATGCGGTCGCCCGCCAGCGCGAGCGAGTCGATCGGCGTGTTGTAGCGGAACTTGACGCCCAGTTGCTCAGCCAGCGCAGCGAGGCGCGTGGTGAACATCTGGCAGTCGCCGGTTTCGTCGCCGGGCAGGCGCAGACCGCCCGTCAGCTTGTGCGACACGGCGGCCAGCGCCGGTTCGGCTTGCGCCAGTTCGGCAGCCGACAGCAGTTCGTACGGCACGTTCGCTTCCTGCAGCACGGCGATGTCTTTGGCCGCGCCGTCGAATTGCTGCTGGGTGCGGAACACCTGAAGCGTGCCGCCGGTACGGCCTTCGTACTGGATGCCGGTCTCGGCGCGCAACGCCTGCAGACAATCGCGGCTGTATTCGGCGAGGCGCACCATTCGGCCCTTGTTCACCGCATAACGCGACGACGTGCAGTTTTGCAGCATCTGCCACATCCATTGCAACTGGAATTGCGTGCCGTCGAGGCGAATCGCGAGCGGCGCGTGCTTCTGGAACATCCACTTGACGGCCTTCAGTGGCACGCCCGGCGCGGCCCACGGCGATGCATAGCCCGGCGAGATCTGGCCGGCGTTCGCAAAGCTGGTTTCGAGCGCCGGGCCGGCCTCGCGGTCGATCACGGTTACGTCATGACCGGCGCGTGCCAGGTAATACGCGCTCGTCACGCCTACGACGCCACTGCCCAAAACGACGACTCGCATAGCTGCTCCAGGATTCGATAAGAGGTCTGTGGGTGCCGTGCTCGTCGATTCGTTGGATTCATTCGATTGACGAGGTGGAACGCGGATCACCCAGTGTTAACCGCTATACTATTAACAGTCAGGCAGGTTTTGTTATTGTATTTTCAAGATTTTCAGCAAAAACACTATGCGAACACAGCGCCAGCCGGTCCGTGCCCTCGACAAGCTCGATCACAAGATCCTGCGGCTCCTGCAGCAGGACGGCCGGATGGCGATGAAAGATCTGGCCGAGCAGGTCGGGTTGTCGGTAACGCCGTGTATCGAACGCGTCAAGCGGATGGAGCGCGACGGCGTGATCACCGGCTACCACGCGCGGGTGAACCCCGCGGAGCTGGGCGCGGCGCTGCTGGTGTTCGTCGAGATCACGCTCGATCACAAAAGCGGCAACATGTTCGACCAGTTTCGCCGCGAGGTGCAGAAGATTCCCGAGGTGCTGGAATGCCATCTGGTGTCGGGCGATTTCGACTACCTGATCAAGGCGCGCATCGGCGAAATGGCGGACTACCGCAAGCTGCTCGGCGACATCCTGTTGCAGTTGCCCGGCGCGGTGCAATCGAAAAGCTACGTGGTGATGGAAGAGATCAAGGAAACGCTGACGATTGCGGTAGGGGATTAGGCGGTTTGTCCGAAGGTTGTTCGAATCGCGGCGCTAGTTGATGCTCGACAAACGGCGTAAACACTGTATATTTATACAGGTGTCTTGTGCTGTTTTTCGAGTGTGTGCTGCCCGTGACCGATCCCGATATCCCTGCTGCTAATGAGTTTCCCATCGCGCCGCCCGCGCCGCGCAAAGGGCGTGGCGCGGTCACGAACCTGCAAGGCCGCTACGAACTCGACCAGCGCGAAGCCGTGGACGACGGCTGGGTTGCGCCTGCTGAAGAGGGCGATGAACCCAAAGCACTCCGCACCCAGGTTTTCGAAGAACGCGCAAAGACCATTCTCAACCGCAATGCATCGCCGGATATTCCGTTCAGTGTGTCGCTGAACCCTTATCGTGGTTGTGAGCACGGTTGCATCTACTGCTTCGCGCGGCCTACACATAGTTATCTGGGCCTGTCGCCGGGGCTCGATTTCGAAAGCCGCATTTACGCGAAGATCAATGCGCCGGAATTGCTCGAGCGCGAATTGTCGAAGAAGTCTTATGTGCCGGAGCCGATCGCGCTCGGCGTCAATACCGATGCGTGGCAGCCCGCGGAGCGCGATTTGCGCCTGACGCGACGTGTGATCGAAGTGCTCAGCGAGCGCGGCCATCCGTTTGCGGCGATCACCAAATCGTCGTTGATCGAGCGTGACCTCGATCTGCTCGCGCCGATGGCGGCGCGTGGGCAGTTCATGGCGGCCATCACCATCACCACGTTAGACGCGGACATCGCGCGCACGCTCGAACCGCGCGCGGCTACACCGTCGCGTCGGCTGCGCACGATCCGCACGCTGAGCGAGGCGGGTATTCCGGTCGGTGTGAGCATCGCGCCGGTGATTCCGTTCGTCACAGAACCGGATATGGAACGGGTGCTGGAAGCTTGCGCGGAGGCGGGCGCGAGCAACGCGAGCTATATCGTGCTGCGCTTGCCGTGGGAAGTTGCGCCGTTATTCAAGGATTGGCTCGCGGCACATTTCCCCGATCGGGCGGACCGGGTGATGAGCCGTGTGCGTGACATGCGTGGCGGAAAGGATTACGACTCGAACTTCGCGACGCGAATGAAGGGTGAGGGCTTGTGGGCGGATCTGTTGAAGCAGCGCTTCCATAACGCGGTGCGCCGTCTGGGATTGAACCAGCGCGATCGCGGCATTCTGGATATGTCGCACTTTCGGCGCATCGAGCCGCAGCGTGCTCCTGAACCTGTGGCTGCTAATCCGCAATTGCGGCTGTTTTAGCGCGCCTCGCGGTGTTATTGCGACAACGCTTTGGCCGCTTGAACCTGGCTTTCGAAGTAAGTCTGGAACGAGATGGCCAGTCCGGTCATCAGCAGGAACGCGCCGATCAGCAGCGAGAAGATCACGACGAAGATGACCGTCCAGCCCGAGCGGCTTTTTCGCTGGGTTTGCGCGTTGAATTGCGCGTCCCATTTTTCGTCCGGGCGCAAGCCGTAGACGATCGCGGCAAGGAAGGCGGCGAGCAGCGAAACGGCGCCCGGCAATGCGAGCGCCCAGCCGAGCATCGAACTCCGCTCGCTCGCTACCACGAGCAGCGCGCCTGGAATGCCGATCAACGTGCCGAGCAGATGCGCCCAGCCGTAGATGTCGCGCATCCCGTACAGATAGAAGCGGTGCGCGCCGAGGCTGCCGAAGAAGAATGCCAGCGCGGCGGTAATCGTTTTGGATCTGAAGCGCGGGGAACTCGAAACCTGGGTGGACATGTAGGCGGGGGCAGGGTGGCAGTAGGTCGGAGGGCGCGGCGCGACGGTGGGCGCGGATCGACGCGCATTCTACGCCCGGTGCGCGTCGGCGGCCACGTGGCTTATGAGCGCATCGGCATAGCGGATCGTGTATGGCGCCGGATTTCCTCGCTCGGCACTCCGCGCGAATGCCGTCAGGGTGTTGAATAGGTGACACGATAGACTGCGCCGGCGTAGTCGTCGCTGATCAGCAGTGAACCGTCGGGCATCGGTAGGACGTCTGCCGGGCGGCCCCATACGGACTCGCCCGGCTGAAGCCAGCCCTCGGCAAACACTTCTTGATGAGCGTTGCTCCCGTCCGGATCGGTGCTCACACGCACGACGCGGTAACCCACTTTCTTGCTGCGATTCCACGAACCGTGCTCGGCGATGAAAATACTGTTGCGGTAGGTCGCCGGAAACATCGGTCCTGTGTAAAAGCGCATGCCGAGCGCCGCGACGTGCGCGCCGAGTTTGACCACCGGCGGCGTGAACGAACTGCACGGGTGGCCCTTGCCGAACTCGGGGTCGGGCGTATCGCCGCCGTGGCAGTAGGGGAAGCCGAAGTCCATGCCCGCGCGGGGCGCGCGGTTGAGTTTGTCGTCCGGGATGTCGTCGCCCATCAGGTCGCGGCCGTTGTCGGTGAACCACAGGTCGTGCGTTACCGGATGCCACGCGAAGCCGACCGTGTTGCGGATGCCGCGCGCTACCACTTCGTAGTGGCTGCCGTCGGCGCCCATGCGGGCGAGCAGTCCGTAGCGGTCGCGGTCTTTCACACACACGTTGCAGGGCGCACCCTGCGGTACATACAGCTTGCCATCCGGCCCGAACGCGATGAATTTCCAGCCGTGATGGGTTTCCGTCGGCAGTTTGTCGGTCACGACGACCGGCTTGGGCGGATCGTTCAGATGGGCGTCAATTGCGTCGAAGCGCAGTATTGTCGAAACTGCCGACACATACAGCGCGCCGTCGTGCCAGGCCACGCCTGCGGGCGTTTCCAGCCCGGAGGCAATGACATGGCGAGCGCTCACGCGCCCGTTCTGCAATTCGAGCGCGTAGATATGACCGTCGAGGCTACCTATATAGAGAACGCCTTTCGGCGACAGCGCCATCGCGCGCGCGCTGGGAACGGCGTCGGACAGCACCTCGATATGGAACCCGGGCGGCAACTTGATGCGCTCGACCGGCAGCGCGGCCAACGCCGGCAACGTGGCGGCCGCGAGGAATAACGCGGCGGCGCGCAGGGCCCAAGTCCGGAACGCACGCCCGGCGCCGACGTCGGCGTCGGCCGGAAAGTTAAACGAATTGAGCAAAAAGGTAGTCTGCGGCAGGAGTTTCACGGGCTTTCCGTCAGGTGGTTCGGGCGACTTCGCGTTGTCCGGGAGCCACGCCAGGAAGGCCGGCGCGGCCTGTTGCCTCAGTTTATCCCCGTAAGTGTTTGTTATGGCGTTGGTTTCCCGCTATAATCGCGTGTTTCAGTCGTTCCGCACCCCGGTTTTCAAGGATTCTAATATGGTCATCATCCGCTTGGCTCGTGGCGGCTCCAAGAAGCGCCCGTTCTACAACATCGTCGCAACCGATTCGCGTAACCGTCGTGACGGCCGCTTCATCGAGCGCGTTGGCTTCTACAACCCGGTCGCTACGAAGGGTGAGTCGCTGCGTATCGCTCAAGATCGCCTGACGTACTGGCAAGGCGTTGGCGCACAACTGTCGCCGACCGTCGAGCGTCTGGTGAAGGAAGCTGCAAAGGCGCAGCCGGCTGCTTAATTGCGGCGAGAACCCGTGAGTTTGCGCGGGTCGGCGCGAGTCTGCGTATCGTCGTCGGTTCGGCCGACGGCTCGCGGCAATGCCGCAAGCAGTCCGATGCGCGAGTTTTACTGAAGCAGGCGTCGAAGCTGGTGGCGAGATTCTTTAGAGGGTTCCCTGATGTCTGAACGTGATTCCGGCAGTTCCGCGGACGTAAAGGCAGAAGCCTCAAAAGCAGCGGCCCCGCGCGCCAAGACGTCTGATCAGAAGCCGTTCGGCGCATTCGTCCGCAAGCCGGTCGAACGGGCCGAGGGCAAGGCGAAAGCCGAAGTCGCTACCGCCGGTTCCGCAGCGGCAGAAATGCGCGTGGAAACGGCGGAAAGCTGGCCGGCCGATGCGGTCGAGGTCGGTGCAATCGTCGACGCTTACGGCCTCAAAGGCTGGGTCAAGGTCGCCGCGCATGTGGATGCCGGCCATGGCGGCGACGCATTGCTGAGCGCGAAGCGCTGGTGGCTGATCAAAGGCCAGGAGCGCAAGTCGGCGCCGTCATTGCAGGCAAAAACGCATAGCGACAGTGTGGTGGCCCATCTGGGCGGCATTGCTGACCGCGATGTGGCGCTGGCACTGCGCGGCTCCCGCGTGTATGTCAGCCGTAGCGAATTTCCGGCACTCGCGGCCGACGAATTCTACTGGGTCGACCTGCTCGGCCTGGATGTGGTGAACGTTGCCGGGGTGGCCCTCGGCAAGGTTGCAGACATGATCGACAACGGTGCGCACTCGGTGTTGCGCATCGAATATCCGGATACCGACAAAAACGGTAAGCCGGTCACCGGCGAGCGTTTGATCCCGTTCGTCGGCGTCTTTGTCAAAACGGTGGATCAGGCGGCGAAGCAGATTACCGTCGAGTGGGAAGCCGATTACTAAATCATTCGCTGAACGGAGAGAGCGATGCAGTTCGATGTCGTGACGCTCTTTCCTGACATGTTTCGCGCGCTGACCGACTGGGGTATCACCAGCCGGGCGGCGAAGCAGGAGCGCTACGGTTTGCGCACGTGGAATCCACGCGATTTCACAACCGACAACTACCGCACAATCGACGATCGTCCTTATGGCGGCGGCCCCGGCATGGTGATGCTGGCCAAGCCTCTGGAAGACGCGATCGGCGCGGCGAAAGCGGCGCAGGCGGAGCAGGGTATCGGCACGGCGCGCGTCGTGATGATGTCCCCGCAAGGCGCCACGTTGAATCACGAACGCGTGATGCGGTTTGCTGCCGAGCCCGGTTTGATCCTGTTGTGCGGGCGTTACGAAGCGATCGATCAGCGTCTGCTGGACCGTGTCGTCGACGAAGAAGTCAGCCTTGGCGACTTCGTGCTGTCGGGCGGCGAGCTGCCCGCGATGGCGTTGATGGATGCCGTGGTGCGTCAGTTGCCCGGCGTGCTGAACGACTCGCAGTCGGCGGTGCAGGACAGTTTTGTCAATGTGCTGCTGGATTGTCCGCATTACACGCGTCCTGAGGAATACGACGGCGTGCGTGTGCCTGATGTGCTGCTCGGCGGCCATCATGCGGAAATCGAAGCGTGGCGTCGGCGCGAAGCATTGCGCAATACGTTGAACAAACGGCCTGATCTGATCGTGAAGGCCAGGCAGAACAAGATGTTGAGCCGTGCCGACGAGGCATGGCTTGCGAGTCTCGCGAAGGAAGCGTCGAAGGCATAGCGCCTTGGGTCTTTCGAGCGGACATAGGCGGTGCCGCACATGCGTGTACGGCGCCAGATGTGAACCCATCCTCTATCGGGGCCGTAGCCAAGTGTCTTCACGAGGCAGGTACGAACGCCGACAAGATGGACTTAGGAGTCAGTGATGAATCTGATTGCAAAACTCGAGCAGGAAGAAATCGCGCGCGCCCTCGGCGAGAAGACCATCCCCGAATTCGCCCCCGGCGACACGGTGATCGTCAGCGTGAACGTGGTTGAAGGTACGCGTAAGCGCGTTCAGGCTTACGAAGGCGTCGTGATCGCCAAGCGTAACCGTGGTCTGAATTCGTCGTTCATCGTCCGCAAGATTTCGTCGGGCGAAGGCGTCGAGCGTACGTTCCAGACGTACTCGCCGCTGCTGGCAAGCATCGTCGTGAAGCGTCGTGGCGATGTGCGTCGTGCAAAGCTGTACTACCTGCGCGACCGTTCGGGCAAGTCGGCCCGGATCAAGGAAAAGCTGGTTGCGAAGAAAGATCGCAACGCTGCCGAAGCGTAAAAGCTGTAAGAAAAAGCACCCTCGCGGGTGCTTTTTTGTTTGCCAGGTCAGAATAGCGGATGTTTGAATTTCCCCCCATTCCGATAACTGCCCGTTCCGAGAAACCCGTTGATCCGCCCCGTCTTTGAGCCCGAAACACTGCCTGTCGCGGCGACCGGCGCCGATCTGCCGTCGGTGGCGGCCGGCCTCCTGACGCCCGACGCGTTGCGCGCGCGTTTCGAACAGCGCCTCGCCTGGACCCCTGAACCGATTATCGAAGTACCGTGGCGCAACACGCAGGGGGATCCGCGTGTCGCGGCCGTGCTGGTGCCGCTGGTGATTCGCGACACCGGCCTGACCGTCCTGTTGACCCAACGTGCCGATCATCTGAACGACCACGCAGGCCAGGTGAGTTTTCCTGGCGGTCGTCACGAACCGTTCGATGCCGACGCAACGGCCACCGCGCTGCGTGAAGCACAGGAAGAGGTCGGCCTCGACCCATCGCGTGTGGAGATTCTCGGTGCATTGCCCGACTACCTGACCGGCACGGGTTTTTGCGTGACGCCGGTGATCGGTCTCGTGCATCCGCCGTTCACGCTGAAGGCCGACGCGCTCGAAGTCGCCGAAGTGTTCGAAGTGCCGCTCAGTTTCCTGATGAACCCCGCGCACCATGAAGAACGCGTGTTCCGCTGGGAAGGCGGCGAGCGGCGCTTCTTCGCAATGCCGTATCCGCGCGCGGCATCGGTCGCATCGGCCGACGGCGAGCCGCAGATGGGCGGCTATCACTTCATCTGGGGCGCGACGGCGGCAATGCTGCGCAACTTCTACCGCTTTCTTGCAGCATGATTGCAACGAACCACGCGCTTACCGCGCGTTTGTCGACGTCTGCCCTCAGCGGCATCCGGCCCTGTGCTATCGTTATAAAATAATCGTAAAACTCGAAAAGCACGGCGCACCGCATGACTTTTTTCTCCGTATTGCTGGCTCTGATCATTGAACAGGTACGCGCGCTGTCGCCGAACAATCCGGTGTCGGCGTTGCTTCAATACCATGCGGAGTCGGCGGCGCACGGATTCGATGCCGGCAAGCCGAAGCACGGTTTGCTCGCGTGGCTGGTGGTGGTGGTGCCGTGGACACTGGCCGTGGCGCTCGTCTACTACGTGCTGTACCACATTCATTTCGCACTCGCGTTTCTGTGGAACGTCGCGGTGCTTTATTTCACGCTCGGCTTTCGCCAGTTCAGCCATTACTTCACCGACATCCACCTCGCGTTGAATAACGACGACGTGCCGCGTGCGCGTGAAATCCTCAACGAATGGACCGGTCTCGATACCGTCGATATGCCGGTCAGCGAGATCGTGCGTCATACGCTGATTCATGCGGTGGTCGCGTCGCATCGCCATGTGTTCGGCGTGTTCTTCTGGTTTCTGATTCCGGTCGGGCCGGCGGGCGCGGTGTTGTACCGGATCGCCGAGTATCTGGCGCGTACATGGGCGCGGCCGGTCGACGATCGCACGGTCGCGTTTTCGAGCTTTGCGCAACGCGCGTTTTTTGTGATCGACTGGGTGCCGTCGCGGCTCACGTCGCTGGGTTTTGCGATCGTCGGCAATTTCGAGGACGCGATCTATGCATGGCGCAACCATGCGCGTCAGTGGCCGGATGCGAACGACGGCGTGTTGCTTGCTGCGGGAAGCGGTGCGCTTGGCGCGCGCCTGAGCGGGCCGCTCGCGGAACCGTCGAGCCTCGACGCGCTCGCCACCGGCGACGGCGGTCCGATGCAGGTCGGCGACGACTGCACGCCGCGCACGCTTCAGTCGGCGGTCGGTCTGGTTTGGCGCGCGGTGGTGCTGTGGATGATCTTGTTGTTGATGCTGACAATCGCAGTGTGGCTCGCTTGAAGTCGCGCTAACGTGTGTGGACGTAGGCAATAATAAAAAACCGGGCAATTGAACTGCCCGGTTTTTTATTGGCCAGTACTGGCATCACCCATCCAGCGGATCCCGCTCCGTCCCGCACTGCCAGCACACGGTGAACTGCGGCTCGAGCATCTCACCGCACTGACGGCATCGCCACCCAGGCGAACCCGCCGCCGGCCCACGTCGCGCCGCTTCGATCAGCCTGCGCGCCATTGCTTCGTCGCGCTCGTCGACGAGCCACAACTCCGGCGCGCATTGATCCGCCGGAATGTCGCCGAGCGCGCCGTTCAGATAGCGGTTGTGCAATTCGCAATCGATGCCCGCCGTCTTCAGCACATTGATCCAGTGCTGTCCGATGATCAGATTCGGCGCGCGCATCAATTTCATCGTGAATGGAATCCGTCAGGGATGGATCAAGCGCGGTCAGCGCACGATCTGGCTGGCTTCGTGAACCAGTTGCGCATACAGCGCATGCCGTTCGCGACGGATGCGGCCGTCGGCGACCGCTTCGAGAATCGCGCAACCCGGCTCGTGCAGATGATGGCAGTTGTAGAAGCGGCAATTCGCCAGCAGCGGCCGGAACTCCGGGAACGCGCGCTCGAGCCGTCCTTCGGTCAGATGATGCAAGCCGAATTCCTGGAAGCCCGGCGAATCGATCAGCGCGCCGCCTACACCGTCCGGACTGTCCGGCAACGGATAGAGCCGCGTGAACGTGGTGGTGTGGCGCCCGCTGTTCAACGCGGTCGAAATCTCGCGCGTCGCCACTTCGGCATTCGGAATCAACAGATTCACAAGCGTCGACTTGCCCATCCCCGACTGGCCGAGCAGCAACGTCGAATGAGCGTGCAGATGCTCGATCAACGCGGCGCGCGCAGCTTCAGGCTGAGTCTTGATCGACACCTCCACCACCGTATAACCCAACGCCGTATAGCGTTCGAGCCGCGCACGCGCGTGGGCCAGTTCGGCTTCGACGTCGATCTTGTTCAGCACGATCAACGGCTTCAGCTCGTTCGCCTCGGCGGCGACCAGCGCGCGGCCGAGCAGGTCTTCGCTGAAATGCGGTTCGGTGGCGAGCACGATCAGCAACTGATCGAGGTTCGCCGCAAACAGCTTCGACTTGTACTGATCCGAGCGATACAGCAGATTGCGCCGCTCGCCGATTTCGACGATCACGCCTTGATCGGCGGAAGTGGGCTCGTAAATCACCCGATCGCCGACCGCCACTTCGCTGCGCTTGCCGCGCGGAAAGCACTGGAGCATCGGGCTGCCGTCTTCCGGCGCGACCAGATAGTGGCGGCCATGCGCGGCCACGACAAGGCCGCCCACGCGCGTGCTGGACGACGCGCGCGGCGCCTTCTTCGGGGAGCGGCCGCTCATGCGTGCCGCAGCAGTCGGTCGATCCGCTGCGACGCCGGCGGATGCGAATAGTAGAACGCGGTATAGAGCGGATCGGGCGTCAGGGTCGACGCGTTGTCTTCGTACAGTTTGACGAGCGCGTTGACGAGGTCTTGCGCATCGGTTTGCGTGGCGGCGAACGCGTCGGCTTCGAACTCGTGCTTGCGCGAGCTGAGGCTGCCGAGCGGCGTCACGAAAAACAGGAACACCGGCAACGCGAGGAAGAACAGCACCAGTGCAAGGCCGCTGTTACCGCCGATCAGCGAAGGGCGCACGCCGAGCCCTTCGTAGAACCACACGCATTGCGTGAGCCAGCCGAGCAACGCGAGCATCACGAGGCTGATCGCGAACGTGACCAGCATCCGCTTGATCACGTGACGCCGCTTGAAATGGCCGAGCTCGTGCGCGAGCACCGCTTCGATCTCGTTGCCGGACAGGCGTGCGAGCAGCGTGTCGAAGAACACGATCCGCTTGGCCGCGCCGAAGCCGGTGAAGTACGCGTTGCCGTGCGCGGAGCGGCGGCTGCCGTCCATCACGAACAGGCCCTTTGCGGCAAAACCGCAGCGCTGCATCAACGCTTCGATGCGGCTCTTCAGCGCTTCGTCCTTGAGCGGCTCGAACTTGTTGAAAAGCGGCGCGATAAACGACGGATACAGCACCAGCACCAGCATCTGGAACGCGACCCAGACGATCCACGTCCACAGCCACCACAAATCGCCCGCGCGGTTCATCAGCCACAACACGACGAACAGCAGCGGCAAGCCGAACGCGGCGCCGAGCAGCACACCCTTGAGCCGGTCGACGAAGAAAATACCCTTGCTCATCCGGTTGAAGCCGAAGCGCTGCTCGACCACGAACTGGCGGTAATAGTCGAACGGCAGGTCGATCACGCTCGTGATCGCGATCACGGCGGCGACCAGCGCGATCTGACCGACATAGCCGCGGCCGAGCCAGTCGGAGAGCGCCAGATCGAGCGCCTGCACGCCGCCGAGCAGCGTCAGGCCGATGAGCACGGCCGCGCTGACGACGATCTCGATCATCGTGAGGCGCGTGCGTTCGACGGTGTAGTCGGCGGCGCGCTGGTGCGCGCTCAGTGCGATGGTGCCGGCAAACTGGCTCGGCACCTGCTCGCGATGGCCGGCGACGAAGCGGATCTGTCGCGACGCGAGCCACAGTTTGGTGCCGACCATCGCCACGACGGCGACGACGAACAGAACGGTGAAGTACAGGGTAGGCATCCGGGGATTCCGTGGTATCTATGCGAGAATTATATGTTTCTTCCCGCCGGCAGGCGGGAGGTAAGCCAAAACCGGCTCAAACCAATTTCAAACGAACAATCGCCGCGGCGTAGCGTCTGGAATACGGGCATCGAACCCGGCTTCCAGCAAACCGCTCGCCCGGTCACCAGGGTTGCCTTCATGACTGACATCCTCGCCTCCACCGACCAGCCGCCGCTCGTGCGCAGCGACATGAACCTCGTCTGGCTGGACATGGAAATGACCGGACTCGAGCCGGATTCCGACCGCATCATCGAAATCGCGGTGGTGGTGACCAATTCCACGCTCGACCGGCTGGTCGAAGGCCCGGTGCTCGCGATTCATCAGAGCGACGAGACGCTTGCCAAAATGGATCAGTGGAACCAGAACACGCATGGCCGCTCGGGCCTGATCGACCGGGTGAAGGCGTCGACGGTGAGCGAGGCCGACGCGACCGAACAGATTCGCGATTTCCTCAGCGCTTACGTGCCGCCCGGCAAATCGCCGATGTGCGGCAACTCGATCTGCCAGGATCGTCGTTTCATGGCGCGCTGGATGCCGGATCTGGAGCGCTTCTTCCATTACCGCAATCTCGACGTCAGCACGCTGAAGGAACTGTGCCGCCGCTGGCAGCCGGCGATCTACAAGGGCTTCCAGAAGCGCGCGATGCACACGGCGCTGGCCGACATCCACGAATCGATCGACGAGCTGAAGTACTACCGCGAGCATTTCCTGATTCCGTCGGCGCCTGACGCGGCGGCTGCGGAGTAAGACCGGGAACTGCGGCAGCAGAAGTTGCGCCGCCGCAGTTTCACCCGCGAATCTCAACCCTTGCGCACAGCGTTTTTAGGCCGGAACGCTTTCACGACCTCGGCATGCGTTTCCACATACGGGCCGCCGATCAGGTCGATGCAATACGGCACCGCGGCGAAAATGCCCGGCACTTTCACCGCGCCGCTTTCGCCGTCGCGCAGACCTTCCAGTGTTTCCCTGATCGACTTCGGCTGACCCGGCAAATTGACGATCAACGCTGCGTGATCGGCGGTTTCGCGGATCACCGCCACCTGGCGCGACAGAATCGCGGTCGGCACGAAATTCAGGCTGATCTGGCGCATCTGCTCGCCGAAACCGGGCATTTCTTTCGTGGCCACCGCCAAAGTCGCTTCGGGCGTCACATCCCGGCGCGACGGGCCGGTGCCGCCGGTGGTCAACACCAGATCGCAGCCGACTTCGTCCACCAGTTCCGTCAGCGTCGCGGAAATAGTGGCGGCGTCGTCCTGGATCAGGCGCGTGATCAACTGGAACGGCGAGGTCAGCGCCGCGCCGAGCCATTCCTGCAGCGCCGGAATCCCCTTGTCCTCGTACACGCCGGCCGACGCGCGGTCGCTGACCGACACGAGGCCGATCACGATTTCGTCAGGGTGCCGGCGCGTCGCGCGGTGAGTGGGCTCAGGCGTCGCGGTCGTCATCGTCGTCGTCTTCCAGGCTTTCTTCGGCATCGGAATCGGTCTCGGCGGACTGGCCGTCCGCGTTCTTGATCCACTGGAACAGTTCGCGGAAGTAGCGCGGCGGCTTGCTCAACTGCGCTTCCTTGCGGGCGTTGCGGATCAGCGTGCGGCCTTGCTGCGGATCGACGTTCGGATGTACACGGATGAATTCGGTCAGCGCGGCGTCGTCGGCGAGCAGTTTTTCGCGGGTGCGCTCGATCCAGTGCAACTTGGCCGTTTCCGCCTTGTTGACGCCGTTGTATTTGTCGAGCGCGGTGCGCAGCGCGGCGATTTCCTCTTCCAGCAGCGAACGCATCACGCGGCCGACGTACTGCACCTGGCGGCGTTTGCCTTCGTGGTCGGTGATGCGGCGCGCTTCGCGCACGGCGTCGTCGAGTTTTTCGGGCATCGGCATGCGCTTGAGCGCGTCTTTCGGCAGCGCGATCAGCGCCGAGCCCAGTTCCTGCAACTCGTGCATTTCGCGCTTGAGTTGGGACTTGCTGGGACGGTCGTAGCCGTTTTCGTCGACTTCCGGCTCGGCGGACTCGATGGGTTGAATGCGGGTTTTGCGTGTCATACCGATATTGTAGCGTGCCGCGCCTGCCGAACCGCCTGTGTCGCCGTGCGCAAGCGCAACTGCGCCGGCCGTCGCGCGCGCATTCGGCCACGACCGCGCGCTGGCCGAGCCCGGCGAATGCCAGGTACAGCTTCGCTTACCTTGCTATGATCGCGGGATGCATAGCGGGATGACCGGGCGTGCCAACGTGCACGCCGTGCATTTGCGAACACTCAGGGCCGCGCGGCCCCAACAGGACGGCAACGACAATGGCAGCAGACATGGACGTCAAGCAGCGCTTTTTTCCGCATACCCAGGATGAACTGAAGGAAATCGCCTCGGACATCCTGCGTCACGCGAAGTCGCTCGGCGGCACCGATGCGGCAACCGAGATTTCCGAAGGCGACGGCCTGTCGGTCTCCGTGCGGCGCGGCGAAGTCGAGACGATCGAACACAACCGCGACAAGATGGTCGGCGTGACGGTGTTCATCGGCAACAAGCGCGGCAACGCCAGCACCTCGGACTTTTCGTCGCAGGCTTTGAAGGACACGGTGGCGGCCGCGTACAACATCGCGCGCTTCACCGCCGAAGACGACTGCGCGGGCCTTGCCGAAGCCGACCTGCTCGAAACCGCGCCGCGCGACCTCGATCTGTATCACCCGTGGAATCTGAACGCCGACGAAGCGGTGGAACTCGCCCGTCGCGCGGAAGACGCGGCGTTCGCCACCGATCCGCAGATCAGGAACTCCGAGGGCGCGAGCGTCTCGGCGCAGCACTCGCAGTTCGTGCTGGCCACGTCGCGCGGCTTCCTCGCCGGCTATCCGTACTCGCGGCACTACATTGCGTGCGCGCCGATCGCCGGCAGCGGGCGCAACATGCAGCGCGACGACTGGTACACGTCGACCCGCAGCGCGGACGATCTGGCCAATCCGGAAGCGGTGGGCCGTTATGCGGCACAGCGGGCGCTGGCGCGCATCGGCGCGCGCGGGCTCGATACGCGCAAGGTGCCGGTGCTGTTCGAAGCGCCGCTCGCGGCCGGCATCCTCGGTGCGTTCGTGCAGGCGACCAGCGGCGGCGCGCTGTACCGCAAGACCTCGTTCCTCGTCGATAGCCTCGGCAAGCCGGTGTTCGCGCCGCACGTGCAGGTGGTCGAAGATCCGCATGTCGCGCGGGCGATGGGCAGCGCGCCGTTCGACGAAGAAGGCGTGCGCACGAAGCAGCGTTCGGTGGTGAAGGACGGTGTGGTCGAAGGTTATTTCCTGTCCACCTATTCGGCGCGCAAGCTCGGCATGCAGACCACCGGCAATGCGGGCGGCTCGCACAACCTGTCGCTGAAGAGTTCGAACACGCGCCCGGAAGACGACTTCGAAGCGATGCTGAAGAAGCTCGGCACGGGCCTGTTGCTGACCGAACTGATGGGGCAGGGCGTGAACTACGTGACGGGCGATTATTCGCGTGGCGCGTCGGGCTTCTGGGTCGAGAACGGCAAGATCCAGTATCCGGTCGAGGAAATTACCGTGGCGAGCACGTTGCAGGAGATGTTCCGCCATATCGTCGCGATCGGCGCGGATACGATCACGCGCGGCACCAAGCAGACCGGCTCGGTGCTGATCGAACGGATGACGATCGCCGGGCAGTAAGGACGATGCGCGCAGACGGCAGGCGCGCTGACACGCTGCAAACGAAAACGCCACGCAAGCAACTGCGTGGCGTTTTTTTCAACCTCAGCGTCCGGACTCAGGCACCCTTACGCTTATAAGTCACGAACGCATAATCGAAATCGTTCGGCGCATCCGCACGATGCGTTTCATGTGCGACTTCTTCCCATTCGTTTTCATCGAGCTCGGGGAAGGTCGCGTCGCCTTCGAAGTCGGCGGAAATCTCGGTGACGATCAGCTTGTCCGCTTGCCGCAACCCTTCCGCGTACAACTGCGCGCCGCCGATCAGAAACGCCTCCGGCGCCTGATCCTGTGCGGCCAGCTTCAGCGCCTCTTCGAGCGTGGTGGCCGCGTCGCAGCCCTGGAAGCGGCGCGCGGCGTCGCGTGTCACGACGATGTTGCGGCGCCCCGGCAGCGGCCGGCCGATCGATTCATGCGTCTTGCGGCCCATGATGATGGGCGCACCCATCGTGGTGCGCTTGAAGAACGCGAGGTCTTCGGGAAGTCGCCAGGGCAACTGGTTGTCGCGGCCGATCACGCCGTTGTTGGCGCGAGCGACGATCAGGGTGAGCGTCGTCATCGAATGGAGAAGGGAACGTAACCGGATCGATTCTACCTGAGCCGCAAGTGCCAACCCGGGACTGGCCGGAGACCGGCCCGGGGCCGCCCGCGCGACAGGCGTCCGCGATAGACGTCACGCGTGCCCGGCATCGTCCTCCGCGCCGCTCAGTTCGCGCAAGCCGTGCTGTCCCATCAACCGGTACAACGTGACCCGCGAAATATTCAGATCGACCGCCGCCTCGTTCAGCCGATGCCGATGCCGCAACAACGCGGCCTCGATCGCGCGTTTCTCGGCGACCTCGCGGGCTTGCGACAGCGTCGTCGTCTGCTGTGCGGTGAATTGCGCGAGGTCGAGGTCGTCGGCGGAAATCAGCTTGTTCTCCGCCATCACGATCGCGCGGCGCACCCGGTTGATCAGCTCGCGCACATTGCCGGGCCAGTTGTAGCTATAGAGCGCCTCGATCGCCGACGGCGTGAAGCCGCGAATCTTGCGCGCGCTGTCGGTCTTGAACTTGTGCAGGATGTGATGCGCGAGAATTTCGATGTCCTTGCCGCGCGCGCGCAGCGGCGGTTCGTCCACGCGCAGCACGCACAGGCGGTGAAACAGATCGGCGCGGAACTGGCCGTCACGCATCGCGCCTTCGAGATCCACGTGAGTGGCCGAAATGATCCGCACGTCGACCGGAATCGACTCGCGGCCGCCGAGCCGTTCGATCTTGCCTTCCTGCAGAAAGCGCAGCAGGCTCGCCTGGCTCTCCAGCGGCAGATCGCCGATTTCGTCGAGCAGCAGCGTACCGCCGTCGGCCGCTTCGACCCGGCCGATCTTGCGCTGATTCGCGCCGGTGAACGCGCCGCGCTCGTAGCCGAACAGTTCGGACTGCAACAGATGATGCGGAATCGCCCCGCAATTGATCGCGATGAACGGCGCCTTGCGGCGCGGCGAGCGTTCGTGAATCGCCAGCGCAGTGAGCTCCTTGCCGGTGCCCGACTCGCCGGAGATGAACACGCTCGCGTCGGTGTTGGCCACCTTGCGGATCGTGCGAAAGAGCTGCTGCATCGCGTCGCAGGTGCCGACCATTTCCTCGTCGCCGGCGTCGCTCGCGGGCGGCGCCAGTTCCGGTTCGCAGAGCGTCACCATGCCGAACGCGTGGCCGACCAGATAGTCGAGCGTCGTATTCGCGACCGGCATCTTCACGTAGTCGAAGCAGTAGTGGCGCACGAGCCGCCGCACCAGCGGATCGTTGAGCCGTTCGTGGGTGGCGAGCGCGATCCAGCCGACCTGCTGCTGGCGCAGGCTCGCTTCGAGTCCGCCCAGATCGCGCGGCGCAAAGCTCGCCAGATCGACGATGCCGGCGCACGCGAGATCGGGCTTCACGAGCTTGCCGAGTTCATGCGCGGAGCGCGCGGCGACGACGTGCCAGCCGCGGCTCTTCAGATGCGCGATCAGGGTTTCGTCAGGCGTTCGCGCGACGTACAGCAGCATGCGCCCGTGGCGCAAGCCCACCGCGGCGATGCCGCCCGCGACCGCGGTCAGCGTCGCCGCGGCGGCGCGAGCCGCGGGTATGTCCTGCGCAGCCGCAAGCGTCATAGCGGATGCCGATCCCACTCCCGCCACCGGAGTCACACTGGTCAGATGAGGTGATTCACGCACGGTCGACCTCGATTCGTTGACGGGTTAAAAGGTGTACGGAAAGCGCACGCCGACCACGAAGTTCGGCGCGTCCGGCGTCAAGCCGACCGACACCGAACCGTTGATGGTCAGATGCTTGTTGACCACGTGGTTCAGCCCGAAATTCAACGCGGCCGCCGTGGTCTCGCTGCCCGGCACTTTCTCGTACGACCCTCCCGGTGCGCGCGTCTTCGATTCGGGTTCGAGCGCCATCGTGTACGAGATGCTCGCGGAGTCCTTGTCGGAGAAAGCCAGCGCGACGCCGCCGCCGAACTGCACGATGTCGCCGAGCTTGACGGTGGCCGGCTGCGTCTGTCCCTGCACGGAAGAAATATCCGAGAACGAACGGGCGACGTTGTACGTGTACGACAGGCTGCCGAACAGCACGACCGGGTCGTAGGTCTTCAGCAGCGAGACGCCCGCCGTGATGTTCCAGAAGCCGGTACCGGTGGGCAGCTTGCTCGGCGCGACCAGGTTGGTGTTGTTGGCGTCGACCTGCACCAGCTTTTCGCCGAACGGCGAGGTGCCGGTCGGCGCCTTGAAGCGCAGGCTGCCGACCACGTCCGGCAGGCTATTGGTTTCCTTCAGGAACTGGTAATAGACCCCGAAGTTCACGTCGCCGATGCTGCTGCCGTTCACCGACGCGTCCGACAGCGTGCTCGCCGCGCCGCCCGCGCCGCCGACGATAAAGTTGCTGTGCCGGTAGATGTACGGCACGTCGACGTCGATGCTCATCCGGTCGGTGAGACCGTAGCGCGTGTCGAGGTCGGCCATCACCTGGTGCGACTTGGTTTCGCCGAGGTTGATGTTGCCGAGGAAAATCGCGTCGAGTGCGAGGAAGCCCGACAACTGCAACTGACGGCGGTCGTAGTAGGTGTCGCTGATACCCCAGTCCAGCGTCAGCTTGTGGTCGAAGAGCGGCGCGTGTTCGCGCTGCACGACCGCTTCTTCGGCCTGCGTGCGGACCGGTTCGGCGGCCTTTTGCGTGGTGCCGATCGCGCCGCTGCCGTCGGTGGCCGGGGGCAGGCCGCCTGCATTGTTGTTCTCGGGCGACGGCGGATAAACCGGCACGCCGGTTGCCGTGCCCGTATTGCCACCCGTTGCCGGCGTGCCCGGGCTGAGCTGCGCGAGCGGCGGCAGCGGCATCGGCAGGCCGTCCGAGCCGGGCTGCTCGGCCACCGCCTCGCTGCCCGCCGGCGCGCCGTAGCCCGGTGCGCCGCGGCCGCGTTGCGCCATCTCGAGGTTGGTCACCTGACGCTCGAGCGAGTGAATCTGCCGCTGCTGTTCGTCGACGACCCGCATCAACGTGTTGAGCCGTTCTTCAACCGACTGTCCCGCGAGCGCCTGCGCGTCCGCCCCCTGGGAAATCGCGAATAGCATCACGGCGGCAGGAATGGCCGCCAGTGCCATGCGCGGCACCTTTGTCGATAAACGATTTTTCATTGTGTACTCCCCCGGTGTTCCGGCCGCGCGCCGCCCGTCTCCTGGCGTTGCGCGGCCCTTATTTACTGCGTGTCTTACTGTGTATTTCGTGGTCGGCGGGTGGCGGCCCGCGTCGTCATCTCCTTGAGTTCTGCAGGGCCTGGAGTACGCCGAGTTGCCGCAACATCGAGGCCGACATTTGCTGCGTCTGCAAATTCAGCTGCAATGCGTTGGCGACTTGCTGGTTATTGCCTGCGATTTGCAGCAACTGGGCGATCTGCCCGTTGCCTGGCATGATGGTCTGGGTGGCGAGCCCAGCCGGAGTCTGCAGCGCGACACGGATGCCGTTGCTGCCGAACGAGATGCCGGCTTTGATCGAGCCGGTCGAATTGCTGGCCGTGGCCGACGGTGCATTGGCGGTGCCCGCCAGCGTCACGGCATTTGAATTGAAATCGATCAGCGCGGAATTGGTGCCGGTGTTTTTGTCGCCGGCCACCTGCGTGATCTGCGAGACGCCGTTGACGGAAATGCTCTGGCCGCCGGTCGCCTGCGCGTTCGGGTTGGCTCCCGTGCCGCCGGCCTGATTGCCGCCGGAGCCGCCCGTCACGCTGGCGAGCGTGCTGACGGTGCTGACCAGTTGACCGGCCGCGTTCTGCACCGCGCCGAGCGTGCCCTGGGCGAGCGCGGTCACGCCGTTGGGCAACTGCCATTGCGAAATCACGTTCAGAACGAAGCCGGAAATCATCGCGGCGCCGGCGTATTTGCCGGTCTGGGTGGCGAGAACGTCGTCGCCGACCATCTGTACCTTGACGACCGCGGTGTCGATGTCGTGAGACGCAAGCGACGCGGACAAGGCGACGGGCACCGCTGGCGAAGCGGCGCTTTCCGCGGCATGAGCGCCGCTCGTGACGCCGCACGAGATCGCGCAGATCGCGAGACTGAGCGGCGTCAGACAAGATGCGCGAAGAGTTGAGAGATGATGCTTCATGGTTGGGTCAGAACAGGTCTGCCTTGATCAAGCCGTACTCGACGAAGGGAGTCGCGGCCGTGCCGTTGGCTAGCGCATTGGCGCGCAGCTTGAGCGCGAGCGACTCGTTGTCCTGCAACAGCGGTGAATCCTCCCTGAAGGGTTTGCCGAGGACCGCGAACACGAGACCGTTCCAGGTCTTCGCGAAGTCCTCCGCGAGCACGATGCGATTGCCGAGCGCCGGGTCCGCGATGAAGACGCGGCCGTCCTGTGCATGCTTGACGATCACGAAATGCTCGTACCCGTCGATGTTCATCAGCACCATGACGGGGATCTGCAAATGTTGAAGGGCGTCGGCGTTGACCCGGAAGCCGCGGCCGCGCAAGCCGATGGTCTCGACGAACTTCTTCATGTCGAGCATCGAGAAGCCGTTCTTGACCACGACCTCGGGCGTCGAGAACACCATCATCCGGCGGATCAGTTCGGTTTCCGGAATATCGATGCCGTAGCCGAATTTGAGGAGGGTCGCGAGCGCCGCCGCACCGCAGCTGTAGTCGAATTGCTGGCTGACGATGTGGCTGTAGCGAATGTCCTTCATCGAGCGCACGGTCTTGGTCAGCGGAACGCCCGCCAACGTCGACGTGTCGATGCTCGCCTGTGCGTAAGTCTGGTCCACGCACAGCGTGCAGCCTGCCAGCGCTACCGCAACGCGTAGCGCCCGGAACCCCTTGAACCCGGACATGCTGGTCTCCCGCTTATCACGCGCCGGCGGCTTCATTGGCCGCCGGCGCGTACCTCCCGACTGCTGCTTTTCGACTGCTTTCAGGCTGCTTGTAAGACTGCTGCGCCTGTTTTTCGCATCACATCGTCAGCTCAATGACCGCTGTTCAGCGCGGCGATCGCGAGGCCGTTGTGTTGCAGGTTGCCCGCGCCGCCGGCGATGTTCACGCCGATGTTGCCCGACGCATTAGCCAGCGCGTTCGCGCCCAACATCGCCGTGCCCTGGAACTGACCCTTGACCGCCATGCTGGCGCTCTGCGAGTTGTCGTCCGTGGCGACCATCGCGGTGGTCAGCGCGTTGCCCGGCGTGGTCGTCGTCACGGCGCCGGCAAGGCTGTTGTTTTGCACGTTGCCGATACCCGACGCGACGTTCACCCCGACATTGCCCGTCACACCCGACAGCGAGCCATCTCCGATCGACGCGTTCAGATTGAAGTTGTTGATCTTCGCCATCCCCGACGAGGTCTGGTTGTTGAAGATCTGCGCGTTGCCGAACACGTTGCCGATGTCGACCGAGGCGAGCGACACATCGTTGCTCTGGGCGTTGCTGATGCCTTCGGCGATGTTGATGCCGAGGTTGCCCGACACGCCGTTGGCCGCGTTGGCGCCGGTGGTGGCCGTCAGCGTGCCTGCCGTTTGCGTGTTGATGTGCTGCGTGACGGAGCCGCTGACGGTCACGTCGGTGGTCGCGACGCTTGCGTTGAGGCCCCAGGCGGCGCCGTAGGCGTCGGTGGAAGACGACTTGCTGTTCTGATAGCCCGACGACTGTTCGCCGACCGCGGCGAAGCCCGAACCCTCACTGGCTTTGTAGCCCCACACCTTGCCTTGCCCGGATGCCTGCGACGCTTCGAAGCCGCCCGCTACGCCCGACGAATTGGCATAGCTCGATTCGTTGTAGCCGGCCTGGAAGCCGCCGCTCGCGTGCGCCGAGCCTTCGCCGAAGAACGGCGTATTGAAGCCCTGATACTGGTAGCTGCCGCCGATCGAGCCGCCCGCCGCGATATGGCCGCCGGCGTTCTGGCTCGTGTGGCTGAAGCCGCCCTGGATCGCCGATGCCTGCTGGCTCGTCTGATAGCCGCCGCCCGCCACGCTGCTGCTCTGGCTGCCGTACACATAGCCGCCCGATGCCTGGTAGCCTTGCGCGCCGGAAGACGACGACGTATGGCTTTGGCCCGTCACGAGGAACGCGCTGCCGCTCGCATTGATCGACGACGAGTTGTTGTGGACGGATGTGGTCACGTGGCCGGTCGTGTAGCTTTGCGCTTGCGGATCGAGCGACGCGTGAACGTTGACCGACTGGTTGTTGTTGACGACCGCGCCGGCCGTGCTCGACACATGCACGCAACCGTACAGGCCCACCAGACCTTCGACGCCGACCGCTTCGCCGATCAGCGTGGCATTGAACAGGTAGGCCTTTTGCGGTGCGGCGAACGCGCTGCTGGAAGCGGCGACGAGTACGGCTGCAGCAATGAGAGTGCGCTTCATGATTCGCTCCGATACTTTAAGTGTGGTCAGTTAAAAAAAGTGCCCGCCGGGGGACGGAGCACAAAACTGTTTGCCGTGGCATTACCGGCGCCGGCTGTCTGGTTGATCTGCACGATCCCGCTTGCGTTCTTGAAGGCATCGGTTGAGATGTTTGCCTCGCGCACGCTATGAACCCCGATGGATTGGCCCAAACCTCCGTTTTTCGGGGCCGTCGCGGATAGCTCCCCATCCGAGACGGTCTCGACTCCGAGCGCCGCAGTACCGATTTGCGTGCTGTTGCGCTGCAGATTCCCTGCTCCGGCGGACTGGTTCACCAGCACCGCGCCGGATGTATTCGAAAAAGCGTTGGCCTCGATCGACGCCCGCGCGCTCGTGACCTTCGCGGCCACCGAGGCGCTTTGCACGCTGACATTGGCATTGGCGACGACGCCGCCGTTCGAGACCGTGACCTGGTTGGCCTGCGCGTTGTCGAGGCCGGCCGTTTCGTTGACCGTGAACGCGCCCGTCGTGCCGGCGCCAGCGCCGTTGCCGATCGTCGAGGTGGCGCTGACCGTCGGCAGCGCCTGCGCACGAACGTGGCCGGCGACCAGCGCCGCGCCGCTCAGGCAGAGGAGCAGTGCTGCGCGCCGTGGCGAGAAGCCGGGCGGGGTCATGGATTTCAGCGAGCTCATTTCAGACCTCCGAGCGCGCCGTTCAACACATTCGACAGCGGCGCGAGCGAACCCGTCACCGACGAGGTGATCGTGCCGCCGATTCCCGGCGCCGGCATGCCGATGCCGCCCGCGTTCAGCGCGACGTTGTTGCCGGTCGCCTTGCCGCTCAGGATCTGCGTGACCGCCTGCATACCCGTGCCGCCCAGCACGCCGCCTTCGGCCACGCCGCTCGAACCGTGCGCGTTCGTCAGATCGGTGTCGCCGACCAGTTGGGCGACGGCCGGATTGAACGTATTGGCGGGGAACGTGGTGGCGCGCACGGCAACCGGGTCCTGATTTCGCGGCACGGGGACGAATGCGTCACGCGGGGTGACCGTACGCTCGACGATGATGTCGCCCGGATTGACGGCCTGCTGCGCGCCGGCTACCGCGCTGAGCAGCGTGCCGGCGAAAGCGATCGCGACGGCGATGGCGGCCGGCGCCAGGGTGAGCAGTGCCGCCGGCGGCCTGGCGGCGCGCCGTGTCTCGGGTGAGGAAGTCATGATCGGTCCTTGGGCTTCTGGTCTTTTTAAGCGTGGGGTCGTCGGGTACGCGACCGCCGCCGGTTTTGCATCCCTGATGGGTTCGCGCTACTTTCTCTGGTAATTCGCGACGTTCCCCTGAGCGGCGCGCGCGGCATCGACTGGAATCGGCAGCGGCGAGGGCGGGGCGATCTCGTCCCACAGCGTCACCGTGCTGCCGCTTGCGTTGCCGCGCATCAACTGCGGCGTCGCGGCCACCATCACCATGCCGACCGCGCCGCCGCGTTGCCGCGACAACGCCTGGTCGTCGAGGGAAAAGTCGTTCACAAATGCATCGGCGCTGAGTTGGCCGCTGGCCGAACCGTTCACCGGACCCTTCGCGGCGGCCGTCGAATCCGGCGGGACCACCGCTGCGAGCGACGGACTCGCGAGGGTGGCGGAGCCGGCATCGGCGGTTTCGGCCAACGTGGCGGATTGCGCCAGAACGGGGTCCTGCGCATGGACGTTCGCAGAAAACGCCATTAACAAGGCCATTGCGGTGCAAATCACCGCCTGTGATGCAATGCTGCCCGGATCGATGCGGAAAACGAGTCGCATGATGTGTCTCCTTGGTGCACAGCATTTAGCGAAACGTGTGCCATCACTCGCAATCCATTGATGCAACGGGATGCGACGCGCAATCTGCGGAGTAATAATTGGGAAATCGGTCAAAAACGTTTCAGCGTTGAAACGGCAGGCAGAAAATACCTGTTATTTGTTAATCCCGGCGGTACGAACTACCTTCGGGTGAACACTAGGAAAAGCGCTTCCACAATTGTTTTATTCATCGGCTGAATAACGCTGTATTGCCCGCGCAGCCGTGCCGGACAAGGAGTTACTCCATTAAATTCGCATAATTGTTTTCCAGGCGGCGCGCGTATAGTAAGCTCTCGAAAACAGCTTCAGATTTAAAAAAGCCTGGTTAAGGGCCGTCTCAAACACACACGCCGCTTTCTTGGGGATCAGCTGTCCGCACGGAATGGAATGACCGTTCGGGTTTTGCTATTGCGAATCCCGATCGAGTCAGCGTGTCTGAACTCATTCAGGCGCGTGCGTCATCCTTAACGTTCGTTGACGAGAGGATCTGAATAATGGAACCCGCAACGCGGCAACTGATTTATGTTTCACGCGATCCGAGCGCGGAATTGAATAGCCGGTTTCACCAGCGCGGCTGGCATGTTGAAGTCGTGGGATCGGCGCGCGACGTGCGCCGTGCCGTTCGCGCCGGTATGGCGGCGGGCGGTTTGCTCGATCTTTCGAGTCATTTTCAGCCGCACGAGATTGCTGCTTTCGAGTCCTGCCTGACCATGCCGAACGTCGGCTGGGTCGCGGCCACGATGCCCGGCCAGTTGCAGGACGCCGCGCTGCGCCGGCTCGTGCGCGACTATTGTTTCGACTACGTCACGGTGCCGTACTCGGGCGATCGGATCGTCGATTCGGTCGGTCATGCGTATGGCATGGTGTCGCTGGGCGAACCCGCTTCAAACGATGCATCGCAAGGCGCCGAGGGCGAAATGGTCGGTTCGTGCGACGCGATGCTCGCGCTGTTCCGCTCGATCCGCAAAGTGGCGATGACCGACGCGCCGGTGTTCATCTCCGGCGAGTCGGGCACGGGCAAGGAATTGACCGCGGTCGCGATTCACGAACGCTCGGCGCGCCGCAATGCGCCTTTCGTGCCGATCAATTGCGGCGCGATTCCGCCGCATCTGTTGCAATCCGAACTGTTCGGCTATGAGCGCGGCGCGTTCACCGGCGCGAACCAGCGCAAGATCGGCCGGGTGGAAGCGGCCAACGGCGGCACGCTGTTTCTCGACGAAATCGGCGATCTGCCGCTGGAGAGCCAGGCGAGCCTGCTGCGCTTCCTGCAGGAACGCAAGGTGGAGCGGCTGGGCGGCCATGGCTCGATCGAGGTCGACGTGCGCATCATCTCCGCCACGCACGTGGACATGACCGCCGCGATGATCGAAGGGCGCTTCCGCTCCGACCTTTATCACCGTCTGTGCGTGCTGCAGATCGACGAACCGCCGTTGCGCGCACGCGGTAAGGATATCGAACTGCTTGCGCGGCACATGCTGGAACGTTTCAAGAAAGATGCAAGCCGCCGCCTGCGCGGTTTCGCGCCCGATGCGATCGCGGCGCTGCATAACTACGGCTGGCCGGGCAATGTGCGCGAGCTGATCAATCGCGTGCGGCGCGCCATCGTGATGTCGGAAGGGCGCGCGATCACGGCGCGCGATCTCGAACTCGCCGAATATGTGGAGATCGTGCCGGTGTCGCTCGCGCAGGCGCGCGAGGCCGCCGAACGTCAGGCGATCGAACTCGCGCTGCTGCGCCATCGCGGACGTCTCGGCGACGCCGCCCAGGAACTCGGCATCTCGCGTGTGACCTTGTACCGCTTGCTGTGCGCTCATGGGATGCGGCATATGGAAAGCGAGACGCTGTCCACGCCGCATGGGGAGTTGCCTGCTTCGGTGCCGCATCTTTGAGGCGAGGCGGTTGTGCGTGGCTTTGCCCGACTCTCCTTCCCGCGATTTCCCTCGTTGCGAGCCGTGACCGGACAGTGTCCGGTCACGCTTGTTAAAATCGGGTTTTCCGCTTAATCCCCGAGGCGCCCGATTCCATCCGGACGCGCGTCCCGTCGAAGGAACCCGCATGAAACAATACCTGGACCTCGTTCGCACGATTCTCGACACCGGCACGTGGCAGGAGAATCGCACCGGCATCCGCACCATCAGCATGCCGGGCGCGATGTTGCGTTTCGATCTCCAGCAGGGCTTCCCCGCGGTGACCACGAAAAAGCTGGCGTTCAAGTCCGCCGTGGGCGAACTGGTCGGCTTCCTGCGCGCGTCGCGCAGCGCGGCGGATTTCCGCGATCTCGGCTGCAAAGTGTGGGACGCGAATGCCAACCAGAATCCGCAGTGGCTTGCGAATCCCTACCGGCAAGGCCCGGACGATCTCGGCGACGTGTACGGCGTGCAGTGGCGCCAATGGCCCGCGTACAAGGTGCTCGACGCGGGCGCGAGCGCGCAGCTGGCCGACGCCGCCGCGCGCGGCTTTCAGGTGGTGACGCAATTCGAAGAGAACGGCAGCCCGAAGGTGCTGCTGTACAAGGCGATCGACCAGTTGCGTCAGTGTCTCGACACGATCATGCAGAACCCCGCCGACCGTCGCATTCTGTTTCATGCATGGAACCCCGCAGTGCTCGATCAGATCGCGCTGCCGGCCTGTCATCTGCTGTATCAGTTCCTGCCGAACGTCGCGCGCCGCGAGATTTCGCTGTGTCTGTACATCCGCAGCAACGACGTCGGCCTCGGCACGCCGTTCAATCTGACCGAAGGCGCGGCGTTGCTGCATCTGGTCGGCCGCCTGACGGGTTATACGCCGCGCTGGTTCACCTATTTCATCGGCGACGCGCACATCTACGAGAATCAGCTCGACATGCTGCAGCAACAGCTCACACGGGAGCCGTACGAAAGCCCGTCGTTCGCGATCTCGGAGCGGGTGCCGGACTATGCGAAAACCGGCGTGTACGAGCCGGAATGGCTCGAGAAAATCGAGCCGTCGGATTTCTCGCTGGTGGGCTACCGGCATCATGAGCCGCTGACGGCGCCGATGGCGGTTTAAGCGTTTCCCTGCGCGACCTTCACGCTGCATAAAAAAACCCCCGCGATGCAAATCGCGGGGGTTTTGTCCTTCCTGGATACCTGGAACTCGCTAGCGACGGGGTTCAGCCCCGGCGATGCTCGTCCCGGTTGTTGGTACCCGAGTGCTGCTCCGGATGTTGCGGTTGCGGATGCGGCTGTTCCGCGCGCTGCGGTTGGGGTTGCGGACGCGGCTGCTCGGCGTGCTGAGGTTGCGGTTGCGGGCGCGGTTCCGGCCGCGGCTGCTGGACCTGCTGCGGACGCGGTTCCGGTCGCGGTTGCTGCACCTGCTGCGGATGGAACTCCTGACGCGGCTGCTGCGCCTGCACTTGCGGACGGGCCTCTTCACGCTGCTGCTGCACCGGCTGCTGACGTGCCTCTGCTGCACGCTGCGCCTGCTGCTCGGACTGACGCTGCGCCTGCTGCTGTGCCTGCTGCTGCGCCTGCGCACGTGCGGCCTGCTGCCGCGCCTCGTCAGCCGCCGCCGCGTTGTCCTCCGGACGAGGCACGCCATGCTGCTGCATCGCGGCGTTCGCCGGCCCACCCGGCTGCTGCGCGTAGTTCGGCCTGCCGGCCTGTTCCTGCGGGCCGCCATGTTGTTGCGCCTGCTGGGCCATCGGCGTGTGCGGCTGCGTCCATGCCGGCTCGCGACGGCCGCCGGCCTCGGCCGACTGACCCGGTTGTGCCGCCGCGCCATGCTGCTGCGCGAAGGCGTTCGGATTGCCGCCGTTCGCTTGCGGCGGACGCGGCACGCCGTTCGCCGGACGAGCGGCTTCGCCCGCCTGCTGACGTTCGTTGGCCACTTGCGGCGGCACGCCCGGCCGCGCTTGCGGTTCGCCGCCACGCTGCGGCTGGCCATTGACACCGTTGCCGCTGACCGGCGGCTGTCCTGGCCGCTGTGCCGCCTGCTGCATGGCCGCTGGGGAGTTCGGCGCACCCGGCGCGATCCCCGGCGCGCGGCCGGCGATATGCGACTGCACGACCCGCACGTTCTGCACCGGCAGCGCGCCCGGACCGCCGGCCAGATGCGCCGGCACGGACGTCCGGACGATCGGCGCGCCCGCACCGGGTACCCGTCCGCCACTCTGCGCAAAACGTTGCGCGAGGTTGTCGTGAAACGCGGCCGGCGTGGCCGGACTGCGCGTGGCGACCACGGTACGCGTCGTCACGGCGGCCGGCGGCCGGTAGTTCGCGTTACGCAGGCCGGGCCCGAAGCTTTCCTTGACCGGCGCGATGCCCGGGCCGCCCGGATTGATCTGCGCGTTATGCCACTGTTGCGGATCGACCTTCTGCGCGAAGCGTGCGGTCGGCTGGCCGTGCACGAAAGCCGTAGCCGGCACCGCGGTCACCGCGCCCGGACGATAGTTGATGTACGTGTTGTGAATGTTGGTCACATTCACGTTCGTCACGTTGTGGTTGTAGTTGTTGACGATGGTCGTGCGGTTGACGCGGTTGTAGTAGTTCGGGCTCCAGTTGTCGTGGCCGCCCCAGTGCGGATGCCACGGCTCGCCCGGCCCGAGCGGGAACCACGCGACGCCGGCCGCAACCGCGCCGCCGATCGCGAGACTCACGCCCCAGCCGATTCCGCCGCCGCCCCCGCCGCCGACAAAAGCCACCAGCGCCGGCGCATAGACGGGCGGTGCGTCGACCACCACCGGACCCGGCACCCACGCCCACGAGTCGTCGATCTGCGCCCAGCGGCCGTAGTGGTACGGCGCGAAGCCCCACGGCGCGTCGTCGACCCACGTCCAGCCCCACGGCGCCTGCCACACCCAATGACCTTCGTGATAAGGCGCCCAGCCGACGGGCGTCGCGCGCGGCACCCACACTTCGCCGTACTGCGGCGTGCTGCGCCACGTGCCGTTCGCGTCGAGGTCCTGATAGCCCGGGATGTCGCGCGACACGTAGCGCGCCGACACCGAGCGGTCTTCCGCGGCATCGCGGCTCGCCGCCCATTGATCGAAGCCGTCGAGACCCGGCACGCCGTTGTCGGCGACCTGCTGCAGGTTGGTGCCGGCGAAGCGGATCTGCTGGCCAGCCGAGATCGGCACCTGGCCCGCGTCGCCATACACGGTCGCGCTGCCGCTGCGTACGGTGACGGTGGTGCTGCTGCCGTCCGGCGCGACGTCGACGCGATAGTCGCCGGGACCGTTCAGGCCCAGCGCCAGGTTCGGCGTGTCGATTTCATACGACGAGCCCGGCGCCAGTTCGCGCACGCGCGCCGACAACGTGCCTTGCGCAACTTTCAGCTGCGCGCTGTTGTCGTCGAGATTGAGGATGTCGAGGCTGGTGGACTGATCGAGCCGGACGGCAGTCGAGCCGATATGCAATTCGGAGCGCGCGCTCTGATCGTTCCACAACTGATCGCCGGTGGTGAGCGGACGGTTGATCTGCGCGTACGACCAGTCGGTGGCGCCGGCCGGTTCCGTCGTGACGGTGCCCGCGGTGTAGTTCAGACGCGCGACGCGTCCCGGCGGATCGGTTTGCGACACGCTCTGCGGGTTTTGCGCGGAGATGTCCGGCGGCGCCTGTTCGGCTTGCTGCGCGAACACGGTTTGCGCGGTGAACATGAAGGCGGCGGCTGCGATCAGTGTGTAGCCGATCACGCGGTGGTTTGTGTTTTTCGGTGTGGTCAGTGTTCTCATGATTTATCTCCGGCGGAGGCCGCATTTTGCTGCATCCATGAGTCACTTTACCCGTGGCGATTGTTTCAGAGGCCCCACTTTTGTAAGGCCTTTTCCCTACCGTGTAACAAAAGGTCTCGATTAGGCTTTTCGTAAGCGGAATGGGCCATTTCCGTAATGGCGGCGGGGCTTACAGCGCGATTGCCGCGGGGTTTTCAGGCGCCGGTTCAACTCGCCAGCAGCGCATCGAAATGCCGATGCCCGGACGGCGTGATGCGCAGAATTCGCGGCCGTTCAGTGCGCTCGACCCAGCCATGCGTGGTCCATGAATCGAGCAGCGCGGCGCCGAGTGCGCCGCCCAGATGCGGGCGCCGTTCGCTCCAGTCCGGGCACGTGCACGCGAAGCGGCGCCGGCGGCTTTTCTGCGCGCTCATGTCGATGCCCCATTCAGCGAACCGCGCGGCGCCGTCGACGGTGGCTTCGAGCGACGTGCCGTCGAGTGTCAACAGCCCGCGCGTCATCAGCCGTTCGAATACCTGCACCGACAGCTCGCCTGCCATATGGTCGTAGCAGGTGCGCGCGTAGCGCATGTCGACGGGCACGGTGCGCGCGGGGCGCGGCGGCGTGCGTTGCGGCGCGCTGACTTGCGCGACGTTCGCGAGCGCTTCGATCGACGCCGCGATGTCCGCCGACGCGATGCGGAAATAGCGATGCCGACCGCGCACTTCCAGCGCGAGCAGCCCGCCGTCGGTGAGCCGCGCGAGATGGGCGCTGGCCGCCGACGGCGATAGCCCGGCGATGATCGTCAGTTCGCCGGCGGGGCGCGCGCTGCCGTCCATCAGCGCCCACAGCATCGCGGCGCGGCCGGGGTCGGCCAGCAGCGCGCCGATCCGGCTCAGGCCCGGGAAATGGTGCTGGTCGTCTGCGAGGAGGGCGGTCATGGTGGTTTCCTTGTCTGCGTGGGGCGTGGTGGGGCGCGGGGCGGGCCTGGCAGGGGCGCCGTCAGCTCAGGTTCGCTGTGTCACTTCTTCACTTCACTTTCACTGTAGCGGACGGGTGTATTCGATGTTTCAGCTTAGCGTGAAGCATCGAATGCAACAGCTACGAAAACCGGTAGCCGCTGCCAGGCTCAGGTGCCATGGCACGCTTACGGTGTCGCGGCAGGCCGCCAGGCTAGAATCGAAGTCTGTCTTTGCGGGGATACGCTGTGATCAAACTTCTTTTTGCAATGGCCGCCGCTGTGCTGCTGTTCAGCGCGTGCGCGCAGGGCGGTTCGTCTTCGGGGGCGGGCACCGGCAGCGTCACGATGTACGGAACGATCGACGAAGGCATCACCGTGCGCAAGTAGGCAGGCGCACCGCGTCGGCCGAGAGAGCTCGCAGATGGCTGGAATTGATGCATCATTGTCATTTCTGCCATCCTCCGCCATGTGACGATCTGGGCATCGTTACTTTTGCCGCCCGAGGCCACCGATGCCGCCGTCAGTTTTTCCGTCCGCTTCTTCATCCGCTTCTTCGTCAGCCTCTCCCGCCGTTCGCTCTTCCGCGTCCCCTTCCGCTTCACAGAAAGCTTCCCAACAAGCCTCCCACGACGCCGACCCGCACGGCCGCCGTGCCGCGCGCGTGCTGGCGGTCTGCCAGGCGCTGTACACGTCGTCGGTTTCGATCGACCTGACCTTGACCGGACTCGTCGGCTACACGCTCGCCGACGACAAGGCGCTCGCGACGCTGCCGTTCTCGCTGATCACCGTCGCCGCCGCGCTGACGACGATCTTCGCGTCGTTCCTGATGGCGCGCATCGGCCGGCGCGCGGGTTTCGTGCTCGGCGCAAGTGTCGGCGCGCTGGGCGGCGCGGTGTCGGTATGGGCGATCTTTCACCAGAGTTTCTGGGCGTTCTGCGCGGGTACCGCGACGGTCGGCGTGTTTCAGGCGTTCGCGCAGTACTACCGGCTGGCGGCCGCCGACGCCGTCGGCGTCGAAAGCAAAAGCCGCGCGATTTCGACCGTGCTGGCGGGCGGCGTGGTCGCCGCGGCCTGCGGCCCGCTGCTCGCCGCGTGGAGCAAGGACTGGCTGGCGCCGGTCGCGTTCGCCGGTTCCTATGCGCTGGTGACGGGCTTCGGGCTCGTGTCGATCGCGCTGCTGGCGCTGCTTTATCGCGACGCCGCGCCCGCCGTGGGCGCTGCCACGCGCCACGACGCGGCGCGGCCGCTCGGCGAGATCGTGCGGCAGCCGATCTTCGCGGCGGCGCTCGCCAACAACGCGCTCGGCTACGCGGTCATGATGTTCGTGATGACCGCCACGCCGATTGCCGCGGTCGCCTGCGGTCACACGATCGGCGACGGCGCGGCGATCATCCAGTGGCATCTGGTCGGGATGTTCGCGCCGTCGCTGTTTTCGGCGCGGCTGATCCGGCGCTTCGGCGTGCTGCCGGTGATCGGCGCGGGGATCGTGCTGTCGGCGCTGTGCGGCGTGTTCGCGTTGCGCTCGACCGATCTGCCGCATTTTTACGCGGCGCTCGCGTGTCTGGGCGTCGGCTGGAATTTCATGTTCGTCGGCGGCTCGACGCTGCTCGCGCAATCGTACCGGCCGTCCGAACGCGCAAAGACGCAGGCGACCAGCGAGTTCACGACCTTCGCGTTCTCCGCGCTGGGCTCGCTGTTCGCCGGGCAATTGCTCACGCGTTTCGGCTGGGCGACCATCAACGCGGCGATTTTTCCGCCGCTAGGCATCGCGGCGCTGGCGACGCTCGCGTACGCATGGTCGGCGAAACGGAAATTGACGGAGGGTGGGGACCGATGACGGTACGTCATATCGTGTTTGCGGTCGCGCCGGATCTCGTGCTGCTCGATGCATGCGGGCCGCTGGAGGCATTCTGGCGCGCGGAGTTGACGCTTGCTGCGGCTGCGGCTTCGGCTTCGGCTTCGGCTTCGGACACGTCGCTGGAACAGCGCGCCGGTCCCGTCGCGTATCGGACGACGGTCGCATCGATCGAAGGCGGCGTGCTGCAAACCTTTCCGGGGCTGCCGGTCGTCACCGAGCGGCTCGATTCGCTCGACGACCAGCCGATCGACACGCTGATCGTCCCCGGCATTCCGGTCGACGAACAAGGGGGCTTGCAGCCCGAACTCGTCGCGTGGATCAGACGGCGCGCGCCGCAGGTCCGGCGCGTGTGCTCGGTGTGTACGGGCGCGTTCTATCTGGCCGAAGCGGGCGTGCTCGACGGCCGTCGCGCGACCACGCATTGGCGCGACGCGCCGCTTCTCGCGCGGCGTTATCCCAACGTGCGGGTGGATGCCGATCCGATTTTCATCCGCGACGTGCGCGACGGAGACGGAGACGGTAACGGCGAGCGCGCCGTGTGGACCTCGGCCGGCGTCACGGCAGGCATCGACCTGGCGCTTGCGCTGATCGAAGAAGACGTCGGTCACGCGGTCGCGATGCAGGCGGCGCGGCGGCTCGTGGTGTTCATGAAGCGGCCAGGCGGACAGTCGCAGTTCAGCGCGGCGCTGGCCGCGCAGGCGTCGGCGGGCGGCCCGTTCGAGGCCCTGCATAGCTGGATGGCCGCGCATTTACGCGACGATCTTTCCGTCGAGCGGCTTGCCGAGCGCGCGCAAATGAGTCCGCGGACCTTCGCGCGGCGTTACGTCGACGAGGTCGGCCGCACGCCGGCCAAGACCGTTTCGGCGCTGCGGCTGGAGGCGGCTGCGCAGTCGCTCGCGGAATCGCGCCGGCCGCTCAAGCGGATTGCGCTCGATTGCGGCTTCGGCAGCGAGCAGAACCTGCGTCGCGCGTTCGTGCGGCGCTTCGGCGTGCTGCCGCTCGATTATCGGGAGCGGTTTGCGTCGGCGGTGACGGCGGGACGAACACAGGGGCGAACGGCGGTCGCGGCGGCGAGCTAAACGACGTCCGGGCAACGCTAACCTCGCCCCAGCATCCGGAGTGAAGGCCGTTCGAAAGCCCGGCGACCCCGCGCGCAACACGGCGCGGCCGTCCACACGCCGAGCCCACGACGCCGTCAATATTGCGCTCGTATAATCGGCTCCTTTCAATGCATCCGATTGACCGGAGTCACGATGAACACCCCTGCCTTTGTGCCGCTGGACCGTTCCGAAACCACGTTTCGTTTTCTAGCCGAGCCGATCTCGGTCAACTTCGGCGGCAAGGTGCACGGCGGCGCGCTGATGAAGTGGATCGACGAGACCGCGTACGCGTGCGCGGCGGTGTGGTCGAGCCGCTATTGCGTGACGGTCAGCGTGGGCAATATCCGTTTTCGCCGGCCGATTCAGGTCGGCAACCTGGTCGAGTTGCGCGCGCGCGTCGTCGCGACGGGCCGCACCAGCATGCACATTCACGTGTCGGTGCAGGCGGGCGATCCGAAGGGCGGCGAACTGCTGCAAACCACCGACTGTCTGGTCGTGATGGTCGCCGTCAATGAAAACGGCCACCCGGTGCCGGTGCCGGCGTTCGTACCGGAGACGGACGAACAGAAGCGTCTTGCCAAATACGCGATGGATGTGAAGGAAGCGCTCGACGCGATCGTCGAACTGAAACCGGAAGAAGTGGCGCAAGGGAAGGTGTAAGCGCCAGGCGCCTGAGGCCTCGTCGTGCTTCAGGCGCCAGCCCGTCACGCCGCCGAATGCCCGACCATATCCTGCGGCTGCACCCATTCGTCGAACTGCTGCTCGGTGACATAGCCGAGCGCCAGTGCCGACGCCTTCAGCGTAGTGCCTTCCTTGTGCGCTTTTTTCGCGATCTGCGCGGCCTTGTCGTAGCCGATGTGCGGATTGAGCGCGGTGACCAGCATCAGCGATTCGTTCAGCAGCGTATCGATCCGCTCGTGATTCGGCTCGATGCCGACCGCGCAGTTGTCGTTGAAGCTGCGCGCGCCGTCGGCCAGCAAGCGGACCGATTGCAGCACGTTGTGCGCGATCATCGGGCGGAACACGTTCAACTCGAAGTTGCCGCTCGCGCCGCCGATATTCACCGCGACGTCGTTGCCGAACACCTGCGAGCACAGCATGGTCAATGCTTCGGATTGGGTCGGATTGACCTTGCCCGGCATGATCGAGCTGCCCGGCTCGTTTTCAGGAATCGACAGTTCGCCGAGGCCGCAACGCGGACCGCTCGCGAGCCAGCGGATGTCGTTGGCGATCTTGTTCAGGCTGGCCGCCACCGTCTTCAATGCGCCGTGCGCGAACACCAGCGAATCGGCCGCCGCCATCACTTCGAATTTGTTCGGCGCCGACACGAACGGCAGGCCGGTCAGCTTGCCGATCGCGGCCGCGACCTTGTCGGCGAACTGCGGATGCGCGTTCAGACCCGTGCCGACCGCGGTGCCGCCCTGCGCGAGCTCATACAGATGCGGCAGCGCCGATTCCACGTGACGAATGCCGTGATCGAGTTGCGCGACATAACCCGAAAACTCCTGGCCGAGCGTGAGCGGCGTCGCGTCCTGCAAGTGCGTGCGGCCGATCTTGACGATGCCGGCAAACGCTTTCGCCTTGCCGTCGAGCGTGTCGCGCAGCGTCTTCAGCGCCGGTAGCAGATGCTTGACGATCGCATCGGCGGCGGCCACGTGCATCGCCGTGGGGAACACATCGTTCGACGACTGGCCGCGATTCACGTCGTCGTTCGGATGCACCTTGCGGGATTCGCCGCGTTCGCCGCCGAGCAGCTCGCTCGCGCGGTTCGCGATCACCTCGTTCAGGTTCATGTTGGTCTGCGTGCCGGAGCCCGTTTGCCAGACCGCGAGCGGAAATTCATCGGGATGCTTGCCGCCGATGATCTCGTCGGCCGCCTGCATGATCGCCTTCGCCTTGTTCTCGTCGAGCACGCCGAGGCCGTGGTTCACTTCGGCGGCGGCGCGCTTGATCACGGCGAGCGCGGTGATCAGTTCGGGCGATTGCTTCTCGGTCGAGATGCGGAAATTCTGCAACGAACGCTGCGTTTGCGCGCCCCATAAACGAGCGTTCGGCACGGCGATTTCACCGAACGTGTCACGCTCCATTCGTACGTCTTCAGTCATCTTCCACTCCACTTCAAAGTTCTGCGTTGACAGGCAATAAAGAGAATAGTCCCGTTAGCGCGTTACGGTACAAACCCGCTTGGGGATCGAATATGTAGGTGCGCGGCAGGCCGTTTTCGACGTCGGTCCAGACAAGCGGCGACAGCGGCGCGCCGATCGAGCGCAGATAGGCGATCTGCGTAGAATCGGCGAGCGTCACGCGATAGCTTTCCTCCGGCGAGGTTGCATGCGCGAAGATTTGAGCGACCTGCTCGGCGAGCGGCGGGCTGTGAATCACCAGCGCCAGTTCGGTGTTCAGATTGGCCGAGCGCGGATCGAGATTCATCGAGCCGATCACTAGAATCTTGCGGTCGATCACATAGGTTTTCGCGTGCAGACTGGCGCGCGAACGCGAGCCGGCGAAGCTCGTGCGCGGTGTCGGCTGCTCCGGCTTGAACTCGTACAATTCCACGCCCTGTTGCAGCAGCGGCACACGGTAGGGGCTGTAGCCGGCTTGCACCGCGACCGCGTCGGTGGCGGCGAGCGAATTGGTCAGCACGGCGATGCGCACGCCACGATGCGTCAGTTCGCCGGCCGCTTTCACGCCTGCGTCGTGCGGCACGAAATACGGCGAAATGATCAGGAAGTCTTTCTGCGCCTCTTTCATCAACTCGCCGAGCCGCTGCAGCGGCGGACTCACGTAATCCGGCGACGGATGCTCGATTTTCCCGGGCGCGTCGACCTTGAATTCGGCACGCGCCCACGTCAGGCCGAGTTGATCGGCGGCGATCTGCGATGCGAGCGGCGTGGCGTTCAACGGCTTCGCGTTATACGGATCGGCGTTGGTGCGCCAGTGCTGGCGCAGATCGTCGCGGGTCTGGTCGAGTTCTTTCGCGTCGAACTTCTGTTTGTTCAGCACGCGCAACGGATAGGCGATGCTGCTGTTCCAGTAGTCGTCGAAGCTCGCGGAGACGTCGGCGGTGACCGGACCCGCGGCGAGCACGTCGAGGTCGCGGAATTGCAGCGTTTCGCTGGCGCTGAAGTATTCGTCGCCGAGATTGCGGCCGCCGACGATTGCCAGCTGGTTGTCCGCGATCATCGCCTTGTTGTGCATGCGGCGCGTGAAGTGGCCGATCTGCGTGAAGAGGTTCGTCGTGCGTTCGAACACGCCTTGCTGCGCACTGCCGAACGGATTGAAGACGCGGATCTCGATCTTGTCGTGCGAGTTCAAGCCCGCCATCAACTGGTCGATGTCCTTGAAGTTCAGATCGTCGACGAGCATCCGCACCCGCACGCCGTGGTCCGCGGCGTAGAGCGCGGCGCCGAGCAGCAGTTTGCCGGTGGTGTCCTCATTGGCGATGTAGTACTGCATGTCCAGCGTTTTCGTCGCCGCGCGGGCGAGGGCGATGCGCATCTGCAATGCGTCGGTGCCGCTCGACAGCACGCGAAAGCCCGACTCGCCCGGATGCGCGGCTTCGAGCGGCGCGAGCGCGGTGTGCAGCGGATTGGAGTCGGTGGCGGGAAGCGCGTGGGTGACCTGACGGTCGAACGCAGTAGCGGGAGGTTTGGTCGCGCAGGCGCTCAGGCAGGCCGCCGCGTAGCCCAGCAGGAGAAGTTGTCTCGTGGTCCGCCAGAAAGACTGCATCTGGACGGCGCCAGATTCGCGCCGGCGTCGCTGTGTGATCGGGTGGTGATCTTGATGCCACGGCACGCTTCGTTCTCCGTTGATTGCAGGCTTCTCATCGCGCGGATGGCGGCGTGGTACGCGCCGTCGAGAAATGCATTCTAAGGGGAATCAGGCAAAGGGGCCTTCGATGTCCCCTTTGCGTGGCGGCCTTTGTGCTTGAGCTTTTACGTTGCGGCTTGTGCGTTGCGTGCGGCCTTTGTGCGTGGGCCTTTACGTTACAGCTCGTGCGTTGCGGTCTTCGTGCTGTGGCGTTTGCTTGACTGCCTCGCCGCCGTCATAGCGCGACGAGGCAGTGCAGCTCGCTCAGCCGCGTTCGGCGTTCAGCGCACGCTGGCCGTCCGGATGCGTGGAACCCTTCGCGGGGCGGCCGGCCCAGTAGCCGGCGAGCAGCGACCCGGACAGGTTGTGCCACACCGAAAACAGCGCGCCGGGCAATGCCGCGATCGGCGTGAAATACAACTTGCCGAGCGTCGCCGCGAGGCCGGAATTCTGCATCCCGACTTCGATTGCGAGCGTGCGGCACACGGCTTCGTCGAAGCCGAGCAGCTTGCCGCCCCAGTAGCCGCCGAGCAGGCCGATGCCGTTATGCAGCACCACGCCGACCATCACGACGAGCCCGACCGACGCAATGCTCTTCTGCGTGCCGCCCACCACCGCGCCGATGATCAGCACGATCGAGATCATCGAGATCAGCGGCAGGATCGGTTCGATCGCGCGCACCGCCTTGTTGAAAAAGTGGTTGATGAACAGCCCGACCACGATCGGCAATCCTACGATCTGCAGGATGCTCATCAGCATCCCGTGCACGTCGACGGCGATCGACGCATCCACGTAAAGACGCGTGAGCAGCGGCGTTGCGAACACGCCGACGAGCGTCGACAGCGCGCTGATCGTCACGGACAACGCGACGTCGCCGCGCGCCAGATAGATCATCACGTTCGACGCGGTGCCGCTCGCCACGCTGCCCACCAGCACCATGCCGGCGGTCAGATCGGGCGGCATGCGCAACGCCTTCGCGATCGCCCAGGCGGCGAGCGGCATCACCAGGTAATGCAGCACGATGCCGGCGATCACCGGCGCGGGCCGCGTGAAGACGCGCTGGAAGTCGGCGACCGAGAGCGTGACACCCATCGCCAGCATGATGATCGTCAGCAGCGTGGTGACGTGCGGCGCGACGCCCGCGAACGAAGCGGGCGAAAAGTACGCGGCGATCGAAACGAGCACGGCCCAGAGCGGAAACAGACGGGTGACGCGGGCAAGCATGACGGATGCTCCTTGATTATGTTTTATGGCGAGAAGAGAGGCCGAGCGGTGCGGCACGTGTCCGGAGGTTTGTCGCGTGGAGCGGCCAAGGGCCTGCGGATGCGGATGGGTCAACGGGCGGCACGAGCCTTCGTGAGGCGCGCGAGGCGGCGTATTTTACCGTTCAACGCGGCTTTGGTCCGATTCGACGGTTGCAGTTGCAACGAGATGGATGCGTCGGCGTCGGCCGCGCTGTGGCAAGGGGGAAACTGGAAACGGCACGCGAAACGCGGCGGCACAAAAAAAGAAACCCGCGCAGTGCGCGGGTTAAACCCATTCAGAGTATGTCAAGGAGACGGCTCAATCGTAGCGTGGGCGCCGCGGCCGGCAAACCAATCATCCGTGCTTTGCTTAGCTTCCCGTGCGGGGTCGATCGCACGGATCGCGGATCGCGGATCGCGGCTCACGGCTCACGGCTCACGGCGCATGGCTCATGGCACATGGCTCATGGCTCAGGACGAACGCGCGGGCGGCGTGGCCGGTGCCGGCGGTGCATACCGCAGGCTCAGCTTGTGAAAGCGCAGCGTCATCAGCAACGCGACGCTCGCGAGGCCGGCCGCGAGTCCCCACCATAAGCCGGGCGCGCCCATGCCGAAATGAAATGCGAGCACGTAGCCGGTCGGAAAGCCGATCACCCAGTAGCCGAAGGTGGCGGCGATCATCGGCACGCGGGTGTCCTTCAGGCCGCGCAGGCAGCCTGAGCCGACCGTCTGCATCCCGTCGACGATCTGGAAAATCGCCGCTACGCCGAGCAAGGTGCTCGCCAATGCGACGGTGGCTGCGTTGGCCGGGTCGTCGAGATGCAGATACAGCCCGACGATCCAGTGCGGCGCGGCGATCAGCACGATCCCCGACAGCGTCATGAAGCCGACGCCCAGCCCCAGCGCGACAAAACCCGCGTGGCGCGCGGCGAGCGGCTGTCCGGCGCCGGACCAGTAGCCGACCCGCACATTGGCCGCCTGCCCGATCGCGAGCGGCACCATGAAAGCCACCGACGCCACGTTCAACGCGATCTGGTGCGCGGCCAGTTGCGATTCGCCGAGCAGGCCGACCATCAGGCCGGTGGCGAGGAACAGCGTCGACTCGACGCCGTACGTGATCGCCACCGGCCAGCCGATGCCGAACAGCTCGCTCATCAACGGCACGTTGGGGCGCGTCGCGACGACAAAGTGCTTGTAGCGCGGCCGCAGATGCAACAGCGCCATCAAAACGAGCGCGCTCAGCCAGACGGTGATCGAGGTCGCCGCGGCCGAGCCGAGGAAACCGAGGCGCGGCAACCCGTACACGCCATGAATCAGCCCGTAATTGAGAAAGCCGTTGACGACCACGCTCGCGAGCGACACCCACAAAAGGCGTCGAGCCGCGCCGATCGCCGGCAGGAACGAGCGCATCAGGCCGACGCCGATCAGGCTGGCGGGTGTGCCCCAGCGCAGCACCGCCGCATATTCGCCGACGTTGTGTGCGAGCAGCGCCGGTTCGCCGAACGCCAGCAGGATCGGCGTGGCGAACGACAACAGGATGAACGCCGGCACCGACAACAGCACCGACATCACGAAGCCGGTCCAGTAGATGTGCGGCACGCGGCTTTCGTCCTGCGCGCCGCGCGCATGCGACACGCTCACGCTGACGGAGGTCAGCACGCCTTGCAGCAGCGTGACCACCACGAAGAACAGGTTGGCGCCGAGTCCGCCGGCGGCGAGCGCGTCGGGGCCGAGCGAGCCGAGCAGGATCGTGTCGGTTACGCCCATCGCCATCTGCGAAAGCTGCGCGATCGCGAGCGGCGCGGCGAGGCGCGCGGTGTCGGCGGCGTGGCGGGAGAAGGTCGGCGGCCGGGCGGCCACCCGGGTGAAGCCGGATTGAGTCATGGAGCGCTTGGGCGGCAAAAAGGCAACAGCAGGGCGACAGCGGGGCGATCACGTGGCGGCGAGCATGCGGCCAGCGCACACGGTGACGGCAATCTGCCCGCAGGCCCGCAGGCCCGCAGGCCTCGCCGGACGCGTAGCGCCGTAGGGCGGCTGTCAGTCGGCTGTTTGTCTGTCGAAACCGACAGCTTATTGCGTCAACAGCGCAATGTCGATGGAGAACGCACGATTCTGGTGCGTGCGTCGCTCCGGGTTTTCGGACTTGCGTGCGGCTCGCGGCTCAGTCACTGCGGCCTGGCGAGAGGTTCGCGGTGCCGCTCAAGCCTCGTGAACCGCGATCCGCGTGTCGCCCAGCAGTACGACCTGGCCCGCGCGGATTTTGCAGGTTTTACGCGTTTCGACCTGGCCGTCGACGGTCACCGCACCGTCGGCGACCATCATTTTTGCCGAGCCGCCGCTGTCCGCGAGTCCCGTTATCTTCAGGAGATTGTGCAGTTCGACGTAGTCGCCGGTGAGTGTGAAATCGAGGTTGGGCATGGCGTTTGCACCTTCAGGCAAAGGGTTCGCATCATAAGCCAGAAGCTTGCTCCCGACGAAACCCGCGTGCCGCCACCCGCACGTGCAAGCAGTTGCAATGAGTTGTTATGTAAATGTAGGAAAATGAAACGCTACGTAACAGCGGTCGTTTATCGAGTTATTCACTCGTAAAGTGATCATCAGAAGTAGAGGCTGCTGGATTTTTCAGTGGCATACGACCGGGCGGGGCGCGTTGCGCAGGACTACCCGCCCGTGTCACAACAATTTTAGAGAGGATTCGCCATGACCCAGATTCGTACACTCCTGATCGGTACCGCCCTGACCGCCTTTGCTGCAACCGCTGCCGTGGCGCAAACCGCCCAGCCTGCCGCCGGCGCCGCCGATCAGGCGCAGGTCCAGGGCGCCGGTGTCGTGCCCGCCGCGCCGGCCGCACAGGGTGTGCAGCCGGTCACGCCGGCGCCGACGCGTCTGACGGCATCGGGTTCGACCGATCCGCTGGTCCAGAAGCGCGACGCGAACGCGCAGGCCAATGCCGAATATCGCGCGTCGAAGAAGGCGTCCAAGACCGAGTTGAAGGATCAGCAGAAGGCCGCGAAGTCGCAGTACAAGGAGCAGGTGCGTGACGCCAAAATCAACAAGAAGGCGGACAAGCAGACCGCCAACAACGAAATGAAGATGAACATGCAAGGTCAGCCGGCCGATCAGGCTGATGGCGCGGATGTGAAGCACTGAGCGCGACGCACTGAGCTTTTGCATCGTCGGACCGGGCAGTCATTTACGGAGGTAACGCATGAGTATCCATAAACCGATGAACAAGGTGTACGCCGCGTTGATTGCCGGCTGCCTGTCGTCGATGGCCATCGCGCAGGCTAGCGATCCGGCCGCCGCGCCGGTCACGCATGCCGACAAGAAGGCCGTCAAGGAACAGTCGAAGGCCGACAAGAAGGCGTCGGTCGCGCAGGCCAAGGCCGATAAAAAGAAGACCGACGCTCAGGCCGACGCCGACAAGGCGAACGCCGACGCGAATCTGAAGGACGCGAAGAAGCAGTAGGCGTCGGTCGTAAAGGGGCTTGCGCTCGCGAGTCCCGCGCGGTACTTCAACAGTAAGGAATGGCCCGGTGCGCAGCTTGTGCGCCGGGCCATTTTTATTGGGCGCGAAGGCGACACGCACCGCGTGCGTTGGGCGGCGTGGAAAAAAGGGTCGCTTGTCGATGAAGGTTGTATGGATATACAGTATGCGTCGCCGTCTTCAAACCGGCTCTTCACCCTTTTCTTCTTCTAACCCTATTCGCGCTGCCCAAACCACTGTGCTCCCCGTCGCCGAATCTCCGCCGCCTGCCTCGTCTTCGCCGTCCTCTGCCGTCGACTGGCTCGCGAAGCTCAACGACGCGCAACGCGAAGCCGTCGAATACGGCACCGACAGCCCCAGCGAGCCGCTCGGCGCGCTACTGGTGATCGCCGGCGCCGGTTCCGGCAAAACCAACACGCTGGCGCACCGCGTCGCCAATCTGGTGGTGAAGGGCGCCGATCCGCGCCGCATCCTGTTGCTGACTTTTTCGCGCCGTGCGGCGCTCGAAATGACCCGTCGCGTCACGCGGATCGCCGGTGCGGCGCTCGGCACGCGGGCGGCGCTGGCTCAAGGACTCACGTGGTCGGGCACGTTTCACAGCGTCGGCGCGCGGCTGTTGCGCGAATACGCTGAGCTGATCGGTCTCGCGCCCGCGTTCACGATCAATGACCGCGAAGATTCCGCCGACCTGATGAACCTGGTGCGCCACGAACTCGGTTTGTCGGCGAAAGAGCGGCGTTTTCCGACCAAAAGCACATGTTTCGCGATCTATTCGCGCGTCGTGAACACCGGTGCGTCGCTTTCTCACGTGCTCTCCAGTGCGTTCCCGTGGTGCGAGGAGTGGGAGGCGGATCTGCGCATGCTGTTCGCGGCGTATGTCGAAGCGAAGCAGAAGCAAAGCGTGCTCGATTACGACGATCTGCTGCTGTACTGGTCGCATATGGCTGCCGAGCCCGCGATCGCGGCGGATCTGTCGGCGCGCTTCGACCATGTGCTGGTCGACGAATACCAGGACACCAATCGCCTGCAGGCGTCGATCCTGTTCGCGATGAAGCCCGACGGCCGCGGCCTCACCGTAGTCGGCGACGACGCGCAGTCCATCTACTCGTTTCGCGGTGCGACCGTGCGCAATATTCTCGACTTTCCCGCGCACTTCGATCCGCCGGCGCGGCAGATCACGCTCGAGCGCAATTACCGCTCCACTGCGCCGATCCTGGCGGCGTCGAATGCGGTGATCGAACTCGCGAGTGAGCGCTACACGAAGAATCTGTGGACCGACACGGCGTCGGCGCAGCGCCCGCGTCTGGTGAGCGTCGCGGATGAAGCGGATCAGGCCCGCTACATCGTCGAGCAGGTGCTCGAGGCGCGCGAGCAGGGGATCACGCTGAAGTCGCAGGCGGTGCTGTTTCGCGCCGCGCATCACAGCGCGGCGCTCGAAATCGAACTGACCCGGCGCAACATTCCGTTCGTGAAGTTCGGCGGTCTGAAGTTTCTCGACTCGGTGCACGTGAAAGACATGCTCGCCGTGCTGCGCTGGGCGGAGAATCCGCGCGACCGCGTGGCCGGCTTCCGGGTCGTGCAATTGCTGCCGGGCGTGGGGCCGGCGACCGCCGCGAAGGTGCTGGACGAAGTCGTCGCGCGGGCAAGCGCCGGCGCAGCCGCCGATTTCAGCCACCGCGCCGGCAACGCGCTGGCCGCGTTCGCGCCGCCCGCTCGCGCGCAGGAAGACTGGCATCCGTTCGTCAAGCTGATGTCGAGCGTCTACGGGCGGCAAACGCCGTGGCCGGCCGAGTTCGAGATGGTGCGGCGCTGGTACGAGCCGCATCTCGAACGCAATCACGAGGACGCGGCGATCCGCCATGCAGACTTGCTGCAGATGGAAAGCATCGCGGGCACGTATGCGTCGCGCGAACGTTTTCTGACCGAACTGACGCTCGATCCACCGGATGCCACCAGTGACGAATCCGGTGTGCCGCTGCTCGACGAGGACTATCTGATCCTGTCGACGATCCATTCCGCGAAAGGGCAGGAGTGGCGCAATGTGTTCGTGCTGAACGGCGTCGACGGTTGCATTCCGTCCGATCTGGGCACCGGCACCGAGGAGGAAATCGACGAAGAACGGCGTCTGCTCTACGTGGCGATGACGCGCGCGAAGGAAGATCTGCATATCGTCGTGCCGCAACGCTTTTACGTACACAACCAGACGCAGATGGGAGATCGTCACGTGTGGGCGTCGCGCACGCGTTTCATTCCCGCGCATCTGATGCCGCTGTTCGACGCATATGCGTGGCCGCGTGTGCCGGTGCCGACGGCGCCGAGCGCGGCGGGACTCGCCGCGGCGGCGCAGGCGAAGATTGCGATCGCGGCGAAGCTCAGGAAAATGTGGGATTGACGGCGGCGCGGCCGCCGGCGGGTGTGCCGCGGTTCTGACAACCGCGGCGTTCGGCAGGCAGCCGGTTGCTGCCCGTTGTTGCTAGTTGTCGCTAGCGCGACTGCCGTTGCTGCTGTTGCTGCTGCTGTGAGACCGGGCGCGGCGGTACGAAGAAATTGCGCAGCCACGCGGCGAGCCGCGAAAACACGTCGTACGGCTCTTCGACGAAAATCTCCGGCTTCAGCAGGCGCAGGTATTCCATGATCTGCTGCGCTTCCTGTTTCTGGATCGAGCCGTGCGAAATGCCGAGCCGCAACAGGCCGCGCAACTCGCCGAGCTTCTCGCGCGCGGTGCTGCCCACACCCGTTTCGCACGCCACCTTGGCTTCGTACACGCGCTGACGCAGCGACTCCACGAGGCGCCACGCCGGCGTTTGCATCACTTCTTCCAGCGCCTGGATGTCCTGCGCGGCGCTCTTGATTTGCGCCGCGAGCGGGTCGATCAGCACCGCTTCGCCTTCCGCTTCCTTGACGATCGCCGCCGCCCAGTCGCGGCACTGCTTCGCCAGTTCTTCCGGCGTCCACTCGGAGCGCGACGCGAAGCCGAAACCGAACTCGCCCGCCTGGCGCATCAGGATCGCGACGACATCCGGAAATTCCTTGTCCAGCGTGCGTTTTGCCCACGCGTACTGGCCGCCCTGCAACATCCGCTGCACCGCGTGTTCGGTCAGCGGCACCATGTTGTCGAGCAGCTTGGCGCGCAAAAAGTCTTCGAACGACGGCGTCGCGAACTGCGGATCGAGCTTCAGCGAAACCCGCAGGAAAGCGTCGAAATCCTTGCGCAGCGTGGCAATGGTCTCGTCTTTGAGCGTGAGGGTGATTTGACCCATGTGTTATCCCGTTTGGTCCTGCCGCGCGGCATTGTCGTGTCGTCCGTCGACGAGCGGACCGGGCGACACGACGCCGATGCCGGCGCGCTTGATTCCTGCCTGTTGCCGCATCACCAGCGGGACGTATCCCGACGAGCGGACCTCGACTTCATATCGGCGGATCGGTGGGAAACTTGAGGGTTCTGGATGATTGACGTGGCGCGAAGAGAATGATGCCGGTTGTGCGGAACGCGGTTGCCGGCAACATGGCTGCGGCGTGGTCAGCCGCTTATGCCTATTTGAGCACCACGCCTTGCCAGACGAAGAACACCGTAAGGCCGACCGCGATGGTCAACAGCGGGCGCCGCGTCAACGCGCTGACGGCGATCGCGGCCAGCGCGCCGACCAGTTGTGGGTTGCGCCACGTCAATTCCGCGCTGGAGCCGTGCGGCGAGACCGCCATCGGCACGATGATCGCCGTCAGCACGGTGACGGGCACGAAGCCGAGCGCGGTGCGCACCAGCGCCGGAAACACCAGCCGGTCGCCGAGTACGAAGACGGCCGCGCGGATCACCCACGTAATTGCCGCCATGCCGAGAATCAGAACGACATAGTTCATTGCGATGCTCCCGCGGTTTTTTGCGTCGTGTCGTGGGAGTCGTTGTGCGTAGCTTGTCGCGTGCCGTTGCGTGGGGTTTCTGACGCGCTTTGGCGTGCGTTGTCTTGCGCATTTCCGCGGGTATTGTCCTGGGTAACGTCCTGGGTATTGTTCCGGGTATTGTCCTGCGCACTTTCGTCGCGCCGTTCACCCCGCCGCTCACCGCCCGCGCGAAGCCGCGGCGCCGACAGCAACACGCCGACCGCGACACCCGCGAACACCGCGCCGAGCAGCCCGAGCTTGTACGGCCACGCCTGCCAGAAGAACGCCAGCGCGCCCGCCGTGACAGCCGCCGCGATAAAGCGTAGCGCGACGAGTTGCGGCACGACGATCGCGATGAAGGTGGCGACCATCGCGAAATCGAGCCCGAGCGATTGCAGGCCTGGAAACGCAGCGCCGAACAGCAGACCGGCCACCGTCCAGATCTGCCAGTTCAGATACATCGCGAAACCCGCGCCGAAGAAGTAGTGCGGGCCGACCGTCCCCGGCTCGCGATGCCGGTAGTGTTCCCACGCGACCGCGAAGACCTCGTCGGTCAACAGCGCGCCGAGCGCCCAGCGCCAGCGCGCCGGCAAATGGGCGACATGCGGCGCGAGGGTCGCACTGTAGAGCACGTGACGCAGATTGACGACCAGCGTGGTGGCCCAGATCACCGCGAAGCTCGCGTGACCCGCGATCAGGCCGAGCGCGATGAACTGCGCAGAGCCGGCGAACACGACCAGCGACATCAACTGCCCGTGCCATAGATGCAGCGGTCCGGATGCGACGAGCGTGCCGAAAATGACGCCGAAGGGCACCGCGCCGACCATCATCGGGATGATGTCGCGCGCGCCGGCGGTGAATTCTTTCAGATGGCCGTTGCTTTCGGACGGGCCGGGGGTGGAATGGGTCAATCTTGCCTCCTTGATCCGGCAAGGATAGCGGGCGGCGTGGCGACCGACTTGTACGTTCTTGCGGCGCAAGTATCAGGCCGCCCGAACTTCAGGCGCCTTGCCAACGTCCGGGCGGGACGCCGAACATGCGGCGGAAGTGCCGCGTGAAATGGCTCTGGTCCGTAAAACCGCTGGCTGCCGCGACCTCCGTCACCGGGACACCCGAGCGCAGCGGCCCCAGCGCACGCTGCAAGCGCACCTGGTTGCGCCACGCATGCGGCGGCATGCCGGCGGCCTGCGCGAACAGTCGCGCCGCGTGAAACGGCGAAAGCCCTGCTGCCTCCGCGATATCGGCCAGCGTGACGGGAGCGGTGAGATCGCCGGTCAGGCGCTCTTTCATGATCGCCACCCGGGTGTCGTCGATGGCGACGCGAGTGGGCGTGGACTGCGACTGTGCATAGCGGGCCAGTAGCGTCGACAACGCGTCGAGCATCGCGGCTTCGGCTGCAAGCGGATCGTCGCCGGCTTCCAGCAGACGATGCGCATGCGCGAGGCGGCGCGCCAGATCGGCATCGCGAATCACACCGGCTTCGAACCACGGCAACGGCTGCGGCTTGCCGGCAATCTCGCCGGCGAGTTCGTGGATGAAATTCACCGGCGCGTACATCACGCGATAGCGCCAGCCCGCCTCGATCGCCTTCGACCCGGTGTGCAGTTCGCCGGGATTGATGATCGGCACGCCACCCGTTTCGGCGACATAGTTCGAGCCGCGATACCGGTAACCTTCCGCGCCTGCCGTGATCACCGGAATCGTGTACGCGTCATGCCAGTGCGGCGCGAACTCGTGGTCGCGATATTCAGCCGTGACCAGATCCGCGCCGGGGAGAAGCGGCGTGCGCCAGTAGCGGGCGGAGTCCTGGAAGCGGTGGGCTGTCATGGAGGAGGTGGCGCGGTGCTGTGATCCGGCAGTCGTTGAATTCGGCGAAGCGGCCGGATGAATTCAGCGAAGCGGCCGGACGATCGGTCAGTTTAGCGCGCTCGCGTTCTTGCCAGGCGTTCGCCGGAGACGATTTGCCGTAGTGCTCATTTTACCGGGATCGTCGTGCCGGCCGGCATCGGTACGGCGGTGACGCTATTTTTCGCGCTGCCGCTGACCACGCGGTCGCTGTAGGTCATGTACACGAGCGTATTGCGCTTCGCATCGACGACACGCACCACGTGCAACGACTTGAATATCAGCGACATGCTGACCGAGAACACGTCGGCTTGCTTCTTGACCGGTCCGGTGAAGTTGATCGTGCCGACCTGCCGGCAGGCGATCGACGCTTCGGTCGGATCTTCGGCGATGCCGAGCGTCCCTTTGACCCCGCCGGTACGCGCCCGCGACACATAACAGGTGACGCCCTGCACGACAGGATCGTCATAAGCCTCGACGACCACCCGGTCCGAACCGGTGACGCGGAAATTGGTATTGACGCTCGCGACTTCCTCGCTGTGCGCGAGTTGACTGAGCGCGGTCGTGGCAGCGAGGGCGAGGGTGACGCGCAACAAGGTGGATTTCATCGGAATGCCGGAATGGTCGCGAGGGGAAAGCACCATCGTATAACGGCGCTCGTGGCAATTCTCGTGCGATAGCGCGTGTGACCTACTTTTTCGCGCGTTCCTCGCGTGGACCGGCGCGCAGGGGCCGCTCATCTGTGCGGATGACTCTCTGCCTGACGTCGCCAAAAACAAAAAGGCCCGCACGAATGCGGGCCTTTCAAATTTTTGGCTCCTCGACCTGGGCTCGAACCAGGGACCTACGGATTAACAGTCCGGCGCTCTACCGACTGAGCTATCGAGGAACAACAGTACAACTTGATCTACATAAAAAAGCCCGTAGTGGTTAACGGGCTTTTGCAATTCTTGGCTCCTCGACCTGGGCTCGAACCAGGGACCTACGGATTAACAGTCCGGCGCTCTACCGACTGAGCTATCGAGGAACAGAACAACAAACAGCAGAGAAGCGAAATTGTAGAAGCAGCTCTGGTGCCTGTCAATACCTTGCGTTCAATTCGATTGGATTCGATTGCCGCGACAGGCAGGGTAGCGTGCAGGCCTTAGCGGGCCTTTCGCAGACCCTTAGCGAGCCAGCAGTTCGAGCTTGTCCTTGATGTCCTTGAACTCGTCGGCTTCCGGCAGCGGTGCCTTGGTCTTGGTGATGCTCGGCCAATTCTTTGCGAGATCGGCATTCAGCTCGATGAAGTTCTGCTGGTCGCCCGGCACGTCTTCTTCGGCATAGATGGCATTCACCGGGCACTCGGCGACGCACACGGCGCAGTCGATGCATTCGTCGGGGTCGATCGCGAGGAAGTTGGGACCTTCGCGAAAGCAGTCCACCGGGCACACATCGACACAGTCGGTATAGCGGCACTTGATGCAGCTTTCGGTCACAACGTGAGTCATTCAGGCAGCTCCTGCATGCGGTATCTGGGGTGGCGCAAAGCCAAAAGCGCTATTGTATCGTAACGTCAAGAGGCGTATGCAGCATCGGCTGGCGCCTTTTATATGTTTTCGTGATTAGTTTATGGCGCCCGCCACAGGCGGTTTCGCACGAGGCCGGCTCCGCGCTGGTTCCGGACGCATTCGGGTAACATGCATCAAGCCGACGCGCACGGGGCGCGCCGCACGCGCATGGATTGACGTGTTGGTCGAACCAGGCGCTTTTCGTTTTTCCTGCAGTCCAGTTCGCGCCATCATGATTATTACTTCGCTGCTCGACACCGATCTGTACAAGTTCACGATGATGCAAGTGGTGTTGCATCACTTTCCCGCCGCGAATGTCGAATACCGGTTTCGTTGCCGCACACCGAACGTCGATCTCGTGCCGTATATCGGCGAGATTCGCGACGAAGTCCGCAAGCTGTGCGAGCTGCGCTTCACCGACGACGAGCTCGATTACCTGCGCCGCATGCGTTTCATCAAGGGCGACTTCATCGAGTTCCTCGCGCTGTTCCATCTGAACGCGAAGTACATTTCGATCCAGCCGTCGCCGAAGGGCAATGGCGAAATCGACATCGAGATCAAAGGGCCGTGGCTGCATACGATCCTGTTCGAGATCCCGATGCTCGCGATCGTCAACGAAGTCTATTTCCGCAATACCCAGCAAACGCCGGACTACAGCGAAGGGCGCGGGCGCCTCGTCGACAAGATCAAGCTGCTCGGCGCGCGCCCGGAATTCGCGGACTGCAAGATCGCCGACTACGGCACGCGCCGCCGCTTTTCGAAGCAATGGCACGAGGAAGTGATCCTCACGCTGAAAGACGGCTTGGGCGAGCAGTTCGCCGGCACCAGCAACGTGTTCTACGCGATGAAGCACAGCCTCACGCCGCTCGGCACGATGGCGCACGAATACCTGCAGGCCTGTCAGGCGCTCGGTCCGCGGCTGCGCGATTCGCAGATCTTCGGCTTCGAGATGTGGGCGAAGGAATATCGCGGCGACCTCGGTATAGCGCTCTCCGACGTGTACGGGATGGAAGCATTCCTGCGCGACTTCGACATGTACTTCTGCAAGCTGTTCGACGGCGCGCGCCACGATTCGGGCGATCCATTCGAGTGGGGCGAACGCCTGCTCAAGCACTACGAAGCAAACCGCTGCGACTCACGCACCAAGATACTGGTGTTCTCCGACGCGCTCGACATCCCGAAGGTGCTGCAACTGTACGAGCGCTTCCGCGGCCGCTGCAAACTGGCGTTCGGCGTCGGCACCAATCTGACCAACGACCTGGGCTACAACCCGTTGCAGATCGTCATCAAGATGGTTCGTTGCAATGGCCAGCCGGTGGCGAAGCTGTCGGATTCGCCCGGTAAGAACATGTGCGACGACAAGGCGTATCTCGCGTATCTGCGCCAGGTGTTCGGCATCGCGCAGCCTGCGGAAGAGGTCGGCCAATAGTCAGCACGCAGCCGGCACGCGAAGTTTGCATGCGACGTGCGTGCTTCGCAATCGGCCGTTCGGCCAGGGTGTTCGCGCGCGGGGCCGCCGGTATAATTCTCGCCATATCGCACGGCTGCCGACACGAGGATCTCGCCTATGGACACATCGAATGCCCGCCGCAACATTCTGGCGCGCATCCGCGCGGCGCAAGGGCGTGAGCCCGAGCCTTCCGCCGCCGAGCGTGAGACCGCCGCGGATTATCTGGCGCGTCATCCAGCGGGCCCGCGTCCGCCGATGCCCGCCGATCTGACCACGCGCTTCGTCGAGGAAGCGCAGAAAATGTCGACCACGGTCGCGACGGTCGAGTCATTGAGCGACGTGCCCGCCGCCGCGCATCGCTACCTCACTGAACACGCGTTGCCGCTGCAAGCCATCGCGTGGCAAACGCTGCAAGATCTGCGATGGTCCGAAGCCGGTCTTGAAGTCGAATTTCGCAAGCCGGAAGAGGGCGACGTGGTCGGTCTCACTGGCTGTTTTTGCGCGACGGCCGAGACCGGCACGCTGGTGTTGTTGTCCGGCCCGCAAACGTACGCATCGGCGGGGCTGCTACCGGAAACGCACATCGCGATCGTGCCGGCTTCGCGAATCGTCGCCGGACATGAAGATGCATTCAGCCTGATTCGCAGCGAACGCGGCGAGCTGCCGCGTGCGGTCAATTTCGTCTCCGGACCTTCGCGCACCGGCGATATCGAACAAACCATCGTGCTCGGCGCGCATGGGCCTTATCGGGTTCACGTGATCGTCGTGCGTGGCGCCTGAGCGGCGTGGCGCGCGGCCTGGTTCGGCCGCGCTAGCGTTCGCAGTGTGCTGCAACAAGGAAAATCAACTTCATGAAACGACATGCCGGGTCGACGAGCATGGTGTGCGCCGCTGCGCTGACTCTGGCGCTGGCGCTGGCGTTGGCGGCGTGGCCGCAACTGGCGTCTGCCGCGACACTCGACGGTGCGACGCTATCCGCATTTTGGGGTCTGCCGTTCGCGGGCGTGCTGCTGTCGATCGCGGTGTTTCCGTTGGTCGCGCCGACCTTCTGGCATCACCATTTCGGCAAGATCGCCGCCGCGTGGTCGCTGCTGTTTCTGGTGCCGTTCGGACTGACGTTCGGGGCCGGCGTCGCGTTCGGTACGCTGGTGCACGCGGTCCTGGAAGAGTACGTTCCGTTCATCGTGCTGCTGAGCGCGCTCTACACCGTGGCGGGCGGCATCTGCGTGCGCGGCAATCTGCACGGCACGCCGCGGTTGAACACAGCGATTCTTGCGCTCGGCACGTTGCTCGCGAGCATCATGGGCACGACCGGCGCGGCGATGCTGCTGATCCGCCCGCTGCTGCGCGCGAACGACAACCGCAAGCACGTCGTGCACGTCGTGGTGTTCTTCATCTTTCTGGTGGCGAACGCGGGCGGTTCGCTCTCGCCGCTCGGCGACCCGCCGCTTTTCCTCGGTTTCCTGCAAGGCGTCAGTTTCTTCTGGACCACGACACACCTGGCGCTGCCGATGCTGTTCGTCTGCGGCGTGCTGCTGGTGGGTTTCTACGCACTCGATTCGTACTACTTCCATCGTCGTGAAGAGGAGCGCTCACGCTTTCTCGATCGCACGCCCGATTCGCCGCCGCTCGGTATCGACGGCAAGGTCAATTTCCTGCTGCTCGCCGCGGTGATCGCGCTGGTGCTGATGAGCGGTCTGTGGAAGCCGGGCGTGCAGTTCGACGTATTCGGCACTCACGTGGCATTGCAGAATGCCGTGCGCGACATTGCGCTGATCGGCGTGACGCTGCTGTCGCTTGCGATCACGCCGCGCGCCGCACGTGCCGGCAACGACTTCAACTGGGCGCCGATCGAAGAAGTCGCCAAACTGTTCGCCGGTATCTTCGTGACGATCGCGCCGGTCATCACGATCCTGCGCGCGGGCGAGGCGGGCGCGTTCGCGGGCATCGTGCATCTGGTGAACGACGCGTCCGGTCAACCGCACGACGCGATGTACTTCTGGGCGACCGGCCTGCTGTCGTCCTTTCTGGACAATGCACCGACGTATCTCGTGTTCTTCAACCTCGCGGGCGGCGACGCGCACACCCTGATGACCACCGGCGCCACGACGCTCGCGGCGATTTCAGCGGGCGCGGTGTTCATGGGCGCGAACAGCTATATCGGCAATGCGCCGAACTTCATGGTCAAAGCGATCGCGGAATCGCGCGGCGTTCGCATGCCGGGGTTTTTCGCTTATCTGGGCTGGTCGGGCGCGGTGTTGATACCGCTCTTTCTCGTCACTGCCTGGCTGTTTTTTTGACAAAGCTTGTTGACGTCGAGGCAACCGAACTCGACGCGCTATCCGGAGAATTGCAATGCAGAAGATCCTCGTTGCCCGTCCGATCTTTCCCGATGTGATCGAACGGCTCAAACAGTATTTCGACGTCGACTGGAACGAAGGCGACGTGCTGCCCGGCGACGAATTGACACGCCGTCTCGCCGACAAGGACGGCGCACTGACCGCAGGCGACCCGATCGGCGCCGCGCAACTCGCCGCGGCGCCGCGCTTGCGTGTGGTGTCGAACATGGCGGTGGGCTACAACAATTTCGACATGGCCGCGTTCAACGCCGCCAATGTGCTCGGCACCAACACGCCGGACGTGCTCAACGAATCGACCGCCGACTTCGGCTGGGCGTTGATGATGGCGGCCGCGCGCCGCATCGCCGAGTCGGAACACTGGCTGCGCGCGGGCAAGTGGCAGAAGTGGGCCTACGACGGTTTTCTCGGCACCGATCTGCACGGCTCGACGCTCGGCGTGATCGGCATGGGCCGGATCGGCCAGGCGCTCGCACGTCGCGCGAAGGGCTTCAACATGCAGGTGATCTACCACAACCGCTCGCGTGTTTCGCCGGAGATCGAGGCCGATCTGAACGCCGAATACGTGTCGAAGCAGGACCTGTTGCGTCGCGCGGATCACGTGGTGCTGGTCTTGCCGTACACGAAGGAAAATCATCACACGATCGGCGCGGCCGAACTCGCATCGATGAAGCCGGCGGCCACGCTCACGAACATCGCGCGCGGCGGCATCGTCGACGATGCGGCGCTGGTTCACGCGCTGCGTTCGAAGCAGATTGCCGCGGCGGGTCTCGATGTCTACGAAGGCGAGCCGAATCTGAATCCGGACCTGCTGACGGTGCCCAACGTCGTGCTGACGCCGCATATCGCGAGCGCCACCGAGGCCACGCGCCGCGCGATGGCAAACCTGGCCGCCGACAATCTGATCGCGGCATTGGGCGAGGGGCCGCGTGCCGGCCGTCCGCCGAATCCGATCAACGCTGAAGTGATCGGCCGGGCGCGTTCATGACCATGATTCTGGTGGCGGCCGTCGCGGTGCTGGCGGTCGCTGTGGTCATCGCGTTGGCTTTGCTGATTCGCGGCCACGGCCGCGCTGACGACAACGAGCCGTTCGAAGTTCTCGCCGAGCGGATCGACGCGGCGGCCGATGCGCAGTCGCATGCGTACGAACGGCTCGAGCGGCAGTTGCGCAATGACATTACCGAGACGGCGCGCGTGTCGCGCACCGAGCAGAGCAGCGGCTTTGCGCACTTTCAGCAGACACTGGCGTCGCAGTTCAGCAGCATGACGACAGTGCAGGCCGGCAAGATCGACGGTTTCGCGCAGCAACTCGACGCGGTGCGTCACAGCCTGCAGCAGCAGGCGCAGCAGGCGCGCGACGAGCAGGGCCGCACGCTCAAGCAGTTCGGCGACACGCTCACGTTGCAACTCGTGCAGCTCACCGAGGCGAACGACCGGCGCTTTGCCGAAGTGCGCGCGACGATCGAACAGCGTCTGAAGGACATCGAGGCGAACAACTCGACCAGGCTCGAAGAGATGCGCCGCACCGTCGACGAAAAACTGCATGCCACGCTCGAACAGCGGCTCGGCGAATCGTTCAAGCTGGTGTCCGACCGTCTCGAACAGGTGCATCGCGGCCTGGGCGAAATGCAGACACTTGCTGCGGGCGTCGGCGATCTGAAGAAAGTGCTGACCAACGTCAAGACGCGCGGCACGTGGGGCGAAGTGCAGCTCGAAGCGCTGCTCGAACAACTGCTCACGCCGGATCAGTACGCGAAGAATGTCGCGACCGTGCCGAAGAGCGCGGATCGGGTCGAGTTCGCGATCAGGCTGCCGGGGCGTGCCGAACCGGGCAGCGCGAACACGCCGGTCTGGTTGCCGATCGACGCCAAGTTCCCGCGTGAAGACTACGAGCGTTTGATCGACGCTCAGGAACGCGCCGACCCGGTCGCGGTAGAAGACGCGTCGCGCGCGCTGGAAGCACGGATTCGCGCGGAAGCGCGCACGATCGCTGAGAAATACGTAGCGCCGCCGCACACCACCGATTTCGCGCTGCTGTTCCTGCCCACCGAAGGCCTGTACGCGGAGATCCTGCGCCGTCCGGGCCTCACCGACATGCTGCAACGCGACTATCGCGTGACGATCGCCGGCCCCACAACGCTCACCGCATTGCTCAACAGTTTGCAGATGGGTTTCCGCACGCTGGCGATCGAAAAGCGTTCGAGCGAAGTGTGGCAAGTGCTCGGCGCGGTGAAAACGGAGTTCGGCAAATTCGGCGACGTGCTGGCGAAGACCAAAGCACAGTTGGAAACCGTCACGCGTTCAATCGAAGCGGCGGAAACGCGCACGCGGGTGATGAACCGCAAGCTGCGCGATGTCGAGGCGTTGCCCGGCGAAGAAGCGAGCGGGCTGCTCGGCGATGTGCTGTCGGGCGTGGATCCCGACGAGTCGTAACGTGGTTTTAATTCGAAGCGGCGTTGGCGCCGGCGTCGCTGGCTGAAGCGGCGCCCGCCAGCCGTTCAGGCGCACGGCCCGCCGTCTTCCGCCACCAGCGCGTCGATCGCGGGCTGTGAGCGAATAGCGCGTCGCGCAAGCCCGCTTCGGTCGCGGTGAACACGTGGGTCAGGCTTTCGAACCCGGCCAGCTCGTACGTCAGCGCGAAGATCGCGGCGCTATCGGCGCGCGTGGCCGGGCGGACCGCCGCGGTCATTACGCTTCTTCCGGCACGTCGGTGAGCTGGATTTCAATTCCGCCGAAGCGCGACGCCACCCAGTTGTATGCGTGGCAAGCGATCCACAGCAGCACGAAGCCGAGAATCGCATTCAGCAGCAGTGCGCTGAACACGGTGCTCAGCTCCACCGAGCCGTAGCGAATGAACGCGACCAGCACGCCGAGCAGCACGATCGGCACCGAGAACGTCAGATACACGAGGATAAGCGCCTTGGCCGTCTGTCCTGGTGCAATGAACGAGATCTGTTTTTTCATGTAAGTCAAACCCGTGTGTCGTAGTGGTGATGGGTAATTTTGAACCTGATTTGTTGCCGGGCCTGACGCCGCCTGTGCGTGCGACCGGCGAAGCGTCAGATGAGACCGTCGAACAACATGATGTCGACACGCTCACCTTCAGCGATATCGGCCTGATCGTGCCCGAGCATGAGGAAACAATTCGCTTCGCTCATCGAACTCAGCACGCCGGAGCTTTGCGAGCCGGTCGGCGTGACGTGCCATTGGCCTTGCGCGTCCCGTTCGGCCACGCCGCGCTGGAATTCGGTGCGCCCGGCGCGCTTGCGGATGGCCTGGCGGCTGGTGGCATGAATCACCGGCAACGGCAGCGGCGTGGTGCCGGCCATCAGCAGCAGCACGTCGCGCACGATCTGATAGAACGTCACCATGACCGCGACCGGATTGCCCGGCAGGCCGAAGAATAACGCAGGCGAGCCGGCTCCCGGCCGCTCGCCGGACCACACGCGGCCGAAAGCGAGCGGGCGCCCCGGACGCATCGCGAGGCTCCAGAAGGCGACGTCGCCGAATGTGTGCAGCAGTTGCCGGGTGAAGTCCGCCTCGCCGACCGAGACGCCGCCCGAGGTCAGCACCACGTCGGCGCTCGCGGCGGCGTTGCGCAGCGCGGCTTCGAGCGCGGCCGGTTCGTCGCGGACCACGCCGAGATCGAGCGTGTCCACGTTCAGACGCCGCAGCATCGCGAATAGCGTGTAGCGGTTGCTGTCGTACACGCAACCCGGCTCGAGCGGTTCGCCGAGCGAGCGCAATTCGTCGCCGGTCGAAAAGAAGGCGACGCGCAGGCGCCGCCGCACATTGACTTCGCCGATGCCGAGCGACGCCAGCAAACCGAGATCCGACGCGCGCATCACGCGGCCGGCGCGCAACGCCGCATGGCCGCGGGCGAGGTCTTCGCCAGCGAGACGCCGGTTGGCGCCGGCTTTGACGGTATGAGCGGGAAAGCGAATCAAAGTGGCGTCGGCAGCGCGCTCAACGAGTTCTTGCGGCACCACGGTGTCGCAGTCGGCGGGCATGCAGGCGCCGGTCATTACGCGCACGCATTGGGTCAAATCGACGCGGCCCGCGAACGGATGGCCCGCCAGCGCCTTGCCGGCGATCGTCAATTCGACCGCGTTCACGCCTGCCGCCGCGTTGCCGTTCAATGCCAGTGCCGCACCGTTGAACGCGTAGCCGTCCATCGCCGAATTGTCGTGCGCCGGGACGTCGATTGGCGAGACGATGTCGGCGGCCAGCACGCGATCGAGCGCGTCGCGCAACGCCACACGCTCAATTGCCGTGACCGGTGTAGCCCACTGGCGGACAATCGCCTGGGCCGCCGAAACAGGCAACGCGTGAGGATCGTACTGCGCGACACAGCGGGAAAATTGGTTATGCGTGGTCATGAAGGGCTGGGCGTCGCGACCGGTGGCGCGGGCGGCGCTTTCGTGTGGTCGAGTGCGCTCGCGTGCGGTCGGAGCAGGATTTCAACCGGGGCCTCAGGAACGCTCGAGGTCGGTGAGTTCTTGTAACGAATTGATATTGTAAAACGCGCGCTCGTCGGTAAAGACGACTTCAACCGTCTTGTGGCATTCGTACCACGCGCGCACTTTGCGCTCGCCAGCCGCGAGCCAGGCCGCGAGATCGTCGGCGAGGCTTGTGCGCAGCAGCGCAAAGACCGGGTGAAGGGAGGGCTTGCCGTCGGCGCCGACCGTCGTGACGGTGGCAATGTCGGCTTGCTGCGCGTCCAGCGCTTGAGCAAGGCGTTCCGCGAGGTCGGCAGGGAAGTTCGGCGTGTCGCACGGCGCGCTCAGCACGAAGTCCGTGCCGGCAACGCGCAGGCCGGCGAGCAAACCGGCCAGCGGTCCCGGAAAACCGGGCATGGAATCCGCGACCACTGTGGCACCGAACGGCGCGCCAAGCGCCGCGTACACATCGGGATGCCGGTTGGCGCTGATCACCAGCGCGCCGGTTTGCGGCGCGAGGCGTTGAAGGACATGGGATGCGAGCGGTTCGCCATGCAGCGTCTGGAGCCCTTTGTCGACGCCGCCCATGCGCAGGCCGCGGCCGCCGGCCAGAACGAGGCCTGTGATCTGTTCGCGTGACGGCGTCATGGGCAGCCGCTCAGCCGCCGATGTACGACATTTCCACCCGACGGCCTTCCCGTGCGGGCGCTTCGGCCGTATTGCGGCCGCGCAATTGCGAATAGCGGTCGCTGCGGTGTTGCCAGATTTCGGCGACGGCAGTTGCGATCCCGGCATCGCTCGCGCCGTTGCGCAGCAATGCGCGCAAATCATGGCCGGACGACGCGAACAGGCACAGATACAGCTTGCCCTCGGTCGACAGACGCGCGCGCGTGCAACTGCCGCAGAACGCGCGGGTCACGCTCGAAATCACGCCGATTTCGCCGCCGCCGTCGACGTAACCCCAGCGCTGCGCGGTCTCACCGGCGCTGTGCGCTTCGAGCGGAACGAGCGGGAAATGTTCGGCGATGCGCGTGATCACGTCGGCTGACGGCAGCACTTCGGTCATGTTCCAGCCGTTCGACGTACCGACATCCATGTATTCGATAAACCGCAGTACCGCACCTGAGCCTTTGAAATGGCGCGCCATCGGCACGATTTCGCTGTCGTTGGTGCCGCGTTTGACGACCATGTTCACCTTGACCGGCGCAAGGCCCTCGGCCTGGGCCGCCGCGATGCCGTCGAGCACGTCGCCCACCGCGAAATCGGCATCGTTCATGCGGCGGAACAGCGTGTCGTCGAGCGCGTCGAGGCTGACCGTGACGCGAGTCAGGCCGGCGTCCCGCAGACTGCGAGCTTTGCGCTTCAGCAGCGAACCGTTGGTGGTAAGCGTCAGATCGAGCGGACGGCCTTCCGGCGTAACGAGTTGCGCGAGCCGTTCGATCAGGAATTCGAGGTTCTTGCGCAGCAGCGGCTCGCCGCCGGTCAGACGAATCTTTTCGACTCCGTGTGCGACGAAGAGCCGCGCGAGCCGTTCGATTTCCTCGAAGCTCAGCAGCGAGCTATGGGGAAGAAATGCATAGTCCTTGTCGAAAACCGCGCGCGGCATGCAGTAGACGCAGCGGAAATTGCAGCGATCCGTCACCGAGATGCGCAAGTCGCGCAGCGGACGCGCCAGCGCGTCGTGCAGTACGCCGCTAGGCGCCTGCACGGGACCGGAGACGACCGGCAACGCGCTGAAATCGGCAACTGGAATGATGCGTCGGGACATGAAATGCTTCGTTTAATGCTTGTTGGGAATACAGACTTTCATTCTAGCGGAAATGGAAGGGGCAGCCCCGGCACCTCAGGCGTTGTCGGGGTATACGGGGACGCGCATGACGGACGGCGCCGCCGGGTTGGTGCGGGCCCGAAAAACAAAAAGCCCGCCGGTGAGGGCGGGCTTTTTGCACTGTGCCGGCTCGCTTACTGCGAATGCTTGCCGGTTTCCACCATTTGCATCGGCGCCGTTTCGACCGGCGGCAACACCTTACGCTCGCGACCCACGCGAACCGGCTTGACCGCCTGCGCTGCCGCTTCCTGTGCGGCACGGAACTTGTCGGCGTCCGTATTCACCCAGACGAGACCGGCTTGTTCCAGCACTGGTTTCAGCGCTTCATCGTTCGACGCCGCCGGGTTGCCGCGCGGAGCCTGCGTGGCCTGCTGCGGGGCAGCGGCGACGGGCGCCGGTTCGACTGCCACCGGTTCCACCGCCGGAGCAACAGCCGCTACAACCGGCTGCGGTTCGACGATTTCGGCTTGCGGCGCCGGCTGAACTGCCGGTGCTTCGACGGCTGCCGCCGGAGCGACGGTTTCCACCGGAGCCGGTGCGGCTTGGGTTTCAACTGCGGACGGTGCGGCGATCGGTGTTTCAACCGTCGCTTCAGTTGCCACTTCAGGTGCCACTTCGACCGGTGCTTCCGCACGGGCGACCGGCTCAACCAGCGAAACCGTTTCGCTTGCAGCCGGCACAGCCTGCGCTGCTTCGACCGGTGCGACCGCTTGAGCCACCGGCGTTTGCGAAACCGGCTCAACGGCTGCTGCCGCCGGAGCCTGCTCGACCGGCACGATGGCTTCCGCCTTTGCGGCTTTCTCGACGGCCAGTGCCGGCGTTTCGGTAGCAGCGTGCAGTTCGGTGACTACCGCGGTTTCCGTTGCGACGGCCGCGACCACCACTTCCACCGGCGTCACTTCCTTCGCTTCGTCGGCTTCAGCCTTGCGCTCGACTGGCTGATGCGCCACGCGCACCGGTGCTTCGTCGTTACCGGTGGCGTTATCGCCTTCGGCTTCCGCGACGTCCGCCGCCAGGTTGCCGTTCACGTCCTCTTCACGCTCACGACGACCACCGCGACGGCCGCGACGACGACGACGACGCTCTTCACCTTCACGCGCCACCGCTTCCTGATCGCCCGGCAGACCGTTTTCGCCCAAAGCTGCCTGGTTTTGCGCCAGTTCTTCCGCGGTTTGCGCTTCATTCTGCGTCAGCGCGTCCGCTGCTTCCGGCTGCTGCTTGCGACGCTCGCCGCGCTCAACACGTTCGCCCCGTTCACGGCGCTCACCGCGTTCCTGACGCTCGCCGCGCGCTGCGCTGTCGACGGTTTCCGTGCGTTCGCCGCGATTGTCGCGGTCACGGTTTTCGCGACCTTCACGCGGCTCACGAGCCTCGCGCGGTTCGCGGCCTTCACGGGCCTCGCGCGGCTCACGTGCTTCACGAGTACCGCGCGGCTCGCGCGATTCACGTGCTTCACGCGGCTCACGACCCTCGCGTGCTTCGCGACCTTCACGCGGCTCACGGCCTTCACGCGGTTCGCGTTCCTCGCGACGTTGCGACGCCGGTTGACCTTGAGCCTGACGGCCGCCGTTCGCGCCTTCACCGCGACCTGCCGCGTCGCGGCCAGTTGCGCCGCCACGACGGTTGCGGTTGCGATCGCCGCCGCGTTCGCCGGTGCGCTCACCGCGCTCCGTGCGTTCGCCGCGTTGCGGACGCGTTTGCTTGTCGGTCGTAGCCGGCGCGACAGGCGCCGGAGCGGCCGGCTGCATGCCGAACAGATTCTTCAACCAGCCGATGAAACCGCCGCCAGCCGGCGTCACCGCGACCGGAGCCGGGGTGGCCGCGGCCGGACGAACCGGCGCGCTCGGCGCCGGCTTCTCCGGCGTGATGCCCTTGACCGCTGCTTCCTGCTTCGGCTTCACTTCTTCTGCACGCTTGCTGTAACCGGTTTCCGATTCCAGTTCGCGGGCTGCTTCTTCGGCCATCTTCCACGACGCGCGCGGCTCGTCGAGGCGCGCATCGTCGTGACGCAGACGCTCGAGCTTGTAATGCGGCGTGTCGAGGTGCTTGTTCGGGATCAGGACGACATTGACCTTGAAACGCGACTCGATCTTGTTGATTTCAGCGCGCTTCTCGTTCAGCAGGAAGGCCGTTACTTCGACCGGCACCTGGCAATGGATCGCCGCGGTGTTTTCCTTCATTGCTTCTTCCTGAATGATCCGCAGCACTTGCAGCGCGGACGACTCGGTGTCGCGAATATGACCCGTGCCGTTACAGCGCGGGCAGGTCACGTGGCTGCCTTCCGACAGCGCCGGACGCAGACGCTGACGCGACAGTTCCATCAGGCCGAAGCGCGAGATCTTGCCCATCTGGACGCGCGCACGGTCGTGCTTCAGTGCATCTTTCAGGCGTTGCTCGACTTCGCGCTGGCTCTTGGCCGATTCCATGTCGATGAAGTCGATCACGATCAGGCCGCCCAGATCGCGCAGACGCAACTGGCGGGCGACTTCGTCGGCGGCTTCGAGGTTGGTGCGAGCGGCGGTTTCCTCGATGTCGGCGCCCTTGGTGGCGCGCGCCGAGTTCACGTCGATCGCGACCAGCGCTTCCGTGTGGTCGATCACGATCGCGCCGCCCGAAGGCAGCGGCACCGTGCGCGAATACGCGGTTTCGATCTGGTGTTCGATCTGGAAGCGCGAGAACAGCGGCACGTCGTCGTGGTAGCGCTTCACCTTGCTGACGTTGTCCGGCATCACGATGTCCATGAAGGCGCGGGCCTGGTCATGGATTTCGGTGGTGTCGATCAGGATTTCGCCGATATCCGGCTGGAAATAGTCGCGAATCGCGCGGATCACGAGGCTGGATTCGAGATAAATCAGCATCGGCTGACCGCTCGAACCGCTTTGCGACGCGGCTTCGATCGCGCGCCACAGTTGCATCAGGTAGTTCAGGTCCCACTGCAGCTCTTCGGCGGAACGGCCGATACCGGCCGTGCGCGCGATGATGCTCATGCCTTCCGGCAATTGCAGCTGCGCCATGGTTTCACGCAGTTCCTGACGGTCGTCGCCTTCGATCCGGCGCGACACGCCGCCGCCGCGCGGGTTGTTCGGCATCAGAACCAGATACCGGCCGGCGAGCGAGATAAAAGTGGTGAGGGCTGCGCCCTTGTTGCCGCGCTCTTCCTTTTCGACCTGAACGATCAGTTCCTGGCCTTCACGCAGCGCATCCTGGATACGCGCGGAGCGCATGTCGACGCCGTCGCGGAAATACTGACGGGCGACTTCCTTGAACGGCAGAAAACCGTGGCGGTCTTCGCCGTAGTTGACGAAACAGGCTTCGAGCGACGGCTCGATACGGGTAATGATGCCCTTGTAAATATTGCCTTTGCGCTGTTCGCGGCCGGCGGTTTCGATGTCGATATCGATGAGTTTTTGCCCATCGACGATGGCGACGCGCAGTTCTTCCTGCTGCGTCGCGTTGAACAACATTCGTTTCATTGAACGACTCCAGAGCGGCTTCGCCTCGCCGCTGGCTGCGCGGTTGTCAGTCGCGAGAGCCAGACGGGCAGCGGCATGCCGCGCCTTATTGTGTTTTCACAAGCACGCTGGAGCGGGAAAAATGGCGGGAGAATTGCCTGAGAGGGCCCGGCCCCACTGACTGGAGGGCGCGGTGCCGCAGGGCACATGCGAACACGGCTTCAAATAACGACCCGACACGCCGCGGGTTCTGCCGGCAGACCTTCATAAGCCTTGCGTCCACTCTCGCCGGTGCGCCAACTGGGCGCGTGACCGGAGGGTCGAAGGCTGCGGTCGTGCCGCAACGGGAAGTTCGCGCAGTCGGCGCGTCTTTTCTCGCTGGGGGTGTCTCGCCTCATTTTGACGTCGCCATGTCTTGTACTTTCTACAAGACGCCTCGGGCGCACGCCGTATTTTCGCAACCTGCAGCTTCGAACAACTGGGCGTCAACCGCCCGATACCGAAGCTGAAAGTTAAATTCTTTTTTACCAAAATTCCGTTACCGTCGAGGCCGACCTTGACCGAACGCGCCTGTGGGCGCCGCCCCTGCCGGGCACTGACCTCGTGCGTGCAACTTGTTGCATCTCATTTTCAGGGTGAGCAACCAGACCCCGGCGCAAGTAAAATAACGGTTTATCGCTTGCACCTGCGCAATCCGCCCGGATTCCGGACACTGCGCCGGCCGCCGCAGACTGCTGGGCAAATTATATTCAGAATGAAAGAGTTAGGCAAAATATCCCAGAAATCGGTCGCAAGTGACCAGGTCTCGATGATCGAGATCGACGACAGTGCGGCCGGTCAGCGCATTGATAACTTCCTTTTGCGCGTCTGCAAAGGGGTGCCCAAAAGCCATATTTATCGGATCCTGCGCAGCGGCGAAGTACGCGTGAACAAGGGCCGGATCGATGCGCAGTACCGGCTCGAGCTGGGCGATCTGGTGCGTGTGCCGCCGATCCGCGTGGCTCAACCCAACGAAACGGCCGCTCACGCGCCGGTGCCGAGCGCCGAATTCAAGATCGTTTTCGAAGACGAGCACATGCTCGTGATCGACAAACCGGCCGGTGTGGCGGTGCATGGCGGCAGCGGCGTCGCCTTCGGCGTGATCGAACAGATGCGCGAGGCGCGGCCACAGGCCAAATTCCTCGAACTGGTGCATCGGCTCGACCGGGAGACCTCCGGTATCCTGATGCTCGCCAAGAAGCGTTCGGCGCTCGTCAATCTGCACGAACAGATTCGCGAGAACAAGATGGATAAGCGCTACTATGCGTGCGTCCACGGCGAATGGGCGAGCGATTGGGGCCGTCGCCGCGTGGTCAAGGAGCCGCTGCACAAATATCTGACCGCGGACGGCGAGCGGCGCGTGCGGGTGCAACCTGACGGCCTCGCGTCGCACACGGTGTTCAATCTGATCGACCGCTGGCCGGACTACGCGCTGCTCGAAGCCGAACTGAAGACGGGGCGTACGCATCAGATTCGCGTCCATTTGCAGCATCTGGAACTGCCGATCGTCGGCGATGCCAAATACGGCGACTTCGCACTGAACAAGGCGCTCGCGCGCGCCAACGCGAAGCCGGGCCTAAAGCGCATGTTCCTGCATGCATACCGCCTCAAGCTCGCGCATCCGGCAAGCGGCGCGCCGCTGCAGTTCGAGGCGCCGCTGCCGGCCGAATGCCGCGGTTTCATTGCGCAGCTCAACGAATTACGAAATGGGTCGAACCCGGAGACGACACTGCATGGCTAGAGAGCAATTTGATCTGATCGTCTTCGACTGGGATGGGACGCTGATGGATTCCACTGCGCATATCACGCGCAGTATCCAGTCGGCGTGCCGCGATCTCGGTCTGCCAGTTCCCGCGGACGAAGCCGCGAGCTATGTGATCGGACTCGGTTTGCGCGAAGCGCTGGCGATCGCCGCGCCTACGCTCGATCCGTCGGAATATCCGCGTCTCGCCGAGCGTTATCGCTTTCACTATCTGGTGAAGGATCAGACCACCGAGTTGTTCGTCGGCGTGCGCGAGATGCTGCAGGAACTGCGCGATCAGGGTTATCTGCTCGCCGTGGCGACCGGCAAGAGCCGCGTCGGTCTGAACCGCGCGCTCGATCAGACGCGCTTGACGAGCCTGTTCGACGGCACCCGTTGCGCGGACGAGACCTTCTCCAAGCCGCATCCGGCCATGCTTCACGAACTCACTCGGGAACTCGGGCAGGATCCGGTGCGTACGGTGATGGTCGGCGATACCACGCATGATCTACAGATGGCGATCAATGCCGGCGTCGCGGGTATCGGCGTGACTTACGGCGCGCATCCGGCGGCGTCGCTGAGCGCTTTGTCGCCGAAATTCGTCGCATCGAGCGTCGGCGCGCTGTCCGGATGGTTGCGGGAGAACGCATGAACGCAGGTGCGACCGAGGCGGCGCAGGAGGCGGTACGAATCTGTGCGTCGGATGAACTGGTCGACCGTGGCGCCGGCGTGCGTCGTGCGGCGACGCTCGGCGGCGGCGAGGCGGTGGTGTTTTTCGTCCGCTACGATGGCCGGGCGTACGGTTATCTGAACCGCTGCGCCCATGTGCCGATGGAACTCGACTGGTCCGAAGGGCAGTTCTTCGAATCCTCCGGTTTATACTTGATGTGCGCTACCCATGGCGCGATTTACGCGCCGGATACCGGTAAATGCGTCGGCGGACCGTGCCGCGGCGGCCGCTTGCGTGCCGTTCAGGTCGACGAGCGGGATACGCCCGAAGGCCGTGCGGTGTTCTGGCTGCCGGACGGCGAATTGCGTCCGGCCACCTCCTGATTTTTCACTTCCTCGACTTTCCCACTGCATCGCATGTCCGACAATTTGACGCCCGAACCGAAAGAACCGTCCCTGACAGGCCGCCCCCGCACGCCTGCCGAAGAGCCGGGCTGGGAGCGCGCCGCGCTCGAGCGCATCGCGCTCGCGGCTATCAACGAGCAGCGCTCGGCGCGCCGATGGAAGATATTTTTCCGGTTCGTCTTTCTGATCGTGGCGCTGCTCGCTATCTGGGCAGCTTTGCAGTTCTCCGGAGACAAGGTCGCGACAACGGGCAGGCACACGGCGATGATCGCACTTGACGGAGAAATCTCTGCCGATACAAGCGCGAACGCTGAAGATATCAACGCGGCGCTAGCAAGCGCATTCGATGATGCCGGCACCGCCGGCGTGATCCTGCGCTGTAACAGCCCGGGCGGCAGTCCGGTGCAGGCCGGCATCATTTACAACGAAATTCGTCGATTGCGCGCTAAGTATCCGTCTATTCCGCTGTACGTCGTAGTTGGCGACATGTGTGCGTCGGGTGGTTACTATGCGGCCGCTGCGGCGGACAAGATTTATGTCGACAAGGCGAGCATCGTCGGCTCGATTGGCGTGCTGATGGATAGCTTTGGTTTCACCGGCCTGATGGATAAGCTCGGGGTCCAGCGTCGCTTGCACACTTCAGGTGAGAACAAGGGCTTTTTCGACCCGTTCTCGCCGGAAACGCCGAAGATGGACGAACATGCTCAAGACATGCTCGACCAGATCCACGCGCAGTTCATCGACGCGGTGCGTCAAGGGCGTGGCAAGCGTCTGCACGAAACGCCGGATATGTTCTCCGGCCTCTTCTGGACGGGCCAGAAAAGCGTGGATCTAGGTCTCGCCGACGGTTTCGGCGACGCCGATTACGTCGCGCGTGAGCTTTTCAAGGCGCCGGATATCGTCGACTACACGGTGAAGGAAAGCATCACCGATCGCGTGGCGCGCAAGTTCGGCGCGGCGGTCGGCAGCGGTGCCGTGCATGCGATGGCGCTTGGCGGAAAGTTCAATTTGCGTTGAGCCCGCCGCGCTCTGGCTAACAGTAAAAAGCCCCGCGGGATTTCTAGCGGGGCTTTTTGTTTGGCGCGTCAGCGTCAGCGTCAGCGCCGGACAAAGGTCAAACGGCCAGAATCAGAAAAATGGCGGGACGCTTGTGCAAATCGATTGCTGGCTTCTTTTTCCAGTCGGCCACGGTGCGGCTCGCGATGGTTTCCGTCTCCAGCGTCAGGTCGACAGCGACGCAAACGAACGTGGAAGGCGCGCAAGTCGCCAGTAACGTGTCGAGCAACGGCTTGTTCCGATAGGGCGTTTCGATAAAAATCTGCGTCTGCCGGGCCTTGCGCGACTGCTGCTCCAGATCGCGCAGGCGCTTGGCGCGTTCGGTGGCGTCGACCGGCAAATAGCCGTGGAACGCAAAGCTTTGACCGTTCAGGCCAGACGCCATCAACGCCAGCAAAATCGAACTCGGTCCGACAAAAGGCACCACCTTCACGCCGCGCTCATGCGCCCGGCGCACCAGCAGCGCGCCCGGATCGGCGACCGCGGGGCAGCCAGCTTCCGAAACGAGGCCGGCATCGGTGCCCGCCAGCAACGGCGCCAACAGTTTATCGATCTCGCCGGCCGGCGTATTCACGTTCAGTTCGCGGATCTCGATTTCCTGGATCGGACGCTCCGTGCCGACCTTCTTCAGGAAGGCCCGCGTGGTTTTTGCGTTTTCGCCAATGTAGTACTGCAGCGCGGCCGCGCGAGCGCGCACCGGCGCGGGCAGCACGGCATCGAGCGCTGCGGCGTCGCCGTCGCCCAGTGTGTTCGGAATCAGATACAAGGTGCCGCTCATTTCGTCTCCAGTAATGGATAACCCGCGGCGAGCAGCATGCTCGACAGCGCGATCAGCGGTAGACCGACGAGCGCCGTCGGGTCGTCCGAATGGATCGCTTCGAGCAACGTGATGCCGAGGCCTTCGGATTTGGCGCTGCCCGCGACGTCGTACGGCGTTTCGGCGCGCAGGTACGCGTCTAGCGCGGCGTCCGGCAGGTTGCGCAGACGCACGCGCGTGATCACGTCGATGGACTGCGCGGTACCCGAGCGGCTGTCGAACAGGCAGAGCGCGCTATGAAACAGCACTTCGCGGCCGCGCATCGCCTGCAATTGAGCGAGCGCTTTCTCGTGCGTGCCGGGCTTGCCGATCTGCAGGCCGTCGTAGGTTGCGACCTGATCGGAACCGATCACGAGCGCGGGTTCGCTGCTGTCGAGCCCGCCGGCGACCGCGCGGGCTTTCGCTTCAGCGAGGCGCAGCGCGGTGGCCTCGGGGGTTTCGCCTTCGAATGGCGTCTCGTCGATCGCCGGCACGACGACCTCGAACGGAACGCGCAGGCGCTCGAGCAGCTCGCGACGATAGGGCGAGCTCGACGCCAGAATCAGGCGGGGCGGGCGATTGGGGGAATCTGGCATGGTCAATCAACGGCTAGAGAGGCGGGGCGTACGGGCTCGCGCGGAGTGCGCGCTGGTACGGGCTTAAGTGTTTGACTCGAAAAGACAAAACGGATATGATTTTGGGCTTTTCATCGGTATGCTATTGCGCAAACGGGCCTCGGCGTGAACAACGTCTGAGGTAACGGCAAGTGGGCAAGTGCGGTGCAAACCGATTCACCTTCGGCGAAATCCTTGCCGACGCAGGAGCGCACATGACTCAACATCCTGGCAAACCTGCTGGTCTGGCCGACCCGCACGACATCGATCTGTTCGAATTTGCGCGGAGTGGGCGTCAGGCCGCGGGTGTCGTGCGCGTGTCGCAACTGCCGCGCATGTTAAACGAAGTCCCGGCAGAAGCGCCAGACCGCGATACCGCGTTCACCTGGCAAGCCGAAGGGGCGACGCAGCCGGAATTGCAGGACGACGGCACCGAGGGTCCGCAGCCTTATCTGAGGCTCGCGATTCACGGCGCTGCATGGCTCGAATGTCAGCGGTGCATGACACCGTATTTGCAGGCATTCAACGTCGATGCAACTTACCGGATCGTCAACACTGAGGCGGAAGCCGAAGAGTTTCCGCTCGACGAGGATGAAGTCGAAGTGATCGTGGGCTCGCGCCAGTTCGATCTCGTCGACTTGATCGAAGAAGAGTTGCTGCTTTCCTTGCCGCTCGTGCCCAAGCACGAGGTGTGTCCCGAAGTGCACGAGAGCCTCGTCTCTGGTGTGGCCGGTGCAGAGGGCGAGGGCGACGAAGCCGCGCTGGACGAAGCTGATGAGGGCGGCGAGCCCGAGCGGCCCAATCCGTTCGCGGCGCTCGAAAGTCTCAAGCGCGGCGAGCCGGACGACAAGAAGCACTGAACAGTTGCATGGGAGCGCGATGCGGGCGCATTGGCCATTCGGCTAATGGCGGACACCGGATCGGGCTGTGTTAGAATTCGGAAAATTTTTAGGAGTTAGTCATGGCAGTTCAACAAAATAAGAAGTCGCCGTCGAAGCGCGGCATGCACCGTTCGCACGATTTCCTGACGGCAGCGCCGCTGGCCGTGGAACCGAGCACGGGCGAAGTGCATCTGCGTCACCACGTTAGCCCGAACGGCTACTATCGCGGCAAGAAAGTCGTCAAGACGAAGAACGACTAATCGTTTCACTGCGTTGCGCCTCTCGGCGTTTCGCGTGGCGATCGGCTCGCTTGACATTTTCCCGGCTCGGCAAAAAGGCGGCATTCAACTGCCGCTTTTTTGTGTCGATCGCAATTGGCGCTTTGGCGCCTATTGTGGTTCCATGCAGGGCGCCTGAAATTCGTCGCACTCCATGACAGTAAAGCTCACGATAGATTGCATGGGAGGCGACCACGGCCCGTCCGTGACCGTTCCCGCTGCCGTCAACTTCGCTCGTTCGCATCCCGATGCTGAGCTGCTGCTCGTCGGCATCGAAAGTGCGATTCGCGCGCAACTGAAGAAGTTGAAGGCTCAAGACCTGCCGGCGCTGACCGTCGTACCTGCTTCTGAGATCGTCGCAATGGACGATCCGGTCGAAGTCGCGCTGCGCAAGAAGAAAGATTCGTCCATGCGTGTGGCGCTGAACCGCGTCAAGGAAGGCGAGGCGCAAGCCTGCATTTCAGCCGGCAACACCGGCGCGCTGATGGCGGTCTCGCGCTATGTGCTGAAAACGCTGTCGGGCATCGAGCGCCCGGCCATCGCGTCCGCACTGCCCAATCCGAATGGCTACACGATGATGCTCGATCTGGGCGCCAACGTCGATTGCGAACCCCAGCATCTGCTGCAGTTCGCGGAGATGGGGCACGCGCTCGTGTCCGCGCTCGAAGGCCGCGAGCGGCCCACCATCGGCCTGCTCAACATCGGCGAAGAAGTCATCAAGGGTAATGACACCATCAAACGCGCCGGCGAATTGCTGCGCGCGAGTACACTCAACTTTCACGGCAACGTCGAAGGCAACGACATCTTCAAGGGCACGGTCGACGTGATCGTCTGCGACGGTTTTGTCGGTAATGTCGCGCTGAAGACGTCTGAAGGCCTCGCGCAGATGCTCTCCAACATCATCAAGGAAGAGTTCGGCCGCTCGTGGCTCACCAAGGTGATGGCGGTACTCGCGCTGCCGGTATTGATGCGCTTCAAGAAGCGCGTCGATCATCGGCAATACAATGGCGCCGCGCTGCTCGGGCTGCGTGGCCTCGTGATCAAAAGCCACGGCTCGGCGGATGCGTACGGGTTTGAGTGGGCTATCAAACGCGGGTATGATGCCGTCAAAAACGGCGTGCTGGAACGCCTTGCGCGTGCAATGGAAGAGAACGCCGGTTCTCTCGAGCAGGTCGCGCGCGACGCAAGCGGTGCGGGTCACGCAAGCCCGATCGCAGGCCAGCCGGCCGAGCCCTACGCTGCGCAATCCTCGAAGGCATAATGGCTCAATCGACAATTTATTCCCGCGTGCTCGGCACCGGCAGTTATCTGCCTCCCGCGCGCGTCACCAATCAGGATCTGGCTGAGCGTCTCGCGAAGCAAGGCGTCGAGACCAGCGACGAATGGATCGTCGCCCGCACCGGCATCCACGCACGCCATTTCGCCGAGCCTGATGTCACCACCAGCGATCTCGCGCTGATCGCATCGCAGCGCGCGATCGAAGCGGCGGATATCGATCCGCAATCCATCGATCTGATCATCGTGGCAACTTCCACGCCCGACTTCGTGTTTCCGAGCACGGCGTGCCTGTTGCAGAACAAGCTCGGCATCAAGAACCACGGCGCGGCATTCGACGTGCAGGCAGTCTGTTCCGGCTTTGCTTATGCGGTGGCGACGGCGGACAGTTTCATCCGCAGCGGCCAGCATCGTACGGCGCTCGTGATCGGCGCTGAAACCTTCTCGCGCATTCTCGACTTCAACGACCGCACCACCTGCGTGCTGTTCGGTGACGGCGCGGGAGCCGTGATCCTGCAGGCGTCCGAAGAACCTGGCGTGCTGGCTAGCGCGCTGCACGCCGACGGCAGCCACTCCAACATTCTGTGCACGCCGGGCAATGTGAACGGCGGCGTCGTCGCGGGCAGCGCGTTTCTACACATGGACGGCCAGGCGGTGTTCAAGCTTGCCGTCAACGTGCTGGAAAAAGTTGCGATCGAGGCGCTCGCCAAGGCAAATCTGTCGGCGGAGCAGATCGACTGGCTGATTCCGCATCAGGCCAATATCCGCATCATGCAAAGCACTTGCCGCAAGCTCGGCTTGCCGCAGGAGCGCATGGTCGTCACGGTGGGCGAGCACGGCAATACGTCGGCTGCGTCCATTCCGCTCGCATTCGACGTCGCAGTGCGCGACGGCCGCATCAAGCGCGGCCAGAACGTGCTGATCGAAGGCGTCGGCGGCGGCTTCACGTGGGGCGCGTCGGTTATCCGCTACTGATAGCGGCGACGAACGGCAGGGCGCTCTTCGCGGCGCCCGAGCGTTTGATCGCGCGCTTGATCACGCGTTGACTGCGCGATTTGGCTGCGCAGTTTGATCGTTATCAGGCGCACGCCACCCGCATCTGACACATTCGATTTTGGGGACGTTATGAAATTTGCGTTCGTTTTTCCCGGCCAGGGTTCGCAGTCGGTCGGCATGCTCAACGCGTTCGCCGACCACGCGGTGGTCCGCGAGACGGTTCAGGAAGCGTCCGATGCGCTCAATCAGGATCTCGGCAAGCTGATCGCCGAAGGTCCCGTCGAAGATCTGAATCTCACCACCAACACCCAGCCGGTCATGCTGACTGCCGCCTACGCGATCTATCGCGCATGGCAACAGGCCGGCGGCCCGCAGCCGGCGATCGTCGCCGGCCATAGCCTCGGCGAATACACCGCGCTGGTCGCGGCTGGCGCGCTCGCGTTTCGCGATGCCGTGCCGCTCGTGCGGTTTCGCGCGCAGGCCATGCAAACCGCGGTGCCGGTCGGCGAAGGCGGCATGGCCGCGATTCTCGGTCTCGACGACGACACGGTGCGCGCGGTGTGCGCTGAAGCATCGGTCGCGGGTGTCGTCGAAGCAGTGAATTTCAACGCGCCTTCGCAGGTCGTGATCGCCGGCCACAAGGCCGCGGTCGAGAAGGCTTGCGAAGTCGCGAAGGCGAAGGGCGCGAAGCGTGCGTTGCCGCTACCGGTGTCTGCGCCGTTCCACTCGTCGCTGCTCAAGCCGGCGTCGGATCAGTTGCGCGAGTATCTGGCGAGCGTGAGTGTGCAGGTGCCGTCGATTCCGGTGCTGAACAACGTCGACGTCTCGATCGTCAATGAACCTGCGAAGATCAAGGACGCGCTGGTGCGCCAGGCGGCCGGCGCGGTGCGCTGGGTCGAGAGCGTGCAGGCGATGGCGGCTCAGGGCGTCACGCATGTGATCGAGTGCGGGCCGGGCAAGGTCCTTGCGGGTTTGACCAAGCGTATCGACGGCAATCTGATCGGCGCTTCGGTGTTCGATCCGGCCTCGCTCGAAGAAGCGCTCAAGCTCGTGACTGCAGGCTAAACGCCGTTTAAGCAGAATCCGGGCTCCCAGCGCAGCATCACGAATCAATCAGCCCTCCGAAGGGCATTCGGACTGACAAGAAAGATGGAAAAGACTCTCGACAAGCAGATCGCGATCGTGACTGGCGCCTCGCGTGGCATCGGCCGGGCGATTGCAATGGAACTGGCGCGCCAGGGCGCGACGGTGATCGGCACGGCGACCAGCGAAAGCGGCGCGGCTGCAATCAGCGAAGCCCTTAACGCAGCCGGCGTAAGCGGTCGCGGCGCGGTGTTGAACGTGAACGACGCAACCGCAGTGGAAGCGCTGATCGAAGGCACCGTTAAAGAATTCGGCGCGCTGCACGTGCTGGTGAACAACGCCGGCATCACGCAAGATCAACTGGCCATGCGCATGAAGGACGACGATTGGGACGCGGTGATCGACACCAATCTCAAGTCGGTGTTCCGTCTGTCGCGCGCGGTGCTGCGTCCGATGATGAAGGCGAAGGGCGGCCGCATCATCAACATCACGTCGGTGGTCGGCTCCGCCGGCAACCCGGGGCAGGTCAACTATGCGGCCGCGAAAGCGGGCGTCGCCGGCATGACGCGCGCGCTTGCTCGCGAGATCGGCAGCCGTGGCATCACGGTGAATTGCGTCGCGCCTGGCTTCATCGATACCGACATGACCAGGGGCCTGCCCGAAGAGCAGCAGACCGCGCTGAAGACGCAGATTCCGCTCGGTCGTCTCGGCAGCCCGGACGACATTGCGCATGCCGTGGTGTTCCTCGCATCGCCGCAAGCAGGCTATATCACCGGCACGACGCTGCATGTGAACGGTGGGATGTACATGTCGTAACCAATTTCGGGTACTATCCGCGCCTTGATGCGTTTGCAAAAGCGTAAGGCGCATGCCTTGACAGCAACCCGATGCGCCGCTTTTTTGCCGGGTCAAACCTGATAAAATGCGCGCACCTGTATTTTTGAACTTCTTTTCCCTTGGAGGGGTAATGGACAATATCGAACAGCGCGTCAAGAAGATCGTCGCAGAACAACTGGGCGTTGCAGAAGCTGAGATCAAGAACGAAGCTTCGTTCGTGAACGACCTCGGCGCCGACTCGCTCGACACCGTTGAACTCGTGATGGCCCTCGAAGACGAATTCGGCATGGAAATTCCGGATGAAGAAGCCGAGAAGATCACCACCGTTCAGCAAGCGATCGACTACGCTCGCGCGAACGTCAAGGCCTAAGGTCATTCGCGCCTGCGTTTCTGCGTTGGCGGCGTATGACGCCCTGCCGTGTCGGTTTCCGACGCCAGCAGGGCTGGCGCTTTTTGCCGCGCCGTTTGCCATGCAGGAGCAAGCGATGTTGACAGCGCAAATTTCCGCGCGATTGCCGAGTTTCAAGAAAACGCCGGGCCGCCCCAAGTTTTCTTGTCCCCCGTCGGGGGAGCCTGGTGCGAGCACCGGGCATGGGGGCGCTTAACAGCCACAGGGCTCACAGGGCAGGTTCCTGTGACCGCTGTGGCTTTTTGCTTTTGTCATCTATGAAAAAGGGGTTACCGTGAGCCGCCGTCGTGTTGTTGTTACAGGCCTGGGGCTGATTTCGCCTGTTGGCAATAATGTTGCCGACGGCTGGGCCAATCTGGTCGCCGGCAAGTCGGGTATTGCCAATATCACGAAGTTCGATGCGTCGAACTTTTCGACTCGTTTCGCCGGCGAGGTGAAGGGCTTCAATATCGAGGACTACATCCCCGGTAAGGAAGCGCGCCACATGGATACGTTCATCCATTACGGCGTCGCTGCGGGCATCCAGGCGATGCAGGACAGCGGCCTCGAAGTCACCGACGAGAATTCGGAGCGCATCGGCGTGGTGGTCGGTTCGGGCATCGGCGGTCTGCCGATGATCGAAGTGACGCAAACCGAACTGCTGAACCGCGGCCCACGCCGTATTTCGCCGTTCTTCGTGCCGGCGTCGATCATCAACATGATCTCGGGCCATCTGTCGATCAAGTTCGGCATCAAGGGTCCGAATCTGGCGATCGTGACCGCGTGCACCACCGGTCTGCACTGTATCGGCGAGGCTTCGCGCCTGATCGAATACGGCGACGCAGACGTGATGATCGCGGGCGGCGCGGAATCCACCGTGTCGCCGCTGGGTATCGGCGGCTTTGCGGCGGCGCGCGCACTGTCGCAACGCAATGACGATCCGGCAACCGCGAGCCGTCCGTGGGACAAGGATCGCGACGGTTTCGTGCTGGGCGAGGGTGCCGGCGTGATGGTGCTCGAAGAGTACGAACACGCGAAGGCGCGCGGCGCGAAGATTTACGCCGAAGTGAGCGGCTATGGGATGAGCGGCGACGCCTATCACATGACCGCGCCGCTGGAAGACGGCGACGGCGCGCGTCGCTGTATGCTGGCCGCGTTGAAGAACGCGGGCGTGAACGTCGATCAGGTGAATTACCTGAACGCGCACGGCACCTCCACGCCACTGGGCGACCTGGCTGAAACCACCGGTATCAAGCGCGCTTTCGGCGACCACGCGAAAGATATCGTCGTGAATTCGACGAAATCGATGACGGGCCACCTGTTGGGCGGCGCCGGCGGTCTGGAATCGGTGTTCACGGTGTTGGCCGTGCATCACCAGGTGTCGCCGCCGACGATCAACATCTTCAATCAGGATCCGGCCTGCGATCTCGATTACTGCGCGAACACGGCGCGGGAGATGAAGATCGACGTCGCGCTGAAGAACTCGTTCGGGTTCGGCGGCACGAACGGCACGCTGGTCTTCAAGCGCGCCTGATCAGTCGATCGTTTGGTGACACGTCAGTCGAATACGCCGGCCTGGCCGGCGGTTTCCGTCGGATCGGCCTTGTCCGACGGAGTGCCGCAACATATCGAGTTGCGGCACTCCGTCGCGGTGCGCGCTGCGTTGACGGTTTTCGTGCTGATCGCCTCATTAGCTGTGCATTCCTGCCTCGCGTCGCATCTGGGCGCCCGGCAAGCTGTTCCGTTAGCGTTCGCCGCGGCGGCGCTGCTGACGTTCCTCGCGGTGAAACACGAAGCTGCACGGCCCGTCGCTCTCAGAATCGGGCCGCAAGGGTTGTCCGCGTGGGATCGGGCAGGCCGGCTGGTAGCGCAGGGGCGTATTGCCGGCTGCTCGCAATGGAGCAGCCGCTTGCTGGTTCTGGCGCTTGCGCCCGAGCAGGGTCGCCCGCACACGCTGCTGGTCGCCGCCGACGCGCTGCCTCGCCCGGTATTCCGTGAACTCGCCGTGCGAGGCCGGCATGCCGCCGGCGCGTGACTGTAACGACTGTAACCGCTGTTACCGGAGTAACGTGCCGCGATGAAGGGGACGCTACAATGGTCCTCCGCCATGCGCCCTATAGTTAACGGATTTATCAGGTGAGCGAAAAAGAAATTGATCAGGTGCTGGTCGAGCGCGTCCAGAAGGGCGACAAGGCCGCGTTCGAGCTTCTGGTCTCCAAATACCACCGCAAGATTCTCCGGCTGATCTCCCGCCTCGTGCGCGACCCCGCCGAAGTGGAAGACGTCGCTCAGGACGCGTTTATCAAGGCGTACCGGGCACTGCCGCAGTTTCGCGGCGAATCGGCTTTTTATACGTGGTTGTACCGGATTGCGGTCAACACGGCGAAGAACTACCTTGCGACCCAGGGGCGGCGCGCACCGACGTCGACCGAAGCAGATGCTGAAGAAGCTGAAACTTTCTCGGACGCCGACCAACTAAGGGATATCAACACGCCCGAGTCGATGTTGATGAGCAAGCAGATCGCCGAGACGGTCAATGCTGCGATGGCGGTTTTACCGGAAGAGTTGCGCACCGCCATTACTCTTCGTGAAATTGAAGGTTTGAGTTACGAGGAAATCGCTGAGATGATGGGGTGCCCGATCGGCACCGTCAGATCACGAATTTTTCGCGCTCGCGAAGCCATTGCGGCAAAATTGCGTCCGTTGCTTGACACACCCGAAGGCAAGCGCTGGTAAAGCACCGGCCGGCCGGGCGGGGCACGGATGCAATATCTGGATTAGTGGTGTCACTACGGGGTATTTGTAAGATGGGGAGCATCATGGGGTCGGTCTCGATGCAATCGCAAGTCAGCTCGCGTGGCGAGCGTCTGTCCGCCGTTGTCGACGGTGAGGTGTTCGGCGAAGAGCATCTGAATCTGGACAAGTTTCTTTCCGAGCTGGACGGCGATGATCGCGCCGCCTGGTCGAGCTATCACCTGATCGGCGACGCGCTGCGTTCCGACGATCTGGCGGTCAGCCCGGCGGCAAGCAGCGTGTTCCTGAGCGGTTTTGCCGCTCGCTTCGACAATGAGCCGCACGTGCTCGCGCCGGCTGCGATGCCGGTTGCTCGTCGTCTGCTGGCGCTGCGTCGCCGAGTCGTGCCGGCATTCGCGGTCGCCGCCGCGGCTGCCACGCTCACCTGGATCGTCGTGCCGCAGTTGCAGGGCGTGCCGGGCGCTTCGCAAATCGCATCGGTGCAATCGCATGGCGATTCGCTGCAACGCGTGGCGATGGCGCCGGCAGCGGCGCTCCAGCCCGTGTCACAAGACGCGAATATCATTCGCGACGCCAGTCTCGATCAGTATCTGGAAGCTCACCAGCAATTCGCGCAACAACCGGTCATGGCGGGTTCGATGCCGTTGATTCGCGCTGCCGCTGTCTCTACGCAAGGCCAATAGTTTGATGCAGACTCCGCGGTTGAATATAACGACTATCTGGGGGCGGCTGCCGGCATTTCTGTTCTGCGCAGCCGTGTTGATGTCCGCTACACCGCGGGTCTTTGCACAAACCGACGACCCGCTCGTCGCCCGTCGCACGGCCGCGGATCTGCTCGATCGCATCCATCAGGCCGCACAGCAGCAGAACTACGAAGGCGCATTCGTCTATCAGCGCGGCAATTTCGTTCAGACGTCGCGGATCTCGCACTACGCGACCCGCACGGACGGCGAATTCGAGCAACTCGAAAGCCTCGACGGCAAGCCGCGCAAAATGCTGCGTCATAACGAAGACCTGTACACGTTCGTACCCGAACGGCATCTGTGCGTGGTCGAAAAACGCCAGAACAAGGATTCGTTCCCGGCTCTGCTGGCCGTCAGCGGCGAGCAGGTGCTTTCTGTGTACGAGCCCAAATTGCTCGGCGACGACCGCGTGGCGGGTGTCGACAGCCAGGTGATCGAGCTCGATCCGAAAGACGCGTATCGTTTCGCGTACAAGCTGTGGGCCGACAAGAAAACGGGTCTGTTGCTGCGCGCGCAGACGCTCGATCCGACGGGCCAGGTGCTCGAACAATTGTCGTTTTCGCAGATTCGTATCGGCGTGCCGGTCGATAAGGCCGGCATCGTCAGTGGGATTCGCAATACGGCGGGGTGGACGGTCGTGCGTCCGCCGGTCGAGCCGGTGGATATGGCGGCGCAAGGCTGGCAGATCACGCCGAGCGTGCCGGGCTTCCGCAAGATTCGTGAGTTGCGTCGGCCGATGGCCGCGCGCGACGCAGGCCAGCCGACAATTCCGGTCGACCAGGCGGTGTTCTCCGACGGCCTCGCGGCGATTTCCGTATTCGTCGAGCCGGTCGAAAACAACACGCGCAAGGAAGGCGCGGGCAGCAGCGGCGCCACGCATGTGCTGGTCAAGCGGCGCGGCGACTTCTGGATTACTCTGCTGGGTGAAGTGCCCCAGACCACATTGCAGCAGTTCGCGTCTGCCATAGAATATAAAGCTCCGAAGTAATCCTCCGAATCCTGAATCCCTCGGCTCGCTACGATATGACGACTTTCTCGGTGCGCAAATTCCTCGCGGCCGCGGTGGTGGCGGCATGTTTGCCGCTGGTACCGCATACGGCGTCGGCGGCCTCCGCTGCCAACCTGCCCGATTTCACTGACCTCGTCGACAAAGTCGGACCGGCGGTCGTCAACATTCGCACGACCACGCGTGTGTCGAACAGCGGCGCGCGCGGCGGTCTGCCGCCGGGCATGGACGACGGCGACATGTCGGAGTTCTTCCGCCGCTTCTTCGGCATTCCTTTGCCGCAAGGGCCACAAAGTCCGCAAAATCCGCAATCGCCCGGCTCGCCGCGCGGCGGCGATAACGGTGGCAGCGGCGGCAGCCAGGATTCCCCGGACAACAGCGATCCCGAACAGAACAGCGGCGTGGGCTCCGGCTTCATCCTGTCGGCCGACGGTTACGTGATGACCAACGCGCACGTTGTCGACGACGCGGACACCATCTACGTCACGCTCACCGACAAACGCGAATTCAAGGCGAAGCTGATCGGTGTCGACGATCGCACCGACGTGGCCGTCGTGAAGATCAGCGCAGCCAATTTGCCGACCATCACGATCGGCGATTCGAACAAGGTACGCGTGGGCGAATGGGTCGTCGCGATCGGTTCGCCGTTCGGCCTCGAAAACACGGTGACCGCCGGTATCGTCAGTGCGAAGGGACGTGACACAGGCGACTACCTGCCGTTCATCCAGACCGACGTGGCCGTCAATCCGGGCAACTCGGGCGGTCCGCTGATCAATATGCAGGGCGAAGTAATCGGCATCAACTCGCAAATTTACAGCCGCACCGGCGGGTTCATGGGCATTTCGTTCGCGATTCCGATCGACGAAGCAATGCGCGTGGCCGACCAGTTGAAAACGTCGGGCAAGGTCGTGCGCGGCCGGATCGCGGTGGCGATTGGTGAAGTGACGAAGGACGTCGCCGATTCGCTCGGTTTGCCGAAGGCACAAGGCGCGCTGGTGAGCAGCGTCGAGCCGGGCGGCCCCGCCGACAAAGCGGGTGTGCAGCCGGGCGACATCATTCTGAAGTTCAACGGTCATTCGGTCGACACGGCCACGGATCTGCCGCGCATGGTCGGCGATACGAAGCCGGGCACCAAATCCACGATCACGATCTGGCGTAAAGGCCAGACGCGCGACCTGCCGGTCACGATCGCCGAAATGCAGCCGGACAAGGCCGCGAAGGCAGATCAGAAGAAGCCGGTAGTGCCGAAGCAGCGCGCGACCAACATGCTGGGCCTCGCTGTCAGCGATATTCCTGCCGACCAGTTGAAAACGCTGAAGCTGCGTAACGGCGTGCAGGTCGATGCCGTCGACGGGCCGGCGGTGCGTGTCGGGCTGCAGAAGGGCGATATCGTGTTGCGCGTCGGCGATACGGACATCACGAGCGCGAAGCAATTCGACGACGTGATCTCGCGTCTCGATCCGCAGAAGATGGTCGCGCTGCTGGTTCGTCGCGGCGAGAACACGCAGTTCGTGCCGATTCGCCCGCGCAGCGCACAGAAATAACATGGCGGCGCCGCTCACGCTTTACGGGCGCGCGTGGTGCCACCTGTGTGAAGAGATGCGCGCCGCACTCGAGCCCTTGCTGGCCGAGTTCGGCGTACGAGTCGACGTGATCGACGTCGACGCCGATCCGGTGCTGGAAGCGCGTTACAACGAGCTGGTGCCGGTTCTGGTCTGCGACGGCGTCGAACTGTGCCACTATCACCTCGACGCGGCGCGAGTTCGCGCCGCGCTCGCAGCCCGTGTCATCGGGGCGTCCTGAGGGCCCGAACGAAGCGCGGGCCCACGCTGTTCACAAGCCGTTTTCATGCTTCTCCTGAGCCGTCTTTTCCGCCCGGACCTTGCAAGATGCGCCGGGGGATAGCCTTTTCGGCTAAAATAGATAGGTTTTTCACCTACTTACAAGGCGTGCTCCGCTATTGTCCGAGCGCGCCTTTTTCGCTTGATCGGCACTGAATGGATCATATTCGTAACTTCTCGATCATTGCGCACATCGACCATGGCAAGTCGACGCTCGCCGATCGCATCATCCAGATTTGCGGCGGCCTGTCCGACCGCGAGATGGAAGCCCAAGTGCTCGACTCGATGGACCTCGAGCGCGAGCGCGGCATCACCATCAAGGCACAAACCGCCGCACTGACGTACAAGGCCCGTGACGGGCAAATCTATAACCTGAACATGATCGACACGCCGGGCCACGTCGACTTCTCGTACGAAGTCAGCCGCTCGCTGTCCGCATGCGAAGGCGCTTTGCTGGTCGTCGACGCGAGCCAGGGCGTGGAAGCGCAAACCGTGGCGAACTGCTACACGGCGATCGAACTCGGTGTCGACGTGATTCCGGTGCTGAACAAAATCGATTTGCCGGCTGCGAATCCCGAGAACGCGATCGCGGAAATCGAAGACGTGATCGGCATCGACGCAACGGACGCCACGCATTGCAGCGCGAAAACGGGCCTCGGCGTCGAAGACGTGCTCGAAGCGCTGATCGCCAAGGTGCCGCCGCCGAAGGGCGATCCGGCCGCGCCGCTGCAGGCGCTGATCATCGACTCGTGGTTCGACAACTACGTCGGCGTCGTGATGCTGGTGCGTATCGTCAACGGCACGCTGCGTCCGAAAGACAAGATCCGCATGATGGCGACCGACGCGCAGTATCCGGTCGAACATATCGGCGTGTTCACGCCGAAGTCGAAGAATCTCGAATCGCTGTCGGCGGGGCAGGTGGGCTTCATCATCGCCGGCATCAAGGAGTTGGCCGCGGCAAAAGTGGGCGACACCGTCACGCTGGTGAATCGTCCGGCCGCGGAGCCGCTGCCGGGTTTCAAGGAAGTGAAGCCGCAGGTGTTCGCCGGTCTCTATCCGGTCGAAGCGAACCAGTACGACGCGCTGCGCGACTCGCTGGAAAAGCTCAAGCTGAACGACGCATCGCTGATGTACGAGCCTGAAGTGTCGCAGGCGCTCGGCTTCGGTTTCCGTTGCGGCTTCCTCGGTCTGTTGCACATGGAAATCGTGCAGGAGCGTCTCGAACGCGAGTTCGACATGGACCTGATCACCACGGCGCCGACCGTGGTGTACGAAGTCCTGCAGCGCGACGGCACGACCATCATGGTCGAGAACCCGGCCAAGATGCCGGAACCGTCGAAGATCGAAGAAGTGCGCGAGCCGATCGTCACCGTGAATCTGTACATGCCGCAAGACTACGTCGGCGCGGTGATCACGCTGTGTACGCAAAAGCGCGGCGCGCAGATCAACATGCAGTATCACGGCCGTCAGGTGCAGTTGACTTACGAAATCCCGATGGGCGAAGTCGTGCTCGATTTCTTCGATCGTCTGAAGTCGATTTCGCGCGGCTATGCGTCGATGGATTACGAGTTCAAGGAGTATCGCGCGGCCGATGTCGTGAAGGTCGACATGCTGATCAACGGCGACAAGGTCGATGCGTTGTCGGTGATCGTGCACCGTTCGCAGAGCCAGTATCGCGGCCGCGAAGTCGCCGCGAAGATGCGCGAGCTGATCCCGCGTCAGATGTACGACGTAGCGATTCAGGCCACCATCGGTTCGAACATTATCGCGCGCGAAAACATTAAAGCGTTGCGTAAGAACGTGCTGGCAAAATGCTACGGCGGCGATATCAGCCGTAAAAAGAAACTGCTGGAAAAGCAAAAGGCAGGTAAGAAGCGAATGAAGCAGGTCGGGTCCGTTGAGATTCCGCAAGAGGCTTTCCTCGCGATTCTGCGTGTCGAAGACAAATAAGACGAACAACGGAACCTTATGAATTTTGCGCTGATTCTTTTTGTGCTCGTCATTTTGACGGGCGTCGCGTGGGTCGCAGATAAACTGGTTTTCATGCCGCAACGGCGTCGCGCGGCAGACGCCGTGGTCGCCGAGTTCGACCGCCAGCAGGCGCGTGTCGGCGAGCGTTTCGCCGACGAAAACGCGGCGCAAACGCGTGCGCGTCTGCGTGACGACAAGCTGCGTCAGCCGTGGTGGCTCGAGTATTCGGCAAGCTTTTTTCCGGTGATTCTGGTCGTGTTCGTCGTGCGTTCGTTCGTGGTCGAGCCGTTCAAGATTCCGTCGGGTTCGATGGTGCCGACGCTGCTGGTGGGCGACTTCATCCTCGTCAATAAATTCGACTACGGCATCCGTCTGCCGATCACGAATACGAAGATCACGTCGGGCCGTCCGCTCGAACGCGGCGACGTGGTGGTGTTCCGCTATCCGAAAGACGAATCGGTCGACTACATCAAGCGCGTGATCGGCTTGCCGGGCGACACCGTGGCCTATCAGGACAAGCAACTGACGGTCAATGGCAAGCCGGTGCCGGAAACGCCGCTGTCCGATTACCTCGACGAAGAGCGCCTCGGTTACGCGAAGCAGTTCGAAGAAGATATCGGCGGCCGCAAGAACGCCATTCTGAATAATCCTGCCGTGCCGCCGTTTATCGTCGGCGCCGAAGACTATCCGTATCGCGACAATTGCACGTACAACGCACGCGGCGTGATCTGCAAAGTGCCGCCCGGCAATTACTTCATGATGGGCGATAACCGCGACAACAGCGCGGACAGCCGTTATTGGGGCTTTGTGCCGGATAAGAATCTCGTCGGCCGCGCGTTTTTCATCTGGATGAACTTCAGCGATCTGAAACGCATCGGGCCGTTCCACTGAGCACGCTGCAGCGCTTTCACGACACGCCGCGTCGGTGGCCCAACGTAGGTCACCTCCATCGCGGCGTGTTATCACGCTACTTTAAGAACACGCGGTAACGTCGCTTCGCCACGCTTTTTCCGCAAGCCGTCCCGCGTTTCCGCCGGGGCTGGCGCCCGCGTTATACTCTGCCCATGCCCCTATCTCCGTTGGAAAGCCGTCTGCGCTATGAATTTCGCAATGCGGAATTGTTGCGCCAGGCTTTAACACACCGCAGTCACAGCGCCACGCATAACGAACGGCTCGAGTTTCTCGGCGATTCTGTTCTCAATTGCGCGGTGGCTGCGCTTTTGTTCCAACGTTTCGGCAAATTGGACGAAGGCGATTTATCGCGCGTCCGCGCCAATCTGGTCAAACAGCAGTCGCTTTATGAAATCGCTCAGGCCCTGAATATCTCGGAAGGGCTGCGGCTTGGCGAAGGCGAGTTGCGCAGCGGCGGTTTCCGCCGGCCGTCGATTCTTGCGGATACGCTGGAAGCGGTGCTGGGCGCGGTGTTCCTCGACGGCGGCTTCGACGCGGCCCAGACGGTCATCAAGCGCCTGTATGTGCCGATTCTCGATCACATCGACCCGCGCACACTCGGCAAGGACGCCAAGACCTTGTTGCAGGAGTATCTGCAAGGTCACAAGATCGCTTTGCCGACTTACACCGTGGTGGCGACGCATGGTGCGGCGCACAATCAGCAGTTCGAAGTCGAGTGCACGGTGCCGAAGCTGGACGTGAAGGTGTCCGGCTCCGGCGCGAGCCGTCGCGCGGCCGAACAGGCGGCGGCCAAGAAAGCGCTCGACGAAGTCATGGCGGCGGCGCCCGCGGTGGTCGCCAAGCCGAAACGCTCGAAGGGTGCCCGCGCGGCCAAGAAGAATGCCGAAGCTGAGATCGTGCCCGGGGTGACCGGCGTGCAGGCCGCGCTCGATTTGCGCAGTCCGGATCGCAAGGAACGTGGCGCTGGAAGGGGCGACGCGCGTAACGCCGCCAATCTCAATCACGTGGAATCCCCGGTGACTGAACGGCCGGCGTCGGCGCCAGCCGTTGCGCCTTTAGCCGTGATTCGCGCCGCGCATGTCGAGTACAGCGGGCAGGAACGAACCGATCGCGGCGACAAGGCTGAAAAGCCGGAGAAGTCGGCGGCTCATTCCGCGGAGAAAGCTGTGGCCGATAAGCCTGCCGCAGACAAGCCCGACGCCAAAGCCGCAGACGCCAAACCGCCCGAAGCGAAGCCGGCTGAAGTGAAACCGCCCGAAGCGAAACCCGTCGAAACAAAAGCGGCCGAAACAAAACCCGCAGATTCCAGACCCGACCCCGCCGCCGCACGCAGCGTCGACAAACACCGCAGCCGCGAAGCCACCGCTGGCGCAGCCGTCGCCACCCCCGGCGCCGTGGCGCAACCCGAACTCGAACCCGGCGTAGCCGACGCGGTGCAAACGCGCGTCGCCGACGCGGGCCATTGATTGCCCTCGGCGCGCGTCCTCGTGCGTCGATCTGAACCTGCCGTAGCCCGAATATGAACGCTCCCACACCCACTGGTTTCCGCTGCGGCATGGTCGCGATCGTCGGCCGCCCGAATGTCGGCAAATCCACGCTGATGAACGCGCTGGTCGGCCAGAAAGTCAGTATCACGTCGCGCAAGGCGCAGACCACGCGCCATCGCATCACCGGCATTCACACGCTCGAAGACGCGCAATACATTTTCGTCGACACCCCCGGCTTCCAGACCAAGCACAGCAGCGCGCTGAACCGCTCGCTCAATCGCGCGGTCACGTCCACGCTGACCGCGGTCGACGCGATCCTGTTCGTGATCGAAGCCGGCCGCTTCGGTCCGGACGACCAGAAGGTGCTCGACCTGATTCCACCGTCGGTGCCTACGCTGCTGATCGCCAACAAGCTCGATCGCGTGTCGGATAAGGACTCGCTGTATCCGTTCATGCAGCAAGTGAGCACGCTGCGCCAGTTCAACGAGATCGTGCCGTTGTCGGCCAAAAATCTGGACGACATCAAGCGTCTGATGGCGACCGTCAAGCCGTTCCTGCCGGAAGGCGCGCCGATCTACGGCGAAGACGACCTGACCGATCGCAGCGAACGCTTCCTCGCCGCCGAAATCCTGCGTGAAAAAGTGTTCCGCTGGACCGGCGACGAACTGCCGTACACAAGCACCGTACTGATCGACAAGTTCGAAACGGAAGGGCGCCTGCGCCGCATTTTCGCGACCATCATGGTGGAGCGCGACATGCACAAGGCGATGATCATCGGCCAGAAGGGCGCGAAGCTGAAGCAGATCAGCACGGAAGCGCGCCTCGACATGGAAAAGCTGTTCGACGGCCCCGTGTATCTGGAAACCTTCATCAAGGTGAAGAGCGGTTGGGCCGACAACGAAGCCGGACTTCGCGCGTATGGGTACGAATGACGCGTGGATGACGCTGAATTCCGACGCCGACCCGGACGATCCGGAGCCGGCTGCGCCGGCACGCGAGCCGTCCAGGCCGGCGCGCAGTACCAGAAAATCCTCATCGGCTAAAAGTGCGCAGAGCAGCCAGAGCGCCGGAGGCGAACCGCAGAAGCCCCCGCGCGCGCCTACCCGTCGCGCGCCCCGCACGTCCGCCTCCGACTACCGGATCGCGGAACAGCCCGCGTTCGTTCTGCATAGCTATCCGTACCGCGAAACCAGTTTGATCATCGACGTACTGTCGCGCGATCACGGCCGTCTCGCACTCGTCGCGAAAGGCGCGAAGCGTCCGCACTCCGCGTTGCGCGGCGTGCTGCAGACATTCCAGCCGCTCGCGCTGTCGTGGAGCGGCAAGTCCGAGGTGCGCACGCTGACCGGCGCGGAATGGGTCGGCGGCATGTTGCCGCTGGCGGGCGACGCGCTGCTGTGCGGCTTCTACGTGAACGAGCTGCTGGTCAAATTCTGCGCGCGCGAAGATCCGCATCCGCAACTCTTCCATCACTACGTCGTCACGATGACGCGTCTCGCGCACGACGAGCCGCCCGTCCAGGTGCTGCGCTCGTTCGAACGCGTGCTGCTGCGCGAAACCGGCTACGCGATGGCGCTGGATCGCACGGTCGCGCGCAAGGCGGTGCATGCCGAAGGCCGCTACGTGTTCGATCCGGAGCGCGGCGTGCGCGAAGCATCGGACGAATTGCCCGCACAATGGCCGGTGATTTCGGGGCAAACCTTGCTCGATATGGAAAAGGACGATTACCATCGAGCGCAGACCGTCGCGCAAAGCAAAACGCTGATGCGCTTTCTGCTCAACACTTATCTGGGTGGCACGCCGCTCGCGACGCGCCAGATCCTGATCGACTTGCAGAACCTATGAGCTTCTTTCTTACGTCGCCGAATGTGATTGACCTGGGCGTGAATATCGATCACGTCGCCACGCTGCGCAACGCGCGCGGCACGTCCTACCCCGATCCGATCCGCGCCGCGTTGATGGCCGAAGAGGCCGGCGCCGATGTGATCACGCTGCATCTGCGCGAAGACCGCCGGCATATCGTCGACGCCGACGTGCGCAAGTTGCGCCCGTTGCTGAAAACGCGGATGAACCTCGAATGCGCGGTCACGCAGGAAATGCTCGACATCGCCTGCGAGGTGCAGCCGCACGACGTGTGCCTCGTGCCGGAAAAGCGCCAGGAACTGACGACCGAAGGCGGCCTCGACGTCGCCGGTCAGTTCGACGCGGTGCGCGCGGCCTGCAAGCAACTCGCCGAAGCGAACTCGCGCGTGTCGCTCTTCATCGACCCGGACGAAACGCAGATCCGCGCCGCGCACGAAGCGGGCGCGCCGGTGATCGAGCTGCACACTGGCCGTTATGCGGAAGCGCACGATCCCGCTGAGCAACAGCGTGAGTTCGAGCGCGTCGTGCGGGCCGTCGAATTCGGCGCGACGCTCGGCATCAAGGTGAACGCGGGTCACGGCCTGCACTACACCAACGTCCAGCAGATCGCCGCGATCGACGGCATCGTCGAGCTGAACATCGGCCATGCGATCGTCGCGCACGCGATCTTCGCCGGCTGGGACAACGCGGTGCGCGAGATGAAGGCGATCATGGTCGCCGCGCGTCTCGGCGCGCGCGCGTAACGCCGCCGCGCCGCGTATGTCCATTTACGGCATCGGCACCGATATCGTCCAGGTCAGCCGCGTAGCCGCGGTGATGACCCGCACCAACGGCCGCTTCGCGGAGAAGGTGCTCGGCCCGGACGAATTGCGCGTCTATCACGCGCGTCACGCGCGTTCCGCGGCGCGCGGCCTCGCGTTTCTCGCCACGCGTTTCTCGGCGAAAGAAGCGTTTTCCAAAGCGATTGGTCTCGGCATGCGTTGGCCGATGACCTGGCGCGCGCTGCAAACGCTGAACCGGCCGAGCGGCGAACCGATGGTGGTCGCGTCCGGCGAGTTGGCCGAGTGGCTCGACGCGCGCGGCATCACAGCGCGCGTGACGATCAGCGACGAACGCGATTACGCGGTGTCGTTCGTGATCGCCGAGACGGCGGACGCCGGGCAAACCGCGCCGGAGGCCGATTCCTCGCAAGCCCCGGCATCGCACGATTAAACAATCTGAGCGCGGCGCACGTCGGCCGCGTCTGTCTTTGTCCAGCTTTCTTCTGGCGGAATTCGATGAAAACCAAACCCGGACCGGTGATGTTCGACGTGGTCGGCAAAACGCTGAACGACGACGACAAGCGCCGCCTTGCCCATCCGATGACCGGCGGCGTGATCCTGTTCGCGCGCCACTACGAGAGCCGCGCGCAGTTGATCGCGCTGACCGATGCGATCCGCGCGGTCCGCGACGATCTGCTGATCGCGGTCGATCACGAAGGCGGCCGCGTGCAGCGTTTCCGTACCGACGGTTTCACCGTGTTGCCGGCGATGGGCAAGCTCGGCGCGCTGTGGGACAGCGACGTGCTGCACGCCACCAAGGTGACCACGGCGGTCGGCTATATCCTCGCCGCCGAATTGCGCGCGTGCGGTATCGATATGAGTTTCACGCCGGTGCTCGATCTGAACTACGGGCAGTCGCAAGTGATCGGCGACCGCGCGTTCCACCGCGATCCGCGCGTGGTGACGCTGCTCGCGAAGAGTCTCAATCATGGTTTGATGCTGGCCGGCATGAGCAATTGCGGCAAGCATTTCCCAGGACACGGTTTCGCGCAGGCGGACTCGCATGTGGCGATGCCGGTCGACGAGCGCTCGCTCGAAGACATCCTGCGCGACGACGTTGCGCCATACGATTGGCTCGGTTTGTCGCTCGGCGCCGTGCTGCCCGCGCATGTGGTCTACCCGCAAGTCGATTCGAAGCCGGCGGGTTTTTCGCGCGTCTGGTTGCAGGAGATTCTGCGCGGCAAGTTGCGTTTTAACGGCGCGATTTTCAGCGACGATCTGTCGATGGAAGCGGCGCGTCAGGGCGGCACGCTGACCGAAGGCGCGAGCGCCGCATTGCAAGCCGGTTGCGACATGGTGCTGATCTGCAATCAGCCGGACGAAGCTGAAAAGGTGCTCGACACGCTGCGCTTCACGCCGTCGAAGGAATCGCAACGGCGTCTCAAACGGATGCGCCCGCGTAGCAAGGCGCTGACGTGGAGCAAGCTGGTAGCCGATCCGCAGTATCTGCAAGCGCAGAGCTTGTTGCGTAGCGCGTTTGCGTAGGTTTGCGTAGGTCAGTGGTCGCGGGGCAAATAGCTCTAGCCAGCGGATTGGATAAAAAAACGGCGTCCCGGAAAGAGACGCCGTTTTTTATTGCGGCCAGGCTCGCGCTTGCCGCGAAGCCTGCCGGCCAGATTCAGTTCAAACGCATCCGTTGCAGTTTGTTGTACAGCGTCTTCGGACTGATGCCGAGCAACGACGCCGCACGATGCCGCGTGCCGCCGACCGCGTCGAGTGTCGCGCGAATCAGCATTTCTTCGACGTCCGCGAGCGGTGTGCCCACCGTCACCTGCACGCGGCTGCCGTTCAGATCGCGGCCGTTCGCCGAGCCGGCTTCGTCGGCGCGCAACGACTCCAGCACGTCGCCCGACGCGTGATACGCGCGCCGCACCCGCTCCTGCAATTCACGCACGTTGCCCGGCCATTCGTACGCGAGGCACTCACGCAGGAAATTCGGTCCGATCTGCTTGGCGGCTTCAGCCGTGCCGCGCGAGGTCGCGTCATGATTCAGATCGTCGACCACGGCCTGCGCGATCAACGCAGCGTCGTCGCCGCGTTCGCGCAGCGGCGGCAGCGTGACGGCGGCCGCTTCGAGCCGCAACGTCAGGTCTTCATGCAGGCTGCCGTCCGCGACGGCGGCGCGCGGCACCTTGCGCGTCGACGCGATCAGGCGGAAGTCGGTGACGACCTGATGCGTGCCGCCGACGCGCATGAAAGTCTGCGAGTCGAGCGCCTGCAGCAGGGCTTCCTGTTGCGCGCGCGGCAGTTCGGCGATTTCGTCGATGAAGAGCGTGCCGCCGCTCGCCTGTTCGAACAACCCTTGCTCGCGATGCTCGGCGCCGCTGAACGCGCCGCGTTCGTGGCCGAACAGCAGGCTGTCGAGCGAGCGTTGCGCGGCGAGGCTATTTGCCGTGCGGCAGTCGAACGTGATGAACGGCCCTTTGCGGCGCCGGCTCATGTCGTGCAGCGTGCGCGCGGCAACCTGCTTGCCCGTGCCGGCTTCGCCTGAAATCAGCACGGCGGCTTCGGTCGGTGCAATGTGTTCGATCGTGTCGTACACGTGCTGGATCGCGCCGCTGCGGCCGAGCATCGCACCGAAACGGCCGAGCTGACGCAGCGACGCACGCAGCGTCTGGACTTCTTCGGTCAATTCGTACGGACGCGGGATGCGCGCGAGCAGACTGCGCAGACGCGGGATATTGACCGGCTTCAACAGGTAATCCCAGATGCCATGACGCAAACCCTCGATCGCGCTCTCGACCGTCGCATTGCCGGTCATCACGATCACGGGCAGCGCGCCGCCGGGCGGATGCGCGGGCAGGTGTTGCAGCACGTCGAGGCCGCTGCCGTCCGGCAGGTTCAGATCGACCAGGACGACGTCGGGGATGAAACGGGTCAGCGCCGACCGGGCCTCGGCGATGGTGGTCGCGGTGTCGACGGAGAAGCCGTCGGCGGCGAGGATGGCGGACAGGCCTGACAGGCTATTGGGATCGTCTTCAACAATTAGCGCATGTGGCATAGCGGTCGCAGTTTTTTGGATTGAGGGGAGACCCGCCGCGCGCTGCCGTTACTTCGGCGCGCACGGGGGGGCGCGATGGCTGGCCGCTCAGAAATGACGGTTGCTATCGAAAAAACGCCGGACTTCGAGTTCAGCCTGTTCGCGGGTCTTGCCGTAACGTTCCTGGATCATCCCGGCGAGTTTGTCCGCGCGGCCTTCGGCCTTGGTCAGTTCGTCGTCGGTCAGTTCGCCCCATGCCGTCCTGGCTTTGCCGAGCAATTGCTTCCACTTGCCTTCAGCGATGTCGTTATTCATGTCGCTTCTCCGGAGGTGAAAAAATAAAGCCATATGGCTGTATCAGCAAAGAAGCATGGACCGTGCCACAGTTATTTGCATAAGCTTATCAATGGTTTGACGGGCGCAACAATGGGAGTTAAGGCCGCTGGCCTGGCAATTTTGTTACGGCTACCGGTAAAGATTGCCTCAACCATACAGGGCGGCGCAAAAAAGAAAAAGCGCCCCGCAGAGGGGCGCTTTTTTTACGAATTTTTTTACGCCGTACCGGGAAGGGTTCCGGTGCGACGTTCGTCAGACGCTTAGGCGCGACTGCGGTATTCGTGCGTACGCGTGTCGATTTCGATCTTGTCGCCGATGTTGCAGAACAGCGGCACCTGCAGTTCGAAACCGGTGGTCAGCTTGGCGTTCTTCAACACCTTGCCCGACGACGTATCGCCCTTGACAGCCGGTTCCGTGTAGATGATTTCGCGAACCAGCGTGGTCGGCAGTTCGACCGAGATCGCTTTTTCGTTGTAGAACACGACTTCGCAAGCCATGCCGTCTTCGAGGTAATGAAGGGCGTCGCCCATCATTTCGCCTTCGACTTCGAACTGGTTGTAGTCGGCGTCCATGAACACGTACATCGGGTCGGCGAAGTACGAGTACGTCACTTCCTTGCGTTCCAGCACGACGACGTCGAACTTGTCGTCAGCCTTGTACACGTTTTCCATGCCTGCGCCGGTCAGCAGGTTCTTGAACTTCATTTTCACGACGGCGGAGTTGCGGCCCGACTTGTTGTATTCGGCCTTTTGCACGACCATCGCGTCGCTGCCGATCATCACGACGTTACCGGTGCGGAGTTCCTGTGCGGTCTTCATAAAACTGTCCTGTACGAAATAAGTAGCTTCAACTTTTGCTCAACGGCATACGGCGCAAGCGGCTTCGGCGCTTCTCGCACTGCGGCGCCGCGCGAAGCGGTTCGGCCGGGATAGTGCGAAAGGCGAGGCCGGCATGCCGCGGTGACCCGCGGCAAGGTTTGCGAAGCTGCGGCGGCCGATACAGCCGTTGCAACCTCTGCAATGTCCTGCAATCCGTTACCTGCTTTTTTACCCTGTGCGGGCGTGTACACGAGTGGCGCCGATTCGCAGCATGCGCCCCCTTTTTGACATTTCTGCCAGCTCGCCGGCCGCTCGCGGGTTTCACGAGGACCGCCGATGCGTCTGAATCGCACATCGGATGACGCGAGATTTTCCGGGGTTGATTGCTGCGTTCGGGCTGCGCTTGCGTCGTCGGCCGTTGGATAACCGCTTATTTTAACTGACTTTTTGTGAACAAGGCCAGATTTCCGGCGAGGTCGCCGACTTGCGCGAGTTCGTCCGCCCATTGCGCCGCGCGGTTTTTCAGGGCGGCGCGGTGGTGCTGGAATGCGGCCCAATCCGGCTGGCCGGCGCCGTTCCACGCGTGCCAGAAGCGCGCCAGCGCATGGCGGGCGTCGGCGGGCAGGGTGCGCGCATAGTGGGCGAGCGCGGCGTCGAGCTTGGGCAGATGGGCGTCGTCGGCTTGCGGATAGATCTGCCAGACGAAGGGTTTGGCGGCCCATTGGGCGCGCACGAAAGAATCTTCGCCGCGGACGAAGTTGACGTCGCTCGCCCAGAGCAGCGCGTCGTAGCCGGTTTGCTCGGTGAACGCGAGCGCATGCGCGCTCAGGCTGCCGCGCTCGGCGTGGGCGCCGGCGGCGAAATCCGGCAAGCCGAAAAAGCGCGCGAGCGCGCCCGAGATGCGGCCTTCCGGGACCAGCAGGACGATCGGTGTAGCGCTGTCGCGCCATTGATCCAGCAAACTGTCCACGGCGGGGTTTTCATAGGCGAACAGCGAGATCACGGTGGCGCCCGAAGGTGCTGCGCGGCCCGTGGTGTTCAGCCACCAGGCGTCGCGCGCCGGTTGCGACGCGTCGAATGCGTCGCGCGCGGCGTCCAGGTGGCGCTCTTTCAGCACGCCGCCGGTGCCGGGGCCGAGTCCCGGGAAAAAGAACGTCTTGGTAAGCGGATAACGCGGATGAGGCGACGGCCGCAAATGGAAATCGGCGACCCAATCCTCGGCGCTCAGATACTCGAGGTTGAACCACACCGGCGCGCGTTCGCGCTGCGCCATCGCCGCGACGTACACCGGCGGCAGTTCGCACGCGAACGCCTCGATCACCACGTCGGCGACTTCCAGCGTGTCGCCGGCATGCACCGGCTCGTGCCAGTGTTCGACGACGATGCCGTCGATCGTCTGGCGCGCGCGCTCCAGTTGCAACGCCGGACAGAGCTTCTGGAACGCGTGCAGATCGTCGACGAACACGCGCACCTGCCAGCCGTGTTCGTTCGCCAACTGGCGGGCGAGTCGCCAGCACACGCCGATGTCGCCGAAATTGTCGATCACCGCGCAGAAGATATCGCAGGCGATGGTGTCGGACGCGGTCGCGGCGGCGGTGTCGGAAGAGGGCGTAGCGGAGGACATGATGGCCTGGGTCGCGGGTTGGAACGTGTGGAGCGGGCGAGAAGATCGGCCCGGCGGCGCGGCCGCTGCGCATTCGGCTGCCGGAGTCGTTCACTCGACCGAAAGCGGCCCACGGCGCGGGCGATTCGATCCGCGCGCTTCGAACGCGCGTGGAATGTTCTAAACTGGCGATTCTAAAGTACCCGCGGCGGAACTGCGTCGCACGCGACAACTGACAGGCGGCGCGCAGAACGCGGCGGAAAAGCCAGACAAACCGGACAAACCGGACGAACCGGACGAACCGGGCAAACGCGTTAGCCGGGCGTGGCATTCACCTTCGGCGCACACCGGCCGCCCCGTGCGCGCAACGCACGCCGCAGTGTGCCGCGAGAATGCACAAAACCGTCGAGACACCGTCCCACATCCAACCGATTCTGCATGACCGAACCCGAAGCAACCGACGCTTTCGAGCCGAAAAAAGTGCTCGCCCAACTGCCGCATCTGCCCGGCGTCTATCGCTATTACGATACGCAGGGCGCCGTGCTGTACGTGGGCAAGGCGCGCGACCTCAAGAAACGCGTGTCGAGCTACTTCACGAAGACGCAACTGTCGCCGCGCATCGCGATGATGGTGACGCGCATCGCGCGCATCGAGACGACCGTCACGCGCTCCGAGGCTGAAGCGCTGCTGCTCGAAAACAACCTGATCAAGGCACTGGCGCCGCGCTACAACATCCTGTTCCGCGACGACAAGTCGTATCCGTACCTCAAGCTCACCGGCCACAAGTTTCCGCGCATGGCGTACTACCGTGGCGCGGTGGATCGCATGAACCAGTACTTCGGGCCGTTTCCGAGCGCGTGGGCCGTGCGCGAAAGCATCCAGATCCTGCAGCGCGTGTTCCAGTTGCGCACCTGCGAAGATTCCGTGTTCAACAACCGTACGCGGCCGTGTCTGCTGCATCAGATCGGCCGTTGCACCGCGCCGTGCGTCGCGGCGATCAGCGAGGAAGATTACGCGCGCGATGTCGCGAACGCCTCGCGATTTCTGCTCGGCCGTCAGGGCGAAGTGATGAAAGAACTCGAGCAGAAGATGCACGCATTCGCGGGCGAGCTGAAGTTCGAGCAGGCCGCCGCGGTGCGCAACCAGATGAGTTCGCTGTCGACGGTGCTGCATCAGCAGGCGATCGAAGTCGGCAGCGATAGCGACGTCGACATTCTCGCGGTGGTCGCGCTCGGCGGTCGTGTGTGCGTGAACCTCGCGATGGTGCGCGGCGGCCGGCATCTCGGCGACAAGGCTTATTTCCCGGCGCATGTGGAAAGCGCGTTGACCGTCGACGAAGGCGGGCTCGAGGACGGTCGCGACGATGTCGTCGGCGGCGCGGGCTTGGGAGCGGCAAGCGCAGCGCATGCAATGGCTGGGTTGACGGACACGGCCGATGCGCTCGCTATCGCCGCGGACCTGCGTTCGGAGGACGAAGATGACGCGGGAGACGAATGCGACGCGGGCGACGAGGTTTTGAACGACACCGTCGATCCCACGGAAGGCGAGGAGGCCGACGTCGACGCTGAAACTGAAGCAGGCGATGCAAGCGAAGCAGGCGAACGCGCCGAACCATCCAGACGCCGCAAGAACCGCACAACCGGCGGCATCGAATCGGAAGTCCTCGAAGCGTTCATCGCGCAGCATTACCTCGGCAACCGCGTGCCGCCCGTGCTGGTGGTCAGCCATGCGCCGGCCACGCGCGAACTCGTCGACGTGCTGATCGAGCAGGCCGGCCACAAGGTGACCGTGCTGCGTCAACCGCAAGGTCAGCGGCGCGCGTGGCTCGCGATGGCCGAGCAGAACGCGCGGCTCGCGCTCGCTCGCCTGCTCTCCGAACAGGGCTCGCAGCAGTCGCGCACGCGCGCGCTCACCGATACGCTCGGAATGGAGTGCGACGACCTCGCGCATCTACGGATCGAATGCTTCGACATCAGCCACACGATGGGCGAGGCAACGCAGGCGTCGTGCGTGGTCTATCACCATCACAAGATGCAGTCGTCGGAATACCGCCGCTACAACATCACCGGCATCACGCCCGGCGACGATTACGCGGCGATGCGCCAGGTGCTCATGCGCCGCTACGAGAAGATGGTCGCGCAAGCCGCCGCGAACGCGGTCGACCAGGCGGCCGAACTGCAACCGGATGCGGCCGCCGATCCATCGCTCGCCGTCGATGCCGCAGAGCCCGCGGCGGCGGGCGGCATCCTGCCGACCATCGTGTTGATCGACGGCGGCAAGGGCCAGGTCGAAATGGCGCGCCAGGTATTCACGGAGCTGGGTTTGGATACGGGCATGCTGGTCGGCGTCGCGAAGGGCGAAGGGCGCAAGGTCGGCCTCGAAACGCTGATTTTCGCGGATGGCCGCGCGCCGCTCGAACTCGGCAAGGAAAGCGCGGCGCTGATGCTGGTCGCGCAGATCCGCGACGAGGCGCACCGCTTCGCGATTACCGGCATGCGTGCGAAGCGCGCCAGGACGCGCCAGACCTCGCGGCTCGAAGAACTCGAAGGCGTGGGCGCGAAGCGGCGTCAACGATTGCTCGCGCGCTTCGGCGGATTGCGCGGCGTGGTCGCGGCGAGCGTGGAAGATCTGGCGAGCGTCGAAGGTATTTCGCAAGCGCTGGCCGAACAGATCTATCGCCAGTTGCATTGAGCGCGGCGGGCCTGGCTCTCGCGACAGTCCCGCCGACAAACTCCACCGCAGACGCTACGCCCAAGGCCGCGCGCGCCGCTTTGCTTGTGGCAGGACTTGTGACACGGCACAATTGCATCTCCCTTGCCAGACGCTGCGCCTGCCCATGCCGTTTAATTTCCCGATTTTCCTGACCTGGCTGCGGATCGTGCTGATTCCGCTCGTCGTCGGTGTGTTTTATTTGCCGGACATGATGATGAGCCCCGCGCACCGCAACCTGGCGGCCGCAACGATCTTCATTCTGGCGGCGCTGACCGACTGGTTCGACGGTTTCCTCGCCCGCAAGTGGAATCAGACTTCGGCGTTCGGCGCGTTTCTCGATCCAGTCGCCGACAAGCTGATGGTGACCGCCGCATTACTGGTGCTGGTGCAACTCGCGCGAATCGATTCGGCGATCGCGCTGGTGATTGTGGGTCGCGAAATCGCGATCTCGGCGCTGCGCGAATGGATGGCGCAGATCGGCGCTTCGAAGAGTGTCGCCGTGAACTCGCTCGGCAAGTTCAAGACCGTCTGCCAGATGGTCGCGATTCCAATGCTGCTGTTTTATGGAACGCTGCCGTTCGGTGGCGGGGTGTCGGTGGATACGCGCGTGTGGGGGCTGTGGCTGATTTATCTGGCCGCCTTCCTGACGATCTGGTCGATGCTTTATTACATGAAGCTCGCGTGGCCACAGATCCGTGAACGCGGTGGCGTCGCGTGATCTGCCGATGAACGGACCTAACGTATTGATGCGCGGAGAAAATTTTGTGCGAACGCGGCGCGCTCACCTTGAGTGAAATCTGTTCAGCAAAAGACATTCGCAAAAGGGGTTGACACGTTTCAGCCGTTTCTCCATAATCTCGTTTCTCCGATGCACGCAGTACGAAGCGCGGAACGCAGTAAAGCAGTAGTAGCAGTAAATTGGCAGCAGTTAAGCAGTAATACGCGGGAGTAGCTCAGTTGGTAGAGCGCAACCTTGCCAAGGTTGAGGTCGCGAGTTCGAGCCTCGTCTCCCGCTCCAGTTTTCGAAGCAGCGTGTTGTTTGGTGACGTAAAGTTTGGCGCAATAAAACGGCAACGCGTTGTGAAGCAGTGCAATGCGGGAGTAGCTCAGTTGGTAGAGCGCAACCTTGCCAAGGTTGAGGTCGCGAGTTCGAGCCTCGTCTCCCGCTCCATACATGAGGGGAAGCAACGCTTCCCTTTTTGTTTGGTGGGCTGATCGAACAGATTGGTCGCCAGACAAAACCTGAGAATCTGCAACTAGGTTCCAGTCCGCTTGCGGCGCGATAGCAAAGCGGTTATGCAGCGGCCTGCAAAGCCGTTTAGGCCGGTTCGACTCCGGCTCGCGCCTCCAGTAGTTGATGCTCTGAAAAGCCCCGCCAGTCGGGGCTTTTCGCTTTTCTGGCTCATGATTTTGCATCTTTCCATGTATGGAAATGTGCTGTCTAAAGTGGTACAAAGCCCTCTCTAACCACTCGAAAAAAACGCGAAACCACTCGCATATCGGCTCATTGGCCGTTTGCGTGAGTTTTGCGGCGGGGCTATGGCCACTAAAAGAATGCGTCCGTCCGGGACGTGGGAATACATCATCCGGCGCAAAGGCATTCTGCCAAAGCCACTTTCCCTTACCTTCGATACAGAGGAGGAGGGCGACGCATACGTCAGGCGTCTGGAGCAGATGCTCGACGCCGGCATACTTCCCGAAGATCTCGTTGCTCGCCGCAGCGAGCTGGTTACCGTCGACGATGCGATCCGCTCTTACATGATCAAGGTGTCGCTGCCCGATTCAGATATCGCGCTGCTTAACGCACTCATTGGTCGATGGACTGGGCAGGCCCTCACCGGTGTCGACTATCAATGGGTAGACGGTTGGATCAAGAGCATGAAGCGTAAGGACGTGATGGCCCCGTCGACGATCCGCCATTACGTCGGCGCACTGGCTCGATGCTTCGACTGGGTTGTGCGTTCAGGGACGCCTTCGCTCGCCACCAATCCACTGCGCCTGCTGCCTAAGCGCTATGCGACATACACCGATGAAGACTCCGCGGCTGTGCGTGCGCAAGATAAAGAGCCGAAGGAAGATGAGTACCGCGATCGCCGTCTGTTCGCGAACGAGGAACGGGCTGTAAGGCGCATCCTCGCAGGTGAAAAGCCCGAGAGCCGTCAGCGTGGTCCAGACCTGAACTTCGGGCCGGCCATGATCTTTCTCTTCGAGCTGGGCATCGAGTCCGCCATGCGGATGCGCGAAATGTACACCCTCGATGTCGCACAGGTCGACATCGGCCGCAGGACTGTGTTTCTGGACAAGACAAAGAATGGCAGCAAGCGGCAGGTGCCGCTGACGACCGTCGCGCTGCAGGCGTTCGAGGATTACGTCGAGTTGGTAAACCAGGGCAGCGCGGAGATGGACGGGTTCAGCTTCGCCGCTGGCCGGCTTTTCCCTTGGTGGGACGGGTCGCGAGATAAGAAGGTGCTGGCCGGGGTTTCAGTGCGTCTGTCGGGCCAGTTCGGGCGAATCTTCGATGCTGCCGGGTGCGGCGACTTCACGTTCCACGATCTGCGACATGAGGCCACGTCACGTCTTTACGAAAAGACGAGGCTCTCCGACGTGCAGATTGCCAAGATCACCGGCCACTCCGACACGAAGGTGCTCATGCGCTACTCAAATCTGCGCGGCAGTGATCTGGCCGTCCAGCTATGGTGACGCGGCGGCTTCGCTTGCTGCGACCCGATGAGGGCTAGCGGTGCGTCGACAGCACGATTGGCCGCCACTGGATCGGGCCAGCGCCGAAGGGATGCTGGTGATGGTTTTGCGGCGGCAACGGATGGCCGTAGACGGAGACGGCTTCGGTGCCGCAGACTTCGCATCGATAGATGCCCGAGAACGGCGTAATCGCGCTAGGCGCGTGCAACGTGTTCAGCGCAACATTGTTTATGTGCGTTAGAAAGGTGCCGAACATGTATTGCGCCATAGCATTCTCTGTTTGTGCCCGCCGCGTGCGCGAGCATGGCCAAGGATTAAACGCCCTCGTTGGGCAGGACTTGATTTGCTGCAGCCGCACGTGGCCAGAGAGACGCCGGCGGCACTTCATCCTCTGGCGAATACAGATCTCGGTACATCAAGACACTTTGCGGCGTTTGCTCGGCGACACGCCTATTGGGTCGATTGCGGTCAGCTCGTTGCTGGCGTATCTCGTTTTGAAGACTGGGCTTGAAGCCGTGCCGTTGGTAGAAAGCGATCGCCCGAGGGTCGTTAATCGCATCGACGGTCAAGAGTCGTACGGCGACGCTGTTGTTGAAGGCAAGGCCTTCAATGATCTTCAATAGCTCAGCCCCGAGTCCCGCCGATTGCATATCTTCGCGGACTGCGAGCTTGGTTATCTTGACGGCCGGGAAGTAGGTGATCGGACATTCGAAAGGCAAACCCAGCTCAAGCAGCTCAGAGCTGCGCAGCGGGAGCCCGTCGGCCGATAGACTGAAGAAAGCGGCCGGTGCACCATCGGATCCAACGAATGCGACGATGGTTTCTGTGAGGCCGTGGTCGGAATAGTCATGCGCGCTCTGCGCCAGAAATACGTCCAAGTCGCCATGGCCGCATTCAAAGCCGGCTAGGATATCTTTGTCGAGTTCGTAGATCCGTCGTAGCGCGAGTTGGGCACCCGCTGGCACTGACGTTATTTCGAGCGTCGCACGCTGTGGGGCAGCGGAGCAGCAAACGCTGCGGTCGCCGCTTCGCCATACTTGCGTAGAGTTTCGCGCCGCTCCTGCGTCAGTCGCACAGACGTGACGCTACGCACCAGCTCACGGCTGGCAGCCATAGAGAGGGGCTTGGTCGACTTGATGGCGGGCTTAGCGGACATGATTTTGGTCTTTTCGGTAGATGAAATCTACGGTGACGCTGCAATTTTGGTGCCGGAATCTTGCACACCTATTTCCGATATCGGAAACGATGGACGAAATTTAAGGGTTGGACAACGAAAAATCAACACCGTTATTAACGGTTACGTACGCCGGAGAGCAAAAATCAGCCCAAAAAGTGAATTTGTTTTTTTGGCGGTGCAAAAAAAGTAACTTTTTTCGCACCCCAAGACGGATCGTTTTTCGGATCTTCGGATAACCATTGTGCTCCAAGCGCGGAAAACGTGCCTATCCGGTAAAAGCTACCTCTCCGCTCACGGTCAGCGTTGGCAGCGGACGTGCCCGGCGACCGGGCCTACGTCGATCCGGCGTTTCTATCTGCCGTGCGATAGCGCGGGCGACGCGATCATCAGTCTCCGGCTCATGCGCGCCCTGCAGGCGAGCCAGCGACTGCTCCTGCGTTTTCTTCCTGAGGAAGGCAATGACGTCGTCTTCTAGGAACACCCAAGCCCGCCCGATTTTGGCGCCGGGCAGCTCGCCGGTGCCGGCGAGTTTCATCGCCGTGTTGCGGTCGACCTTCAAAAACTCCGCACACTCAATCAGATCAAACGTTCTCATACGTTCATGCTCCCAGCTTGCCGCGCGGCAGCCTGTTGAAACCCGGCCAAAATTTCCATTGCTCGAAAGTTAGCCCGGCTTACTGCCGGCGCTTGCCCCGCGATGCACCAGTGTTCATCCATTCGTCGACGCATGCTCATAGCGCGGTAGCGCTCGATTCTTCCCGCATCGAGCAGGCCGCTGAGCGCGGTCTCGATAGCGGCCTGTGCCGTCGATAGCGCCATGATGATTCGCTTCTTCGGTAGGGCGCTTTGCTCCTCTAGCAGCGTCATAACCTCGTCCTGCAAAGCAACTTGGTCGCGCGCCCATTGGCGATGCCCGTTGACGATCACCGGTACGTAGCGGCCCGAATCAATCGGCATGCGGTTCATGGACGACCTCCTGTGCTCATCGGTATTCCTGGTGCCTCGACCGGACAATCTGCGCAGGCTTCATCCGGAGTCGTGCGGCGGATGTTGCAGCAGATCCGTCGCTTTGCCGCCGGCTTCCCCAATTGCGCAGGCACGGCAGGGGATGCGGCGAGCATCTCGCCATAGATTGCCCCGATACTCCAGACGGGTTCGTATCGGTGTTTCTCGCCGACATACGTCATCGCGTTAGCCGGTTCCAATGGCACAAGCTTCCACCCTTCAGGCACGGCAGGCTTGCTTGACGACAACTCGTCGAGTGTTACAGAGGCTTCCACGAAGCTACGATAGCGACAACCCGATTGATGATGGCGTGCGGCGGTTTCGTCCTGCTTGCCGCAGGTGCACACGGATCTCCGATGGTCCCGGGCGTAGTCGATAATCGCAGAAGCCTGTTGGTAGATAGTGCTCACGATCGCGCCTCCCCGTCGACGATGCGCTTGTTCCACTTGCGCACGGCCATGCTCATTGCGCGCAGATGGAGAACTAAAGCGCGCCGCTCGTCCGGTGTCGCCTCACCGCCGCCGGCAGGAAGGTCGCCATGGGCCTCCGCACGGCATTTCAGGCAGCGGACCCAGTAGCTCGGCGTGTGGGTGTTCGTGAGCTCGAGGCGGTTGCTTCCGCAGAACGGGCAGTGATCGAGCGTGTGACCAGCGTGCTTGCCGTCGTCCTCGAATGAGCCGCTGAAGTGGCGTTCGTCGCAGTAGATAGTCAAGCCGGGAATCGGCGAGTGCTTAGGCATGGTCGCCTCCGTTGACATGGTGATGGATCGACTCGTCACCTGGATCGCGGTCGATGCGCTCGATCTCGGCGAGGATCAGCGAGGCGGCTTTGACTAGGCCTCTCCGTGGAGTCACCGGCTTCCACCAGTCCGAGCTAAACGGCCAGAACAGCACCTTGAAACGATCTTCAGCGTCCGGCATAAACGAGTTGAGCGCGAAGCCCGCATCGACCGCGTACGCAGATCCAGCCAGCGCGAGCGTGCCAGGTGTATGCTCATCGTCGTGCTCCGGTGTCCAGCCCTCAACGTCGACGTGGCGTCGCCGTTCAGCGATGACGTCTCGCTCGGCCACACTTAGCATCGCATGCGCACCGTGTGCGTCAAGAAGGGATTGAATGTAGAGCGGCCAGAACGCATCTTCCGCCGGCGTTACGCTGCGGTCGGTGCTCAATACGGCCGTGCACGCTTCGACGTGGAGAGCGCGCAATTCGTTTTCGTTCAGTTTCATGGTGCCTCTCACGTCGACGTCGGCCGCATCGCGCGGTCGAGCATCATCAGTCCTGTTTCGAGCTGGACGCCAGCGGCGTTGGCCCACGTACGCGCTTCCTGCGCCGCTTTGTGCCGGCTGAAACTGCCTACCTCGTCGCGCATAAGGTCGAGCAGTTCGATGTCGGCTCCAAGCGCGACGGCGTCGACCAGCTTGCGGATCTCGGTGCGAATGGCGTCGATCCGAGCGAGGTTTGCGAGTCGGGCATCCGACTCGCTTCCCTTCTTCTGGATAGCTTTTCGCCGCGCGAGCGGCGCTTCGTTCGTCTGGATCGTTTTGGCGGGCGCGAGCCCGCTGCTGTCGACGTCGTCGTTCGATGCGTGCGCCGGGACGGCGCCAGCGAGGGAAAGCCGTGGGCGCTTGTCCGCCGCTTCCCGCTTACGCGGCAGCTGACGTGGGGTAGAAATGGCCGGGCGAACCGTCATTTGGTTGCCTCCGCTGCCATTTCCTCAGTCCAGTCGGGATCGGGCGCTGTCCAAAGCTGTTCGAGCCACGCATGCACGCCAGGCATTTCCTTGGCGTTGCGAGTGTTCCACTGATCGAGCTGCTTTCGAAGCGACTGGACTGCGGCTCGGACGGCCTGCCCGCGAGTCTGGTAAGTCGTGTCAGCACCGCGTAGTTTGCAGGGGCTCGATCCAGCAGCGGTGCCGATTGCATAGGACGTCGAGTAAATCCATTTGCCCAGATCGACATGGGCAAGGTCGATCTCGACGGGGTGCTTGTTGGTAAGCTTGAACAAGGGGGCTTTGAGCGTCTCGCAGTCCGTATAGACGCCGTGTTCATTCGGCTTGTGGATGCGATATTTCGCACGCCTTGCTGGAACCGCATCGAGCAGGTCAGCATGAGGCGTGAGTGCCGCGTGGACGCCTGCGATCGTGCCTGGCGAGAGTTTGCCGAAAGTCGGATCGTGCAAGACGGACTGCAATGCCTGCAAAAGTTGCTTTGCATGCGCGTCGGTGACCTTGTGGGTCGCGGGTTTTGCGAGCGCCTTCTTGGTGACCTTCGCCTTTCCACCTGCCTTAACTTGCGCAGCGGCGATTTGGAGTCGCTCAAATGCCTTCTCGCCCCCGTGTGCGCGGATCTCGTCGATAGCGAGCGTTGACGAAACAACCTTGTCACGAACCAGCTTGTGAAGTGCCGCTGGCGCCTTCGCGAGCAGCAGCACGTCGCGGATCGTCTGATCCGTGATGTTCAGTCGTTGGCAAATGGTCGTATTCGGTTCGCCAAGCTCCTGGAGTTCGACAACCTTCTCGGCGAGTTGCAGCGGCGTGAGCTTCTCGCCATCGTTTGTCGTGATGCCGGCGTAAATCAGGTTTGCGCGGTTGACGGACTTGGCTTCGTCGATAACGATCGGAAGGCGATCGATCTGCGCGCCTTCTGATATAGCGAGCAGTGCGCCATGGAAGCGGTGCTGCCCGGCATAGACGTAGATTCGGTTTTCGCCACCAACTTTACGCACGAAGCACCCGAGCGGTTGCTTGCGGTCGTAACCGTTCACCTTGATGAGGTTCGCCATATGTCGAACGCGATCGCGGTCGAGCGGCCGGACGTTATCGCGCGGATCATAGTGGAGCTGATCCGGAGGTACGGTCCAAAGATCCGACGATCCGCCGCCAGCGGCTTTGACGGCTGCCTTCGTGTTGCCGGTGACGATCATCGCGTCGAGAACGAGTGGACTGGTCTTAGCCATTGTTGGACCCTCCCGTCGACGGGATGTCGCCAACATCTGCAAACGTTGCGTCCGGTGCGTAGTGAAACAACGTGCCATCGAACGGGGCAATCGTTGTGCCGGCGAGCCAGTACACAAGGCGCTCGTCGGAGCGTCGGATGGCCTGCCGCACGACCGTAGCGCGCACTAGCATGTGCAGATCGAGCCGGAGTGCCTGTCGATCGGCGTGAGGCAATGAAACCTCGACATTGTCGATTGTGAGCGGATCGCGCTGGCCGGCGAAAAACGCGATCAGTGCCTTGCAAATGGGGGAGAGGTCAGCTGGCATGTTGCCTCCGGAGGCGAACGTACAGGTTGGCGCGCAGGAACGGTCGTGCGAAGCAGAGAGCACAGAAGAGTGCGATAGCCACGACGATGAGCTTGCCGGCGGAAATGCCAGCGAACAGCCAGAGCACCGTGTCGGCGAGGCCGAATAGGAAGCCGATGTGCCGGTGTTGAGCGGGGCCAGTGAGAAACCATGCGGTGCAGCACGTTGCAACGGCGATAAGGAGGGCGAAGATCACGCGACCTCCTTCACGCGTATCGCGCGCGGTTTCCGCTTCTTTGCCTTGGCGATCGTCTTTGCGGCAAGCGACTCAGCGGTTTTGCTACGGTGCTTTCCGATGGCCGCAGCGCAGTCGTCTTGGTTCGGATACGAAATCGACGTGCCGACGACGTCAGTGCCGTCCAGGATCACGTAAAGCGTGTGCACGCTGCCGGCGAGCGGCCGCCGCGCAACGACGTACTTTCCGACCATGACCGGTGTGGTCGCGCGCGGCGCCATCGGATCGTAATGGACGATGGAGCGCAAGCCGATAGTGTCTCTGCGCGTCGGCTCCTGTGGGGCATTGAATGTTGGTCTTTGCATGTGGCGTTACTCCGTGTCGCCTGCGGCGAGACGCTTGCCGTCCGGCGTGGATTGATTTGTTCGCTTCTGCTTTTTGCGCAGCTCAGCGCAATTGGTGAGGCAGATCCGCAAGGCGGGATTGGTGGCAGCGTCGCTAGGCGAGCCGCGTACGTGACGGAGACGGAATTCCCTCGCTATGTCGGCATCGCTAACGGGGATTCGGTCTGTCATCGCGCCACCTACACCCTTGCGTGAACTTGTCTTGCAGTTGCAACTGCCGGGGGCGGCGCTAGCACATTGATGGTCACGACGATGGCGGCAACGGCGAAGGCGAGGCGCCATGTCCTCGACTGTTCAAAGTCACTTTGCGGGGCCGGTAGTTCTGCTTGTGTGGCGCGGAGCCACGCCCGGCGGGCGCTTCCGGCTGAATCGGGTAGGGATTCCATGAGATCTCCGAGGGAGGAGTCGCACCGGGTGGTACAACTTCCGTCGAAGGATATCCGCATACGGAATTATATGTCAATTCCTCATGCGGATATTTTTTGGAAATTTAGAGTATGGATTGCCGCCTGCGGATATGTTTCGTCTTCGTTTGAGCAATCCAGGCGGATGTCAGTTGAGCGGCGACGGAAAGGGCTGCGTCTATCCACGCAATGTCATTGACATAGGTCAGCGCCGCAAAGCCGAGCGCGAAAACGATGGCAAGCGAGGTGGAGCCCTGGTGCCTGGGTTTTGGGGATTCGCGCTGGGCGTGAAGGCGTAGGCGTTGTGAGAGCTGGTCGAGTCCGTCTGCGAGTTGCAGTGCGTGCTCTGGCTCAACGCCAATGATGGAAAGTCCGATGCTGCCGTCGGCATGCGCGGTGGCGAGCGCCGCCGCGATGGCGGAGCCATCGGCGAAAATGCTACTGGTCAACTCGGCACATAAATGCGCCTGTCGTTCCTTCCGAGAGTCAATTGCGGGATCGTGCGATTTTTCCCGAGAAGTTTTGTCCGCAGTCGAATGGATGAGGCGTAATTTACGCCCCTGTTGGCTTCTTTCGGCGGCCCCGTACACTATTTTGTCGTTCATGGCTGGTCAACGTTTGGTCTGATGGTCTGCGTTGATTCAGCCGTTGAGCGACTTCAAGCTCTTCGTTCTGCGGATCCTGCCGTTCGGTGTGGGTCACCGGCGTGCCACTTGCTGCGGCCTCGTGAGAGGCAATAACGAACTCGATAAACGATTTGATCTTTTCCTTCTCCGTATAGGGAAGGGCCTTGTATTTCTCGTGAACGATCGCGGGAAGATCGTCACCGTCACCTTCTGTCAGAAGCGTCGCAATCGATACCCCAATAGCGTCTGCCAGTTTCCCTACTGTTTCGATTTCCGGCTCGGTGTCTTCATTGATGATCCGGTGAATCGAGCTCTGCGACATGTGGGCGCGCGCGGCCAGCTTCGCCTGCGTAGCGACTTCCGGCACGACCAGCATCAGCCGTTTGACGTTCTGGGCAAGGATGCGCTTCAGCGGTTTTTTCATCCTCAAATCATTCCATGTGCGGAATTCCCTATGCGGAATTGTTTGGGTTATACTTGCTTCCGTATACGGATATTCCGTGTTGAACTGGGGGCGCGAATGACGATATCAATGACTGAACCAATGCTTTCGACAGTCCTGCGGCGTCTGGATGGTTTGAAGGGGGAATGGCCGGAGGTCGCGAAAGAAAGCGGTGTTCCCTATCAAACGCTCACCAAGATCGCCTGCAGGATCGTCGCGGATCCGCGTATTTCAACGGTGCAGACACTGTTCGACTACTTCGCGACCAGGTCGGAGTCGCCGTCGACACCTCACAGCCCGGCCGCAAAACATTGATTGCGGCCTCGGCATCGCATGGCCACGCACCTGTTGAGATTCGATATTAGTGGTACGGCAGCGCGGTAAACAGAATGAAACGCAGTGGCGCCAAAGATACGGGGGATTCACATGACCTGCAGGTATAGCGGCACGGACTGGCTGGACGTGCTTTACACGTCGGTTCGAAACACGCCGGGGGGCGTCGCAGACGCAGCGGCTTTCCTGACCAATCGTCGCGGCAAGAGCATCGGCACCGAATCACTGCGCCTTCGTTTGCGCGGTGAAGGCGAGAACCGCCTCTCAATGGAGATGTTCGAGCTACTCGTCGAGTGGATGGAAGAAAAGCGCCAGCCGCAGTGCTTTGAGGCGATTCATGCACTCAATGCGCGCTTCGGTTTGCGTGCTACCGAGGCAACTGATCAGGATGCGGCGGACAGCGTCGACGCGGTCGCGCTTGGCGCACTGGATTTCGCGCGGCAATCGGGTGTTGTTGCTGGTGAAGTGCGAACCGCACTTGCTGACGGCGTTATCACGCCGCAAGAAGTCGATGCCATCGCTGTGGCCGCGCGCGCGAATCAGCGCCTGCTTGACCGACTCCTGCGCACCGTACAGGCCGTTAGCAGGTTGGGTCGCCGTCAAGCATGAGGTTTTGTCCTGGAATGCCATGCTGCAAGCCGCATCGCGTGCAGGTTGGACTGTCCTGCGATGTGAACCAGCAGATCGCGTGCGGCACATCCGCGCTGCGATGGATGGCCGATCGCAATCCTGAGCTCGTGCCGCAGTTTCTGACATCCCTCATCAACACATTCCCCGAGAACATCGCGCTCATTCGGCAGGCGGCATTGCACGCGGCGGTTGTTCCCCTGTTCGTTGAACGATCCGCTGTGGCCTGTGCGGCATTGAAAACCAAAACTGAGCGGCACGAATTCAGGCGACAGCTGAAGGGTGGGCTCGCGCGTGCCGATCTGGAGCGCTTCGATCAGCTCATGTCCGCCGAATGGCGCCGCCTTCGCGGCAAGTAATCAGGGAGATGTCAAAGTGACTTTGCGCGGTGCGAGTTCATTGCTTCGCCGTAGTAACCCATCTTTCGGACGTTCTCCGTCCGGTCCACAGATGTACGCCGCCGGCCGTGCTGCGTGGCGTGCGTTTTCTCACCAATGCGAACGCCAGAGGAGGATCAACGAATGTCTTCGTTAGAGCAGATCGTTCAGCAGCTCGAGGCTGATGGTCATCCGAAGCTGCCTGAAGGCCACCCCATTGCTGATGGCAAACCGCATCGGTATGGGGCTGGCAAGAAATACTGGTACTCGCTCCACCAGATCGAGCGCGCGGGCAAGGTCCTCGGTTACACCGGCGCATTCGGTCGTTGGTCCGGCAATGACAACGGCGCTCAGGCTTTCCAGTGGCGTGGCGAGGCATTGACGCCAGAAGACGTCAGTGCAGCCCGACAGCGCCAGCAGGCAGCCGATCGTGCCGAAGCCGAGAAGAAAGCGCATGCCGCGAAACTCGCCGCGAATCGCGCGCGCGATCAGTGGCAAAGAGCAAGTGACGACGGCACGTCAGGCTATCTCGACAGAAAGCAGATCACGCCAGAGGGCGTGCGATTCGATTCCGAAGGCACGGTGCTTGTGCCGATGTTCCAGTACGCCGACAGCATTCGGCTCGTTGGACTGCAAAAGATCACGCCCGATGGCGCGAAGCGCTTTAACAAGGGCATGGAGAAGAAAGGCGCTGCGTACCTGCTCGGCGATATTGGCGACGACGACAAGGTCGCGATGGTCGCGGAAGGGTATGCGACCGGCCGCTCGATCCGGATGGCGACCGACGAGGCTATCCCGGTGTCGATCTGCTTCGATGCCGGCGGCATTCTGTCGGCAGCGCGTTACCTGCGTGACACGTACCCCGATCTGCATGTGCTGATCTGCGCCGATGACGACTGGAAGATTGAGCAGCGGCTGCGGGAGTGCCTCGTCGAGGAGTTTGGCTACAGCGGCGAGTTGGCAATCGGCGGCGACGCGGTGCGCGTCGAAACGAAAAGCACCTGGTACACGATGTGCGCGGTGTACAAGCGCGATGGTCACGGTGTCAGTTACATCGAGCTGTCGTACGGAAATGACGTGGCGCCAGAACGTCGGAAGCGGTTCGAGAACGCAGGCTTCAAGTATGCGTATGAGGCGGTCGCGGATGTTGGTAATGCAAGCGTCGTATTTCCGCGCTTCGCTAACCGCGGTGACCGTAAGCTGACAGACTTCAACGATCTGTATTGCGCGGAAGGTCTCGAGCTCGTGCGGCAGCAGATCCAGTCCGCGCTGCTGGCCGCTTTGGCACCGACCGCACAGGAAATTCCGCTGGATGCGCTGATGCAGGATCGGGATCTCGCAGGCGACCCTCTATACGATCGCGCTGTTGTGGTTGTACGGACTGCGGCACGCGCGTCCGTGTCGCTTGTGCAGCGTGCGTTGAGCATCGGCTTTAATCGCGCAGCCCGGCTGATCGAACGTATGGCCGCTGATGGCATCGTTTCGGACGAAAGCCCGAACGGTACGCGGTCGGTGATCGGCGCCGTCAATGCAGAGCGCGCGACGTCCGCTGGCGCTGCGACAGACGAAAGCGACGGTCATGAGGTCGAGAACGGTGCGCACACCTGGGAGCGCGATCTTGCGCGGAGCGACAAAGGTAATTTGTTGCCCACGCTTGGCAACGTGCACCTGATTCTGTCGAATCACAAGGCATGGCAGGACGTCATCGCGCAGGACGATTTCGCGGGCCGCGTGGTGAAGCGGAAAAGGCCACCGTTTCCGCAGGGCGAGGTCGGCGAATGGTCTGACATGGACGACATTCGATGCGTGCTCTGGTTGTCGCAGAAATACGGGATATCTGTGCGGCAGGACATCGTGATGAACGCGGTGTTGCTCGTCGCGGACGCAACGCATTTTCACGATGTGCGTGAATACCTTGAGCGCCTTGTTTGGGACCGCGTAGAACGTGTGCGTGCGTGGGCGACTACCTATATGAATGTGGCCGATAGCGAGTACGTGAGATTGGCCGGCACGAAGTGGCTTATCGCGGCGGTCGCACGCGTGATGCGACCTGGCTGCAAGGCGGACAACGTGCTGATTCTGGAAGGCAAGCAGGGCTGGTACAAATCTACGGCGCTGGAAGTGATCGCGGGCAAGCCGTGGTACACGAATTCACCAATCCGCATCGGGGACAAAGACACTTACGCCGTTATGGCGGGCAAATGGATCATCGAGCTGGCTGAGCTGGATTCGCTCAACAAAAGCGATTCGTCGGCCGCCAAGAGCTTCTTTGCAACCGAGACAGATCGCTTTCGGAACTTCTACGGCAAGCGCGCGACGGACGTGCATCGGCAGGGCGTGTTCGCCGGCTCTGTCAATTTCGACACGTACCTCAAGGACGAATCGGGAAACCGGCGTTACTGGCCGCTTCGTGTTGGCGGTCCTATTCATATCGAAGCGCTTCGTCGCGACCGTGACCAGTTGTGGGCAGAAGCCGTCCATCTTTACCGGCAAGGTGTCATCTGGCACGTGACCGAGACAGAGAAGCCCTTGTTTGAGATCGAGCAGACCGAGCGGTACGAGGGCGATGTGTACGAAGACAAGATCTCCAAGTATCTCGAGCTCGTCAACCGCGTGACGATGGAAGAGATTCTTGGAGAGTGCCTGAAGCTCGACACATCCAAGTGGACGCTGCCCGAACAGCGGCGCATTGGCAAGGCGCTGAAGTCACTCGGGTGGGTGCGCAAGCGGGAGTCGACGGGCCGGCGTGGCTGGTACTACGTGCAGGAAGAGGAGCTGTTGACGCCTGTCGCCGAGCTTGCAACGGAGGGGGCTGACGATGACGCACCACTCTGATTTCACACGCACATGGCGCGCTGACCGCCCGGTTACGGCGCGCTTTCGCGCCAGCTTTGGCGCGCTGCGTAGCGGTTCCGGATGCGTCCCATGTCCCAACGTCCCAAGGGGGCGCCTTGCGTGTGCGTACGTGCGAGCGACGTGTGCGACGTGAGGGGGCGCATGTCGCGGGTGCATGCACACCCACAAGCCCTTTCTATTGGGACCTTGGGACATTGGGACAATATACGGAGTTAATGATGATCGACCTCAAAGAGCAAGCCGGGGTGGCGATGAACGTTCGCGGTCAGTTCTCTGATCCGATCGCCGATCCAAAAGTAACTTTGGGCGCGTTGGCATTCGCTAACGACTTGGGGCGTGCACTCGTGCGGATGAAGTGCGGGCAGGATGTCAGGCCGGATAACGTGCGACGCGCGACGTTGCTGCTCGCGCAGTTGATCCGCCGAAGTGGCCGCTTCGACCGTAGCAAATTCACGGGATTGGATTACGCCCAGGCGAGAGACCATCGATCCGGTCGGGAGGTCGAGCGAACCGAGGTCGATATCGTTGAGCGATTTGCACGTCGTCTACTGGTGGAGTGGATAGACGACCAGTGTCCACGTTGCGAAGGTCGTGGCGTTTCAGGCCGCGTGTTGGCGGCCCGACCTGTCGCGGTTACCTGTCCGCAGTGTAGCGGGAAGCGGTCGATATGCCTTTCGGAAGAAAGCGTGCCGTTCTTTGCACGCGCTGATGGGCGCGGGCCAATAATGTTTCGCCACTACGAGCGCTGCGGGCAATGTTTGGGGCGTGGCGTGATCATGCTGGACGCACCGAAGATTCGCGAGGGTCGACAGATCTGTCCGGACTGCGATGGAAATGGAAGATTGCCGGTTGACGAAGCCGCTCGGTCACAGGCCATTGGTGTGCCGTTGCCAAAATACCGCCGCCATTGGGCGAAGCATTTTCGCGCCATGCTCGCGTTGCTGGATAACGTCGATGGCGCAGTCGTGGACACAATGCGTCGGCAGATGCGAGGATGAAATGGCTTGCGTTCCAAGAATCGATCGAATATATTTCGGCCATCCTTTACCGAGTCACTGGATACATGGAGCGCCCGCCAACTCGTGGCGCAACCCTTTCGGCGACATACGAATAATTAAAGGTGCCCGTTAGGTTGTGTGGAGGCGTTCGCCTTCACGAATCACAGAATCCAAAGCCCTGAGTGCGAAAGCCTCGGGGCTTTTGCATTTGGGAGTCGCCATGTCGCGTGGCTCGTTTCAGATCAGGGTCGACGCCAGTTCGCTGGTGCAGGGCATCGACAATAACGTGCAGCGCCAATTGCCGTATGTGCAGGCGACGGCATTGAACAACACGGCGAAGCAGGCGCAACAGGCATTGAGGAGTGCAATGCCGCAGTACTTCGATCGGCCAACACCGTACACGCTCGGCTCGACCCGCATCACATACGCAACAAAGTCAAAGCCCGTCGCGACAGTCGGATACAAGGACGATTCGTTCAAAGGTACGCCAGCGACAAAGTACCTTTTGCCTGAAGTCGAAGGCGGTGACCGGAACGCAAAGCGCATCGAGCAGCTGTTGCGATACGCGGGGCTGCTGCCGGCTGACCGATTCGTCGTGCCGGCTGAAGGTGCGATGCTCGATCAGTACGGCAATATCTCGCGCGGTCAGTACTCGAAGATGCTTGCCCAATTGCAGACATCGCGCGATGCAGCGCAGAACGAAACAGATCAGTCACGGCGACGGTCCAGTCGACGTCGGCGCAACCCGACGAACGACGTGCGCTATTTCGTCGGGCAGCCCGGCGGTGGCAAAGAGCCACTCGGGCTGTGGGCGCGTTATCACTTCGCGCATGGATACGCGATCCGACCAGTCCTGTTGTTCGTGTCGGCACCGCACTATCAGCAGCGCTTCCCATTCGATCAGATCGTGGCCGACGCAGTCGACGCGAACCTCGCGACCAACGTGGCGGCTGCCTTCGCTCTAGCGTATTCGACAGCGCGATAGGGCGCGGCAATGGGCGGGGGCTGGACTCGATAGGAACTACCTAAAGATGCAGGTATTCGGATAGGGGGAAAGAAGGTACTTCCCCAGATCGCCGGTCACGGGTAATTCGAGCCGTGAGGAAAGCATCTTTTACAAAATTTTTCAGGGTAGCCAGATTCAGGTAGCCAGATGCACGGGCGTCAAATGTGACCGAGGCTGGAATTGCCTGCGGCGACCAACGCAGGATGAGCGTTGTTCAGAGGCAACAGGTGGGGGGCGAGTCAGAGGGGCAAACGAAGCCATCGCAACGACCGCTTGGCAAGGTGTTGCGAGGCAAACGCAGCGTTGAACAGTCAGTCTGAAACTGTCAACTGGTAGTGCGACCTGAGAAAATGCATGAACCGCTGACGCAAGGCAAACGCCAGTTCCGACGTTGTGACTTCCGGGTCGACAAAGTTGTCAGGGCTAGTGTCCGACAGGACGGACTTTGCGTAGTGATCCGCTCTCTCGACTGCTTCTCTCAGAGGCATTGACAGGCCAGAACTGCCTGTCAGGTAGGTGTCTTCCATTGCCAAGCTCCTAGTAAATTATCCACGACTCGTCTACATCCAGCATATACCTAGCCAGGGGGTTTGCACATGCCGCCTTCTCCTTACCTCGGGCCCAGGAATTAAAGAGTGACTTCCGCCTGAACGCGGCCTTAAACAAGTCGTGAGCTTGCAGCACGAGCTCGACAAATTCGACCAGTTCTTCGGCTGTTGGTTTGAGTCGGCCGGGCCCATTGCTCGGAATAGGCTTTTGGGCGGCGTGAGCTTCAAGTCTGAGAAATTCTCGTCGCCCGAAATCCCGAAAGGCCACCTGATTGGCGTGGTACCAGGTCTTGAGGTCTGCCCGGTCCAGTAAGTCGTCGTCGTCTGCCGTGCAAAGTCCCATTCTTCAGTCCATCCAGTAAGCCAAAATGGCAGCAAAAATGGTGGTGGCGACCAAGCAGGTAATTATTACCCAAACCTGCCAGGCGACCCCATACTGAATTCCAGTAACCACAGAAACAACTGTCAGCGCGACGAGAACGACGGCTATCCCGCGACAAAAAAACTTCAGAAGCTGCACAATCATTAACGGCGCTGGCTCATCAAGCAGCCTCACCGTAACGTACGAATTGTAGACAAAACCCAATACGCCAAGGTCGAGTGCAGCGATCACAAAGCTCCACTCCAGAATGTCCTTCGGCGAAATCCCGGTATCCACAAGCGCCTTCCTTTCTTTGCACTTTATACGTTGAAGTGGGGGCGCCTTCTGCGACGCTTAAGCCGGTACGTGGCATAGCGCGCATTCGCGCGCAGAATCCTCGCGGGCGCAAGTTGGGTGAGCTACGCCCCCGCTTACGTCTCGCATACGCCGTACACCAGTCTAGGGCGCTATGAGCACCACGGGTACCCTTATTAACCCGACGGGCTTGCGACCGGCTACTCAATTCTGCGAATTAAGTCTTCGTTTCAAAAAAATAATCCGGGATGCTTACCGATGGCCGAGATGAGTCAGCGTCAGTTTGCCGCGTTGATTGGTGTAACCCATCGCGCGGTGCAGAAGGCGATCACCGCAGGCCGGATCAGACTAACGGCACAGGGAAAGATTGACCCAGTTACGGCTGTAGATCAATGGAAAAGAAATACTGACGAGTCGAAACGCTCGTTCAGTGATCTTGCTCGAAACGCGAAGGTGCAAGCGGCACAGCGGTCTACTTTGTCGCAAGACCAGTCCGACGCCGAGGATGACGAACTGGTAGGCGCGAAAGAGGAGGATCCATCCCTTGCTTCGTATCGTGCGTCGCGCGCGGCACGCGAGCAACTGCGATTTCAACGTGAGCAGATAGAGTTGGACCAGCTTCGCGGTTCGCTGATTGAGGTTTCGGAGGCCCAGCGTCTCGGCTTTACAGCGTTGCGCACGGTTCGCGACGCGGTGATGAATGTGCCAGTTCGCGTAAAAGACATCATCGCAGCCGAAACGGACACTTCGCGGATCGAAGAACTATTGGTCGTTGAACTGATGGATGCATTGGGGTCGATCGATCTGGCCGCGATCATGCGCGACGAGGATCCGGAGGACGACGATGGCTGCTAGGGCCGCTTTCATTCGCAAGTTGCAGGAAGCCATCCGTCCGGATGAGCGCATCAGTGTTGCTGAATGGGCAGAGAAGCACCGGATATTGCCGTCGAGTAGTCCAGAGCCTGGGAAGTGGCGCAACAGCCGCACGCCGTATCTGGTTGGCATCATGGATGCGCTGTCGGGATCCACAAGTGCAGTGACGCGATATGCGCATGATGATGACCGGCTATTCAGTAACGCGTGGGTGGTCGAAGTCGCGCAGATGAAAGGCCACCAGATTGGCGGCTCGTCTGCCGGCGAGAATTTTCTTGGTCATGCGATCACGACGGCGGCCGGCAACATTCTTGTCGTCTTCCCGACGAAGCATGCCGGGGAGAAATGGGAGATGGACCGGTTCGAGCCGATGCGTGCGTCAACGCCCGCGCTTCGTCGACTGATTCGGCAGGCTGGTGCCAAGGGCGGCGACAACACCAAGCTTCGCAAGCGATTCCCGGGGGGCATGCTGAACATCGCCATCGCGGGTCGCGCGAATGCCTTGAAATCAACTTCGGTGCGCTACGTCGCACTCGAAGAGCCCGACGAGTATGTACAGAATGTTCAGGATCAGGGAAGTCCGATCGGTCTCGCACGTAATCGGACAAGTAACTTTGGCCGTCGTGCAAAAATCTTTGCCAATGGTACGCCGACACTCGACGGCTCGTCGCATATCGCTAAGCTTCATGACACTGGCGATCAGAGAAAATATTTCGTCCATTGCCCCGAATGCAGGCACCCACAATTCTTCGACTGGAAAAACTTCAAGTGGCGCGATGACGACTTCAACACCGTCATGTGTTACTGCGTCGATTGCGGCGCTGGTTCACCAGAGCATGCGTGGAAAACGCGGGGATACGGAGGCGCGTACTGGATGCCAACGGCAAGCGGTGATGGTCGCACAGCCAGTTTTCATCTGCCGAGCATGTATGCACCGATCGGATGGCGTCCGTGGTCCGAAATGGCAGCGGCCTGGCATAAGGCCCAAAGCGATACCGAAGCGATGATCGAGTTCACGAACAATGCTTTGGGTCTGCCGTATAAGGACACGGTCGGAACAGATGTGAAGGCTGAGCAGATACAGGCGCGAGCAGAAAATTATGCGCCGATGACCTGTCCGCTCGGAGGCTTGATCGCATGTGCTGGTGTCGACGTGCAGGACAACCGGCTCGCTGTAACCATTCGTGCTTATGGACGGGGAGAGGAGTCCTGGGGGCTCTTTCACGATGAGGTTTATGGTTCGCCGAGCGATTCGTCGACCTGGAAAAAAGTCGAAGACATTCTGCTCATGCCAATCCGGCACGCGAGCGGACAGATGATGCGGGTGGAAGCGGCTTGTATCGACACGGGTGGTCACTACACGCACGACGTTTATGCATTTTGTAAAACGGCGCAAGCGCGAGGTCGGCACTGGCTCGCGATTCGCGGTGCAAAGCCGGTGGACGCTCCGATCCTCGGCAAACCAAAGACACAGCAGTTTAATTGGCAAGGCCAGCCGGTTCCAGGCGGAGTCCAGCTGCGCAACGTCGGCACGCAGGCGATCAAAAACCGGCTCGATTTCCGCTTGCGCGAAATATCGAAACATGGCGCGGGTTTCATGCACTTTCCGATGGCTTATCCACCGGACTATTACGCGCAGTTGCGCGCGGAAAAACGCGTCTGGATCAAGCAGGCGAGTGGCAAACGTGCGCGCATGTGGGAATGTCCGTCTGGTGTTCGTAACGAGGCGTGGGACTGCGAGGTGTATGCGTACGCGGCATTCGCCTATATGACTTCTGCAAATGCCGATGTCGCATTTGCATTGCGCGAACGCATCTTCCATGTCGGCCAGCAGGACCTGTTTATCGAGCCTGCAGCGTCCGCGCCAACTGGCGAAAGCGAAGTCGAACGGTCTCATGACGTAGCGGCAGCAGAACGTTTTGAGCAGGCGGTGGCCGAGAATGTGCCAGCGACTCCGGCTCTGCCAGACGTTTCCCCGCTCTCCCCGTTGAACCCGTTGCGTGCGGGCCGCCGCAGGCGGCGTATGGCTTCGCGCGGCATCGGCACATAAGGATCAGATATGGCTGGAATTACGTTGGAACAGGCGCAGCATCAGCTCGATACGTGGATGGCAGCCAGCCTGAAGGTCGCAAGTGGTCAGGCATATGAGATTGAGGGCCGGAAAATGACGCGAGCAAACCTCGCTGAGATCCAGCAATCGATCACGTTCTGGGATGCGAAGGTGAAGTCGCTGACACCGACACGTCGACGCGGCGCTCGCGTGCGTTATGTCGTCCCGCGTGGGGGTGCCTGATGCCGCAAAGTAACTTGCTGGATCGGGTCATCGGCTACTTTAGCCCTGCGCAAGGGCTGCGGCGTTCGCAGGCGCGGACCATGTCTGCGTTTCTTGAGGGCACGGGATACGTTGGCGCGGATCGTACTCGCCGAAGCATGCGTAGCTGGTTCGCCGTCGGTGGTAGTCCGGACCGCGATACGCTGCGTGACCTGCCAACATTGCGCGCACGTTCGCGCGATCTGCTGCGCAACGCGCCGCTCGCGTTGGGTGCAATCAACACCAACGTCACATCAGTGATCGGCACGGGCCTGATGGTCAACCCGACCATCGATAACGACGTGCTCGGGATGACGCCGCAAGATGCGGGTGCATGGCAGCGCAAAACGCAGGCGGAATTTCGCTTCTGGTGCGAGCAGCGAGACCAGTTTGATATCGAATCGAAACTGGATTTCTACCAGGCGCAGGCCGTCGCGTTCCGTTCCGCTCTGGAATCGGGTGACGTGTTCGTTGCATTGCCGGATGTCATGCGTCCCGGCGGTGTGTATGGTCTCAAGGTCCAACTGATCGAAGCCGATCGCTGCTGCAATCCCGACAACAGGGCGGACGTCGAAGGGGATTTCAAGGCCGGCATCAAACAGGAAGAATCTGGCCGTCCGGCGCAATATGCGTTCGCCCGATTCCACCCCGGCGAATATCAGGCGGGCCAGTCGTGGACGATCGTCGATGCGTTCGGTGCAAAAACCGGTCGGCGCAACATACTGCACATCTTCGAAGCCCTGCGACCAGGCTTTCGGCGCGGCGTGCCGTACCTCGCACCGGTCATCGAGTCACTGAAGCAACTCGGCCGATACACCGAGGCCGAGCTGATGGCGGCGGTGGTCGCGGGCATGTTCACCGTGTTCATCGAGCAGGCCGCTGGCGGTGGCGATCCGGACTCGGACCCGAACGGATTCGCGGGAGCGGGAGAGCCGGGCGACGGCGCTGACGAAATGTCACTCGGCTACGGAGCTGTCGGGTTCCTGAATGCCGGCGAAAAGGCGTCGTCGGTCAATCCGGGGCGTCCCAACGCGCAGTTCGATCCGTTCGTGAAATCGATCCTGACACAGGTCGGCGTTGCGTTGCAGTTGCCTCTCGAAGTGCTGATCAAGCATTTCGCCGCGAGCTACAGCGCATCTCGCGCGGCGTTGCTCGAGGCGTGGCGATTTTTCAAGGTGCGGCGGCAATGGATCTCGTCGGAGTTCTGTCAGCCGATCTATGAAGCGTGGCTGGCGGAGGCCGTCGCGGGCGGGCGGATTTCTGCGCCGGGTTTTTTCCTTGACCCGGCGATTCGGTTTGCTTATTCGCAGGCTGAATGGCTTGGCGATGGTCCTGGCTCGATCGACCCGCTGAAGGAGGTCACGGCATCGGTCAAGAAGATTGACGCGGGCCTGTCGAACCTTAAAAAGGAAAGTGCCGCGCTCGACGGTTCCGACTGGCGCACGACGACGATCCAGCGTGGCGAGGAAGTCTCGCTAAGGCGCAGCCTCGGCCTCGACGAGGTCATTCCGAAACCGGGATCCGAGCCGGATCCTCTGGCGCCCGTCGACAGCAAGGACTAGCCCGCTCGCGCGGGCTTTTTTTATGGACAACCCTATGAGACTTCTGGAAGTCGTGACCGCTCCATGGGCGGTGATGGAATCGACGCTCGACGAGATCCGCGCCGTCTATGAGGCACATCTGCGTGGCGAAGGTATCGACATTGCCGCCGTCGAAGCGCGTCTTGGCCGACCGCTCAACAATGATCAGAAACCGTATCAGGTGGTCGACGGTGTCGCCGTCATTCCGGTAACGGGTGTGCTGGCGAAGCGGGCCAACATGTTTATGTCGGTGAGTGGCGGAGCGTCGACCCAGATGATCGGCGATATGGTCGATTCGGCCGTCGCCGACCCTAATGTGAAGGCGATCGCGCTCGATGTCGATTCGCCCGGTGGTGCCGTTGAGGGCGTGCAGCAGGTCGTCAACAAGGTGCGTGCTGTTCGCGGTGTCAAGCCGATTGTCGCCGTTGCCGATGGCGTCATGGCATCGGGCGGTTACTGGATTGGTAGCGCGGCGGATGAAGTATTCATTGCCGATCTGACGACGGTTGTCGGCTCTATCGGCGTGCTCACCACACACGTCGACACGTCCAGACAACAGGCCGCGCAGGGCATCAAGCGAACGGACATCACGGCTGGCAAATACAAGCGGATCGCGAGCTCGAACGAGCCGCTGTCCGATGAAGGCCACGACACGCTCAAGTCGCAGGTCGATCATCTCTACAGCGTCTTTGTCGACGACGTCGCCGCGAACCGCGGCGTGCCCGTCGACCAGGTGCTAACCGACATGGCCGATGGCCGTGTGTTTGTGGGTCAGCAGGCTATCGACGCAGGTCTCGTGGATGGTGTGTCCACGCTCGACGCAGTCGTTGCCCGGCTATCCGCGACTCCAACCCGCGCCGGTGCCGCGCGACCAGCTCAGCAGACTCAACCGAAAGGGAATCATCGTATGGACATGAACACGCTCAAGACGGAGCACACGGAAATTTACAACGCAGTGCTCGAAGAGGGCCGCGCAGAAGGTCGCACCCAGGGTGCCACAGCTGAACGCGATCGCATCCTCGGCATCGAGGCGCATGCCTATCCCGGCCACGAGGCGGCGATCAAGGAAATGAAGGCTGACGGCAAGACGACGCCGGATCAGGCCGCAGCGCGCATCCTGGGCGCCGAGCGCGAAGCGCTTGCAAAGGCAGGCAAGGATCTGCGTGCCGATGCACCGAATCCCGTGCCGGCGGCCGATACGCCTGTTGCACCAACGGACGACAAGAATGCGCTGGTCAGCAAGGCGCAGGCGCTGTCGAAGGAAAAGGGTATCCCTCTCGTCGCGGCGCTGAAGGAGCTCGGCGTCAAGTAAGCGCCACTACGTCGTAGCACTCGACAGTCTTCACATCTCGCAATCTCGTAAATAGGAGTTCATATGCAAAACGGTTCGGTTTCTGTTCTGGCCGGTTCGTTTGTCGCGGCTGCGGCCGTGCTGGCGAACCGCTTCATCGGTGCCAATGGCCAGCATGCGGCGGCGGCCGGCAACGCCATCGGTGTGTCGCGTTTCGACGGTGATGCCGGAGACCTCGTCACACGTGACGTGCTCGGCACAGCGGTCGTCGAAGCGGGGGCCGCGATTGCCGCGTTCGGCCTCATTGAGGTCGGTGCCGACGGCAAGGCCGTTCCGCACGATGCAGGCGTCGCGGTCGGCCGTGTTCAGGAAATCGCCGCGCTCGCCGTCGGTGATTTCGTTGAGGTGCTGCTGATCCCGAACTGATCAGCAGGCCGCTTGCTGTACCTCGCAAGACAGACTGACGCTCGCCACTGGCGGGCGTTTCTTTTTCCCGTATCAGTGGAGTCTCCATGTCCTTTCCGAATCGCCAGATGAGCCCGTCTCAGGCGCGGGTAATCGATCCGATCCTGACCGCAATCGCGCAGGGTTACAGCAATAACACTTTCGTTGGCAACATTCTGTTCCCGACCGTCCCGGTCAACTCACGTGCCGGCAAGATCATCCGCTTCGGCAAGCAGGATTTCCTGCTGTACAACACGCGCCGTGCGCCGGGCCAGAACACGAAGCGCGTGCAGTTTGGCTATGCCGACTCGGACTTCTCGCTCACCGATCACAGCCTCGAAGGCGCGGTGCCGATCGAGAACGAAGAGGAAGCGCAGGCAGTCCCCGGCATCGACCTCGGTCAAGGTGCCGTGCGTAGCGTGCAGAACATCATGGCCCTCGGCGTTGAGTACGAGCAGGCGTCGCTCGCACGTGACGCAACCCAGTACGCCGCGTCTAACAAGATCGCAGTCGCCGCTGGCGATCGATGGACCGATCCGGACAGCGATCCGTTTGCAGTGGTCTCCGAAGCGCGCGAGACAGTACGCAAGCAGATCGGCAAGCGTCCGAATTCGGCTGTGATCGCACCGTCGGTCTATGCCGCGTTGAAGACCCATCCGAAGACGCTGGACCGCATCAAGTACACCGGCCGCGATGTCGCGACTGTCGAGCTGCTCGCGTCCCTCTTTGAGATTCCCAATCTCGCGGTAGGCGACTCGATCTACTCGACCGACGGCAACACGCTTACCGACGTGTGGGGCGACGACATGGTGATGGCCTACACGGTGCCGGGTTCGATTCAGGATCGCGGCAATCCGACGTACGGCTACACCTACCAGCTGCAGGGTTACCCGATCGTCGAGGAAGCGTATTACGACCGCAATTCGAAGACCTGGTACTACCCGGTCACGGATGCACGCAAGGCGCAACTGGTGGGCGCTTCTGCCGGGTTCCTGATTCAGGGCGCAGGGGTCGCCGCAACTTAATCGCTGCAAGCCGGTGGCGGGCGGCCGGAGGCGCCCGCCGATCCATCAAAGTTACTTGGGGTGCGAGATGCAGCTCGAAGAGGATCTTGACGCGTTTCTGGAGGAGTTTGGCGATCCGGTGTCTGTGCCGGATCTTGCAGTCACAGGCTGGGGCGTTTTCTCGCAGGAAGATCGCGAGGTTTTCGGCGGCGCTGCCGTCGCACCTGACTATGTGATGGTCGCGCGCACGGATCTGTTCGGCGGCGTCGATCGCGGCGTCCAGATCGTAGTTGCTTCCGGCCTGTGCGCGGGCGCCTATAACGTTACCGGCCCGGCACGCCAGCGCGGTGACGGGGCGTTCTGCGATGTCTATCTCGCCAGGGTGCCCGCATGAACCGACGACACCGAAGGGGCGGGTGCCGGCTCAATTCGCGCGGCGCATGGGCACGCCGCATGTTTTACGCAGCATGGAGACGGCTCAATGACCGCTATTCGTGAAGTCCTCGCGGACGGTGTGTTCGACGCCGTGCAGCAATCGCCGGATCTGTCGGCCACACGGTTTGAGCGGTCACTTGTTCGCGCGCTCGGCCTCCGCGAAACGCGGATCGCGCTCGCCGTGACGCTTGGTGACGATGTCGCCGAAGAGCTGATCGGCTGCACGAGCTGGATGACCGAGCTACTAGTGCACGCAGTGACGCAGGATGAAGAGCCGGACCGTCTCGCCGATCAGTACCTGGCGCTCGCGCATCCGCTGGTGATGACCTATCAGCATCAGCGATTGAACGGCATCACGATGCTCAAGATCGACCGGCCGCTGTATGCAAACGTCGGCGGTGCCAGTTGTGTGCGCACAGCCTATTACCGCATCGAATATCAAACGCCGCGTGACAGCCTTGAATAGGCCGCCCACGCTTAACAACCCTTGCCAGGAGCAGGTATGAGTTCGTCCAAATCAATGAAGAATTCCGTCGTGCTGGCGGCACTGCAGGTCGCGATCGGCACGCCGGCCGTACCGACGTCTGCCGACGATGCGATGCTGGTTAGCAACATCAGCGCCAAGCCGGTCGCTGCCGACTATGTGTCGCGCGACACGATCCGCCCGTTCTTCGGCAACGACCAGCAGCTCACGGCCGGCTGTCACGCCGAGCTCGACTTCGAGATCGAAGTTGCCGCCTCGGGCGTTGCGGGTACGCCGCCGGCATGGGGTCGGCTGCTGATTCCATGTTATTTCTCCGAGACGGTCACGGCAGACACGAGCGTTGTCTATGCGCCGGTCAGTGTGCAGCCGACCACGCCGCTGACGTTGTACTACTACCTTGATGGTCTCCTGCATAAGCTCACCGATGCGTACGGCACCGTGTCGTGGGATTTCACGGTCAAGCAGATCCCGAAGCTGAAATTCCACTTCATGGGCGTTTATAACCCGGTGACCGATTCGCCGATCCCGGCCGGCACGGACTTCTCGAAATTCCTGGTGCCGAAGATTGCGAGCACGCAGTTCACGACGTGGCAGATGCATACGTATAGCGGCCCACTGCAGGCGTTGTCGCTTGATATCGCGAATACCCTGAACTGGTCCCAGCTGATCGGTTACGAGCGGGCGGAAGTCACAGACCGCAAGCCGACGGGCAAGATCACCATGCAGCTCGGCTCGGTCGCGGACAAGGACTGGTGGACCTCCGCCAAGGACGCGCTGCTCGGGGCGCTGACGATCACGCACGGTGTCGGTGCCGGCAACATCGTCCAGCTCGACGCGCCCAAGGTGCAACTGACCGATCCCTCGTACACGGATCAGGACAACAAGGTCATGCTCGATGCGACGCTCACGGTCACGCCAGATACCGGCAACGACGAGCTCATCATCACCGTAAAGTAACTTTGCAGTTCAACGACGCGGGCCGCCATGTGCGGCCCGTTTTCATTTGAGGACGTCATGGCGATATTTGCAATAGCGGCAAAGCCGACCTTCAAGGCGAAGGTTACGGTAGTTATTCCGGGCAATTCGGAAGATGGAGCGCCTGAGACTCACACCTTCGTTGCCGAATTCAAGCGGCTGCCGAAAGACGAATACGACGCCGTAATCGCGTCGCTGGCAAGCGGATCGCGAAAGAGCGAAGACGTGCTAGCGGAGCATCTGGTTGGATGGTCCGGTCTGCCCGATCTTGCGGGCAATGATGTTCCTTTCAGCCTGGAACATCGCGATGCGCTACTGCAGATCCCGCAGATTCCGCCGCGCCTTGCCGATGCCTTTGTTCAGAACAACTCGGGTGCCGAAATAAAAAACTGATTGACGCGGCGCGGCGGTGGGCGGGGGTTGCGGACGATGACAGCGGGGTCGATGCCGGCGTCGCTGCGGCGCTTGCGGCGTTCGGCGCGCGATCGGAAGATGTCGAGAGAGCACGCAAACAGCAGACGGAAGACGACTTTGATGTCTATCCGGAGAACTGGCCGGCTGTTCAGGTGTTCCTTGCACTGTCGACCCAATGGCGTGCGGTCGGCATCTCGACGATGACCAAAGCCCGAATCGTCCATACCGGCCTCGACTACGCGGTGATCGAACCTGTATTTCGGATGATGGGTATCAAGCCGAAACGCCGCGTCGCGATATTTCAGAAACTCAGGGTGATGGAAGAGGCGGCGCTCGACGCGTTGCTGCCGGACTAACCCTGTTTGTAAACGCCCCTCGATGAGGGGCTTTTCTATTTGGCGGATCGCTATGGCTGGAACAAGTGGGTCGCTCGGCCAGCTGGTCGTGCAGATCACGATGGACCCGTCGTCCTACCAGGCGGGTTCGCGGGGCATCAGGTCGGACGCGCAGGCGATGGGCTCGACTGTGGGCAAGGCGGGTGAGGACGGCGCCGCCGGCATGGACAAGATTGGCGCGCATACGGCCGGTGCGCGGCGGGAGTTGCTCGTCATGGCGCACGAGCTTGCAACCGGCAATTTCAAGAACTTCGGTGGCTCGCTGATGGTGTTCGGCGAACAGATCGACGCATTCAGGTTCATTCTGAGTCCGGTCGGGCTCGCGGTGGGGGCCGTGGTCGCGGGGCTTGGCCTGTTCGCGGTAGCGGCATACAAGGGCCACGAAGAGGCGGAGGCGCTAAGCAAGTCGCTGCAGGTCACGGGCAACTATGCGGGGTTGACGGCGAGCAGTTTCGCAGCGCTTGCGCAACAGATTTCCGCCGGCACCGGAGACGGTTTCGGGACTGCACGCGCCGGCCTTCAGGCGTTGGTCTCCACAGGTCAGATCACGGGACAGTCGCTCGAAGCGCTGGGTGAAGACGTTGTGCGCATGCACGACCTGACCGGTGAGAAGCTCGACGATATCGCGAAGGATTACGCCAGGATGCCCGAAGGCGTGGCGAAGTGGGCCGAGCAGCATAACCAGAGCATGCACTTCATCACGACGGCGCAATACGATTACATCCGGCAGCTTGAAGACGCCGGTGACAAGCAGGGTGCAATGCTCGTTGTCGCGAAGGCGCTCGACGACCAGCTGCGCAATGAATCGCTCAAAAATCTGGGGCTGCTGGAAACTGCCTGGCGTGGCGTTGGCAATGCCATCAGTGGCACGTGGGAGTGGATGAAATCCATTGGTCGTGCGGAAACGTCAGCTGAAGCAATAGCGAGAGCGACAGCGGACGTGCAGCGGCTGCAAAACGCCCTCAACGGGCCGGCGCTACCGGACAACCGCACGGCGTGGACAGAGCAACTCGTCGCAGCGCGGGCAAAGCTGGATTCGCTGAACCGCGACGCCTTGCGTGATCAGGATGCCGCGATGAAGAAATCGGGCGATGCGCAAACGCAGCAGGCAGGGATTGCTGCGTCTGACTTCCTGAAAAAGCTGCAGGACGAAGAGAAGGGCGTCAATCGTGTAAGTCAGGCGCTGGACGACTATCGAAAAAAGGTCGCGGACTACAACAAGGCCAATCCGAACAGTCCGGTTTCGAAGCAGCAGCAGGCCGCCGATGAGGCTTATCTGCGCAAGCAGTACAGCGACCACTCGGGGCAGTCCGAAGCAAACAGGATCCGCAAGAGCATGCTTGACGCTGCCTTGCAGACCACCAAAAACGGGCTGGACCTGATCCAGTCGGCGTACAAGGCTGCGGACGACCAGTTGCAGGCGCTGCACAAAGCCACTTTGATTTCCGACCAGACTTTCTACACGGCAGAAATCACGGCGGCCGACGATGCCGCCCAGCAGCAGATCACGGCCTACGAGCAGGAGAAGAAAACGCTGCAGGATGCGTACTGGAAAGCGCCGCTCGACGAACGGATCAAGATCACGCAGGAGATCGGTGAAGTCGATACGAAAATCGCCAAGGTCCGGCAGGACAACGCAGCGAAGGATGCGGTCTATCTGACGCAGCAGACTGACGCGCAGCGCAAGTACCAGAAGTCCATCGAAGATACACGCGATGCGCTTCTCGCGCAGGCCGGTGTGAGCGCTCCAAAGGCTGCACACGACTACGATGAAAAGAACCGCGGTGCGATGCTGCAGGCAGCGACGACGGGCGATCTGAGTGGCGCCGCATTCCTCGACCAGAACCGGCAGCTCACGTTGCTGATTGCTCAATACAACGACGTCATTACGCAATCGAAAGAGGCACAAAACAGTATTTCCCTCGACCAGCAGACGGGCGTGACCGGTCTGCTCGATGCGTTTTCGCAGTTGCGTTCGAATTCAGCCGATACCGTGCAGTCGTTGCAGTCACTCTACGACCAGGTGAACAGGCTGTCGTGGCAAACGACGGATGAGGGCGTGCTGCGCAGCCTTGACCAGTTGCGCGACAAGATCCGGCAGTCGATGCTCGATAGCCAGAGCTACTTTCAGGACTTCGCCGACGCCGGCAAGAGCGCATTCTCCGGCATGTTTTCGGACATCGTGACGGGTTCCAGAACGCCTGCGCAGGCGGTTCAGTCGATGGTATCCAGCATGCTCGCTTCGTTCGCGCAGCTCTTCGCGAACAAGGCGTACTCGAGCATCGTCAACGGCCTGTTTGGATCGCTTTTCCCGACGTCGGTTGCAGCGACGGGAAGCGGCGCTTACGGCTTCACGATGCCGTCGTCGATTCAGGGCAGCGGCTCCCTGTTCGGAACCAGTGCGGGCCTGATGTTCGCAAGCGGCGGCGACGTATCGGGGCCGGGCACCGGAACGAGCGACAGCATCAATGCGAAGCTTTCGAATGGCGAGTTCGTGGTGAAAGAGAGCGTTGTGTCGCAGCCCGGTGTGCGCTCGTTTCTTCAGGTACTGAATGGCGGCCAAAGCGTCAGCGGTCGGAATCGCTTCGCAAGCGGCGGCTATGTCGGGGACGACTCATCGAGCAGCTCGATGGTTGGACCGAACGTCGATCTGCATATCCATAACGCGCCTGCCGGTGCACAGGTCAGCCAGACGAAGATGGCTAACGGCGGTCTGCGGCTGGACGTGATCCTCGAGAAGGTCGATGCGCATATCGCGTCCGGCATCCGGTCGGGCCGGGGGGCGACAGCCCGCACGATGCAGCAGCAGTACGGGCTTAACCGAACCGTGGGGCAAACCTGATGGCAGATCTACCAACGTGGCCGGCGACGCTGCCGGATCCGCGTGCGAGTGGCTATGGCATCCAGCCGGTAACGCCATTCGCACGAACCGATATGGACAGCGGTGCTGCCCGTCAGCGACGCCGCTTCACGAGCGTTCCGTCGCACGTGTCGGTGACGTGGCGCTTCACGCACACGCAGCACGCGATCTTTGAGGGGTTTCTTGCATACGAAATCAATCTCGGCACGGACTGGTTTGCGGTGGGTCTGCTCAACGGCATGGGCGTGAATCAGGTGCAGGCGCGATTCATGGACGATCCACCGTACAAGTCTGCGATCAGTGAGTCGCGCGCGTGGTTCGACGTGACCGCCACGCTTGAAGTGAAGGCGCTGCCGTTGCCGTCGCGGGATGCATACGACGTGCTGCGTGTGTACACGGAGGCCGAGATTGCTGCGATGAGCGACTCGCTTCACGAGATCATTCACGTGCAGTTGCCTGGTCCGATGAGGTGGAACTGATGGCGACAATCACTGAAGCACTGGCGGAGGTGTACGCCAGCAATCCGCAAGGCGAGGTTGTGCTGACCACGCTGGAGTTGCGGCATTCCTCGTTTATCGACGAGGCGGGAAATCCAGCGCCGATCCGGGTGGTCGCGGACTATAACGATCTGGTCGCAACACTTGAGAACGATGCGCCTCTGAACGCGGGTGAAAGCGTGACCTTCACCGCTGTGGCGTTCCAGTTCGCGCTGCCGTCGATGGAAGAGGGGCAGGCGCCGCAGATCGATATCGTCATAGACGGTGCGAGCGCGGAAATTATCGGTCATCTCGAAAGCGCGGTGACGCAGACCGAGAAGATCGAATGCACACACCGGCGTTTTCTTGCATCGAACCCGGCTGCGGGGCCGCATGACGAAGAGCCGCTGACGCTGTATATCGCCAGCGCCAAAGCAACTTTGACGCGGGTCACTGCGACGGCGGCATTAACGGACATCAATAACAGCCCGTTTCCGTCGGACGTCTACAGCCCCGACGTCTTTCCGGGGCTCGTGCGATGACTTCAGATCAGGCGAATACCTACATCGGTCTTCCGTGGATCGACGGCGCTCGCGGTCCCGGCAGCTTCGACTGCTGGGGCCTGCTGCGCTGGGTGCAGCTACATCATTTCGATCTTGTGCTGCCCGACCTGCCGGCAATGCCGGATATGCGGCGGGAGCTCTATCGCGAGCAGATGGAGTCGGGGACCTGGAGCGTCATCGAACTGCCTGTGCATGGATGCGGCGTGCTGCTTCGTGGTGGAGATCGTCCGCATGTCGGCGTGTATCTCGATCTTGACGGGGGCGGCGTACTTCACGCCCAGGAAGGGGCGGGCGTCATCTACACCGAGTGGTCCAAACTCAAGAAAGTGGGGTATCCACGTGTTAGCTGGTACAGCTTCCTATAAAGCGACGATCGTTCGCGCAGTCAACCCGTATTGTCATGCGCAGGGTCGGCAGGTCTATGAACTGGACGTACCTTCCACGCCCGCTGAGTGGGCCGAACGGGTGGGTGTCGACACGCAGCACACGATTATCTGCGTCGACACCGACTACTGGTTGCGCAAGGACTGGGATAAGCCGATTCCACACGGCGCGATTGTCCAGTTCATCCCCGTACCGAAGGGTGGTGGATCGAATCCCCTGCAGGCCATATTGATGATCGCGGTGGCCGTCGCGTCGGTCTATACGGGCGGCGCTGCGGCAGCAGCATATGGCGCGGCGACCGGGGTCGCGGCTGGCACCGTTACGGCAGGCATGATGGCGGTCCAGGCCGGTGTGTCGATGGCAGTCATGGCCGCAGGCTCGATGCTGGTCAATGCGATCGTGCCGGCCAAGACGACGAGCGTCGCACAGGGCACGACAAACAGTCCGACCTATTCACTGTCGGCGAGCGGGAACGTGGCCCGTCTGCTCGAGGCAATTCCTGTTCTGTATGGTCGGATGAACACTACGCCTGATCTGGCCGCGACCCCGTACACGGAGTACCTCGGTAATGATCTGTACGTGTACGAGCTGTTCTGCATTTCGAAAGGCGAGATCGAGATCGAGCAGATCCTGATCGGCACGACGGACATCGGTAATTTCAGTGAGATCGACTATCAGGTCATCGGCCCCAATCAGGCCGTGACGCTGTTCCCTGACAACGTGGTGACCAGTGATGCGGTCAGTGGCATCGAGCTGCAGGCGCCGAACGATAGCGGGGACTGGGTTGGGCCATTTGTTGCCAATCCGGCAGCGAGCGCGGCGAATTTCATCGGGATCGATATCACGCTGCCCTCGGGTCTTTTTTATGCGGCCGACAATGGATCGCTTCAGAACCTGTCGCTGACGTTTGAGGCGCAGGCGCGGCTCATTGACAATGCCGGCGCTGCGGCAGGCGACTGGGTCGAGCTTGATCTGCGTGAGCTCAGCATGGCGACATCCCAGCCGCAAATGATTTCATATCGCTATAGCGTGGCACCGGGCCGGTATGAAGTCCGCATGCGTCGCACGACCAATCTCAACGAGGATACGCGTGCGCAGAACCGCATCCAGTGGGCGGCACTGCGTGCCTATCTGCCCAGCGAGCGGTACTACGGCAATGTGACTTTGCTGGCGATGCGCGCACGCGCTACGAATTCCCTGAATTCAAGCACCGCGCACGACGTGCACGTGATCGCGACACGAAAATTGCCGGTGTGGACGGGAAGCGGCTGGAGCGATCCACAACCCACAAGGAGCATTGCGTGGGCCATTGCCGACGCGGTACGGAACGCCGACTACAGCCTCGGTCTGCCGGACAAACGGCTGGATATCGATGCGCTCGAGCGGCTGGACGCCGTCTGGACTTCTCGTGGCGATGAATTCAACGGCGTGTTCGATACGAAGGGTTCATTCTGGGATGCGCTGACGACGATCTGCCGTGCTGGTCGTGCGATCCCGATGTACTTCGGCGGGGTGATCAGCATTGTGAGAGATGAGCTCAAAACGGTGCGCACGGCGATGTACACACCGCAGAACATCGCGGCCGGATCCTTCGAGGCCGACTATGGATTCTTCAGCGTCGATTCGCCCGACTACGTGACGGTCGAATACATGGATGAGACGACCTGGTCATGGCAGGACGTGGCGTGCATTCCGACGGGCTCGCCTGCTCTCGTCGAAAAGCGGATCCAGATGGTTGGACCGACCAGGCGTGCGCAGGCGTGGCGCGAGGGCATCTATATGGCCTACGCGAACCGCGATCAGCGGAAGACGGTCATGATCACCACCGAGCTGGATGGGCTCATTCCACTTTACGGCGATCTGGTTGGCATCTCACACGATTTGCCGAAGTGGGGCATTTCCGGTGTCGTCGAGGGCTTTGACGGCGTGCGCGTCGACGTAAGCGAGCAGCTCGAATGGACGGCCGGCGCACAGCATTACGTCTATTTTGCTCAGCGCAACGGAGCGCCCACTGCGGCGCTCAGGGTCGCACAGCCGGCGGACGATGACGACGGCATGTCGATGATGCTGGTGGATCCGTTGCCGGAGCTTTTTGACTTCAGCGACGGACACTCGGAAGAGCCGACGCGGTTTTCGTTCGGTCCGGCGCTCGACAGGATCGCGCAGGACGTCCGGCTGATCAAGGCGACGCCGCGCGATGGGCAGGTTGAGCTGACGTTCGTGAACAACGCGGAAAGCCCCCATACGGCTGAGACCGGCATGAGTCCGCCTGCGCCCGTATCGCCGTCGCTTCTGCCCGGCGTGATCCACGCACCGATCATCGCGCAGGTGAGTGCCAACTCGAAGATCACGCCGGGGTATGTGTCGATCACCGCATCGCCGGCCGCAGGGGCGTTGCTGTACGAGTATCAGGGGAGTCTCGACGCTGGCGTGACGTGGGCGCAGCTCGGCACATCGACGGGCAATGTCCTGACGGTGCCTATCGCGCTTGGAGTGTGGGAGTTCCGGGTGCGTGCGTATGGCGCGAGTGGGCTTCCTGGCCCGTTCGCTACCTGGACCGGCACGGTAGATGAGTTCAAGTATCCGCCGGCACCACCGGTGCTCACGCTGCGCGAGCCGTTTGCAGGTAATCAACTGTCGGTCGAAATCCAGCGCCTGCCGGACGTCGATTACTTCGACGTTAGCGTGGTGGTGGGCGGCGTCATCAGGTACGGCGCCGAAATCACGGCGCAAAACTTCACGTGGACGCTCGATCAGGCGAAGTTCTATGGCGCCGTCGCCGGCACTTTCGACGTGAGGGTGGCGGCCGGCAACATCGCCGGTCTGGGTAATCCTGGCACGTTCACCGTCACGAACCAGCCCCCACCCGCACCGACCGTGACCGTAACAGGTGGCGACACCACAGTTACTTTGTCGATGAGCGTGACGGGCTATCCGGACGTCGCTGGCTATCGTGTCGCGGATCCGGACGGACTCATCGTATGCGACAGCACGACCGGAAGCTGCACGCTTGACCCGGATGGCAAGACCTATACCGCCTATGCCTATAACTCGTGGGGCAGTGTTTCGGCTGGCACGCCGGTTGTTGCTTCGCCGCCGGGTGGTGATAGCGGTCCGGGGGATGGCGGTGGTCCCGCGTAACCAGCTGAAGTACGACATGGAGGCCGCCAGAGCGCGGTCTTTTTTATTTCTACCGGGAAACCCACGCATGGCACTTTCCACAATTCAGAAGATTGACCGCCTGTCGGTCGACTGTGACCTCGCGCATCAGGTCGTCCACGGTGCGGCGGATGCCATCGTGCAGACCGAGGGCGGCGCAATCCCGACGATGGCGAATGCCGTCGCCACGCTCAAGGCATACAACGTGCGTGGAGACTGGGTCGCCGGCATGACGCTCGCGATGAAGGATATTGTCGTCGCGGGTGGCGTGACATACGTTGCGCTTTCGTCGGCGGAGTTCGTCTCGAATGACATTGCAGCGGATCTGGCTGCCGGTCGGATCGGAGTGCATCAGGGCGCAACGGTCGAGGATCTTGCGAACCCCAACAAGGGCGTCAGGATGGTCGCTCACGCCGTCGACGATCGGGATCTGGCGAGTCCGGACGCCGGCAAGGGCGTCGCGATGGTCGCCCATGCTGTCGACGACCGGGTGCTCGCGGGAGATGGCGGGGCAGCGCTCATTGGTTTTCTGGCGGCCGGCGACGGCGCGGTGCGACAAACGCTCGCGGCGATCCTTAACGAGTCGGTAAGCGTGGCGAGCTATAAGTCCGATCCGTCCGGCGCCGCCGATTCCACTGCGGCATTCAAGGCGGCAATTGCACGGGTTACGGTGCTGGTCACAGCGCAGGGGAGCCCCTATCCCGCGCCAGTAATTGACGTGCCTCCGGGTGTCTACAAGCTGACCGATACGTTGAACCTGATGCCCTGGCACCGGGTGCGATCGAAGGGCGTCGTGCTGCTCGACTTTCGCGCGCTCGACGTGGCCAAGGACGGCATCGTCTTGCGCAACGAACAGAAGGCCATTCAGATGGGCGATGCTAAGTGGGCGTCGGTGGCGCCCTTCCTCGACGGGGGGGGCGGTGCGATTGTTGTGCTGGGGCCGGGCAAGGCGACGTCGACGGGCTGGGGCGTCAGGGTGGGGAACACGACGGCGGAGTCCAGCGACATTCGCGATACCGGTGGGCGCAACGTGATTGTGACCGGCTGGCGTGGCGCCTTGCGCTATGACCCGATCAATCTGTACCTGATCACATGGGAGCGCTGCCGGTTCGAGCAGAACGGCTCGGAGAATCTGTACGTGAGCAGCGCCACACCGGTCGTCAATAGCGGCGAGCGTATGGCGTTCAATGACTGCACTTTCGCTGCGGCTAACAATGCCGTTTATCACAACTGCGACGGCTACAGCTACGAATTCAACGGTTGTTCCTTCGACTACCACGCGACGCCGTTCAGGATCGATGCGCTCGGCCGCTATTCACGCTTTCTTTTCAAGGGCGGTCACTCCGAGGCATTCGATGGCTTGTGGTTTGACGGGACGGCGAGCGGCGAGCGTGTGGAATTGACGATGCAGGGCCACGAGATTCTGCCGACGCACTATGTCGATACCTCAGTGATCGCGTCGCCGCGCAAGCTCATCGATGGCAATGCGGCAAACCGGGTGCGTCTGGCTGCGTTCGGAACGTCGCTAAGGTATCTCTGGCGCCCCTACCTGGCGGACACGCCCATCGTGGGCGACAACGTGCTGATTCACGCGCTGGACGGAACGATCCAGGAGGGCTACTACGGTGTGCTCACGCGCTCACGCTCGCTTATTCGCGACTACGATTTTTTAGCGAACGCAATCGGAACCAGCGCTGATGCACTGACGAACTGGACGCGCGATCCTGGTCTGGTCGACGTCGACGTGCGCGATATCCAGACCACGCCTTCGCTCGGGCAGTCCCTGCACCTGCACGGCATATCCGCGAATTCGACGATTACGCTGCATTCGAACGACAGCATTCCATGCAAACCGGGCGAGACATATTGCGCCGGCTGCGACGTATTCGCCAACGGCACGACGGGTGACCTGAATGTCCGGGTTTTCATGCGCTGTTACGACACGAGCGGCACGCAGGTCGGCCCCGATCTCGGTGCCACCTACAAGATGGCCGATGCCTATGCCGATCCGGTATTGCCGAATCTCGTAGCGGGTCGAAACAGGGCCATGGGCATCGATCACCGGATCCAGACGATCCCGCCATACGCCACGAGCTTCAGGCTGTACGCCACCGTCTCCAGCTTTGTCGGCGACGTCTATGTGAAGAATGTCCGCGCATTTCGCGCTTAAAAAAGGGGAGTCTCATGTTCCGCTCCATCGAGGCCGCAATCATGCGTGCCATCCCGCAGGACAAGTGCCTGCACGTTATCGCCGGTGTGCTGGTGTTTGCAGTCGCGCATCTGGCGACGTGGCAGGTCGGCATCGCGGTCGTGATCCTGGTCGGCATTGCCAAGGAGTTGCTTGACCACTTTACGGGCGGTGACGTGTCCGTGTGGGATGTCGCGGCGACTCTGTCAGGTGGGCTGCTTGGGTTGCTCTGTTTCGCGCGCTAGCTGAATTTCCAAAGACGTTATCTGGACCGCCGCAGGGCGGTTTTTCTTCGGCCGCTCCGATCGCATATCGGTGCGGCCTTTTTTATTGGGGGCATCGTTTGAACGAGAACCTTAAATATTCCGATCAGGGCATGTCACTCACGGAGAACGCGGAGACGCTGGTGCTGTTCGCGTATCCGGATCCGGCGTCGCCACTCGCGAAGACGCTGCAGGCTCGCGGGCTCTGGCAGAAAACGCTGCAGGGTGCGTCGATCCCCGGCGATCTGCTCACCCTGAACGGTGCGCCGTGGACCGGTGGATGGGGGCACACCGGGCCGGACGTCCATTACGGCATGGTCATCACGCGTGAGCTGGCTGTCGACTGGTTGCGTGCGGACGTGCGTGGTGCCGAAGCGATCGTCAAGCGTGACGTCAAAGTTGCTTTGAACCAGGAAGAGTACGACGCGCTCGTCGACCTGGTGTTCAACATCGGCAGCGGCAACTTCGAGACCTCAACGCTGTTGCGCAAGCTCAACGCTGGCGACACCGATGGCGTCATTGCCGAATTCGCCCGCTGGAACAAGGCAGGCGGCGTCGTGCTGGCGGGACTGGTCAAACGGCGCGAGGCGGAACGCGTGCTGTTCCAGCTCGGCGCGAATCACGCGAGGCTCGTCGCATGAAAAACGATGCTCTCGCCCGGCTCATCTACGCATACATGGCGATCTACATCGCGGTGTCGGCATTCGCCGCGCCGTGCTCGGCAACGTCGGTGATGCTCTCGCGCGATGGATTCTGGGGCTATGTCGTCATGGCCGGGACGGCAGCACTTGCCCTTGTCGTTGCGGTCGACGCGGCGATCAATGACTGGCTGCCGGACCGATACGTATTTCCTTGGGCGCAGACCCGTCGGCACTGGCTCTATGTGACCACGGCAGCCTGCTACGTGACGCCCATATTCGCGGCAAGCGCGTATTTCATCAACGCGGCGCAGGTGGTTTTTTACGTGGGCATGGCGCTGTTCGGGCTGCTGCTCGGTTATCGGGAAACGCAGGCAAAACGGGGGGTAACGTGCGCCGATTGATTCAATGGGGATGGGGAGGGTGCGCTTTGCTGTGGGCGGCAGCGGCGTACGCAATGGTTCGACAGACGGAGACCGCGCTCGCCGACGGGCTGGCAGGTATTCCTGCCGCGTCGCTGGTGCTGGCTGTGTTTCTTGCGTTGATCGGCGGCACGGCCAGCACATTCCAGCGTTTCGCATCGAGCGATCCGCCAGCACGGTCGGCGGCGATCGAGATCGGCAGCGTGATCACGGCATCGATCGTCGCCGGGTTATCCGCGTTCTTTTTCTGCGAGTGGCGGGGGTGGCCGGCGCCACTGACCGCGCTCGCGATCACGTTGGCGAGCTGGGGCGGCAAACGCGTGCTGGATCAGGCGGTCGATGCCGGGCTTCGTCGAATCCAGGGGGAAAGGCAATGACAGAAATCACCAGTCGTATCGCGACCGTGGTCGCGGGCCTTGTCGCCGTCGTGCTTGCGATCGCGTGCACCGTGCAGTTCTTCGAGCTGCGCAGTGTCCGGTCGGACTACGCATCGGCGCAGCAGAAGGCGCAGGCGGACGATCAGTCGATCGGTACGCTACGTTCGCAGCTCGCGACGTCGCAGGCGGATCTCGCTGCGGCGGCCTCGGGCGCGCGAGCGTGCTCAGCCTCGGTGGCGCAAGCCGCGTCTGAGGCGAGCGCAGTCAGGGCCGCAGCAACCGCCGAGCAGGCGAAGGCAGCAACGCAGACGCAGGCGTACCAGCAGCAGATCGACGCGCTTTCCAGGCGTATTCAGGATCCATCCAACCAGTCGGAGACATGCGATGCGGCACTCGATCGTTTGCGTAGCGCTTTGTAGCGCGCTGCTTGTTATTCCCGGTTGTGGCTCGGCACCGCCCGCGCCGATCTCACCTGTCGTCCACACGGAGACGATCGAGGCGAAGGTGCAGGTGCCGGTGTCGTGTATTGACTCTGTGCCGCCGTCGCCAGCGTTTCTACCGGATGCGGAATTGCTGGCGGCGCCGGGCGGTTCGGCGGTCGACCGCATCTGGCGGGACCACTTGCAGCGGCAGAAGTGGGAAGCGGAGTTGACCGGCCTGCTTGCCGCCTGCGTATCTCATGCGGTGGTGCAGTAGAAGCCGGTTAGCAAATAGGGATAGGTCGACGTGAGCAGATCATCCCTTCTGCTCACGTCGACGGCGGGCGTCAGCCTCGAATTTGACGGCGTCCGGATTGCGGGCGTATTCCCGGACATTCTTGGGCACGGCACCGTGTCTTGGTGTGTCGTCAACGTCGCCGATACGCAGGACTTCCTGGGCGAGTCGTATCCGGAGCTCCATGATCGGCGATTCGCGCGCAATAAGGCTCCGGTCTACCTCTCTTGCAAGCCTGACGGCCGCGTCTGCTTCGCCGCGCAGACGGAGCAACACCAGACGCAGATATTGCACTTCCAGGATCAGTCGCTGGACATCGCCTTCTCCTCGATGGTCGGACCACCAGTTGCGCAATTCCGCGAGGGTAGGAGGTTTGAATTCGGGGAGTATCACGCTGAGCCTCTTGGATACTGTGTAAACATACAGTATTTTTTGAGCGCGGAATGTGACCCTCAAATTTGCTGCCGATGGGCGGCAAAGTAACTTTTCGTCCGCTGCGGCGGAGAAGACAGGGCGACTGGGAGCATGTTTGCGCATGATCCCAGCCGCCTTTCCACTGCATGAGCCAGTGAATTAGCCAAGGCCCTGACACCTACCGGTAGGCGGGGCGAATTCTAACAAATTCCCAACAAGGCAATCCACATATGGCAACTCCCATCGTTCCGTGGATCGGCGGCAAGCGTCGGCTGGCCGATCACCTGATCCCGCGTTTTCCGAAGCACGAGTGTTACGTCGAAGTCTTCGCGGGCGGAGCGGCGCTGTACTTTCTCCGGCCGCCGGCAGCGGTCGAAGTCATCAACGATATCAACGGCGATCTCATTAATCTGTACCGCGTCGTGCAGCACCACCTCGAGGAGTTCGTGCGTCAGTTCAAATGGGCGCTCACGAGCCGACAGGTGTTCAAATGGCTGCAGGAGACGGTCCCGGAAACCCTCACCGATATCCAGCGAGCGGCACGGTTCTATTATCTGCAGCACAACTGTTTCGGCGCCAAGGTGGAGGGGCAGTCGTTCGGGACGGCAACCACGACCCCGCCCGGTCTAAACCTGCTGAGGCTCGAGGAAACGCTGTCGGCCGCGCACCTTCGGCTTTCCAGCACGTTCGTCGAGCACCTGGACTGGAAGACGTGCGTGGACCGATACGATCGGCCCCACACGCTGTTTTATCTGGATCCGCCGTACTGGGAGACGGAAGGCTACGGCGTCCCGTTTCCTTATGAAGAGTACGTCGCCATGGCTGCCCGACTGCGCACTTTGAAGGGCAAGGCGATCATTAGCCTGAACGATCACCCAGCGATCCGTCAGGCCTTTGATGGCTTCCACATGGAGACGGTGGACATCAAGTACACCGTGGGCGGAGGGGGCCGGGAGGCCACGCGGAAGGAAGTGATTATTTTCAGTTGGGACGATGCTGCGCAGCCGGCTGGGCTGTTTTGAGATTTTGAAGGCCGGTTGACATGACCTAATAAATGACCTATTGTTAGGTCTGTTATTTGGCCTTTCCAATCGCCGAGGTGGCGATATTCGCGAGGCACGTTGCTCCTAGATCGATGAGAACTGACCGCACCGAAACACACGATACCTGACACACGATACCTGATACACGATACCTGATACACGATACCTGATACACGATACCTGATACACGATACCTGATACACGATACCGAAACATACGATCGCAGCACAGAGAGGTACCAGATGGAAAGCATCCTTGCCCGCACATCGATCGGCATCAGCGAGCTCAAGGTCAATCCGACCGCAGCAATCGAGCAAGCCGATGGACCGGTCGCGGTGCTCAACAGAAACAAGCCGGTCGCGTACCTGATCCCGGCCTTGGAATGGGAAGCGATTTGCGACAGACTTGAAGATATCGAGCTGGCGGAGATCGTCAGGGCGCGCAGCGGCGAAACGGCCGTGAGCGTGAAACTTGAAGACCTATAATCTGCAGTTTTTAACGTCCGCCCGAAAGGAGTGGGACAGCCTCGACAACACAGTGCGCCAGCAGTTCAAGCGCAAGCTGGCGGAACGACTTGAAAATCCGCGCGTCGAGTCGGCACGTTTAAGTACGATGCCGGATTGCTACAAGATCAAGCTTGCCGCACTTGGTTATCGACTCGTATATCAGGTGGTTGATAGCACCATCAAGGTAACAGTGGTGTCGGTCGGGAAGCGCGAGCGAAGTGCCGTGTACGCTGCGGCGATAGCTCGATTGAAATGAAAAGGGCCCGCTTCGGCGGGCTCTTTTTTGTTGCTACAGAGCGAGAGTAGCGTCTAAGCGGGTGGCCTGCCAGTTTAGCGACAGCCATTCGCATGCTGGGGGGCTTGGAATATGGAAATAATTCTCGGAAAACCGGCGCGCGAAGAGAGGACGTACGCTCCCGTCGGGCAATGTATCTACTGCGGTGCGAAAGAATGGTCTGAGCAACGCTTACGCAAGTTAGGTGACGAACACATAGTGCCTGAGGGCCTAGGCGGCCGGATCATCCTTCCGGAGGCAAGTTGCCAACGGTGCGAGGAGGTGACAAGTAACTTTGAGCTGGAATGGTTGCGCGGCGCTTACTACACCGTGCGAGTTCAAAAGGGGCTGGGAAAGAAGAAGAAGCGGGCTCCGAGATTTGTCAACTTGCAGGTGAAAAAGAACGGCAAAACGATCTGGCAGCCCGTTCCTATCGAACAGTACCCTGCGATGGCTGTAACTTTGCTGTTTGATACTCCGGAGATTTTGTCCGACTGCGCGCCAGTGGAAAAGCAACTTAGTGGAGGGATAGCTATCGGGACCTTGCCATCCTTTGGGCAACTGTTGCAACCCTATTGGCCGGAAAATGAAGTGTCGTGGGTGCCTCCCCGTAATTCCGCAACGAGCGAGCACTTGGGGCGTATGTTGGCAAAGATCGCGCATTCCTATGCGGTAGCAGAGCTTGGTGTTGACGGATTCGAACCGTTCCTCAAGGATATTGTCTTGGGTACGGATACTCGCTCTCTAGGTCATTATGTGGGCGGCACACGAGATATACCGCAAGCAATCGACGAGGTGTATGACGTGAAGCTGACTATCGTCAAGTCGACCGCGCAGCGAGAATATTTGATGGTCACAATCCGACTGCTGGCCGACGTGCAAGGCATGCCGGAATATCGGATTGTAGTTGGCGAGCCTAACAGCAGCGTCTTGGCACAGGAAACAAAGCAACTTTGAACGTCTCAGTTCGACCCTGATCCTGAAACGCGAAAGGGGTTAAAAGCGTCGGGGTCGCTTTGCCCGTCAGCAGGTGGATCAAACAACATGGGCTCTCTTGTGAAGTCGAAATCGAACGTGCGCGTGACCACGCGCATATCCGTCGCGCTAACACTGATCTTGACTTTTCCATACCCCCATTGCGCAGAGGCGCCGGCGAGCATTCCCGGCTGGATCGCCGGGTACGCCCAGACGAAGACCGTGACAAATCGCTCGTCACCGGGGTGAAGGTCCGCGTTTTGTTCCTTCGTCATCTCAAACTGCCCCGCAGAAGGGCTATTCCTCAATTCCCCAGTCAGTTCGCTCACCACTTGGACGTCTCGGAGTGTACGTCCCCCGCTATTTCGGATCGCAACGGAGTACCGATAGTAGTTGTGACTGACCGTATTGTCGGATTTCATAACAGCTTCAATTGACCAAAAGCGGCGCTGGCGATTGGTGGCGTCGAAGATGATTTCGATAGGCGACGGAGCTTCGTAAATTGACAGACGTGTTTTGTCTTTGGCCGACGATCGGTACGAGGCCTCGTACACCCATACAAGCAGCAGAGCGAGCGTAATAGTTGCCCATATCGGTAATGGCCAATGGGGAACGAGGCTGATCAGCTTCCAGCGACTCTCATCGGTCGGTCGCCAAAACTCGTCGCGGACGAATGAAAACGTGGTCAATCCGAACCAGCCCAGCCCTACCCATTTTCCCCATAACCCCTCGGCCCAAAGCGATTTCAGGTGGTCCTTCCGGGTCTGTTCGATCGTCATGGCGGGTCCGTATGAGCGCGTCTATGGAAAAGTATATAAGGGTTGGACCGCTACCTTGCTTTGGCGCGTTCTGAGAGGGCCAGTTTCGTGCGCTACAGATCTGCTGTGCTATTGAGACGCGGTGTAGTTGCTGGGTATCGTTCGATCACGCCGGATCGCACCGATGTACTGGTTTCTGTCATTGTCCAAGTAAAAGTCGATTTGGCTATGCAATCGCAGTACAAGGTCTGCCGACTGCTCGCCAGTGATGGTGCACTCAATCTCTGACAATTTTCGAGCACTTTTGCCGACGAC